>JABACD010000018.1:44513-45627 GCA_014237855.1 Planctomycetota bacterium | reverse complement strand
TGGGCCAGAGTGGGGACGACATCACCAACAACGCCGCAAACCTCGACGTGTATGGGGACGAGATCGGAACACTAGTTGGTAATCCGACCTTCATTGGTGCAGGGGACTGGGTTGAGGACATCACCGAGATCAACGATGCGAGATACTTCCAGCTTCGGATCTCATTCATCTCCAACGCAGCCTCCAACCAGACTGCAGAGCTTCAGTCCCTCGGGTTCTCATTCTTCGACGCTACGGCTAACTAAAAAGAGGACCGGTACCACACTTCCCCGGAGGTTGCATCCTGCGATGCAGACCACCAGGGAGACCAAGCCTTGGGCGACTACAGACCAGCGCCGCACCGACCGAGCGATCTTCTCTCGAAAGCAAGGTAAACCGATCCACCGCTCTCCCCTGACGGCACTCTCACCGAACCGACATGACTCAACTTCACGGATCCAGCCGCTGCAATCTGACCTCTCTGCTTCGGGGAGCGACCCTGTGCCTGCCCATCTTCCTGGTGGGTTGCTCTGGGAGTAGCTCCAGTTCGGGCGCCGTTGGAACGACATCCGGGCCGTTCGCACTCTCCCAGGTCTCCGTAACCAATCAGGCGGTCTGGCAGATCAATCGGCCGATCAAGTTCACCTTCTCCGCCCCGATCGACTTCGATACGGTCAACTTGAATACGATCAATATTCAAGAGTTGAATGGTGCGCCGGCAGTGGGGGAGTTCGCCATGGTTCAGGGAGAGCCGCGTTCGGTCGTCTTCCAGCCGGTTTGCCCCAAGGAGGAAGACTTCAGCGATGCTGGCTTCAAGCCGGAAGGGGTGGCATACCAGGTCAATGTTCCCTCGTCGTCCAGTGGGGCGACCACTGTTCGTTCGGCGGAGGGGGATGCCTTGACCAGCGGCTTCACGCTGGGCTTCACAACGCCCACTTCCCTGATCCTGGCAGACTTGTTCCTGGATCCATTGCCCGGTCCCGCCAGGCCGGTGATCTTGCCAGGCACGGGAACGCTTATCCGTACCGGCAATTCGGATGAAGGAGCCGCAGAGACTGATACCTACTTCCAGATCAATCCGGATGGCACCGGTTCGCTTCCTCCTGGCTTCCTGGTCAGCAACAACTTCTACAGC
>JABACD010000018.1:0-44414 GCA_014237855.1 Planctomycetota bacterium | reverse complement strand
CGGATGGCACCGGTTCGCTTCCTCCTGGCTTCCTGGTCAGCAACAACTTCTACAGCGAGCCCGGGACCCAGGTCCAACTGGTCGTACGCTTCGACCAACCACTGAGCCCGCGAGCTGAGAACATCAACTCCAACCGGCTCAAGATGCAGTACTTCGACGGTGCTGAGTGGAGGCCTGTTGTTACCGATGTCTTCCTGGAGAGCAACTGCGAGGGTACGGGCGCCTCGGTCATCGTCACACCGGTCGGTATTCTCCCCCAGGGGCGGTTGATGCGCCTGGTGGTGTCCCCCGAGCTTGAGGACATCGTCGGTGATCGAAACTCGAGTCCCGTGGACAACTTCGCCCTGATGACTGCTGATGCGATCGTGGATGGCGGCGGTAATCCTCTCGTGACTGCGGACGAGGTCCTCGATGAATTTCTCGGCACAACCCTGGAGGACTCCGTCGCCGCGCTCTCAGCGCCTCGCGCTGACTGGGGGGGCGGTAGCTTGAAGGCAGGCTTCGCCTTCGACGGCACGGGTGGGCCCGGGGGTGAGTTCGACCTGCACATTCAGCCGAACACGGTTGTGGTCTTCGACACCACTTCGACACTCTTCTTTGGAGGTCCTGGAGGCCTCCCGCAGTTCAGTCAACTCGCGGTCAATGGCCGCCTGGACGTCAACAACCTCTACATTCCGGCGAGCTCTCAGCTCCGGATTTCCGGGCCCAACCCCGCGGTCATCCTGGCGACAGGTACTGTCACGATCGAGGGACGCCTCTCGGCGGATGGAAGTGGCGCCTCGCCGGTCTTCACGCTGAATACTCCAACCCAGCCCGAGTCCGGTGCTTCCGGTCAGGGCGGAGGCGGCGACGGAGGCATCGGTAGCTTCCTGACCAACCAGGTCACTCAGAGGGGTGGCAACGGACAGGGTCCCGGGGGAACACCAAACCAGGGTGGCGAAGGCGGCGAGTCAGGGTGGAGTACGGTCTCAAGCGGTAACGGCGTTCAGCGTCGTGCGGCTGGTGGAGGCGGTGGTGTCTTTGGGCACGATCAGCAGGAGTTGATAGAAGCCACTCCCCCGACCGACCCGTCGGTTCTCTGCGATGACCAGGCCATCTACGGACTCGATGCCGAGAACGGGTTCCCTGGACACGCGAATGCAACATCATCCCAAGGTGAGCACATCCCTTATGGTGGTATGCGCGGCGCAGGGCCCTTTGGAGTCCTGCCGGGTATTGAGAATGACTTCCTGGGGACGAAGGTCGCGAATATTGGAACCCCTGAAGAGTCCCTGGTCACCGGTGAGCTCAACCACGCAATCGGTGGCAGTGGCGGTGGTGCAGGTGGTGACGCCACCTTTGTGGGGTCTGGCGAGGCCTATCCGCCTCAGGAGCTGATCAATAACCGTCAGGACAAGGGATGTGGTGGAGGCGGAGGCGCCGGTGCGCTGACCATCCTGGCCCTGGGAGATATCATTGTCACCAGTACGGGTACGATCAGCGCGATCGGCGGCTTTGGCAGCGGTGGAGAGAACACTGCAGGTGTCAACCGAGTTGGTGGCGGTTCCGGTGGTGGATCAGGCGGACACCTGATCCTGCAGACCGCGGGCCGTGTCGACCTCTCCCAGGCCAGCTCGACCGTGAAGGCGATCGACGCGCGTGGCGGACAAGGTGGTGAGGGAGCAGGAGGTGCCGGTGGTGCCAACACCACCGAGCAGAACAACATTGCCTCGGACGCCAAGCACATTGGTCAGAACAACTCCCCGGGGAACGACAACATCTTCGACTTCGTCGACCCTACCTGCAGGAACAACCTGGTCGGTAATGGTGTCGTGAGAGCCGCCGGTGGTGATGGGGGGCCAGGATTGATCCAGCTTCATGTTGGTGACATCGACAACGACTTCCTCTATCCCGGTGGTAATGAATCGGCGCTGGCGAGTGTTGTGCGACCGGTTCCGCATGGCTACAACCAGGTTGATCTCGAGTGGGATGATCACTTGCTGCCGATCTTCGGTCGCTTCTCGATGGCCCAGTCGAAGTGGATCTCGGTGGGTGAAGCGACCGTCGACCCGGTATCTAGTACTTTGGGTGATATTGCTTTCCTCTTCGGTGGTACGAACCCGGCGGATGGCCTGGTCAACGCCACGGCTGAAGTCGTCGACCAGCTTGCTCCGTTGCTGACGGAGGGAGCACCTGTTCTCGACGCGGGCGACCCGACCGACCGCACCCTGTTGATGGATGCGAGCTCACTGGCTGGCGGCAACGATGCTGTCTACACACGCAATCCGAACCTGCTCAGGAACTTCAGCCTCGTGATCGGTGCTGAGACCTTCAGTGTGGCCAGCGCCTCGTACAATTCCTCCACGGATGAGCTGGCGCTGACGGTTCCCAGCGACCTGTCCACTGCTGCAGGGGCCGTCGAGCTACGCCCGCGCTACTTCTCAGTCACGACGAGTGGTGTGGCGAATGCCCTGCCTTCGAGCTCGTCGATCAAGATCGAGTTCGACCTCTTCGCGGTGGATCCCGATGACGAGGCAGAGACCTCAACGACTGGATTTGTCAACAATCTTGCCGGAGAGGACCTGAATGCCCTGGGTATTGATCCGGGGCACGCAGTGCGCTTCATGCGATACCGCGTGACCTTCGATATCACACAAGGCGTGGCAGACCTGGACAGCAACACCCCCTTGCCTGGCCTGGACTTCCTGCGCTTGCCATTCCGCTTCTAGTCGTCCAGGAGGCGGCGCTCGCCTCCTGGTGAGAGAACTGAGCAGCGGCGTCGGGTAGGCAATACCTGACGCCGCTTCTTCGTGCCCCCAGGAGGAGACTTGCTCCTACCCCAAAAGAGGGGCTCGGGAGGCGGATCCTCCTGTCATGGAGGGGAAGTCCTTGGTTCAATGCCGCGGTGCAGTCAGTGATGAACCGAAGACTGAAGTCCCTGGAGAGGCTCATGCTGGGCTGGTTGCTGATCGTCTCTGCCTGTTCTGAGGGGGGGGATGAGCCAGTCCGGGTGATTCGTCTGGAGCAGATGCGGCCGCGGCCGGAGGCTCGAGAGGGCGTGTTCCTGAACGAGGCTCTGGTCTTTCACTTTTCTGGAGACGTGGACGGCTCCTCAGTAACCTCGACGAGTCTGAGTGTGCGTCCTGAGGGGGAGAGCACGCCGGCGAAGGGCGACTTCGAGATTGACGGAGGTCGGGTACGATTCGTTCCAGACCTTGGAAAGGAGCGGGATCTCTCCGACGGCGGATTGCGGCCCGGCACCCGCTACGAGGTCCTGGTCCAGGGGTTTCCCGCGGTGGACGGGGTGCGCTCGGAAGCTGGGTGGCCCCTGGCGCAGTCCGCCCGCTTCTTCTTCCGAACGGCAGCCTTGGCCGAGCCCCGCGAGCAGATTTTTGATGACAGCACTCCTGGAGTTGGTGCTGCGCTGCGCCTGAATGAAGCCCAGTCCGGTCCAATCATCCTCGACAGCGACGACTCCCTGGAGCTGATGTGTTCAGAGCCACTCGATCCTTCGACATTGGTGGACGGTGAGTTCGTCCTGCAGCCGGTAGCCGCGGGGGCGGAGCCCGTGCCGCTGGACCCCCGACTTCGCGCCAACTCCCGCGAGGAGGGAGCCATCCTGGAGCTGCGCCCTCGTCGCCTGCTCGGGGTTGGCCGCTACTACCTCAGGCCCAGAGCTCCGGAGCGTGCTGGCCTGCAGCCGTCGATTACCTTACGGGACTTTGGCGGCAATCAGGTCTGGTATCCACTTCGACCGGTCGAACGCGTGCCGATCGATGTCCTCGAGCGCGGTGAGAAGGTTCAGCCGGAGTTTCCCCTCAGCTTCTTGAATGACCAGTTGTATTCCCAGCTCGTTGTTCCTGGAGTGGACGGCTCCGCGTACTGGAATGACATTGGGCAGGTAACAGTGCGCTATCCCCGCTCCGCGGGTCTGGGAACGGATGGCTCTTGCGAACTGGGAGTGGCAGAGAGTCGTTCTGACATTCACTCAACCAGCATGATCGTGCCTGAGGGACGAACTGCCCAGCTTCTCTCCGAGCCGGGGCTGGTTGTCCTGCGCAGCCAGGGGAAGCTTGTCGTCTCCGGGCGGCTGACGCGAAAGGCCGGCTCGGGGCAACCCATGGTCAGGCACATCGAACGCGGGCAGGCGCTCTCCGAGTGGCTCAAGGTGGCCAGCGAAGAGGACTTCAACTGGACCGTGATCGTTGCCGGCGGAGACCTGGTGATCGAGGGAGAGCTGGAAGTGGAAGGTCCGCTACTGCTAGCAGCGGGCGGTCGAATCCGCATCACCGGGAGGGTTCGCGCCCAGAAGGGCGATCTGTGGTTGGTTGGGGAAGGCGGGGGGGGAGACATCGATCCGACGGCGAGCCGCGCTGACCTGGAGCTCGACGCGCCCTTCACGAACCCGCTCGTGAACTCACTGACCTTTGCGTTGCTCTCGAACCCCGTCCCTCCATCAGGAGGAGTCTCGCGCTGGCTCGACCCTATCGAGCAAGCGGAAGCTCGCAATGGTTCCTACAGCATCCAATACCTTCCACCCGATCTACCCTACGGAGCGCCTCTCGAGGACTGGGGGGCAGTCGATTCGCCCCGGGACCTCTTGGATTCGAGTTCGCTCCGACTCCTGATCCAGCTGCGAGTCGATCCCGCAGGTCCGGGGCAGAAAAAGTACGGTCTCTGGTACCCGCCAGTGGTCGATGACGTGCGACTCATCTGGGAGCCTTGACCGCCCATTCACGCTGATGTCCCCCGAACTCTTCTACTTCTGGATTGCAGCCGCGGGGCTCTTCGTGGGCTCGTTCCTCAACGTGGCCATCTACCGCTATCCCCTGGAGGGGGTCACGGTCAATGATCCCAAGCGCTCGCGCTGCCCCAAGTGCGAGCACAGGCTGGCCTGGTACGAGAACCTGCCCCTCCTGTCCTGGCTGATCCAGCTGGGGCGCTGCCGGCACTGCTCTGTTTCAATCTCCTGGCGCTATCCCTTCGTGGAGGCCCTGACATCAGGCCTCTGGGTTCTGGCTGCCTGGGCCTCGGGAGGCGTGGATGCCTGGCCGCTCGTGCTGGTGCAGGTCCTGGTGTTCTCCGGCCTGGTACTGGCGACCTTCGTGGACTTCGATTGCATGGAGATCCCGGACTCGGTCTCGATCGGAGGCATGGTAGCTGGGCCCCTCCTGTCCCTCCTGGTGCCCGCACTGCACGATGAGAGCTGGATCGCCATCCAGTTGAGCGGTCCTGAGGCGGGCGGTGTGTCGCGCCTGGGCTCCCTGGCGGCCAGCCTGGCGGGGCTGGCGGTTGGCTGGGGCTCCCTCTTCTCGGTGGGCTGGTTTGGCGCACGCGCCTTCGGCAAGGAGGCGATGGGCTTCGGGGACGTCAAGCTCCTGGGGGCCGGTGGAGCCTTCCTGGGGCCCGGAGGAGTGCTCCTGGCCTTGATGCTGGCCTCTCTCCTGGCCTCCGTTGCCGGTTTGCTCAACATGGGGCGATTCTATTGGCTGGTACGCAGTCGGGCTCGCAGGAGAGGAGTTGCCAAGCCAGTTTGGAAAGCCCTACACACCGCCAGAATCCTGGGACGTTATCTACCTTTTGGGCCCTATCTCGCCGGGGGCATTGGAATCGTGCTGCTGTCTTGGAATGATGTCATGGAGCTGCTGCTGAGGAACGTTCCCTGAGGGGGTCGTTTGGCCTCGGGGGAGCCGTTGGAGAGAGGTACTCACTGCGAGGCCTACCTCGTCCTGCCACGATTTCAATAAATGGGGAGGCTGCAAGTCGCCTCCTGAGGAGGCGACAACTTGTTCAAGCGACCTGATACATGGCGGCGGGCATTCGCCCTCCTGTTCCTCTGCATCACACTTGGGGCGACTTCCTGCACCAGCCCTGACCAACTTCGCAAGGCGATCGACGAGCGTGATGCCGAGATTGCTCAGCTGCGCGAGGAGCGCTCGGTGCTCAAGAGGGACCGACAGTTGCTCCAGGCGGAACTGGAGAACATGGGGGCCAAGCTGCGTGAGGCGAGCATGCGCAGGGACTCTGAACCAGTTCAGAGCCTCACCACGAACAACCAGGCGGGCCTTGAGAGCCTCGGAATAGGCTACGCCTATCGCGATGGTGTGGCGGTCATCACGATTCCGTCCTCGATCACTTTTGGCTCGGGTAAGGCCGCACTCTCGGCCTCTGGCAAGAAAGCCCTACTGGAGGTGGCGACTGTCCTTCGCCAGAACCATGCCGGCGGGGTGTACTCGATCGAGGGTCACACGGACACCGATCCGATTTCCAAGTCGAAGTTCGACAGCAACCGTGAACTCTCCTTGACCCGGGCCACAGCCGTCCTGACCTACCTCGTCGAGGAATGTGAGATAGCAGACGAGCAGTGTGTGGTCGTGGGGCATGGCCAGTATCGCCCGGTGAATCCAGCCGACACCTCTGCCGCAAAGTCGCAGAATCGCCGGGTGGAGATCGTGGTCTACGGGGCTGGACGCTGACCGGGAGGTCTGGATAGACGGAGGGGCCTTCCGACCCCGCTTTCGAGGGCGTGGGAGGGACTGGTTTCCCTCGAATGACCCTGAATCGCTAAGATGTCCGACCGCTTGGAGAGCCTCTGGCTACCAGGCGGTCGCTCTACATCCGTACCCAATCTCTTGACCCCTCTTGGGCGCGGGGCCCCAGACCCGCGCAATTCCTCATCGATGAGCACAGGCATCCAGGCAATCAGGAACATCGCATTCGTCGGCCACCCTTCAAGTGGAAAGACGACCCTCGTAGACGCACTCGCTCACATCACTGGTGCCTCCTCACGCAAGGGCTCGGTGGTCGAGGGCACGAGCATTTGTGATACCGAACCAGAAGAGCAGGAGAAGAAGCACACGCTCCAGATCTCCGTGGTGAACGCGAGTCACGGTGACAGGAACTGGACCTTCCTCGATACACCGGGCTATCCGGACTTCGTCTCAGAGACCATGGGAGCGATGTTTGCTTCAGATCTGGTCTGTGCCGTGGTGAGTTGTTCCAGTGGAGTGACATTCAACCTGCGAAAGAAACTGGATAACGCTCGTCAGCTCAATCGTCCCTGCGCGATCGTGATCACGCACCTCGACGGAGAGAATGCGGACTTCGATCAAACCGTTGAGGAGCTACGTTCTGCGATCGGCGAGGTCTGTGTTCCGGTGCTGCTGCCTGATGCCAACGGTGCAGGCTTTAGTTCAGTTCGGCGAACCTACGAGGTCACGGACTCCGACTGGCGCCAACGATTGATGGACCGAGTCATGGACGCCTGCGAGGACGAGGACCTCATGATGGAGTACCTGGAGTCCCAGCTCCTGACCGAGGAGCAACTCGAGCAGTTGATGCCCCATGCCATCGAGGCTGGCGCCTTGATCCCCGTGCTGGTGTGCAACCCCGACAGTGGCCTCGGAGTTGAGAACATCTACAACTACTTCAAGCGTTTCGCACCCTCCCCGACCGAGGCCGAGATCGAGGACGATGCGGGTGACAAGGTCGCCCCGAGCGAGGACGGAGCGCTCGTTGCAACGGTCTTCAACGTGAAGTCGGACCCGCACGTCGGCAAGGTCTGCCTCGCTCGCATCTGGAGCGGCACGCTGGGCGATCACGACCACATTCATGGGCCCGGAGACCACAAGCCCGAGAAAGTTGGCGGCCTCTTCCACCTGGTGGGCAAGAACCGGGAGGCGATCACTGGCGCCGGCCCTGGAGAGATCGTGGCATTCTCAAAGGTCGAGCACGTTCAGGTGGGCGAGGCGATCAGCTCAGCCGAAGGGGCTCCTAGGGTGGTTACTGCGCCCGAGCCGAGTATTCCCATGGTGTCGTTGGCCGTCTTCCCCAAGAGCCGTGCCGACGAGCAGAAAATTGGTGAGGCCTTGCACAAGCTTGTGGCCGAGGATCCGACCCTGACGCTCTACAACGACTCGACGACGCACGAGCTAGTCGTGAGCGGTATGAGTGACTTACACCTGCAAGTGCTCGAGAGTCGCCTCAAGCGCAGATATGGAGTCGAGATCGAGACGAAGCTGCCGCGAATCGCCTACCGCGAGACGATGACGAAGCCCGCAGAGGGGCACCACCGCCACAAGAAGCAATCCGGTGGACGTGGGCAGTTCGGTGAGTGCTACGTGCGTGTGCGCCCCAGGGCTCGTGGAGAGGGAAACCTCTTCAGCGACAAGGTCGTTGGCGGATCGATCCCGAGAAACCTGATCCCCGCCGTAGAAAAGGGCTTCGTGGAGGCCTGCGCAGAGGGAGTCCTGACCAACAACGTCGTCGTTGATGTCGAGCTTGAACTCTACGATGGCAAGTTTCACGCGGTCGACTCGGACGAGGCCAGCTTCAAGACAGCTGCGAAGCGCGCATTCCGGGAGGGCTTCATGGCTGGGAAGCCGGTCTTGCTCGAACCAGTCATGGATGTCGAGATCCACGTGCCGACAGACCATGCAGGCACGATCTTCTCAGACATCACCAGTCAGCGTCGAGGACACGTTGTCGATCAGGCCAGCGAGGCCGATGGTGCGGTCACGGTCATCAAGGCCTCGGTGCCTCTCTCGACGATCCAGACCTATCACAGGGATCTGAAGTCGCAGACCTCGGGTGAGGGGGCCTACTCCATGGCCTTCAACAGCTACCAGGCAGTCCCTGCTGCCGAGCAGCAGAAGGTCCTCAAGGACCAGGCTCGCGAGGATGAGTAAGGCTGACTGAGCCGGCGCCAGGGGCGCCTCACTGAGTCCAGAACTGCCAGGGGCGGTCAGGCGAGAGCCCGGCCGCCCCTGGTCATTGTTATCCCTCGTTGGGGTGGGGGGAATATTTTTCCATCCCGGTCAGGCCCGGATTCTCTACAGGGCGAGGGGAATCAAGTGAAGCCCCCTCCAGTTGAGTGGTCCGAATCACCGATGGGGTGCATGAGTCGTTTTGATCGCTTCCTGGGCTACCCCGAGTCCGCCAGGCGGCGTGTTTTCCCCGATATCGAGAACCAAATTCCCTGACGGAGAAGTGAGCACATGATCACCATGGATGAGCTCTTGTCGCTACTGGTGCGACAGGGGGGATCGGACCTGCACATTTCCGTGGGTAGTCCGCCACGGATACGTGTGCACGGCATGCTGATGCCTGTGGATACGCCGAGCATGACGGGGGAAGACACCCGTCGACTGTCGACCAGCGTCTTGAACGCAGATCAGATCGCTCGCCTTGATCGAGATCTGGAACTTGACTGCTCATTCGGCCTCGAGGGATTTGGGCGTTTCCGAGCGAACGTGTTCTTTCAGCAGGGAAACGTGGCCGCCGTCCTCCGCTCGATTCCCAGCGAGGTCCCCGAGTTCGAGTCTCTCGGAATGCCTGTTGGTGTATGTGAGCGGATTTGTTCACTGCGCTCGGGGCTGGTCCTCGTCACGGGCGCCACTGGGTCGGGTAAGTCGACCTCACTGGCCGCGATGATCAATTACGTCAACCAGCACCGGCAGGCTCACATTGTCACCATCGAGGATCCGGTCGAATTCACGCACAAGCACCGCAACTGCCTCGTGACTCAACGAGAGGTCGGTGGTGACACCCGGTCCTTCTCCAATGCACTCCGGAGCATCCTGCGTCAGGATCCTGACGTGGTGCTGGTCGGCGAGCTTCGAGATCACGAGACCATTGAGGCAGCCTTGACGCTTGCTGAGACGGGCCACCTGACCTTTGGCACCCTGCACACCTCTGATGCGGTTCAGACTGCCAACCGCATCATTGACGTCTTCCCTGCTCACCAGCAGTCACAGGTACGAACACAGCTGTCCTTCTCTCTGGAAGCAGTCTTCTGTCAGCAGCTTCTGCCAACGACCGATGGAAATGGTCGCGCCATGGCTGCGGAGATCATGACGTGCACGCCGGGAATCCGGGCCTTGATTCGTGAGGGTAAGACTCACCAGCTGTACTCCCAGATTCAGACTGGCGGTCGGTTGGGAATGCGAACCATGGCTCAGTCTCTCGCTGACCATGTACGTAGCGGCAAGGTCAACATGGTGAACGCCGAGATGACCATGAGCGATCCCGCTGAGTTGAGGACGCTGATCAAGGCTGCTTGATGGTTGTCGTCTCCGGAAAGATCCGAAAGCTCCTCATTGATGGGGGAGTTGCTACTGCGGAGGATTGGAGCATCGCGAAAGAGCGCGGTGGACACCTCCTGGAGAATCTGATTTCTTCGGGGACCATTACCGCGGACTCATTGCTGGAGGCGCTTGGCCGGGGGGCAAACCTCCCGCCGGTCGATCTCTTGCGGGTTACTCCGGATCCGTCGGCTCTCGAGCGCATCGACGGAGATGCTTGCACCCAGAACTTGATTCTCCCGATCTCCTTGAATGGAGACGTGCTCACGATTGCGGTCAGTGATCCCTTCGACGTGTTGTTGAAGGATGACCTCCGACGCAGAACTGGCTGTCAGATTCAGCAGGTACTGAGTCACCCATCAGACATTCTTCAGGCCATTGATGGCGCATTCAATGCAGGCTCGCGCCAGGTTGAGGATCTCCTTGAGGAGGTCGCAGGTGAGACTGGTATTGAGGTCGCAGTTCAGGAAGAACTCGATGACATCGACATCTCGGCCGCATCAGGGGATGACGCGCCCGCAGTCAAGCTGATCAATCTGATCTTGATGAGAGCGCTCAAGCAGAAGGCCAGCGACATCCACATCGAGCCACTGGACAGGGGGATTGTTGTGAGGTTCCGGGTCGATGGAGCTCTCCGAGAGGCGATGACTCCCCCCAAGGCTCTGCTCAGTGCGCTGACCTCTCGCCTCAAGATTCTGGCTCAGCTCGACATTGCCGAGCGCTTCACGCCCCAGGACGGCAAGTTCCAGATCCGTTACGAGGGTAGGCAGATCGACTTCAGACTCTCCATCCTGCCGGTGGTTGGAGGAGAGAAGGCTGTGATGCGGATTCTGGATACAGGCAGCATGTCGATGCGTCTGGACCAAATGGGCTACGAGGATCGGGCACTCAGTCACATCGAGAAAGCGGTTGAGTCGCCCCACGGGATGGTCTTGATCACTGGGCCGACTGGATCTGGCAAGTCAACCACCCTGTACTCCTGTGTACAGCGTGTTGCATCTCCCGAGATCAATGTGACGACGGTTGAAGACCCTGTTGAGTACCGCATGAACGGGATCAATCAGGTCTCGGTCAATCCCAAGCGCGGGATGACCTTTGCGGGCGCCTTGCGCTCCATTCTACGTCAGGATCCAGACGTGGTCCTGCTGGGAGAAATCAGGGACAAGGAGACGGCCGATATTGCTGTCAAGGCCGCTCTTACAGGGCACCTGGTGCTTTCAACTCTGCACACGAATGATGCGGCCAGCACGATCACTCGACTGGTGGACATGGGGATCGACCCATTCATGGTCTCCAGTTCGTTGCTCTGCGTGGGAGCTCAGCGCCTGGGGCGCCGCCTCTGTGACTCCTGCAGGGTTGAAGTTGATCTCCCCGAGAAACAGCTCCTGAACGTGGGCTTCAAGGAGAGTGAACTCGGCCAGCATCAGCTCTTTGGGCCAGACCTTGCAGGGTGTTCGCGCTGCAATTCTGGCTACCGCGGGCGCTTCGCGATCCTGGAGACACTCTACTTTAACGACGACCTACGTCGTCTGGTGATCGATGGAGCCCCCGTTCACGATATCAAGCGAGCTGCAGTGGATGGAGGGATGATCTCTCTCCGGCGCGTAGCTCTGAAGAACGCCATGCGTGGGGTCACCTCATTGGAAGAGGTCCTGCGTGTAACCATGGGTGATGAATAGGTAATTTCAACGTGACGAGTTTCAAGTACGCAGCAAAGGGTCCGGGTGGCAAGACTGTTGAAGGACAGATCGAAGCCGTTGATCGCACGGAGGTTCTCAATGAACTCCGTCGTCAGAACCTGGTTGTAATGAGCATCGACGAAGTTGGTGGTCGCCGTGGCCGGGGCCTCAAGACGAAGGGGCTCCGTACCAAAGGCGTCAAGCCCAATGCATCACGGACGGAGCTGGTCCTGTTTACCCGACAGCTCGCGACAATGGTGGGGGCAGGTATTTCCTTGCTCGAGGGCCTTGAGGTGCTCTCGGATCAGGCGGAGACCGCTCCTTTCAAGGCCTGCTGCGAGAGGTTGATCTCGGAGGTGCGTGGTGGCTCCGACCTCTCCGTGGCGATGGAGCACTGTCCCAAGGCCTTCAGCGAGCTTTACGTGAGCATGGTCAAGGCCGCCGAGGTTTCAGGCCAGATGGACATCATCCTGGTCCGTCTTGCTGACTATCTCGAGGCTGCCGAGGAACTGCGTCGCGAGATCAAGTCCGCAATGACCTATCCGGTCATCTCGATGATCCTGGTCACGGGCATCACGGCATTCCTCATGATCGGCATCGTGCCCGGGTTCCGGCAGGTGTTCGAATCACTCGACACCGAGCTTCCTGCGCTCACGAAGTTCGTCCTGGAGACTTCTGAGTGGATGAGATCAAACTGGATCCTCCTGGCTTTGATGTTCATGGGGGCGCCGTTTGCACTCTGGATGCTCTTGAAGACCGACAAGGGCGCCTTCATGTACGACAAGATCTCACTGAAGGTCCCTGTCTTTGGTCCGCTATTCAGTAAGGTCGCCCTGGCTCGCTTCTCTCGGACCTTTTCAACGCTGATTCGGTCAGGTGTTCCGATCATGGGAACCCTTGACATCGTGGCCTCGACCTCCGGTAACCGCGTGATTTCAAAGGCCGTGCTGGAGTCGCGCGAGGCGGTACGCTGCGGAAATATGCTCTCTGAGCCGCTGAGCCGCGCACCTACCTTCCCTCCCATGGTTGTGCGAATGATCGCCATCGGTGAGAAGTCCGGTGCTCTCGAGACTCTCCTCGAGAAGATCGCGGAGTTCTACGACAGCCAGGTCAAAGCCTCGGTCAAGTCATTGACCAGCATGATTGAACCGATCCTCATATCGGTCATGGGAGTCATGGTCGGCGGTGTCGTGCTGTCGGTATTCCTTCCTATTCTCGACGTTGTCGGGAACCTGAGTAACTCGAAGTAGGAAGAAGTTTCCGAACACTCAGGCAGGGCTGCATGAACTGCAGTCTTGTCTGTACCCGTGCTCACTCTTGGTAGGGAGTCTTGTGAGGACAGGCGCCAGATCTGAATAGATTTCGAGATCGTCGTTTGTTCTGTCAAGAAGAGCCTCGGCTCGGGCCGATATGCCGCCTGTGACGCCGGAGTCCTCCTATTTCTCTGGAGGGTGAATACGTCTGTCGCGGAGACGGGCCAACGCCTGTTCTTCCTCGGCCAAGAAAAAATCTGATGCAGGGCGAACGTGACCAGGGAGTCTTGGTGCGTTCATTGGAGAACCATCCACCCGCTTCCACACTGACTAATGGCGCCGGTAATTCAAGTCTGCCGGTGCCTCCTTGAGGGACTAACGAGTAACAAAATGATCCGAAATCGGAACCGAGCTGGCTTTACGCTCATCGAACTCATGATCGTGGTCGCCATTATCGCGATCATCGCATCCATCGCGATTCCCAAGCTGCTGAGCGCTCGCTTGGCAGCTAACGAGTCCGCAGCGATCGCAACCTTGCGCTCGCTCTCTTCTGCGCAGGCACAGATTCAGTCCTCCGCAGCGATCGACACAGACGCTGATGGTGGTGGGGAGTACGGCTACCTTGCCGAACTCGCAGGTACCATGCCGATGCGTGTCAACGGTGGAGGCCTCGGCGCTGCCACCGATATCCTGAACCCCGCTGTTCTCTCCAGTGCCTTTGGCAACGTCGACGCTAACGGTGTCGTCAACCGCTCAGGCTACTGCTTCTCGGTCTTCCTTCCGGACGGCAACACGCCGGCCGTCGGAGTCGCCGAGGCTGGTGGTGGTGGTGCGACTGCCGCAACCGTTGGTGGTAACAACGCCGAGATCCTGTGGTGCGCTTACGCTTGGCCGAACACCTACGGTCAGTCCGGCAACCGCGTCTTCTTCATCAACCAGGAAGGAGACCTCCTCCAGACGAACAACCGGACGGTTGCGAGTCAGTACGAAGGTGTCGCTGGCGGTCCTGCCTACAGCGCTGCCTACACCGTTGCCGACATGAACTCGGCAATCGCCTCTGGGGCTGCCGGTGTCGACACCAACACATGGGTGCCGGTCCAGTAAGCCACTGAGCCTCCGAGACCGGGTCGACCGGTTTCCTCGAGAACGAAGCGTCGCTGTCAGCAGCGGCGCTTCGTTCATTTTTCAGCCTGCATGGGGCGCTTGCTTCAGTCCAGTCCGAACAGTCTTGCTGCGTTCTCGCTCGTCGCCAGGGCTAACTCCTCGAGAGCAGCACCACGGATCTCGGCGACTCGCTTCAGGGTTTCAGCGACCAGGGCCGGCTCGTTTCGCCTTCCGCGCTGGCTCTGCGGAGCCAGGAATGGGCAGTCTGTCTCGACGAGTAGGCGATCCTTGGGGACCTTGGCCGCGGCCTCGCGGTTTGCCTCATTCTTGGGGTAGGTGACGACTCCAGAGAAGGAGATGTACAGCCCAAGATCGAGGTAGGGCTGGAGCTCCTCCACACCCATCGTGTAGCAGTGCATCACCCCACGTACACCGCGTGCCTCGTTTAGCAGGGCGACCGTATCCTGATGGGCATCGCGACAGTGCACGATCACCGGCTTGTCCAGCTCGCGAGCTAACTGCAGGTGCCAGCGAAAGAGCCGTCGCTGATCGACCCTGGGAGAGTACTCCTTGAAGTAATCCAGTCCTGTCTCGCCCACGGCAACGCAGGCTTGGGTTCGACATAGTTCTTCGATCTGCCCGAGGACCTCGTCGCCAACGTCCTGAGCGTCGTGGGGATGGATGCCGGCCGTCGGGAAGAGTCCGGCCTGACCCTCGCATAGGTCGAAGCACTGGCGCGACGTCTCCAGGTCCGTACCCACGACGAGCATCCGCGCGACACCAGCCTCACGCGCGCGCTCGATTACCTGCGCCCGATCCTCGTCGAAGTTCTTCCAGAAGATGTGAGAGTGGGTATCGGTAATCACTCGCAGTTGTCCTCGATCATGTCGGCCAGGAAGATCAGGAAGCTATTGTCAGCCTCCTGCCTGGAGATCAACTCGAAGATCTGACAGGCCTCCTCGCGAGGGTAGGACTTGCGAATGGACTGAGCTGCCTTGCGGCGCAGATAGGCGTTGCCCGTTGATTCCACCAGGATCGAGCGCAGTGCTTGCTGGGCTAACCGTGTCTTGTGGTTACCCAGTTCCTGCACTGCCCGATGCCGTGCTGCGTCTTCCTTGTGAATATTGGTGGCCACGTCCGCGAGGATCGGAACCGGATCCTGACCGGAATTCTCGCAGCCTAGAATGTAGCTCTGGAGGAGGAACTCATCAGCGGGCATCGTGGCAGTCAGCTTGGTTCTCTTCAGCAGGGGAGTGATCAGCTCGACAGCACGATCGGGCGAAACGTGTCCAAGAAGGAGCGTGGCCTCGGTACGGATGTCGATCTTATGACCATACTCGAGCAGGAGGGACTCGAGCACCGGAGTCGTCTCCTCGGTTGCAGCGTGAGCTGCGACATCAAGAAGATTGACGCGGACGTAAATCGGTGCCTGGGAACCCGTTGCCTCGATTTCTGAGAAGCGCTCGAGGGCGTCCAGGCCAACCTCTCGCGAAGCACCCCGCAGCTCTGCGAGGTAGGCACGTCTGGCATGCAATTGCCGATCGTGGTGGTCACTCGTCAGTGTGGGGTCCAGGGGGGTCGAGAGCTCGATCAGGTGATCGACCATGGCCTGGGCGGATCCCTGGGGCTCGGGCGCGGCTTCGGCCGCATCGGTGCAGGAGGCCAGCTGGGCTGCCCCCCCGAGCACGAGCACCATGAGTGCGATCTGGCAGCTCGAGGTGAGCGTATCCGCACGATCCGCGGCCCTCAGGTTGGGACTCTCGGAGGGTGTTGAGTCTGCTCTTGAGTAATTTGCCTGCATGAAGTTCGGAGTGGACGGCTCTGGGTCGGATTGTATGAGAAAGGCCGCCGCAAAGCGCTTCGAAGGCATGAAGGGGCGCCAGGCGTGCCTGGAGTGATGCTGTGAGTGCAATTATCGCGCCGGGCGAATCATCCGCCAAGTGCCACTCTTGATCCAGCAGGCCTTCAGATGATCTTAGCGAATCAAAAAAGCTAGCAACCAGTCGGGGTCGGCACCTATATTGCCCTGTCAACCATGCCCCAGGTGGTCCCAGCTGACTCGGTCGGAGGGGGCGACTTGAGGCCCCCTCATCGGTTCCCATTCACCCCGATCCCGCGATTCTATCTGGAATGAAGACGCATCAAGCGCTCCTCACCGCCCAGGCGGCCTTCCTCGGACTGACCCTCACTCTTGCCGGCTGCAGCAGTGGTAGCGGGTCCGGCTCTTCCGGGGGGAACATGTACATCGAGTCCTGCTCCCTGGGCTGCGGGAATGCAGATCTGGGAAACCCGATCAACTGCTCTCTGGTCAACATCAGCCAGAATGCGGAGGTCACGATTCAGTTCTCCGAGCCCGTCAATCTCTCGAGTGTCAACGCGGGCTCCTTCCGACTGGTGAATCTGAACGACGGCACGGTTCCATCCGGCGTCTTCACCATCGATCCAACGGACTCCAGGCGCCTGGTCTTCAGGCCCAGCCTGGTCTTCACGGGTGCGGGTAACCCCGAGTTCGGCTTCGACCCCAATGAGACCTACGAGATTCGTGTCCTGGGTGAGGGACAGGATCCGGATGGGCCGTTCATTCGGAGTACTGCGAACAAGAACAACCAGACTCGAATGGTCTGCACGGTTCAAACGACCTTGCCCCTGATCGACCCGGTTCCCGGGGCTCCCAGCTTCACGGGTTACGTCACGGACGAACTCAACCCGACGACGGGAGCCGTGATGTTCGACTCGGTGACGAACTTGCCGGTAGGGGGAGTTCCTCTGAATGGGTCGACTGGATTGGAAACCACCTCCCGTGTGGTGCTGATCTTCGACGATGTGATGAACAAGGCCACGATTGCCAATCAGCTCAATGGTCTCTCCAACACCATTACCGTCCAGGTTAAAGACCCCGGTAGTGATCCCGTGACCTGGCCCGGTATCTGGATCGTCGACGTGGACTTCGACAACCTGCTGCGTACGGTGGCGACCTTCACTCCGGTGGGGGGCGAGTTCCCTCCCGGTGGCAGTGACCCGCTCAATCCCAGACAGGTCCTCGTCGATGTCTCGAACCAGTTGCTTGATATTGTTGGGAACGTCATCGAGAACCCGGGACTGTCCTCATTCTCGACGATTGTGCAGACCTTTGATGAGGAGCTCTTGACCGAGGACTTCACCACCAACGACAACGAGGATTCGAAGGCGAGTGGTGCAACCTGGGGCGGTGGCAAGCTGACCTATGGTCCTGGTGGAGGTTCCGGTCGTCTTGGTCCGCTCTCCCTGACTTCGGGAGACCTCTTGGAGCTCAATACGGACTCTCAGGACTTCCCCCTGCCCGATCAGGTGGAGTCAATTCTGTCCAACCTGGATCCTGGAACTGACTACGATCCGCTGGACCCGGCCAGCTGGCCCACGATCACGATCGATCAGTTCGGACAGGCCTTCGAGTTCACGTCAGTCGACATCGGGTTGGGGGCCACTGTGGTGATCACGGGATCCCAGGCCGGTAGGATCTTCTCGCGGGGCGAGCTGATTCTCGACGGTGTGATCGACCTCACTGGCGAGACGCCGGCTGCTCACGTCTCGAATCTCGGAGGCAGCCAGCCGAACAATCCCTTTCCCTACATCGACTCCATCTTTGGTGGCCCAGGAGGTTCTGGAGGCCCTGCAGCTGGAGCTGGAGGTCAGGGTGCGGACCGAATGGACATGACCGACGCGAACCTGCCCGTCATGCAAAATGTGGGGGGGGTCGTCTGGCCGGTTGGCTCACCCGCTGCAGTCAATGATGGACGCAGTGGAGGCGGAGTCGGTGGCCTGCCCACTGGTACCGGAGGAGTTGGTGGTCTGCGCTGGCCATCGAGTCTACCTCTGACAAATTCACCTGACTTTGGTAACGAGGTGCTCTACGGAAACGCCGAGCTCAGCGACATCTTCGACGATGGCAACACCTGTCGAATCGCGATGGTGGGGGGCCCAGGTAGTGGCGGCTCTCACGCTTTCCCCGGGACGGTTGGCTTGCCCGGTAGTCCCTACACGGCCGTATTCCCCGGCCTGATCTCCAACCTGCCCACGCCGACTCCCGGCGGAGACAACTCCGCCCTGGACCTGGAGGCCCCCGGGTCAATCGTTGGTCCTACGGCAAAGCGTAACCTCGAGTTCTGGCGTAAGCACCTCAACGGAGGTTCCGGCGGCGGCGGTGGTGGAACCCACGTCTATGGTTCCAGGCACAACGCAGCACTTGGACCGAACTGCAGCAGCGGTGGCGGCCTGTTCCCCTTCTGGGACCACAGCGCCGCAGGTGGAGGCGGCGGAGGCGGTGCAGTCATGCTGACTGCTGGTACTCTGCTTCGAATCAATGGCCAGATCGACTGCACAGGAGGCGATGGAGGAAGCTCCACCCTTCCAGGTGCGAGCATCGCCCTCTGCACCGCATCCGGTCAGATTGCCGGTCAGGACCCCGACTGTGAGAAGTACGCCTCTCCTGGCGGAGGAGGAGCCGGTGGCTCCGTGCGCCTGCAGGCCACCACCCTCGAGTTCTCCTCGGTCCCCGAGAGGATCCTGGTGAACGGTGGGGTGGGAGGCTTGGGAGTTGGAAGCTCTAGCGGCGGAGATGGCAGCGCCGGTCTGGTCCGCATGGAGTACGAGGGATTCGTGAGCCAGGTCGCCGATGCGCTGATCTGGGCTCCGCTCGTTTCGCCTTACGACCCGGCAGCTGGCTCCGGCTCGGGTGAGTTCAATGAGTTCTCCGTCTCGGGGGGCATACTCTCAATCGGAGAGTGGGAGCCCCAGGTCTTCCGCCCCGAGAGCTTCTCTGGATCCCAGTCATGCTGGCTCGAAGTTCCGGCGACTCAAGGCTCCTCCTTCAGTCTCCAGTTTGTCAGCGATGCAGCTGGTAGCCCGGATGACCTGAGCAGGTACGGCTGGAACATGGACGTGATCTACGATGCTATCGGGGTTGGAGAACTCAAGTTCCCCTATCGCGGCATTCCGCCGAATGACAGCACGGACGACTACGACGAGGCCAACTATCCGAGCACGGCCCTGGGAGGTGATGACTTCCAGACCTACATCGGAACGACCTTGAACCACGATGAGCCCACCCTCTCAACAGGCTCGCTCTTCGTCGTGCGCTTCCAGGGAGTCCGCTACGTTGGTGATGGTGAGAATCTCTGCACCTTGAACCTCAATGGCCCCTCCGTTGAGCCGAACTCTCTCACTCCCTGGGTTGAACATCCGGACATGCTCAATCAGTTCTCTCCGCAGCCGAACGTGATTCGATTCACGGTCATCTTCGACGAGCAGCTGGCCCAGTACGACCCCGTTATCGACGGCCGAATCCGCGGCATCACCAACATGGTGATTCGCGCTCAGCCGCTGTGATCTAGGTAGCTCATACGAGGGGGCCGTTCGAGCGCGTTGAGCGCCGAGCGGCCCCTTCTCATTTCTTGTGAGACGTCTCTTCCTTGCCCGCTGGATCATCCCCAACGCGTTCGAGTGTTTCGAAGGCGGTGGAGTGCTCGTAGAGGATGGCTTGATTCGTCGTGTGGTGGAGCGGGGGGGGGCGCTTCCGGGTGGTGCGGATATAGAGGTCATCGATCTGGGAGATCGCGTGATAACCCCGGGGCTGATCAACGCCCACGCGCACCTGGAGCTCTCTGATCTGGCCGGCCTTGTGCCTCCGGGCGAGAACTTCCTTGAGTGGATTGGTGTGGTGTTGAGGCAACGTGCCGAAAGGTCGGCAGCTGACTTCGACATGGCCGTCGAGGCGGGCGCATTGCGCATGCTCGCGACCGGAACCACCTGTGTGGGAGATGTGGACTCCACCGGAGCTGCTGAGCGCTGCCTGGGTAGCTCGCA
Source organism: Planctomycetota bacterium (assembly GCA_014237855.1). Taxonomy (GTDB): domain Bacteria; phylum Planctomycetota; class UBA1135; order UBA1135; genus JABACD01. The sequence continues at coordinate 24,476 of JABACD010000018.1, read as the reverse complement.
CTTGGGCTCCAGGGTGTATCGAGAGTTCCTGGACGCGCATCACGCGGAACGTGCAGTGGCGGAGATCGAGCGACTGGAGGCCTGGGCCGAATCGCCGAAGCCGGTCTGCTCGGGGCTGTCGCCTCACGGTCCCCACACGGTGAGCGGGGAGCTGTTGCGAGCCTGCGCGGAGGTGGCAGGCAAGCGTGAGCTACCCGTTAGCCTGCACTGGGCCGAGACGAGTGAGGAGCGCGAGTGGATGCTTGAAGGTGCCGGACCCTTCTCATCGGCGCTCGGCAAGAGTCCGAGCTGTTCGGGGCTCGAGCATCTTGACCGTTGCGGTCTGCTCTGCGGGCGTGTCTCCCTGGTCCATGGCAACTTTCCCGAGCCAGGGGACCTGGAGGCGGTGGCACGAGCAGGGGCAATTCTGGTGCACTGCCCGGGCACCCACCGGTTCTTTGACCGTGAGCCTGTCGACATGGATGCCTGGGTTGCCAGCGGGGCCACAATCGCGCTAGGGACCGACTCACTTGCCAGCAACGATGATCTCGACCTGCGCCTGGAGATGGCTCGGGTGCGAGAGGACCATCCCCAGCTGGCGCCCGAGCTGGTGTTCGACTGGGCAACTCGAGGTGGAGCGAGGGCCCTTGGCCTCGAGAGTCAGATCGGAGAGCTAGGGGTTGGCATGAACGCGGATCTCGTCGCCTTTGAGGGGGCCGAAGTCCAGGGTCGCGAGGCCTGGCTGGAGAGATTGACCTCGGGAAGACCGGAGATCGAGGGGGTTTGGATCCGCGGTGAGCGGGTTTGACGTTCCATTGCCCCCCCGGTCATCGTTACATTTACCATCCCTCTGCCCCGCAAGTAGGGTCAACGCAATCTCTCGAGAATCTGGCTCAATATGGTTAGGCGCGCTTCGCAATCAGCCCACGAATGAGTACCCAAACTGAACAGCGACCCAATAGCGACGAGAGCTCCGCACTGGATCTCTTGCGCTCAGGTAGTCGCTTCGTGCTATCGGGACATGTCCGCCCCGACGGCGACTGCATCGGGGCCCAGGCTGCACTGGCCGGCCTACTGAGAGCCCTGGGGAAGGAGGTCTGGATCATCAATCCCGACCCGATCGGTCCTGAGTTCGATTACCTCGCGAAGGAGAATCAGTATCGCTCCTGGGGCGGGGGTGATCTCCCGGTACATGACGTGAGTGTGCTCCTGGATTGCTCGGAGCTCTCCCGAGTCGGCGAACTGGGCCTGGCTCTTGAAGCGCACGACTCCCAGAAGCTCGTGATCGATCACCACATTCACACAGAGGGTGAGTGGTGGGATGAGGCCTTCGTGGATGTCAGCGCTTCGGCGACTGGGCTGCTGGTCTACAGGATTGCCCAGCACCTGGGCATTGAGCTCGATCCATGTGCTGCTGCGGGAGTCTTCACCTCGATCGTGACTGATACTGGATGGTTCAAGTACTCGAACACCGATGCTGAGACCCTTCGAGTGGCGGGCGACTTGCTCGCTCGGGGCGTCGATTCGAGCAAGCTCTTCGGTGAGATCTACCAACGGCGTAGCAGCCTGCATCCGCTTGAGACAGCGGAAGTCCTGGCCTCCACGGAGTATCACTTTGACAAGCGACTGGGGGTGATCTGCGCGCGTCGGAAAGAGGGTGCCGCTCCCGGTGCACTCGATGCGGATGATGCCCTCGATATCCTGCGTTCAGTGGGCTCGATCGAGGTTGTGCTCTTCCTACGGGAGCTTGCAGGAGGGGTCGTCAAGCTCTCTGCACGAAGCAAGAACGACTTTGACGTGAATGCTCTGGCCCGTCAGTTCGGTGGCGGTGGGCACCGCAAGGCATCGGGGGCTACCATTGACGGAGAGATCGATGACGTACAGCGCCGCCTTGTCGAGGCAGCACGCGTTGGCTTTGGACTTACCGATGGAGGGCTCTCATGAAGGTCGCGGTCATCTCAGACCTTCACTCGAATCGCGAGGCACTTGAGGCCGTCTTCGAGCGAATCGCCGATCTAGGGGTCACGCGAGTCTTCTGCCTTGGTGACGTGGTCGGCTATGGCCCTGATCCGGAGTTCTGTGTGGACCTCGTGCGGGAGCAGACGGAGGTCGCCTTGATGGGCAACCACGATGAGGCGCTCTTCCGGGACGCAAGTGACTTCAATACTCATGCCCGTGGAGCGATCGACTACACCCGCAAGCGAATGCGGCCAAACTGGTTCTCGGGGAGCGAGAAGAAAGCTCGCTGGAAATGGCTGCAGAACCTGGTGATCTCTCACGATGAGGGGCGCTTCCACTTCGTTCACGGCTCACCGCGAGACCCGATTCGCGAGTATGTTCTCTCCACGGATGGGTTCCTCAACCCGGACAAGCTCACGGCGATCTTTGACTGCTTTGATGGTGTGGCGGTCGGCGGACATACACACCACCCGGGAATGCATGACGAGTCGCTCTCGTTTCATGGGCTGGACGGAAGCGAGAGCTGCCGGATGGAGATTCCTCAAGTGGGGAAGTTCTTCATCAACGTCGGGAGTGTCGGTCAGCCACGCGACGGCGATAACCGAGCATGTTTTGCGGTGATCGAGAATGACGCGGTCACCTGGCATCGCGTGCGCTATGACTTCACGGCAACTCAGCGCAAGATCCGAGAGACAGGCGAGCTCTCCGAGATACTTGCCAAGCGCCTGACGATCGGCAAGTAGTCCTGGTCACTAAGCGGGCAGCATCTGCCGCATGACCGCCTTGAAGAGCTCCGGGTTCTTGCGCAGCCGGCGCTGGCTGTATTCACGCCACTCCGGTCCGAAGGGCACGTAGACTCGGACATTGAGGCCTTCGAGCTTCCAGCGTTCCCAGAGCTGCTCCTGGACTCCAAGGAGCACCTGGAACTCGTAGTCCTCGCGGGGGACCTCGAAGTCCGCCATCAGTTCGATGAGGTCGTTGGCCATTCCCTCGTCGTGTGTGGCGAGCCGCAGATGAACATCGCCACGTGTCAACAGGCGGCGTGTGCAGTCCAGGTAGGCACGCCGGATTGAGCTGGGGTCGGTGTGTGCGATCTCTGCCGGCTCGAGGTAGATGCCCTTGACCATGCGGACGTCCACGGGACCCGGAGCAAGGTTCTCGATGTCGACGAGAGTCCGATGAAGTCGAGCTTGCAGCACGATGCCCACCCTCTCGTACTCCGGGCGCAGGGCCTCGTAAATGCGCAGGGTGGCATCCGTGGTCGGATGGTCCTCCATCTCAATGCGCATGAAGACTCCGAGGTCCCGGCAGCGAGCGGCGACCAACCCGAAGAGCTCGAGTGCCAGGGCCTCGCTCTTGTTCAGGCCCAGGTGGGTGGGCTTGATGGACACATAGGTGTCCAGTTGGGCCTCGGCCACGGCTTCAGCCCCTTGAATGTAGGCCTCAGCAGCCTCTCGAGCATGGGATTCGGAGGATGAGCCCTCGCCCAGAATGTCAAGAACCCCCGAAAATCCCCTCCCGGCCATTTCTCGGAGCTTGGCAAGCTCCTGCTCCAGGGTCTCGCCAGCGATGTACTTGCCGGCGAAATGACGCATCACTGGTCTGGGGAGAAGTGGCAGTGTCCCGATGAGCAGCTTGTGGAGCATGTTCCTGATTCTACTATGGTGCCATGTCGGAGCGACATCTTGAGAAGGGGCCTTTGGAGGATGGCGATGAGTACCGCATCGTGCTGGTCACAGCACCGGATGAGGAGGTCGGAAACATGCTGGCCCGGGGGCTCCTGGAGGCGGGCCTGGCGGCTTGCGTCAGCCAGGTCTCGGGGCTTCGAAGCACCTACACATGGCAGGGAGCGATCGAAGAAGAGGAGGAGGTATTGGTCCTGATCAAGACCCTGGCCGACTCCTTGGAAGCCCTCGCCAGTTGGATCAGGGAGAGTCACACCTACGAAACTCCGGAGATCATTGCCCTGACTCCAAGTGAGGTCTCACGGGCCTATGCCGAGTGGTGGGCCAAGTCTTGCAAGTCTCCAGACCCGCCACCGATAGAATCATGATCAAGCGTCAGCAGAGAGCTCGACGAATTGCCCGGAGCGGACAGGTGCTGTGCCTGGCGGCTCTTCTCTTCCAAGCCGGTTGCGGTGGGCAGGAGCGTCCGGGGACCCAGCCTCGTCATGTGCTGCTCATCAGTGCGGCTAATGTGCGAGGCGACCACGTGACAGCACTCGGTTACCAGCGCCACACCACCGGCTTGCTGCGCCTGGACCAACCAATTGTCCTGGATCTTGATCGGGTGGGAGACAAGGGAGTCTTCTTCGCCAAGGCCTTTGTGCCTAGTAGCGATGACCAGATCTCGCTGACGACATTGATGGCGGGGTCACTTCCCATCACCGATGAAGGCCTTGGGTTGAGGGAGCGGGGCTCGACGCTTGCCGAGGACTTCACCAAGGCGGGCTTCATCACGGGCGGATTCTTCAATGCCTCCTCCCTGGGCGAGACGGAGGAGGAACAGCAGGTGCTTGCTCGTGGCTTCTCGCGCTCGCGCTTCGTCGAGACTGACGAAGAGGTACTGACGGCTGCAGTCGAGTGGTTGGTTGACCGGAGCGCAGAGGGCGAGAGCCTCTTCACCTGTATTCACCTCGGAGGTGTCGCCAGGCCATTTACTGGTGATACGTATTCGGACATCTATTCCGTTACTGACTACGAAGGTCCCGTGCGCGGCGAGGCAGCGTTCTTCGAGGAGCTGGCAGCGGGGGAGCACCAACTGACCGAGCGTGATCGCCGGCGCCTGGTGGATCTCTACGATGCGCGTCTGGTGAGGCTCTCGGAGCTTGTCAATTCGTTCTTCTATATCTACATGAATGACATCGCCGATGGGACGCTCTGGGCCGACACACTGATAGCCTTCACTGGAACCTCAGGTTGCGAACTGGCGGAGAGAGGTGTTGCTGTCGAGCGGGACGACAGCCTGGAAGATGCGAGCTTGCATGTGCCGCTTCTGCTGTCCCATCCCAACAGCCTGACTGGTGAACGGATACTCGGCTCTGTGGTTGAACTCACTGACCTGAGCGCCACCTTGCGAGACATGTTCGGGCTCTCCAACTCGGAGCACAGTGAGGGGCGGAGTCTGCTTCGGCTGACCGACTCCTACATCGCTCGTGATTTTCCCGAGCGGGCGGCGTTCTCGTTGAGCTCGCGAGATGAGGAGGTGCTCGGAGTTTCCATTCGAACTCCTCGCTGGAGGCTGAGCCGAACTGACAAGGGCCTGGAGCTGTTTGATCTGCAGCATGATCCCGCCGGGCTTCAAGAGGTCTCGGCGGCTTACCCTGAGGAATTGGACAGCTTGCAACGACAGCTGGACGAGCGCTGCCAGGCGATTGGCCTTGGTAGGGAGACTCCATGACAGGGATCTTGTGATGACAGCGCTGCAAGGCCAGCCGAAGCCGGAGCTGTCGGATGCCCGCCTGGCGAGGGCTGTCTTGCTCTTGTTGCTGGCGATCTACACCGCGACATTCAGCGGACCTCCCGCTGGCCCGGACGGTGAGGTCTCCTTCCAGACCACCAGCTCCCTCTGGCGCGAGGGGAGCCTGGCTCTGGGGGGAACTCCGGAGGCCCAGGGCCTGATCGAGTTCTCGCTAGTCCAGCCCCCCGGAGGATTCTCCGTACGCCCTGGAGCGGGCCCTGGAGAGGGTCAGTTCTATGGTTGGTTCGGTGTCGGCCAGGCGCTCGTCGGCCTGCCCTTCTACGCCCTGGGTCGGTTGGGAGCGGTCATGGCTCCATCAGTCCAAGCAGCCCATGAGTCTCACACGCGCTTCGGCGTGGCTCGCAGCGAGTACTTCGAACACCTCCTGGTTGGCTGGCGTAACCCCCTCCTGACGGCGCTGACGGCCTTTCTGATCGTTCAGATGACCCTCCTCCTGGGGGCCAGTCGCCCGGTGGCCTTCGTGTCCGGCCTGGGGTATGGGCTGGCCACGTTTGCCTGGCCTCAGGCAAGGGCTGCGCTCAGCGATGTGCAGGGCACCTTCTTCGTGACCTGGGCGCTCTACCTGTTGATGCTCATGGCTGCGCGGCCAACAAGCCTGCGCTCCTTGCTGCTCGGGCTCGCACTTGCCATGGCCTTCCTGACACGGGTGGCCCTGCTGCCCGCCGTGCTCGTGCTGGATGGCGCCCTGTTGCTGCTGCTGATGAGTCGCTCCTCGATTCACCCGGTCGGCGATCAGGGCGATGAGCCGTCCGACCTTTCTACCGGCCAGCTGCTGTTGGCCTGGGCGACCCCGCAGGTCATCGCGCTGTTCCTCTGGCTGCTTCTCAACCACCTGCGTTTTGGCGATGCCCTGGACAGCGGCTACTCGGAGGCCCTGGCAGGGGGACTGTTTGGTGGGAATCCAGCTCGTGCACTGCTTGGCCTGACACTCTCTCCTGGAAAGGGTCTGCTTTGGATGGCGCCAGCTCTGGTCATGCTCCTCCCGGCCCTCTCCTGGGTGCGGCGCGAACGACAGCAGCGCTTTGCTTGTCTCGTTGGAGTGCTGGTGATTGCCATCACCCTGCCGATCCTCCTGCTCGGTGGCTGGCATGGGGCCTGGACGTTTGGTCCTCGATACCTCCTGCCTGCGCTTCCCGCGCTCTGGGTTGTGGCCTCCCTGGGGTTCCAGCGCTCGGACATCGACCTTCGCCCGCGGCCAGTGGCCCTGGCTCTGCTCGGTGTGGGGCTGCTGATCCAGCTCCCCGCCGTTCTGGTGGATACCACCACCTATCATGACCTGGCCGTTCGAGCAGCGCGGGAGCACCTCGAGGTTCCCGTGGAGGGGACCAGCTCCGACCGCGCCGCACGAGAGTTCGAGGCCATCCAGTTCGACTGGGGATTCGCGGCGCCCTGGTCTCACTGGAGAATCCTGAGACGGCGGCTGGCCCTGGGCCGTGAGGGGGCCCAGGTGAGCGAGTCCTTCCCGGTGGCTGAGATCTTCTGCCTGGAGTCCGACCTCGTCCTACGCCCCAGCCAACCACGGGAGATGGGCTTCTCCCACCTGGCGTGGGTTGACCTCTCCAGGCGCCTGGGCGGCAGCATCTGGCCACCGGTGGCCCTGGTTGCCCTCTTGGCCCTCCTGGGGCTCATCTCTGCTGTGGGAGCCCTGCAACCCTGACCATTCATGGGCGGGTCGAGAGGGGGGACTCAAGGGCTGCTCCAGGGGCTCCGATATCAGTTCCAGGGGAGCCTCCAGGACTCCCCACAAGCATGAGAAACGGGAACAGGATTTCGGGGGCTCTTCGTGGCAGCCTGCACCAGCGCATTGCCTGGCTACTGCTGCTTGTTCCGGCCCTGGCACTGGGAGAATCCGGGGGCTCTCCCAGGATGGTGTACAGCGAGCCTACCCGGCTCTCCGAGCACTTCGTTCTAGAGTGGGTCGGTGAGTCTCCGCATCCTCACCGGGGCTACGATGGGATCAGAGGCCTCGAACACGCTGCCCGCGCCGGTCAGCTGGGACTGGTCGAATTCCACCGTCGTGAAGTGGCGGGAGGGTGGCAGCTGGAGCAGGAGATCCAGTTTCCCTTCGAGGGCCTCCGCATCCTCGCGGTGGAGTGCCTCAGCGCTCGCAGCCCCCGCCTGGTCTGGCGAGAGATCGGAGCGACTGGAGGTCGGACCATTTTCGCCGAGTGGACCTCCGAGAGCGAGCGCCTGAAGGTGCTCGAGTGGGGCAATGATGGTGGTCTTCGCGAGTCCCTGGGGACCAGTAAAGGGGCCGTCATGCCCCAGTACCTGCTTGAGCTGGCCCGGGAAGGGAAGCTCGCAGGGGGCCGCTTCGAGGTCTTTGACCCGCTTCGCAGTGAACTGGATCAGTGGACGATGGAGGTCCGCTACCTGCGTGAAGATGAAGGTGTCGCGCGCGAGACTCCTGGCTATAGCAAGCAGGTTGAGTTCCGTCGCACCGATGGCAGCCTGGCCGGCCGCTATCTCTTCCATGGCCAGCGGCTGCTGTCCTTCCAGTGGCAGGAAGGGCATGTGCGGGCCCGGCGTATCTCTGATCAGGAGCACGCCCAACTTTGGGACCGCTGGAATTCCCCAGAATCAGGGGCTCTGGACCCCATGGGGAGCCCTCAGGTCGTCAAAGATCTGTGAATCACCGGGAGCGGGAATCCAGACCTTGGGCTCTGACGAAAGGTCGGGTGAAATGTAAGGCTCGGCCGTCCGGTCCCCAGTCTCATCAAAGCCGACCCAGTGAGAATCCTATTGATCCTATCCTTGGCCTTCCCAGGGCTGGCGGCCTGCCGCAGTGCGCAGGACTACTCCGTGGAAGCCGACGAGGAGGTCTACGCCCTCGTTGAGGACCGGCGTTCTCAGCTGTTCGACGAGGACGGCGGCTTCACCATTGATCCGCCTGAGGACAGCCTGCGCTCGCGGATCCTGGAGGGGGAGGTCACCGAGCTGCCGGATCTTGGACTGACCCAGTGCATGGAGATCGCCGCGGAGAACAACCGAGACTACCAGGCTCGTAAGGAGGCTCTCTATCTTGCTGCTCTCGACGTGACCCTCGAGCGCTGGCGACTGGGCTGGATCTCCATGGGGGCGGGAGACGTTGGTATTGACGGTCTCGCCGACTCCGCGAACCTGGCGTCTGGTGGCCTCGGCTTCAGCATCGAGAAGATCCTGGGCACGGGTGGAAAGATCCTGAGTGATCTGGGTATCGCCATTGCCAAGGACCTCTCTGGCGGGGATGGCTGGACGGCCCAGTCGACCTTTTCCTTGCTGTTCACTCAGCCGCTGCTGAGAGGGGCCGGTGGGTGGATCGTCTATGAAGATCTGACGCAGGCGGAGCGCGACCTGGTCTACGAGGTGCGCAATTTCGAGCGCTTTCGCAGAGAACTCTCTGTCGATCTCTCCAAGCGTCTGTTGAGGCTCCTTCAGACCCTCGACTTCATCGAGAATGAGCGCCTGAATTACGAGACCGTCCACAAGATTCGTGAGCGCAATGAAGCTCTATCTCTTGCCGGGCAGCTGAGTGACATCGAGGTGGGGCAGGCCCGACAGGATGAGCTGACCTCTGAGGATCGGCTGATCGTCGCACGCCAGAATTACGAAGCGGAATTGGATTCGTTCAAGCTGCTCCTGGGTCTGCCGATGAACGTTGGTCTCACCGTCGACCCCATGGAGCTCGAGCGACTCGCCACTCTCGGGAAGGGGCTTGATGAGCTGGAGCCGGAGCAGGCCATCGAGATCGCCTACGCCTATCGACCGGACTTCAAGACAGCCGTCGATCAAGTCGTTGATGCGGAACGTCGCTCTCGTGTAGCTGCTGATGCCTTGCGGCTGGGTCTGGATGTGAGCTCATCGATCGAGGTCTCGTCGGACTCCAGCAAGCCACTGAAGTTCAACTTCCAGGATGTGGGATGGAGCCTAGGGGTGCTGATCGACCTGCCGATCGACATGACACCCGAGCGAAATACCTACCGCAGATCCCTGATCACCTGGCAGGCCAGGGTGCGTCAGGCTCAGGATCTCGAGGACACGATCTCGAAGGAGCTCAGGGATGAGCTTCGAGAGGTGACGGCAAGGCGGGAGTCTCAAGAGGTACAATCCAGCGCGGTCGGGCTCGCGGAGCAGCGGGTGGAGAGCGCTGGGTTGAAGCTCCAGGCGGGGCGCGCCAGCACTCGAGATCTACTGGATGCTCAGGATAGTCTGGTCTCTTCCAGTAATGCCGAGACACGGTCAATGATTGAGTACACGCTAGCGAGGCTTGACCTGGCCCTGGACATGGGGCTCCTACGTGTTGGCGAGGAAGGCCTGTGGGTCGAGATGGAACTAGAATCCATGCCGGGCTCCTCACTGGAGACCCAGGAAATTTCCGAATGAGCAAGAAGAACAACCCGGTTTTGCGCAACCTGATCCTGGTGGTCGTCGTTCTTGGAGCGGCGAGCTACTGGGCCCAGCGTGAGGGGTACATCCTCAAGGGTGAGACAAGCGTCGAGATTCCCGGCGCCCCCGTTCGCTATGGTTCTCTCGAGATCACTGTCACTGAGCGTGGGAACCTCACGGCCAAGAACAGCGTCAGCATCAAGAGCGAGGTCGAGGGCCGTTCCACCCTGCTCTACCTGATCGATGAGGGCAGCCAGGTTCAATCGGGTGACCTGATCGCCGAGATCGACACGACCGACCTCGAGGACCAGCGGGTGGCTCAGGAGATCTCCCTGCAGAGCGCCCGTGCTGCAGCAACGAAGGCTCGCGAGGGGCTCGAGATTCAGCGTATCGAAAACGAGAGTCTGATCGCGAAGGCCCAACAGGAGGGGGAGTTTGCCCTGCTAGAGCTGGAGAAGTTCATCGGCGCTGACATCGAAGGACTCGAGACCTATGAGTTCGAGGAGATCATCGAGGCCCTGGAATCGAAGAGTCCTACGGACTCGGAGGTCGAAGGCAGCTTTGCCGGCGGGAACCGCCAGCAGGAGCTACGACAGTTCAGCGATGAGATCCTGATTCGTGAGGAGGAGCTCAAGCGTGCCCAGGAGGAGCGCGACTGGAGCTTCCAACTGGCGGAGAAGGGATTCGTCGAGCGGCTCAAGCTCGAGGCCGATGAGCTGGCCTTCAAGCGTGCTGGAATCATGCTGGAGCAGGCAGGTCGCGCAAAGTACCTGCTGGAGAAGTATGAGCAGCCCAAGAAGTGGGCTGAGCTTCAGGGGAACCTGATCGAGGCTCGCCGTCAGCTCCGCAAGGCGAACAAGCAGGCCATCGCCCAGCTCGCGGATTACGAGGCGGCCAAGGAGGCCAGTCAGGTCAAGCTCGAGCTGGAAGAGGAGAAGCTCAGGCGGCTCCTGGATCAGATATCAAAGGGCAAGATCTACTCGCCTGTCGCTGGGATGGTCGTCTATGGCCGTACGGAGGGAAGCCGCTGGTCGGGCGGTGAACCCATCACAGAAGGTGGAGAGGTCCGGGAGAGACAGGAGATCGTCACGATCCCCGGAGAGGGCGGAATGGTCGCCGAGGCGAGCATTCACGAGTCGGCGCTCAAGCAGGTCATTGCGGGTCTACCCGCAATCCTGAGAGTGGACGCGATTCCGGGCAAGGAGTTCCCCGGAGAGGTCACCAGCGTTGCAGTCCTGCCTGATACCAATTCCTGGTGGGCCAACCCAAACCTGCGGCTCTACAAGACCGAAGTGGTCGTCGCGGGCGGTGACGGCGACATGCGTCCCGGTATGTCCTGCAGCATCGAAATTCAGGTCGATACGATTCAGGACACACTCTATGTCCCCGTTCAAGCGGTCCACCATGTCGATGGACAGACCATCGCCTGGGTACGAGCTGGAGAAGAGGTTGTCGAGCGTGTTGTCGAGATTGGCAGGAACAACGAGACCTGGATCCAGATCAAGGAAGGACTTATTGAAGGAGAGATCGTCCTGCTCAGTCCCCCCCTCGGCTTCGAGTTCGAAGATGGCACGCCAGATGCCAGTGACTCGGAACGCCAAGATGCTGGATCCGGGGAGGGTCAAGGTGCCTCAGCGAGAGGCGGCAGTGGCAAGGCTGGCAGTGACTCAGGTTCTTACGGGAAAGGTCGCCGACCGAGCAACAAGTAGTTCCTGTGCACGAACCTACCTCCAGGACTCCCGTTGCGGAGCTCGTGAACGTCTGCCGGACCTACAAGATGGGGGACAACCTCGTGCGCGCCCTCGACGACTTCAGCTTCAGCTTCAATCGTGGAGAGTACTGGGCGGTCATGGGTAGCTCAGGTAGCGGCAAGTCCACCTTGCTGAACCTGCTTGGCTGCATCGATCGGCCCAGCTCGGGGACCTATCTGATTGGTGGGGAGGACATCTCGGGACTGGATGACGACGAACTCTCGGACCTGCGCAGCCGGCGTCTGGGCTTCGTGTTTCAGTCCTACAACCTCATTCCTCAGCTGAACGTTCTCGAGAACATCCTCGTGCCGTTGTTCTATCAGGACGAGCCGCCCGAGGAAGGAGAGGCTCGGGCCCTGGTCCTCGCGGAGCGAGTCGGGCTTGCAGATCGACTGGATCACCGCCCTCTGCAGCTCTCCGGTGGACAGCAGCAACGAGTGGCCATTGCCAGAGCACTGATCAATGATCCCGACCTGATCCTCGCGGACGAGGCGACCGGAAACCTGGACAGCCGAACTGCGCTCGAGATTCTTGATCTCTTCGACGAGCTGCACTCAGAAGGTAAGACCATCCTGCTGGTGACTCACGAGGAAGAGGTGGGGGCACGAGCTGAGCAGGTTCTCCAGCTACGCGATGGACAAATCGAGAGCGTGACGAAGCGCACGGCTGAGACTGTTTGATGCAGGGCACATTCACACGCACGGTAAAATTGGGCGTTCGCAGCCTCATGCTGCACAAGCTTCGTAGCGCCCTGACTACTCTTGGGGTCCTCTTTGGCGTCAGTAGCGTCATCGCCATGCTGGCCATTGGAGAGGGCGCCAGCATCGAGGCTCAGGAGCAAATTCGTCAGCTCGGAAGCCAGAACGTGATCCTGCGCAGCGTCAAGCCCGCCGAAGAGCAGGTGAGCAACCAGCGCCAGCGCGTGATCTCCTATGGCTTGACCCACGACGACCTGGAGAGGATCAGGGCCAGTTTTCCGGGGGTACGTCGCGTCGTACCCTTGCGCGAGCTGCCCGAGGAGGTGCGCTTTGGCGTCAACGCAATCCGGCCTGGTGTGATCTCGACGATACCTGAGTACATCGATGCGACTGGACGGGTGCTGGGTACCGGGCGTTTCTTGAACGCGACGGACGAGAACACCGTCTCAAACGTCTGCGTTCTCGGCTACGAGGTCTCGAGGGCCCTGTTCCCGTTCCAGAGTCCAATTGGCGAGCGCGTGAAGATCGGCGCCGACTACTTCACCGTCGTGGGAACCCTGTTGCCGCGGGTCAGGCTGGGTAGTGATCGCCCCGAGGCCGGAGAGGACAACCCGGGTGAGCTCTTCATTCCACTGTCGACGGGAACGAAGTGGTTTGGCGAGACTCTGGTCAAGATGCGTAGTGGATCCATGGACATGGAGGAAGTTCAACTCCACGAGATCATCATCGAGGTCGAGCATGCCGAGAACGTCCCGATGGTGGCAAACGCAGCCAGGACGATGCTGAGCCGTGAGCACACCGAGAGGGACTACAAGGTGATCGTGCCACTCGAGCTTCTCTTGCGAGCAGAGGAGACCAAGCGGATCTTCAACATCGTGCTGGGCTCGATAGCCGGAATCAGCCTGCTCGTCGGCGGGATCGGCATCATGAATGTCATGCTGGCTACCGTGACGGAGCGAACCCGAGAGATTGGAATTCGTCGAGCCCTCGGAGCCAAGCGCCGCCACATCGTGACGCAGTTCCTGGTTGAGACCGTGGTCCTCTCCGTGGGCGGTGGAATCCTCGGCATCCTGCTTGGCCTCCTGATTCCGCTGCTGGTGGAGAGGTTCGCGGACATGCGAACGGTGGTGACCCCTGGTGGGCCGCTGCTGGCCTTCTGCATTTCTGCCGGCATCGGAGTGATCTTCGGGCTGTATCCCGCCTGGCGGGCGGCCACGATGGACCCTGTCGAGGCTCTTCGCCACGAGTAGGGCGCCCGGCCCTTGGTACAGGCTCACTCGCCGATGGCGGAACCTCGAAGTGCGATGGCCTGAGCCAGGTGTTCGCAGGTCACTCGACCCTCTCCGTCGAGATCTGCTACGGAGCGCGCCACCCGTCGCAGGGATTGCAAGGCTCGAGCTGAGTAGACCCGGCTGCGGGCGGCTGACTCGAGCAGGCGCTTTGACCTGGAGTCAAGCGGGACCCAGCGGTCGAGTTGCTCCGTGCTTAGCCTTGAGTTGGGAGTGGATCCCTGTCGCTCCCTGACGACCTCGATGGCAGCCTGCACGGCTTCTTGGAGTGGTGGCTGATCTTCGGAGGCTCGGGCGCTCTCATTGGAGGGAGCACCCAGCAGCTCCACGACCTCGGGTGGCACGAGATCGACTCGGAGGTCGATGCGGTCCAACAGGGGTCCGGAGATGCGTCGCCGGTAGCGAGCAACCATCGGAGGGGAGCAACGACAGGGCACCCGGGAGTGTCCACGATAGCCGCAGGGGCAGGGGTTCATGGCTGCTGCGAGTTGGAACTCAGCGGGGAAGGTCACCCGGCTTCCTGCACGACTGATGCAGACCGAGCCGGCCTCAAGCGGTTCTCGAAGGGCTTCCAGCGACTCCCTCGGAAACTCAGGAAGTTCATCGAGGAACAGGAGTCCGTGATGGGCCAGGGAGACCTCACCCGGGCGCGGCGGCGAACCCCCGCCGACCAGACCGGCGTAGCTCGTCGTGTGGTGTGGTGCTCGAAAAGGGCGGGCCTGGGCGAGGCCTCCGGGCCACTGTCCGGAAGCGGAGAGAGCCAGGGTGATCTCGATGCACTCGCGCCGTCCTGGTGGGGGAAGCAGGCCGGCCAGGCGACGCGCGAGCATTGTCTTGCCTGCACCGGGAGGGCCGACCATCAGCAGGCCGTGGGCTCCAAGTGCGGCAACTGCCAGGGCGCGCTTGGCATGGGCCTGGCCCCGCACATCGTCGAGGGAGGGGTGAGCCTCGTTGGAAGGTCTGGACTCCTCTGGTGAGAGCTCCAGCGCCTGGAGGAGGGGACCAGCGCCAGAGAGGTGGGCAACAACCTGGCCCAGAGATCGTGCGCCAAGGCAGGCGACCTCACCGATCCAGGCGGCCTCTCGAGCCGTTGCCAGGGAGGCGACCAGCTGCTTGATCCCCGACTCGCGGGCGCAGCTGGCTGCCGCGAGTCCGCCGGGGACCGGGTGCAGGCGCCCGTCGATTCCCAGCTCACCCACGAAGAGGGTGTCCTGTAGCCAGCGTGGATCGATATGACCACAGGCAGCTGCTGCCCCCAGGGCGATTGGGAGGTCCAGCATCCCGCCCACCTTGCGCCGAGCCGCTGGCACCAGATTGAGATAGAGCACCCCGGAGGGAACCCGGAGGCCGTTTTCCTTCAGAGCACAGATCAAACGTCCGCGACTCTCACGGATGACCGGGTCGGGTAAGCCGGAGATGACCAGCTCCGTTCCGGGTCGATCACGACCCTCGAAGCGGGCCTCTACGACCACCTCCTCCGCTCCCATGCCTATCAGGCAGGCTCCCCGTACACGAACTGCCTTCACGCAGGAAGAGACGGCACGGCTGGAGCGCGGTAACCTGCCTGTTCCACTTTCCCGCCCGGAGCTCTCGAGTGATCGAGGCTTCCTGGCGCACCCTCTCGCGAACAAGCGCTCGATCAGCCTCAGCCCTCCATGGACTCCTACTACGACCCCGAAGACCTGGCGAAGTTTCCCTCCATCGGCGAGCACTCCGGAGAGCTGGCCGAACGATTCTTCGAGTACTACGGGGCAGTCTTCGAGGACGGTGCCCTGACGGCGAGGGAGAAGGCCTTGATCGCCCTGGGAGTCTCCCACGCCGTCCAGTGTCCGTATTGCATTGAGTCCTACACGAAGAGCTGTCTCTCCAAGGGGGCTGACGTGGAGCAGCTCACCGAGGTCGTGCATGTGGCTTCAGCCATCAAGGGTGGAGCCACACTCGTTCATGGATTGCAGATGCGAAAGATTGCGGACAAACTGGGTATGTGAGCGGACCCTCGCCAGGGCAGGAGGGGCAATCAGGTGACAAGATCAATGAGACTGTTGGACGAGGAGACACGATTGAACCCTGCTGAGCAGCGAACCTTGCTCGACACGGTCCAGCATCCCGATGGTGTTGAGGCGAAGTTCGACAGTCGTCTGACGCAGTCAGAGATGGGACGCCTCGAAGCGACGGGGATCGGAGTCTTCCAGATCAACGTGGGCAAGCTCTGCAACCAGACCTGCATTCACTGCCATGTGGATGCGGGGCCACTGCGCTCGGAAGTGATGACCAGGGAGACCGCAGAGCTCTGCATGCAGGTCCTGGCGAGTACCGAGATTCCAACGGTAGACATCACGGGCGGAGCTCCGGAGATGTGTCCCTCGTTCGAGTACCTGGTTCGAGAGTCACGGGGGCTGGGGCGTCACGTTATCGATCGCTGCAACCTGACGATCCTGACCGTGCCGCGTTACTCACATCTGCCTGACTTCCTTGCCGAGCAGGGAGTGGAGCTGATCTGTTCCTTGCCGCACTACCGGGACCTGGCCACCGATCGCCAGCGCGGGGAGGGTGTCTTTGAGCGCTCTATCCAAGGCCTGAAGTTGCTCAATGAACGTGGCTATGGTCAGGCGGGTAGTGGACTGCGTCTGGTATTGGTCACCAATCCCACCGGAGCCTTCTTGCCGTCCACCGAGGGGTCTGTGGAGGCAGAGTGGAAGGAGGTCCTCGAGAGGGAGTTCGGCATTGTCTTTGATTCGCTGTACACGATCACGAACATGCCGATCAGCCGCTATCTGGAGTGGCTGCAGCGCTCTGGGAATCTGGACAGCTACATGAGAGAGCTGGTGAGGGCCTTCAATCCAGCTGCTGTCGGTCAGCTCATGTGCCGCACGACCTTGAGCGTGGGCTGGGATGGTCAGCTCCACGATTGTGACTTCAACCAGATGCTCGAGCTGCCGTTGGCGTTCGGTGTGCCCCAACACCTGGATGAGTTTGACTTGCAGTCACTCACCAACCGACGGATCGTGACCGGCACACACTGTTTTGGATGCACGGCTGGAGCAGGCTCTTCCTGCGGTGGAAAGATCACATGAGACTGCAAGAACTACTCGTCTGTACCCTCTGCCTGAGCTCTTGCGCCTCGATTGAGCCCCTCTCACCGGACCCTTTTGAATCGGGCGAGCGAGAGGCTTCCCTGACCCTCGAGCCCAGCCCAGTCGAGGTTGGGGAGGAGATAGTCGTCTGTGGAGAGCGATTCTCATGTGGTGCACCCGTGGTCCTGTGGAGTGATCCTGGCGGCTATGACGCTTACGATGTGGCGCTACGGGCGGGCACCAACCCCGATTATCGTGATAAGAGCAGCGGGCGTCGCTATCGACCTGGTCGGCGCGCACAGCTGGAGCGCGGCATTCCGAGGGTCTCGGGGTCGTCTGAATCGGTGGCACTGCTTGGCGGGGCGGTCGACCAGATCGTGTTGCACTTCGATGTCTGTGGACTCAGCCGTACCTGCTTCGATGTCCTCCACAATCAACGGGGATTGTCAGCGCACTTCCTCTTGGACATTGATGGCACGATCTATCAGACCCTGGATCTGAGGGAGACGGCCTGGCATGCGACCAAGGCCAATGACCGTTCGATCGGGATCGAGATTGCCCAGATTGGTGCAAGAAAGCCCGCTGAGTCCGCTGAGTTCGAGGAGTGGTACTCGATCGACGAGCTGGGAACCTACATCGATATTCCGAGGCGGCTCGGGGATGGGGGAGTTCGGACCTCCCCATTTCGTGGTCGGCCTGCGAGCCTGGGGCTGGTGGAGGGACGCATCAATGGTACGAGACTGGTGCAGTACGACTTCACCCACGAGCAGTATGAGTCGCTGACGCGTCTGGTCTCGACCCTGATGGATGTCCTTCCGCGAATCGAGCGGACCGTGCCAGTGAACGAGCTTGGAGAGGTTCCCATGGGAAGGCTGACCGATGAGGACTACGAGTCCTTCCGAGGAGTCTTGGGGCACTATCACGTGCAAGACAACAAGCTTGACCCGGGACCGGCCTTCGACTGGGACCGTTTGATGAGCAGGCTGCGGTTGCTGGAGCTGGAGAGCTCGATAGATGATGAGCGTCGCCCCGGCCCTCCCTAGGTGGTGGCGCTGTCCGTGGAGCCCCCTGACGGGCAGGCGGTCACCTGCAGTGCTTGGCACCATGGCAAGGGCCCGGCCGAGCGGGAATCAGACCGACCTGGAGAGTGAGTTGGTGTAGGCTGAATACGATCCCCTGGGGCGCTCCAGGCCTTCACATGACGATCTCTCGAATTCACCCGTGTGGGCGGGGCATGGCCAGCACTAAGGGGCTGGCCACTCTCCTGCTCCTCACTGGCCTGGGTTGTTCCGGGACCAGTTCAGCAGCGCGGGACCATGGTGGATTCGGCCTGCTGGAGATTTCTGTCCCGAATGGAGCCGAGTGGCAGATCAATCGGCCCATCCACTTCAAGTTCTCCGAACCGGTCGACTTCGACTCGGTTAATTCGAACAGCTTGCTGATTCATCAGCCGAACGGAGTCACGGCTATTGGAGATTACAGCGCGGACCCTCTGGATCCACGAGTCGTGATCTACCAGCCAAAGTGCCCGAATCGAGCAGATCTCAGTGACAGTGGGTTCTTGCCCGGAGGTGTGACCTACAGGATTGACCTGTTTTCCGAATCCGAGGCTGGGTCCAGCATTCGGTCGACATCTGGTAAGGGACTCGATGAGGGTGCGACCCTGACCTTCAGGACACCCGACTCGATGTTCCTGACGGAACTCTTCTTCGACACTCGACCGGGTCCGGCCAAGCCAGTGATCGCACCGGGGGTGGGGAGTTACCTGGAACTGGAAGGCGTACCTATCTGGTTCCAGCTCGATCCCGAGGATGGCAGTGGGGCCCTCCCGTCTGGCTTTCTGGTGCCGAACAACCTCTACAGTGACTCGAGCAGCCAGGTGAGCTTTCTCCTGCGGCTAGATCAGCCTGTGAATCCCTCCTCGGAGAACATCAGCGGGGAGCGGCTGCGACTGGAGTATCTGGACTCGAGCTCGATCTGGAGTCCACTGGTCACAGAGGTCAGGCTGGAGAGTAATTGCACGGGCACTGGGGCTGCCGTTCAAATCACACCGGTCGGGGTCCTACCTCAGGGACGCCTGATGAGATTGGTGATCGCTCGCGAGTTCCAGGACCTCATCGGTGAGACGAATGCGCTCCCGCTCAATCGATTCGGGAACATGACTGCCGACGTGATCGCTGACGGAGCGGGGGCTCCTGTTGAGACAGCTGACGAGATCCTGGAGGACTTCAGCGCTGAAGGCTTCGAGGACGAGATCAGTGCCTTGCAGCTCCCGCGCGCGAAGTGGGGGGAGGGAGGGCTCGAGGCTGCTTTCGAGTTTGACGGTACGGGTGGGCCGGCAGGGAAGTTCGACCTGCACATTCCCCCAAACACCGAGATCGTCTTTGACACGACCGCGACGATCTTCTTCGGCGGGGAGAATGGCCTGCCGCAATACTCTCAACTGGCGGTCAACGGTCGGCTCGATGTACGGAATCTCTACATCCCCACTTCATCGGCCCTGCGTGTTCAGGGACCTAATCCCGCACGGATCATCGCCACCGGAGAGGTTCGTATCGAGGGCAGCCTGACGGTCAATGGCACCAATGCTGCGACGGTAACGACAGTCAACTCGCCCCACCAGCCGGAGTCAGGTGGGGCCGGCCAGGGAGGGGGCGGTGCGGGCGGCACCGGCAGCTACATCACGAACGCCGTGACCCTTCGGGGGGGCAACGGGGAGGGAGCCTTTGGCGTGGCCAACCTGGGAGGCGAGGGCGGAGAGTCGGGGTGGGCCCAGCAAGGTCAGACCGACGGTACCTTCCGGCGCAGCGGTGGCGGTGGAGGTGGGACGCTGGGTAACCCTCAGCGGGTCTACTGGACTGATGGGATGGGCGAGACCTTCTCCTGCGTTGACCAGTCGATCTATGGTCTCGACGCCGAGAGCGGGCATGTCGGTGGTGACCTCGCGAACTCCTCCCAGGGAGATCACATTCCCTGGGGCGGTCGAGCCGGTCCGAGTCCATTTGGAGTCCTGCCTGGTGAGGTGAACGACTTCTGGGGCTCCATGATCGAGAACGTTGGAAGCACAGACCCTCGAAATCCCGAGCGGCTGATCTTCGGTGAGCTGGAGCAGCTGACCCCGGGCGCGGGCGGTGGGGCTGGGGGGGACGCCACCTACGTCAATCCGGCGGACACCTATCCGCCCGAGAACTTCTACTGGTCGAACCAGGACAAGGGTTGTGGCGGGGGTGGAGGGGCTGGCGCGCTCAGCATTTTCTCGATCGGTGACATCATCATCGGGCCTTCGGGGGTGATCGTGGCCCGCGGCGGGCACGGCGGAGGTGGTGAGCACTCGATCAGCTCCTTCCGCACCGCCGGAGGATCGGGGGGCGGTTCGGGTGGCCACATCGTGCTGCAAACGGCGGGGGTCATCGATCTCAGCGCTGTCGCGCCAGGTCTTCTCGCCATTGATGTTCGTGGCGGCCAAGGTGGTGCAGGGGAGAGGATCTTCGGTGAGCCTGAGCCAAACGGCGGTGCGGACAACTCCGGCAACACCACGGAGATCTGGTTCGACGCGAAGCATGTGGGGTCCAATGGAACCGACAATCCCTGGGAAGAGGTGCCCGCGATCTGCATCGACGAGAGTCCCAACGGCTACCTCGGAAGCTTGCCCGGGGCCGGTGACAACAGCTTCGTGGTGAGATGCGCCGGCGGCGATGGGGGGCCGGGGCTGATCCAGCTTCACGTTCAGGACCTCATCCAGGATCTCTACTACCCTGGTGGTGATTCGACCCTGGGGGACCATGGTGATGAGTCCCAGCTGGCCCAGGCCTGTCGCCCGATGCCGCATGGCTACGATCTGGAGAATCAGCGCTGGAATGACCAGTTGCTGCCGATCTTCGGGAGACGATCCATGGCCCAGTCACGCTGGATAGCACTGGGGGAGACGACCGTTGACCCGCTCGATCCCGAGCTAGGTGAGCTGGCCTTCCTCTTCGATGGCACCCTGGCCGGGGATGGTAGTCTTCGAACAACGGCAGGGATCATTGATGACCTCGCTCCGCTGCTCACCACACCCAACCTGGAACTTGATTCGAACGATGCCAGCAATCGGACAGCACTGGTAGATGTCTCAGGTCTCGGTGGCGATGATCAGATCTACCTGCGTAATCCGCGACTCTTGCGTGAGTTCTTGCTGGTGGTCGGGGATGCGCGCTTCACGCTCTCCGAGGCTCGCTATCTGGCAGGGACAGAGGAGCTGGCTCTGGTTGTCAGTAGTGACGGCCCGAGTCTTGCCGAGGCTAGCGGCAGTGTGGAGCTCCGTCCACGCTACTTCGGCGTCACGACCGAGGGCGTGGCCGATGCTCTCCCTGCCAGCGCCAAGATCCAGCTGCTGTTCGAGCTTGCACAGGAGGGCAGTCCTGGAGCTCCAGACCCGAACCACTCGACGGGCTTCGTGACCGAGCTGGCAGGTCAGGACCTCGGGAGCCTTGGCGTCGATCCCCGGCTGGTGCGCTTCATGCGCTATCGCGTGACCTTCGACATCGCCGCTGGCGCCGCTGATCTCAATTTTGACACGCCCCGGCCACGCCTGGAGTTCCTCCGGATTCCCTACCGCTTCTAGATCTCATGAGTCAATGGCAACCTCCCTCGCACTGGCGAAGAGTCACAACGGTTGACAGCCACACTGGTGGGGAGCCCTTCCGGGTCGTGACGGACGGAGTTGGGCCGATCCCGGGTGATACGATTCTCGCCAAGCGGCGTCATGCGAGCGAGCATCTGGATGACCTGAGACGAGCCCTGATGTGGGAGCCCCGGGGGCATGCGGACATGTATGGTTGTCTGGTCACCGAACCGGTGACAGCCGAGGCCGACCTGGGCATTCTCTTCATCCACAACGAGGGCTTCAGCACCATGTGTGGCCACGGCGTGATCGCCATGACCAAGGTGGCGCTGGAGACTGGGATGCTGCCAAGAGTGTCGCCCGAGACCACGATACGCATGGATACGCCGGCCGGGCTTGTCACCGCTACCGCCCTGGTGAGTGATTCGGGAGTCGGTCGGGTGAGATTCAAGAATGTACCTTCCTTCGTTGCGGCCCTGGATCAAGAGATCTGGGTGCGGGGTCTGGGTGTTGTCACTTACGACCTGGCCTTCGGAGGTGCATTCTACGCCTACGTTGATGCGAGCAGCGTGGGGGTGGACTGCTCGCCGGCGGGGACCGAGGACCTGATCAAGAAGGGCCGCGCGATCAAGAAGGCAGTGATGGCCGGAGCCCCGATCGTGCATCCCTTGGAGGAAGACCTGGGGTTCCTCTACGGAGTGATCTTCGTTGACATGCAGGCGGGTGAAGACATTCACAGCCGCAACGTCTGCGTGTTCGCAGAGGGGGAGGTGGACCGCTCGCCCACGGGGACAGGCGTCAGTGGGCGCCTGGCCATCCATCATGCACGTGGGGACCTTGAACTGGGAGACTCGATCGTGATCGAGAGTCTTGTCGGCAGTCGCTTCGAGGGTCGCGTGGTTGAGCAGACCAGCCTGGGGTCCCGGCCGGCGATTGTGCCTGAGGTGAGCGGGGAGGCCTATCTCACTGGTCGCCACGAGTTCTGGATCGACCCTGAGGATGTCCTTGGCAAGGGCTTCATCCTGCGCTGAGCGATGCGGAACTGAGGCTACTCTTCCTTGTAGGTGCCGCCGGTATCCCTTGCCAGGTCCTGGAGGAGGGGGCTGGGCTTACCGATGGCGATGCAGTTGATGCGGATGTGGCGGGCCTCGTTCCAGGCCGCGACCTCCTGACGGATGCGTGCCGGATTGTCGATGGTACCCCCCATGGGATCACCGTCGGTGAGCAGGTAGAGGGTGTCGATACGCCGGTCCTCGAAGGCCAGCTTGAGGGCATCATAGATCGCGGTCGCACCGTCAGGGCGTTGGCGGCTCACGTACTCGAGTGCTTCCTCGCGGGAGTCATCGGTCATTCTCACCAGCTCATCCTCCCAGCCAAATGCATCGCTGGAGAAGAAGATCAAGTTGAAGAGATCACCATCCGGGTAGCTCTCCAGGACACCTACAAGTTGATCCTTTGCTGCCTTGAGGCGATTGCCATCCCCCTTGCCGCCCGGCTCTCGCATGGAGCCCGAGGTGTCCATGATGAAGCAGATGCGGTCACTGACGATCTTCAAGCCGTAGAAGGTCGAGACCGTCTTGCTCTCCGAGCGTCGGCGGTCGCGGTCGTTCTCGGCAGCCAGTGCATCGTCATAGCTTGGTATCTCGAAGGTCTCCTCCACGCCCTTCCACCAGTTCATCCAGCGGTCGGAAGAGCTCCCGTGATCCTCTCCTGTGATGAGCCGCAGGTTCACTAGCAGCTGCATGTTCAAGCGACCACGTGCCCCGTTGATCCTGGCAATCAGGACGGGAAGTGTCTCCTTGCGTCGCAGATTGCTGATCTGCTGGAGGGCCTCGAACTGGACCAGGTGATCGCCGTCGTTCAGGAGTGGGTAGAGCAGCTCGAGTGCCTCCGGCGTCCGAATCTCGGCCAGTGCACAGGCGCTGCCCATGCGGGTGGCGGGGTCCTTTGACCTGACCATGCCGGCCAGATCCTTGAGCCACTCCGATTCGCCGCCGCGGATCAGGCCCATGCTGATGATGGCCTGCCGCCTGACCGCATCATCCTTGGACTTGACCAGCTTCTTGAGTGTGGAGACCTGCGCAGTGCTGCCCCTCGAGTCCAGGGCCTTCATGGCGGCCAGCTGCACGACGGTTTCCTTGCTCTTGAGCGCAGAGAGCAGGGCCTTGTCGATGGCGTTGCCCTTTCGAGTGGCAATGGTCTCGATCACCACGGCCTTGTTGAGGCTGGGTACCTTCTTGCTCTTGAGCGTCTTGCAGAATGCCTCGTCGTTATCGGGACCCACGAAGCTGGAAAGAACCTCGAGCATCTTCTCGGCCGGAGCCGTGTAGCCGAACTCCGCATTTTCCGCGATGGTTCGTATCGCTTCAGGGCTGGACTCTTGCTGGAGGCCCGGGAGCAGCGGGCCGAGTGCCCAGGCGCGAACGACCGGGTCCTTGCTGCGCTTGACAATGACCTCGAGCTCGTCGGTGGCCGCCGAGCCGAATCTCACCAGCCCCTGGATAGCCGCCTGTCGATAGAAATTGCTGCCGCCAGCGCACTGCTCGGTGAGCCACTTGATCGCGCCCTTCTCCACGCCACTCACGCCGGCATAGTTCTCGAACGCAACGAATGCCTTGACCATCACATCGGGCCGCTGGACCGACTTGCGGAGCCGGCTCGCAGCCTCGAAGGACTCGATGCTGCCCAGGGCAGTCAGCTGCTCGAAGAAGCGTGCATTGCCCGGCTCGCGTGTGGTCTGGATGAGCTTGCTCAGCCGTTCGACCTCGTCCTCGTCGAGCATGACGAGCGACTCAACTGGAGTCCCCAGATGAGCTGCGGAGATGCCTGGGGTAGCAGCGAGGATGAGTGAGCTGACAAGAGCCGCTCGAAGGATGGAGGTCATCAATTTTGGGCCAGAGTAGAGATGCAGGGGTTGGCGCCTCAGGGTATAGAATCTAGAAGTACGCCCCCCCGCGTCTACCGATCCTTCGGCTCGGATTCATTTTCTTGTCGGGACTCACCGGGAGGCCCGATTGATTTCGCTCGATTCAAGCTCCTGGAGAGCGGACTGGATAGGAGGTCGAGCGGATGCGATCCGAGCAGGGCTCAGATGCTCAGTTCAGGGCACTCTTCAGGGCACTCTTCAGGGCCCCGGCAAGCTGCCCCTGATGCTCCTCGAGGAGCCGCCTTGCAGGGCCAGATCCGAGCTCGCCGGAGTGCATCAGCACGGCCAGCTTGACCTGACCGTCGGCCGCCTCCAGGCAGGCTGCAGCCGCAGAGCGATACAGCTGACAGAG
>JABACD010000017.1:20996-135976 GCA_014237855.1 Planctomycetota bacterium | reverse complement strand
ACTTTCTTGCCCTTTGGCGCCTGGATCCTCGATAGGGCCCTACCGGCCCACCTCGGGCTGTCGGCAGGCCAGGACCGCCGGGTCCAGGCCATTGGCTGCGATCCAGGATTGGATCTCGGGGCTGAGGTTCACGAAGGTCGCCTCGCTCTTGTGCTCGTCCTGGCGGACGATCTGGATCAGACCGATCAGGGACTCGTCCGGCCCGAGTGATCGTCCAGTGGCCGGGTCGATCAGGTCCGTTCCCACATGAACGAGCTCGAGCACGTGACCCCCCGGATAGATCGAGCTGCCCACGTTGAGCACGAGTATCGGACCTCCCGGGACGTTGACCTTGGCCTTTAGCACCGTGGGTGGGCAGCTGTGAGCCAGCAGCTGCTGGGTGAGGGTGTCGGCCGCCTCAAAGGCCATCGTTCGAGCCACTGTGCCATCATCCAGGAACTCGGGAGAGTCCCTCAGGCTCTCTGGCCCAAAGAGGTAGTTCTGAGCGAACGCCTCGCTCCAGATGATCTGTCCACTGGTGACGTCGTGGAGGGTCATGGTCATCTGGACCTCCGCGGTCTTGGTCGAGTAGACGTGACCGGTTCTCCTGACAACCTTCTTCTCGGTGTGGACCTTCAAGGTGTCGATTTGACCGGAGACCAGATAGTCGATGCCGTACTGGTCACCTGGTCCCTGTCTCTCATCCCCACCGATCCACCTGCCGCTCTTGAACTGGAGCTTGTTCAGGCTGGGCCCCAGATCTTCACGGGTGAGTACGAGAAACTTGCGGGCTCTCACCAGGCGGTTCTCGAGTTCCTCACGCAAGCTGTCAAGCAGGCTTGGGACGCCCTCGACAGGCCGATCGAATCCCAGAGCATCGTCACCGAGCTCGAAGACTCCGACCAACAGGGTCTTGCCGGATGCCGTGCGCGGGTTCTCGGGATCGAAGCGTAGAACGGTGGCCCGAACTCTGACCTCGACCGGCGCCTCGGGCCCCGAACTCCTCAGAACTTCGTAGCTGCGCACGTAGCCCCGCGATGCGGCACGGAGGCTCCCGAAATTCCCGTCTTCCAGGCCGAGGGGTACGTCGTGTAGGCCTTGCAGGATGGCGGCAACCTCCT
This sequence comes from Planctomycetota bacterium, assembly GCA_014237855.1. Lineage (GTDB taxonomy): Bacteria > Planctomycetota > UBA1135 > UBA1135 > JABACD01. The sequence continues at coordinate 134,876 of JABACD010000017.1, read as the reverse complement.
CCTGCGTGCCGTTGCTCGAGCCAGCGCTGCTCTCGTTCACCTGGCGCACGGATTCGGCCAGGGCACTTCGGATGGCCTCGGCCTCGGTCGCTCCTCGGCCGAGGACTTCAACGGACTCGAACCCAAGGCTCGCGCTGCTCAGGAAGAGTCCCAGGATCAGGTACAGCGCCCCATGGACGGCGCGCCTCTGCCAGCTGAGTGTCCTCATCCTGTTACTCCTCCGGAGCAGTCATGACGATCCTGTTGTTTGATCCGTTTCCCGGGCAATTTGGCCTACCAGGAGACGCTCCCCTTCTCGAACTTCTTGGCGATGGGGTTGGACTGGCCCTCCCAGATGACCTCGCCGTTGACCGTGTCCGTGACCCATTGGCGCACGATGTAGGTGTTCTGTGCGCTCTTGGTTCCCTGAGAGTGGGTCCACAGAAGCTGAGTGCGCAGGGAGAGCCGAGCGACCGAGGCGGTTCCTTGCTGGGGGATCTGGTCCTGCTTGAAGAGCGGATCGTTCGCCAGGTCGCGCGTGTCGCGAGTCATGTCGTCGCGGCCATCCTCACCGTAGGTGGAGACCCAGCGTGCCTTGCCCGACTGCAACAGGGACGTACGGATGTTGGTCAGCAATAGCTCGCTGGGGAAGTGCGAGAGATCGGTCTTGTTCTCGATGTCGCTGACAACCATGCGAATCGGCTGAGGGCCGAACTCTCCGGTGTCCAGGAAGCCCGAGGTCAGCATTCGCTGGGTCAGGGTGTCCGTCCACTCGATGATCTCGTTGAAGTCGACCCCCGCGGAGGTGACAGCCTGGTCACCACCGGGGTCAATGCGCTGTGGTCCGCTCTGGCAGGAGGTGGCGATGACGAGGAGCGGGAGAATGAGGATGATGTTCGCTTTCATGACGTTCGTTGTGTTCTTGCGGAGGGGAGAGGACCTAGCGGCCCCAGGTGTCGATGTTCAGGCGCCAGGAGACTGCAGCCGGGTTCACGGCGTTCGCACTGACGGAGAACGTCTGGTTGGGGTGGACGATGTGGCTCATCCAACCGTCGTTCGGGGAGTCGAGCTTGAATCCAGCCACGTCGAACCACTCGATGAGCGTCCGGAAGCTCTGCTCGGAGGAGGTGATGTTGTGCATTTCGATCTGAGTACGTAGGAGGCCATTCTGCCGATCTTCGAGGACCTGGTCGACAGCCACCCGGGTCTTGACGTTGGTGCTCATGATCACTCGATCACGCCACAGGCTCTCTTCCAGGGCTCCGGGCGGAGGCGGGACGTAGTTCGAGGTGCTCTCGCAGCCGAGGCAGCCGAGAGAGAGAATCGCAATGGCGGAGAGTCGTTGAATCATCGAAGTGCCTTCCTAAATCAAGTATCAGGCCCGGGATTGCTCTGCCATGGAGGCGAGCGGTCAGTGAATGGTTGTCTCGCTAGTTCGAGATGGTGCTCCCCAGTGAGAACACTCGCGGTTGTATGTTCGAGAGCCTTGGAACTCTAACGAAGATGAAGTGTGTGCGCGCCGGAGGCAGGATCACGTCTGATCGACCTCTGGCCAGGTTGGTGGAGGTGATGAGATCAAGTGAGAGCCGACCATCCTCAGGGACCTCCCCGAAGGCGATCTGGAACTCGGAACCGGGGGTACGCCATGTGCGCAGGTCGGCGCCGGCGCTGGCGACCTTGTAGATGCTGCCGAGCACGCTCGCTATCCCGCTGCTGTCCTGCTTGGCGAGAGCATAGGTGGCCGTCTCCTTGGCAACCTGGGAGATGACGATGCGCCAGATCATCGAGGCCAGGTTGGCCTTGAAGTCACTTGCCACGATGCTGTCGATGCTGGCGATCTGCTGAGTGGCAAGCTCAAGGCTGTCATCCAGTGCACGGACCAAGAGGTGCTTCACCTCGGTGGGCTGCGGCACGATCATGGGGACGGCAATCCTCGACCAGCCATTGGGCGTGGGAAGGGTCAGCGACCACTCCCGACGAGCAGGCGCCAGGCCGTTCTCAAAGATCACGTAGAAGCGATTGGGCACCGGAGATGGGCCGGCCTCGAACTCCTCAAGCAGGAGCGGAAGGTAGCTGTTGTTCGGCAGCATGCTCACCAGCTTGCGGAGGTCGACCAGCGCATTGCTGTTGGTGCCCTCCTCGCGCAGGAGGACTGCGGAGAGAAAGGTCGCCATGGGATTGACGAAGTCCGCGTAGGCGTCGGTGGCCAGGGTGTTGAGGCTCTGTTCGAACTTGCGATACTCCTCAGACTGGAGGGCCTTTGAACCGGTAGCGTTGTTCTCCTTCTGCCGGGCCTCGATCTCGCTGGCGTTTCGAGCGACGGCCTCTGCCTGACGCCGATAGGCTCTTCGTACGTGGACCATGGCCTCGCCAAAGTCATTGATAGCGAGGTAGTTCAAGACCTCGTAGATCTCCAGCAAGATCCGGTCGTAGTCGGTCCCGCGATAGTCCCTACTCGCTTGAGTGCTGACCGTGGAGACCAGCTCCTCGCTGACTGAGACGCTGGCCTGGAGGTCGAAGTGCTCCATGCGTGCAGAGGCTCGCTCGAACATCGAGATCGACTCCCGATAGAGCCCTGCATCCTGGAGCACCTTGCCCGCCTCTAACATGAAGAGCAGGCCGTCCGTCTTGCTCGCGTAGGCCTCCTCAAGGTCGCCGGACTCGACCACGCTGGCGGCCTCCTCGAATTCACCCTTCTCGTACACACTGACCAGCCCCTCGATCTGGCTGTTGTAGCTCTGGCATGATCCGAGCAAGCAGATCAGGACAGTCGGAAGGAGTCTGGTGATGGAGGTTGGGCTGAAGGAGGCTTTCACGAGGCCGCGCAGGGTCGGAAGTACTTGTCGGAGGTGGTTCGGAGCGGGGGCGAGCTGGGGCTCAGGGTACAGGAGACTGGTTCAGCAATCTCTACATGGCGAATTGCGTGGCCTCTCGTCGGGGATTCCGAGCATTTTCTTCGCTCTTTTTGTGCCAACCGTATTCTCCACTTCGTGGAACCCTCAGTCTTCCAATCTCCCGCGCTGCCCGATCACTGCCTGCTCGACTCCGGCGAGGGGCAGAAGCTCGAACGATTTGGTCGTGTGACCCTCTGTCGGCCCGATCCGCAGGCTCTCTGGCGCAGGCGACGGCCCCCGGAGGAGTGGCAGGCCGCCGACCTCAAGTTCGTACGCGAGAGCGATCGCGGCGGTCGCTGGGAGGTCCGGCCCGGCGCGCCTCGCTTCCTCCAGGCCGCGGAGCCCTCCTGGGAGGTTGGCTACCGCTCAGCTCGCTTCGTGATCCGTCCGACGCCCTTCAAGCACGTGGGCTTGTTCCCCGAGCAAGCGGCCAACTGGGAATTCATCGATCAGGTCGGCCAGGCGCTGCGAGCCAGTGGTGCCGACCGACCTCGACTCTTGAATCTCTTTGGCTACACCGGTGCAGCCAGTGTGCTCGCTGCCGGACAGGAGTGGGACGTGACCCACGTCGACGCCTCCAAGGCATCGCTCTCCTGGCTGAGAGAGAACATCTCTGCCAGCGGACTGCCAGAGCGCTGCATGCGGATCATCTGCGACGATGCGCTGGCCTTTGCCCGGAGGGAGGTACGCCGGGGCTCGCGCTATCACGCGATCCTGCTCGACCCTCCGCACTACGGACGTGGCCCCAAGGGTGAGCGCTGGCAGCTCGAGGAGGGCCTGGCGCCCCTGATCGAGGCTGCTGGGCAGTTGTTCGAGGAGCGCGCTGTGGCGGTGCTCTCGACCTACGCGGTGGGCTACTCACCCCTGGCCTTCCAGAACCTCCTCGGAGAGCTGCCAGCGGGGCAGACCTCGGTGGGAGAGCTGGCCCTTGCCGAGATGGGCGGTGAACGCCGTCTGCCCGCCGGCTTCTGCGCGCGATACTCCCGGGGGCTAGAGCTGCAGGCATGAGTTCGCTCGAGATCCTGTACGTTGACAACCACCTGCTGGTGGTCAACAAGCCCGCCTGTCTTCCGATCGTGCCAGACGACTCGGGGGACGAGAGCCTGCTGGACCAGGCCAAGGCCTGGATCAAGCGCGAGTACAGCAAGCCCGGAGCCGTCTTCCTGGGAGTGGTGCATCGACTCGATCGACCGGTCTCAGGAGTCGTGCTCTTCGGTCGGACGTCCAAGGCTGCAAGCCGCTTGAGTGCTCAGTTTCGGGACCGCGCGACCTCGAAGACCTACTGGGGAGTCGTTCAGGGAAAGCCCGAGCCCTCACGAGGAGAGCTCGAGCAGTGGCTCTTGAAGGACTCCGAGCGCAACCGAGTCGGGGTCGTCGAGGCAGAGAGAGGTGCTGCCAAGCTGGCCAACACGAGCTACCGGGTCCTGCGTTCCAGGGGGGCCAGGACTCTCCTGGAGCTCACGCCTCACACGGGCCGCTCCCACCAGCTGCGCGTTGCCTGCGCGACCCTGGGTACCCCGCTGCTCGGTGATCTGAAGTATGGCGCCGAGGAGCCGCTCGCGGACCGCAGCATCGCCCTTCACGCGCGCCGCCTGCAGGTTCGTCATCCCACTCTCTCCGAGGACCTGGTCCTCGAGGCGGAGCCTCCCAGGTTGGGGCCCTGGCGCGAGCTTCGACCCTGAGCAGGTTTGCCCCGCCTTGTAGGTCAGTCCAGCTTCACCAGCAGCCGCGGTTCTGACCTCACTCCTCGACCTCGATGTCGTGCTTGCCCAGCAACCGATCGAGGTTCTCGATGCGTAGCTCTGAGTTCCGGGCATCACACCCGAGCTGAGTTCTGGTCGGCTCCGTGGTAACCCAGAGTCTCAACTTGTGCTCCACGGACTCGCCATCCTTCCAGGCCAGGTCGAGGGGTACGCGGAATTCTCCGTTGGTGACCTGCGCCTCGACCGTGATGCAGCCAGCCTCATCAATGAAGACCTTTCCGTCCAGGCTGGGAGTTCCCTCTCCACGGAACCACTGGTCGAAGAACTGGGTCCACTGCTCTCCAGTATTTCGTTCCAGGACAGCGCGGAAGTCTGCCGTTCCCGCATTTCCGTAGCGCGACTCCATGTTGAAGTCTCTCAGTGACTTCCACCAGGCCTCGTCGTTGCTGACGTAGTGCCGCAAGGTGTTCAGGACGCAGGCACCCTTGCTGTAGATCAATCCACTGTAGGCCTCCCCAGAGGTGGGGGAGTCACCACGGTAGAGCCGCCCCTTCCTGGATGAGATCCGCCGCCCCATCTCGTGGAAGAATCGGTCGGCCTCCTCGCGGCCCTCGATGCCCTCGACGTAGACGCCCTCGGCGTAGGTGCCAAAACCCTCGTGAAGCCAGAAGTGCCCCCAGTGTTCGGCGGAGACAGCATTACCCCACCACTCGTGGGCGACCTCATGGACGAGGATGTAGTCGAACCACTTGTTGCGATTGGCAAACCGGTCACTCTTCCCGTTCTCCTTGCACCAGGCCGGGTAGCTCGATCCGTAGGCGACGGCCGTGGAGTGCTCCATACCCCAGAAGTTGGTCTCGACCAGCGCGAACTTGGAGTCCGGGAAGGGGAAGGGGCCGAAGGCCTCGGAGAAGATGCGTACCAGCTCGGGAACCTGCTTGAACTGCACGGCGGCCTTCTCCGCGTTCTCCGGGAGCACGTAGTAATTGAAGGGGACGGCCTGCTCGAGACCGGGCACCAGGATCTCCTGCTCGACGACGACATAGGGGCCGACATTGAGGGTGACCGCGTAGGTCTCGAGGGGATAGTCGTGACGCCAGCGGTAGGTCTTGTACTCCTTGCCCTCCGAATCGAACCAGTCGGGGGTTCCTTCAACGACCTCGGTCAGCCGTCCATTGCTGACACCGTAGAGGTCTGCAGGGCAGCTGATTGCCATCGAGACCCGCTCCGGCTTGTCCTCGGGGTGAAAGAAGCTGGCCTTGCAGGGATACCAGTAATGTGCGCCCAGTCCCTGACAGGCGGTGTTGATCCAGGGGCTCCCGTCTCGTGACTGCACCCAGTGGAACCCGTCGAACCTGCCGCCCTCGGGATTGCCGCGGTAGCGAACACTGACGGAAATCAGCTCACCCTCCCTTGCTGGACGAGCGAGGGTGGCCCGCAGGGAATCGCCCGCGCGACTGACGTCGAGGACCTCCTGGCCCTGGCGAACCTCGATCACCTCATGCAGCTTGTTGAGGTCCAGCTGGATCACCTCGAGTGGGGCCGTTGCTCGAGCCTCGATCGTGGCCAGCCCTTCAAGGGTCTTCGTCCGGGGAACCACGGCCAGCTCGAGGTCGTAGGCCAAGACGTCGTAGTGATCGCGAAGGTCGACCTCGAGCTCGGAATCCTGGGCCGGCGCTGCGAGTGCCACCACGAGCATCAGGATGAGCGAGCTGTCGAGGATCATGATCATGCCGGAAGAGGGGTCGGACAGGGTCTGATTGGGATAGCTCCAGGGCCATCCCGTGGGGAGAGCTGCACCGGGCTTGGAGGGGCGTCAAGGTACCACCGGTGACGCTAAAGCGTTCCTCGGGCAGGGGAAGTAGCCTAGAATCGAGAGATGATCCGGCTCACGCCAGTCACACTTGTCCTCGCGACCCTGGGCGCGATCGCCTCCTTCCCAGCGCGGCAAGCGCCTGAAGGGCCCTTCGATGTCCGGCTCAGGGCAGGACTCACCGCGATCGAGAAGGGCGATGAGGAGGCGGCGGCGAGACACCTCCAGCGAGCGCTGGTGCTGCGTCCCGCATCGCTCGAGGTCCTTGGCCCGTTGTTTCGCAATGCGGCCGCTTCCGAGGATGCTCGTGCGCTGTGGGCCTACTGCTGGTGGAATGCCGCCTGCGACGAGCGTGGCAGGCTCTCCGGCGGATCGAATCTGGCTCGCGAGGTCCTGGAGGTCGTGCCAGGACTCGAGGCTCTCGCCATTGCCCGGGCCGCTGCGGTGGAGGAGCTGGTCAAGCTCAGTCAGCGAGAGCTCAAGTCCTCCAGGAAGAACCCCGAAGCGATCCTGACGGCGGGCTGGGCGGACAGGCTCGCGCGGGAACTTGCTCGACCGATGCCTGCGCTCATGAAGTCCCAGCTCGCGGAGCTCGACTCCGGTCCTGTGGTGGGGCGGCGGCAGATCGATGCCGTGATCAAGGACCTCAAGCGAGTTCACTCACGCGCCACCTCTCAGGGCGATCACTCGACGGCGGTTCGGGCTGCACGAATCGTCCGTGGTCTGGCAGCTCAGGGATCCTTCGATGATCTCCAGGGGCCTGTCCCCGAGGGTATACCCGCCCTGATGCGGTGGGCTCTGGAGGCACTGGGCAAGTCACGTGCGCGTCTGGCTGGCGATCTTGGTGAGCCGCTCTCCGTCGAGCAGCTCGAGGAGATGGATGAGGACGAGGCCCGGGAGTTCTCGCTGATTCACAGCGACCAGTCCTTTCCGGGACTGGCGATCTCCCCGAGAGGTGCCTACCGGATCGAGACGTGCTGTGGGCAGGAGACGCTTCTTGGGACAGCGGAGACGGTCGAGTATCACCACGATCGGCTCGCCCGCTGGTTCGGAGAGGATCCATTCCTGGAACGACAGGGGCTCGTGCGCGTCGTGCCCGAGGCAGCCGGACTGGAAGCCGAGGGCGCGGGCTTCTGGTGGGTGGGCGGCTTCCAGGGGGGAGACACGACGACCCTGCGCTTCTCCTGCGGGACCATCGAAGGTCTCGGGCATCTGATCACCCACGAGCTGACGCACCGCTTCGACGGCGCCATCTATCCCGGCACTCCCGCCTGGCTGGCGGAGGGCAAGGCGGTCTGGACGGGAGGGAGCTACGGGAGCTACCACGACGAGGAGTTCGTCGAAGATCACATCAACTTTGGAACCGTGGAAGGTGCTCTGATCAAGGGCTACGGAAACGAGCAGAAGCTCCGTGAACTGCTGACAGGGGAGATCGAGGACTACCGTGACAACTACGTCGCGGGCTACGCGCTCTACGTCTACCTGAAGCTCTGGCAGGACCAAGCGCGTCGTCCTGTCTTCTATGACCGTCTCGAGCCCTACATGAGGGGCCTGAAGAGTCGCTCTCAGGATCCCGAAGCCTGGTTCGTGGCGAACTTTGCGGATGGCAAGGATGGACGCCCAGGGGATTTCAGCGCCTTTGCCGCTGCCTTCCAGGAGTTCCTGGCGGGCTTCTACTGGGACGATCGAGCGCCATGGACATCGCGCTACACGCCGAGTATCGAGATGGCTGGCAGTGGATGGGTCTACGACTCGCAGACCTGGACCTGGTCGCGTTCACGGGCCGAGCCCTACTGGGGACAGGACCATGCCTGGAGGGCGGGAGATCTGCTCCTCGACATGGAGAAGGAGAAGGAGGCGGCTCGCGCCTACCTTTGGGCCTGGGGAGTTGACGAACACGCACCGCGGCGCAAGTCCAAGCTGGCGAGTGTCCTGGAATCGATCGGCGCCAAGGAGGCTGCCTGGGTCCTGCGCAACGATGTCATCCTTGGCCACCTTCAGTCTGCTGCGGATCCTGTGGAGCTGCGGCCGGCGCCCTTCTCCCTGCCGAGGACCGAGGGGCTCCTCGCAGCCATCTTGGAGCAGAGGAACGCGATGGCACAAGCGGGCATGCCGCTGGCTGCTGCCGCACTTGTCGCCGAATACAATCGGCTGGCTGCCTGGTTGGGGATGGAGCTCTTGCACCAGGCGGTCCCGCAGCTGCCCGCAGACTTCCTGCACCCCTGGGACGAGCCGGAGAGCTTGCTGGGTATCGAGGGCTGGACCGAGGATGGCCTGACCGGCTACGAGGAGCGGCGTGTGGAGGGCTGCTGGTACTCCGAGCCCGACGGAGCCCTGCACGTGGGACGCTTCAAGCCTCGCACGGATACGGGGATCCTGGACCGTCGAGCCCACAACCGTCATGCGTTTGCTCTGACCGAGTTGGGACAACCCGCTGGCCGCTACGCCATCCGCTGTCGTGTCAAGTTCACGACGTCCTTTGCCTCCGGAGCCCTGATCTTGGGATACGGCCGGCGTGACAGAAACATCCGGCTGGCCTTCACCGCCGGTGATTTCATGTACTCGATTGGAAAGAAGGAGGAGCCCGAGGAGCTCGACGGTGTCAGCTGGCGAGTGAGCGGTCTCCGCGACCGAGACGGTCCGCTCTCGGGCTCGGTGCGCTCAGGGTCGATAGGGTTCGACTCGCCACGGAGCAACTTTGAACTCCGCGCCATCGTGGACGGCGCTGCGGTGCACTTCTGGATTGAGGATCGGTATCTCGGTTCCTACCACGACGCTCTGGGCACACCGATCGAAGGACGCATCGGGTTTGCCACGGGTATGGGAGCCATCAGGGTGAATGAGCCGACGATCCAGCGTCTCGATCGCTCTCAGCAGCTGGGGCGGCCCCTATCGTCCGGGGGAGAGGAGGCCTTTCGCGTGGATGCGGGGCTCGACCTCCTGGCACCCACCCCCGACAACTTCCGTCGACTGATCAATCGTCCGGTGGCCGGGATGGTGCCGGATAGCACGGGTACGATCCTGGTCTGGGCCTCAATGCCCGAGTGGACGGAGGCCGAGAGCGACGAGCAGCAGGACGCACTGCTCGAGAAGGTCATCAAGTACATGACGAATGTACGCACGATGATGTGGCGAGTCGGTGCGGATCAGCCGCTGCTATTGGCCTTGCCTGACAAGCTCTCCGAACAGCGCCTCAGCAAGCTGAGCAGCGACCTGACGGAGTCCATGGAGGACTTGAGCTGGCGCTCGGTAACCTATCGCTGGCAGCCCAATCCACCTGAGGAGGACCTCATGGGGCAGCATCGCTCATGGCTTGCCTTCGTCGACTCCGCGGGAGTCCTGAGGCACTGCGACCGCCTGACTGCGCTGGACCGGAGCTTCTCACCCGAGCTGGTCCACTGGGTCACTGTCTTTCGGGACGACGACGGCGAGAACTGACCGGGTCACGCCCCCCCGATCATGGGGAGACAGGTGCCCTGGTCGGGACCTGGGGCACTCCATGGAGTGCAGACGAGATCCTGCGGGGGCTCAGTTCTCCTGGGCCTGGGCCTCTCCAGACCAGACAACCCCGTACAAGGTGTCGCGCTCGATCGGAATGCGTCCGGCCTCGCGAATCCAGTCGATCAGGTCCTCGCGCTGGACCTCCTGGGGGGTCGTCGCCCCAGCATCGTGGTAGATCTTCTCCTCGACGACCGTTCCGTCCACGTCGTCAGCTCCGAAGGAGAGAGCCAGCTGCGCGATGGGGATGTCCATCAGAATCCAATAGGCCTTGATGTGCTGGATATTGTCGAGCATCAGGCGTCCGATGGCGATCTCGCGCAGCTCGTCCAGAGCCGTTGGCCCAGGGAGGTGGGACCACTCGTTGTTGGCCGGATGGAAGGAGAGTGGGATGTAGGCCTGGAAGCCACCGGTCTTGTCCTGAAGCCTTCGCAGTCGTTCGAGATGGTCCACGCGCTCCTCGAGGGTCTCGACGTGGCCGTGCAGCATGGTGCAATTCGAGCGCAGCCCCGCCAGGTGGACATCGCGGGCCATGGCCAACCACTCGTCTCCGCTGATCTTCTTGTCGTATCCCTCCTGGTGGACACGATCAGAGAAGATCTCCGCTCCACCTCCAGGGCAGGAGTCGAGGCCGGCCTCGCGTAGCTCCTCCAGGACCGTCTCGAGCGGCTTCTTCGCGACCTTTTGGATCTGGTCGATCTCGACCATCGTGAAGGCCTTGATGTGGATCGAGGGGCGAGCTTGTTTCACCGCGCGAAGCAACTCGAGGTAATACTCGTAGGGCAGTCGCGGCCAGACGCCTCCAACGATGTGGACCTCGGTCACTGGCTCGTCGAGCTGCTCGCGGATCTTCTGGGCCGCCTGCTCCGGCGTCATCTGATAAGCCCCCTTCTGGCCGGGTTGCCGGTCGAAGGAGCAGAAGTCGCAGAACTTGTTACAGAGGTTCGTGTAGTTGACGTGCTGGTTGACGTTGAAGTAGGTGCGGTCGCCGTTGAGCTTCTCGCGTACGTAGTTGGCCAGTGCTCCCACCGTGTGCAGCTCATCGGTCTGGTAGAGCTGCATGCCATCGTCATGGTCCAGGCGTGTACCGGAGAGGACCTTCTCGGCGATGTTCCCCAGGCCTGAGAGGTCTGCACGCTTCTGCAGATTTGCCTCTGCGCAAGGGTCGAACTTGGTTGTGGCGTTGATCATCTCTTGGTTCTAGGCCTCAACGGCCGGTGAACAGATGCGTGCCTCTTCGGCGTCTTGCGGGTGAGTTGGTCCATCGTGACGGTCGTCAACGATGCCATACCAGGAGTTGCGTTGGCGTGGCAAGAAGCCCGCGCTCTCGATGACTCGTTCAATCTTCTGGATTGACTCGAGATGGAAGCAGCCAGCAGCTGAGACCACATTCTCCTCGAGCATGGTCCCACCAAAGTCATTGCAACCAAAGCGGAGGCTGACCTGGGACATCTTCATGCCCTGGGTGACGTAGCTGGTCTGGACGTTATCGAAGTTGTCGAGGAAGATCCTCGCGACAGCATTGACTCGAAGGTACTGGGTGGGCGTGGTGCGTCGGGGGTAGAGGTGCTCTTCGGGCACGCCGTCCGGCTGGGTATTCCAGCAGGCAAACGCTGTGAAGCCACCGGTCTGATCCTGGAGATCTCTCAAGCGCTTGAGGTGTTCGATTCGCTCTGGCGCGGTCTCGACGTTGCCGAACATCATGGTTGCCGAGGAGCGTAGGCCGGCTTCGTGCACGTGGCGATGGACTTCAAGCCAGCGGTCGGTGTCAGTCTTCTTGGGGGCGATGATCTTTCTTACGCGCTCCACGAGAATCTCTGCTCCTGCGCCGGGGACTGAGCCGAGGCCCGCGTCCTTCAGCTCCGATATGATCTCCTGCACAGGTCTCTTCTCGATCACCGACAAGAAGTCCAGCTCCGGTGCTGAGAGAGCGTGGCAGTTGATGGCGGGGAACTTGGAGCGAATGTCCGAGATCAGATCGCACCACCAGTCCGACTTGATCTTGGGGTGGTGCCCTCCCTGCATGAGGAGCTGGCGCCCACCCAGCTCAGCAGTCGCTCGTACCTTGTCCAGGATCACCTCACGGTCCAGCACGTAGGCTTCGTCGTGCTTCGGTGGCCGATAGAAAGCGCAGAAGCCACAGTCGGTGACGCAGACATTGGTCGGGTTGATGTTGCGGTCGACGATGTAGGTGACGAGACCCTCAGGGTGCTTTCGCTTCCGGACCGTGTCAGCCAGATCTCCGAGGAGGGCCAGGTCCGCGTTCTCATGGAGGTAGAGCGCATCGGCCTGGGAAATGCGCTCTCCATCCAGGACGGCGTCCTGAATCCGGGAGAGCTCCTCCGCGGCCGGCTGCTGATTGGCCAGGCTGGCCAGAGAGGCCTTCCAGGTCCTCGACGGGGGGGCAGGGACCGGAATCTCGGGCTTCGGCCGGGTATCGGGAGGCAGCGTCATGGGGAGAATTATAGGTAGGGGCCCTGGATGGCGTCCGTATTTCCCTCCTCATCGTGCCTTCCCACCAACATCAAAGGGATCCACTGCGGAAATCCAGTTGCGTCGAGCTCGATTCCAGGCCGAAAGAGCAGGACGCCCCGGCTCTCTCCTATACTGCCGGACCCAAAGGCCCTTCTCTCCTCCATTTACGACTGCCTGATCCATGTGGTTCGCTTCGACACTACTCCTGCTTGCTCCCTTCTCCGCTTCCAGGAATCTGCCGCTGGCGGGCTCCCCGGACCTGAGCTCCCCGTCTCCCAACTCAAGCGTCGAACTCCTTCAAGATGCGGAAAGCTCCAGTGAAGCTGAGGACCTGGCCGAGCGTCAGCGGGCCGAGATGGAGGCCTACGAGGTCCTCAACAGGCGGTTCGAGAACGAGATGGAGGGACACGCCTTCGAGGTGCGTGAACTTCGTCGCGTGGGCAATCCTCGTGCGAAGATGCCGCCTTCCCCGGTGATGGACTTCTACCCGACCTTCGAGGCCCTCGCCGAAGAAGGCAACGGAGCGGCAGACATGTGGCTGGTCAGCTACGCATCCACCATCCACGAGGGCTCGAAGAATCGGGCACTCTTCCTGAAGAAGCATCTCGACAGACTGGCAGGGGAGTACGCCTCAGGTGCCTACTGGTTCGAGGGTCTTGACTATCTCAAGCCCCTCCGAGGCCTCCTGGGTGAGGAGTACATTCTCGAGATCATTCGAAAGGTCGGGGAGCAGTCTCAGCGCAAGGCCGTGGTGGCCAAGGCGCTGTACACCGAGGCCTCGATCCTGACCAGCAAGAGCTACAAGAATGATCCTGCCCGGAGGGCGCAAGCCGAGGAGATCTGGCGGATCCTGGTCGACGGATATCCGAGTACAGAGGCAGCCAAGATGGCGGGGTCGCCCCTGTTTGAATCCATCCTGAATGATCTGCGCGAGGCTCAGCTGGCCTGGCTGGAGGAATCCAGAAAGCTCGGAGATCAGGGGGTCTCAGCCGAGCTGTGGCCACGCTACCCGATCGAGGACTATGCCACCCGCGTGCAGGCCATCGGGGCAACTGGCCACAAGACCGCGAAGCTCTGGAGCAATGTGTTCCTTCCGGGCTTCGAGCAAGCCTATCGCGAGGGCACGGGCCCGTGCCTGGCGTACACGGCGAACTGGTACTTCAAGCGATTCGGCCAGTCCAACCAGCCATGGAATGAGCTGAAGTTCGAGCTGGTCGATTTCCTCTTCGAGAACTTTCCAGACGATGACTACGTCCTCAAGAGCGTGGAGGTCCTCGGAAAGTGGGTGGACCAGAACAGGCCTGAGAGTTACGTGCCGGTGCTGGACAAGTTGATTCTCAATACGACCGACGACCGTATTCGCCTGGAAGCCTTGCTCCACAAGGGGCGGGTGCTCCTGCGTGGAGACACGGACGAGGAACTCTACGCTGGACTCGAGTGTCTCGACGCAGTCGCCATGGCGGAGCTAGCTAGCGACTCCCAGCGAACGAGTGCTCGCGAGCTTGCGCAGCAGTTCCGCTGGTGCATGCCTGGTGCGGAGCACCCCGTCTTGAGCCTCAAGGATGTCGAGCAGGTGGAGTTCAAGACCCTGGACTACCGCGGCCAGATCTTCTTGATGCACTTCTGGAGCCTCTACACTCCAGGCGCGAAGGAAGAGCTTCGGTGGATCACTGATTTCTACGAGCGCAACATCGATCTGCCGGTCACCGTGCTCGGCATCAATTGCGACATGAATGAGCAGAGGTCATTCCGAGCTACGGCCAAGAAGTACGGAATCACCTGGCGCAACTCGTTGCATCAGAAGCGCCAGTCGGCAGTTCCGCTGCAGTACCATGTCTCCTCCTTTCCAACGACCCTGGTGATCGACGCGGAGGGTGTGATACGAGGGCGATCTCAGTCTCACGAGGAGATCGAGGCCCTGGTCCAGGAGCTACTGGGTGAGCTGGGAGTCGATGTCGAGGTGCCTTCCGAGCCGGTGGACATGGGGCGGCTGCTTGGCCAGGTGCGATACGAAGGCTCGACCGAGGCACTCCCCAAGCTCGAGGCTACCGAGGACCAGGTCGCCATGTGCTCGTCACCCGTTCGCGAACTGAACCTTGCAGATCGCAGTAGGCTGGTCTCCAAGGAGGGCGGCCTGGCGAATGTGGCCATCAGCATCGAGGTTCCTACCTTCAGAGGCGCGAACGGAGCAGGCTCGACGATCATCAATGAACGTCACTGTCGATTCGAGCCTCACGTGACCCATGTTCCCATTGGGAGCACGCTCTTCCTGCGAAACTCGGACACGGTCTCGCGGGCGATCGCGGCCAAGCCGGAGTACCACAAGGCATTCCAGATCTATCAGGAGGCCGGAGATCAGTACAAGATCCCGCTGAAGGCCGCGGATCGCTTTGAAATCACCTCATCAACGCATCCCTGGATGTCGGCCTGGGTGGTGGTGAGCGATTCCAGGTACCTTGCCGTATCAGGGCCCGATGGATCCTTCCAGATCCCTGACCTGCCGACTGGAACCTACGTGGCGCACTGGTGGCACGAGGGCCTGGGTGAAGGGGACTCTGCCGAGTTCACGATCCAAAAGGGTAAGGCAGCACGGATCGAGATCGTGATTCCCGAGTAATCCGAGCGCCCCGTCACTGGCACGAGCCCGAGCTGTGGGCCCCATGAGTGGAGAGCACTCTGGAGGCACGCAGCTGCGCTCTATATCCTCATCGACCGCCTCGCGGTATCTTCCCCGCCTTGTAACCAGAACCCAACCGACCCCGATACGTCATGGCAGCCGCCAAAGCCACTCTGATGGACAAGATTGTCTCCCTCTGCAAGCGCAAGGGGTTCGTCTTCCAGGCCTCCGAAATCTACGGCGGTATTGGTAATACCTACGACTACGGTCCTCTGGGGGTTGAGCTCAAGCGCAAGGTCAAGGAGGCCTGGTGGAACTCCATGGTCACGACCCGTGCAGATGTGGTCGGCCTGGACTCCGCGATCATCCAGAATCCCAAGGTCTGGGAGACCTCCGGCCACGTCGGAGGCTTCTCTGATCCGATGGTGGACTGCAAGACCTGCAAGGGACGCTTTCGAGCCGATCACATCGATGAGCTCAGCTGTCCGGAGAAGCCCTCCAAGAAGCCGGGTGAGTGTCATGGCGAGCTGACTGAGGCACGCTCATTCAACCTGATGTTCAAGACCAACGTTGGAGCCCTCGAAGGTGCTTCGTCGGTGGCCTACCTGCGGCCCGAGACGGCTCAGGGGATCTTCTTGAACTTCAAGAATGTGCTGGAGAGCTCTCGGATCAAGCCGCCCTTTGGAATTGCACAGATCGGGAAGTCCTTTCGGAATGAGATCACACCCGGCAACTTCGTCTTCCGTACTCGCGAGTTCGAGCAGGGCGAAATGGAGTTCTTCGTGCCGCCGGCCGAGAATGACAAGTGGTACGAGTACTGGAAGAACGAACGCTTCGATTGGTATGTGAGGCACGGTATCAATCCGGAGAAGCTTCGCATGCGAGACCATGCCGAGGACGAGCTAGCGCACTACTCGACTGGCTGTGCCGATGTGGAGTACGAGTATCCCTTTGGCTGGGGAGAGCTCGAGGGAATCGCCTGCCGGACGGACTTCGACCTCTCTCGTCATGCCGAGGCTTCTGGGAGTGATCTGCGTTACTTCGATCCGGAGAGCAAGGAGAGGTACTTCCCCTACGTGATCGAGCCCGCTGGTGGGATCGACCGAATGGCACTGACCTTCATGGTCGATGCCTATGAGGAACAACAGCTCGAGAAGGACATCCGCGTGGTGCTGCACTTCCATCCCTTGATCGCGCCCACGACGGTGGCTGTCTTTCCTTTGGTCAAGAAAGAGGGCATGCCCGAGAAAGCTCGTGAGATCGAGGAGCAGCTGCGCCTGGCCCGCTTCAGCACCTTCTACGACGAGAAGGCGGCCATCGGTCGACGCTACCGTCGACAGGACGAGGTGGGGACCCCCTTCTGTGTGACCGTCGACGGCGACACCTTGTCGGAGAACGTGGTCACGGTCAGACACCGCGACTCGATGGAGCAGGACAAGGTCAAGTCGGACGAGCTGGTGGCTTATCTGCACCAGGCAGTCCAGGAGTGGAAGCGCTGAGGCGAGGCCATGCTGCCCACTCGGGGGCGGATCCGGTCGAGCTCTCCAGCTCGAGGGTCCAGATTGGTCGTGATTGAAGCGGGCTTCAGCTGGCCGTGAGCTCGCGGCTCTCGATGATCTGGAACAGACGGGAAGCCCGATTCTCGTTCCAGGTGTACAGGGAGATCTCGCTCACCAGTAACTCCACGGGCTCGAGCTTGAGGCCTCCAGCCCAGCGCAGCCCCTCCTGGCGTAGCTCGGCCGAGGCCCGTCTCGGGGGGCGTGCAACCGTGACGTGAGCCCTTGCTCTTCTGCTCTCCGGCTCTCCTCCGGCGGCCACGAGCAGCTCGTCTCGAATCTGCTCGATCTCGGCCTCGATGAGCTCGCGCCCGCTGGTCAGGAGAAAGGAGAGTGCTGAGTAGTGCCCTCGGTTCCCCATCGGAACCAGCTCACCGAGGGCGATCGACAAGGGACCGAGATCCCAGGCATCAGCGAGTCCCCAGGCCCGGCGGGCGGCCGTCTCGCCGCAGTTACCCAGGAAGGCAACCGTCACATGCAGGTCCTCTGGATGAAAGCACCGGAAGCCCTCGGGGGGCGGGGGGAGGGAGCTGGGGTACCAGTCACCGGGCGGGACTCGCAGGGCCAGGAACCAGTTGGGGCGCATCATCGATCGGTGAACCGGGGGGGCTCACCCGCTCTGATTACTGGCGGGTCGTGCGTGGTGTCATGTCAACCGGGGTGTCCACGACCAGCTCTGTATCGATTGGCAGGGGAAAGCCCGTCAAGGGGTCGATGTCGAAGGCAGTCACGGTGGACATGCCCTGCTCCTCGGATGGAGCGAGTACGAAGGCGTTCAGTCCGTCGGGAGTCAGCCCCAGGCGTGTCGGTCCCTCTCCAGCCGCCACGGACTGTCGCCACTGGGGGAGGCCGCTGCCGTTCGAGAGTTCACCGCTGTCGGGGTCGACGTGATAGACAAGCAGGCCTCCACCGGAGGCCTCTCCCTTCTGAGAGACCTGGGAAACTTCAAAGGTCACCAGGGCAAACTTGCCGTCGGGAGTGAGCTCGATGTCGCCAGGTTCGGGTTGAGTGAAGGCATCGTTCCCAGCCGATGTCAGGGAGCCGTCTGGACCCACGTCGAAGACCTTCACGAGGTCGATCGACGCCAGGTCATCGTCCTTCATCGTCACATACAGGCGAGTCCCGGTCGGATCAAAGGCCATCGCAGTGGGGTGCAGGGGCATGGCCGAGGAGATGCCGGGTGAGAGCAGGCCGGTCTCGGGGTCGACGAGGTGGATCACCACGCGATCAGGGTCCTCTTCACTGCTCTGAGTGTGCCCGAGTGCGAGAAAGGAACCACCAGGGTCGACTTCGAGACCGACGAGGTTCGGACCCAGTGGACGAGAACCACTGACACTGAGAGCCCCCTCGGAATCGATGGTGTAGACCATCAAGAGGTTGAACAGTCCCACCGCCACGTACATGCGCTGGCCCGAGGGCTCGATCGCCATGGCGCCAGGCTCCCCAGCCAGGAGGTCCAGCGGTATCTCCAGGTCGTTCAGCTCGCCGTTGCACTCCACACCAAAGATGTGGACCTGATTGTTTGGTGCAGGCACGGACCTGTCGATTACTGAGGCGTAGAGAAACCGGCCATCTGGCCGCACGGCGAAGCAGGTTGGGGTTCCCTCTACAGCAGCCGGCATACCGACGAGGTCGAGAGTCCCCGTCTCTGGAGAGATGGCAAGGTTCTGAATCTCGTCAGTCGCAGCGGAGAGCAGGTAGAGATTTGTCGCGGTTGGTACACCCGCTCCACCCCTGGAGAGGATCGCCAGACGTTCGGAGCTGGCTCCCGTACGGATCAGCTGCGTGTAGAGGAACTCTCCGTTCGCGGGGGAGATACCCTGGATCGTGACTGCCAGCGCATCGGGGTCGAGGACGTAGAGTTCGTCACCCTCCGCAGACATCGAGAGACTGTTTACCCCGCTCGAGCCAGGAAGGGTGGCGACCTTGTCCAGGGTCCCCGAAGCCGGGTCAATCTCCATCAGGGTGATGTCGCTGGAGGCCTGGTTGGCCACGTACATCCGCTGCCCACGGGGATCGATGACCAGTGCATTGGGCGTCTGTCCGGCCTTCTCCAGATCAACCAGCTGAGGCTTTCCGGTGGCCGGATCGATGGAGTAGTGGATGACCCAGTTGACGTAGTCAGCTGGACTGGATGTGGTCAGATAGAGACCCTCGCCCAGGGGGTCGATCACCATCTGACGGGGATCGACGAGAACCAGGCTGAAGGTCGCGCTCTGCGTTGGGAGACCTGTTTCGGAATCGAGCAAGTAGGAGACCAGGGGGGTGTAATCTTCGCCTGGGGTGTCGTCGTACTCGTGCTCGACAATCAGATAGCGTCCGTGGGGATCTCCGATGATCCGGGTTGGGAGACTGTCCGTGCTGAGAGTTGCCAGTGGGTTCGGGTCGACCGCTCCCGTTGCGGGGTCGACGTCAAAGGCACGCAGGCTGTTGGTACTGCGGGTGACGACATAGACGAACTCGCCACTCGGATGGAGGTACAGGTCATGTGGTCCCACGCCCAGCTCAAGAGAGGTAGCTGGGGTCATTGTTCCAGCCTTTGGATCCACTCCGAAACTCAGCAGCTGGAGCTGATCGACGACGCAGAGGATGAGGCCGTCTGAATCGATCTGTGGGGCAGAGAGCGGAGTCGTGCTGGCGAAGACAGACTGGACCTGAATGAGTGAGCCACAAGAGCGATCGACCTCGAAGGAGACGATCGAGCCGTTGGGTGCATCCACACCAAAGGCGAAATTGGAGATCTGCGGGATGCTGAAGGAGAGGCTGGTCACGTCGCTACCATCGGCATTGATGGCTGAGACCTGCACAACACTCGGCTCGGTCAGTTCTTCGGCGGTTCCCGAGATCACTCCCGTGGTGGTGTCGAAGTCGATTCCAGCAGGCAGGCTGCCGACGATGGAGAACTCGCTGACGGTTCCAGTGACGCTCGGCGTCAGTGGGTGAATCGTCTCTCCGGGGGAGAGCACGAACACGCGCTGGCTGTAGCTCAGATCCTGGGGGGGATCGCCCCCCCCGGTTCCAGGGGTCGAGGAGCCACCACTCGTGATCTGTCCGCCACTCTTACCGCAAGCAGAGAGGGCCAGAGCGAGGAGTATGAGCGTGCTGCCGGCACCTCGCCGGTGACTGGATCGTGGAACCTGTCGTCTGGTTTCATCGTCGCAGGCCATTACACCACTCTCGTAGATTGTCGCAATTCGTCAAGGCTTCGCGGGGCGATTCCGTGTGACGGTCGTCGGGAGTGGTATGGGCCAGCCGGACCCAGCAGACCGCGATGCTTGTGTATCATCCTGCACATGGCCTCAGAGAAGCGATCAGGAGGGAAGAGACCGGTAGAGGTCACGGTTGAGCGTCTGCCCGAGGACTACGACCCCGAGCTCGACTCGGGCCCCGCCGAGGCGCGAGACTCGCACTCTCAGCGCCTGAGTGAGCTCAGTGACACGATTGGTCCCGTGATAGCTGGCCTGCTGGTCGACCTGCTTGATGCGGCCACGATCAACCCCGCCATGGGGCTGTTTCTCGGCTGGCCGCTGGGCTACTACATCGTGCGGAAGGTGGGCTGTCAGCCATCGACCGCATGGAAGCTGGGTGCCTTGATCGGCGTCTATTGCGCGGTTCCAGGCACCTTCCTGATACCGATGGCCACGCTGGTCGTGGTCTTCGCCAAGGTACGTCAATTTCTGAGAGCCAGCTAGGCTGTGCTAGCCTCGGGCTGCCCTGGCCAGCAGCTCGGCAGCCAGGCTACGTGCCTTGATCACGCACTGGTCTGAGTTGTCGTAGTCAAAGCGTCCGAAGCGCCCCAACGGGAAGAGTCCACTGCTCTCGAGCCAGTCCAGGGAGACAGCGCGCTTGCGGTCGAAGTCGTGATCGAAGACCACATAGGCGTGACCCACGTCGCTACGGTCGGCGAACATGATCTCGTCTTTCTTCACGAGTCCTGCGTGAACCATGCCGTCGATGACCTCTCTCTCGAGTGAGGCTCCGGGGGCAGGAACACCTCCTGGTACCGTGACCTCGCAGAGGAAGGATGTCTTCCCCTCGGGAGCGTTGCCCGGGGAGTAATTCGACATGTAGGTCACGCGATTGGTCGGGCCCTGATCCGCGTGAGGCAGGTAGATCCAGGACAGGTCGGGATGCTTCTCGCGATCGAGAGCCAGGAGAAAGGTCACCATCGAGTTGTACTCGAGTCCTGTCATGGCAGCGGCAACATCCACTGGCATTCCCTCGACGATCTTCGGCATGTGCGTCAGCGGGATGGTCGAGACCACACAGTCGTAAGGGGCGCCGTTGACCTTCCAGACCTCACCTTCTCTCTTCAGGTGAGTGATGGGGGTGGAGAGTTGAATGCGCTCGGTCATCGAGGCAGCCAGGTGATCGGTAATCGCCTGGAAGCCGCCCTGCTTGGGATAGTAGAAGATGGCCTGATGGGTGTATCCCTCGGTGCGCATGCCGATGGCTGCCTTGAGCACATCCTCGATAGGTGCATCGGGTACCCGACCAGCCACCCATCCGCTGGAGATCTGATCGAGTTCGCGCTTCCAGATCTTCTCGTTGTAGGGATCCATGAAGTGCTTGGCGATGCCGTCCCCGAAGCGCCACTGAATCCAGGCCTTGAAGTCACCGGGAGCGCTCGTGCCTTCTGCTGTGCGCTCGTGCCAGGCTTCGATGTATCCCTTGAGGCAGTCCAGGTTGGCCTGCGGGGGCAGGTCTCCGATGCCATTCTCAAAGGGATAGTGCACCCAGTGATCACCGAAGCGAATCTTCGTGTTGCGATCTCGCTTGACGAAAGAGTCGTCCCCACCACCTTGATCCTTCATCCACTGCAAGGCCTCGGCGTCCTTGCTGAAGAGGATATGCCCTCCAGAAATGTCGTAGGTGAAGCCGTCGACGGTCTTCGAGTGGCAGAGGCCACCAGCCTTTGAGCCCGACTCGAATAGATCGATGTCAGAGGGCTCGTGGCCGCCATCGATCAGAAAGCGGGCCAGCGCAAGGCCGGAGATGCCGGCTCCCAGGATTGCGATCTTCAAGGGGTGGGCAGGTGGGTTGGGGGGGAGGGGGGAGCGAAAGCCTACAACGTCTCAGCGCCGACGGATCAGAACCTCTCGATCGATCTGGTTTCTATCGAGGGTTCCTGCCGCGTCCTGCACCCAGCGGCGACCGTCAGTGGTGTATCCGGCCGTGGGGGCCAGGCCGGGCTGGAGTGCCTGGAAATAGCCGTTGAAGGCCTCCATGGCCAGCTCGCGGGCGTACTTGGCGAGGCAGGAGCCGAGGGCCACGGTGAAGGCTCGGTCCTCGGCCTTCTCGGCGAAGGTCAGCCTCATCCTGCTGGACCTGGTCTGGAGGGCGGGATCTGACTCCAGGCGGTACTCGGAGTGGTCAGGACTCTCCTTGCCGACCTGGACCTGGACCCCAGGAAAGCTCTCTCTAAGCAGCTGTCCGTACCTGAAGCGCCCGCCCTGCCGATCCACGATCACATGCACCCCCTGGTGGCCGTGCTGCTCCCAGAGGTAGCGGAGAATCGAGCCGACCATGGACCAGACGGTGGCGCTCTTGTTCTGTGTCCGATCAAAGG
This sequence comes from Planctomycetota bacterium, assembly GCA_014237855.1. GTDB lineage: Bacteria > Planctomycetota > UBA1135 > UBA1135 > JABACD01. The sequence goes on along the minus strand of JABACD010000017.1, from coordinate 112,772 downwards.
AACGGTTGAGTTCACCCGCGGGTATCAACCGCACGCCGGCGTCGACCACCGCGAGGTCGAACGCCTCCAGTTCTCGGCGCAATGCCTCGCTGCGTAGCTCGAGTCTCCCGGGGTCGGTCCAGACTGGCAGGTGCTTGGGGAGCTTCTCGTACCAAGGGTGCCTGGCGACCTCCGCGGCTCGTGGTCGGAATTCCTCCGGTGCGCAGCGGAGCAGGTCCGCCCCTGTGACCGGGCCACCTACAGCTCTTTGCGCCAGGAAGCCCAGAGCGGTCGTCTCGAGACGCCGACGCCCGCGCGGATTGCGGGAGTAGACCTTCTTGGAGTCGGCGACAATGATGTGAGAGGCATCCTGAGATGGCTGTCTTCCAACAATGGAATCGAGTGCGTCCCAGACATTCTTGCCCTTCGGCGGCAGACGCATGACGGAGAAGCCGAGGGTCAAGGGGCCGAGAAGCGGCCCAAGACCTGCCTCGTCGATACCGGCGACGAGTCTTGCCTGCGTGCGCGACTCCTTCTCGATACTCATCCCGTTCTCTGAACCGCTTCGAGCTTCGAATCCTGCCGCCCACGGTTCAGGATGAGAAGCACCACGGCAGCGAGACCACCGACCACTGAGATCAGCTGTGAAGTGCTCATCATGCCGTCGAACCACACTCCACGAATGGCATCGCCCCTGAACATCTCGATCACATAGCGTCCAATGGCGTAGAGCACGATCACCCAGAGTGTGACCTGGCCCGCATACCGCCTGCGCAGGAACAGGCGCCAGGCGACGATTCCCAGGAGCAGGGCATTGATGCTCATCCAGGTCTGCGTTGCCCAGAGGACCTGGCCCGCATTCTCGAGCCCGAAGAGACTGCCCTCTGGAAGGGGATCGGGCACGGTGAGCGTGATGGGGAAGGGAAGTGTCTTGAACTCCTCGGGGACTGGACTCCCGAAGTCGTCGCCCACCAGGAGGCAGCCAATGCGACCAATGGCCTGGGCGAAGAAGGCGGCGATCAGGGCCATGTCCAGGGCATGAATCCAGCGAACTCCCAGCATCTTGGCCCTGAGCACTCCGGCCAGTGCCCCACCTGCGAAGCCTCCATACATCACCAGGCCCCCCTCCCAGAAGAAGAGCATGGAGAGCGGATTCTCGAGATATCTCTGTCCGATGGAGGAGTCGCGCAGGACCTCCACGATCACATACATCATCCTGGCCCCCCCGAAGACGCCAAAGAGCGTCCACATGATGATCGAGGAGAATCTCTCGGGATCCTGGTCCGGGTCATCCCCGTGCTTCTTGACGAGCCGCTGGAGCAGATTGGCGCCAAAGAGGAAGCCTATCGCCACCATCACCCCAAAGGAGCGCAGGTGAAAGGGCTCGTCGCGGAACCAGAGAGGGAGCGAGAAGAGGTAGGGGTGCATCCTTGCGGTGGGAAGGGGCGCCGGCTGGGCGGTGAGGGGCCGGATTGTAGGCTCCGGCTGGCTCTCAAGAAACTTGCAGCCAGGATTGGAGTCGCTATCCTCTGCCGCTTCCCAAGTTGGGGGCCCCAGAGGGTACAAGCGGCAGGTCCGGGTCACACAGCTGCCAGGACACCGCCAAGAAACAGGACAGATGAAGCGGGGAACGAGGACCGTTCCCGGGCCGGTCGAACACCGACCTGGCTCCAGACCACTGAGTACGACGCGAGATGACTGAACTGCCTCAAGCCAAGGTCTTCATTGAAGGCCGTTACCGCAAGCTAACCCGAGACCTCCCGCAGACGGTCTTCTTCTGTCCCAAGTGCAAGGGGCATCCACGTCGGAGGAAGAAGTGCGAGGAGTGTGAGGGCTTTGGCAAGCTCACCCGCGACTCTGTTCAGGAACTGATTGGCTGGGTCATGGGCGCAGCCCTGAAGACTCGCAAGAACAAGTTTCACGGGGCCGGCCGGGAGGATATCAACGTCCGAATGCTCGGCCGAGGTCGTCCGTTCGTGGTCGAGTTCATCAATCCAAAGGTGCTGACAGTTGATCTTGCGGCGCTGGAGGCGGAGATCAATCGAAGGAACGATGGTCGTCTGGAATTGGAAGGCCTGCACTGGTCGGAAAAGGGACGCGTTCGGGTGCTCAAGGAGATGCAGAACGCCAAGGAGTACGCGATGCTGATCGAGGTCGACGGCCAGCCGGAGCCCGGAGTCTTCGAGGGGCTCGTGGGCAAGCGCTTCGATCTCGAGCAGAAGACCCCTCAGCGGGTGGCCCACAGGCGGGCCGACCTCGTTCGCGAGCGCTGGCTCGAAGTTCTCTCCGTGCAGCCAACCGATGAGCCGTCACGGTGGAAGATGAACGTGCGCACTCAGCATGGAACTTACGTCAAGGAAGCGATCACCGGAGACGAGGGAGGGACGACACCTTCAATCACGCAGGTGGTGGGACTTCCCTGCAGCTGCCTGGAGCTCGACGTCTTGGAGATCCTCGATGCCGAGGGCGAATCGATTCCGGTTCGAAGTGCACCCGCATCCTTCGGCCAGGGCGTCTGAGGAAGCTCCTGCCCGAGGCTAGACGATCGCGCCCAGGATCTCGGTCTCGAACACAAGCTTGTCATTGTAGACCGCCTGGGCGAAGTACATGAACATCGAGCGGCGGACACGGTTCAGCTTGCTGATGAAGTACAGGCGGCCTTCCGGCTCGACGGTCCCCCGAAAGCGGGTCTTGTTGACCCCGCCGAAGCCAATGAAGCTGTCGTTATCGGGCTGACGTTGATCGAAGTCGTAGGAACAGAGCTGTGCCGCAGACTCGATCATCAGAACGCCGGGGAACAGGGGGCGTCCGGGAATGTGATCCGGAGCCCACCAGTCGTCTGCCCGAATGTCCTTGTATCCGACAATGAGCCCCTCTTCGGCATCGCGGTGAATCACCCCGTTGAGCATCTCGAAGGTCCCGCGTTGGGCCAGGCTGGCCTTTAGCTCTTCTGGCCCCGCGATGCGGGCATCCAGGTCGAGGGAGTCGAGGTCAATGAACAGCGTGGATGCCATGGGCTGGTAATGTCTGGGGCGGGGGAAAGACGTGAGTCGGGGAGTATAGCGCTGGCAGGGTTCTCTGGGGCACCGAAGTGTCGTGGGGACCGGGGGCCTCTCTGGCCGTATCCTGTGGCGGCGACCCTTCAACCACCACTTGCTCCGATCCTGCGCAAGAATCTCCACCATGAACGACCACCAGTCCAAGCTGTCCACCCTCTGCATCCATGGGGGGCGTCGCTCTAGCCAGGGTGACTCAGCGGTTGTGACGCCGATCTACCAGACCTCTACCTTCGTTCCAGACCCGGAGGACTATGCCAAGGTCGAGGCGGGAGAGACCGCTGACTCCCGATTCTACTCGCGGTACGGAAATCCAACCGTGGCAGCGGTCGAGCACAGAATTGCTGCCCTCGAGGCAGCCGACGAGGCCCGGCTGTTCTCATCCGGCAACGCTGCAATGCATGCGAGCTTGATGGCTCTGGCCTTGCCAGGTGGACACGTGGTTGCGGCGGACAAGCTCTATGGCGGGACGAGGGCCATCCTGGACCACTGCCTGACCGACGCAGGCGGGAGCGTCACCTATGTCGACCTTGACGATCACGAGGCGCTCAGGGCGGCGGTGACTCCAGCGACTCGCGTGCTGGTCTGCGAGTCCATTGCCAACCCCACACTCGAGGTCTCCGATATCCCCTACCTGGAGACCCTTGCGAGGGAGCAAGGCCTCGCCCTGGTGGTGGACGCCACCTACGCCACGCCGATCCATCAGCGGCCGATCACTCTTGGAGCTGACCTGGTCGTGCATTCCGCCAGCAAGTACTACGGGGGTCACTCTGATCTGGTCGCAGGCGCAGTCGCCGGATCACGGGAGATCGTCAGTCGTATCACTACTTGGCGCATGAATGGCGGTGGCTGCTGCGATCCTCATGTGGCCTTCTTGATCGACCGCGGGATCAAGACCCTGGCCCTTCGAATGGGGGCCCACAATAGGGGGGGGCAGGCCTTGGCTGAGTTCCTCGAGGGTCACTCGAGGGTTCGCAGGGTGAATTATCCCGGGCTGCCCAGCTTTGCTCACCATGATCGTGCTCGGGAGCTCCTGAAGGGAATGGGGGGCATGGTGCTCTTCAGCCTCGATGGAGAGGATGATGAGGCGGACATCCTGCTCTCCCGGCTTCGACTCGCACTGCCGGCGCCGAGCCTGGGAGGGGTCGAGTCCCTGGTCTGCCAGCCGGCTCGGACCTCCCACGCCAAGATGAGTGAACAGGAGCGTCTCGCTGTTGGAATCCTGCCGGGCACAATTCGCGTCTCGGTGGGGATCGAGGATCCCGGCGATCTGATTGCCGACTTCGAGCAGGCGCTCGCAGGGAGCGTCATTGAGTGACAACTCCTCGAGGAGGCAGCTCTCGCGCCTGCCTAGACGCGCTGTGCTCCGATCGGTCTGACCCAGTAGCCTCGCTGGACCTCGAGGAAGAAGAGGCCTCCCTTGAGGAGGGTCGTGATGTTGATGACCCACCAGACGCCGATCGCACCGTAGCCCAGGTAGGTGGCCGCCAGCAGTGCCAGGGGGATACGCAGGCCGTTGCCCAGGGTGCTGATCCAGAAAATAGCCTTGGGATGTCCGGCTCCCAGGAGCACCCTCTCGTTGATGGCCTCCTCGCTGACGAGCAGCTGGGACCAACCGAGAATGCTCACGTAGCTCAAGGTCTCGGCCAGAACACCCGGGTCGTCGGTGAACCAGGGAGCTATCCAGGGAGCACCGAACCAGAAGGTCAGCGCAAAACAGAGGCCGACGACTCGTCCGATGCGCCTGACGATGACCACCGCCCTCCAGGCCGAGTCTTGCTGGTTCGCGCCCAGGCAGCGGCCGACCAGGGAGGCTCCGGCAACGGCTATTCCCAGGAAGAAGGGGTAGCTGACGCTCTCGAAGACGTTGAAGCCGATGCTGAAGCCCGCACCCACATCTCGACCGAGTTCACCGATGACCAGCGCGAAGAGCGCGAAGTAGACTCCAGCGTAGACGGCAATCGAGAGTGCGGTCGGGGTGCCGAGCCTGAGGATCTTGAGGACCTGTTGAGCACGTGGCCTGAAGAACTTGAAGAGTGAGATCTTGTAGGTCTTCATGAGCACGAAGATCCCGAGTGTGGCCGCGCCACCCCGAGAGAGTCCGGTGGCCAGCGCAGCACCGGCGATTCCCATTCCCTGCCAGTCGCCCCAGCCATAGATGAACAGGGGATTGAGAGCCAGATTGCTGACCACGGCAAAGCACTGCAGCCACATCGGCAGGCGTGTATTGCCCATGGAGATGAGGAAGTTGTCCACCAGTGGAGCGAAGACCAGCGGCAGGCTGCACAGGTAGATCGTTCTCACATATTCCGACATCAACGGCGCGACCCCTGGCTCGACGTTGAATGCACGGGTGATCAGTGGAGTCAGTAACCAGCCGAAGATGGTCAGAAATAGCGCAATACAGCTGGCAATCAGGGCGGTGTGACGGATCACATCATCGCGTTGCTGGTTGTCTTGAGCTCCGGTCGCACGCGCCACGAGGGGCACGGAGCCACCGATGGCCACGAAGATGAGCGCGAAGTTCAGGATGACAACGACGGTGCTGGAACCAATCGCTGCCTGGGCCTCCGGACCGAGGCCCTGCACCCAGAACTGGTCATTGATGCGGAAGCCGTTTCCGATGACGCACGAGAGCACCGTGGGCCACGCGAGCTGTACGATTCCCCGCAGACCGGTATCGAGGGAGGTCTTCACGCAGGTCCGCTTCAGCGGATGGCGATCCAGAATTCCTGGCCCATCTGGTCCTTCACCTCGAGGGTGATCCTGGCCTTGAGCCCGTCCCCATTGCGGGCCGCCACTCGATAGCGTCCGGGAGGCAGGTTGCGAACCCAGCCAAGTCCACCGAAGTCAGTGACCACTTCCAGCTGGCCGGACGGCCTTCCAAAGCCGTTGATCGTCACATCACCCGTGGCATGACCCTCGCGGTCGGTCGTGTGGATCAGGATGTCAACGGTGGGGGGGAGCTCGATCTTCGGGAAGCGCATGGAGGGGGCCTGGAAGATCAGTTCCCGGGCAGGAACCAGTGGCTCATTCAGGGGACCGAAGCTGATCTTGTACTCGCCATCCGGCACGTCCGTGATCGTGTAGAACCCGTCGCCGCGAGTGAGAGTCTCCAGCCGCTCATCGCCGAACATCGCCTGCAGGGTGACCTGCAGATCCTGGGCCGGACGTCCGTCCTTGTTCATCACGAACCCGTCGATGAAGCCGGTCGGTGAGACCCTCAAGACCAGGTAAGGGCTCGAGGCGCTCTGGCTGAGCAGGACAGGGTAGCGGCGCGAGTTCATTCCGCTGGCCTTGACCCAAACGTCATAGCCGCCCATGGGAAGGTCACTGATCTCGAACTCTGGCGCTGTGAGTTCGGTTGCACGTGACTCGGCGAACTCGCGACCGAAGAGGGAGTCGCTGGGGCCCACGTTGAGAGTGAAGCTCTCCGGGAGCTTCGAGCCCTTGGCCGCGGTCACCAGTCCCCGGACGGAGCCCCGGCCCTTGAAGCTGGGCTGAGCACCTCGTCGAGGCTCGCCAGGAGGTGGCTCCTCGGTCCGGGGCCTCGGGGTGACCTCACTGGCTCCGTTGTTGCGCTCCACGACTTCAGAGGGGCCTCTCAGGGCGATCTCAGGGCTGATGGCCTCGCTCGCTGCGCCTTCGCCATCGGAGCGAGTGAGGATCCAGAAGATCAAGGCCAGAACTGCCAGGCCTCCCAGGATTGCGACCGTCCCACGACCTCGCCGATCGGCGGACAATGTCGAGATCACAGCATTTTCCTGCCGTCTGGCTATCAGTCGGCCACCGAGCCCGTAGTCGCTCATTGCGGCTCCTGATAGGCTCTGGCCTTCGTTTGGGTTCCTCTCTACTTCCATCTAGATTCCTTGCCCTCTCGCTCTCATGGGCTGAGACGGCATGGTACCCCCGGCGCAGAACATCGGGGAAGCACTGATCACGATGCTCCAATTCCTCTCGGCCACTCGCCGCCTGACTCCTCTCGCCCTGCTCGTCGCTGCTCTGCTCGGCATCAGCTCGATGACGGTGAAGGCTCCGATCCCCTCATCGACCTCGTCCGCAGCTCCCGACGGGCGTGTCCTTGTACTCGGCTTTGACGGCGGGGACTATCGCACGGCTGCCAGGTTAGCGGCAGAGGGGCGCATGCCGAATCTCCAGGCGCTGGCTCAGGAGGGTACCTTCGAGCCCCTCGGCACGACCTACTCGGCGGAGTCACCGGTGGCCTGGGCGGCCCTGAATACGGGTCAGAACCCCTCGAAGACCGGGGTCCCCGGTTTCGTCAAGCGGGACCTGGTTCGAGACGGTGAGGTGGTCAAGTCCAACGGTTCACCCGTACCAGCAATCGGGCACCAGAAGACCGTCGAGCGAGACGTGGCCGATCTGGACACGGGAACGCTGATCAGCTTTCTCTCGAGCTACAATTCCAGTGCGCTGATGGCCATCGTCGGCCTGGCCGTCTTCCTGATCTTCCTCTTTGCCTTCAAGGTTCTCCTGAGGCTGAAATTGGGTCTCTCTCTCTTCCTGGCCCTGATCCTGGGAGGTGTGGGATCCTACGGTGCACGTAGCGCCAAGGAGTACGTGCCCGAATCGATTCCGGGCATCGTCGGAAACCCGGTCGAGGTCGATGCTTTCTGGGATCATGCAGCACGAGCTGGGTCCAAGGTAGTGGTTCTCGATGCTGCCATGGCCTGGGACAAGGAGGTCCCCGAGGGAGCCAAGGTCCTGGGTGGCCTCGGCTTGCCGGACTGTCGCGGTGACAATGGCCAGTGGTTCGTGTACACGACCAGCGAGGACGAGATCGACAAGGAGCCGGTTGGGCGCTCGTCGCCCACTGCGGGCACGATCTTCCGCGTACCCAACTGGCGGAACGACCGGATCGAGTGCTCCCTCTACGGGCCGGAGAACTTCTACGAGATCCCCAAGCTCGAGCAGGAGATTGCTGAACTCGAGGAGCGATTGAAGCCTTCCAGCGGGACGGGCTGGAAGGAAGGCTCCAAGCTGCGAGATAGAAAGAAGGAGCTTGAAGGGATTCTTGATCTGGGGGCCAGGGTCACCGTTCCAGTGATCATCGAGAAGATGCCCGGTGGTGCGCGGGTGACCATCGATGGCCAGGCGCAGGAACTGAAGGACGGTGTCTGGTCAGACTGGTACCGCATTGCCTTTGAGCTCAACCCTCTGATCAAGGCTCACGCTGTTACTCGCACCAAGATCATCAATAACGACGAGACCTTCACCCTCTTCGTCAACACGCTGGACATCGATCCGGCAAACCCGCAGTTCTGGCAGCCGGTCAGTCAGCCTTCGGACTTTTCTGTTGAGCTCTCGGCAGGGATCGGCGGGCCCTTCGAGACATTTGGCTGGGCCTGTCTGACCATGCCCTTCAAGGACAAGGTGATCGATGTGGAGACCATGCTCCAGGACATCGAGTTCACCATGAAGTGGCGCGAGGAGATCACGCGGGCAGCCCTGGATGAAGGTAACTTCGATGTGCTGATGTCTGTTTTCAGTACGCCTGACAGGGTGCAGCACATGTGCTATCAGTACTACGACCCCGAGCACCCGCTCTATGACGAGGCCAAGGCCTCCCAGAAGGTGACCTTCTTCGGTCAGGAGATCGAGCTTCGCGAGACGATCCCCGTGATCTATGAACAGATCGACCGGATCATTGGCTGGGTACGCGACGAGTACCTGGAGCAAGATGACACCTTGCTGGTCTGTGCCGACCATGGCTTCCAGAGCTTCCGCCATCAGGTGCACCTGAACAACTGGCTGGCAGAGAACGGCTACTTGAAGGTCAAGGATGGACTCCCCAGTACACGGATGAATGCAGCTCTGATGTTCGTGGACTGGACCGAGACTCAGGCCTACGCCATGGGACTTGGAATGATCTACCTCAACCTGAAGGGGCGTGAAGCTGATGGGATCGTTGAGCCGGCAGATTCACGCGCAGTACTGGAGGAGATTGCCCAGAAGCTGGGCGGTCTGACGGACAACCGGGGCGGGGCGAACATCCCTGTGGTCGAAGAGGTGACCTTCATCGATGACGTCCATCATGGTCCGTACCGGGACCGAGAGGGAGACCTGATGGTCGGCTTCCGACCGTACTATCGCGTCTCCTGGGGAACGACCTCAGGCGGCACGGATCTCGACAAGGATGCTTCTGGTGAGGTCATCGCTGGCGAGATCTTCGAACCCAATGACGCCAACTGGTCCGGTGGGCATGTCTCGGTAGCTCCCAAGCATGTGGCGGGCATGTTCCTCTGCAACCGCAAGGTGAAGCTGCCCGAGGAGGGAGTGCATCTGCTGCACATCGCACCCACGACACTTGGTCTGCTCGGTCAGGAGAGTCCGGCGGCCATGGACCTCAAACCTCTCGAGGTGCAGTAACGAGTGGGACTGCCACTGTGATTCTTCACTGACCGGTGGGGCTCGGGGAGGGCATCGCTCTCCTGTCGTGTGGGACCCAGTGGAAGGATCTACCCGTGGCTGGCAATCACAGGCCAGGCCTGAAGCCAGGAGTGTGCCCACGCTCACGCGGTTTTCACCTGTCTGATCTTTATCCCTGGCCAGGCGGTGTGAGGCCGAGGCAAGGTCGAGCCTGCGCGGTGAACACCCAGCGGCTGGGCAGGCACACACCCCTACGGAGAGGGCCGTCCACGGGGTTTTCTCCAGTTAGTGGAAGTTTTCTCGAATCAATCGTCAAAAGCAGCACCTCTGGGAGTCTTTCAGAGTGCAGCCCTCCAGGAAGTAGCTGGAGGCCAGGGAGAGTTCGAGAATCGAAAAGGTCGAATTGGTGGAGGATTGATTGAAACCTGCGACCAGCGGTACCGAACAAGCTTCCAACAGTAAGGAGTTATCCTGCAATGAGTGAAGAGAGCAACAAGCCAAGAGAAGAGCAAGCAAGGTACGAGGGGGACGAAAATCCAAATCTTTCGGTACGCGGCCAGGGATCGTGTGGAGAGACCAGCAGCCACCCGATCAGCCCTTCGCTGAGATCGAGCGCATCATTCCTCTGGGTCGACAGGGAGAGTGGCGAGGAGCTGAAGGTAGAGGTTCGTGGTGACGAGGCGTTCTTCGAGGAGCTCGTGGCAATCGGTTTCAAACGGGAGAGCTCTCGAGATCAAGTAGAGGGCGGAGAGCTGAAGCCCTCGCTCGCTGGGCCTGGCGGTGAGGCTTCGGAAGTCGAGTCCAAGACGAGCGCGCCGGATCCTCTCAGGCTGAGCGCCAGCATGGATGTGAATCCTGGCCGAGGGCGGGCCGGATGCGTCGATAATCTCGAATTCGGCTCTGGCTCCTGGGGCTCTTGCAGGGGCGCCTAGGGCAAAGACAGTACAGCAATCGAAGAAGCTGGAGGGTGGTCGAGTCTCATTGAGCTCGGCCGCCCTTCTATTTCACCCGGCCAGTAGCGATGGCCTTGGAGGCGGCTCTACGGTCAGATCGAGACCAGCTTTTCGATTGGGGGGCCCTGTGGGGTAAGCTCCTCGCATGCAAGCGCACTGGAAGGTTCTGCTCTGGATGGCCGGCGGTCTGATCGTCGGCCTCATCATGCAATGGAAGCTCGAGGCACCAGCCTGGAGCGGATCGACCTGGAAGGCCACTGACCAGACAGGGATCGAACTGGTCAGCGTCGAGGGCCCATCGGCCAAGTCAAAGCTGGAGGTCGGTCGGGTCTACGACCGGCTGATCGTTGATCGCGGTAAGAGTGCTTCCGGCGGCGCGGCTGATGAAGGGGGTGAAGGAGGCGGAGAGCGCACCATTGCCCTGCGGACCCCCGCGGACTTTGTCGACGCGCAAGCGCAGGCCGTCAATGGGCAGGTGCTCTGGCTGGTGCTTGCTAGCGACGAGCAGGTCACCCAGCCTGTAGCTCTTGCGCTGGGGATGGAGCCCGACTGCCCCAGGGCTCGCGGGATCTACTGGTTTGCCTTCGCCGCCGACATCTTCATGGCGCTCCTGAAGATGCTGATCGTTCCGCTTGTCTTGAGCTCAATTGTCAGTGGTGTCGCCAGCGTGGGGGCGCTCAAGGATCTTCGGCGTCTGGGAGTCAAGACCTTCGCCTACTACATGGGCACGAGCTTGCTGGCCATCATCCTGGGCCAGGTGCTCGTGAACGTGATTCGACCCGGAGAGGGCGCCCAGCTCGGGCTCTCTCCAAGCGCCAACGCCGGTGAGAGGAGCGAGAACTTCATCGAGATTCTGAAGCGCATGGTGCCGGACAACGTCCCCACCGCACTCACCTCCAACGGAGCCATGCTCCAGATCATCTTCTTTGCCCTGCTGCTGGGGTACTTCATCACCCGGACAGCAGAGCCACACTCGAGCAGGATCAGAAACCTGTTCGAGTCATTCTTCCAGGTGATGATGCGCATGGCCGAGGGTGTGCTGGCGCTCCTGCCGTACGGAGTCTTCGCCCTCCTGGTCAAGGTCGTGGCGAGCACGGGCGTCGAGCCCTTCAAGGCGCTGCTGCTCTACATGGCCACCGTGGCCCTGGCGCTGATCCTGCACGCAGGGCTGACCCTGCCCCTGGTACTCAAGTTCGTCGGCAGGATTTCGCCGGTGGCCTGGTTCAGGGCCATGTCGCCTGCATTGATGACAGCCTTCAGCACGAGCTCCTCCAGTATGACCCTGCCGGTGACCCTGCGTACGGTCGAGGAGCGCGGCAAGGTCAGCAACAAGGTGACCTCCTTCACACTTCCGCTGGGTGCCACGATCAACATGGACGGGACGGCGCTCTACGAGTGCATCGGGGTGATCTTCCTGGCCCAGTACTACGCGACCCTGGGTGGAGACCCGCTCAGCCTGAGCTCCCAGGCCCTCGTGGTCCTGATGGCCCTGCTGGCCAGTGTCGGCGCGGCGGGTATTCCCTCGGCCGGTCTGGTGATGATGCTGACCATCCTCTCGGCTCTGAATCTTCCCCTGGAAGGGGCTGCGCTGCTCCTGGCCGTGGATCGCCCCCTGGACATGATGAGGACGGTGGTCAATGTCTGGTCAGACTCCTGCGGGGCCGCCGTGATCGGGAAGAGTGAGGGGGAGATGGAGCCCCTGGAGGCTCTCTGAAGCGGCCCGGGCCTCGAAATTGCCCGGCTCATGCCGGGGGAGGGGCCAACCTGCCCTGAGCCCCGTAGAAGCGAGCGAGCCGTGTGGCTACAATCCCGGGCCTAAACGCAACCTGAGGCCCCCCCGGCATTCTGTCCGGTGGCAGGGCTCGGAGCCCCACAGGCCGCCACTCCCGGCCCGAATTTGCAGACTCTCGCAACGATGACGAACCCGTCCCTTATTGAGCGTATCACCCGTTCCCTGGCCTACATGCTCCGCCACAAGCCGGAGGAGTTTGACATCGAACTCGACCGCTTTGGTGCCGCGGATGTCTACGAGGTCGTTCAGGTTCTCAACGAGCGCCTGGGAGAGTCCATCGAAGAGGACGATCTACTCGACGCCATCGAGACCGGAGACAGGGTCCGCTACTCGATCACGGATGGCCGAATCCGGGCTCTCTACGGACACTCGATCGAGGTTGACCCTGGCGAGTCGGAGAAACCTGCCGAGGTGCTCTACGTTGGCCTTGGTTGTCGCGATGCCGAGCGGGCCGAGCGTTATGGTCTGCGCGCAGGTCGGCGAGCGTTCCTGCATCTGGCGAAAGAGGAAGGCCAGGCTCGAGAGTCGGGTCGTCGCCAGGCTCGCCGATACGTTGTCATGACCGTGTTTGCTCTGGATGCCTGGGAGCAGGGCATCAACTTCTACGATCGAGGCTCCCTCTATCTCTCCGAGCCGATCCCCACCGAGTTCCTCGAGATGGGTGAGATCTTTGAAGACGGCTCGCCGCCGCGATCTCGTGAAGGTGGTCGAGAGCGAGGAAGGCGTGGAGGCCGTGGAGGGAATCCTCGTGGCCGTAGCCGAGACCGAGACCGAGATCGAGACCGAGATCATGACCGTGACCGTGACCGTGACCGTGACCATGATCGTGGCGAGAGTCGGCAGGATGGCGACCGCGAAGTCGTCTCGGGCAACGACTCCCGCAACGGTCGTGATCGTGACTCCGGCCGTGATGGACGTCCCGGTCGAGGCTCTCGAAGTCGTGATCGTGATCGATCCACGCGTGCACCCCGCGAAGAGCGTGCACCCCGCGAAGAGCGCGCACCCCGCGAAGAGCGCGCACCCCGCGAAGAGCGCGCACCCCGCGAAGAGCGCGCACCCCGCGAAGAGCGCGCACCCGCCAAGGAGGTCAAGGCGAGGAGCACCGGCCAGGGCTTTGGTCTGGGACTCGATGATGGGCCGTCGACGGCCCCGGTCAAGGAGGTCCCCCGGCCGCCCAAGGTGGAGCAAGTCGTTTCCGAACCCGTAGACGAGCCCACAGCCGAGCCCACAGCCAAGCCCACGAGCGACGGCCCGGCCTTTGGCCAGGGGCTCTAGTTCAAGGCTAGGTCCATCGCCAGGCAGGCATCCACGCCTGCCGGCGATCCATACGATGACCAAAGCACTCCCCATTCTCGAGGAGCTGCCGTCGGGCTACTTTGTAGATGAGAGCCCGGGAGGCATTCTGGCCCTGCACGCAGATCTGGCGCGCGAGGTGCACGAGACTGGTTATGGCCCGGAGCAGGACGGCAGCCTCAAGCGTAGTGAGCTCTCCGGCCGTCGGGTGCTGCACGAGCTCGACGCGGGGGGCGAGCGACTGGTGGTGCGTCGGTTCAGCCACGGAGGGCTCATGCGCTGGATTACAGGTGAGCGCTACCTGGATCCTGAGCGCCCCTTCAGGGAGCTGATCCTCTCCTCATCTCTGCGCAAGGCTGGCATTCGTACACCCCAGGTTGTGGCAGCACGTGCTCGACCAGCATTCCTGATAGGCTGGTACCTGGACCTGGTCAGCCGCCGCCTGGAGGACTCGATCGACCTCGGGTTCGTGCTCGGGCTGGCGAGATCAGATGACTTCCCCCGTCCCGTCCTGCGCAGCTTGCTGAGTGCAACGGGATCGCTTGTCAGGCGCTTGCACAGACACGGTTGCCTTCACTCGGATCTGACACCCTCCAACATCCTGGTACCCGCAGGCGTCCTCGATGGGGCCGAGCCCGAGCTCTGGGTGATTGACCTTGACCAGTCAGTCATCCGTGAGAAGCTGAGTCCCAGCGAGATCATGCAGAATCTGCGGCGTCTCTATCGCTACGTGGCACGCCGTGAGAGTCGTCACGGTCGAGCACTGAGCTCAGCAGACTTCATGCGATTCATGCTCGCCTACGAGCCGGATCGGGGGCGTCGTCACGAGCTGGTACGTTCAGTACTGGTAGCGCACCGCCGAGCAAGCCTCGTACATGCACTTGGCTGGTTCTTCGAGAACCTCTTCGGACGCAGGGTTGATCCACGTGAAGTGGGCATGGCGGAGAATTCCGCGCACTGACCGCAGCAACCTGATCAGCCCTCCTCCGTGCTCCCGACTCGATCTGGGGTGGGGAGGAAAGGGTGGATCACGGCAAAGAACAACCAGATGCCTGCGGTTGCGAGGTGGAGCCACATCCAGACCTCAGTCCAGCTCTCGTTAACGCTGACCTGCAGTGCGTACCCCGAGAAGATCATGGGGAATGCGGTGGCTGCCAGGGTGAGGCCGGTACGCCGGCCACGGGCTGTATTCCTGCGATAGTGGGTCAGAACGTGACCGCTCCAGATGAGCCCGATGGCGAAGACCAGGAGTGGGGCGGAGAGGATGTGCCAGTGAAGGAATTCAGGTTGGAGCGGGTGGTTGACCACAGAGAACTCGTCCTGGGGAACGATGAAGTACCGCATCCATCCATAGACGATTCCTGTTCCCCCGACCAAGAGGTTGGATCCGTGCACGAACCAGCTCTGACCTCGGGTCATTGGAATGGAGATCAGGGACGCAGGGTCAGCGAGACTCGCAAAGTGATCCTGTAAGGCCTTCTAGCTCCTTCTTCTTGCGACGCTGCTCCTCGGCTCGCTTGATCTCGATTGCCTCGAGTCGCTGCAGCTCCTGGTGGACGGCCAGGACTCGCCTTGCGCATCCAGTCGTGGCCTGCGAGGTCAGGGTTGCACCCGTGACTGCGCGGATCTTCCGCTTCAGAAACAGGTTGTCATCCAGCTTGCGGCCAGGGAACTGCGCATACCACCTCTCGTGAGGGATGTACTCCCGTGGTTCGGCGAAGGACAGGAGTTCGATCCGACCGATCTTGCCCCCGGGGTCGACCACGATCATCAGGGTCTCTCGAAGAGTTCGAACCCGATGCGTATCGAAGTAAGCGGTTCCAATCCACTTGCCATCTCGGGTTGCCCGGTAGGGGTAGACCATCTTGCCCTTGAACTCGACCTTCGAGAGCTTGGCTATGCGATTCCGGCTGTCGTTCGAGAGGAAAGCGGTGTCCCGCTCCACGACACAGTTGGGAAAGGCCAGAGCAAGGGCCTCGTCACGAGTCAGCAGGGTCTTGCCTGAGGTGCTGCTGGTCGCCAGCGGCCTCGCAAGGGCTCCCACACGGGCGGAGGCTTCGGGGGCTGCAATCAGCAGTGAGAAGAGCCCAATGAGGATGAAGAGCTTAGAAGACATAGCCGAGGCTGAACTGAAGGGAGTCAGGGGTCTTGTCGAAGTCCTGATAGGAAGCCTTGAACACGATATTGTCGATGGGCTTCCAGTCGACTCCCATGGTGACGATCGTGTCGTCCTGGATCGGATCGGGTGTGAGGCCCGCAGCCACCGAGGCCTGGGTATCGACCTCCTCGTAGCGCACGAAGGGGATCACCGACTGCCCGCTCTCGGGAGCGAGGTCACTGATGATGTCGTAGCCCGCTTCGAGGTACCAGCCTTCCATCTCCTCGGCGACCGTGGAGCCAACTGTGTTGGAGATCTCGACCGTATCTCCCACATCAGCCATGGCGAACAAGCCGCGGCATCTCAGGCCACGCCACTGATACTGGGCATGAGCCTCGTAGATAGCGGTGGGAGCATCGGAGAGGCCCGCCTGGTCTTGACCTGAATCGCCGTAGTAGCCGGAGAGTCCCAGATCGAGGCCATTGTCCAGGGCCCAGTCGACGCGCGCCGTGGCAGCGAGATCCTGTGAGAGGGCCTTGCTACCCTTCTGGCGTCCGCCCCGCAGTCCATCTGCATCAAAGCCCTCGGCATTCAGGCCGCTGGTGACGTAGAACTTGTAGCTGAAGTCCCCGCTGCTGCCGAGGAGACCCACGCCGTTCTCGCGCCAGGTCGTGGGGATGATCCTGCGCTCGGTCTCGGGTCGCGCCGAGCCCCTGTAAGTCGTGGGCTCGTGCATCTCGTTGATGATTCCCATGGGGATGAGCAGCATTCCCGCTCGCACACTCATGGCCTCTGACTGGAGGTACTCCAGGTAGGCAAACTCGAGGTAGATCTCATCGGCGTGCTCGATCTCGATCTCCGAGTTGAACACCCAGCGCTCGTCGAACTTGTAGCCGAGATAGATGATGTTGCGTAGGAAGTCGGCTCTTGCGGGATCAGGTCCAGAAGGAGACTCGTACACCATCTCGCCGTAGCCACCAATGGAGAGGCCGGACTCCTTGGAGTAGATCTTGGAGGCGGCGGGGCCCATCCCTGCGAAGCTGTCTCCAATCGGCGGGATGATGTCGCGGAACTCGAAGCTCTCCAGCTGACCGGACATGGAGTCCACCTGATCGCGGAGGACGCCGTTTTCCTGTTCGAGCTTGTCGAGTCGGCTCTCGACGGAATTGTCCTGCGCGAATAGCGGCATGGTCATGCCAAGAAGGCCGACGCCAACCCCGGTCAGGTGCGTGCGCATGAACGAAGTCATTAGTCTCATAGAGGCTGATCTGGATCTTGATTCTGTGGACTTGAGTCCAGAGAGGTGGGGATGGGGATCCACTCGATCTGCGTGGCAGAGTCGAGGGTGTGCAGCTTGTTCTTGAGCCCTTGAGTCGCGCGTACGCGAATGCCTTGCTTGCTGCGCTGCAGGACAAGGGCCTCTACTGAGTCGAGGGTTGCCGCGAGTTTGAGCGCCTCTTCGGGCCCCATGACGTAGAGCGCCGTCGAGAGACAGTCGGCATCGAAGGCGCTGGGACTCCACACGGTCACGCTGCCAAAGTCCTTGGCGGGCCGACCGGTATGGGGGTCGAGCACGTGTCCTATTCGCTCGGTCCCGACGACCAGGCCACGCTCGCTATTCCCAGAGGTGGCTATCGATCCGCCTGGGAGTTCGAGAGCGACAAAGCCGCGTGAACGGTCATCGGGATGGGCGACACCGAGGGTCACAGGCGTGCTGCCGCAGAGCACCGCGCTCTGGCCTCCAAGGTCGATGTGTGCCTCTTCGATCCCCAGCGCTCGGAGGCTGACAAGGGCAGCATCCAGGGCAGCTCCCTTCCCGAAGCCACCCTCTTCCAGCCGAGCGGATTCGAGATTGCGGGAGAGGCTGTGGGGGAGTGCGAGCGAGAAGGCATTCTTACCGCAGGACCTGAGAGTCTCTTCGATCTCCTCGGCGCTCGGCTGCCGCCCCTGTCCACGCAGGTCCCAGAGGTCAACCAGGAGGCCCAGGCCTGGATCGAATGCACCGTCACTGTCATCACGCCAGCGGAAAGCACGCTCGAGATCGCTGGCCAGCAGGGGAGTTGGAGTGAAGCTTGCTCCGACGTCGCTGGCGTTCAGCCGCGAGAGCTCGGAGTCCGGACGCCAGGTGGACAGTCGTGCTTCGACCACCTCGATCGCGGCGCGAGCGGCCTCGCTGGCCGCGAGTCCAGCGGCTCTGGAGTCGGCCACCAGGCTGATCTCGAGGTGCGTGCCCATGGCTACCAGGCTCCGCTCCACCCGCTCAGTAGCCGGAACTTCTGCGACCGTGTGGGCGGCTAGAAGGGCGGAGTAGAGGGGAATCAGGAGGGCAAACTTCATCTTGATGGCGTGAGGTTTTATTGAGAACGGGTCTCAATGTCAATATCCACCGACGCTTTTATTGAGATTGATTCTCAATATATTCGTAGGGCAGCGTTCCCTCTGGAGGCCTCAGGCAGGTCGAGCTACACGCGGCGGTAGACCGGGCCCTCCGAGGAGAGCGCTGCCTTGAGCAGCTGTCCCGTCGCGAGACGCTGCCGGCGCTGCAGGACCTGGGAGCCGATCCTTGCCGTGGCGATTCTCATTCGCCTGCGCAGGCGCTCGAGCTGTGGCTCGGCCTCGCTGGCTCTACCTGCGGCGCGCAGGACCATGGCATGGGTTCCGCGAATCACGATGCGGTCGATCAGTTCGGCGCCGGCTTGATCGAGCAGGGAAATCGCCCTGGAGGAGTACTCAAGGGCCGCCTCGATGGCCTGTCCACGAAAGAGGATTCGCGCTTGAATCGCCGCACACACGGCCTCCGTCCTGGCCAATCCGACCTCGCGAGCGATGCGTGTACAGCGGCGCAGATAGATCTCGGCGCCGGGGTCATTCTGTTCAGCCAGCAGGATGCCAAGGAACAGTGAAGCGATCGACTCGCCGCGGCGGTCCTGGATCTCGGTGGAGAGAAGCAGGGAGTCGCGCAGCAGGCTCTCAGCCTCCTTGACCTCATCAATGTCCAGCAGGTGCGCGCCGAGTCTCGACTGGAGTTCGATTTCAAGGCGTCGCTCTCCAGCTCGCTGAGCAAAGCGCAGTGCGTGTTGGGCAGAGACCAGTCCTCTCCGGGGGCGCCCAGCTGCACGGTAGACACGAGCACGGAGCGCGTGGGCCATGGCTCGAACTGAAAGGCCCTCGAAGACATCTGCCTTGCGCAGGGACATCAGGCAGCGGTCGGTACGCTTCAGGGCGCTTTCAATCTGGCCTTCGAGCATGTCGAGCACGCCATGGGCGTAATCTGCCTTGGCACGCGTGAGCTGGTCAGGCGCCGTTCGGAGAGCCTCGCGAGCATTCTTGCGACTCTCTTCCAAGCGTCCTGTATGGGCCTGGACGATGGCGAGCCGCTGGAGCACTTCGCTGGTGAGTACGGCCTGGCCACTTCGTCTGAAGCACTGGAGAGCATTCATCAGCATGCCCTGGCCCGGTCCGAACTGGCCAATGCTGATGGAGTAACGTGCATGAAGAAGGTAGATCCTCCCGGCCTGTTCCGGCTGCTCCTCGAAGTCGACCTCGAGCTCTGACAGCTGATCGAGTAGAGCACGTTGTTGCTCTCGAAGGCCAAGGCGGTCGGCTGCGTCAGCTGATGCCCAGAGAAACTCCAGTGCCCGAGCCAGGGACTCGTCTCCGTCAGGGAGCTGGCTCAGCGCCTCGAGCCCCCAGAGTCCTAGCGTGTGCACCCGTGCTGGCTGACCACGGTCCTGCATGCGCTTGAGCAGTTGCGGCAAGATCTGCATCAGCTCGGCGTACTGCTGTGCGGCTCTCAGGTGATAGGCCCGCTGGAAGCCATCAGCCAGGGATTGCCGCCCGCCGGGTGCGGGGCAAAGCGCATGCGCAACGGCTGAGTGCATCTCGCGCCTGCGACTCTCGGAGAGTCTCTTGTAGACGGCCTCACGGAGCGCCGGGCGTCTGAACCTGTAGCGATTCCCCGATGTCCTCAGCCACCCCCTGCGTGTGAGTCGAGCGAGGGTCTCGTCGAGGGTGGAGGCTCTCTCCTTTGGCCATGCGCGCTGCAGGAAGCTGGCCTGGATGCGGCCTCCGGAGACGGCCAGCCTCCCGAGCCACACTCGGTCATGTGGCTCCAGGCGAGCGTAGGCACGCAGGATCTCCTCACGGAGAGAGGCGGGTAGGGGGAGGTCATCTGGATGAACACGCAGCTGAAGACCATCGGGGGTGGGCACTGCATCCCCACGATCCAACAGCCCTCGCAGTAGTTCCGAGATGAGGCCTGGATTCCCACGGCTACGCTCCCAGAGCACCTTTGCGAGGCGTCTTCGTGGAGCGGCCCGCTCGAAGAGGGACTCGGTCAGGGCCAGGATGGCATCCTGACCCAGGGGCTCCAGCTCCAGCCGCTGGAAGGCTGTGAGCTGATGGAGGAGCTCCTCGAGGAGCCGGAGAGCATCGGGCCGTCTCTCTACCTCCTCATCATCACGACCGACCACCAGGAACATCGTCCTGCCTTCGAGCTGACGCACGAGGCGCGCCAGGATTTCCAGTGTGCCCGCGTCAGCGAAACCGAGGTCATCCAGGAAGATCGCCACGGGACGACTCTCACTCAGGCGCACCAGCCAGGTGCAGAGAGCCACCGGGACCGAGGCTGCCGTGGTCCCCTCGAAGGCCGGCTCCAGGATCTCCAGCAGGGTGTCACGCTCACGGCTTGGTAGGAGCTCATCGAGGATTGCTCGCTCCCGATCAGCAGGTGCTGTGCCCGTGGGAAGACGTAAGAAGCGGCTCAGTAGCTGAATCACCGGGCCGCAAGGGCGTTGTTCCTCGAAGCGGGCACAACGTCCTGCGAGGAAGAGCGGGGGGCGCTCTGAGAGTCTCACGCGGGCAGCGAACTCGCGCATGAGCCGGGACTTGCCAAGACCGCTCGAGCCCTGCAATTCGAGAGCGCCACCGAGTGGGGTGCTCAGGTCCGTGCCCATGGCGAACGCTCGCCGCGCCGCCTCGAGCATCTGTTCGAGCTCCTGGTCTCGGCCAACCAGTGGCAAGGCGGAGGAGGACTGGGCGCCAGGTCGTGACGGGCCAAGTGGGGTATCAAGTTGCTCGCGCCACCAGGAACTCTCCTCTTGTTGGCTGCTGATCACCAGTATCTCCGCAAGCTCAAGCCGGCTCGCTGGCTCGCGCTGGAGCATCCCCTGGAGCAGGCGATCGAGGAGGGGCGATAGAGTCGGGACCCGCAGGGACGGGAGCTCGAAGCTGCCCTCATTGAGGGCGCCAATCAGGCTCTCTCGACTCCGCAGCTGATCCGCTGTGAGGAAGGGGTGCGTACCGGTGGCGAGCTCATAGAGCAGTACTCCAAGGGAGTAGACCTCGCTCGACGTGCTGGCTGGGAGTCCGCGTAGTTCCTCTGGGGAGAGGTAGGAGGGGCTGCCCGTGACCCCGCGATCCTCGCTGGCGATTTCCTGGGCGAAGCCGAGGTCGATCAGCACGGCGCGCCCCTGACCGTCGAGGCGCACGTTGTCCGGCTTGATGTCGCCGTGCAGGTAGCCGGAGTTGTGGAGCGCTGCAAGGGCGCCAGCCAGCCGTTCGAGCACTGCTCGAACCTGGGGTTCTGGCAGGGCCCCGAGGTTGTCGAGCTGATCGCGAAGGCTGAAGCCTGGAACCAGCTGCATGGCGAGCCAGGGGCCGGGCGCATCCTCACCCGAGGCAATCCCGCCGACCAGTCCTGGGTGGCTCTGCTCGAGGACGACCCGACACTCTCGCCGGAAGGCCTGCACCTGGCGTGGATCCTTCGCCACCTCCGGGTGGAGGCGCTTCAGGGCAATCGGGGCTCCCTTGGGCAGATCGGCTCGGGGCTGCGTGAGCGTGGCACGCCAGACCGTTCCGGTGGCGCCGCGGCCGAGTTCTTCTCCTGGTTCACACTGGAGCTCGGGGGGTGTCTGCGGGGGACGTTTCAAGGCTTTCCTGGGCATCTGGATGGCCCGTGATCTTTCTCCGGCCAAGATCGCAAATTGCTGTCCACGTTCCGAGTGGTCAGCGTGGATTCGTGGTGCAAAGACCGTGAAGTTTCCAGGGCTCGCCCACCTTATCCTTGGGCATCGGGGTAGGCCCCGGCTACCCTCCAGGTCGTCACCCCCTAATCATCGCCATGGCCTTCAAGATCTACAGCACCCTCAGCAAGCGCAAGGAAGACTTCGAGCCCCTGGAGCCCGGCAAGGTACGCCTGTACAACTGCGGTCCGACGGTATACAGCCGGGTCCACATTGGAAACCTGCGTTCCTTCATCTTCGCCGACGTGCTCAGGCGCTGGCTCCAGCACGAGGGCTTCCAGGTCAATCAGGTGATGAACATCACCGACGTGGGGCACCTGGTGAACGATGCCGATGAGGGCGAGGACAAGCTCGAGGCTCAGGCGCGCCGAGAGGGCAAGGATCCCTGGAAGATCAGCCAGGAGATCACGGCGACGTTCTTCGATGATCTCGCGCGGCTGAACTTCATGCCGGCGAATGTCTATCCGAGGGCTACCGAGCACATCCCCGAGATGCTCGAGATCATCGATGGGTTGATCGACAAGGGCTACGCCTACCGGGCAGGTGACAACGTCTACTTCGAGGTCGCCAAGTTCGAGCGTTACGGAAGGCTCTCGGGAAACCGCGTGGAGGACCTGGACGCCGGTGCACGCATCGAGGTCATCGCAGAGAAGCGCTCTCCGGCTGACTTCGCCCTCTGGAAGAGCGACCCACAGCACCTGATGAAGTGGGATAGTCAGTTCGGCGCGGATGGCTTTCCCGGTTGGCACATCGAGTGCTCGGCAATGGCTCGCAAGCATCTCGGCGACAAGATCGATATCCACACCGGTGGTGAAGACAATGTCTTTCCCCACCATGAGTGTGAGATAGCCCAGACGGAAGCATTCACAGGGGAGCCATTTGCTACCTACTGGATGCACGCCAAGTTCCTTCAGGTGGACGGCGGCAAGATGGGGAAGTCCCTGGGTAACGTCTACAATCTCGATGACATCGTGGAGCGCGGCTTCGAGCCGCGGGTATTGCGATACACATTGATGCGGGGGCACTACCGGCAGCCATTGAACTTCACGTGGGACATCATGGCCGAGTCCCAGAAGGCTCTGGAGAAGCTGGATGATCTCGTGACGCGCCTGCGACGCATCGCTGCTGGCGATGAAGGGGCGACCGAGGACGGCGCCGGGGCAGAGCTGCTGGAGACGGCCAGAGGCGAATTCGTCGAGGCCATGAACGACGACCTCAATACTCCTCAGGCCCTGGCAGCCCTGTTCACCCTCCGTGATCACGCCGTCCAGAACCGCCTGGGGCGTGAGACTGCCGGCGCCGGACTGAGCTTCCTCGAGCGAGTCGAGCTTGCCCTGGGAGTGCTCGACCTGGAGGAGGAGTCAATCGACTCCGAGATTCAGACCCTGATCGACGAGCGGGAGGCGGCTCGCCAGGCCAAGGACTGGGCCCGTTCAGACGAGATACGCGACACACTGCTAGAGCGCGGGATCCTGCTGGAGGACAAGGACGGCAAGACGGTCTGGCGGCGCAAGTAGGCAGCCGGTCGCGGTACTCAGTCCTCTTCGTCGCCTGGATTGAGGGTCTGGTCCTTCGCCCGCGCCTCGCTGATCAAGCTGTCAATCTGCGAGGCCTTCTCGATGGAGTCGTCGTAGACCCAGGCGAGGTGGGGGACTGTTCTCGTCTCGAGGACCCGTGCGATCTGTCTCTGTATGAAGCCGGCCGCGTCGGCGAGCATCTTCTCGGTCTTGTGTCGGTCTGCGGCGCTACCGAGGCAAGAGAAGTAGATCTTGCCCTGCTTCAAGTCTGGCTTGAGCTCCACGCGTGTGACCGTGACGAAGGTCGAACGCGGGTCCTTGACCTCGAACTGCAAGCAGTAGGCTGCTCGCTCCTTGATGCGCGACTCGATGCGCTGTTGGGCTCTGAGGTTTGCCATGCTGGCTTTCCACTAGGGCCCCTCCTGGTGGGGCCCTGGGGCCTATTCTGTCGAACGTGCCGGTGAGTCGAGGGTTCGCTTGGTCTCGATGACCTTGTAGGCCTCGACAATGTCGCCCTCGCGGATGTCGTTGTAATTCCTCACCACAAGTCCGCAGTCGAAGCCTTCGCGGACTTCCCTTGCGTCGTCTGATTCTCTCTTGAGCGACGCCAGGGTTCCGGAGTAGATCACCGAGTCATCGCGCATCAGGCGAATTCGGCTGTCTCGTGCGATCGTGCCGTCGATCACGTGTGAGCCTGCAATGTTGCCGACCTTGGAGGAGCGGAACAGGCGCCTGATCTCGACGTGCCCGGTGACCTCCTCGCTGACCTCGGGGGCCAGGCGACCCTCCATCAGGGCTCGAATCGTGTCGATCACATCGTAGAGGACGTTGAAGTTCCGGATCTGAACTCCCTCGCGCTCCGCTGCCTGGCGTGCCTTGGTGCCCGTGGCCACATTGAAGGCAACCACCAGGGCATTCGAGGTTGAAGCGAGCAGGATGTCGTTCTCCGTCACTGCTCCGACGCCGGCCTGAAGAACACGTGCCTCGACCTCGTCGTGGATCTTCTCCTGGATGGCGTTCTTGAGGACCTCGACGGTCCCCTGTACATCTGCTCTGACGATCACATTGACCTCAGAGACGCCGGGGCCCGAGACCTGCTGCAGTAGGGAGGCGTTGTCGAGCTTGCGCTTCTCGGCCATCGATGCAGCACGGTTCTTGCGAGCGCGCTCCTCGGCAACCTTCTTGGCTTCGTCCAGCTTGGCGACCACGTGGAAGGGCTCACCAATACCAGGAAGGGCAGAGAGTCCGGAGACCTCGATGGGGACTGCCGGTCCGGCAGTCTCGATCTCGATGCCGAAGTCGTTGTGGATTGACCTCACCTTTCCATAACCCTCGCCCGCCAGGATCACATTACCGCGTTCCAGGGTTCCGTCCTGGACCAGCAGGTGGGCGACGATTCCCTTGCCTTGCTGAACCTCGGCCTCGAGGACGATGCCTGACGCGGGGCCGTCCGGGTGGCATTCGAGCTCCAGGATCTCGCTCTCCAGGAAAATTCGCTCGAGGAGCTCCTGGATACCCTCTCCGGTGATGCCGCTGACCTTCATCACGGCGACCTCGCCACCCCATTCCTCCGGGATGACATCGATGCCCGAGAGCTGCTCGAGAGCCCGTTGAGGATTGGCCTCAGGTCGGTCGATCTTGTTCATCGCGACGATGAACGGCACCTTGGCTGCACGTGCGTGGGCGAGTGCCTCTTCGGTCTGAGGCTGAACTCCTGCATCGGCTGCCACCACAAGCACGACCACGTCGACGGCCTCGGCACCGCGAGCTCGCATACCGGTGAAGGCTGCGTGGCCGGGGGTGTCGATGATCGTCACGTGGTGCCCAAGATCGGTGGTCACGCGGTAAGCGCCGATGTGCTGGGTGATTCCACCGTGTTCTCCGTCGGCGACTGTGGAGGATCGAATCTTGTCGATCAGGGTTGTCTTGCCGTGGTCGACGTGTCCGAGGAAGGCGACCGTCGGGTTGCGGCGCTCGAGGTGCTCGTCCTCGATGGCATCCCGCTTGGCCTTCAGGCCCTCGATCAAGGCTTCTTCAGCCTCGACCTCTCGAATGAACTCGAGCTCGACCTCAAACTCGTGTGCAAGCAGGGTGGCGGTGTCCTCGTCCAGGGTCGAGGCAATGGTGACCGCCCCGAAGCCCAGCTCTCTGAAGGCCGTGTTGAGCAGCTGGTTGCCCTTGATGGACATGGCCTCTGCCAGGCGCTTGACGGTCACGGGAAGCTCGACCTTGATGGACTGGCCTGCGTAGGGCGAACCATCGAAGCTCTGGCGTGAGCGCTGGCCGGAGCCACCGCGATCGCCGCCACGTCCTCCTCTTCCGCCACCGCCAGTGCCGCCGGGCCTCTGGTGGCGCTTGTAGCGCCCCGCTTCACGCTCGCGAAGCTGCGCGGCCGTCAGCGAGTTCCGGGAGCCACGATCTCCACGCAGCATGTTGTTGCGCGAGTCGTGCCGAAGGGTTGGGCGTACGTCGGGTAGGACGTCGTCTCGTGATCGGAGGCGTCGCGACTCACTCTTCTTGGGAGTGGCCTGGATCTTGCTCAGGTCGATGAAGCCAACCACCTTTCCGGCGGGCCCCACACCCTTCTCGTCACCCACGCCTTCGGTGGCCTTGAGCTCCTCTGCAGGTGCCTCCTCGGCCACCTCGGTCTCGCTGTTCGCGGGCTCTTCAGTAGCAGCGCTCTGCTCGGTCACTTCAGGCTTGGGCTGCTCCTCGACAATGGCCTGGGGCTCCTCCTCTTCCTCGATGACCTCTTCGGTGGGGGCAGGCTCGGCGACATCGTCAGGCGCGGGGGTGTCAACGACCCTCTCAACAGGAGCTACCAGGAGTTCCTCCTCCGATTCCTCGGAGCCGACCTTCACAGGGGCAGTCTCAACGACCTCTGCGGTGACTGGCTTGTTGGGTTCATCAATTGCCTCGACAGGCTGGCTCTCGGCCTCCGGAGTCGAGACCTCGATGTCGACGGGCTCTTCATCAGGGCCTCCAGGCCCTGTCACATCTCCATCAGCCGGGGAGCCTGTCTGCTCTCCAGGGATCACCTGGGTCGCGGCAGGGGAGTCGACCTCGCCTGTCGGATCATCAGTGATCGCGGCCTTCTTCTTCTTCTTCTTGCGACGAATGACGCCACTTCCGAGCGCGGCCTCGAGGGAGCTATCACCCCCAGCTCCACGGGAGTACCCGTGAGCTTCCAGAACGCCTTGAACAGAGAGTTCCTCGAATTCGTCCAGGGCCGTCATGTGGCTCCGTACATGTGTGAATCCAAGGTCACGCAGCTTGCCGGCAAGTTCCTTGCCGCTCATGCCGTACTCCTTGGCGAGTTCGTGAATTCGCTTCTTACTCAACGTGTCTGACTGGTTTGTCCTCGAGAGGATGAGGTGGTCCCACACAGGTGGGGATGGGCAGTTGATGCCCGGGGGATGTACGTGTGGTGCCAGGGACTAGCTTTCAGCTGAGGCCTCGGCCGTCGGCTTCTCCAGTTCCGGGTCGTCCGAGGAGGGAAGCTCCTGGGACGGAGGCTCCACGGGCAGGGTGTCTTGATCGGAGGGTGCGGCCTCAGTGACCGCTTCGGCCATCGGCTCAGGAGCTACCGGGATCTCCACCGGTGTTCCCGCTTCCGAGTCTGTACCCAGGGTCTGTCCCAGGGTGGCGGCTTCGAATTGCTCGCGGGTCTGTATGTCGATCTCCCAACCGCACAGCTTGCTGGCAAGGCGGACGTTCTGACCCTTCTTACCGATCGCCAGGGACTGCTGATCTTCGTCAACGATCACGATCGCACGGCGATTCTCGATGTCGGGGAAGATGTTGTCGATGTGGATGACCGCGGGCTTGAGACCATTCATGATCAGGGTCTCGAGAGAATCACTCCAGCGGATGATGTCGATGCGCTCGCCACGCAATTCGTCGATCACGGCCTTGATACGTGAGCCGCGGACACCGACACAGGCACCGATACAATCGATACGCGGGTCGACCGATTGGACGGCCATCTTCGTGCGGTATCCAGGCTCTCGAACGACGCGCTTGATCTCGATGATCTCGTCAGCGATCTCGGGGACTTCGAGGTCAAAGAGCCGACGAACGAGATCGGGGTGAGTGCGGCTGACGTAGAGCTTGACTCGAGAGCCGTCCTTGCGGACTTCAACCAGCAGTGCTCGTACCCTGTCGCCGGGGGAGTAGGTCTCGCCGCGAACCCGGTCTTCCTTACCGAGCAGCGCCTCGACGCGTCCCAGGTTGATGACGACGTAGTCACCTTCGAATCGCTGGACGACTCCATTGAGGATCTGGCCCACACGATTCTCGTACTCCTCGTAGAGGACATCGCGCTCGGCCTCTCTGACCTTCTGGCTGAATCCTTGCTTGACGGCCTGGGCAACAATTCGTCCCAGCACGGCAAGGTCGAATTCGTACTCCTCTTCATCGTCTTCCATCGTGACCTCACCAGTGGTGCGATCAATGGCGACAACGAGATCCTCTCCCACTCCCAGGCGCTTACGGATTCCCGTGGCCAATGCCTCCTCGAGCCCGAGGAAGAGAACCTCCTTGGGTATGTCCTTGTCCCGGTGGATGGCATCGATCATCCGGAGCAGGCTGCTGGTGTCCATGAGGGCGTTCGGGTCGGGTTGGTGGTATTCGGGTTGACCTCTCTCTTCCGACAGGTTGGAGAGTCGAGGGGTCGTCTTCTTGTTGACTCCGACCGTACCGGTCGGACGGCCGCGCTCGCGTAGGAGCAGGCGCGGTTGCGAATCAGCGATCAAAAGCGTCAAGCCCACTTCCCCGCGGCACGAAGGTGTACGAAGGGAACGGGCCTCTTTCTAAAGTGCCAGCGGGGTCCGCCGACACTCTCAGGGGTCTCAGGTGACCGATCAGTTTGATATATCCTCCCTTACGAGTCAACCTGAGGGGGCCCTCGAGGCCTCTCAAATGCTGGATTTAGACGATCCGAGTCCGAACTCCTAGCAGGGCCCTTCTTCATGCGTGCATTCCTCCGTCCAAATCCATGACAGGCGACCTCCAGAATTCCCGCCCTGGCGCGGCCAGGTACGTGGTGGGGCGCTCGGGGCCTTCGCTGGAACTCGAGTCCAAGCTTCAACGCCTGGCTGCCTCCATGGCGACGATTCTCCTCCAGGGCGAGAGCGGAAGCGGCAAGAGCCGCGCAGCAAGGCGCTTACACGAGCTGGGGCCACGGGCTGAGAGGCCCCTGGTAGAGGTCACCCTGAGTGCGCTCTCAGCCAGCCTGGTGGAATCCGAGCTGTTCGGCCACGAGGAGGGCTCCTTCACGGGGGCGCATGAGTCGAGACTGGGACGATTTCGACATGCTGATGGGGGGGCGATCTTGCTAGAGGGCGTGGAATACCTTGGTCTGGATCTGCAGGTCAAGCTTCTGAGGGTTCTGCAGGAGCGCGTCGTCGAGCCGATCGGTGGTCAGCCTGTCCCGGTGGATCTTCGCATGATGGCGACCACCTCTGTGGACCTCCGCAGCCGGATTGCCGCGGGGGAGTTCCGCGAGGACCTCTACTACAGGCTGGCAGTCGTGACTCTCGACGTGCCACCACTTCGCTCGCGGATGAGCGATCTGTCCGAGTTCACGTCGGCTCTGGCAGAGCATGCGGCCAGCCGCGGAGAGGTCCAGACCAGGGAGTTCTCCCCGGAGGCAGACGGAGTGCTGCGTGACCATGGCTGGCCCGGGAATCTCCGCGAGCTGGAGAATGCGGTCGAGCGGGTTCTCGTCCTCGGGCGGGCCGAGGACGGAGAGGTGCAGGCCGAGGAACTCGGTTTTCTTCACCAGGAATTGCGGAGCGAGGCGAGACTACTGGCCAGCCGGGCCCTGGCCCAGGGCCTCTCGGTGGACGATATGGAGCTGGCCATGATCGAGGTTGCCATGGAGGAACAGAGAGGCAATCTCAGCGGAGCAGCCCGTCAGGTTGGGCTCTCACGCCGGGCCCTCGAGTATCGCTGGCGACGCTCTCAGGGGCAGGATCAGATAGAGGAAGACGACTCAGAATGAAGCTCATCGTGCTCCGATCGATCAGCCCATTGCTCCTGGCCAGCCCCCTGCTGGGGGCGTGGGCCGGCCCCTTGGGTGTCCAGGACTCCCTGGCAGAGCGTCGGGATCGGGCTGAGGAACTGGCCGAAAAAGCCCGGCCAGAGGACCTCCGTGAGGTGCTGAGCCTGCTTTCCGACCCTGATGCCGGCGCTCGCCAGTCCCTGGTCGCCTACCTGTCCGCCGTCGAACTCGAGTCTCTTGAAGACGGGCTCGAGCGCTTGAGCGTGCTCCGGTCACTGGCGACTGAGGATGCCTCCGGGTACGTGCGGCGGGCTGCCCTCGAGTCACTGGCGGATGAACAGTCGGGTGACGCCGCGCGAACACTCTTTGGGTTGCTAGGAGAGCTGCACTCCTCGGAACGAGTCCATGGGGCCAAGCTCTTCAGCGACCGTCTGTACCTGCGCTCCGAGGTGGCTCGCCAGCTCCTGGAGCAAGCGGTGCTCGAATCCTTTGGTGAACAGGGCGGGGTGCTGCCTGCCGACGTGCTGGCCGTTTTTCTGCGTGCCTATGGCAAGCGTCTGGCGGAGCGTGAAGGCGGGGGAGAGCTGGCTCGAGAGCGAGCCCCAATCGTCCTGGGACTCACCGATCCCGATCCCATGCTGCGACGAGCGGCGGAGGAGAGCCTCGAGTTGTTCCTGGCCAGACTGCGGGAGCTGGAGCGACACGATCGCGCGGACCGTGCTCTGACACAGTTTGCCGAGGACGGGGTCTCGACCCGGCCGCTGCTCTACCTACGGGTCATTCGAGCTCTCGAGGAGGGTGGCATTTCTCCTGAAATGCCGCTCGCATGGGCCCGCCAGCTGGAGCGTTCGAGTCCCTCCGAGGATGCCTTCGGGCGCGGCAACTGGCGCGCCCGGTCGACCATGCTCCAGGCCAACGCACTGCTTGCACTCGACCGGCCGGAAGAGGCCCGTGAGCTGCTCGAGCGAGCCGCGGACCTCCTGGACGGATTGATAGCACGACACTTCGAGCGCTCCGGTGAACGTGGTGCGATGCGACAGCGAGATCTGTTGATTGATCGGGCCATGGTCGAGTTCACGGAGGTCTTCAGATGCCTGGCCGCGGGAAAGGCTGCGGACGATCTGGCGCTCCTGCACCAGCTGAGGGCAGCTCATTCGCTGCTGCTGGAGGCCCAGCTGGTGGCCCAGGCAGCGGACGTGGCCTCGGTCTCGAACTTCGACCCGTTCTTCTCAGCCTCCCTGAGCCCCTCGCGGCTGGTCTTCGCTGCCAGGCATCACGAGGCCTGGCCTGCCTCTCGCTGCCTCGAGCAGAAGAGGGCCATCGGGCGTGCCCTGGCCAGTATCAGCCGGAGAGAAATGCCGGGCTACGAGCCCTTCCCTGAGCTCCTACCCGAGATCGCCGATCCCGTGGTGGATCCCCGGCGTTCACGGCTTCTCGCACGGCTGGCACAGGGAGAGTTTCTCTCCCTCAAGCGCGAGTTCGATGACCTGCGCATGAAACAGCTGCGCAGGATCGACTCCGATCCCGAGCTCGAGAGCCAGCTGACGATGGTCTCGTTTGCGATGCATCGGGTCAGTACAGATCTCCGCGAGAAGAGCCTCGAGGAGCGTTTCTTCGGCCTGCGACAGCCGAGTGCGGATGCCTTGCAGCTGGCTGAGCTCCTGAGACGGGAGGATCGCAACGTCGAGTGTCGGCAGCTGGCTGAGGCCTTTGGAGATGCCATCGAGGAAGAGGGCCTGCGCCAGCACTACTCCTGGGCAGTTCACCTGTCCGCCCAGGCGCAGCTCTTGATCGGCGGGAGCTGGAGTGATGAGGGCGATGCGAAGAAGGCCGAGGAGCACATGCAGCGCTCGCTCGACTTCCTCGAGGGACTGCGCTCCCACTTCGAGGAGCGAGGTGCTCGGGCAGCGGCTGATGCTGTCGATGCGGAGATCTCCGAGAATCTGGTCTCCCTTGCGGTGAACTCCAATGTCAAGGCCAGGGATCCCGAGGCGGCCCTGGCGTACTTCGAGCGGGCCTACGCCCTACGTCAGGATGACTTCATGCGGATCATGCTGGCCTGTTACCGGGCACGCTCTGGCCGTGATGAGGAGGCGCGTGAGCTGATCGCCGACGTGCCTGAGTCTCCACGGGGCTACTACAATCTGGCCTGCACTTTTGCCCTCCTGGGCGAGAGGGAGCGGGCTCTGGAGCTTCTCGAGGCCGACTTCCTGGAGAATCGTTCCAGTCCCGGAGCCCTTGAGAAGCAGAAGGAATGGGCGCGATCGGATCCGGACCTGGCGTCCCTGCGCGAGGACCCCAGATTCCAGCTGCTCACCGAGCCAGTGATTGAAGAAGAGGACGAGTGAGGGGCCTTCGGCGGCTGTCGCCTCCCGATTCATGGATCCGATCCTGACGTCAGGCGAACTCGACGGTATCCTGCCCCCTTCTTGAATCGAGCCTTCCCATTCTCAGACGGCCGCGACCGTGATGGGGAGGCGAGAGCTGGGCGCCTGCGCGGATGGTGCCCCGATGCCAGCAATTGAGGCAGAACAGACATGGGACAGGTAACCCTCTCCGGCAAGGGCCGGCGCTGGGTGCTCGGTGGGCACCCCTGGATCTATCGTGATGACATCGCCGGTGGTGAGGCCGAGCCGGGCGAACTCCTTCACGTCGAGGATCCCAACGGGAACTCGATTGGCTGGGGACTCTTCAGTGCGAGCTCGAAGATTGCCGTCCGGCTGGTGACCTCTGACAAGGCACAGCCCAAGCGCGAGTTCTGGGTGGAGCGCGTCGGCCGCGCGATCAAGGCACGTGAGGCGATGGGGTACCTCAACCCCGAGGGCGCTTGCCGGCTGATCGCAGGAGACGCCGACCGCCTACCCGGGTGGATTGTCGACCTCTACGGACGAACCGCAGTCGTGCAGAGCTCGATCCAGGCCACCGACCGCATGCGGGACTTTCTCGTCGAGTTGCTCGAAGAGGCCCTGCCCTTCGAGCTCGAGACGATCGTCGATCGTTCGGACTCCTCAGTTCGTCGATTCGAGGACCTCGATACACGGGTCGAGACACTCAAGGGTGAGGTTCGCGACTCGCTCGTGGTCAGTGAGGTCGGCCTCGAGTATGAGGTTGACGTGCTCGGTGGCCACAAGACGGGACACTACCTCGATCAGCGTGTGAATCGCATTCGTGCCGCTGACCTCAATCGTGGTGGAAGAGTCCTGGATGCCTTCAGTTACGATGGCCTCTTCGGCATTCGGGCGGCGCTGGCAGGGGCCAGCGAGGTGATCTGCCTGGACCAGTCTTCAAGCGCTGGTGAGCGCCTGCTCCGCAACGCAGAACGCAATGGCGTGGCAGCCAAGGTCAAGTTCGAGAAGGTGAACTGCATGCAGGAGCTACGCAATCGCCTCGAGGCGGGCGAGACCTACGACCTGGTTGTGGTTGACCCCCCGGCATTTGCTCGAAATCGACGAGAGATCAAGGGCGCCGAGCGGGGCTATGTCGAGGTCAACCGCAGGGCCATGGGGCTGGTGAACCCTGGTGGACTGCTGGTCTCCGCTTCTTGCTCCTACAACGTACGTCAGCCGGACTTCGTGCAGTTTCTGGGCTCGGCCTCACGCCTGGCAGCGCGGGACGTCTGGTTGGAAGAGATGCGAGGTGCTGCTCCTGACCATCCGGCCCTGTTGGCCTTGCCGGAGTCGAACTATTTGAAGTGCGCTTTCTTGCGCGTGCCGTAGCCCACCTCTCCTTCGTTTGGGAGAATGCTTGCCTGTGGGGGCTCTACCAGACCCACCAGCCTTCATGAAGATCCAGCTGAACGGAGAAGCTCGAGAGATCCCTGCGAGTTGCACGGTTGCATCCCTGGTCACCGAACTGGGCTTGCGGCCAGAGCAGGTGGCGGTGGAGTTGAACCGTCGCCTCGTTCGCCGAGACCTGCGCGAGAAGGTGGAGCTTCAAGATGGTGATGAGCTCGAGCTCGTGACTCTGGTCGGTGGAGGATGAGCTTCATGGGCGAACACCCCCTTTGCGCTGCCAGAGAATCGAAGTAGATCATGACAGAAGAACATCTAAGAGACGGCTCCCTTGTGCTTGGAGACGCGCGCTTGAAGTCGCGCCTGCTCGTAGGCACGGGTAAGTACGCGAGCTTTGAGGAGACCCGCGAGGCCCTCGAGATCTCTGGTACCGAGTGCGTCACCGTGGCGGTGAGGAGGGTCAACCTGGACGCGAGCCAGGGACCCTCGTTGCTGGACTTCGTGGACCGCGAGCGCTACCACGTGCTGCCGAATACGGCGGGTTGCTTCGATGCAGCAAGCGCGATCCGGACAGCGGAGCTGGCCAGAGACGTGCTCGACACGCGCCTCGTCAAGCTGGAGGTGCTCGGGGACGAGAAGACCCTGCTACCCGATCCCGTCGGGACCCTGGAGGCTGCCCGGGAGCTGGTGGCTCAGGAGTTCGATGTGCTGGTTTATTGCTCGGACGACCCCCGAATGTGCGTTCACCTGGCCGAAGCCGGCGTGACCAGCGTGATGCCCGCTGGTTCTCCGATCGGGTCGGGACAAGGCGTGCTCAATCCGAACGCGATTCGGATCATCCAGGAGCTGGTGGACATTCCAGTGATCGTGGATGCGGGTGTGGGGACGGCCTCGGATGTTGCAGCTGCCATGGAGCTGGGAGTGGACGGTGTGTTGCTCAACACCGCCATCGCCAGCGCACGTGAACCGTTGCGGATGGCCGAGGCCATGAAGCTGGCGTGTGCCGCCGGCCGTCACGCTTACCTCAGCGGCAGGATTCCCCGCAAGCTGTACGCAAACGCCTCCTCGCCTCTGGAAGGAACCATCGACGGGGCTGGGCCGAACTGAGGCCCTTTCCGACGGCGTTCGCGGCACTTCCTCGATCCGTTCACAACCCTTCAGGGACCCTAGATTGCTCTGCACTCTAAGCACACTCCTCGAGTCCGATTCCGGCATCAGCAACCTCTCCGATGAGGGCATACGGGTGCTGGTCGGAGCCTCACTGGTCACTGTGGGGCTCATTCTCGTGCCCCTGTTGATAGCGCTATCGAAGGTCTGGATTCCTGAGAGGAACAACTTCTTCGCGCGCTGGGGCTTTACTCACTTCGTTCTCGTTGTGCTGGTTTGGCTCGCCGGAGTGCTTGTCTACCCGCCGCTTCTATCCTCGATCTACGGGGGTGAGCTGGACCTCGTGGGCAACCTGTTGCTCATGGCTCTGATCTTTCTGGGGCCGGCAATCCTGATCTTTCGACTCGCGGCGAAGCTGGATCCAGACGGGATTCGCTGCCTCGGCTTCCGAGCTGAAGGGAGCTTGCGTTGTGCGCTCTTTGGCTTGAGCTCCTATATCCTGCTCCTTCCTGCCATCTTCGGAACGACCCTGGTTTGGCCCTGGGTGCTCGAGGTCATCGGTTACGAGGCAGAGCCGCAGAGCATCATGCAGGAGTTCCTGGCACAGGGCACTTCAGGCATATGGCTGCCGCTGCTCTTCGCCGTGCTGATCCTCCCGTTCTTCGAGGAGCTGGTCTTTCGCGCGTTCTTACAGCCACTCATGGTTCAGAACTTTCGTGAGGTCGGTGGCGTGGTGCTGACCTCTGCGCTGTTCGCACTCCTTCATGGCTTCTCGCTCTTTCTGCCGGTGTTCGCTCTGGCCCTGGTCATGGGTAGCATCATGCAGCGCAGTCAGAGGTTCGTGGCCTGCTGGGCGATTCATGCCACCCACAACGGCCTCATCCTGTTACTCGTCTTGTACTCCCCTGGTGCCCGGGACCTGCTCGAGGCGAATGGTCTGATCTCGCTCCTCTGGAGCTGAGCTGGCCGCAATCAATCACTGACGATGACCGAATTCACAAAGCGAGGACGGATGCTGGCGGCTCCGGGCGGAGCCTGGATGGCAGACAACACCGTCGTGACCGGTGAGGTGCACCTTGGCGAGGACACCAACCTCTGGTTCAGTGTGGTGGTGCGCGGAGATGACGCGCCGATCACGATTGGGGCACGCACCAATATTCAGGACCTGACCATGGTTCATGCCGATCCAGGTGTGCCGAACGTGATTGGCAGCAACGTGACCGTTGGGCACCGCTGTGTCCTGCACGGCGCGAGGATTGAGGATGGCTGCTTGATCGGAATGGGAGCAATCCTTCTCGCCGGGTCTGTGATTGGAGAGGGCTCCATTATCGGGGCTGGAGCCTTGATCAAGGAGGGTTTCGTCGTACCGCCTCGATCGCTGGTAGTGGGAATGCCCGGTCGCGTCATTCGTGATGTCACTCCAGATCAGACCGAGTCGATCGTGCGCAGCGCAGCAGGCTATGTCCATGCAGTCCGCGAGTACCTCGCAGAGTAGTGGTAGTGGAGCGGACCTCGCTAGCAAGCGGGCTGCTCTGAACACCTTGCTGCAAGAAGTGGGTCGCCTGGCAGTGGCCTACTCGGGCGGGGTCGACTCGAGCGTCTTATTGCATGCCGGTCTCTCGGTCCTTGGGAGTGACTGTGTCGCGATCATCGCGGATTCACCATCGCTGCCACGCACGGAGCTTCGCGAGGCCCGGGAGCTGGCCAGGTCGCTTGGCGCAAGGCTGGTTGTTGTGAAGACAGAGGAGCTTGCTGATGATCGGTATGTCGCCAACGCCGGTGACCGCTGTTACTACTGCAAGTCAGAGCTCTTCTTGCACATGAGCCGCTGGGCACAGGAGCACGCTTTCGGGGTCCTGGCCTTCGGAGAGATCACGGACGACCTGCTCGATGACCGCCCAGGAGCTATCGCTGCGAGTGAGTACGGAGTACGGGCTCCACTCAGGGAGGCCGGATTCGGCAAGGAGGACGTTCGTCGGTACGCTCGTGAAGAGGGGCTGGTGGTCGCGGAGAAACCTGCGTCGGCCTGTCTGGCGTCCCGGATCCCGCGCGGAACATCGGTGACCCGCGAGCGTCTGGCGGCCGTCGAAGCTGCCGAGGCCCTCGTTCGAGCACGTGGATTCATGGTCCTGCGCGTACGACATCACGGGCAGCGAGCCCTGCTTGAAGTGGGAGAGGCGGAGCTGGATCGGGCTCGCCAGTTACTGGGCGAGCTGAGCTCGGAGCTATCGGAGCTTGGATTCGATAGCCTTGACCTGGGCGTCTACTTGCCCCCGGCCTTGCGCTAGAGGCAGGTGACTGCCTGTTGAGATCAACCATGAGCACCCTGCAGTCCAGCGACTCACCCTCCTTGGATTTCCAACGACAGCTGAGAAGAGGTGGGACCGATGAGTGAGACAGTTGGCTTCTGCGTGATCTATCGCTTTCTGGTCAGAGAAGAGGCTGAAGAGCAGTTTCGCGAGGGGTGGACGCGCCTGACCGAGGCCATTCGCGACAGGCGTGGTGGGCAGGGTTCAAGGCTCCATCGCGCCGGTGGCAATCTCTGGGTTGCCTACGCCCAGTGGCCCTCGCGTGAGGCCTGGGAAGGCTCACGTGAGCTGCCCAGCGCCGATGCCGAGGCCTCTGCTCTGATGAGTGCGGCTGTGACTGAGAGCTTTGAACCGATCCTGCTGGAGCCCGATACCGATCTCCTGCAACTCCTGGGGGTCACTGCCAGCTGACCTCGTAGGCGTTCGAGAGGTTGAAGCCCTGGCCGCAGGGGCCGCCGATCGTGTCTCGGTACCACAGCTGGTAGAAGCTCGTGTCGCCCGAGAGGACACCGCCCCGCACGGACAGCTCGAGATCGGAAGGGCCTGGATAGGACGCAGAGCCTTCGAGGTCCGGGATCAGCAGGGCGAGCCGTTTGACTGAGCCGCCGGCACAACGCAGGCCGTCTCCAAAGGTCACGCCGATACCGGAATTGACCTGGCTGTTGCCCTGGAACAGGAGGGACGCCTGGCCCGGAATCATGTTGGTTCCGGTCAAGGTGAGCGTGTCCCCAGCAACATCTGCGATACCAGCGCCGACGAGCTGCGCTCCGAGTCCACTCGAGTTGAGGCAGCCGCCATCGCTGGTGGTGCTGTCATTGCCGCAGGGGCAGGGAGTACCTAGCCCGTCTCCGAAGCAGAAGGGAAGGCCGGGTCCGATTGGAGTGCTCAAGGGATCGGCAGGGTCCGAACCGGCATCCAGCTCGTCGCGATCGAAGAAGCCATCCTCATCACGGTCGATTCCCAGGCGGAATTCGGTCCCGACCACGACGATGGTCATGGTGAGCTCAGAGCCGGGGCCTGAGCCGCCGAGCAGGGTCATGGTGTCCGTGGACTCCGTCGCACGGTCGGACTGGAAGGTACCGCTTCCGACGTAGACGTGGCCACGGGCCAGGCCGCCCTGGAGACCCTTGACGACGAGGGCCACCGCGGATGAATCGGCCATGGCGAGAGCATCGCCCAGGTACTGTGCCTCTTCCGCGCTCAGGTTTGCACCGTTGCTGAACGTGAACTGTGCACCCACCGCAGCATGGGCGTCGAGACTTGCCGTGCCAGGCGGGAAGAGAAAGTTCGAGGCTGAACCCTGAGGAAGATCGGAGCCGGAGAAGCTGAGCATGAAAGCAACCAGGTCAGCTACATCTTGATCTGAAGCCACGCTGAAGGCCGGCTCGCTCACAAACCTCTCGATGGAGTCAACGCTGCCATCATGCAGCATCCCAAAGCCGGCGTTGTTCGAGAGCTGGGTTGCATTGAATCCCGTGCGCTCGTAGAGATTGCGCATCTGTGGCACCTTGATGGTGCGCTGGGTCGACCCGTCCAGAGAGACCATGGAGTGGTGTAGCTCCCCATCCGGTCCCGGAGGAATTTCGGAGTAGGTGAGACCGTTCAGCTTGTAGTTGGGGCCCAGGCCTGTCGGTAACGTGTGACAGGTGACGCAGGCCAGCGGTCCGTCGAGAGTCTCGGGTGGAGTGTAGAGCTGAAGGCCGCGATTCGCGTCTCCAACACCAAGCGGTTGGCCGGGGGGGCTGAAGCGCCCTGTGGTGAAGTGGCCCTCCAAGTTCAGGGCAGAGGGCAGGCTATTGTCGTGGTTTCGGAAGGGGTTGGGCGGGAAGTGAATCGTTGCAAGGAAGTCCTCGAACTCCTGCATATCCACGCTATCGGGTTCTGCGTCATCAGCCTGAAGCCCGACGAATGCTGGAGAAAAAGCCTCGATGCCCGTTTGGTCTCCACGCCAGTGATGGGGCTCCTTTCCGATGATGTCCTGCAGGGTCTGTGTCAGCATCGGCCCCTTCATCGGGTGCCAGTCCTGGCAGCCGTTGTCGGTGCAATTACCTTCAAAGGCCTCCATCAGTCCGCTGGGATCTCCAAGATCCCAACCCAGTCGGTCCATGCGTGAGTCCACGTGGCATGTCGCGCAGGCCACCTGGCCTAGACCTGAGTTGTCATGTGTGCTGTACAGGTGCTTGCGGCCAATCTTGATGGCCTGTGGTGAGGCATCGTGAAACTCAACTCTGTCGATTTCGGAGTCGCTCGTGGTCGAGATCACGGAGATTGAGCTCGCAAACTTGTTCAGCACGTAGAGCCGGTTCATGGACTCATCCAGTGCCAGGCCGGTTGGGCCTTCACCAACCTCAATGGTGGCTCCGCTGGTCTCGCGAACACCAGATCCGTTGATTGTGATCACGTTGTTAGAGCCCATTCCCGAGACGTAGGCCCGGTTGCCCAGGGAGTTCCACCTGATTCCCCGCGGGTCGCCAATCGCCTTGTTGCGTTCTGCTTGAGGGGCGCTGGGAGTGCTGTAGTCAAGGTGGTCGTTCATGTCGAGCACCGCGAGGCTACTACCGGTGTCACTGGCGATTCCGAGATGGACCCGACCAAAGACTCCCTTCAGGTTTGGCTCGAATCTCACCTGATTGATGCCGTCCGTGCCAACGGCGCTCACGTCGCCAGTAGCGGGATTGACGTCGATGGCCATGACGATGTTCATCAGGCCCGTGGCGTAGGTCACACCAAGGGTTGCCGTGTCAATGATTGCCAGGTCACGGTCGGGTAGGTCCCAGCCGGGGAGACGGCCCGAGGCGCCCGCTTGGGCTCCGCTGACAAGCTGCGACCAGTTGCCGCCGTTGTCATCCATCCAGTCGCCGGCAGGATCCTTCTTGACGATCAGTCCCACCTCAGGGGCCACCGGGTTGGCACCATTGAGGGCGGGAGAAAAGGATGAGCCACTATTCGGCGGCGGGTTCAGTCCGCTGTAGGGACCGGCGCTGTCGGTCACCACGTTCGGGGGATAGGCGAGGGTCCCGCTGAAGTCGCCCCCGCCCCCGAGGATTGTCGATGCGTTTCCCGACTCGAAGATGCCCACGTAGACCTTTGAGCCGTCGGCGCTGACAGCCAGAGCGCGAGGGTCTTCGCCATTGATGGAGATCACGTTCAGGGGGCTACCCAGGGAACCTGGGTCGAACACCATGATCAGGTTTGCCTGCGAGCAGCTGACATAGGCTCGCTGTGGGGCGCCAGCGAAGATCACATCTGCGGGCTCGTCTTCGGTCTGGATGGTCGCGACGACACTTCCGGCTGACAGATCGACAATACTGATCGAGTCGCTGACGTGGTTGACCACCCACGCTTCATTGGCATTGCGTGCCCTTACCGATACGGGATCGATCCCAACAGGAATGGCACCAGTGGATATGGCCGTTCCACTGGAGACGTCAAAGGTCTCGAGCACACCGTCGGGTGTGTTGACCGCGAGCAGGACATCCCCAGGTGCCAGCTCGAGCGGATGGACGTGGGGGGTCTCGAAATTGATGAAGCTCTCCTGCGCGCCAGATAGTGCAGGTGCCAGGCTGAGAGCACTCAGGGAGCAGAGAAGAGGTCGAGACACACAGGAGAGTCTTGTGAGCATGGGGGAACCACCGAGCTTCGTGGGGCAGGGAACTCGTCGCATTGTCCGGTCGGGACGACTCCTTCGAGTCTAGCAGTCAGGTCCGGTTTCCGGCCGGAGAGAGGCCTCCCTATGAGTGGCAGGGACTCGGAATGGCCTTAAATGTAGAGAAGTAGGGCACCTCGAAGATGTCATGAGCCCTGGAGCGGCGCCGGAGCAAGAACTCCCGCAGAAGCAAATCGAGTTACCATGCCGATGATCATGGTCCGTCACCTCTCCCGATCCAGTCGGGGAGGGTAGGCGAGTCACGCTGCAGGACACTGTTGAGAGAAAGTGCCAGGGCGCTGCCGGGGCGCGAACTTCTCCAGTCGCTTGGGCTACAATCGACAAGCCCATACTCGAAGCAATCAGGCAGCTGCTGCCACGCACAAGAATCACCGCTCGGATCCGGCAATCACCATGAGCTCAATGCCTCGTAAGAACAGATCGAGGAAGGCGCAGGCTCGGGAACCCCGAAGATCGGGCCCGGGCCTTCGTACCTCCTACTTCGTGACCTGTGCTCCCGGGCTGGAGTCGGTGCTTCATGGTGAGATCAAGGCGTTGAAGCTTGCACGCGTCGAGCGCCAGGTCGGTGGCGTGTACTTCGAGGGGGGGGCGGATGATGCCATGCGGGCGAACCTGGAGCTGCGAACCGCGGTTCGTGTGTTGCACCGGGTAAGCCGCTTCCAGGCGAGTACATCAGACGAGCTCTATGAGGGCGTGGGAGCAATCGACTGGTCCCAGTTCCTCAGGCCCGGCGGGAGTTTTCTGGTGGCGGCGCACAGCAAGGACTCCGAACTCGATCACACGCTATTCATCGAACAGCGTGTCAAGGATGCCATCTGTGATCGTGAACGTGAGAGACGTGGCGAGCGACCGGAGGTCGACAAGGATGATCCGGATCTCCGCGTGCACGCACACTTCTTTCGCGACCGCTGCACGATCTCCGTGGACACCTCTGGCGATTCCTTGCACAAGCGAGGTTGGCGACAGTTCCAGGGGGGCGCCCCCCTGGCAGAGACGCTTGCCGCTGGCATCGTGTATCTCTCGGGTTGGGACCGACGCTCTCCAATTGTGGATCCTTTTTGTGGTTCCGGCACTCTCCTGATAGAGGCAGCGTTGCTCGCGGCCGATGTGGCACCTGGATTGTTTCGAGAGCGCTTCGGTTTCCAGGCCTTTCCTGGGCACGATGAATCCCGCTGGCAGCGACTGCGCGCGGCGGCTCGTGATCGCTCGACTTCCCCCGGGAAGCTACAGCTTGTCGGCACTGATCAGGACGCGGAGATCGTGGAGGGAGCTCTGGAGAACCTGCACGCAACTGGCCTGGAGCAGCAAGTCTCGCTTGGGGTTGCGCGAGCGGAGGAGTTCGTTCCCAAGTCCGGTTGGAACGGTTGGATTGTCACCAATCCGCCTTACGGTGAGCGACTGGGAGATGTGCGCGAGCTGGCAGGTGTCTACCGGCGCCTGGGGGAGAGCCTGCGCAGGGGGGCTAGCGGCTATGCGCTCGCGCTATTCTCCGGAAACACCGAGCTGAGTGCTGAGATGGGGATCGAGTTCGAACGCCGGACTGCTCTTGCGAACGGAGCACTGCCCTGCGAGCTGTGTTGTGCCCAACTCTGATGATCTTCACTCAGCTTCGACGCAGGATGAGCACCGGATCATCGTGACCTCCGTCCAGGGATCCTATCCAGTCCATCTCGTACAGGAAGTCGTGGACGGCGACGAGCTCTAGCTCGGGTACCGACGCGATCAGCTTCTGAAGCTGTCTTGCATCGTAGGTGCGAAACCACCACTCGGTCTGCGAGCGCTGCTCACGATCACCCTCGGTGACCACCAGTCGGGTCCGGACTCGCTCCCGTCGAAGGCGTCGGTCGGGAGGCCAGGTTTGCGTGTTGCAGACGACCCTGGTCTTGCCTCGGCTCTCGACCCAGCGCTCTCGAGCGACCGAGCTCTTCTTGTAGTCGGATAGGTGCAGTCCCAGGACATAGATGCCTCCGGGCTTGAGTGCCCTCGCCACGCAAGCAAGGTGTGAGCGAGCTCCTGCGGCGTCGAGCACGTACTTGAAGGTACTGACCAGGCAGTGGGCGAGGTCAAAGCGTTCAGGGTACTCGAAGGCTTCGAGCTGACCCCGGTCAACGCGGGCCTTCAAGGAGCTCCTGGTGAGCCTCTGGCGGGCGAACTCGAGCATGGAGTCCGATAGATCGAAGCCCGTGACCTTCCAGCTGCGGCGAGCCATCTCTGCGACCATGCGGCCGCTGCCGCAGGCGGGCTCGAGTAGCCGCCTACCCCTGGTCTTGCCGTAGCGTAGGTGGGCCTGCTCGAGAAAGTTCGCTTCGGCCTCCGTACCCGGAGCGAAGACCATGTCGTAGTAGCGAGGAGTGTCGTACCAGTCGAGGTTCTCAAAGCGGCTCATCGAGGTTCGGTTGTACCTGGCTGTGCTGCGCGGCGGTCCAGCTTGGTGCGCGCCTTGCGTCGTGCATCCCGCTCGACTCTCTTGATGAAGCCCAGGGATCGTTCCTCGGACGTTGCCTCCCACACCAAGGACTCCACTCGGTTCGCATCCCAGGTCACGAGCTTCTCATCGACCAGACCTACATCTGCCAGCCGGTCGAGGGCAGTGATCGCAATGATGACCGTGCCGCGATAGGTGGGATGCAGACGATCGGCTTGCATCAGGCTCTCCATGCGCTGCTTGTCATAGCGATTGCCTCTCACCTCGACCAGCGCCTCTCCACGTTGCAGGTCACTGAAGGTGGCGAGAGAGTAGACATGGATGTTCTGCCTCTCGGCGGCCCACTCGTTCAGACGCAGATTGAGCTGGACCAGACAGGCATCGGATGGGACCTGAGATCGCCGAAGAACATGGGATCTGTTCCTGCCTTGCTCGTCTTTCCGGGTGATCTGGCCCATGTTTGGGAGGTCACCGAGCAGGATGGGACACCTGATCGTCTCGAGGAGCTCGAGGCCGCGGTTGAGACGATCGAGGCGCTCGCTGCAGTTCATCCCATGGCCGTAGCTGTACCAGAACAGGAAATCGAGGGCCACGACGAGGGTTGGATCGAGCCCAAGTGCTTGCTCGACGGACCTGGCTCCGGCCAGGAGTGGGTTCTGGAAGAAGAAGGTACTGGCCAAGCTCTCTACCCGTGTTCCCTCGTCGGGGATGGCCAGAGCAAGAGTGCGCGCGAGGTCGAAGTTGGCATTCAACTCGCTCTGCAGACCGAAACCAGAGGACATGCTGGCGCCCAGGACAACCACACGATCGAGGGGGTCCGAATCCTCTGGCTGGTCGAGGACTTCCTGGCCAAGCAAGGGGGCACCAAGCAGCCAGCAGAACAGGAGCAGTCGAAGCAGGCTCATTCCACGATGATAACGGGCCCGGGGGCTCGTCCCAGTATCTGTTCGGCCGGCTAGGGTCGGATCTTCCAGGACGGGGCGCCGCGTCCTGGGGACTCGTTGATCGTCACGGTCTTGGCAGCTGCGTCCCAGGTCCAGTCATTGCTGCTCACGCCATTTCGCAGGACCTCCTGGGGAGCAATGTTGTAGCCGGTCAAGGTCACGACCTCAGCCGTGGAATCGGCAGTGCCCAGCACGAGGTCCAGGTTCACTCCCGTGTTCAGGCCCAGGGAGAGCGTGTCGACGACAATCTGCTGAAGGTTCTCGGTCTCATCGATGGTGAGCCGGTTGATGGATGACTCGAGGTTCCAGCGGAAGGGGGTGAAGGCTCCTGGTGCGTCCTGATAGATGTAGAAGTGGAGCCAGGAAGCCTCGCGGTCAGCGAGCATCCGATGTTCTCCCTCGCTTGGTGTATCGAGAGTCTTCGAGTACAGCCAGTTGAGAGCCGTGTTCGTGTCGATGGTCGACCAGGAGTGCACTGCAAAGGGCGGTGTGAGCAGGAAGGACTGGGGAAAACCAAGGGTCTGGCTCATCCAGTTGTGCACGGTGATGGTCTGATCGACCAGATAGACGAGAGGATCATT
This sequence comes from Planctomycetota bacterium, assembly GCA_014237855.1. Classification (GTDB taxonomy): domain Bacteria; phylum Planctomycetota; class UBA1135; order UBA1135; genus JABACD01. The sequence continues at coordinate 68,906 of JABACD010000017.1, read as the reverse complement.
GATGGCGTGCTCGTTGAGAACCGGCACATGTGCCAGATTTCGAGCCTGATCCGTGGTGGGGTCGACAACCAGGCTAGGATCCTCGATGTCGAGCACCGAGGCCTGGGAGTAGAGGAACGGGTTGGCTGAGGGGGGCCCGCCGAAGAGCAGGGGGTTGTCGAAGTAGGCCGTGTTCGTGCTATTGGCGTAGCTGTTGGCCACCGAGATGCCGCCCGTGTGATTCACCACGGCCGCAAACCTTGTTCGATCGAGGTCATGATGACGGGCCGCGTAGCTCATCATTGTTCCGCCTCCCATGGAGAAGCCCGCTCCATAGATCCGGTTGGGGTCCACCGGCAGAACTGCAGTGAACAGGTCAAGGGCGTACTCGATGTTCACCTGAGCATAGGGGATACCAAAGTTGACCTGGTTAGCACCGAGCGGGGCCAGCACGAACCACCCGCGGTCCAGGGCCTCCTGGAATAGCGGTGAATTCAGGTAGCAGTCCCACTCGCTCACGTCGTAGGCGTGAAACATCACGAGCAGGGGTGGATTGCGGTACGCTCGAACGCTTGGCACGCCGAGCAGGACGCTCTCCTGCCAGCCAGTTCCCGGGTCATCGAGCTGGATCTGGAACACTCCGGGAACGTGAGTTCGGGAGGCACCCGCGAAGGGACCCAGTCCGCCAACCGTGTAGTTCCCGCCCAGGGTGGTGCTGTTCTCGCTGCCGCCGCTTCGCAGGAGGGAGTCCCGGAAGTCGGTCGCCCTCCTGGACCGCCTGGGAGTGGCCACCGCGGGAGCCCTGTCCTGGACGGGTGCCGGGGAGGCGGAGGCTAGGGTGGTGAGGAGCAGCGGAAGAATCATGGTCTCTGAATTCGGGCTCGTGGCCACCCCTGGGGGCGACTCCGGCGCTAGCTGGATTCTACCCCGGTCCTGGAGGTCCGGCGGCGCCTCTCGGGCGTGTTGCTCCCGAATCGATCGATGGGGGCCGCGGGCGGCCGGGAAAGATCTTCTGGGCCATCTCAAGCCTCCATTCCAGGGGTCTTTGAGCAGATCTGAGGCCTGTGCCACTGGAGTCGACCGTGGAGGGGCAGCAGGCTGCTCAGCCGTCCCCCAGCGGGCGGCCTATACGGCTCTGAATCCACTCCCGCCAGGCCTGGTCGACCGCCGAGATTGGCTCCCCGCCCAGCGCCTGCTCGAGGCACTGGTCAGGCTCCATTCCGGCCGTCAGGGAGCTGACGTAGCGCTCCAGGAATCCGGGGCGGGTCTCCTTCAAGAAGGTGACGATGGACCAGGAGATGATCAGGTTGCGGAAGCCGCTGGAGCCAAACTCGTTGAGTCCGTGGAACTCATCTCGGTTCATCTCCAGGAAGCGGCCGAGCGGGGGAGGCGCAGAGCCAGCGGTCTCGACTGCCAGCTGGCGCCAGCGCTCTGAGTCGGATGGAAACCCGAAGGCCGACTCACCAGAGTCAGTCCGAAAGAAGCGCAGGGCCTCGAAGTGAGCTGCCACGCCGAAGAGCAGCCAGGGAGGGATCGGTTCAATGGCGAGCACTGCGCCGAAGTACTCGTGAACAACAATGTGCTGTAAGGCTGGCCAGGTCTGCAGGCCGCGTGCACTCTCGTCGCCGCCGTCGTAGAGCTCCAGGGTCTTCTTGCCAGGCACCCAGAAGCCCGTGCTTGTAGCCTGTCCACCAGCGGCAATGAAGTCGACCCGCGCTGGCCGGATTCGAACGAGCGGTGGATGGCGATGGCCCTCGGTCGAGCCTGGAGGGAAGCTGCTCGAGAGCTCCTGGTACATGGTCTCCAGGCGGATCTTGGTGCCCTCAACGAGAAGCGGGTCATCAACCGGTGTCGCCAGGAAGTAGTGTTCGGTCTCGTAGAGGTTCCAGCCGTCTTCGGCGGCCACTTCACGAGATAGCTGCAATCGACGGGCAGCTCGCACCCTCCTTGCCTCTAGCGCCCCGGTCGCCTGGGGCTCCTTCGAGTTCTCGGGGGGGGCTGGTGGCTGCTCGACTGCTGCAGCAGGTGGGGGGCTGTGGTCTGTGCCACGACAGGCCAGAGCACTGGCGATCAGGGATGCACAGAGAAGCGTCTGGTAGCACCTGGCGGATGGGCAGATCATGGTGGCACCTCGCAGGCTAGGCCTTGACCATGAGGCCCCTGACCAGGGGCCCGCACGTCATGAATTCGGTGTGATTGACTGCGGAGGCGTCTGGAGTGCGCCCGACCAGGTTGCCCTCAAGAACATGTGTAGCGATGACGCCGTAGGATGCGTCGGCCGCACCACACTCCTGGGTGAGGCCGACACCGGTGAAGGGGCGGCAAGGGCCTTGATCACCTCTGGACTGTACGATCCCGCCCTTGCTCTTCTCGCACCTGGGGAGCTTGCCGGCGTCAGTGGGGATTGCTCCAGGGATCTGGAGGCCGCGCTTGATTGGCCTGTCCCTGGTGATGAACTCCTCGACCTTGATTGCACAGTCCCTGGGCAGGTAGCCGGCGGGGCGCTTGTGGGCCATGAAGGTCGGCTGACAGTTTGCGATGTGCAAGGTGGAGGGCATGGTCACCGGGGCGCTGGGAGCGGTCGGGATTGACTCGGAGGTCAGTCGCCGGTTGAGAAGGGTCTTCTGGCGGAGGCCTTGGCTCTCGATCCAGTCCAGTTCGGACCAGATCTCCATTAGTTCCTCGCGGGTCGCCTTCGTCACCTTTGGCTGAATGCCTCGGGTCTGAGGAAGGTCAGTGTAGGTCCCGGTCCGCGTCAGACCAATGTGAACTTGATAAGCAAGTCCGCTCAGCGCTGGAGGATCGGCAGGAGCTGGTCGGGAATCGCCAGGACGAGAACGTTGATTGCCGTTGCGTAGGTGCTGCCAAAGCGTGGATCGCTCCAGGAACCGTCCTCATCCTGGGTCTTCAGGATCTGTCGACGCTCCGCCCTCATCCAGTTGCGGAAGACTGCCTGGTCGGGGTTCTGCCAGAACGCCTGGGCAAGGTAGAGGCGCTCGTAATAGGGGAATTCCTGGCTGGCTCGGAATCCGAGGGTGCCCTTGGGGGCCGGGCCCTCTGCTCGAGCTCGCAGCTCCCGATCGAGGTAGTCGAAGCCCTGCTGAACCTCCGGACCGTGGTACTTTCCAGCGGCATTGAGAGTCGAGATGGCGGCGGCTGTCAGAGCAGGGGTGACATCCCCCGAGCCCAGGGCGTAGCGGAAGCCTCCATTCTCCATCTGAGAGCGACCTACATAGTCGACAGCCCTGGCAATGACGTCGCTATCGACCCGGATTCCTGCTCCCTTGGCTGCGCGCAGTGCCTGAACCAGGGCGATGGTGATCGAACCCTCGTGCTCCAGTCCTCGAACCGGCTGGTAGTACCAGCCGCCCTCGAGGCTCTGGGTGCGCTCGATCAAGTTGACTGCCAATGACAGTGCCTGACCAATCCGCGCTCCGCGGGCAGATTTAGGCGAGAGGGTGTATGCCTCAGCCAGGGCCAAGGTGGCGAATCCATGGCCATGCATGCGGGAATTCTGGTCTCCGGAGTCACCGATGTAGCCGCGGGTTCGGGAGGTGCTGTCCTGGTCGAGTCGAGACAGGAGATAATCAACCACGCGGGTCAGCTCTCTTCCGTGAGGGCCACGAGATGGGCCGTTTCCCGCGGACATGTAGGCAAGAGCACCCAGTGCCGAGACGGCAAGCCTCGAGGAGAGCGTGCCGACGGAAGGAATCGAGCCATCGGCCTCGCCAGCCTGCTGCTCACTCAAGAAGACAAGCGCGCGCTGAATGGCCGCACGCGTGGCGACCTCATCTCCGAAGGGGTCCTCGTCGGTGCCTGTGGAGCTGTTCGACGCGGCAACGTCCTGTAGTGGCTTGCCTGGAAGTGAGACCTCACGGTCTGCGGAATCCCGACGATCATCGAGGTCGGTGGGCGCTGCCATGGATGCCAGGGCCCGTGCTCCCAAGAGCAGAGCTGCGCCGCTCAGGGCTGCGGCGCCGAACAGGGTTCTGGTCCTTTGGGGCACTGCTGAGCTCGCTGCTAGCGCCGAGGGCCGCGCCTGTTCATCTTGCGGTAGTACTCGTCGATCCAGTCGCGATAGCGGGCAGGCAGCTCCGAGCGTCCCTCCGAGCGGAACGTGTCGCGCACGTGAGTCGGCAGGTCACCCCAGCCGTCAGTACCCTCGGCCGAATTGGAGCTGCCCACGGCTCCTTCCGTGCTGTCGTCTCCATCACGGTTCTGTCCGTCCAGGTTGGGGTCCCCGCGGGGATCCTTGGGGTCGGTGCCACCCGAATTCTGGTCCTGTGATTGCTGACCTTGTTCTCGCTGGTCGCCACCTGGAGTCGGTTGCTGCTGGCCAGGTTCCTCACCGGGGGTGGAGGGAGTGGGCTCGGGCGTGGAGCTCTGCTGCCCTCGATTGAGGGGGGAGCCTTCCTGTGAGCTTTGGGAGCCCGGCTCTCCTCCCTGGCCCTGGGAGCCGGATGAAGAGGGCTGTGGCTGTTGTTGGCTCAGCTGCTGGGCGATGTCGATGATCTCCCGGATGTCCTCCTGCGCCTGCCGCCCTCTCTCCAGGGAGGACTGCAGGAGACTGGCGATACCGGAGTCCTCGACTGCGGTGAGTGCGCTGGTGTCTCCAGCCGCCGCATCACTCAGGAGGATGTCAACCTGCTTGAGCTTGGTCTCTACTTCACCGAAGAGTCGGCGAATTCGTGCCTCGGGATCTTCGGGACCAGCGGCGCCCTCTCCGCTCAGGATCTCGTCCATCGAGGGAAAGTCCTCACTGTCCTGGTAGGCGCTCGCAAGGGGGCCGCTCGAGACCAGGACCAAGATGCCCACGGCAAGGCAGTGCCTCGTTCGGGCAGGGAGAAATGTGTCGGTTTGCATGGCGATCATTCCTGGGTTTCGTCTTCGTTCGAATCGTCCCCTATCTGCTCCAGGGTGGGGGCGGAGATCCCGAGCTGTTCACGGAACTGCTGAAAGAGCTCTGTCGAGCGTTCGTGTCTGTGGGCCAGGCGTTGGATTTCCTCGAGCAGCAATGGATCTATCTCCTTGCCGTCCTTGAGCTCTGGGTAGAGCACGAGTAACTCCTCGATGCTGTCGAGCACATCCACCTCCATCCGGCTGAGGAGCTTCAGCTCGGCGACGTCAGGGACAAGCTTGTTGTCCCCTTCGGGCTGGGGAGCCTCGCTTCCCGGGGATTGAGCCTGGTTCTGCTCTTCCTCTCGGCGGTCCTGTTCCTCTTCCAGGGCCTTCTGGAGCCAACCCAGGTAGTGAGAGACGTCCGCCTGCAGTGCCTGCACGCGATCACCGCTCTGGTAGTTGCCCTCAGGCCCCAGGCTTCGTGCGACCAGGCCTAAATCGTGCTCGATTCGCTCGATAAGCTCGGCGAAGACAAGGCTTCCCTCGGCAGAGATGGCCTGACGAATCTCGCTCGAGCGCTTGGCCAGTGCATCCTCGCCACGGGAGATCTTCCTCAGCCGCAGCTTCTGCCCGCGGGTAGCACGCTCACCCGGCTTTCTCCCTCGGTCGACCTCCAGGGTCTCCGTGCTGGCCGCTTCGTGGGCGGTCAGGATGGAGGTGACCTCTTCAGCGATTTGAAAGAGCAGCTCCTCGTCGCGCAGCTGCTGATACTGCTCCTCCTTCTTCTCGAGCTCGGCCATGGCCTGCTCGATTTCCTGCTCGGCTTGCTGTTCTTGCTTCTGGGCCTGATCGAGATTGCCCTGCTCCAGGGATTGCTGGGCTTGTGAAGCCGAGCGCTGTGCACTGGACAGTGACTCGAGGGCAGGTGAGTCCTCAGCGCGCTCCTGCTCGTACTTTTGCCTGAACTCATAGAGCTCCTTCTCGATTCGTTGCTGCTCTTTGGCCAGCTCTTCGGCCTTCGCTCTATCGCCTTCGGTCTGGGGCTCGACTCCCTCGCGCGCCTCCCTGGCTGCTTGTTGAAGCGACTCAGCTGCCTGTCGCTGAGACTGCGCAGCACTGGCGTTCTTGCCCTGCTGCATGCTGCTTGAGGCTTGCTTCATGGCTTCGCTCGCAGTCTCCAGCGCCTCCTTCACCTCGGACTTGGCTTGCTCGTTGAGAGAGGCCTGGTCAGCCAGCTCTCGCATTTGCTCGACCTCGGCGGCCAGCTCTTCCTGCGCTCCTGCCAGCTCAGCACTGGCTTGAGAGCTGGCTGACTCCATCTCTCGAGCATTGCTCGAGCGACCCTCTTGGAGTGCGGCCTGTGCTCGCTCCAGAGCCTCGGTTGCGCGGTCCGCGGCTTCCTGACTGGCGGCCGGTTCCTCTTGTTGTGCTGAGCGCGAGGCAGAGTTCATTGCATCGCGAGCTTCCTCGAGGGCCTGTTGGGCTTGGGTGCCTTGCTCTCCAAGATCCTGGGGTAGGCGTTCGATTCCCTGCTTGAGCTGCTCTGCTCTGCGAGCGTTTTGCTTCTGACTATTGCCCAGGGCCTGACTCAAGAACTTGTTCTGCTCGACTGCGCCCCTCAGCTCACGGTTGGCCTTCTCCGTGGCGGCTTTGGTCGCCTCGTCACTACCAGAGAGCTCGGCCTCCTCGAGTTCGGCGGCCAGCTCACGGGTCAGCTCTGCGATACGTTCTGAAGAGCTCGTCTCGAGTGACTTCATTCCAGCTCGCGCTGCGCTTCGATCAGCAGCTGCCTCGTCCTTGGCAGCTCTAGCCTGAGCTTCTAGCTGTTCAGCGAGGGCAGCCACTTCCGTTGCGGCAGCTCTCTGGGAATCCTCATCATCCCCGGCCTGTCGCATTGATTCGGCAGCGCGCTCCAGGGCTTCGGCGGTCCTGGCAGCGGTCTGGTCTCCTGACGCGCGTGCATCACGTCTTGCGCTCTCGGCTTCCTCTGACAGTGAGCGTGCGGTCTCGGCGGGGTCTGATTGCTCGCCAGCACTCCGCAGGCTCTCAGAGGCATTCTCCAGACGCGCAGCCCTCGCCTCGTTCTTGCGAGCCGAGTCAAGGTATGGAATCAGCTCTTCAATGGGGGCTGTGCCCGCTGGATCCCAGTCGTGGAGGACCTCGGCATCTGTGGTCTGGTCACGCAAGAGGGTGGCCAGCTCTTCCTCTATACGCTCGAGGTCGAGTGCACCTGACTGACGGCTGAGCCGTTCATTCTCACTCAGGAGTTCACGCTGACTTCTCAGGGCTTCAGCCAGGCCTGCCTCAAGCTCTTTCTGCTCCTTGTTGGAAGCTGAATCGATCAGGTCTTCGGTCTCCTGTTGGAGTTGAGCCTCGGCGCTTGCAAGGGACTGGAGCTCGAGCTTTTGGCGCTGGAGCTTTTCGATCTCAGACTCAAGCTCATCGAGATCCGGGCGGTCCATCAGAATCGCCATCAGTGACTCGATCTCGAGGACGATCTGTACCTGGGTTTCGATGGACTGCATGCTCTGCCCGGCACGCAGGTTGTCGTGGGAGCCGCTCATGCGCTCGGACAAGGTCAGCCCGTCGGTCTCCTGGTGCCGTTCGGCAATGTGAGTCAGGCCGTCGCGTAGCAGCTTGGCTGCGTGTACGCGTCCCTCTGCGTCGTAGCGGTCGGCCAGGCGGTTCATCGAGGAGACTATCCTGGTCAGCTTGCGGGCGAGGAGATCCTGCTCTTCCACCAGGGCAGCCTGTTCGCGGCTCTGCGGGGCATCTGCTCCATCGGCGGACTGGATGAGAGTGGGCTGAGCCGAGGCGAGTCCGGCCAGCAGGCCTGAGCTCGCCAGCTGGAGGGCGCGTCTCGGTAGGGAGTCTCGAAGGCTACGTCTCATCATCAGTTGTCCTTGTAGAACTGCCGGGTGCGCTCGAGGAGGTTTTTCTGCCGGCTCAGGAGGTCGCGCGTGGCGGCCAGGAGAGACTGGTAGCTGTCCCACTCCGAGAGCAGGGCCAGCAGCTGTTCGACATTTGCCTGGGCCTTGGTCTGACGTTCGGAGACGGAGAGCAACGACTCGTACTGAGCGCTGATGTCGTTCAGGTCCTGAGCACGGCGTAGGCCATTGATGGCTTCTACGGCGTCGATCTCACTGATCTCGAGCGCAACCCCGACGATCTCGACCAGCTTGTCAGCGAAATCTGCCTGACCGAGACGCCCATCGAGCTGAAGCGCCCTCAGTTCCAGCCAGGGTTCGGCATGGAAGCTGCGGTCAGCGTACTTGAGACTGCGACGCTCGAGTTTGGTGAGCATCAGGTCAGCACGGGAGTCGATACGAGAGTAGAGCAGGGCCTCGGCAATCGATGCGACCTCTCGCGAGAGTGCGCGTGCATCACCCTCGACCCGGCGTGCACCACTCAGTGCTGTGTTGATTCCGGAGGAGTCGGCCCTGTCCGGCTCATCGCTCTCGAGACTTGCGATAAGATCTCGGGTGTAGTTCTGCTTCTCACGCATCAAGGTGGCCAGGGCGTCGACCTTGCCGCGAACCCGGGAGAGGTGGTCCTGGGTGCGTCTGAGGAACTCATCTGCGGAGACGATGCGCAGCCGTACGGGTGCAGAGCGAGTCTCCTGGTGCGATGGTTCTCGATTGTCGGCAGCACTGACATCGATCTGGAAGACCTCGCCTTCGGTGGGCGGTTGAGTACCAAAGAGCTCGTCAACGTCGATTCGTCGTGAGGCAAAGATCAGATCTCTGTCGCCTTGGCGACCGCTCAGCTCCTCGGGGTTGATGGGCTCGGTCTCCTGGAGCTCGAACTCGAGGTGTGGTTCAGTATCCGAGCTGGTCGCAACGGACCGCCAGGTGAGTCGTGAGAGTGCAAAGTCATCGGACGCCAGGGCCTTGAGCGGCAGAGCACCGCCCACGACGCTCTCGATCTCACCGCGAGTGGGGGAGAGGAGCTCGATCTGGGGCGCGCGGTCAGCCTGAACCTCGATCCCGAAGAGCCCCGGGTCGGGGTTGGACAGGCCTGTCTCGTCGACGAGTTCGAATCGGTAGCGAAGGCTCTCCTGCGCGATGAGCTCGAAGGACAGGCCATCGACTTGTTCAGGGGCTTGCTCCTCCTCAGCTCCGAGCCGGGGAAAGGGTCGACGTTCCAGGGAGTGGACCTCGTCCCGGGGCAGGAGGCGTGCGATACCTGTGGCCTCGAGCGGATCTGGCCGCATGAATACGGTGACCACTGAGTTGGCCAGAACACTCACGTCTCGATCGCTCTCAAGTCGCTCCGGGAGACCGCTGTAGGTCGGAGGGACGATTTGAACCACGATGGTAGAGACATCCGGAGGTTGCAGCACTTGAATGCTGGCGTTCGGAGTGCCGTCGCGGTCATCGCCACCTGTTACGTGGAAGCTGATGTCTTCTTGTACTGAGCGTAGGAGTGTTCTGAAGACCCCTCGTCCCGCACTTCCCAGAAGCACCTCATGACCACCATCGAAATGGATCGTGACCTCGTCGGGAACACGGCCCTCAGTGCGAACAACCACGGGAAGGTCGCTACCACGGGCCACCGAGAGCTGAAGCTCATCACGTGTGGAGTTAAGCTCACCAGCCAGTGGAATCTCGAGCACCAGATAGGTTCGCTGAGGCCACGAAGGGCCAGCACCCGCGATGCGTTCGAAGAAGATGCGCGTTGAATCGCCTTGTAGGCCGAAGGTCAGGATTGCTGACAGGACTCCCAGCGTTCCGAGCAAGAAGGATGTTCGAGCACGCCTTGGGTCTGAGGTCTCGCGTAGAGCAAGGCTCGGAGCGAGCTGCTCTGCCTCGGAGATCACCCGGTCGACCAGCTCACGATCAATCTCGCTGTCCTGGATATTGTCTCCATTGCTCAGCTCGACAGCGCTCACGAGCACTTGCTTGAGTTCCGGGTGAGCACGCTCCACCAGGACTGCGAGCCCGCTCTTGTCAGGTAGCTTTCGCAGCCTCGAGATCAGGTCACGCCAGAGCACAAAGCCAGGAATCAGGATCAGCATCAGCAGGTGCACGATGCGCACCCCGCTGGGGACGTGGAGAGTCCAATCGACCAGAAAGGCGAAGAGCAGAATCAGCGTCAAGGCCAGGGCCGTGTGACCCAGCCCGAAGATCCATACCTCCCTGACCAGCCGCGAGCGTAGACGCGACAGGAGCTTGTCGATGGCCGGAGTGGGCTTCCGACCGCTGTGTGTGGCTTGGCTCACTTGTTAATCAGCGCTGGAAGATGGGTAAGAAGCGGTAGGGGATCTCCAGGATCAAGACCCCCAGGGCGGTGCCGAAGGCGGGGCCAGGTCCGGTCCTGTTGGGCCAGGAGCCGTCTTCGTTTTGCATCGAGATCAATAGATCGCGCACCTCTTCGAAGTAGGGTTTCCAGTAGGGGCTGCCAACCGTGTACATGGCCTGCACTCCATAGTAGTGGCCGTACCAGAAGAAGTAATGCCCTCTGTTCCTGACGCCTTCCATGCGATTGAAGCGCGGCATTTCTCGATTGAGGAACTCGATGCCACGTTCGATCGCGGTATCGGAGTAGATCCCCAGGCCGTGTAGCGCGGTCACCCCCGCGGAAGTGAGAGCGAAGGATGAGCGCGAGAAGATGTCCTTCTGGTAATGAAAGGTACCAACCTCGGCGGAACCGGGATACGAGGAACGTCCGAAGCGGCCGGTTCTGCTCTCGCCTGTAACGGCCGAGTCCACCACGTATCGTGCCGCCCGGTCGACCGTGCCCTTGGGAACCCGAATGCCGATGTTCCTGGCGGCCCTCAAGGCAAGCACCTGGCAGACCACGATCGACATGTCGGACTCGATCGCATAGGGCTCGTACCGCCAGCCACCCTCGCGGTTCTGAGACTTCACGATGAAGTCGACAGCCTTTTGCAGCTTGCGTTTCACGTCCTCCCGCCGCGTGGTGCCGTAGACCTCCGCCAGAAAGAGCGTGGCGAAGGCATGGCTGTACATTCGCGTTCGGTACCGCGTTATGTATCCGTCCTCCTGCACACTACCAAGAATGAAGTTCAGACCGCTCTCGATGTTGTCACCGTAGGGCCCACGTCCAGGAAGGTTGCCTCCGGCCAGAAACGCCATGCAGGCGAGTGCGGTGACACCAACATGTCCGTTCTGTTCGGAGGTGAAGTTGTAGTCGTTGTTCAGCTTGTAACCGATCTTGGCTGTCCAGCTGCCATCCGCATTCTGATTGGCCGCCAACCAGCTCAGGCCTCGATCGACAGCTCGCCGTTGTTCCAGGGTCACAACCAGCGGCGTGTCATCATTCACGGGAGGTGCGAGGTCCAGGGATTGGGCCGTCACCTGGGTAGTCCAGGAGGTGGCGGCAATCACCAGGAGTGATAGGGGACGCCCGATTCGCCAGGCCAAGCTGGTCTTTCTCATAAGGAAGTTCATAGCCGTCAACGGATTACCTGAATCATATCCTCTCCTGCCAGGATCAAGGACTGACCCAGACCAGTGAGATGAACGTCAGCGCTGGTGCCCAGCTTGGAGTCCAGCTGGAGTTGTGATTGCATGCGTCCGCTTCTCCTGTCCAGGACATGGAGGGTGGAGACTGGCCTGACCAGACGTTGTTCGCCCTTCTCGCTGATCACCAGGGCAACACTCTCCACGCTCTCGGCCGGAAGCTGCATCAAGGAGTTATGCAGGCCGTTGCGGGTGATCGGAATCTCCCTTGTCCAGCGCACGTTGCCAAAGGGAAGGTGCAGGCTCATGATGTTCATGTTGCCCTCGCCGCCTTGGAAGGAGTACAGGTAGACGAAGGGGGAGTCGAGCTGGACACGGCGCTCCTGGTGGATACCGACCAGGCGCTGGTCATGGTCCTGTTCGAAGCTGCCTATACGGGCTGTTGCTCCCATGCGTCGGCCAACGTGGAGCTCGACAAAGATCCCACGGACCCCTTCCTTGCTCGCATCAAGGGCCGGTCTGAGCAGCAGGAAGGTGCGGCCCTCGTACTGGACGATCGAGCGCAGCTCACGTCTGCCGCCAGCTACATCACCGAAGTTCAGGTCCCAGGCCAGCTGACCGTCCATGAGGTCGATGGCGACCAGGTGATTTCGCTCCTCGTTACGACCATTGAGGAACCAGGGAACCAGCAGGAGTCCATTCTCGATCCAGGTGGCATCGTGAGCAGACTGGTGGATGCGGGTGGGCAGCTCGAACTCGGTCACGCGTCGACCTGTGAAGTGATCCAGCACGATCCCGCGGCGCTGCGAACGGCGGGGCATCAACACGATGCGGTTGGACCCCAGGATCAGGTCGCGACTTTGTCTGAGGGGATCGATCTCGGTCTGCCAGACATCCAGTCCTTGTGTCCAGTCCAGGGCATGGATCATGTCCATCTTTCCAGGAGTGCGCACGCTGGCAACCACGAGTCCGTCTCTGGCCTGAATTGAATTGACCGTGCCGCTGCTGGCCCGCCACTCGTCATTCCATACTCGAGTTCCGTCGTCGCGATCGATGGCGTAGACACCATCGGGGGATGCAACGATCACCATTCCGGGTGCAAAGGCCACCGAGTTACGCCAGGTCGGAGGTAGCTGGTCATCGTGGACACGAACTGTCCAGAGGGGTCTTGGCGGATCGATCTCCTCGAGGGTCTCGGAGGCGTAGGCCTCCAGTGAGACGATGCGTCGCCGCTGTCCGCGATCGCGAGCAAAGAGGAGTACGGGCTCGAGGTAGTTCGTCTCGTTTGAGCCAGGTGGAATCACTCCCAGGAAGCTATGGCGGCCCTCTGCCTGGAGTACGCCCTTGAACTCGGGGGCGAAGCTCGGGGTGTCCTCTGCCGTGGAGGGAGCAGCGGGGGGGCTGAGGCGTTCGATCAGCTTGTCCAGGCCGAGCTTGTTGTGGCTGGGGGAGGTCGAGATGAGACTCGGATGCTCTCCATGGAGTGCAGTGTAGAGCGCTGCGGCGTACTCCACGTTTCCTGCAATCTCGAGGGCTGCTCCCATGTGCAAGAGCAACTGTAGCTCACGCTCGCCGGCCAGTTCGGGACTCCAGAGGGCAGGAATCTCGCTCAGGGCGATCTCGGCAACGGCCTCGACGTCGCCGTTCTCGGTGGCCCAGATGAGCAACTGGTCGTTCGCCTCGCGGGCAGCCATGGACCAGGGGAAGAGCTCGTTGACCATCATCAAGAGCTTGCGGTCGATGCTCGTGCGCGCTTCCTCCAGGAGACCTTGAGCCTCCAACTCGAAGGGCTCGTAGGGAGCGCGACCGTAGACCTCGATCAACTCTCCAATCCGTCGCGTTGCGAATTCTGCAAGCGTTTCTTCCGCTACATAGAGATCGGGAATCGGCTGTTCGGGCCACTCCTCGATCAGATCATGTAGCTCCGAGAGTTCATCGAAGGTGAACCCCGAATCGGCCGCGATGTTGGCGCGTTCCATTGAGACCCACATCGAAATTGGCAGCTTCCAGATGGCGAAGCTCTCCCGTGGAGCTGTGATTACCGGCTCAAAACGCCAGCCGTAGGGGAGCTCTGGGTCGAGTGTGACCATCGCTGACATGGAGAGGCTCATGCAGCTCTCCTCGAGAGTCTGGAGGATGTCCAGCTGGCCTGGCTCGTCCGTTCCGTAGAGAAAGCTGTACTCCTCGATGAGAGTGTCACGAAGGTCGGAGCGATTCGATGCCCAGTCCCTGGCTCGCCGTAGCGCCTTCAGTGCCGAAGCGCCGTCGGCGAGATCTATGAAGACCTTGCCGCGGGTACGTAGGAGCGAGTGCATCTCAGCGGCGATTGCCTCATCAACCTGCTCGGCCGAGAGGAAGGGCTGCAGGAGTTCCTCTGCCTGCAGGAGCCAGTCGCGGGCGAGTCCTGTTCGTCCCGCTTCAAGCTCCGTGCGGCTGCGCTCCGAGAGGAGGCTGGCCAGATACAGCGAGGACTCGGCATCACCGTTGTTCTCCTCGTAGGCTCGTTGGCCCCTCTCGAGCAACATGTCCCACTCGAAGTACCCGTCCAGGTGCCCCGTGGTCAGCGTGTAGAGAGTGCCGTCCTCGACGAGCATGTTGCCGCTCCGGCCACTCTTCCACGGAACCGACTTGTGTCTTCGCCCACCCCCAAAACGGTCAACCTCGATCCGTTCACTTCGTGTCGGGATGATGATGCGGTCGGAGAGCAGGATTGCTCGTGCGGAGGTGGAGTTGTCTGTCTCGATCTCTCCTGCTGGATAGCGCCAGGCTAGCTCCATGGGCGCCTCTCGTCCAAGGCCTCCGGATGAGCGTAGCGCCATCACGGGCCACCCTCCCAGGTAGACCGTGTTGTCGTCTGCCCCGATCAAGAGGTTGACGTCGTCCCGGTAGGGTCCGGCGAGCTGGTCGATGTGCGAGTAGGGAAGAGACCACAAGGTCTCACCACTCTCCAGGTCGTAGCCGATCAAGCTTCGGCTGTCGAAGGGGGTCACGACAATCGTCCCATCGGCCACCACTGGCGGCGAGTTCCGCCAGTAGCTCTTGATGCGTTGCGCGCTGAAGCTGGAGCGGGCTGGGGGTACGATCTGGTCGTAGAGCGTTTCCCAGATGATGCTTCCCGAGAACAGATCGAGCACGGCGACCGCGCCCAGTTGTGTGAGAACGACAACCTTGTCTTTTTCGATGCGCACGGGAGGGGCGCTGAACTCTCTCTCCGCGCGAGCAAACATGTTGAGCTCGCGTTGTCCACTGACCAGCTGTGTGGTCCAAAGGACTTCTCCGCTCACCAGGTCGAAGCAGGCCACGTAGAACTCGATTCGACCGTACATGCGGTGGACGGGAACGATCACCCTCGAGGCGCTTATCACGGGGGGGCCCGCAACGCTGACACGGTCTGTGAAGCTGCCCGATTCGCCGTCCCAGGTCTCGGGCGGGTGGTGGTTCCAGAGCTCCGTACCGGGCTCGATATCGTAGGCGTACAGGCGGCGATCCGGGATGATCGTGGTGATCGCAATGTTCCGGAAGGTCGCATTCTCCAGGTCGGAGACCGGTACCTGGTGAGCGCTGACCACGATGCGCTCGGAGGCTGCCGGTGCGATCATCGTGTCGCGCGGTGAGATGCCCTCGAAGAATTCTTCTCGTCGCCGCGCGGAGAGATCTTCCCAGCCCGGCGGCATCTTGCTGGCCCAGCGGAGGTTTCCCGAGTAGGCGTTGATGGCAAACAGCCGCATCGAGTTCGAGAGGAAGACCACGTCACCGACCCGCACCGGGAAGAGGTTCCCCGAGTTGCCCGGTTCAAAGGGATGGGGGGAGGGGATCTTGAAGGGCCGGGGCCAGGTGCTGGCGTCGGGGCCTGGAGTGCCGTGAGCGCCCTCGCCCGGGCCGGGTAGCCGTAGGCTTCCTTGGGTAGCAGCAGACAGCTGACCCGCCTCGGCCAGAGGGTTCTCCTCGCCCAGTGTTGCCAGGGCAAAGTCACAGCGCATTTGCTCGCCCTCGAGTAGTGGGCAAGCAGAGGCCAGGAGCTGAGCCATGACCGTTCGCCACTCAAGCGGGTCGTGCCCGCCATAGAGCAGGAACTCACCGCCAATGCACTGCTGTAGTCGACGGGAGAGCGCTCTCATCCAGGCCTCGCGTGCTTGAACGAGATTACCGAGTTCGAGCTCGATGTCACCAAGGGTCCACCAGGCAAGGGTGGCCTCCTCGGTAGCGGGCCAGCGATGGGCCAGCTCGATCACGGACTGTCGGTTGCCCGAGGCTCGTGCCTGCTCCAGGGCTGACTGTGCACGCTTGCCGAAGCGAGCGCGGTAGAGGTTGCGAGCCTCTTCAGGAAGGGCGAGGAGCTCTTCGGCTGCCCAGCCGCTCGCACCGTGGTGTACAGGGTTGGTGCTGCTGCCGACACCCTCAACGATGATCAGCTCACCGCGGTGGGACTCGATCAAGGTCTGCAGGTCCTCTATCGCCTCGTTCCAGCGCCGGGCGTCAATGTGGCTACGAGCTCGCGCCGAGAGGGCGTGTGCGGCTCGAGTGTTCGGGATCGAGAAACCGGTGATGCGATTCGAATCCTCCTCGTTGCCGCTGTCATCCTGAGCTGCAGAGGCTGGAGCAAGCATGAGCCCAAACAGCACAGCGAGGCTCGAGGCGCCTACGAGTGCTCGGCGCCGCGTGGGCGCGCTATCGGGTCTTGCTGTGAGCTCCATGGGTCTCATCTGTAGTTCGGGGAGCGGGGCGCAGGCCCCATCCGTATTCGAGAATGGTGGTTTTCCGTCTGGATGATGCTATTCCTGATGAATCGGGTGTTCTGGTGGCTCCTGATGGGGTTCAGACGAGCTGGTAGCGCTTGCGCACAACCCACTCGGTGGTCAGCAGTCCCAGGACGGCCAGCAAGGTCAGCCAGTTATCCCAGGCGTCCTCGAGCTGTGATGAAATTGGTTCGCGCCGTTCCTCGTTGCCGGGGAACTCCACGAGCAGGTTGTCAATCGTGTCAAGAGTCACAGAGCGACCACCGGAGATCGATGCCAGGGCAGACATGGTCTCGTGGTCGGGGGACGGGTCCGCGTTCTCACGAGAGGGGAGGGAGACCTCGAACTCGGTGGTGGCGATCTCCTCACCTCCTTCCTCGATCCACGCACGCCAAAGGCCGGGGCGACCGAGCTCCAGTGATGCTCGAAAGACGCCCTCGCGACCTTGAACCAGTGAGGCCGAGAGTTCACGTACATTGCCGTCCGGATCGCTCAGGCGAACCTCCTGCACTGGACGATCGCTGGGGCGGAAGTCCTCATCGAGGACACGAGCCTCCAGAGTGACGCGCTCATCCAGGCTGTAGCTTGAGCGCAAGCTGTCCAGGTGGAAGCGTCGGTCACCGCTCTTGAGCCTCCCGAGTGCCAGCCACCGAATCGCATTGCGCCAGAACCTCCCGTGATAACGATCGCCGAAGCGATAGCGCCACAACCAGGTGGAGTCGATTCCAAGAAAGAGTGTTCTGCCGGCGGGGTAGTAGCCAACCACCATCAAGGGGTGGCGACCGTAGGGGCCTTCCTCCGTTGGATGGCGAAGCAGGACCTGGCTACCGGGCTTGGCCCGCTGAACAACTGAGTACCAGTAGTGACCACGCAGACCATTCCGATCCTCCCAGAGCACACGGTTCTGCTCGAGGTTTGGATTGAGTCGTACGACCTGGTGGGGCTGGGTCGGGTTCTCCAGGGTCGGGTGGAATTCGACTGTCGTGTCACCCTGAAAAGGAAGGCCACTGGTCGAGTCGAGCACGATCGGCATCAACTCTTCGAGCTTGGTGTCGAGGTAGCTACGAGGGTTCTCGTACTCGCCCGACATGAACAGCACTCCACCTCCTCGCTGGACGAATTCGAGGAGTGACTCCTGGAACTCCTCGCATCGTGCAGGGTCCGGCGAGATGGCGTCGGGGTTGACATCTCCCAGGATGATCACGTCGTAGTTCTCCAGGAGATCCTTGCGGTCCGTGGGGACCTCGAGAAGAGCTTGGAGTCCAGGAGAGTGCTCCTGAATGAAGTCAGGTGTCGCGGAGAGCAAGAAGACCTGAAGTGAGATGTTCTGGTCGGAGCGCTTGAGGAGTTCCTTGAGGAAGCGGTACTCCCAGCGCGGATAGCCATCGATGTAGAGGACGCGAATCTCCTCGGGCATCACGCGCACCGAGAACTCCAGGCTGTTGTCGTCCAGCAGCGTCTCCTCGGGGATCGGATTGACAGTCACCCTGAAGCGCCTGACACGCTGCCCCTCACGGGGAGCCTCTGCCGGGGCGAGAAAGCTCACGCGCTCGCCGCTGGCGTTGGGGGAGACCGTCTCTTCAGTGATCAGACGTGCCTCGATGGAGGACTCACTGAGTTCCTCGAGCGAGACGGTCGTCTCTGTCCCGGCTTCGGTGCCGCGACCCGCCACCCGTACTGTGATGGCGAGCTCATCGCCCTCGAGAACGTCGCTGGGTACTTCGGCCAGCTCGATGAAGACGTTTCGCTCCCGGCGCGTGTCACCGACCACGACGGTGTGAATCGGAACGCCTGCCGCCCCGGCGGTACGAGCAGCGTCGAGGGGCGAGTATCCGCCGTTCGAGCGACCATCGGAGATCACGACGATGTCAGTGAGATGCCGCCCCCGGCTGAGTGCGAGGGACTGCCGGATTGCATTGCCAATGTAGGTGCCGCGTCCACGAGCATCGAGACCTTGTAGGTCTGTGAGTGGTGATGTGTCTTCGGCGAAGCGGAACTGACGTGCCTCATACTCACCGTCAGCGAGATGCGGCAGGAGCGTCTTCGAGAGCGCGTTCGAGGCCAGCTCCGAGCGCGAGGCCTGCTCGACTGCTCCGGAGCTGAAACGCTGCAGCTCTGTCCTGACTGCTTCGGCGCCCAGGTAGGCGTCCTGACGACGCATGGATGCTGAGTCATCGAAGAGGACCAGGACTTCAGCCGGCCTGACCTCTTCACTGCGCTGCACCAGGACAGGGCGGAACAGGACAAAGAACAGCAGCAGGATGACGAGGAAGCGCAGGGCGCTGAGCAGGCTGCGCGAGCCTGTTGAGAGAGTCTCTCGCGCGTAGGCTGCGTAGGAGACCAGGGCAGCCAGCGGGAGCAGCACGAGCACCACGACCCACATCTCAGGCAGGTCGAGCAGTCGCCACGATTCACGGACTCCGATGTCGAGGTCCACGGGATTGCCTTTCAACTGATTTATCAGCGCGAAGGGGATCATGCGTACGTCCTCCTTCTACCGATCCAGGCCGACCAGAGCGATTCGGCCACCAGGGCGAATAGGGCTATCAGTGCCAGGCTGCGCCAGAGTTCGCCCCGCCGAGGTGGCAGTCCGTTCTCCTTCCCCTGGTCCTGTCCCAGCTCAAGCGGTTTCAGTACGCGATGAAGTCCTTCGAGTTCCGTGGCACTCAGACGCGCCAGCTGGCTCTCCTCACGGACTACCTGCACCGCGAAGGCGTACTCACCTGCGCCTTCGGTTCTCAGCCGGTAGAGACCAGCGATGGAGGTGTCGGTTCCCTCGATGGAGGGCAGGCGCCAGCGGTTACCGCCGACCTCCTCGGGCACCTCGTCGATGGTGCGGCGAGTGTCGTCCGGCAGGACCAGTTCGATGCCACGAGGGAAGGTCTGTACCTCGGTCGTGTAGGTCTCGCCAGGAGCAAGCGTGGCCTCTGGAGTAGGAGGGGTGCCGGCCGAGCGCACGAAGTCGTAGACGAAGGGCACCAGGGTTGGGCCCCAGGTGGGGAACCGGGTCCAGGACTCGTCGATGCTGCTGGTCCAGAGGTAGACCCGCCCACGATCGTAGTCACGCTCGATGAACAGAGGGGAGCCGCCGGTGTCGTCGAGTTGGGCCAACACGCGTGCCCCCTCGATGGGGCGCGCGCCAACGAAGTCGTAGAAGGGCGCCTCGGTGAGCAGGGAGGTCCAACGTCTCTCAGAGAACAGTATCAGGGCCGGATGTTCTGCATCGAAGGACCCAATGCGGAAGTAGCCCTGGCGACGGGAGGCGACAGAGACCTGCTGATCGAGTTCCGCCGGGGATAGGCCGCTTCCATCCGCTCGGAAGAAGCGGGAGTTGAAGGCGTCGATCTGCACCCGGTCACCCAGGCTGAAGACCAGGGTTGCGCCCGAGGCCACGTGCTCCTCCAGGACCTGGGTCAGTTCCGGAGAGACCGAGTCAACGTTGACCATCCAGATGAGGTCGAACTCAGTGGGGTCGACGTCTCCGCCTTCAAGTTCGCGAAGCTCCGACTCTCGGGGGGCGAAGGGCGAGATCCCACCGAAGGGCGCGTCTTCACCAACCAGCGGTTCGAGGACCACCATCAATCGTGCTGCTGCGTCCTTCTCGAAGTCCGCGGAGGGGGCTCCGTTGACGACCAGCACGCGCACGGGCTCGGGAACGTGGATGATCTGGGTTCGTTGATCGTCGGCAGCCAGTCGATCTCCCTCCAGCAGGGCGCGCAGAACATGATCACCGGAGGTGTCAAAGACCACCGGGAAGATGGCGTCGGCTGTTCCCAGGCCACTGATATCAACGACCTGGCTGGGCCGGCGCACTCCATCGATCTCGAGGGCCACCCGTACTGCAGCCTTGGACGCTGCGCCGTGGTTCTCGACCTTCACCCGCACCTCCACGGGCGCACCTTGACCCAGCAGTGGTCCCTCCAGATCGATGTTGGAGACCGAGAGATTGGGGGGCAGGTCGCCGCCTGGAGCGAGGTCCTCGACCCGGACGGTGAGCCCCAGTGCTTCGATCTCATCCAGCACGTCGAAGAGCCTGCTGGGGGAGTCGGAGTCCTCGCCCTCTTGTCCTGAGTCGGGGGCAAGGGAGTCGATCCTGGAGTCCTCGGTGAAGACGCTGCGTTGCATGTCCGTCAGGACGAATATCTCCACCCGCCCCTGTTCGGTGCTGGCGGCCTCCTCGCGAGCGAACTCGAGGACCTCCCCAAGACAGAGGGCGAGATCGAGCTGTTCGTCGGTGGGTAGGACCAGGTTGTCGATGGCCATCAGCGCCTCGCTGGGATCTCCCCAGGCGAGGAGTCTTGGCCAGGCTCCTCCCTGCAAGACGTAGGCACGGTCACCTCGCTGTCCATCGAGCTCCTCGACCAGGTCCCGGGCACGCGAGACGATCCTCTCGTAGACGGTGTCCACCTCGTATCGATAGCCGGTCGAGGCTGAGGCATCGATGACGATGGCAATGTCTCGACGACTCTCGGTCAGGCCCGAGAGGGGGCCCTCGGAGCCGGAGTAGGGGCGCGCAACCGCCAGGGCAAGGACAGCAATCGCAGCCATGCGCAGCAGCAGCAGCAGGAGATTCTCGAGCTGCACCCTTCGTCTCGTCTGCTTGTAGGCTGCCATCACGAAGCGCATCGCTGCCCAGGGGGTGGGCTTGTGTCGCTGTCGATTGAGCAGATGAATGATCAGCGGGACCGACGCCAGTGCAACACCTGCGACAAGGCCCGGATTGACGAATCCCTCGAAGAGTAACAGCATCTCAGCCACGTCCTCCCCGGCTCCGAGCGATTCGCTGTGCCAGGTAGGCGCTCATCACGGTCTCGAGATTCTCATCCGTGGTTACCTGCACACAGTCGATGCTGAGTGCGCGGGCCTGGCGGGCCAGCCGCTGGTTGTGCTGCTTGATCTCCTCGAGGTAGGCCTCCCGGATCGCCTTCGGGTCGATCTTCTGCATTCCGCTGGCCTCGAGGCCAACGAAGCGGGTCAGCTTGTCGAACTCAAACTCCAGCTCCTGGGGGTCGAGGATCTGGAAGAGGATCGGCTCGTGTCCCGCGAAGGACAGGCGCCGGACGCCCTCGAGAATGTTCTCGGGCTCGTCAAAGAAGTCGGAGAAGACCGCGACGATGCCACGACGGGACAGGCGAGTGGCGAGCCATGTCAGCACGCTGCCTATCTGTGTGGGGCCGGAAGGCTCGGCCTCCTCCAGGGTCGCCATGATCGCAGCTCGCTGGCGTGCCCCATTGGCGGGCGGGACCTTGGTGCGGTGAGCATCGTCGAAGACCACAAGGCCTACTGTGTCTCGTGCGGCCAGGGTGAGGTGAGCCATCGCTGCGGAGCACCAGCGAGCGTAGTCGAACTTCGTTCTCTCGCCGGACCCGTAGCCCATCGACTCGCTCGCATCAACCAGCAGGTGGAGTGCCAGGTTGGTCTCCTCGATGAACTCCTTGACCACCAGGCGTTCGGACTTGGCGAAGACCTTCCAGTCCAGGTGTCGAAGCTCGTCCCCCGGAACATACTCACGATGTTGCTGGAACTCGACGGAGGAGCCCCGATGGGGAGAGCGGTGGCCCCCTGCCTGTATACCCTCGACCACCGTGCGCGCCACCAACGAGAGGTGCGACAGCGAATCGAGGACCACTGGGTCCAGGGCCTTGGGGGTGGACTTCACGGGCTCGGCTTACCTCTCGAGCCTAGCTGGCCACGCCCGGGAGGCCGGCGCCTACTCCGGCGTCAGCCTTGACCTCGTCGAGGAGCCTGTCGATCAGGTGATCGGAGGTGATGCCCTCTGCAGCTGCGGAGAAGTTGGTCACGATGCGGTGGCGTAGCACGGGGTGCGCAACGGCCTGGACATCCTCGATGGCGACGTGGTTTCGACCGGCAAGCGCTGCCTTGGCCTTGGCCCCGAGGATCAGGAACTGGCTGGCACGAGGACCCGCACCCCAGGTGACCCACTCCTTGAGGAAGGGCAGCGGCTCTTCTGCGGAGCGCGTCCGAGTTCCCCTGGTCAAGGCCAGGCAGTAGTCGAAGATGTGATCCGCCACGGGGACGGAGCGAACGGCCTGCTGAATGTCGAGGAGCTCTTCGGAGCCCAGCACACTTGTCGGGACAGCGGTCTCACCCCCGGTGGTGCGCCTCAAGATCTCGCGCTCCTCATCCAGGCTGGGGTAACCCACGTGCACCTCGAACATGAATCGATCCAGTTGAGCCTCGGGCAGGGGATAGGTGCCCTCCTGCTCGATCGGGTTCTGGGTTGCCAGCACGAAGAACGGATTGGGTAGTTCGTGGCGCTTGCCGGCGGAGGTGACCTGGCGCTCCACCATTGCTTCCAGCAAGGCTGCCTGGGTCTTGGGGGGCGTGCGGTTGATCTCGTCAGCAAGGACCACATTGGAGAAGAGCGGACCTTCCTCGAAGCGGAAGGTACGGGCGCCGGTCTCGGGGTCGATGTGCAGCAACTCCGTTCCAGTGATGTCGCTGGGCATCATGTCCGGCGTGAACTGAATTCGACTGAAGGCCAGATCCAGTGTCTTGGCAAGGCTGGAGATCATCAGGGTCTTTGCCAGACCGGGGACTCCAACGAGCAGGCAGTGCCCACGGGTAACGATGGCGATCAACAGCTGGTCGAGCACCTCGTCCTGACCGACGATCACACGGTGGAGCTCCTCCTTCATCTGGGAGTGCACTTGGCGGAGTCGATCCAGGCTGGCTTCGGACATGCGTCTCAGGGGGCGTGGGGAGCTCTGCTCCCGGCTTGTGGGATGAATCTCGGTCTCGTCTGGGGGGAGGCAACCAGGCCAGGCACTTCGAACGGGCCTGACCATGGATTCTTCTTTCTTTCGGGTTTTCCGGGCCCTCTGGTCGAGGGTGGAGAGCGGTCGACCCCCTATATAAGAGGTCAGAGGTTCAGCTACAGGAATTGGGGACCCCCAGGACACCAGAGTACGGATCCGAGTGACCCGATTGAGGGCTCGAAACCTAAATCTGACAGCACCAGGGGGTCTCTCGAGTCGCGAACCGGCCCTCCTCTGTTACTCCTAGGCCCCATGAGGGAGGGGTGCAACCGGCTGGCGCGGGGTCCGCGGTGGCCCAAGACAGAGGCCCCGGCCGGATCCAGGGGCGACTTGCTGGAGCAGGTCACCGGACCTCGAAGCTGTAGAGGGCGCCCTGGGCCAGCAGGTAGAGGGTCTCTCCCCGCGTCCAGAGGCCTCCAGGAGCGAAGTCGGACTCCATGGCCAGTGGCTGGAAGCTCGCCAGATAGAGCTCGCGATCTCGATCGAGGAGGTAGAGGCCGTCCTCACTGGCGAACAGCAGGCGGTCCTCGGAGATCAGCGGCCCCGGCAGGAATTCCTCCTCGCGCCCCAGGTAGATCGAGTCGTAGCGCCTCCCGCTGGTGAGATCGTGGGCTGAGAGTGTCTTGCGTGGGCCGGCCCGGCCGAGGATCAGGGTCTGGACTGGGGTCCCGCCCACCAGCAGTTCACTCTCCTCGATGGAGAGAGGTGGGGTGGTCATGATGGGCTGCACGGCTCCCAGGGCGGGCGGTCCGAAGTCGAGAGCGGTCCCGAGGGGATAGAGCTCATCCGCATCGGCCGGGGCCCAGAGCACGACGGGGCTCTCCGCGCTGGAGTCGAGCAGGGTCCCCGGTCGCTGGCCTCCGCGCCAGCCCGGGTCTTGTGGGTCGCGCCGTCGGTTGCGGAATGACCAGCGCAGGCGTCCGTCGGCCAGATCCATGAGGAATCCCGCACCTAGATTCGTGCCCACGAAGAGGGTTCGGTCGGTGGCTTGCAGGGCAGCTCCCGGAGTGCGGATCAGACGGTTGCTTCCAAAGCGAATTCCGAAGTCGAGGACAAGATCGGTTCCGCGGCCAAGGAAGCGCTTCCAGCGAGGCCTTCCCGTGCTGGCATCCAGGGCCAGGAGCCAGAGGCGGGCCTCACCGGGGGTGGTGATGACCAGGTCGTCATCCTTCTCCGAACGAGTCCACTGACGCGCCTGAACGAAGAGCACATCCTCCACGAGGAGCGGGCCGGGTTGGAACTCCCACATGCCCTCTTCAAGAACCTGGTCGAGCGGCAGATCCGGACCGTCGGGGCTGCGGAGCCCCGCTCCTCCAAGGCTCCACTCTGCGATTGGAAGCTCCAGGTCGTAGGGGGTACGAATCTTCTGCAGGAGGTTGGAGCTCTTGCCGTCGGCTCGTCCGCAGACCAGGTACAGCGACTCTCCATCTGCTACCGGGAACATGGGCCAGTCCTTGCCCGCACGGTCAACGGTCCTGGGGATGGGGTGACCCAGCTCGAATCCCAGCCTCCAGGGCTCGAAGATACGGTCCTCGTCCTTCTCCGAGAGTATCCACAAGGTACCCGTGGTCTGGATGGCGATGCGTTCGTCGTCCAGGAAAGCGAGCCCGGGTTGGCCCTCGATGGAGGCGAAGGCGCGGGGCTTTGAACGGCCCGGGAGTACCAGCGGATGTCCTTCGGATGGGACGAATTCTGCAGCGCGAGTCCACGCAGGGGGGGCTTGCTCGGCTGATGGCGAGAGAGACCTCAGCAGGTCACTGCGGCGATCGAGGGCTGTCCTGACGTCGACACTCGCTGATTCGCCCGAGAGCTGCGCGTGAAGCTGGGCTCGCTCCAGCCAGTTGCGTGCGGCGTGGAGCCTGCCCTCCTCGAGCTCGAGTCCAAACAGCATGAGGGAGGCCGCCATGGCAGAGCGAGTGGCCGGAAAGCGACGCTCGATGATCGCAAGCGCGGTGGCACGACTCCGGCTCCTGGAGTTCTGGTCGAGCGACAGCTGCTCGAGGCGTGCCTGGGCGAGGGGTTCGAAGCGCGCGGTCCAGAGTGCGACGTGCTCGGGGTCGATTCCGCACAGGCGCCGGAGCACGGCGTACTCGACGGCTTCCGTACGTCGTCCAAAGCTGCGGTCTCGGTCTGGCCAGCGCTGATCAAGCAGCTGCTGGTAGGCTTCGACCAGAGCATCCTGATCGCTCAGCTGGAAACCAGTGGGAACACAGTCACCGGAGACGCTCAGCTCGAGTGCGTCGCTCCAGGCCTCGAATGCACGGGTCCAGGCGAGCTTCGCAGCGGCCCCTCCTTCGAGTGCACGGAGGACCTCGGCGTCTCCCAGCTGCAACTTCTCTGCGGCGGCCGTCGAGACTGGTAGGTAGCTATCGTTCGCCAGCGGGCGGTCCTGAACCGGGAGCTGGGCATGCGCCGTGCCGCTCACCATGGCCAGCAAGGTCAGGAATCTCCAGGTGCGCCGCCAGCTCCGGCGAGAAGACGCGGCGAGTGCGGCCATCAGTCTTATCATTGGCCTAGTTCCCGGCGGACTCCGCATCGACCTCGGGGGAGAGGTCACGTCGTTCGATCTCGTCGCGCTGTCGTTCCTGGCGCTTGCGGCGCAGGCGCTCGATGAAGATCGGGTCATCGAGAGCCTCCAGAGACTCGTTCAGTCGCCGGGACTCGTCCTTGTCGATTTGAAGTCGTTCGAGGAGGCGCTCTTCATGGAGCTTCAGGCGCTCATCCTCCGCGCGGGCCGGCTTGAGTCCCCGTGTGCCGAGCTGGGCGAGCAGGATGAGTGGGACCCAAACGGGCATCCAGTACAGGAAGACCTCGACCGACCTCAGCAGGTAGCGGCGGGTGAAGTCGAGCCCTTCGGTGTGTACGAGGGGCGGGGCGTCAACGAGGAGGGCGGCCTGCGACTGGGAGTCGCTTGCTGCCGTTCTCTTCTTACGCCGCTTGGCCATGCCCCTCGCTGGTGGATCTTCCGGAGTCCGGTCGCGGCCCTTCCGCGACCGTTTGCTTCGTCTACAGGTAGGAGGCGCCGTAGACGGCGCTCTCTCCCAGCTCCTCCTCGATACGCAGGAGCTGGTTGTACTTGGCGACTCGATCAGTTCGGCAGGGTGCGCCGGTCTTGATCTGGCCACAGGCCGTTGCCACGGCCAGGTCGGCAATCGTCGTGTCCTCGGTCTCGCCCGAGCGATGACTCATGACACAGGAGAAGCCGCTCCTGTGCGCCATTGCGATCGTCTCGAGGGTCTCGGTCAGGGTTCCGATCTGATTGACCTTGATCAGGATCGAGTTGGCCGAGCCTTCCTCGATTCCACGGCTCAGTCGCTTGACATTGGTGACGAAGAGGTCGTCGCCGACCAGCTGGACCTTCTCTCCCAGGGAGTTGGTCAGGTTCTTCCAGCCGCTCCAATCATCCTCGTCGAGTCCATCTTCAATGGAGAAGATCGGATACTTCTCACAAAGATTGGCGTAGTAGCTGGAGATGCCTGCGGCATCCACGTGCTTGCCGTCCATGTAATACTGACCCTCGTTGTGGAATTCGGAGGAGGCTGCATCAATCGCGATCCGAATGTCATCTCCAGGGCGCATTCCAGTCATCTCGACGGCGGTCAGAATCAGGCCGATGGCGGCTTCGTTCGACTCGAGATTCGGTGCGAACCCGCCCTCGTCTCCAACTGCAGTATTGAGCCCCTGCTCGCGACAGACGGCCTTGAGTGCGTGGAAGACCTCGATGCCCATGCGCAAGCCCTCACGGAAGCTGGTGGCTCCGAAGGGCATCACCATGAACTCTTGCAAGTCCACGTTGTTGTCTGCGTGCTCACCCCCGTTGAGGATGTTCATCATCGGCACGGGCAGGAGGTTGGCGCCGGCTCCTCCAACATAGCGGTAGAGCGGCAGCCCCGCCTCCTGGGCGGCTGCCTTGGCAGTGGCGAGGGAGACGCCCAGGATTGCGTTGGCGCCGAGCCGCTTCTTGTTCTCCGTTCCGTCCAGCTCGATCATGGCGCGGTCGACTGCGGCCTGGTCGCTCGCGTCCATGCCGAGCAGCTCGTCCTGGATCTCGTCGTTGACTGCCGAGACGGCTCCTCGAGTTCCCTTGCCTCCGTAGCGATCCTCTCCGTCGCGCAGCTCGTGAGCCTCGTGGGCTCCGGTGCTCGCTCCTGAGGGTACGGCGGCACGCCCGTGGGCTCCGCCGGCCAGGAGGACCTCGACCTCGACGGTGGGATTCCCGCGAGAGTCGATGATCTCCCGCCCGTGGATATTGACGATTTCGTTCATGAGGCTGCCGATCCTACCTCGCCCGGGCCCCTTGAACTACGCTGGAGGGGTTCCTTCCCGGCTTGCCCTCCCCGAATCAGAAAACTCCATCCTGCCATGAAGACTTTCTCATCGATGTTGCTCGGCGCTCTCCTCGCTCTGGGAGCCAGCTGGCTGGTCTCTGCTGCGGCCCCCAATACCCCGGACAAGATGCCTGGAGGCGTGACCAAGGGCGGGGTCGTCTTCGGCCTCAACCTGCAGGCTGGGGCCACCAAGGGCATGAAAAATCTCACCGAGAACACCCCGGTGACCCTGATGGAGATCGACGGGGGCTGGATCCTGGTGGACTTTCCTGGACAGTCCACTGGCCCGGTCTGGATCAACTCCGCAGCCGTGATCTCCTATAGAACGAATCGCTGAAGCCGGACCAGCAGAACTCGCTCAAGTCCGGGCCTTGCTGGCCGTCAGGAGCTGGCGCGGTTACAACCTTGTCGGCCTCACTCATACCTGCCTCGCCCATCCCATGAAACCCGTCTCGATGCTCCCCAACTTGCTGACCCTGGCCAACTGCGGCTGTGGTTTGCTGGCGATCTCCAAGGCCATCGATGCCCTGGCGTTTACGGGAGACAGTGAGCTGCTCTTCTATCAGAAGATGGAGACCGCCTGCTGGTTGATCTTCCTGGGCATGGTCTTCGATGCCCTTGACGGAAAAGTGGCTCGACTGACTCGCAGCTTCAGTGACTTCGGAGCCCAGCTCGACTCCTTTGCCGACGCCATCACCTTCTGCGTTGCACCTGCGATTCTTGCGAAGGTACTGATTGAACACGAGGGAGCTCTGCTGGGCTATGACGGTACACCGCGACTGCACTTCGCAGCCGCGGCGTGCTTCACGTTGATGGGGATCCTCCGGCTGGCGCGATTCAACCTCGACAGCGATCACGACGCTGATGATCACAAGGAGTTCAGCGGTCTGCCCAGTCCCGCCGCGGCTGGAGCCGTCGCCTCGTCCTTGCTCATGTATCTGATCCTGCGCAAGCCCTCGCTCGAACAGGCGGACGGGAGCGTGACCCCAGTCGGCAAGATGGTTGATTCTCTTGGAACTAGAGACTGGGCTCCCATCCTGTCGTGGATGCCGCACTTCCTGGCTATCAGCTTGCCGATCATTGGGCTTCTCATGGTCAGCCGGGTGCGCTATGCGCACGTTGCCTCGATGCTGACTCGAGATCGCAGCACCTTCCTGATGCTGGTGGCCTTGGTCTTCGTGGCCTTCTGTCTCTTCCTCGCTCCAGTTCCCTTCGTCTTCGCGGCCTTCAACGGCTTCCTGCTGTTCGGGCTGGTTCGCTGGTGCGCGGAGCTCTGCCGGGGTGCCCGGCCAGTTCGACAGAACCCCTGAGCCATGGGGGTCAGGGCCTACGTCGGTCTGGGTAGTAACCTCGGCGAGTCCGAGGCAATCCTGGACTCGGCCTGCACCAGCCTGCATGCGGCCCGCGGGACTCGTGTCCTGAGGCGCTCGGCCAATCTGCGCAGCGCTCCCGTGGGGGGGCCCGCAGGCCAGCTCGATTATCACAACGGGGTTGTCGAGCTGGAGACCGAGCTCCAGGCCGAGGAATTACTCGACCTCCTGCAGTCGATCGAGAGTGATCACGGTCGGCGTCGCTCGACGGAGCAGCGCTGGGGATCGCGCACTCTCGACCTGGACCTGCTGCTCTATGGCGAGGTGATCAGCGAGAGCAAGCGGTTGGTGTTGCCCCATCCGCGTCTCACGGGAAGGATGTTCGTGCTGGTGCCGCTTGGGGAGCTTCAGCCCGATCTTCTGCTGCCGCACTCTGGCGAGACAGTCCAGACTCACCTCGAGAGGCTTCGCGAGTCCACCAGCCAGGTGCTGAGATGAGGATCAACGAGCTGCAGTCTCCTGCCGCAGCGTCGAGCTGGTGTGCGCAGCAACGCGCCTCGGGCAAGAGCGTCGGCTTTGTTCCCACCATGGGTGCCTTGCACGCTGGGCACCTCTCGTTGGTCGAGCGGGCCCTCTCCGAGAACGACGTCGCCTGCGTCAGTGTCTTCGTCAATCCCCTGCAGTTCGATGAGGCGACAGATCTCGAGACCTATCCCAGGGACTGGGAGGGAGATGCGAAGCGGCTCGGCTCGGTCGGCTGCCAGATGGTATTCACAGGCAGCCTGGCCCAGTTCTTCGAGGGCGAACTCGAGAGCGACGGAGCGCTTGCACCGGAACGGCTTCTGGCTCCCGGTCGTGGGGCCCTGGGATTGGAGGGGGCCTGCAGAACCGGTCACTTCGAGGGGGTGGCGACGATCGTCGATAGGTTGTTCGAGGTCGTGCACCCCGATCGCGCCTACTTCGGGCAGAAGGACTTTCAGCAGACCCTGGTGGTGGAGGAGGTCGCGCGTCGGCGAGGAGCGCCGCAGATCGTGGTCTGTCCGATCTCTCGTGAGGAGTCGGGTCTGGCGCGGTCCTCTCGCAACGAACGCCTGAGGCCGCAGGAGCGTGAGCGCGCCGTGTGCCTGTCCCGGGGGCTCTCGCGAGCGAGCCACCGCTGGCAGCATGGGCTCCGCGATTTGCGCAGCCTCGAGGCGGAGATCCTGGCGGAGCTGGAGGTCGCTGGTGTACAGGTCGAATACGCTGCGATCCGCGAGCGGTCGGCCTGGAGCCCCGAATCTCCGGTGGAGGATCTCCATGATCCGGTGGCCCTGGTGGCGGCCCGACTGGGACAGGTACGCCTGATCGACAATCATCTGCTCGGGGAGGTGCCGCCCCATCCCGCCTCGGCCTTCAAGGGCCTCGAGTTCAGCAGCAGGCCTTGAAGTCGTTCCAGCAGAAGCTCTCGCGGCGGGCTCCCGCCAAGCTCAACCTTTGGCTCGCCGTGCATGGCCGCCGCGAAGACGGCTATCACGAGCTGACCACCCTGATGGCTGCCCTCGAGCTGGCCGACGAGCTGAGCGTCGAGTCCGGGCCAGAGCCGGGGGTGCAGCTCGAGCTCCGCGGGCCCCAGGCCACCCCGGACATTCCCACTGATTCCCGAAACCTCGTCTGCAGGGCGGGCCAGGCGGTACTCGAGCGATCCAGGGAGCTGGGTCTCGAGACCGCGCCCGGCCTGAAGTTCCTGCTGACCAAGCAGATCCCGAGCCAGGCTGGGCTGGGCGGGGGCAGTTCGGACGCTGCAGCTGCCCTCAACCTGGCGCAGGCTGTCCTGGGAGTCGACCTGGGAGCTGACTGGTGTCGGCAGACCCTGACCGCACTGGGCGCAGACTGCGTCTTCTTCCACGAGCTGGGGCCATCCGGCCTGGGGCTCTGTGAGGGAATCGGCGAGCGAGTCACGCCCTGGCAGGGGGCGACTCCAGCCTGGACAGTGGCCCTCGTGGTTCCACGTGCTCCCTGTCCGACCGGGACGGTGTTCGCGGCGCTGCAGCTCGGAGAGGACCGGCAGAGGAGTGATATCCCCCTGGCGCCAGGCTTTCAGGAACAGGGTTGCGAGTCGATCCGCGAGCGTCTCCACAATGACCTGGAAGTGGCAGCACTCTCCTGCGTTCCTGAGCTCGGCGCCTGGCGCGCCTTCCTGGACCGGAACGATGCCGGGCATTTTCGCCTGAGCGGGAGCGGTTCCAGTTTCTATGGGCTCTTCGACGAGAGCGAGGAGGCGGAGGCCGAAATCGGTCGCCTCAGGGCCCTGGCAGGGAAAGAGGGGCTGGAGTCACGACTCCTCGCGCTCAGTGGGTTGGGGGCGGGGCTGGATCCGATCGGCTGAAGTACTCACCCATTGCTCATGCCCGACTGGGGCAGATTTTTCCTGCCGGATGGCCATCGAGCTCAGATTCGAGAATGGGCCCTGAGAATCAGCCCCGGGTGCACTCCCTACTCCGGATAACAGAAATCCAGAGGGGGAATCGTCTTGCTGAACATTACAGAGGTCAGGATCAAGCTGGTGCAGAGTGCACGGGACAAGCTGGTCGCGTTCGCGAGCATCACGCTGGAGAATGCCCTGGTCATTCGTGATATCAAGATCATCTCGTCGGGTACTAACCACCTGTTCGTCGCGATGCCGAGCCGCAAGCTGTGCGATCGGTGCCCCAGTTGCGGTGGCAAGAATCATGTTCGGTCACGATTCTGCGCTGATTGCGGCGAGCGACTCGAGAAGAACCGCGCAGGCCTGGATGAGCGAGGGCGCCCGCGGCTCTACTCCGATATAGCGCACCCGATCCACCAGAGGGCCCGTGATCACTTCCACAAGGCGATCCTGGCGGCCTACGCAAGGGAGGTCGAGGCCTCTGGACGGGAGGGCTACGTGGAGACGGTCTTCGAGGACATGGACTACCAGGCCTGGAACGAGGATGCTGCCGGGGAGTGACCCTGGGCTCCTTGCGGGGAGTTCCCTCCTCACAGGCATTGGTCTATGGTTCTGTCCATGGCCATTGTCGTCTCGCTGCTGGAAGAGAACCTCGAGTCCCTGAACGCGGCGATTGCGCGCCACCTACCCCTGGCAGACGTGCTCGAGCTGCGCCTCGATCGGATCGGAAATCCTGGCGAGGAGGCCTTGAGAAGGGTCATCAAGTCCAGCACCAAGCCAGTCATCGTCACCGTGCACGGTGCCGAGGCCTTCGGTGACTTTCAGGGCACAATCGATGATCGTCTCGAGCTCCTGCACGTTGCTGCACGTGCCGGTGCCAACTTTGTCGACATCGACTGGCGTCTCTCGCTCGACCTGGGAGAGATGGAAGGCAAGTGCCACCGGATCGTCTCGCGGCATGAGCTGGAGGGAACTCCGGAGGATCTCGAGGCCCTCCACGAGGAGCAGAAGGCCGTGCTCTACGAGGGCGATGTGGTCAAGCTCGTCACCCACGCCAGGACCTGCGAGGACGGCCTGCGGGTCCTGCGCCACCTGCGAAGCTCGGGCGGGGGCCTGATTTCCTTTTGCAGTGGAGCAGCCGGAGCCTTCACCCGCGTCCTGGCGCCCATCTGCGGATCCCCCTTCACCTACGCTGCTCCACATCGGGACTCGGGAGGAGTGCCAACAGCACCTGGCCAGCTTCAGGTGGATGAGCTGCTCGGCCTGGCGCCCCCGGGTGGTTTCGGACCCGAGACCGCAGTCTTCGGCATTGTCGGTCGTCCCGTCGAGCACTCCTGGTCGCCGCTGCTTCAGGGCATGGCCATGAAGGCCAAGCACCTCGATGCGGTCTACCTCGCGTTCGAGCCCGAGAGTCTGGAGGCGTTCTTGCGTCTTGCGGACGATGAGAACTTCCGTGGCTTCTCGGTGACGGCTCCCTTCAAGGAGGAGGCCCTCAGGCTCTCCAGTTCCGGCGAGACCTCCGCGGAGAAGGCCGGTGCCGCCAACACCCTCATTCGCGATGGCGAGGGCTGGCTGGCCTCGAACACGGATGTCTCCGCTCTTCGAGACACGATCCAGGGCGCGCTCCTCGCTCACGCGCAGCGAGGATTCGATGAGATCCCCCCGGCCCAGGCGCGGGTGCTCGTCGTCGGCGCCGGAGGTGCCGCACGGGCCGCCGCCCAGGCGACCCGCGAGATCGGCTCGCTGTTGCTGGTCACGGCACGCCGGGACGATCGTGCCGCGGAGCTAGCCGAGACCTTCCTGGGTACCCACGTACCCTGGGGGCAGCTGGGAGAGGCGGCCTATGACATCCTCGTGCACTGCACTCCTGCCGGCTCCCTGGCTCAACCGGATGCGTTGCCTTTTGAGGCTCAGATGCTTCCCCGGGACCGAGTCGTGATCGAGGCCAATTACCGGCCGATGCTGACTCCACTGCTGGCCGCGGCCCGCGAGCGCAACAACACCCTGGTGCCTGGAGGGGAGTGGTTCGTGCGGCAGGCCCTGGAGCAGTTCAGGCGCTTCACTCGTTTGGAGCCAGACGAGAAGCTGATGCGGGCTACCTTCGAGCATGCTTTTCACCGGGACCGGGAAGAAGCCAGGGCGGGTAGCTAGTGGCAGGTTCGACGGTCAGCATCGCGCTCGTCGGCCTTCGCGGCTCGGGCAAGACAACCGTCGGTCGCCTGCTGGCCCAGCTCTTGGCCTTCGACTTCTGTGACCTGGATAAGCATCTGGTGACGATAGATTACGGCGTGGAGACGGACGCCGGAGAGCTCCTGGCTCGGATCGGTGTGGAGCGCTTTCGTGAGCTGGAGGCCCGCTCCCTCTCCAGCTGCCTGGCCTGGGACCAGCCCGTGGTGCTGGCCACGGGGGGGGGAGTCATCGAGGCCGCCGAGAATCGCGATCTCCTCTGCCGGCGGACTCGCTGCGTCTGGCTTGATGCCGATGCCGGAGTGCTGCACGAGCGGATCTGCGGTGATCCAACCAGGCGGCCGGCCCTGACGGATCTGGACCCCCTCGAGGAGATTCGGGTGCTCGCCGAGAGGCGGGCTCCGCTCTACGGTGAGGTGGCCGAGTTCTGCGTCCAAACGTCGGATCGGGAGCCCTCTGCCGTGGCTAACGAAATCTTCACCAAGCTTCACCAATGAGTTCAGTCAGTTCACGCGATGTGATTGCCGAAGAAAGACCTCACGGCCATCGTTACTGGTGATAAGTACTGATAGGATCGGTTTTAGGAGTTGTTCAAGCGGCTGATGAAAGGAAGCAGACAGGTAGCTGACACACAGTGGAAAGCTGGCCTGTTGTCAATCTGCCTGGTGCTCTCCGCCTCCTGGGGAGTCCCCTCGAGTGCTGGGGGCCGTTCATCGGACGGGCCCGGCGAGGATATTCAGCCTGTCGAGGCCAGCTCGAGCCGTCGGCTCACCCGTCCCGAGGACTTCAGCCGTGTCTGGCGCGAGCTGGAGACCTTGAGAGTGGAAGACCTGCTCAAGCGTGCCGATGAGCTGTGGCTGATTGATCCGGATCCGGTCCTGAGGGCCATGATCCTGCGCGTGGGCCGTGAGATTCCGGGCACATCGACCGCGACTCGCCGCTCCGAGCGTCTGGAGATCAGGGAAGCGGCGGTGAAGTGGATTCGCAAGAGAATCGATGAGGATCCCAAGGCCCGCGAGCTCTGGGAGGACGAGGTACGCGACATCCTGGCCGACTCCAGCCAGGTGATCCAGTGGTGCGCGACGGCCAGGGCCCTCGGGCGTCTCGGCGAGTACGGATTGGCCAGGGAACTGGCCCAGCGTCTGGACTCGAAGAATCCGCGCCTGGTGCTGGCCGTTCGCCTTGCGCTCCATGACCTCTACCTGCGCTGGTTTGAGGATACGGAGGAGTTCGAGGCCTTCTGGCCCGAGGCTCACCAGGTCTGCCAGGACAGTATCTTCATGGAGACGGCGCGCGAGCGCGACACCGAGGCTCGCGAGACCTTGATCGACCTCCTCGGCTACGAGCCTCAACGGGCCGAGGTCTTGCTCTCCGACGCAGACCCTCGCCTGCGTGCAGCAGCGGCCGCAGTGCTGGGGCGTGCACACAACGGTGACATCGCGACCGCGGTGGAGATGCTCCTGGCTCATGCTGCGAGCGAGACCGATGGAGCTGCATTTCAGGCGAGCCTCGATGGCCTGCTGCTCATCCGTGGGGCAGCACCGGCCGAGGACCCTGACATGGTTCGGTTGAGAGAGATGCTCGAGAGACGAATCGACCAGGGCTACGCGGACCTACAGGCACCGATCGCCGATGCTCTCCGTCGTCTCCCTTGGAGCGAGGCAGATTCTGGTGAGAGCAGTCTGCTGAAGGCCATCGACCTCTTGGTCGGTCAGATCACGCGGCTGGTGGCTCCCCATCGCCTGACTGATCGTGACGTGGTGGTCACCTCTCTCTACGCCCTGGAGAACCTGGCGAGTCGAGCTCAAAAGGCAGGTCTGGACACCGGACGATCTCTCGACCCCATGAACGCCATGGTGATCGGGATGATCGAGGACGACCTCGAGTCCGACGTCGTTCGAATCGGTGCCTCGAAGCTCTTGCCGCTGGTAGGGGATGCCGAGAGCCTCGCACGGGCCGCCGTGATCCTGGGAGCACGTCAGACCTCCCCGGTTCTGGCCTACAACCTCCTGGCCGCGTTGGGAGAGATGGCTGCTGCCCTGGCGCCTGAGGATCCGGCTGCGGAGCTCGTGCTGGCCACCTTGCTGGAGCGGCTCAAGGGCGATGACGCGAACTTGCGGCGACGAGCCCTTTCTTACCTGGAGGCCGAGAAGCTGAGCGCGCTGGTCGCGGGAGCAGATCCCCGGGCCTTCATCGATAGCCTGGGGCGAGAGACCGTGCCCGAGTTGCAGACCCAGCTGCTCGACCTGATAGCCAGGCTGGGAGGAGCAGAACAGCTGGACGCCCTCGTGGCCCTACCCAGCTTCGATGGGATTGTCGGCAGCGGACCCGCGGTGATCAGCAGCCTGGCGCAGACCCTTCAGGCACTGGCTGGGGACAGCGGCAACGCTCAGCTTCATGGTGCGACCAGGCTCCTGTCGGTGGAGAACGAGGCCAGCCGAATCCTGCGCCTGCGTCTCGCCCTGGGGATGGTCTCGGCACTCTTGCCGGAGACCCTGACCGAACTCAGTGCAAGGCAGAATCACTCGATCGTTCTCTGGGCTGCAGAGCTGCGAGAGGCGGCCGGTAGCTTGCCGGGTGGGGAGTCCTTCCTCGGACGGCTCAACCGCCTGCACCTGCCGGCCTGTCGTGCTGGCAATGAGGCGCAGGACTCTCGAGAGCTGGCCCATGTGCAGGCGCTGTTCCTCTCCGACTGGCTCGCGCTGGATCCCGAGGCGGGTACGGCGGAGGAGGTGCTGGAGCACTTTTCCGCAGCGCTCGCGTACGCAGCTGAGTCCCAGGATTCCGCTCAGAGTGCCCTGGTTCTACGGGACCGTGCGCGTTTCCACCTTGCGAGTGGCAACGAGGTCGCCGCCCTCATCGACTACCGGACGCTCTTTGAACGGGAGCTCCCCGCCATGCCGGTCGAGGCTGGCTCTCCGCCGCCAGGGAGCCCGGTCCTGGAGCTGCGAGACCTGCGCCGGGGATCCGAGTTGCTGGTGACCAACGTGGACGAGGGCGAACCGGACCGTGGTGCTGTCCGCGAGGCCCTGCGAGTCTCGCTGCTACTCGTTCAGGAGGTGAACTGGAAGCTGGAGCCTGCAGCCGTTCGTACCCAGGACCTACGCGACCTGGCCGAGCGCGCGCTGCTGGTTGGAGAGCCCGAGGGCATCGAGACCGTGGCCGGGCTCTTGAGTGAGCTGCCCGGGTTGCTGCCCGATCCGATCGAGGGAGAGCCGGTGCCGACCCTGCCGTCCGCTCCGGAGGGTGCCCTCTGGGCGGGGTTGATCGAGACCCAGGATCTGCAGAAGGGCCTGCTCGAGCTTCGCGCCGGATTGCTCGCCCGCCTCACCGAACTGAGAGAGAGACCGGATCCGATCGAGCCTGAGGACCAGGTCGAGCCGGAGCAGGGGGGGGACAAGCCGGCGGACCAGGAGGGTCCTGAAGGCACTGGAGAGGGAGTCGAGAAAGAGGCGTCAACTGGTGACGAGCCGGAGAAAGTGGAGGAGGATTCCGGTCCTGCATCCGGTCCTGATTCGAGCTCAGGTGAAGCTGACGGGGGTCTCCGGTCCAGAGTGGACTCAATCCAGCACAATAAAGGTCTGGACTGGGCTTGACCACGTCGGGGCGCCAGACGATGATCCCTCCCACGTGTCGCGGGGTGGAGCAGTCAGGCAGCTCGTCGGGCTCATAACCCGGAGGTCGTAGGTTCGAATCCTACCCCCGCTACCAATCAATAGAGAAGGCCGCCCGCGAGGGCGGCCTTCTCTATTGATTGGTAGCCATAACTTTGGCCCAGCGGCTGACGCCGTTGGAGCAGGCACTTTCGGGAGAGGACTCTGCTCTTCCCGGCTCCAACGGTCCAGCAGGAGTTTCTCCTTTCGAGGCGCTCCAGCGCCCCTCGACTCGTAGCCCAGCTACGGAGTCGGAGGGTGTCTTGGAGATGTGACCTGCTCGGGCAGGAGCGGCGCCTGGCGACGGCCAACCCGGGCGGGGGAATGCTGTCGCGCCGAGCCTGGTTCTGAGCGGAGGGGACCTCGGCGCTAGGTATTGATCCGAGAGCGAATGTAACGGACGTCCAAGCCCAGATCCTTGAACTCGTCCTGACGACTGGCGAGTCGCTGACGGAGATTGAGAGACATGTCGTTGTCCTCGTTTCGCAGGATGTAGCCGTAGCGGGTCATCGCGAGCAAGTAGGTATAGAAGGGGTGTTGGAGCGCATCATAGGCCCGGACTTGCATCTCGATCGGTCCATTCAAGACCTCTGGATCGGTCAGATCGCCAGACACCCCGAGAGTCGTGAAGCGCACATCGCCGCCAATGTCGTACTGCGTGTCATTGACCCAGGTGTGCTGGAAGGTCGTGAGCTGCAGGAGGTAGCGACAGACCTGCTGGAGATTCTCGAGGTCTTGATCCGAGGGCACATCGTTCGTCGTGATCGGGCTGATTGCAGACGGCCCGGCCTCTCCACGCTCGGGATGGGGCTTGTCGGGGGTGTTGATCTCGTTTGCATCGTAGCTGCTGGCCCCATCTTGAGGTTCGTAGACCGCAGCATGGGCGACGAGTTCCTGGGACATATGGTGGATCTCGCTCCAGTGCTCGCGAATCTCCGCGTCATGGGCATTGAAGAAGTCCGCAACGTAATCGCTGATGACACTCCAATAGAGTTTCGCCAACCGTGCATAGCGGTGCGAATCACACAGGGGAGTGCGGGGGCTCCAACCTTTCCAATTATAGGTCGTGAAGGTACGGCTGGAGATCACGGCGACCGAGGTGGGCGTCACGGCTGAGCACTTTGGAATCAATCCGTCGGGAGCGATCAAGAGTCCGTTGGCGCTTCGGTTGACCTCCACGGTCCCGTAGAGGTGGGGGGTGAGAAGCCGCGCGATCGGATTCTTGCGGACGTTCCGTCGCAATGGGACTATGTATTGCTCGACGTTGAGGTGAGTTGCGCTGAGGTACGTCTCGATCTCGCCAAAAAGAAAGTAGTTCACTCGGAACAAGCGCTTGACGCCGTTCCATGCCTCGTCCGCGGCGGTGTAGGTCACGGGCTCGTCGTAGACCGCGGAACTCGCCGCCATGTTCTCGTTGGCTGTTCGCTTGGTGACGACGATGCTCTCCAGAGTCAGGTTTCCGCCGTCGAAGCGGAAGTTGGCCCGGGTGTCGGGCGCGAAGTGGACTCCGTCCTGTTCAATGCCTTTCCAGCTGAACTCCTGATAGAGCTGACCCTGGCTCTCGCCCTTCTGGAGGAGGCACGGATTGAACCCGCTCAGCACGAGATCGCAGAAGTACTCGTCGGAGTCCGCGGCCTCATCTCCCAATTCGCGAGTCAGGTTCTTGGGGAAAGCCTCATTCATCGGGGCGATCTTTGGGAGGTCCTCGTTCCCGGCGTTGGCCTTCATTCCCTCGACATAGGTCTTCTCGCAACGGGCTCTTACCGCAGCTTGCTCGAGCTGGCGCCCGGTGCGGAAGGCCTGGGGGACCTCTCCGTCGATCACTGCGACCCTGGGCGAAAAGGCAGTCGCCCCCGCCTTATTGGGGTCTTCGTATTCCCAGTAGTGGACCGCGTGAGTTCCGAGATCGACCTTTTCTCCGTCAGGCGGAAGCGAACTCGAGAGCTCAATGGCTGCGATCAACTCCCACTGATCCGCGGGCTGGTCGTCGTCCGCGTAGTGGTAATCCCGATCCATGACACGAAGAACCAGGGACGGTTTCTGAAACCAGGTCGGCGCCACCTCGTCAGAGTCGTAGGTCAAGGTGAAGGTACCGTCAACGTCCGTGAACCCACAGGTGACCGGGAAGTTCGACGTGTGGTCACGGTCCCAGAGCTCGAGGCGCATGTTGTGGAGCGCCTTGGGGGTTCCCTCTACCTGCTCGGCAAACACAAGTCGGCCTGTGATTTCTCGATTTCCCACGGGGATCTCCTATCTATCTGAAGTTAGCGCGGTGCCGCTGAACCATGCCAATTCTGAGTACAGATAGCGAAAAGAGTCCTGTCTACACGCAGGCTGATTTCCCTGACCAAGATGGCGTATCGCGTGGCCAGGCTCTTCAAAGGATCCATTTCAGGTCCAAGAAGAGGGGAATCATGTCGGGCAGTCGCAAGACTCCGGCCGGGCTGGGTCTACAGCGGAGATGGCGCTCTTCTGCCTGGTGCCAAGAGCAGACCCGAAGGATGAACGCCACATCGCGCCAGGCGAGGGAGCAGAATAATCTGCGAGTCGGACTGGCTTCCATCGAGTGACTGTGTGCGAAGGAGTTGTTCTTCCTGTCTCGAGGCCGCATGGAAGTCATGCTCTCCGTGTTGGATCGGAGTCGCAGTAAATTCGAGGAGAGCCACGGAAGGAACTCGTGCTCGCTAGCGGGAAGCGTTCGCCGCGATGAGCTTATTTTCGAACCGGTTCCGGAAAGAGTGAATACTTGTAGAGGCGGTACAGATCCTGAAGCGAGATGGCGACCCCGTTCTCTCTGGAGT
The DNA here is from genome assembly GCA_014237855.1 of Planctomycetota bacterium. Classification (GTDB taxonomy): domain Bacteria; phylum Planctomycetota; class UBA1135; order UBA1135; genus JABACD01. The sequence continues at coordinate 29,465 of JABACD010000017.1, read as the reverse complement.
CGGGAACGGTGACCTGTTGCCCTGATCCTCCGGGTAGTAGCCTCTCAATCTCGGTTCGGTTGAGACGAGAGCCCAGCTTCTTCCCAAGAACACTCTTTGGAGTTCCGATCCTACCGAGGCACGGTATTGTTCGTCCTGGCGGCTTCAACCCGAACCGAATCTTGACATCCTCTTCTTTCATCCAGGGACTCACCGGAGGGTTTCCATGTCTCGTGTACTCAAACTGCTCAAGACACTCGATTCGACCGACCAGAAGAAACTGAGCGCCGAACTTTCCGACGAGACGGAACCGCTACCGCTGCGCCGCTCCGACCTCTACGCCCGGGCGATGTTCCGGCGGGCGGCCAGGATCTCGAAGGCATGGGTTCCCAGGAAGGCTCCAGATGTCGCGTTGCCCCTCGCGATGGGTGACCTGGAGAAGATCGACGTCATTCCCGGTCTCGTTTCGATTGCTCCCCTGGATGAGGGCAGTGTAGTCACATCGTGCGCCAACGAGATCATGTTGCGAGCCCTTCGTTCGCTTCCATTCCTCGAGGACGAGCGTCAGTGGGCTTCTCTCGACGAGGCGAAACGGACGATCGAACAGCATCTGGAGAGCCTCCAACCAGTTCCGATCGTGGACTGGCCCGACGTGACGTCAGACAAGACGCTGTCACTTGTCGCGTTCCAGGGCCTTGCAGCACACATTCTCGAATCCGCCGGCGAACACTCGGGCGATGCGGCCTACGTGGTCGATCTTTCTTGGATGAGTGGCTTGCCCGTTCGGCCTGGCAACGAGCCGCTTGGGGCGTGCGCATACTTCGCAGCGGACAGGACGCTCCTGCGAATCTACACAGGCCACGACGACACGATGCGCGAACCGGGGGGCGCAAGCTGGGAGCACGCGAAGTGGCACTGGCGATGTGCCGTGTTCGCCTACGTCACCATCGCGAACCACCTCGGTCACCTGCACTTCGTGTGCTCGGAACTGATGATGCAGGCGACGCGTGAGAACCTCCCGACGGATCACCCGCTGCGCCGATTCCTCACGCCGCACATCTACGGAGTCGGCGCCGTTAATACCCGCGCCGGCCTCGTGCTCGCGCCAGAAGGCGGCCTGGCCCATCGCCTCTGGCCATTCACCTATGACGGAGTCGCCACGCTGCTCACGCGTGGCGTGAGCGAGGCGACGTTCGAGCCTTTTCCCGATACGATGGCCGCCAAGGGCTTCGAGGAGCTGGGCGATCAGTACCCCTACGCCACGGACGGCCTGGAGCTTCACGCCATCTGCAAGAGCTACGCGCAGGAATACGTCGATCTCTACTTTCCCAACGAGGCTCTCGTGGAAGACCCCGTGGTACGCCGATGGTGGCGTCATCTCGTGGAAGTTGCGCCGCAGACCGGGCTGGCGCCGCTGGTTCGTCAGCAGCAGGTCGTCGAATTGCTCGGACAGTTCATTTTTCTGGCGAGCGGCTATCACGCCCAGGTGGGCGCGGACTCTCAGTACCTGTTGGATCCGACCTTCATGGGCGGCCGGGTTCGGCCCAGGTCAGAAATCGCTGACATCCAGACGACCATCGAGCTGCTCACCCTCAACTCGCTCACCGGCCTCTACCAACCCAAGCTCCTGGACGACTACACGCACGTCTTTCTCGAGGAGCATCACGACGAGGCCTCTCAGATCTTCCGACGATTCCAGGCGGCGCTGCAGCAACTCGGCCGCGACATCGATACGCGAAACGAGAAGCGCGATCTGCCCATGCGAACCTTCCACCCCTCTCTGCTCGATATCGCAGTGAGCAAGTGACCGGAAGACGATGGGGCTCGGGAGCCCGCCATTCATGCTCCTCTGGCGGGAAAGACTCGCGAGCTTTACCCAGCTCCGCGGTCCGACGCCCTCTCTTCCCTCATCGGATTGCTGTACCTGTTGCCGAGAATCTCGCGCATCGCCAGCAGGGCGCCCTGACCACCTCCAGGCCAGGAACGTGAGGCGGGCATGCCACGGCGATCGGCGCGCTGCTGCGCTGGGGGAGCCGAGCCTTCAGAGCCCGAGCTTCTTCCTGGCGTAGTCGCTGGTGAGGTGCTTGGCGACGTCGAAGGGGTCGCACTTGCCGCGCGGGTCGAAGTCGATCGGGCCGATCTTCTTCGCCACACGGAGGGCCGCCCTGTTGAGCTTCTTGGTGCGCTTGCCGATGCCCAGCAGCGCGCCGGCCATCGACATCAAGATGTCGGTCGATTCCCTGGTGTACTTCTGCTCGATGTGCTCGACGTATGCCAGGAACGCCGCCTCGTCGGGCGCGCTCTTCTTCTTCGACTTCGAGATCTCGTAGAGCAAGCCGTAACCGCACCTGCGACGGACCGGGTCCTTGCTCCGGATCCACCTGTCGAGGAGGTCAGCCGCGAAGGCTGTCTTCGCCAGCGGCGCGTCACAGGAGGCGAAGACGTGGGCGAGGTGGCCGCCGGCGAGCTCTTCGACCTGGGTCTCGGCCTGCTCGATCGTCATCCCCTTCGGGTCGTCGACCAGGAGCGCAATGATCCGGGCCTCGTAGACCTTCGTCTTCCAGAGCAGCTTCGCGAGCTTGGGGTCCTTCCCGATGCCCTTCGCGTAGGACCGCAGGCGGGTGAGTCCGATACCGTAGCTCTGCAGGCCGCCCGAGCAGTCCTGGTTCTTCTTCCAGCTGGCGATGCCGCGTGGATCCTGCTCGGCTTTCAGGTGAGCGAGGACGTCAGCCTTGGTCGTGGAATTGGTTCCGGCTTTCGGCATGGAGGAGAGCTTACTCTATGGACCGGACAGCAGGGAGAGTGCCCTTGGGGTGCTCCTCTGCCGAGCCGGGCGCCCCCCGCTAACCAATCAACAGGCCGGCTGTCCCTCAGGGATGACCGGCCTGTCTCGTTCCGCTCGCTCGTCCGGAGGCGTTGCGAGAGTTCGTGGTCATCGACGCGAGCGGGGCAGTGGAGAGGCCCTCTGGAACGCCTATACTCCCCGGGGTCGATCCTGAAGGAGGATGAGCATGAAGTGGACTGCAGAGAGAGCCCTGACCCTGATCTCGGCACTGACCCTGTTCGGCTTTGGTGCCTGGTTGTTCGCGGTGCCGTCGGCCCTGGCTGGCATCGGTATCGAGCTGGACGGACCCACGGCGCGCATCGATGTGAGGGCGACCTACGGTGGCTTCGAGCTAGGCGTGGCGGCCTTCCTGTTCCTGTGTGTGGCGCGGCCGCAGTGGACCCGGGCGGGGCTGGTGGCCTCGGGCTTCGCCGTGGCGGGCTTCGGCGCTGGACGTGCCGGAGGGATCGCGCTGGAGGGTGGCGCCGAGCCGCTGATGTGGGGGTTCCTGGGGCTCGAGCTTGTCCTGACCGTCGCCATCGTGGTGGTCCTGCGTCGCACCAGGCCTGCGCCGGGCGCGTCGCCTGTCGATCGTGGGTAGAGAGAGCACCGGCGAGCTCGCCCTCGAGGTCCCTTGGCCCCTCGAGAATGGGAAGGGGCCCCGCCTTGGGGCGTGAAGCGTCTGAGGCGGAGTGGAGGTGGATGGAAAGGTAGCTTGAATCGCCTATCCTCTGAGCGTGACCATTGGGCATGTCACAGCCGCAGGTGGTCTCGCCAGACGAGTGGAGCGCACCTAGGCTCCATGGACAGCACGTTGCGGGCGCGGTGGATGCCGGCCCGTCATCCACAGGATTGAGGAGGTCCCGTGAATATCTTCTCTCAGGTCTTCAACGCCTTGCCTCGCCAGGGTCCCGGGTCGACCGGTGACACCTTGCGAGCTCTGGCGCAGGTCAGCGAAGGTCTCGGTCGCCTCGAGACCATGCTCGACGTCGGATGCGGGGGCGGTGCCCAGAGCATGGTCCTGCTTCGTAACACCGCTGCCCATCTGACGGCCGTGGATCTCTCGACCCAGCTCCTGGCTCAGCTAGAGGCGTCCACCGCCGGTGAAGGCTTTGGCGACCGCTTGAGCACGGTCGAGTGCTCCATGAAGGACATGTCCTTGGCCCCGAGTTCATTCGACCTGATCTGGTCCGAAGGCGCGGTCTACATCATGGGGTTCGAGGCCGCCCTCGAGTCCTTTCGAACCCTGCTCAGACCCGCAGGGCGAGTCGCCGTGAGCGACATGGTGTGGCTGGTGGATGATCCGCCGACGGCGGCGGTCGAGTGGTGGAAGGCCGAGGGCGTGATCCCGGTGCACGACATGGAGAACCGGCGTACGCTCCAGCGTCAGGGCTACCGGCTCCTGGACGCCTTCACCCTGTCGTCTGCCGCATGGTGGGACAGCTATCTCGACCCCCTCGCCGCGCGGGTCGCCGAGCTGAGGCCCGCGCAGACCGATCCCGCCGCCCTTGCGGTCCTTGACGAACTCGACGGTGAGCTTGCGATCCACCGGGCCCACCTGGGCAGCTACGGATATGTCTTTTACATTGCAGAGCTGGCCTGACGAGGGAGAGATCCGATCGAAGATCCCCATTGCGGTGGGGAGGGTGACCTCGGCGAGGACGCGGCGGGGCCAGCTTGCAGGGCCTCCTCACCGGGATCGTGCAACGAGGGTAGGATTGGGGTGCCCCGTGGAGTCGATGTCTGCTCGACCTGTCGGGTGGCTCTGCTTCATTGGGAAGGCGGAGCTATCATGTCATCCCACCCCTCTCAACCGGGGATCGAATCCGCCCAGATCACCCTCCACATGAAGCTCATCCTCCGCCGCACTGCAAAGATCGTCCTCGGCATCGGGCTTGCCATGTTCCTGACCAACTTCCTGGTCATTTCCTTCAGCAGTCCGGTGACGGAGATCGAGCAACAGCTCTCCTTGCTCGACTGGGAGAAGAAGGACGTGGACTGCCTGGCCAGTGGCTACTCCATCGGGCTCCTCTCGGCGTCGGCCCATGGTTCGTACCGATCCCGGCTCGCGGCCCGTCCGGGCGAGGTGCACATCGAGGTCGAGCGCTCCGTTCCGTTCGGGAACTGGGTCCTTACCGATTATCAATACGAGAGGCCGTCGAGTGAATGAGGCGTCCCGAAGTTAGCCCGATGGAGGAGAATTCGGTAACTGGTTGGCGTCCGCCGGGTAGAGCAGACCTCCCAACTGACCACCCTCGAACCTGGCATGGCACGATTCAGATCACTCTGGCTCGCCGCGCTGCTCTCACTCCTGGCTCTCTCCGCGTGGATGCTCAGCCGGTCGGGCGGGTTGAGCGAGTCGAACTCCTTGCAGCCTGCGGTCTCGGGCGCCGAGCGCCAAGCTGAGCGCTCGTCTACTGAGCTGCCTGATGCGTCGGTCACCCGCCGCGCTGCTCTTGCGGACCAGTCCGCCGAAGCTGCGGAAGAGGAAAGGGACTCTTCGGAATCGTCGGCGGCACCTCGAGTTGATGTCACGGTCTTCGGTCAGGTCAAGGACGGACACCGGGTGCGGATCGCCAATGCGGAGCTCGAGCTGGTCCAGCTCGTGAACGATCTTCCGCACGGTCCAACGATCTACCTTCGCTCGTCGCCTGATGGGACCTTCCAGACCGTGATCCCGATCGACCACTGGGAACCGGGCTGGAGGGGGACGGAGCTGGAGATGAAGGCCTGGAGTCCGGGTTTTCAGCTGGACATCAATGAGAAGAGAATCCGCCCCGACAGTCGGCGGGTGGAGTTCGAGATGACGCTCTGGCCGGGTAGCGTGGTGAGCGGCCGGGTGGTCGATGCGCAGTCCGACCCCGTGGCCGAGGCCGAGGTGATTCTCGTGCTCGATGGTTCGGCAGAGAACAGTGAGGAGACCCGTGGAGACGGGACCTACTCCATTAACTTCGAGCACGCCGGTGACTACGTGCTCCATGCACGAGAGGAGCCGGCCGGCGTGAGTAGCCCGTTGCCGGTGAAGCTCCAGACTGACCGGCGAAACATGGTTCCGGACCTGGTGCTGGCCGGGGGGCCTGGCGAGATCGCGGGAGTGCTCGTGGACACCTTCGGAGAGCCGGTCCCGGCTCACAGCCTGAGAGCGCAGAGCGAGTCGTACCTGGCCAGCAGGGGGGGCTCGATCGACAATCACGAGTTACCGTCGGGGTGGTCGTCGTCCGATACGGTGGGCTTGGAAGAGAGCGGGTTCGTGCGCAGCGAGGTGGTGACGGAGTCTGATGGTTCCTTTCGATTCACCGGGTTGAGCCAGGGAAAGTTCGCAGTCTCCTCATGGCACGGAGACAGGAAGGTGTGGGTCGCCCGAACGGGGCAAACGAACCTGCGTCTGGTGCGGGACGTCTACACCCTGCATGTCCGGGTCCAGGACGAGGAGGATCCCGAGCGCCCCATGCTCGGCTCTGTGTTCCTGCAGCGAAGCGGTGGCACACAGTCGTATGTACGGCTGCAGGACAGCGAGGCCCGGATCCCGGTGCGGCCCCGTGAGAGCTACCTGGTCAGCTACATGACTCCGACCCCTCCCTGGTATGTCACAGGGGAGGTCGGGGGACTCTCCTCCGGCACCCCTCCTCCCATGGGCCTCGTGCAACGGCGTATCTCGATTGATCTAGGAGACCCGAACCCGTCGCTTCTCATGCTCGTCAGGTCACAGGCGGCGGGGACGCTCGAGGTGCGCTGCCAGCTTCCCAAGGGGCTCGCGGAGACCTGGCTGGCGGGCAAGATCATGTATGGCCAGGAGAGCTCAGCGTGGCGGTCTTTCCGTATGAGGTCGTCTTCCATCGAGAGGACTCAGCTGGCAGCTGGGCAGTACGTCCTGGTCCTGGAGGATGACCTGAACGGTCAGGTCAGCGGGTGGATCAGGGACTTCGCAGTGGCACCTCCGGCTCGATCCGCGTTCCCCTCGAACTGGTCCACCGCGATCCCCACACGGTCCAGGCACATGGTCAAGGTCTTGCCGGGAGAGACGACGGGGGTGACCCTCGAGTTGGTGGAGGCCGGCGCGGTCCTGATCATCCTGGGTTCGGAGGGGGAGTCGCTTCCTTCCCTGACGACCTCGGTCCTGACGGATCCACAGGGGGGCAGTCGGTCCGACACCGCCCGGAGCTACTTCATCTCCTGGGAGGAGGGGCGTCCCGTAAAGGGCCATCTCTTGCGCTGGTCGCTGGGAGCGGGCGAGTACAGTTGGCGCGCCTCGGCCAGGGACTACCGAGACCTGGCGCTCGAGTTCACGGTCAGTCCCGGAGACCTGACCGTGGCGCGTGGGACCTGGCGCGAGTGACAGCGCGGGGGGGCGTCAGGGGCAGAAGCGGATCGAGATCGTCTCCGAGAGGTTGGAGCCCAGTCCGATCGAGTCGCGATACCAGAACTGAAAGCGCCAGGTCTCCCCGGCATCCAGCAAGGAGTCCAGGGGAGCGGAGCCGAGCGATGGGGAGAACGAGGCCGCTCCCAGGGCGTCGGTCAGCACGACCGCCAGTCGCTGGATGGCCTGAATTGGTGCGAGGGGGTGGCAGTCAGATGGGGTCATTGCTCCTCGCCGTGGGCTCCACTCCAGCTCGATGATGCCTGGATCGCATGGATTCGTGAACGCGAACTGTGATCACTCTTCCTGGGGCCAGCCGTCTTCGCGGAAGCTGAGGGTCTGGAAACGAGCAGCTGGACAGGCCAGCAGCAGCGCAGTCGTGGCGTGATCGCCTCGCGGGGCTGACCAGCGGCGAGTGAATCCCGGCGTGCAGCGCGAAGGGTGCGGAAACTGAGCCGAAGGCCAGGTAGCTGCCCAGCCAGTGGACTGCGAGGCTCGATCCGTGCTCACGGCCGCCCGTGCGGGCAGCTCGCGTCAGGGCTCTATGGCTTCTTCTCGACGAGGATCTCCCGGTAGCGACCGGGGCCCGCGTTGCGTGCCGAGTGGGTGACGGGGACCCGCAGATCCTCGTTGCCGATGACGACCAGATCCTCTCCTTCAATCCGCAGCGCGATGACGTCGCCATCGGCGAGCTCTAGCGAAGGCAGCTGGTTGTTGTTGGCGTCGAATACCTCGAGCGTTGTGCCGTCGATGACGTAGAAGACGTACTCCATCTCGTGGGTGTGCACGGGGGTCTGCTCACCGGGATCGAGGTTGAACTCCCAGACTTTGATCTTGTCGTCCTCGTAGACGACATTGGAACCGACGCCGGCCATGGGCATGCCTCACACTTGTTCAAAGGGATCCGTGGCGTCGCCGCTCGCGAGAACGGCCCGGATTTTCTTCGTCTAGCGCAGTCCGAGACGCCGCTGGAGGGGTAATCGAGGCTGGAGCTTAGCTCTAGAGGCTTGGAGATACAAACTGACCGGGCCGAGTAGCGACTGCATCAGGAATCGCGTCCCAAGCCGTCAGCTTCCAGCTCCAGACCCGCCTGGGTCTCGCTCAGGGCGTTCTGGCCAGGGACGTGGGCTTCGCCGACGGTTCCGCCGCCGTGTTGGCCTGGTCCTGCGGCCTGCTCCGATCCTTGCGCCTGAAGGCACGGGGGGGAGCGCGATTGTAATCGTCATCGGTTGCAGCTCTGCGCTGACACCGACTCGCTCACCATGTCAGATGGCGTACTTGCAGCTCTTGTCGTGACGATGGAGCTGGC
>JABACD010000017.1:0-20938 GCA_014237855.1 Planctomycetota bacterium | reverse complement strand
GCTCGAATCCCGGCTCCACTAGACGTCCCTGATAGCGTGATGACACTGCACGCGTGGGCCGCAGGTGAGCTCTCCGTCTCGACCGACGACTTGATCGACCGGGCCAGCAGGGGTGGCCGGGGAGTCATTCACTCGACTCGATTTTCACCGCGTCCCAATTAGGTACCAGACACACGGTTGGGGATGAGGACGTGAGCTTGGAGGTTCAACAAGAGAGTAAGGCTGAGGACACTGCCCTCGGGGCCGGGCGGTCGCCTGTCAGGACCCTGCGGGCAATGACCTTTCTCTCTCCGGGAATTCCCGTGGAGCTCTTCCGGTTGCTCACCCAGCAGCTCGCGCGTGCACTTGGGGTGCAGGTCGAGCTGGAGGTGGAGAGTCGTATCTCGGGCCCCATGAATGGAGAGTGTGATCCCCTTGCGGACGGCAGGGCGGACCTCGGCTTCGTCTGCTCGCCCTCCTTTCTCTACCTGCGGAACTTGGCAAGGCTCTCGATCGAGCTTCTGCCCGCCGCTTTCGTCTTCAACGATGGCCGAGCGAATGGCGAGCCCGTCTACTTCTCTGATGTGGTGGTCCGAGCGGACCAGGCCGCCCGCGATTTCAGTCACCTGGCCGGTGCGGTGTGGGGCTACAACGATGAGTGCTCGCTGTCCGGTCACTTCGCCACGCTCCAGAAGCTGGCCGAGCTGGGCTGCTCGGGGCGCTATTTTGCCCGTCGAGTACGAACCGGATCGCACGATGCCTCTGTTGCAGGGATTCTGGAGGGCAGCCTCGATGGCGCCGCAATTGATTCTACGGTGCTCGCGAGGATGCGGCGCGAGCGGCCGGAGCTTCGCGAAGAGCTGCGTGTGATCGACTCGTGGGGGCCCTTTCCCGTTCAACCCATCATCGTACGCCGCGGCCTGGGCTCCGGTTGGGCGAAGCGCATTGCGCTGGAGTTGCTCAAGCTGCACCGCCTTGCCGATGTCGGCCCAGCCCTGCACGAGCTCGGGCTGGCACGCCTGGTTCCTATCGATGAGTCCATGTACGCGGCAGAGCGCCGTGCCCTGTGTGCTCTGGGCCAGTTGTCCTCAGTTACCAGTGACCTGCCGTCATGACGCTTGCATTGATCGATTCACTCACGCCCATCGAAGATCTGCAGGGGGCGTTCCAGCGAGTCCGATCGTTCACGGATTCGCTGGTGGAGACCCTGGAGACGGAGGACCTGGTCATCCAGACCATGCCCGACGTCAGCCCCACGAAGTGGCATCTGGCTCACACGTCATGGTTCTTTGAGACCTTCGTTCTCGCGCACAGCAGCGTGCGCTACTCGGTCTTCGACGAGCACTATCATGACCTGTTCAACTCGTACTACGACACCCTCGGAGCCCCCTTTCCGAGGGCCGAGAGAGGTCAGTTGTCGAGACCGACGGTCGATGATGTGCGCGCCTATCGTAGCCACGTTGACGAGGCCATGGTGGAGCTTCTGGAGAGGCAATCGAGTGAGCAACTGGCAGGTTTGGCACCCGTTATCTCTGTTGGTTTGAACCACGAGCAGCAGCATCAGGAGCTGCTGCTGATGGACATCAAGCACGTCTTCGCGCGCAATCCACTGCGACCGGTCTATCGCAACAGGGGCACGACCAACTCAGGTGCCTTGCCACCGAAGAAGTGGGGGAGCTACGAGGGGGGGCTGGTCGAGATCGGATCGCGGTCGGGTGCCTTCTCCTTTGACAACGAGCGGCCTCGACACAAGGTGTTTCTGGAGCCCTTCGAGCTCGCGCCGCGACCGGTGACAAGCGGCGAGTACCAGGAATTCATGAGGGATGGCGGTTACGAACGCCCAGAGCTCTGGCTTGCGGAGGGCTGGGCACTGGTGCAGAGTGCGCGGTGGCGTGCCCCGCTGTACTGGGAGCTGGCCGATTCCGGCTGGCGCATGATGACTCTCAGTGGCATGCGGGATGTAGATCCTCTTGAGCCAGTTTGCCACGTTAGCTACTTCGAAGCCGATGCCTACGCAACCTGGTCGGGTCTACGCTTGCCTACTGAAGAAGAGTGGGAGCACGCAGCCACGATGAGTCCTGTTCGAGGGAACTTCCTCGAGGACGGGAATTTTCACCCTCTGGCGTCACCCCCTCAAGCTCAGCGTGCAGGGTTGGACCAGCAGTTCGGGGACGTCTGGGAGTGGACGGCGAGTCCCTACAAGTCCTATCCCGGCTACGTGCCCTTCGACGGTGGGCTTGGCGAGTACAACGGCAAGTTCATGGTGAATCAGATGGTGCTGCGTGGGGGCTGCTGTGTCACCCCGCGGGAGCACGTGCGTCCCACCTATCGCAATTTCTATTTTCCGCACCAGCGCTGGATGTTCGCCGGCCTGCGTCTTGCGCGCTAGCTGTCGTCGTGATGGACGATGAGCACGAATAGCTTTCTTCCTGGAGCTCTGAGTGGTCAGCCCGTTCAATGGGCGCTTCCAGCGCTCCGCTGTTCTCTTCGATTCTTGACCTGCACCAGGAAAGTACCAGCTGTGAGAGTCCTCCTCGCATTCATGTTCGTTGCCATAGGGGCCTTCTGCTCCTTCGGATTTCTTGCGGCTCACGAGCCTCTGGATGGTGCACTCGCCTGGCGCATTGGCTACGGCGTCGCGATCATCTTGTGCATCTACTGCGCACTGCGGCTCTTTCGAGGCGGTCGCGAGAAGAGCTAGTTCCTCTTGCTCGGGCCTGGCAGGGTGCTCGAGCACCTCTCAACTCAGTTGAACGAATTCGACATCCTGGCCACGGTCGGCCATGGCACCCCTCACCAGACCGCTCGCAATCCTGCGAGACTACAGGGAGGGGGTCTGTGTCATGAAGACGCAGACCTCCTCTCGCAGAAGATCAAGAGCTGACCGCCTAGTCGAAGATGGGCAGTCCGCTCGGGACTTTCATCGGGACATCGCTACGCATGTCGAGTGCAGCGGTGTCGGTTAGAGAGTGTAGGAACTCCAGGATATTGTGGACCTGCTCATCAGTCAGCGATTGTGGTGCGAGCTGGTTGGAGCTGGCAATCGCGGCCACTCGATTGGGGTCGTTCATCACGACGAAGTCGAGGCTGTCCAGGTCAGGACGCGACGGCATCCGCACCTGGCTCTGGTCGTAGTTCATCAGAGAACCGACCGGGTCAAGGTGGTGGCGTACAACTCCTTCCAGGGTCTCATAGGCTCCTGAGTGTCCGTAGGGAGCGCTCAACGCAACATTCCGGAGAGACGGAGTCCTGAAGCGGAATCGATCTTCCGCTGATAAGCTGACTGCTTCGCGTCCGAGGTCATCACGCCCATCGGTGTATCCAGGAAGGTTCTGACCCTTGCCGGGTCCTATCTGGGGCATGGCAATCGAGTGGAATCCCAGATCGGTCTGGAAGGCTCCGGAGTGACAGCTCGCGCAACCCGCAGAGCCGTAGAAGAGAGTGAGTCCATTCTTGGCAGCCTTACTGATGGCATGGTGATCGTTATTGAGATACCTGTCGAAGGGCGAGTCTGTAAAGCGCCACTTGACAGCCTCAAAAGCAGCAATCGCGTTGGCCGCATGGACATAGGTAATGTCACTGGCCGTGTTGATATCCGGAAAGGCTGCCTGGAACAGTGTGACGTACTCGGGGATGGCCTGGAGCTTCAGGGCGATGATGTCCCAAACTCCCCCCTGTCCGCCAAGGGCATCACTAGCGGCTGCATTGGCCTGCGCGTTCTCTCCAAGCTGGCCAGCCATCTCTGTGGCTGAGGTTACCGGGAACATTGCCTGGGCTGCGAGAGCATTGTCCAGACCCATCGGGAGTTGGCTGGTAGGCGAGTCGAAGCCGTTGGTTCCGGCCGGGTTCACCGAGACTCGGCCGTCATGGAACATGACAGTGAAGTGCTTGGCACCAAGGTTGAATACCTGTGGAGCATTGCGTGGGACTCGCTCGTGAACGGCATCTGCGCCGCTGCCGAGATCTCGAGTGATTCCAAGCCCCTTGGCGCCTTCACCGACCGAGAGGGGCAGGCCATCAGCGGTTCCAGTAAGCGGGTGATGGCAGGTAGCGCAGGAGATGTTCTCATTTCCGCTGAGGATCTTGTCAAAGAAGAGCAGGCGTCCAAGCTCGACCTTTTCTGGCTTGGGAGCACCATCGTCATGGAAGTCAGAATCCTGGACAGGTCTTGGCTTCTTGATTGCCTGTGGAGTGGCCAGGCCAATATTCATGGTGATGATCATTGAAACCAAGAATGGCCATCTTCGAAGGGTCTTTGTATTCATCATTATAGCTCTTGTTCTTGGACTGCCCCTCTTCCGGGTGATTGACGCCAGCTGACTGAGGGAGGTCATGATTGACGCGGGTTTCCCCTACATCTTGAAAGGACGGCGTTCGCGGATATCTGGACCAATAAATTCAAAAAAAATGAAAATTGTTCACAGCAAGAGTGGCACCAGGACCCAGCAGGCGACAGCTCCGAGTTAGTAGGGCTCTGGTCACCTCAAGTCATTGCCTGCGGACATACCAGGACCTTGGGATGGACGGTTACCATCCGACGAGTCATGACTGCAGGGAGGGAACGAGCATGGGTGGGGTCAGGTGACCGCACCGTTCTGAAGGCGGGAGAAACTCTCCGGAGGCCTCCACGCACAGCAGCTGTCGATTCTTGGAACCAACCAGGAATCATCCTACTCTTGCCACGCAGGTGTTCTCTTGCGTGAGCAACACATCAAGATCCGCAGGTAATGGAGAAGCTCAGGAAATGAAGAGAGTGCTCTTGTTGGCCCTGGTGATTGCAGCCCTGACTCTTGGTGGCACCTGGTATCTCCGTGGGACTTACGATCATCTGGTGATGGACAATGGCGTCTTCCACGTCATCAACGTGGCAGATGTGCCGCAGTCCATTGAGCTGGTGTTCCCATCGCAAGAGTCCCGCAGCGCGGCAATCCCTGCGGGTGGCTCGGTGAGCTTTCACGTGGCCGATACTGGTGAAGGTGCCGTGTTGATCAGGTCCGGCGGTGAGGAGAGAGCTTCCTTGGGATATGTGACGAGTATCAATCCCCTGACCGTCATTGTCGTAGAGCAGGATGGAGCCGTGTTCTCACAGTACCATCGGGGACATATCTCCACTCGCTAGTCAGCGGGGGTCTCGTGCGTCGAGTGTGGGCTCGAAACAACCCTCTGGGGAGTTCCATGCTGGCCTCTGGCATGCGTGGAATCCGAGCTAGTGGACGGGGTAGATCTCAGGCCATGTGCTTGCTTCTCCAGGTGATGCTATGGTCTCAGGTTGATCGCGAGACAGCTGGCAGCTGTCCTCCGGCCATCTGTGGAAGGAAGGGCGCTCTTCAACCCAGGCGAAGAGTAGCAAGGCAATCTCTCTAACCTACTAGCTACGAGACCGACAGAATGAAGAAGCCTCTTGTTGTTGCCGCCCAGGAAAGGTCCGCGCCTCTCGATGTAGGAGGGTTTCTGATCACGGTACTCGCCTCCAGCGAGCTCACTGGTGGTTACGAGCTCTTTCACATGGAGGGTGCTGAAGGCCAAGGTCCTGGTCCTCACCACCACCCCTGGGATGAGTCCTTCTACGTCCTGAGTGGTGAGGTTCACCTGGGTGTCGATGGTGTTGATACCCGGGCGAAGGCCGGGGCTCTGGTGCACGTGCCGGCGGGGGCTACACACTGGTTCCGCTTCGGGGCCTCTGGAGGAAAGATGTTCACAATCACTTCGAAGGGCAAGGCCTCCAAGATGTTCGAGGCCTTCTCGGGGGACATCAACTGGCAAGATCCGGATCGGCGAGAGCTAGCTGAGCTCGGTGCAAGATACGGGCAGGTCGTTATCCAGTAGGATCATGTCGCTCCTGAAGTAGACAGCTACGAGGTCACTGCCGGACGGATGCGATTGATTCCTTGGTCTGGAGTGCCTTGCGTAGAACAGCTTTCCGCGCGAGTCGCCAATGTCGGTGCAGTCCCTGAGCCCTGGAAATTCCAAAGTCATATGAAGCTTCTCTTCTTGGTTGCAGTGGCCGTGCTCTTCACTGAGGTAGTTCGTGCACAAGAGAGCGTGGACCTGTCCAAAGGCTGGCGGTTCCGTCCTGGAGACGATCCCGGATGGTCAGATGCAGAGCTGGATGACTCGAGCTGGTCAGAGATCGCGGTTGGTAAGAGCTGGGAGAAGCAGGGTCACTCCGGACTGGATGGGTATGCCTGGTATCGTCTTCGCCTCCTGGTTCCGGAGGACCTGCGGGAGACCAAGGACTTCTCCATAACGCGGGCACTGGTCCTCGAGCTTGGGCAGATCGATGACGTTGATCAGACCTGGTGGAATGGTGAGCTGATCGGAGAGTCGGGCTCCTTCCCGCCGGAATACGAGACCGGGTGGCGATCTGAGAGGCTCTACAGCATTGCTCCGAGCCAGGTCTTCTGGGGTGACCAGAACATCATCGCTGTCCGGGTCTTCGACGGGGGGGGTGCTGGTGGCATGTGGAGTGGAGAGTCCCTCTTGCGCTGCAAGCAACTGGCAGATCTTGTGGAGATGGACTGGATAGCTGGAGATGCCTCGCGGCCCGAGCATGTCTCCGCATGGTTGGAGAATTCCAGCGGGCTGGATCTCATGGGAGAAATGACCTTCAAGGCTCGTAGCGACTCAGGGGTGGAGATCGAGACCTTGGTCCCCAAGCGAGCCTACCCGGCCGGTGCACGGGTGTTGCTGGAGAGTGCGTTGCCTCTCTCGATGCCGGGTTTCTATCACACGTCCGGCACCCTGCGATGGCGTGCAAATGAGCTTGCCTGGGAGAATGACGAGGTTCTTGCCTACCGAGCCGATGCCATCGAGTCAGCGCTGACTCGAGAGTCAGACTTCGATGGCTTCTGGGAGCAGACTCTGGCGCAGCTTGCGGAGATCCAACCTCGTTACGATGTCTCCCATCGGCCTGAATTGGATACTCCGACTCACAAGGCCTACCTGGTGACGATGTACAGCCTCGGAGACGTGCGTGTCCGTGGTTGGTATCAGGAGTATCGCAAGGAGAATCCAGGAGCGCTGCCCGCTGTGCTACGCCTACCGGGATACTCGGCATCCATGTCACCCGTGAAGTCTACTGCGGCGCTGAACTACTTCTCGTTCAACCCCCGGGGTCACGGGAACAGTACTGACGATGTACCCTCTCAACCCGAGGACTACTGGATTCGCGGTCTTGATGACAAGCAGGGCTACTTCTACCGAGGGGCTTTCGCCGATTGCATCAGGGCTGTCGACTTCCTGGCGACGCGCTCCGAGGTGGACATCAGCAAGGTTGCAGTGACAGGCGGAAGCCAGGGGGGAGGACTGAGTCTGGCAACTGCGGGTCTCGATTCACGGGTCTCGCTCTGTGCTCCTGACATCCCCTGGTTGTGTGACTGGAAGAGATACTTCGAGCTGACCAATTGGCCAGAGATGGACTCCTGGATTGCAGGGAGCTCTGAACGCACCTGGGAATCGACCTTGAAGACTCTCAGCTACTTCGATGTCCTCAACTTGGCCGAGCGGATCGAGTGTCCGGTACTTGTCGGTCTGGGGCTCGAGGATGGGGTCTGTCCTCCTGCGACGATCCATGCCGTGACCAATCGGATCCCCGGGCCGACCACGGTCCATTCCTATCACTCTGAGCACTGGCTTCCAGCAAGTCACCAGACCCTGAAAGAGAGCTGGATCCTGGAGCACTTCGAGGGAAAGTAGCGAGACAGCCTCGCTTTGCGCGGGCTTTGGAGTGCTGCGGGCCTTTGCCCATCCACACCGACCCGCGGGGAGCCTCATCAAATAGCGAGCGGTGCCACCCCAAGGTGGCACCGCTCTTCTTCAGTATCGAGGTCCTTTTAGGGGACCAGGAGATGTCTAGTTGAGCCAGTCGACCTCCACTCCATTGGAGAAGTTGAATGCCGCTGAGGATGCCGGCGGGTTCTGGCAGGTGTTACCAGGATCCCTGAACCAGTACTGGTAGTAGGTGGTCGAGCCGGCCGGCAGTGCGGAAGATCCAAAGGGCTGCAGCTGGAACGCACTGATGGTTGCCGTTCCTGTAGCACTTGTGAAGAACAGGTCTCCACGCTGTTGGGGCGCTACGCAGAACAGGCCAGAGGAGTTCGGCACGGTGTTGTTACCGGAGGGGTAGTTGAAGGCACTCCCACCCTTGATGATGATCCCGGGCTTGTTGAAGGCTCCGCTAGTGACCTCGAGGCCAAACGTGTCGTTTGAGAACTGGGCATTCCCAGTACCTACGAGTCGAGCGCCCGCTCCATTGGGATTCGTATTGGGACAGCCGTGACCGACAAGCCCTGTCGCGCCACAGGGGCAGTTCCCCAGATTTCCAGAGCAGAAGATCGAACCACTGTTCGGGCCGCTGGCTACGCATTCAACCTGCAGGCTGAATGGCCCGGTTGAACCGGAGTTGAAGTTGGCTATGCGGATGTAGACTTCCTGGCCTGCAGTCACGGAGATGGCCACCGCTGAATCACGGAAGGATCCAAGATCGGTTCCGATGCATGAGATTTGTGGATTGTCATCGTCATCGCAGCCAAGTTCGGTACCACCACACCCATCGAAGAGGGAGAGGACCGTATCGACGCCTTGGTCCTGGCCGGGAGCATCATGAGTCCCGCAGGTACTCGCGGTCATCGTCCCAGTACAGCTTGCTGTGTAGCGATACCAGACGTCGGGGCTGGAGGAACTCTGACCACAGCTGGCCGTGCCGTCGTTGGTTGCCCCAACCAGGGTTCCACCAAAGGCGCCATTGCCGATGACGGTTGCATTTGCGCAGTCATCGTTTGCGGGCGGATCGGGGAGGCAGTCGACTCGAAGGGTGAAAGGTCCGGTTGCTCCGTTGTTGAAGTTCGCGACCCGGATGCGAACGGTCTGTCCGGTGAAGACCGGGATCTGTACTGCAGAGTCACGTAGGAGACCTGCGTCGAGGCCGGTGCACGCTATCTGAGGATTGTCATCGTCGTCGCAGACCAGCTCTGATCCTCCGCAGGAAGAGTAGAGGGCGAGGACAGTGTCAACGCCCTGGTCTTGGCCCGGACCATCGTGAGTTCCACAGGTACTCACGGTCAGGGTGCCATCGCAGGGAGCTTGGTAGCTGTACCAGACGTCCGGACTCGTGGAACTGAAACCACAGGTCGCCGAGCCATCATTGGTTGCCCCGGAGAGCGTGCCGAAGTAGACACCGTCGGTGACCGCCGTAGCGTCGAGGCAGTCATCATTGGCCGGTGAGAGGGCGTAGTTCATGCTGTAATTCTGCAGCGCGTCATTGTCCCAGAGGTAGGCACGCAAGTAGTAGCTCGCGCTGGTTCCGGTGTTTGAATATGTGAGCGTCTCGTTGTTGGTCGTGCTGGTGGCTGTTGCAACCGGGCTTCCTCCACAGGTGCTATACAGCTGTAGGTCGAGGTCTCCAAAGGCATCGGTGAAGGTCGCATTGACCTCGATCTTCTGGTTACTGGGGATGAACACCCGGTACCAGTCCTCGTCCTGGATCTTGACGATCAGGTTGTTGTACTGACCTTCAGTAATGAACCTCGCCGTGGCACAGGTGTCATTGTCGTCCAAGCTGTCATCGCCGGCTCCTGCAGAGAAGATCGAGGAGACGCTCGGCCAGGTGGAATTCCAGGAACCATACTGGTCACTCGATTCGTTACCGCACGCCGAGGGCCCACAGTGAAGCTGGCCTACGAAGCCAAAGCCGTCAGCGAAGTACGGTGATCCAGAAGAACCAGGTTCGGTTGGACCGTTGGTCCAGTTGACGCGAAAGTGATCTCCGCCACCGCAACTTGTCGAGCTGCTGTAGGTGCCAAAGCTGATCCGCTTGAAGTCACCCGAGGGGTGGTGGATACAGTTGCCGCTGGTGCCATTCGAAGGAACCGCAGTGCTCCAGCCCGCCCATACGAGTGATGTACTCGGGATGGCTCCCTCGATTCGCAGTAAGGAATAGTCCGAAGCGGAACCTGTGGAGAGCAAGGTGCAGACCGCAGACTGGGGGACGCTGGAGACTGCCGGAGGAGATGCGTTACAGCTGGCGGTTTCATAGCGCCAGTAGATCTCCGCTGATTGAGCAGTCGAATTCGTGCTCAAGCAGTGGTTGGCAGTCATCCAGTAGGGAGCGAAATCACCGTCGAGGTTATTCAAGAGGGTGCCAGAGCAGAACAAAGCATCACTGTTGATGAATCCAATGCCTGCGACAGCTTTCTTGTTGCTGTCTCCAGCTCCGAAGCAGGTCACATCGTTATGACAGGAACCGGCACCGGGGTCAGTGCCTAGTTCAAGCCCGCCATTGCCGACCACCGGGTCACGGTAGCCATGGATGACGCGGTCGATCCGAAAGCCGTACATGCTCAGATCGTCGTGGGGCTTTACGTTCGGAATTCGATACTCAAGGCGAACGAGGGATCCGGGGCGTGAGGGAGTCCAGAGCTCTCCGGTTCCGTTATGCCCGAGGCCTTCAAAGGGGCCAGCGACTTGTTCGGGGGCACCTGAGCCGTAGACAACCAGCTGGGCACCGGCCGGTAGTGCCAGCTGGGTGAGGTGAAGTCGGGAGCTGATGGCTCCGGGGAGTTGAATATCGATGGCCCAGAGGAGGGACCCATCAGTGAGGGGGATGATCATTCCATCATCGAAGTTGATCTCGATGTCACGTCCAATGCCGTAGCGCAGGGTCTTGTCGAAGCGGGCGGCCCGTGCCTGGTCCTCAGCTTGGACAACCTCGATGTCCAGGGGGGGCAGGGATATGGTGGGCAGCACGCCATCTAGCTGAAGACCCTCAAGCTGGGACCAACGACGAAAGGCCTGCTTTGAGGCGACCGGCGCCAGCAGGCTGTTGGGCTGCAGGGACTCGACAGAGACCAGGTCAGTGGAAACCGGCGGAGATGTAGAGGTATCCGGCTGGGTAATACTGATCCTCTGGGCAGTTGCATTGCTCGTGAGGGCCAGTGTGCAGGCCAAGAGAGTGAGGAGTGGACAATGTCCAAGGGGCAGGGGGGTGAGTTCTTTATCGTGCATGGGAGTTTTCAAGAGTCTGGTTTCTAGGGGCCAGTGGGGTTCTTGATCATTCAGGGCAGCGAGGCGGTGAATCTGGAACTGAATCTCCTAGAAGATTTCGGAACTCCGTTTGAGCAGCGGTTCTTCTGGCCCGCCATGGGCTCCGTGTCATGCATCCAGGGGGTCGGCGGCCACTTGCGATTTCGAACGTGACGGCCGATCGTCCGGCGGTCATTTCGCTTCAAGCCCCTGAGGGGGTGGTATGGCCCTCTGCGTTGGCCTCCAGGAGGGAGGTGTCGTTCCTCGGTCCACTCCCGCGCAGAAAATCCGTCGTCAGTCGGTCTGACGTAGCTTCAGCCAGCTCTGGCCAAGCAGCTCTCCGAGGGCCACAACGCCCCTGGTATCCAGTACCAACTTCCTATCCTGCGTGGGCAGGTCAAAGGCCTTGATGTGAATCAGGTCGGGATCGGCAGCAGCGACCTCTGCAACCATGGTCGTGACATCAATTCCATTGACCCCCTCGTCCTCGGTTGGGGGCTGCTGACTGACGAACCAGCGGAGATCAGGGAGATCCAGATCTTCCCGGCTCTGCTTGACCAGTGATTGGAGCCGTGCTGAGGCCCCCTCTCTGAATGGACCCCAGGACATATCGTTCTCGCCCAGGTGGTAGAAGATACCGGCAAGCTCAACCTCTTGGCCGCGGTCCCTGATCTGCTGCATGGACTCCTCGACGAACTCCACGAAGCTCGGATAGAGGTTGCGGGAGACCGCCTCGCTGCCTTCTGGTGTCAGGTCGATGATCTGAGCTCCACTGTGAGTGAACTTGGCAATCGCGACATTCTTCTTGAGCTTTCTCTGGATGGCCGCAGCGAAGCTCAGCTCGGGTCCAAAGGTGTCATAGAAGCCTGCCGGCCCAAGTGGCTCCCAGTCATCGGACGCCTTGTACCCGCCGCCTATGCTGTAGCGATAAGCAATACGGGGATTGTTCTTGAGCAGCTTGCTCTTCCCTCTGAGGGTCTTCAGCTCCTGGATGAAGGCCCGCTCGCCCTCCATATTCCGGTGTCCGAGTAAGACGAAGAGTTTCACGGTGTCCCCTTTGGTGTAGGGCCAGTCCTCGAGGGGGCGCTCGTGACTCTGGAGTTTCCCAATCGATGCCAGATAGGCCTGGGCGTAGTTGATCCCGTGCTCGAGCTGACCAAGGGTGCCGTAGTGATAGTGCAGTCCAACACCTCCACCGATTTCAACACCGACGTGTGAGGTGGGGACAAAGGCTGCGAGCGGGTCAGAGCTGGTGACTTCTCTCTGGCCGAGACTGATGGCGTACATACGAGGTCGAAGATCCATTCCCCAGATGGTCTTCGTGCACAGCTCACCGATATAGAACTGCAGGTCTGGTGTCTCCAGGTCGCGTCGCCAGCACCTCAGGAAGTTGGCCAGGTTCTTTCCGTAAGACTCCATGTAGTCCTCGTTGAACATGTCGTTCTCGCCCTGATGCCACATGAAGCCCTCGATGCGGTAGGAGATCCTCTTCTTGTCGAGGTCAGCGAGCGCCGATCGAACCCACTCGAGGGCCAGAGGGTACATCTCGAAACCGCTGGGAGTGTCCGGGTTCCAATCGCCACCAAGATGGGTGCCACCGGCCGCAATCTTGATCACAGCGATGGGAGCATCGATGCTCTCGCTGACAGATCTGGCGAAGCTCAGCTCGGGCCCCACGACCTTGTTCACTGGCTGGAGAGAGTCCCAGCCGTCAGATCGCCGCTTGTCTTCACGACCGATGCAATAGCTATACAGGACAGCTCTCTGAGGGTCCTCGAGTCCCTCAAAGGGGGGGAACCTCTCGATGTCCGAGACCTTGGAGTCGGACCCCACCATGTTTGACTGCCCTGCAAAGATGAAGACCCTGAGGGTCTTGTCGTCCTCCTGAGCCCAGATGACGCTCACGCCTCCAGCGAGGAGAATCCAGGCCATGAGAAGGAAGCGCAGCGTTGCGTTGTGCATGACAGCTTTGGTGGCTCTTGAATGGTGGGGGTGGGAGGCTGCAAGGATAGTAGCACGCCTTTTGCCGGCGCCCCCAGCGACCATCGCGTCGGTGGAGACAGTGGAGGCACCTCTCGAGAGAGTCGAAAGCTCGGGGTCTGCCACCAGAGATCGGGCTCATCTGGGCCTGGAGGCTCGTGCTGATTGAGGTGAACTCGAGGACTCCAGGGCAGCACCCCGATCCTCTCTATTCCCTGTAGAAGGAGTCTCTGGAGAGTGCCTGGACTCTGGCTCCGAGCCACTGGACCCCGGGGTGTTTGCTCTGTCGACCCGGTACATTCATCAAGTGGATGCAGCTGGCTTTCAGGAAACGGGCGGACATTAGCTCACCCTGAAGTGACTCCTGGGCACGATTCCCTGAAGTCTCCAGGCTTCATGCCCTCTTGTGGGAGAGGACCAATTTGCTGGAAGCGACCACAAGGTCTCACCACGTGACGTGATCTCCAGGGGGCGATCGTGTCCACCTGATCCCTGATGTGAGTCGAGCGAGCACACCAGATGTTGTGTTCGGTCAGGATATGACAGCTGTAGATAGGTTCGGTCCGGATGAGTAGTACAGATCAGGATCGAGCGAGCGGAGGAAGTACTCCATCTGGTGACAACGGTGTTGTTGCCATGAACTCAATCGCTTCCGGTTCCGAGGCTTGATTGTCTTGGTGAGATCAAAACGGGTTCTTCACCCCAGAGACCCGAGCCAATTCTCTGGCCATGATGACTTTCAGCTAGAAGTTGTGACCGAGTTGGAAGCGAACGCTCGGAAGCAGGCAACCACCACGTACCGATCCACCGCGCTAATCAGGTTCATCATGCAGCTCTCTCGTACATCTCTACTTCAAAGGCAAGGCGTTCAAGGGGACACAAGTAATATGGAGCACCAATCTCAAAAGATCTTGATCGTCGACGATGATCCGATCATCAGGCAGTACCTTCGAGAAGCTATTGAGCTGCTCGGCCATGAGGTCCAAACGGCATCAGGTCGAGACTCATTCAAGGACGCCTACGAGACTTTCAAGCCAGATGTGATCTTGCTCGACCTGATCATGCCTGAAACCGATGGCGCCGAGCTGCTCAAGTTCTTGGCCGCATCTCATTGCGAGATCCCCGTTGCCCTGATGAGTGGCCTTGATGATCGGGCACTGAGGGCTGCCAAGCGAATCGGCAACTCGCATGGATTGCGAATGCTGGGAGGGCTCGAGAAGCCTTTCAATGGAACCGCCCTCAAGGAGATGCTCTCCAGGACTGGGGCGGAAAAGAATGAGCTGGAGGCTCAAAATCTGCTGGAGGCCATCGATCGAGGGGAGCTTCGGCTCTATTACCAGCCGCAGGTTTGCGCATCGGATGGGAGACTGGTTGGAGCAGAGGCGCTTCTTAGATGGCAGCATCCGGAGTATGGCATGTTGCTTCCAGGGTACTTCCTGGAGCTCGCCAAGGAGCCCGAGATGATCTGCAGCATCACACGCTGGGTCTGCACCTCAGCACTTGCTCAGCTTGGTCAGTGGCGCCGTCAGGGAATTGAGATGACCCTCTCAATTAATCTGTCCTCGGCGGACACCCTTGCCGCCTCCTTCCCCTGCTGGTTGAGGGACCTGGCGGCGGAGAATGGAGTCGATCCGGGGCAGGTCATTCTGGAGGTGACCGAGCAAGACGCGAGCACCTACTCGGAGCAGTCGAAGGAAGTTCTGACCCGTCTGCGTCTCAAGGGCTTTCAGCTCGCGATCGACGACTTCGGTACGGGGTACTCCTCTCTGGCAATGCTACAGCGAGTTCCGTTCGGAGAGCTGAAGATCGACAGATGCTTCATCATGGACTCAGCTGAGGATCTTGAATCTCGCAAGATCGTGGAGGTCATGGTGACTCTTGGACAATCACTGGGTCTCCGCACGGTAGCCGAGGGTGTGGAGGATGAGCCGACATTGGAGCTGGTGAGGAGTCTTGGTATCGACATGATCCAGGGGTACTACACGGGTCGTCCCATGCCTGCGGACAGCTTCATGCGCGGGTTCCACCGGTGCGCCTCTGCTCGGCAAATCGGCTGAGCTGGAGAATTGACTCCGGTCTGGAATGAATGAATCAAGGAAGAGATGAAGGAAGAGATGAAGGAAGAGATGAAGGAAGAGATGAAGGAAGAGATATAGGGAAGTGTTGAAGAGGAGTGAAGCTGGAGATGAGGAGGGGTGAAGGAGGAGTTCTTACACCACTCTCCACCTGGGAGTGATTATCTGGGCCAAGCGTCCTGTGAACTGGCAATCAAGGCTGCATGCTCCATCCCAAAGGGGGGGGGCTCGGAGGTTGGCACCTCTGGCTGCAGTCTCTTCAATATGAAAATTCAGGGGGTAATGAGCGGATGTGTCTCCGGATCCTTCCGACCGTTAGCCGGTAACGGAAGCTGATCAAGAACACCTGGCTCACCCTACGAGCCCCTTTCTTGCCTTGCCGCTCGCGCGAGACATGGTGTGGTGCGCGATTCCTTGAGACCTGAATGGGGATTGCCTAGGCTTGAATCAGCGCTGAGTCTTCACTTCGAGCTCGGCTGTAGCCCCGGAGGATCGCACGATGCATCACGGTTTCTGGACGAAGCTCATGGCCATCACGGTGCTGAGCCTGTTCTCAGCTTGCAGGGCCTCCTCTCCAAGCAACTCAGTCCTGGAGGTGTTCGCCGGTTCGGACACGAGGATCGTCCTGGGGGCCGTTGAGGAGGAGCGAAGAGGTCAGCCGGTCAATGGGGAGACCCTGCTCGAGGCGGTGCAGGCCTCGCGTCCACTCGAGGACGCAGACCTGACCCGTGTACTGCTGGTGCGACCCTCTGCGGGTCTCGAGCGAGTGGTGAATGTGCAGGAGATGCTGACCTCTGGCGACCGGCTGTACAATCCGGCACTAGCTGCTGGTGACGTGGTCTATGTTCCCCGCAGGAATCAACCTGACATCAAGATCAGGGTTTGGCCTTCCGAGTAAGCAGTGCTGGTAGTTGGATTGAAGTGAGTGGGCAGAGCGTCGTTTGGTAGGAAGGTGACCTGCAGGGCGCTCAGCTCTGGAGCCCTGGCCGGGTCGATAGCTCCTCTTCGCCTGTCAGACGAGGGCCTTGATTGAGTGTTGGATGAGCACTGATCTGGCCGACTGCAGTCTCATGGCCTCAGCATGGCTACGGACGAAGGTCTTCCCTGAAGCGGAAGGCAGGGCGATTGGTGATGTCAGTGCTCAGAGCTGATGGGCACCAGAATCGTTCGATGTGTCCGACTACGAGGTCCGTGCCGGTGAAGTGATCGACCAGAGGCGGTTGATCGCGATCGTACATGCTATCGGTCATGTCTCTGAGCAAGACAACGTCCTTGCCCAGCATCACCATCTGCCTGATCCCAAAGGGCCGACCCAGTACACACATGTTCAGGTGGACTCCGCAGAGGATCACATGCTCGATGTCGTTGAGTTCTAGGAGGTTCCAGGTCTCCTGGCCATCATCTGTGATGGCATCCTCCGAGTCGATACGGAGGGCTTCAATCTGGCGTGTCCAGGGATCGCTCAGGTCACACTCTGGATCGCAATCGCACCCCATGTCGCTGTCGTCAATTGGGAGGTCGGGTTCGCGCTCCGGAACAGGCCAGCACCAGCTGGTTCCCCAGCGCTCCGCATCTGAGAGTGGGACAGGGGTGTCGGAATGTGGTGCCCGTTGTGCTCGCGAGCGTTCCTCAGTTGCTTCATAGTGATCGACGACTGAGCTGGGTGCATGAATCACGAGGATGCCCAGCGCTCGAGCATCCTCGAGCATGTCGTTCATCGGCCCAGCCAGTTCTGCAACCCGGTTGGCGGCACCGGAGCACCAGTGGGCGTCCCACATGTCGCAGACGATGAGGGCCGTTCGATGGGGGTTCCAGCGAACCGTCTCTTCGACGACTCGATTCATCTCGCCACTCTCGAAGCGCGTACGAGTGTGCATGACCAGCGTCTGCTCGCTTCCTGGCTGCGGACCTGCGCAGCTGGCGATGAGTAGCACGGTTACAATGAGATGGAGGACGTGCTTCATGAGCTTGCTGATGTCCATCCTACCGAAGCAGGCGCCATTGCCACTCGCGTTTCTCCGTTGCTGCCCGGTCAACAGGTCGGTCGAGTGCAGGCTCGTGCCATGCCTCAGCGCCGGCCCGGAGGGCGTCGATTCATGCTCGAGGTCGGCCTTGGAGCCTCGAGAGCGAATTGCGCTTCTTGAGCCATACGGTATCTGTTTTTGGCCTGTCAAGGGGGCTGAAAGGGGTCGGTGACGGTGGCTTCAGCTGTTCTGAGGCGGGGCTCTCCTGGGCGGGCTCTCCTGGGCGGAGAGCTCGAGGGCCATGGTGCAGCGAGGCTGGGTTGAAGAGGTCGAGTGCTAACGCACCTCTTCTTCTGAAGTGGATCGACTCCGGCCACTCTGGATCACGGGTTCAGGATGGCTTGCATGAATGATCGTTTGATCCTTTGGCCTCGTCCTCGTCCTCGTTGCGAGCCGGGCGGCAGCCAGGGAGCTCGAACAGCGACCGAGCAACCTGGAGCTGGTGGCCTGGGGGATCGTGGGCGGAGAGAGACTTCGTTCAGTGGTGAGCGTGAAGGCCGGCGTCATGCCCGCCTCAGGCAAGACCGCGGACCTCTCTGGCCCTGGATGACGGCCGTTGAATTCTCGCTACGCACGTGAGCCTTCATGTCAGTCTCCGGTGAGCTGCAGGCGGGGAAGCATCTCCTCCCTTCAGGCTCTGGATCGATGGCCATGACATGCCCGAGCAGGTGGCCCTGGTCCCGGCCTGCAGAGCAATGACGTCGAGCTCTTCCCAGGGGTGCGTATCCAGCGACAGCCTGGCTCCCCCCTTGGGTTCACCGTCAACCAAGGGCGTCATCTTCTCTCCGACCAGTGGGGCGGCTTCAAGTGCAGGCGCACGCCAGCCTGGCGACTGAGTTTCCGCACTGGTTCAATGACTCATGACAGCCCTGGGGCCAGGGTCAGGTCTGAGTTCTTCTTCGACCATGATGGTCACCGCCAGCGGTCCAAGGTGCGGTGGGGTTGGACCTCACCGTGACCAGAGCAGCCACCAGGGTTCGCCGCTCCTGCCGGATGCCACCGCATGATCCTTGGAGTCGTCGAAGCCAGGAGCAGCTCGTCCTGCCCATCTCCTCTCGAGGGCCTGCGTCATTCATCCCGGACAAGGTGGGAGGTGGATGTTTCATCTTGAGAGGCCGCTTCGGAGCTGGCGCCTGCTCGTGATCGCCAGGGGCCTCCCTTGAACTGCTCGAGGTCCTTCCAGGGGAGATCTCGGGGACTGCCGGAGATGGCCGGGCCAGAGCCAGGCCTGCCTGGGCCCCTGAGCTGCAGGCCTCTCTATATATAATGGTCAGCCGGTGGAGTCGTGGGGGCCTTCCCCCTCAGGGCTCCAGCGGGCAGACAGGACCTGGCCACGGCCAGGCCTGCGGCTGCAGGATTGTCCGTCGCACTGCAGTTGCTCTCCTTCTACCGCGAGAGCTCCCGACCCTGTCGCTCGAAACGACCCTGTCCTGTGCTCGTCATGCTCAGTGGAAGACGACCTGGGCTGAACGGTGGACTGGTGACTCTCATACCGTGACCGGCACTGCGTGATCCTCTTGCGGCAGGACACCGAGCCCGATCACGCGACGTGCGCGGATGTGTTTCTCCATCAGCTGTGACTTGCTCGGGCAGCCTTCGAGCCCCATGGAGTGAGCCGCTGATGGTCTCTCCGGCGTTCATCGTCGGCTTGTTAGGCTCGAGGGGCGAAAGTGGATTCTGAGAGAAACGGTATTCAAAATCCGGGCCATTCAACCGCTCCCAGCGGGCCCGAACAGCGGTAGGGGACGGGCCTGAGCGCGAGGGTGGAGAGCTCCGGTTTCTTCAGGGGTGTTGAGCTGTGTTGGCTCTTCCCGTCGTTCCCTCCAGGCCAGAGGTGACAGTGAGATGGAATCCTCCTCGTGGTCGGATCTTGAGGCTGTTGCATGGGCCTGGCTCATCAATCCTCAAGCCGCGTGAGTTGCAGCACTGATGGTGGCGGCCTGTTGATTCAATCGCGAAGCGCCCCACATCTCAGTCAGGCTCGATCTGCGGGTAGCGTTCAGGTCCGGACATGCGGTGCCCGCAGGCCTCGCGTTGCCGGTCGTCGGTTCGCAGGTGTGCTGGGGATGTGAGGCCTCCTCCCCTGCAAGGTCTTCAGGGCCACGCCCGTGGTGAATCGAATCGATCCCAAGAGTGTGGAGAGAGGCAGACCGTTGAAATGGAAGGCACGCATGGTTGTCGGCGACCGGCTACCGTGAGGCTGCTGCTGGTGGACGACCTACGAGGATCGTGGTTCGACACCCTGGCCAGGCTTGCAGGCGCTACTCAGGGATTCGTGTGGCAGGTGAACCGGACACCGGCTACCCGTCCGGGCAGGGACATCGCTCTATCGATGTGCTCAGGTGAGGCTGTTCGGGAGCGGTGAATGATCGACGGGGATCCTCGCGGGCAGTGCTCCATGGCGGTGGTGATGCTGCCAGGCTGATGCGGGCCCGATGACTTCCGGTGGAGATCCAGGGAGACAGGTGCGTCGAACATCCGGGTCCGTCTCTCCTGGCGGCGGGGAAGACGAGGGCAAGGATCAGAACCGATGAAGTGGCCAGAGGCATGACCTGGAAAGGAGCTGTGGATCAAGCTGTGGATCAAGCTGTGATTCAAGACCCCATGCCTGGCTCGTGCTGCAGGGGGAGCGCTGGAGGTGATGGCCAGTGGGCCGTGCTCCGATGAATGAACAGGGGGCCTGGATCAGCGATGGTCCGGAGCGCTTCTGGTGAGAAACAAGAGGGGGGGAGCTTTGGACCTACCTACTCGTAGCAAGAGACTCTTGCTGTGCGGCGATCATCCCCGACGCAGTGCGGATGACTCTCTGGGGGCATTCACGCCTACCACGAGCTGATCATGATGGTCGAGTCGAGAGAGCAGCAGCGGCCAGGAACGCGTGGGCCTGGCCTGTGAGCACGAGATGGATCAGCCCATTCAGTGGCCGTGGTACTGGCCCGTGAACCGCCGGGCAGGATGCTCCGGTTGAAGATGACCGACAGCGTTGGAAGCTGACGAGTGCCTCGCGTTGTCAGCTGTGTGAGTCCCCTGGCCTCAACCTGAAGCGGACAATGCCCGGGCTCAGCTCTCCCTGAAGCTGATGCAGGCGTTGGACTGCAGGCCGGGGATTCGTGGACAGGGTTGGTGTCCTCCGTGGGAAGCGGGAGTGACCCACGTGCGGCTGCCACCGGGAAGGGTCAACGCGCCGGTTTCACACGCTTGTTAGGTCCAGGGGCAAATCGGCATCTGGAGACAAACGGTATTGATTTTCTTGGTCTCGGAGGCATCGCTGGCCCCTCCAGAGGGGGGGCAGCCAGGGCAGCAGGCTCGCCGGGAGCCCTCTCCCCGGGGGACCGGCCTGTGAGCTACCTGCCGTGGAGCGTGGTGCTCTCCGCTCTCATGTTCCATTGACCGTGAAGCGTTGAAGCTGGCAAGACCTTGACCAGCTGATCGCCCTGACGATAGAGGCACCAGGCGTTGGGCGATCAGGTCTGGCAAGATTGCGTTCGAGCGCGGCCAGGAAAGGACTGGCAGGGACCTTCATCAAGAGGTCTTGGATCAGGAGGAGATGAACCGTCACCTCTCTGCTGACCAGGCGCTGACTCTCTTGGCGATCCATGGAGTACTCCATGACCCCCCCCTGTGGTTGCGAGTGATACCTCTGCTGCATCGGCCCCTGTGCGGCGGCAGCACGGAGGCTCATCACTCTCGAAGAGTCGAGTACTCGCCTACCTGGTGGGATTGACCAGCATCCATGCACCGACCTGGTGAGGACCGTGCTGGGTTTGCTTCTCGCTTCCCGGGCCTTTGGCTGTGAGTGCCCTGGCGCCGTGCACCTGCACGGAGGTGGGAGCAGGCCGCCCAGGCCGGATGGGGTCGAAG
>JABACD010000016.1 GCA_014237855.1 Planctomycetota bacterium | reverse complement strand
TCGCTCCCACCGCGTCCAAGCGGGCCGCGCAGCTTCGGCTGTCGCGGCCCGTGTTTTTTCATGACGACATCCGCCGCGAGCTGTTGGCCATTCGGAACCGCAAGTTCAGGAGTGCGAGGGTTCTGAAGAAGCCGCCCCTCATTTCCTCGAAGTGTGTGTCTGAGTGACGGGGAGGATTGCGCTTGGGGAGATAGGGCAGGCCAACTCGCGCTTCGGATGAAGCTCTGAGGTGTTTACCCGGTTTAGTGGCTCTGAACGGCGTAGTACTTTCTCGCGCCGTATGTCAGGCCACCTGGGAATCAGCAGGACGAGGCAATGAGGTCTCTCCGGGGCGCCTGCACTATCAAGTCACTCATCCTTTTTAATTCGTAGTCAAACCAAACTCATGCAACTGACGAAGTTCATTCCGACGCTAGGGCTCATAGCACTTGGCGGATTCCAAACAGCAGTTTTCTCGGCACAGGGTATGCCTGTGGGAGCAGAGATCGCGATGTACAGGTCAACGTCCAGGCTCCCGTTGCGCTTGAGTTCGCAACAGATCGCTGGTCGGGATCTTTCGAGCGAAAGCTGGGCCTCTGCGGATGTCAGCGCGACAAGCCGCAAGTCCTGGCCGATTGCCGGTTGGGAGCTGGCTGAACTCCCCGTCGCCTTATCAGGAGATGCCGTGGAGCAAGTTCGCGATGTCGTTCAGAGGCTCGCTGCTCAAGACCCGGACGGCTTCGCCAGCCCTGTATTCATCGGGTTGAATGGAGGTCCGGTTGTGGTTACGCCGACTCTTCTTGTAGCGTTTGATGGCCTCCACCGAGGTGCACGTGCCCGTGACCTGATCGCCCAATTTGGCGAGCTTCAGGTTATGGACGAAGACTGGGCTTCAATGCCGGGTAGCTACCGGATTCGAGTCAACACCTCCAATGGTTTTCGTGTGCTGGACATCGCAGCCGAGCTCGCCAGCAGAGATGGCGTCAGCTACGCGGAGCCCGACTGGATCTTTACAGGTGGCGGAAACCATACGCCAAATGACCAGTACTATGGGTTTCAGTGGGCGCTGAACAATACCGGGCAAAACGGTGGCGTGCCGGACATGGATATGAATGTGGCCGAAGCCTGGGACATCACCTTTGGTGACGCTCAGCAAAAGGTCCTGATTATCGATTCAGGAATCCAGCAAGATCATCCAGACCTACAGCAGGTACCCGGAGTCGACGTGACTAGTGATGGCCCGGGGCCCGGAGGGCCGGTCAACGCCTGGGACAATCATGGAACGGCTGTGGCCGGTTGCGTGAGTGCTTCAATCGATAACTTGATAGGTGTTGCTGGGATCGCGCCTTCATGCAAGTCGGTCTCTGCTCGTACGATGATCTCTACCAGTTCAACGGGGGCGTGGATCAGCCAGGTGAGCTGGACTGTCGATGCTCTGGCTTACGCAGAGAGTGCTGGGGTGCGAGTCACCAATAACAGCAACTCCTATGGGTTCGTCTCGGCAGCGATTGAGGCAAAGTACCTCGCAACTCGAGATGCAGGGATGGTTCACTTCGCCTCGATCGGGAACGGCGCAACAGCCTCAGCGAATTACCCCTCTTCCCTGCCTACGGTCATCAGTGTTGGGTCAGTGACGAGAAGTGGAGTGCTCTCGCCCTTCTCAAACAGTGGCCCGGACCTGGACCTCGTTGCGCCGGGTTCCGACATCGCTACGACCGACAGGACGGGGGCCGCTGGCTACTTCAACTCGGACTACATTTACATGTATGGGACTTCCTTTTCTTCTCCTTACTGTGCGGGCCTTGCGAGTCTGGTGCTCTCGATCAACCCCACTCTGAGCGCGAGCGAGGTGGAGGCCATGCTCAAGAGCACAGCGAGAGACTTGGGGGCGACGGGCGTTGATAACACGTTTGGGTGGGGTCTGATCGATGCTCATGCTGCGGTTCAGGAAGCCGCGGACGGACTAGGTGCTGTCGTGAGTTGGGGAGTGGGTGGGGGCATTGTGAATGCGCCGACTGGGGCAGACCTTGTCCAGGTGGCTGGAGGGTCTAGCCATGCACTTGCACTGAGAGCTGACGGTTCTTTGGTCGCCTGGGGCGACGACTCAGAAGGCCAGGTCTCCAACACCCCCGCTGGTACCGACTTCACTCAGGTTGCTGCGAGCCGTCGATTCTCCATGGCGCTGCGTGTGGACGGATCCATCGCCTCCTGGGGATGGGATCAATACGGCCAGGTCTCGCAGACACCCACCGAGGCGGACTTTGTCCAGGTTGCAACCAACGGGTATGGAGTCTGCCTGGGTCTTCGATCCGACGGTTCCATCATTGGATGGGGCCAGGCACCGACCACTCCGGCCGAGACGGGCTTCACTCAGGTCGCTGCAGGTCATCACCACGGTGCGGCCCTGCGCTCCGACGGTTCCATCGTGTCGTGGGGATCCGACGGGGACGGCGTGGTCTCGAACACCCCAACCGGCACGGGCTTCACTCAAGTTGCGGGAGGTGGAGGCCACTCCTTGGCTCTGCGCTCCGACGGATCCATCGTGTCGTGGGGACGCGACCAGGGCCCTTTCGTCGGGAGTGGTGGAGGAATTGTCTCGAATACGCCGACCGAGACGGGGTTCATTCAGGTGGCAGCGGGTGACTTTCACTCGCTTGCCTTGCGCTCTGACGGCTCGATTGTCTCCTGGGGAGTCGACCGTGACTTTCAAGGGAACGTCACCGGCCAGGTCTCAAACACACCAACGGGGACGGGCTTTACCCAGGTGGAAGGTGGCTGGGGTTACTCCCTTGCACTGGGCGAAGCTCAGGACAACACGGGCAACGCCTACTGCTTCGGTGACGGTTCCGGTGCAGCCTGTCCTTGCGGGGCGGTTGGCAATCCAGGCGAGGGCTGTATGACCACCTCCGGTACGGGCGCGACGCTGACCGCCACAGGCGAAGCCAATCTTGGCGACGACACGCTCACGCTGACAGTCAGCGGTGCGCCGGCGAACAAGCCCGGGCTCTTCTTTCAAGGACCGAATCAGCTCGCCAATCCGGTGGGTGACGGAATCTGGTGCTCGAACGCCAGCATGCGCTACGCCGTCAATGGAACCGACAACCTGGGGACTGCCATTCAGGCGGGGCTAGGCGCAAACGCCGCACTCGGTGCGAGCTTGAACTACCAGTACTGGTTCCGCGATCCCGGGAACTCCTGCGGCGGAGGCTTCAACTTCACCAACGCCTGGACGGTGACCTGGCAGTAGAAGAAGACCGTGCCTCTGGACATGAGTGGGGCCGGGCGACCCTTGGGGCGCCCGGCCCCAAGTCGTGGGAGGAGATCCTGTGCACCTCCGTGCTCGATGACGGGGGGCAGAGAGAGGCCAGACTTCGAGCGCTGCAGGGCGCGAAGCTAAAGGGCCCGTTGTTTTTTCGAAGTGTATGTCTGAACGACGGCGAGGTATGCGCCTGGGAATACAGAAGGCAAGTTGGTCCTGGTCAGAATTCAGTACCTAGGTGTCTTGCCTATTTTTCGACCCTGATAAGACCTCTAGGTTCTCGGTTGAACCCGCATCAGAGCTACTTGCCCACCCCTAGTCTCATCATGAAGACCAACCATCGATCCAAGATGAACCAACGCTCGCTCTCGTGGTACACGCTGGCAATTTCGTTCATGGGAATCCTTGCATCCTCCCTCTCGGCGAAGGACACCGTCTCTACTTGGGGCTCCGACGATGAGAGCCAGGTCACGGGCACTCCAAACGGCGACCAATTCGTGCAGGTCGCAGGAGGCGCGGAACACTCCCTCGCCCTGCGCATTGACGGGTCCATCGCCGCGTGGGGAGTCGGATTCTATGGCCAGGTCTCGAATACCCCATCAGGAGCCGGCTTCACTCAGATCGGAGCAGGGCACCTGCATTCCCTGGCATTGCGATCCGAGGGATCGATCGAGTCATGGGGGCATGATCTGCACTTTCAGGTCTACGACACGCCAGGAGAAAGCGATTTTTTCGCGGTCGCAGCAGGCGGGTTTCATTCACTGGCCCTGCGTTCTGACGGCTCTATCGCCTCGTGGGGGCTCGACGACTACCTCCAGGTCTCGAACACACCGGCCGGGTCGGGTTTCATTGAGATCACTGCCGGCTTTCAGCACTCTCTCGCATTGCGTTCCGACGGCTCTATCGTCTCGTGGGGGCGTGACGCCGAGGGTCGGGTCTCGGGCACTCCAGAGGGGTCGGACTTTGTCCAGGTATCAGCAGGCGACATGCACTCACTTGCGTTGCGCTCCGACGGCTCGATCGTGTCATGGGGACATGACGGCTACGGCCAGGTCACGGACACGCCAACGGAATCGAACTTCATCCAGGTAGCCGGGGGCAGCACCCACTCCCTCGCCCTGCGCTCTGACGGCTCGATTGTCTCGTGGGGGCGTAACTCCGAAGGGCAGGTCTCGGAGACCCCTGCGGGAACCGGATTCATCAGCCTGGAAGGTGCTCTTGACTACTCGATGGCCTTGCGAGAGGTCGCTGACAACACTGGCAGCGCATTCTGCTTCGGTGATGGCTCGGGACTCACCTGTCCCTGTGGAGCCAATGGGAATTCAGGTGAGGGTTGTGCTAATAGCGGTGGCCTGGGCGGCGCGACCCTCTCAGCCTCGGGGAATGCTTCGCTCGCCAATGACACCTTCCGGCTGCGGGTGGATGGAGCTCCCGGTGCCAGGCCCGGCCTGATCTTGCGCGGTGCAAGTCAGGTCAACGGCGGGCTGGGTAACTTGCTGGGTGACGGAGTGCGCTGCACTACCGGGGAGACTGCGCGTTCGCAGGTTCAGATGACCTCGGCAGGAAGCACGACCTTCATTGATGTCATGGGCAACTCGTTCGGATCGTGGAGCTCTGGCCCAGGAATGGAGACCAACTACCAGTTTTGGTATCGGGATCCGGTGAGCTCCTGCGGGGGAGGCTTCAACTTCTCGAACGCGTGGAGAGTGACCTGGACCCAATAGAGTGGAGGGCTTGGGGAAGGGAGAGGCCTTGTGTCGCTCCCACCGCGTCCAAGCGGGCCGCGCAGCTTCGGCTGTCGCGGCCCGTGTTCATGGGCTGAGACGATGGATTCGAGCTGCTCCGGAGCAGTTTCTCAGGGAAGTGTGGAGGTAGCCTTGATCTGGATCTGAGATTCTGCTCGCCTCCAACAGGGTGTCTCGGCCCATCTTCCAAAGCAGGAACAACGCACTCGATTCCCATTCGCTTGCAGGTGGTGAAGAGCATGAAGATCGGGGTATGGAATGTGGCTGGAGGGCTGATCTTTCTGGTGCCTGGCTCCCAGGCAGGCGCCCTTGGTGGAATCGGATCATCCGCGGCGAGACCCGTCACCACCACCTTGCTGCCACAGGACGACGAGGCACCAGCGACTCTCGTTGAGAGGTGGTGCGAGGACCGGCAGATCCCAGAGAGATTTGGAATCGCTGATGCTCTCCTGGAGCAGGATGGGTTCGTCGAGCAAGTGCTGCTCGAGCACGATCAGCGGATCATGCCGATCAAGGCTAAGTTTGATGAACACAGCTCCGAGTACCACGCCGAGAAGGCCGCTCTCCGGGAGGAGCTGAAGTCTGACCTGGAAGAGTGGCACGATGATGAGCGTGAGGATGGAGACCCCCGCGAGATCATGGACTCGATCGGGAGGATGATCCTTGCTCTCGACGATGAGGGGGGGGGTCCGGTGGTACTCAATCCCCTCGAGATGTCCAAGAAGAGACGCGGTAAGCGCACGGTGACGGTTAGCGGGAAGAAAGAGAAGATCGAGACAGTGGTGTTTGGCGGCCATGAATACGCCCAGGTTCCAGGAGTAAGGAACTGGCTGGATGCCAGCCAGTGGTGTGAAGATCGCGGCGGCTACCTGGCCTGCATCGAGACCCGGGAAGAGCTGGCATTCCTGGGGAGAGAGCTCATCGGTCTGGGCGAGCCGGCAAGTCCACGTCTCGACGCCATGCAACCCCACAGGCTCAACTACTGGGTTGGTGCGAGGGACTCGAGGAAAGAAGGGAGCTGGTCGTGGCTCAGCGGGAACCCCGTGGACATGAGCCTCTTCCATCAGAACGGCATCCCTGCTCAGCCCAGTGAGTTCGCCTGGGGCGAGCATCACGGTGGCCTCGTCATCTACAAGCATCCGGAGCGAGAGGCGGTCGAAGCCGGGCTGATCTCCTGGAACCTCGCGAGCAATAGCCGCGGAATCTGTGAGTGGGGTAGGGCGCCGCTACCCGCACCGTGGGATGCACTCTCGGAGGATGAAGTCGACGAGCTATTGGTTCCGTACTGGAAAGCGCTTGGCAAGCTCGAGAGCGAGCATCGGAGCGCGTCCGAAAAGATCAGAACGGGAGCAAAGTACAAGAGGATGGTCGAGGCGACCCGGCGCTCCTTCTCCGAGCGCAGAGAGGACCTCGGCAAGCAACTGGAGAAGCTTCGCAGGGACTCGGTACGCGAGAGCAGTCCCTTGCACACGGCCTATCTCAAGGACCTTGCCGGTGGATTGAACCTGGGGGGGCTGGACTGCGACACGCAGCCGCCATGGAGGGAGGGTTCAGGAGGTGGCCGTCCCGTCGTGGGGCGCGCCTTCGGCAAGAGCTACTTGATCGTCAGCGAGCCCTTCACATTCCACGACGCGGAGGATGTCTGCCTGGAGCTCGGAGGTCACCTGCCCGAACCGAGGTCGATGCTGGAGATCGACCTCTTGCGCTACATCATGGAACTGGAGGGCAGCACCTCCGAAACCTGGCTGGCTGTTTCCCACCATCCCTCAGGCTCGAGGAGCGGATGGCGAGGCCCGGGTGGGGTGCTCGGGGAGGACTCACCCCGGTGGATGAAGAGCCGATTGGAGGAGGGGAAGACCCAAGGTCTGAGCTCCCTGTATGCCTTTGCGCTGGTCTTGCCGCTCAAGGGTAGCGCTGAAGGCGCAGGGGAGGACGAGCGGCCGCCCGACCCCTACCTCTTGAACACACAGCTGCGGCGGCCATTCATCTGCGTCATCGAGGGGGACCGCAAGGAGTGAAGGCGAGGAGGGGTCACGCCTTGCCTGACTCTCCGAGAACGGTGCCGACCCCCGAAGGGACTAGCGGCCCCAGGAGCGCAAGTAGCGAAAGTCGTGGTTGATGGTTCGACTGGAGAGCTTTGCGATGATGGGGGGGAGCCGCTTGTACTGGTTCGCAGCAACCCGCTGCACGACCTTTGCAACGAAGTCCCTCTCGAAGCCGGCCTCCACGAGCTGCGCTTCGTCGTAGCGCTCGTCCACGAGCAGGTAGAGGAGCCGGTCAGCTTGTTCGTATGTGAAGCCGAGCTCTTGCTCGTCTGTTTGACCTGCGAACAGGTCTGCGGAGGGCGCCTTCTCGATCACCGATGCCGGGAGGTCCAGGTGCCTGGCAAGCTGGCGGACCTGGTGCTTGTACAGGTCGCCGATCGGATTGAGTGCACTGGCGTAGTCTCCGAACTGTGTCGAGTAACCCAGCAGGGCCTCTGTCTTGTTGCTCGTGCCGATGACCAGCCCACCCCATTCGACCGAGAGGTCATAGAGCACGATCATGCGACAGCGGGCCATCACGTTGCCACGTCGCATGCGGTCCTGCACGTCCTCGGCCTGGAGGTAGCCATCGGCCATCGGGCTGATGTCGACCTTGCGACCGATCAACCCCAGCTTCTCCGCAACCTCAAGAGCATCGCGTTCACTGGCGGGATCTGAGGTGCGGTAC
The DNA here is from genome assembly GCA_014237855.1 of Planctomycetota bacterium. Classification (GTDB taxonomy): domain Bacteria; phylum Planctomycetota; class UBA1135; order UBA1135; genus JABACD01. Next base: position 132,950 of record JABACD010000016.1, on the reverse strand, counting down.
GGCATCATCACGCCCAGGACGTTCTCTGGTCCAAAGGCACGGACGGCGAGCCCTGCAGCAACGGCTGAGTCGATACCGCCCGAGAGTCCGAGCAGGCAGCGTGAGAAGCCGAACTTGCCAGCCTCGGAACGCAGGAAGCGCACGAGGACCTCTTCGACGAGGTCGGCCTGGATGTCGAGCTGGTGAGCTGTCACTGCGCTTCTCTAGCGAGGGGGATCGACGATGTGTTGAAGGTCACGCAGGACGAGCCAGGGCTTCTCGTCCCGGCGCAGCGGGGTTTGGATGCGAGCACGCTCACAGGCCCGCAGGTCGACCTCAAAGGTCAGGCGCCCGCTTCCAAGGCTGTCCAGATCGGCGACCTGCGCGCCGAAGGGGTCAATTGCCTGTGAGCCGCCGGCAAAGGTGATGCCGTCCTCGCAGCCAACGCGGTTGATGTAGATCGACCAGCTCTGCGAGAGAGTCGATGTACTGGTCAGCAGGTTGCTCCAGGTATTTTGCGAGCCGAGCCCGGCGTGCTCCGCCGAAACGCCCCTGGCAGGCCCTGCGCTGGGGACCAGGAAGATCTCCACACCCTTGAGGAAGTAGAGCCACGAACTGGGAGCGTGCCAGAGGTCCTCACAGATCAGTACACCTAGCTTGCCGTGCTTGCTCTGAGCAACCTCGAAGTGGTCTCCGGCAGCGAAGTCCCGGCTCTCCTCGAACATGCCGTAGGTCACCAGGTGAACCTTGCGATGGACATGAAGCAGCTGTTGGTCCTCGAAGATGGCGTAGGCGTTGTAGAGCCGACCGTCGGGAGCACGCTCCACGAATCCCACGCCGATGGTGAGCTCCTTCGATTGCTCGCGAATTGCCTCGAGCTCCTCGCTGTCTCGCTCGAGCGCGACCTCGGCGGTCTGGTCCTTGAGGAAGTAGCCGGTCAGGGAGAGCTCGGGAAAGAGCAGCATCTCGGCCCCGCTCTCCCGGGCTGCCGTGATCTCTGTCCGATGCAGACCGAGGTTGGCGTCGAGGTTTCCCAGGGCCGGGTCGATCTGTGCGATCTGGATCTTGGTCGGCATGTCTTTGGGTCCGGGTTGGGGTTCAGCCCCTTCGTGCAGCAGCGAAGGCGTCAGCGACCAGTTCGTCAGGGTCAACGCGTGCGGCCTCTCCTTCGTAGCTCAGGATGATCCGATGGCGAAGGGTGGGGGCGGCCAGAGCCTCGATGTCCTCCTCTGTCACGAACAGCCTCCCAGAGGCGAGGGCGCGAGCCTTGCTCATGAGCAGCAGGGCCTGGCCACCGCGGGGGCTCGAGCCAAAGCGAACCATGCGGCGCACGCTCTCGGGGACCTCGGGCCCCCCGGGGTGAGTGCAGCGCACGAGGCGGGCCGTCAGCTCGACGATGTCCGAACTGGCCGGGGTCTCTCGCACGAGCTCCTGCATCTCCAGGATCTTCGCCCCATTGACGATGGGTTGGGGAGGGTTGCCATGGCCTCCCGTGGTCGCATCGAGAATTGAGACCAGATCGGCCTGGTCGGGAGAGGTCAGCAAGACCTTGACCATGAATCGATCGAGCTGGGCTTCGGGCAGGGGATAGGTGCCTTCCATCTCGATCGGGTTCTGGGTCGCGATCACGAAGAAGGGCGGCTCGAGCTTGCGAGACTCTCCGAACGTCGTGACCTGGCCCTCCTGCATTGCCTCCAGCAAGGCCGACTGGGTCCGCGGGGTGGCACGGTTGATCTCGTCAGCCAGCACGACATGGGCGAAGATCGGGCCCGGCTGGAAGGAGAAGTGGCGGTGCCCGTCCTGGCTTTCCTCAAGGATGCGGGTTCCCAGGACATCCGGAGGCATCAGGTCCGGAGTGAACTGAATCCTGCTGTAGTCCAGGCCGAGGACCGTCGAGAGGGCTCGGACCAGCGTGGTCTTCCCGAGGCCGGGCGCACCTTCGAGCAGGGAGTGCCCACCGGCGAGGGTACAGTACAGCAATTGATCGACCACCTCGCGGTGACCGAGGAAGTGTCCCTCGATTGCATCCGTGAGGTCCGCACAGTGGCTGCGCAGTTCGACAAGTCGGCGGTCAGTTTCGGTGGCATCAGTCATGAAGGTGCGAGGCATTCTAGAGAGAGATCTCGGCCCCTGAAGCAATCCTCTTGACCATCAAGCCCGAGAGGGTCGATGAAGAGGGTTGAGGACGACACAATCCTAGAGAATGATATGAAGGTGCGAAGGCTATCCAGTCCCGAACGAGTGGTAACGGAGGGGGTGACCGACTCCAGGGTCCCAGGCCCTGGGCGGCTGGCCCTCCTCGTGTGCTTCTCGACCCTCCTCGGGGGCTGTTCTCCAAGTTCGAGCTCCAGGCACTTCGAGACGGCCCAGGAGGCCGCCGCAGCCGAGGACTGGCCCCAGGCGGCAGATCTGTGGTACCGCATTCACCTCTCGGAGCAGGTCAAGACGGCCCTTCCCTACCTCGAAACAGCCCGAGCCCTCTACAACTCCGGTGACCACGAGAGCGCCTGCCAGATGCTCCGGGATGGGCTCGCGCACTTTCCCGAAGACCAGGCCTTGCTGGCCTACTACGCCTCGAGGCTCGAGGAGCTCGGCTTTCAGCGTGCCGCCGAGATGTACTACGCCCGATTGGTGGAGGTGGATCCCGACAGCTACGTCGGCTGGCTGGGCTTGGGCAGGGTTCGCATGGGAATCGGGCATGAGCTGGCGGCCGAGGAGCCCCTGGAGCGTGCCTTGCTCTTGAACCCCGAGAGCGCCGAAGCCCACACCTACCTGGCGCGATCGAGCCAGGTCTCCGGCGACAGACCTCGAGCCTACGATCACTACCTGGAGGCGATCCGTCTGGGCGCCAATGATCCGAGCTTGTTGCTCGATGCTGGCTCCATAACGATTGAGGAGGAGGTCCTGCGGGCGCGTCCGGATGCGAGTGAGAGAGGTCTCTCTTGGATCTCCATGGTCCTCGAAATTGACCCACAGTCGACCTGTGCTCACTACCTGCGTGCAGTTCATCTCGAGAAACGCGGCGACAAGACCGGGGCACTGGTGTCCTACATGCGGGCCGCGGAGACCGACCCCAGCTGCGTTCCTGCGCTGTCGCGACTGGCAGAGCTCTACGCCGAAGCGGGTGACTTGATGCGGGCCGGGGAGATGGTCAATCGTGCGCTCGCAGTCGAGCAAGACCCAGCCCGTCGGCAGGCGCTGCTCGGGCTTCTGGAGAGCGACGACTCCTGACCTGGGAGGTCCGCCTCAGTCGCAGAGAGTCTCGATCAGCTTGTCGAGCTTGTCAGTGATCTCCTCAGCCAGCTCGTCGCCGAAGTCCATGGCGATGACATCGATCTCCTCGAAGGTGTAGCGACCGCTGCTCTTGCTGTAAGGGATCCCGTATTCCCAGCGGTTTCCGTCCGAGGACTCGATCACCAGCTCAACCTGGTCATCACCTTCAATGGGAGCGCAGCTCCAGCTGACGACTTCGTACTCGGACATGGTCTGGCAGGGTCGGTAGGGGGCCGAGGGGCTTGGGAGCCGCTTAGTCTAGCGACAGGGGCCAGAACCAGTCGGCCCTATCCTGGGGATCAGGAGATCAATCGAGGCCCCCCGGGAGATCTCTCTCCCCCGCAATCTCGGCCCCTGGCGCCCCCTCCAGTTGGAGCCCGAGGGGTTGACCGACTCAAGAAGCGAAGGCATACATGTCTCGGACCCTGATCGAGAAACTGGTGCGCTGGCGCCCGGCTGCTTCTGGAGCCTGAGCAAGGTCGCGGCCGCGCTCAGTCCAGGAACAGGTAGTAGAGCTGCCCTTCGGCCTTCATGCTGCCCGAGGCGGCCTCCGCGGCTTCGCCCACACCCACGTAGATGTCTGCCCGCCCTGCGGTGCGAATGGCTCCACCGGTGTCCTGATCGAGCATGAACTGTCTGAACGGCGGACCCTCGGTCAGCTCCGCGCCGGGTGTGTGAGTGTCGACGAAGACGATTGCGCCACGTGGAAAGAGAGCCTTGTCGGTGGCAAGGGTGCGTCCGTCGGTGACCTCCAGGTTCAGGCTGCCCCGGGGGTTGCCCGTGATCGGGGTGAAGAAGATGTAGCGCTCGTTGCGCTCCAGGAACTCATCCACGATGTCGGGGTTGGTGTCCGACCAGTGCCGGATTGCCTGCAGGTTGGAGCCTCCTTCGGGTAGCTCTCCAGCAGCAACAAGCTCCTTGGCCAGCGAGGTGTACTCATGTCCGTTGTTCCCTGCATAGCCGAAGCGCGCCATGTCGCCGCTGTCCAGACGCACGAAAGCGGAACCGTTGACGTGGGCGATGAAGGCGTCGAGGGGCCTGGAGAACCAGACGAGTTCGAGACCCTGCCCACTGAGCATTCCGGAGGCCTCGATCATCCTCCGGTCGGGATAGGCGCGTAGGCCAGAGCCCGTGCGCTGGCCAAGAATTTCCCCATGCGTTCCCTTCTCGAGGTCCTCGGGTAGCGCGTAGAGCGGATAGCGGTAGGTCGCGCTGGGGATCAGGCGGCCATCGAGTATCGGTGTGTAGTATCCAGTGAAGAGAACGCCACCTCCCTGACCATTCCAGCCCGCGCTGCGATAGAGCGCGAACTCGCGCTTGAGGGCTCGTTCAAACTCTGACGCGTTTCGTGAGGACTCGAGCAGGTCGCGGAATCGTTCGAGCGATGCGAGCGCCTTCTCCCTGGAGATTCCCTCGATTGGAAAGAACTGTTCGGCGTACTCGCGGCTGGTCCAGTTGATCGAACGCTCGAGCGATGGCATCAGCTCGTCACGGTTGATCCAACCTTCACGCATGTCAGGCCAGGCCTCGGAGTCGGTTACACGAATCAAGGCGGGTGCTCCCACGGCCAAGGGGGCATTGAAGTCCTTCTTCATGGGAGCGACGGCACAGCCGGCGATCAGCGGAAGGACAAGGGCGGCGATCAGATTGGTGCGCGTGATGAGCTGGAGCTTCATGAGCCCAACATAGCGAACCACCACCGCGATCAAAGGCCCTGGCTGGTGGCGAGTAGCCAGTAGAGCCAGGAGGCCTTATTCGGTGACCTGGATTCTCCGGTCTACCTGAACGTTGGTCAGGACGGTCACCGTCCCCGAGGGCCAGTGAACCTTGACCTCGTCCGCGAGGGCGGCGTTTCCAAGCCCAAAGTGAGCTGAGAGGGGCAGGCCGCTCTTGAATGAGGAGCCGACCACGATGGCTCTATGCATGGTCTTGGTGCCCACGGTGACCTCGATGTGGCAGCCGACGCCATCCGCATTCGAGGTGGTGCCGACCGGATCGATGACCAGCCAATGGCGCCCACTGGCGCTTCCGGTGACGTTCTCCCAGAGTCGAGGGGTGGAGTTCGGGCTGTCGTGGCCAATCAACAGATCCATGTCCCCGTCTCGGTCATAGTCGAAGGGCACCAGGGTACGACCGATCAGCTGAAGGCCAGAGGTTGCACTGGCCCGGGTGAAGTGGCCGGTGCCGTCGTTCTCGAACAGCTCGGCGAGGCCCAGGGAGCCAACCACAACGAGGTCCTCGTCCATGTCGAGGTCAAAGTCGACAAAGGCGGTGCCCCAACCAACGCAGGTTCCCAGTCCCTGGGAGAAGCTGGCGATCCCCCGTGAGCTCGCGCTATTGGTGAAGTTGCCGTTTCCGTCATTCTCGTAGAAGACACCGATGTTGATGTTCGTCGAGTAGATGTCGAAGTCACCATCCGAGTCTGGATCACCGATGGCCAGCCCCATGTCCGAGCCCTGGTTGGTTGCTCCGACCTGAGTGGTGACGTTCTGGAAGACGCCCCCGATGTTGCGGCAGTGGATGTCCGTGTAGAAGTCGACCGCAGCGTGCATCTCCGGCCAGCGGTCTCCATTGAAGTCGCACAGGACGGTGCTGAAGTAACGGGTGGGCGAAGTGATGTTGGCTCCGAAGCTGGCGGACTCGTCCGTGAAGTTGAGGTTTCCGCCGTTGCGCAGAAAGAAGCCCGGGCCGCCGATGCCATTTCCACCGCCGTTGTGAGTGAAGATCACATCGAGGTCGCCATCGAGGTCGACGTCACCCAGGGTCAGGCCTCCATGGGGGGTGGCGTCACGGCCCAGGTTGTAGTCCGCGCCTAGAGCTTGGAATCTTCGGCCGACGTCCTGGTTGATGTAGAACTCGACACCAGTGTGCTTGGAGGTCGTCTGCCCGGTCACCGGATTACGGAACCGCCGCGACATGACGAGATCGGCATCACCGTCGTTGTCGATGTCGGCAAAGCAGCTAGCCGTTGCATCGTTGGAGCCAACCGGAAAGACCGAACTGGTCACGTCGAGAAAGAGTGGGCCCGTACCGTGGGCGGCAATCCAGTTGGCGCGGTTGTGGAAGAACTGCGGATGCCGAACCTCTGCGCCGGTGACGCAGACATCTTCCCAGCCATCTCCATCGAAGTCGCCGACCGACAGGCCCGGTGCGATTCCAGCAACGGGAACATCAAGGCCGGATGAACCGGTGACCTCCACGAAGGAAATGCCCTGGGCCCGGAGGTTGGGGGCGAGAATCAGGAGGACTAGTGGGCTGTACCTGAGGAACATGGGGGGGTCGTCGGGTGGAGACCAATTGTGATTCTGGGACCAGCATAGAGGCCCACGGGGCGGGGCGCGGACCTGCATTCCAGGGTATGCGAAGAGCCCAAATGGTGTCGGCCAGCAGCCACAAATTCTGAAATGCAGTGGCCTACAGCTGATTCTGGCGGCCTCTCCAGGGACTCATGGTCGAATACTGGAGCCGAAGGTAGGCTCATGGCCGTGGTGCCCAGGACTCGAATCATGGATGGTTGGCGCATGGTCAGTTTTCAATGCCTTCCGATCAGCTTGCTCGTGATTCTTGCGAGCGGATGCCAGACCCATCCCCGGATCGTCGATCAGCGCCCTGAGTTCATTCCTCGAGAGCAGCTCTCGTCTGTGCGCAGTATCGTGCTGGAGCCTCATGAGGGCTCGATCAGCATGGCCACAGCAATCGTGGTGGGAGAGAACCACCTGCTGACAAATGCGCACGTCTGGTCCCGAGAGGAGGACTGGTTAGGCGGTGGTCTGGAGGAGGAGCAGGAAGTGATGATGCTCGACCGTGACCGAACTTCAGACCTCGAACTGGTCTTGTCGGATGCTGGCCGGACGACCCTTCGTGTTCCCAGCTCATTCGTGGGGTCATCGTTCCGACTCGTTGAATCGGGGTTGCTTGATAGAGCGGAAGGGAGGGGGGGCAGTGCAGCGGGCGGGGTCGCCGAACAGGTTCTGAATGACTGGGTCTTGATCGAAACCGAGACCCCGATCTGGGGACCACAGGATGTAGCGGTCATCCATCCTCCGGCCATGAGCTTGGGCTGGGTAGTCCCCAAGGACACGCAGCTCTACGTCCCTGGGTTCTCCAGCATTTTCCGGGATGACAGCTTCGTCCTCGAGCGGGACCAGGCTTCGTTCCTCGCTTCTGGACCCTACACCCTGTCTGGAGCTGCGACCATGATCGATGGAGCCCACTTTCTCGGCTATCCAGTGGACTGGCCGGCTCCCCTGGGGCACTCGGGGGCGGGTGTCTACCTGTGGAATGACGAGACCAAGCAGCTGGAGCTCATCGGGATCTTCAGTCTCCAGCTTCCCGTGGACATCGAGAACACGGTGGTCATCACGCCGCTGGGCATCTCAGCCCTCTCCTTCCCCTGGACACTGGAAGAAGAGGGGCAGAGGCTTGGCTACACTCAGATCAGTCGGATCGTGCCGGCCTTGCAGGGGGCTGGTGTGCTCCCCCTGGAGCCGGCGGTCGACCTGCCGGGCTCAGAGTGATCTGCACCCGGCCAGGTGCTGGCCTGCAGCGCAAGCCTCAGCCGGGATGTCCCAGGAGCCGGAGCCGTTCCTCACGCTTCTCGGCGAAGTGGCGAATACCCTCGAGCACCGATTTGGGGTCGAGCCCTGCCTCTTCCTTGACCTCCTCGTAGCTGCCACCGGTTCGCCAGCGGTTGTCTCGGTCAGAGCTGAGTGCGTAGTGCTCGGCTATCTTGTGGGGCAGCCAGTCGTGCATCAGGCGTCGTGCGCCGTTCGTGATGACTGTGGAGTCGAGCCAATCGTGGCGGGGGAGGACCTGGTCACGCCAGGCTCGGTCCTGCATCTGGAACAGCTCCCAGGAGACGGCGGCGACGATCTTGATGTTGGGTGCAATGCCCTCCTCGAATTGCGGCAAGAGCTGGAAGATCGTGTCGGTGGCGCTGGTGCCTTGCACGATGACCGTGCCCTCCTTGGGGCGGCTCTCGTCGTACTCGCGAATGACATAGGCGCCCTTGGCTGCCTCGAGGTGCGAGGGAACCCCCAGGGCTCTGCGGTCGGGAATCGAGATACCCGGACGAGTCAGGTGCAGGGCGACGATCGGAATGTCGCTGGCCAGGGCGGCAGCCAGAGCAGGGGCGACCTCGTTGTGCTCCCAGGGGTGTAGATTGATGACCTGGCCTTCGGGGAAGAGCTGCGTCACACCAGGGGAGAAGATGCCGAAGTGCGTTCGGCTGTCCTCGCAGGTCTCCGGGCCAGAGTGGCCTGCCACCCAGATGACCTTTCCAACCTGGAGCGGACAGTCCTGAGCCAGCTGACTGAACAGCCGCATCATCCCGTACTTGAGGTACGAGAAGGAGCCGTAGGTCGAGCAGGCACCCCAGTAGCCATCGAAGTGCCTCTCTGGATCGCTGGAGAGATTCACCGTGGCCAGGCCGACGGTCAGACCCGAGTTGGTGAACTCGGTGATCTGCTGGGGAAGCTGAGCGCCATCGATGTTCGAGTTGCGGTCGTACCAGCCGAAGCCCTTCGTGTCGCCAAAGCTCTTGGCGAAGCCGCTGATCGCAGTGGAGTCCGCCAGGTCAGCGGAGCAGGACAGGACCAGCGGTCGCCCCATCTCCTCTCTCGCCAATGCGTTCACCCACGAGCCAAACTTCGCGAACCCATCCTTGTTGGCGGCCTTGGCTCCCGGTGCCAGAAAGAGCTCGGAGGGGAGCTGGTCCACCTTCAGCCAGGACTTCTCCTCGGCCAGGTTCTTCTTCGAGATGGCCTTGAAGCCCTCGGGGGCCGTGGGCACGGAATCGCCCAGCTCCACGAGCCGGTCGCTGAGATACTCGACGAGATCCTGGTCGTTTCTCAGCACCTCGAAGACGGTCTGGAACCAGCTCTTGGAGAGCTCGCGGGTGGCGTCTTCGCCGGGGTCCTCGGTGTTGCCAAAGCCATCAAAGGCAACGCCATACTCGTCCTGGAAATCCTTGCGGCACTTCCAGAAGGCCTCGGAGTTTCGTCCGTGGGCCTTACCGTGGCTGGGTGCATCGTAGACGTAGTAACCCCGACCCTTGCGGGTCTTGACCCAGACCATGCCGGGCCTGTTCTCCGTGTTCTTGTCGCCGAGCACATCGATCAGAGAGCCAGTGATCTCTCCGAGGTCTTCTCCCTTCTCTGTACCGGCGGTGCGCCAGCCATAAGGCTCGAACCACTCCTTGGGGCCACCGACGGAAACTTCGCTATTGGCAAAGCTGTCGATGCCGTGGTCATTCCAGTCCATCAGGTAGATGAGATTGTCCAACCCCAAGCCGAAGGCAGAGTTCTTGACCTCGTGGTGGCATCCGGCGGTGTGACCACCCTCGCCTTCCATGGCGAAGACACGAACCTCGCCTGCGCCAGCGTGCTTGAGTGCCATGGCCTCGCCGAGGGCGGCGGGGGCACCATGACCCGAGGGGCCGGTATTGAACTTGAAGAAGAGGGTCTTGCCCTCCATCTCAGCGTGTCCAGGGAGACCACCGTTGTGACGAAGGGTCAGGAGGTCCTCCCATGTGAGCTGTCGGTCCTCGGCGTTAGGAACCAGATAGCGAGAGTCACCCGTCTGCTCGTAGCGAATGCGTAGGGCCTCGTTGTAGACCGCCAGCATGGCGTAGATGACCGGGTTCGTGTGGCCGGCAACGAGGACGAAGCGGTCTCCGAATGGAAGTTCAGGCCGACGAACATCCCAGCGCATGAGCCCGAGGGTCAAGGAGACCAGGAGGGGCACCTTGGACCGTGAACCACCAGGGTGACCGCTCTGACGCAGGTTCAGCATCAGGTCGATGCACTGATCCATCAGATCGCCGGTCTTCTTCCAGTGCCCGAACTGGGCGGAGAGGGCTTCGTAGCTGTTGTCGTGCTTCAAGGTCTGCATGGCTCCGGGGGCTATTGGGGGCCGGTATCGAAGCCCGGAGTATAGCGCGGCCACCGGCTTGTTCCGGCCTGGCTCCGGCCGATCCGCGGTTTTCTGCAGGAGAGTTTGGCCCCGCCCGGTCGGAGCAGCGCTCCGTCCCGTTTGGGGTCGGGACAGGGGTCCGGTCTGCCAGGACTGGGAGGGTCCGGGTGGCTCTGGGCCGACCCAGGAGATCCTTGGTCCCTCAAGCTGGGGCCTGTGCTTCAATGGAGGTCAGTGAAGCATTCCTTTATTGCATTGGGAGTCGGACTCGTTCTGATCCTCGTCTGGGTATTCAACGCGACTGAAGCACGTGTGGGAGAAGCCTGGGCGGAGATGACCGAGCTTGTGGATGAAATCCAGGAGTCGATCGACCTGGCGGATGCGACCCGGCCAGTCCTTCATGGAGTAGCGCTCGACGGCAATGCCCATCTGGACTACCAGCGGGCCCTGGGGCTGTTGAGTCCAGAGGCGGAGGCGGACTGGATAGCCTGGTCGGTGTCCTCAGGCGTTGGTGAAGACTCCGAGGCCGCTGCGCTTCGCGATAAACTCGTCGACGAGAACCAGGCCATGTTGGCTGCGGTCTCGACTGGTGCCAGACGAGGTGAGGCACGCTACCTCGTGGACTGGGAGAGTGGACTGAGTTACAGGGTCCCGCAGTACACCAGCCTGCGCAACCTCTCAACTATTGTCATCCTTGCGGCGCAGCGAGACCTGGATGAAGGGCGTGAGGCTCGCGCTGTCGAACGCTTTCTCGACGGAGTTCAAGTCGGCCGTGATTTCATCGACACACCCCTGATGTTCATCTCGATGAGTGGTTGTGGACTGCTAGATATCTCACTGAGTGATCCTCTGGTCGAATTGAGCCATCCTGGGAGCCTCTCGAGGCCGTCGCTCGAGCGGCTTGCCCACGGCTTGCTTGCAGTTGACGAGAGCTTCCCCATGCCTGTCGATGCCTACCCTGGTGAGATTATCCGTCTCGTCAAGGGGATTCATTGGCCCGAGAACTTCTTAGGAGGTGGGCAGCCCTGGTCCGATCTACGGCTGAAGTCATGGCAATACGGCTTCTCTCTCCGGTACATGGCTGCCAAGCACGTCGGAGAGGTGACCGAGTGGAATGAGGCCTTGCGAGAAACAGAGGGTAGTAGCTGGCCCAAGCGTGGGGTCGCTGTGGGGTTGCGAGAGCAAGCCATGAGAGAATCTTCCAATCCGCTATCTCAGCTCCAGACGAGTCTGCTCAAGGTGGAAGAAGCTGTCTACGAGAGGCTGACCCGTCTACGGCTGGTCCGTACCGCCATCGAATTCCGTCTGACTGGACATGCTCCGAGCCTGGAGGACCCCTTTGGTGAAAGGCTCATGATCAGCGATGTCCCGGAGGGCTTGCGGATCGCTTCCTGCGGTCCTGGCGGTGACTTCACCAGCTCAGAACAGGTGCTCGTGATCCCACGGTAACCCGGGCGTCGCGCTCGCGGATTACTCAGTCTTCCCAGAACCTCGAGAGTCGCTCGAGGGCTGCCTGGGTGTCGTAGCGCGAGTTTCCATAGCGATAGGCGCGATACAGCGTTCTCAGGGCCGAGGTCTCTTCGGGGTCGGGAAGGGTGGTCTGTCGAAGCACCGGAAAGACCGAACGCCACATCCAGCCGGACTGGCGTCGACCCAGCTCCACCTGGCCCGCCGTTGCCAGAGCATTCACCGCCAGGCAGGCCTGGACTTCCGGATTCTCTTCCTCCCTCAGGTAGCTGAGCAGCATCCGCTGAGTTCGAGAGGAGTGCAGCTTCCACGTGCCACGCGCGGCCGCGAGGCGAATGCCTGGCTCGGGATCCTTCAGCCTCCGTAGCCACTCAGCAGGAGTGTCCCTGTCGAGTGTTCGATCGAGCCTTCTGCGGGCCTCGGCCAATGGATCGGGAGCGCTCTGGAAATCCTCGAAGAGGACTCGCCAGTCCAGAACACCTCGTTCGCGATAGAGATCGAAGACAATAGCCCACCCTATGAAATGAACCAGGACATTGTCGGTCACGCTATGTGATTCGCCCGAGGAAACCTCTAGCAGCTCCGTCAATCTCTGGTCATCGATCTCCTGCTCGCGCAGCTCGCGCCACGGCCAGCAGGCAAGGCCGTCGACAAACCACTCGCCATGGTACATCGCCCCATCGCCCATGATCATCGCGAAGCCTTCTTCGAACCACAGCGGCAGCTCGGTGCTCTCCTCGGCGAGGCGAGCGTGTACCAGTTCGTGCACGGCTGTTCCCGAGTCTGCCGTGCCAACGAAGACTCCGGACTGGCCAAAGGGGCTGGTGCTGCCACGGGAGTGGAAGGCTCTCACCCTCGCAGGGCCGATGCCCGGTACGTCGGCAATCGTTCCATCACTGGAGGTGGTGATCGTGCCCTTGGCTCCATCGGTCATCTCGACCCCGCCGATCCAGGCATGGACCCGTACGTCTTCCTCGAAGGGCCCGAGGTACTCCTCGACGGTCTCAAAGGCCGGCTGGACGGCCTCGAAGAACTCCTGGTTGGAGATCGACTCGCCGGACTTGACGTAGAGGGTCCAGCCCTCGAATTCCTCAGCCCGCTGCCAGCTGGAGCAGCCTGTGACGCAGAGGCACAGGGCGGCAATCAGGGGCAGCAGAAGGGGACGAGTCATGGCGGATTCGAGTAATCAGAAGGGGGAGGTGCACCCCCAAGAAGTCCTATGATAAACCACTGGACCTCGCCACCAGCCTAACAAGTCGGGCCTGGAGAGGTTTGGATCACCCCGCGTCACGAGAGATTTCCAGAGGAGCTACTACAGATCATGGCTGATTTCCGACTCGAACTCGATGCTCCCAACAACATCGTCATGGTGATGGTGGTCGAGGGCGACGGCAGTGAGCACGACTACCAATTCGACTTCGACCCTCGCTCTGGACGCTGGGAATTTGCAGAACGCGACATTCTTGAGCGAGATTTCGGCGAGGACTGGGTCGAGGACTTCGAGGAGAAGGTTGAGGCGATGATTCAAGGGGCGCTGGACGCGGATGATGAAGAGGATTCGGACGAGTAGCTCCGGAGAAGCCCTGTCCCTCTTGCTGAAGCACCTAGCGACCGACCCGGAAAAAGATGTCCGCAACTATCGAGCGCGCCTTCGTCCTGGTTCTCGACTCCCTTGGAGTTGGCGCTCTACCTGATGCTGCGAACTTCGGAGATGGGGGGGCGCACACACTCGATCACCTGGTCGCCGCAGCTGGTGAGCCAGACACGCCGCGACTGCGCGAGCTAGGCCTTGGCAACATAGCAGGAGTCACGGGGATCTCGGCGAGTGCCTCGCCTTCAGGCTCATTTGGCCGCTGCCTCGAAGTCTCGCCTGGCAAGGACACCTCCACCGGACACTGGGAGATGATGTGTTGTCCTCTCAAGGAGGCCTTCCCTGTCTATCCAGGTGGGTTTCCTCCTGAGATCATCGAGGCTTTCCTCGAGGCGACAGGCTTGCCTGGGGTGCTGTCGAACTCCGTGGCCTCGGGCACAGAGGTGATCGAGGAGTACGGGTTGGAACACATCGAGACGGGACAGCCCATCGTCTACACGAGCGCGGACAGCGTCTTCCAGGTAGCGGCTCACGAGGAGCACTTCGGGCTCGAGCGACTCTACGAGATCTGCCAGGTTGCTCGAGAGATCCTCAGGCCCCACGGCCTTGGGCGTGTCATCGCACGACCCTTTGTCGGTGATCCGGGGAGCTTCGAACGCACCTACAACCGCAAGGACTACTCACTCGAACCGCCAAGGCCAACGGCTCTCGATGCCTTGACCGCTGCTGGAATCCCTGTGCTGGGGGTAGGAAAGATCTCTGACATCTTTGCCGGGCGTGGTGTGACCCAGGACTTTCACACCGAGGGCAACCGTGACGGCATGCGTCGAGTGATCGATTTGGCCAAGAGTGAGGGCGCACAGTTCGAGCGCGGGCTGCTGTTCCTGAACCTGGTGGACTTCGACATGCTCTACGGCCACCGCCGGGACCCTCAGGGGTATCGCCGTGCCCTGGAGGAGTTCGATCGCGATCTGATTGAGCTCGAGCGGGCGCTACGGCCGGGAGACCTGGTTGTCCTTTGTGCGGATCACGGAAATGACCCGACCTTCACCTCCACCACGGACCACACACGCGAGTACACCCCTGTTCTGGTGACCGGTCCTGCGGCTGGACCCGGGGTTGACCTGGGGACACGCAGTAGCATGGCGGACATCGGAGCGACCATCTGCGAGGCCTTCGGGGTCGCCGTGCCTGGCTCGGGGAGCTCTTTTCTGGCCGAGGCAACGGGGCGGTGATGGATCTTCTGGGCGTCATGGCCACCAAGCGGGATGGTGGCGTGCTCTCACGAGAAGAGATCGAGTTCTTCATCGACGGCTATGTGAAGGGGACGATCGACGACTACCACGCAGCTTCACTCCTGACCTCCATCTACATCCACGGGATGCAGAGTGAAGAACTGTGTGACTGGACCAAGGCCATGTTGCACTCGGGGCAGGTGATCAACATGGAGAACATCGCCGTGCCTACAAGCGACAAGCACTCGACCGGTGGTGTAGGTGACAAGGCATCCATCCCGCTGGCGCCAGCAGTGGCAGCTTGCGGGGTCGCTGTTCCGATGATCTCGGGGCGTGGACTCGGTCATACCGGTGGCACGTTGGACAAGCTCGAGTCGATACCAGGCATGTCGACCATGCTCGACGAGAGAAGTTTCTTGAGCGCTGTGTCGAGCCTGGGCGTCGCCTTTGCCGCCCAGACAGAAGATCTCGTCCCAGCGGATAGGAAGTTCTACGCCCTGCGGGACATGACGGGGCTGGTGTCCTCGATCCCACTGATTGCCTCATCAATCATGTCCAAGAAACTTGCGGAGGGAGCGGAGAGCCTGGTGCTTGACGTCAAGTTTGGTAGTGGGTCCTTCCTGCCAGAGATCGAGCGCGGACGAGAGCTGGGCGAGGCGATGATTTCCTTGGCTCACGGCATGAACGTCCCGGCTCGAGTCGTGCAGACCGCGATGGACCGCCCTCTTGGTCGAGCTGTTGGCCATAGCCTCGAGATTCTCGAGAGCTTGGCCTGCCTTCGGGGGGGAGGTCCCGCAGACTTGCGTGAGTTGGTCTGCGTTCTCGGTGGCGAGATGCTGACGATGGCCGGTGTGGTTGCCGCGGAACCAGAGGGAGAGGCACGAATCGCTGCGGTTCTTGATGATGGCTCCGCCCTCGAGCTCTTCGAGCGGGTCTGTGCAAACCAGGGCTGGACAGGGCAGCACTGGTTCACGGAGGCCGGCGACCCCGAAAGAACGGGCCATGAGGTGTTCTGTGCGGACCGTAGCGGCCACCTGCGCTTCGATGATGTGCGAGAGGTCGGCCAGGCTTTGGTGGCCCTGGGCGGCGGCCGGAAGAGCTTTGCCGACGGGATCGATCCAGGAGTGGGCTTTCTCTGGCACGCGGCCGCGGGTGAAGAAGTACCGGCGGGCAGCCCCCTTTGCACGATTCATCATCGGGGTGCTCGAGGCCTCGAAGAGGCCACTGAGAGGCTCTCCAAGGCGGTGTCGATCGAGGATGAATTCGAGTCCTCGCCGCTGATCCTTGCGCGAATCTGAGCAGATCGCTTCCATAGGCGGCTCGCCACCACCCTGCCCAGAGCTGAATGCAATTCGTTCACGGACTCCTTGGCCTCGCCTTCTTCATCTTCGTTGCGTGGATTCTCTCCGCCGATCGGCGAAGGATGCCCTGGCGGATCGTCTGCGTGGGATTGCTGGTGCAGATGCTGTTTGCGGCCGTCTTCCTGGGCACGGGCCACGGGACCGGGGTCTTCGCCTGGGCGGCCGGGGTAGTGACCAAGCTGATCTCCATGACCGAACCAGGCGCGCAGATGGTCTTCGGAGTCCTGGCCAAACCCGGTGTCATGGCAGACAAGATGGGAGGAGAGCACGCCTTCATCTTCTCCTTCGCTGGGACCGGCTTGGTGGCCATCATCTTCTTCTCCGCGCTGATGAGTGTGCTCTACCACCTGGGCATCATGCAGATCCTGGTCTGGATGCTGGCCAAGGTGATGTCGTTACTCCTGGGGGTCTCGGGGGCGGAGTCCATGTCGATGGCGGCAAACGTCTTCGTGGGCCAGACGGAGGCACCCCTGGTGGTCAAGCCCTACATCGCCAAGATGACCATCTCTGAGCTCAACGCGATGATGACGGGTGGCTTTGCCACGATCGCGGGCTCTGTCCTGGCGGTCTACGTTGGGTTCATCGGCGAGGAGTACGGGCCCCACCTGTTGACAGCCTCTGTCTTGTCCGCGCCCGCAGCGTTCGTGATCGCCAAGGTGATGCTGCCTGAGACAGCGGTTCCCGAGACCGGCATGTCGGTTCCTCTCAAGTTCAATCGAAACGCGAACAATGTCATCGAGGCAGCAGCCAATGGCACCAGCGATGGTCTCAAGCTATGGCTCAATGTGATTGCCATGCTGATCGCCTTCATCGCGCTGGTGAACCTGGTCGAGTGGCCGCTGGGAATCATCGGCACCTGGTTCGGCATGGAGCCGGATGCGCTGACCCTCAACTTGATCTTCGGCAAGGTCTTCTCGCCGATCGCCTGGATCATGGGGGTCGAAGGGTGGCACGACTGCCAGCTGTTCGGATCACTTCTGGGGACCAAGGTCGCTGTCAATGAGTTCGTGGCGTTTGACCAGCTGGTGAAGTACCTGCCCGGCGGATCCGAAGAGAGCGCAGGGTTCGTCCACAAGCGCTCTGCGCAAATGGCGGCCTACGCGCTCTGTGGCTTTGCGAACTTTGCTTCCATCGGAATCCAGATCGGAGGCATTACCCCCCTTGCACCCGAGCGCAAGAAGGACATCGCCCGGATTGCGCTGAAGGCCATGATTGGGGGTGCTTTCGCCTCCTGGATGACGGCGACAGTCGCGGGGATTTTCCTGTAGGCATGAGGGAAGAGCGTCTAGATCACGAGCACCAGGCGCTCGGATCACTCCAGCACGAGCTGTTCGAGCGAGAGGTCGGTCGTGCACGGATCGCCTTCGTGCTCGGCTCCGGCTTGGGCTCCTTCGCGGACACAATCGAGAACCCGCAGGTAATTCCATATGCCGAAATCGAGTCCATGCCCCAGAGTGGTGTGCCGGGCCACGCCGGAGAGCTGGTGGTCGGAGAACTTGCGGGCGTCCCGGTGGTGGTGCAGAAGGGGCGAGTCCATCTCTACGAAGGGCATGACTCGCGCGAGGCAACTCGCTGTGTACGGGCCTTTGGGTTACTTGGAATTCCCAACCTGGTACTGACCAATGCTGCTGGCGGAATCGAGGCGGACTGGGACGTTCCGGCCTTGATGCGGATCGATGATCACATCAACCTCCAGGGTTGCACCCCGCTTGGCCCCCACGAGACGGGCCATCGTCAGGTCTACGACGAGGAACTGGGAGCCGCTCTCGAGCGTGCTGCTGCCGAGTCCCAGGTAGAGCTTCATCGAGGGGTCTACGCGGCGATTCCAGGACCCTCCTACGAGACCGCCGCGGAGATCCGAATGCTTCGCTGGGCTGGTGCCAGCGCAGTGGGCATGAGCACGGTCCAGGAGGCTGTCGCGGCCAGGGCGTCGGGTATGCGCGTGGCGGCCATCTCGACGATCACCAACCCTGCTGCTGGGATCTCCGAGACGCCCCTGAATCACGACGAGGTCGTCGAGGCCGGGCGCCTGGTCTCCGAGCGCTTCACGCGGCTGCTGAAGACCTTCGTTCCCCTCGCCTGACAGGCTCCAGGTGGAGGCCGGCCACGGTCGGTGAGACCGCGGCCGGCGGGAGGGAGTCAGAGAAGTGGTAGCAGAAGAAAAGTAAGCACTTGCTGATACATGGGAGTTCTCGGAGGAACTGGCAAGCACATGACTCCTCTCTCTCAAAAATGAAACTTCCTATGAATTTGGGCTGTGGTAGGGGCTCTGGCGGGATTTTTTGGGGTGGGAGCAGGGAGCTGGACCCCCCGGCTGACCGCTGCGCGACCCTCTTCAGGGGGCGAAGCGTGAGGCGGGCAGCCGGGTGAAGAGGATCCTGCCGTAGCTGTCGGCCTCGAAGAGGCACCCCGCATCGCCGCCCTGGAGGGCTACCAGGCAGGAATAAGCGCTTGAGCCCTCATGGAGGACGTGAGCCAGGGGCCAGCTGGCTCCGTCGTCGAAGCTGGCGCGAACGGTGAGCCGGCGGCGGGAGGACTCGTCGGCGGGGTTGGAGAAGAGCAGGACTCCGGGAGCTTGCTCCGTCGCCCAGCGGAGACGTCGAAGGCTGGCCTGGCAGATCGGCTCGATCAGCGTCGGATCATGGCGCTGGTGTGACCAGCTGGCGCCCCCGTCAGAGCTCAGAGCAACCTGGCGTCGGTGCTTTGACCTGTCGTAGTTGCGCATGTTGAGCATCAGGCCCCCGTCCTCGAGCTCCACCACCTCACACTCATTGACCTGATCCCTGGGTGTACTTCCTCCCAGATGCCAGCTCTTGCCGTGGTCATCGGAGAAGATCACGTGGGAGAAATACCGCCTGGTCTCGGCCTCTATGTGGTCGCAGGGAATCACCAGTCGGCCTGCGTGCTTCCCGCGCTCGAGTTGAATTCCGGCCCCTGGGCCAGTGGCGTACCAGGTCCATGTCGCCAGCTTCGTGTCACCGGTGATCTCCTCGGGTTCGGACCATGAGGTGCCTTGGTCTTCACTGCGTGAGATCCAGACAGTTCTCGTACCCTCAGAGGTCTGATCGATGATCTCGTTCTCATGGTCGTGTCCCAGGTTGTGTGTCATCAGCAGCAGGATGTCCCCGGATTCCCGGTCGAGCACGGGACAGGGATTGCCGCAGGTGTTCACGTCGTCGTCCCAGAGAACCTCTAGCTCGGACCAAGTGGCTCCGCCGTCCTCCGAACGCTTGAGCACGATGTCGATGTCACCGCTGTCAGAAGCGCCGTGCTTGCGCCCCTCGCAGAACGCCAGTACTCGACCCTCGGCGGTCTGGATGGTCGCGGGGATGCGAAAGGTGTTGTAGCCCGCCTCTCCCCTTGAGAAGACATCAACCGGCACCAGAGCGCCCGCCCTGACCGAGGTGGCCGCCTCCCCCTCCTGGTGATAGTGGACGCAGTGAGACAGGGCGATCAGGAGGAGTGTCGGGAGCATCTGTCAGCGGGTGGTGCCGAGATACCGCCTCAGCGCACTTGAGCAGGAGCTCGGTCAGCAATCAGCGCCTGGCCCTCCTTGACATTGAGGAGCCTGACCTCGGGCTTGCGGTCGCTACGACGCAAGTGGACCGCGTAGTAGTAGACGCAGCCGGGTTCTCCGTCGAAGGCCAGCTGCCCCTCGATGACCCCGTCGGTGAGGCTGGGGCCATGGTAGTACAGCTCGATCGGGGTCTGGTCGGGCTTGCGATCCCAGCACAGGAAGGTGTTCTCATCGATCGAGCCGATGTCGACTCCACGATCGATGACGTCCACGACATGGACCTTTCCCCAGAACTGAGTCGAGCGGGCCACGTAGATTCGAGCGACCTCCATCGACGGCATCTCGCCCAGGTCCGAGGGCATCGGGACAGTCTGATAGGGGGCCGAGGCGCATGAAGTCGAGACGGCCAGGGCGAGAAGCAGGGGCAAGAGCTGTCGGAGTCCGTAGCGTTTCATCTTCGATCTGTTGATACTTGGGGCGTTGGGATCAAGCCTGGAGGGCCTTGAAGAGGGACGCGAAGTGTAGCAGGCGCTGTAGAGCGGAGGCCTGTGGAGCCGTTTCCAGACCCTTGGATCGCGTCTCCTGCGGTGGTCGACACGACACAGAACTTATAACGCGCCCCCGGCTTGACGGCAGCACGGAGGGCCTCACACTCCAGCACCGTCCCGAGCCCTCAGAAGAGGGTGGGCGAGAGAGAGTCTTCAGATCCTGGACAATGACCCACGGAGCCCACAGCCACCCCCACGACGAGCGCAACGATTCGGTCCTGGTTGCGATCAACGATGAGCTGGTGCCCAAGGCACAGGCCACAGTCTCGATCCTCGATAGCGGATTCATCCTCGGAGATGGCATCTGGGAGGGACTTCGATTGCACGAGGGCCGGCTTGCGTTTCTCGATCGCCACCTGCAACGGGTCTATGACGGAGCGCGGGCTATCGATCTCGACATTGGCCTGACGCCCGAAGAGCTGACGGCTCGCCTGGCCAGGGTGCTCACGGCAAACGGAATGAACGATCATGTTCATGTACGCCTGATGATCAGCCGTGGAGTCAAGTCGACTCCTTATCAGGACCCACGCGCGACAGTTACCGGGCCGACCATCGTGATCTTGCCCGAGTACAAGCAGCCGGGCGAAGAGGTCTACACCCGCGGGATGAAGCTCTTCACTGTGCACGTGCGCCGCGGGAGGCCGGATGTTCAGGACCCGCGGCTCAACACTCACTCCAAGCACAACTGCATCCAGGCTTGTATCCAGGCGGCGAAGGCGGGAGCCGACGAAGGGCTGATGCTTGACCCTCAGGGCTTTGTCGCCACGTGTAACTCGACACACTTCTTCATCGTCCGGCGCGGAGAGATCTGGACCTCCACGGGCAACTACTGCCTGGATGGGATCACCCGTGGGGTTGTGATCGAGATTGCGCGAGACGCAGGCATCCCTGTCTTCGAGAAGAACTTCAGCCTCTCGGATGTCTACGGCGCCGAGGAGGTCTTCATCACCGGGACCTTTGCCGGGCTGACCTCAGTGGGAGATGTGGATGGCCGCCCGTTCCCTGGACCCTACCCCGGCCCGATGGTGAAGCGGCTCCAAGGGCTCTACGCTGAGAGGATTGCGGCCGAACCCGTGCTCCCAGGGCTCTAGCTGTATGAGCCTGGGCTCGGACCAGTGACCCGCACAACCCTGGAGTCTCAGCCGAGGTGCTCCCCTACTCGAACATGACCGAAGTCACCCGTATTGCCCTCTGGTCCGGACCGCGAAACATCTCCACGGCGATGATGCGTTCCTTTGAGAGCCGCAACGATTCCATGGTCGTTGACGAGCCGTTCTACGCCTTCTACCTGAGCTCGACGGGGCTCCAGCACCCAGTAACGGACGAGATCCTGGCCAGTCAGCCCAACGACTGGCGGGACGTTGCCGCGGAGATGACTGGCGAGGTCCCGCCGGGGGTCGGGGTGTTCTACCAGAAGCAGATGGCTCATCACTTGTTGCCCGAAATGGACCGCGAATGGATGCGCGAACTGAAGCATGCATTCCTGATCCGCGAGCCACGTGCGATGCTCTCCTCCTACATGCAAAAGCGAGAGGAGGCACGACTGCAGGATCTTGGCTTCCAGCAACAGGTCGGATTGTACGACTGGCTTGTCTGCGAGACCGGGCAACAGCCGCCAGTTGTCGACTCTCGTCAGGTGCTCGAGAACCCGAGAGAGGTGCTGACTGCGCTCTGCGAGGCCCTCGGGATCGAGTTCCAGGAGTCCATGCTCTCCTGGGAGCCAGGCGGGCGTGACTCCGACGGGGTCTGGGCCGATCACTGGTACGATGCCGTGCTCAAGTCCAGGGGCTTCCAGCCCTACACACCGAAGACGATCGAGCTCTCACCAGAACTGGAAGAGATTGCTGCCCAGGCTCAGATGCACTACGACTACCTCTTCTCCAAGTGCCTTTCGGTCTAATCCATCGTGCAAGCCCGCAGACTTATCATCCCGCGTCACGGAGGACCCGAGGTTCTTCGTGTCCAGGAGTGTGAGATTCGCGAGCCCGGAGCTGGAGAGCTACGGATTCGCGGAGCTTTCGCCGGCATCAACTTCGCGGACCTGATGATGCGCCTGGGGCTCTACCGACCCCGGCCTGTGCTGCCCTTCACGCCCGGCTACGAGGTCTCGGGGCTTGTCGACGCACTGGGTGATGGTGTTGAAGGATATGCCGTGGGGGACAGGGTGGTCGCAGCGGTGCCGAGTGGAGGGCAGCAGACCCACGTGATCGCAGACGCTGCGGCGACGATCAAGGTACCTGACGATATCGCCCTCGATGCGGCGGCTGCGATCCCCGTCAATTACCTCACTGCCTGGCACATGCTCGTTCACCTTGGGAACGTACAGGCAGACGAGTCCGTGATGATTCATGGCATTGCCGGCGGTGTGGGAATCGCCGCCTTGCAGATCGCCAAGCTCTTCCTCGCCGAGCCGGTCTATGGCACCTGCAGTCCGATCAAGGCCGAGGGTATTCTCAGTCGTCGTGGCAAGCTGGTAGCACGCAGCGACTTTGCCGCAGACCTGATGCGCCAGACCAAGGGACGCGGGGCTGACCACATCCTTGATGCTGTTGGTGGAAGGAACTTGCGGGAGAGCTATGAGTGCCTGGCACCCGGTGGACGGCTGTACTCCTTCGGGCTATCCGCCGCAGCTCCGGGCCGCAAGTTCAAGCCTCTGGCAGCCCTCAAGGCTCTCTGGGGAATGCGGGGCTTTTCGATGTCCAAGATGATGCTCAAGAACCGGGGTGTCTTCGGAGTTCACATGGGGACCTTCGATGATCATGGATTGTTGCAGCGCCACCTGGTCAGCATCCTCGAGCACGTTCAGAGTGGAAAGCTCGAACCGGTCATCGACTTCGTCTTTCCCCTCGAGCAGACACACCGTGCTCACGAACATCTGCACAGTCGCATGAACTTTGGAAAGGTGCTCCTCGACCTCGAGTAGCACGGAGAGAGTGCAGGGGCTCGACCGTGAGGAAGAGAGCCTCGCTGGCACTCGGCGCCGCGCCGCCGGCTGAACCTTGAGCACAATGCAACACCGATTCACCCACACGTGTCCTGGGCCTCGAGTCCAGCACCGAATCCATGGCACTCCACGAACTCGCCGGCGGTGAGTCAGGGCTGCGGGCCTTACTCGAGGACTTCTACGACCGCGTCTTCAAGGACGTGATGATCGGCTTCTTCTTCAAGGGCAAGGACAAGCAGCGGCTGATCCAGAAGGAGCTGGAGTTCGCCCTCAATCTCCTCGGCGCAGACATCACCTACACGGGTAAACCGATCCCGGTGGCCCATGCTGCTCATCCAATCATGGGCGGACAGTTCAACCGACGAACGCAGATCCTTCGTGAGACCATGCGAGATCATGATCTGCCAGAAGAGGTTCAGGCGTGCTGGCTGGAGCACACCGAAAGCCTGAGGTCGCAGGTGACTCCGGATGCCTCAGGAGAGTGTAAGCCGCAGCAGATCTCTGACTGAATCCGAACTAGGCTCTGCGGCCCAGGGAGATCAGGCGCTCGAAGAAGAGCACAACTTCCTCCATGTCCAGCTTCAACGCGCCCTCACCCACGTAGAGCTCGATCTTGCATGAGCCAGGAGGATCAGCGGGGCGTGCTCCACCTGGAACCCAGATACCCAGCTCCTCTGCAGCCACGTCCCGGGCCTCAAGAAAGGCCTCGGGAGAGATCTCGAACCATAGATGGCACAGATTCACCTGGGGAGGATCGGGGATCACCCGTAAGCCCTCGATTGGTCTGAGGGCTTCCGCCAGCTCCAACGCTCGTTGACGGTAGATCGAGAAGCGACCGAGTCGGGTGTCGAGACGCATCGCCGCCGAGGCCCAGTTGGGTAGCAGTGAATAGAGGTTGCCACCCTGGCGTCGCTGCCAGACCGTGGCCTCGCGAATGAAGTCTTCTGGCCCCAGAAGCATGGCACCTGACAGGGCGCCGATGCCCTTGTAGAAGGAGACATAAGCAGAGTCGAAGAGCTTACAAATCTCCTTGAAGGGGCGGTCGTAGTGAGCTTGTGCCTCCCAGAGCCGGGCTCCATCGAGGTGTGGATGTGCGCCGCGGGACCGCAGCTGCTCGCTGAGTTCGACGAGCTGAGCCCACTCCGGCAGCTGGCCACCGTTCTCACGGGTTGGTAGCTCGACGACGACTGCTGCCAGTCGCTCCGAGACCGGGGCCAGGTCGCTGGCTAGCATGGGGCGCTGAGCTGGACCAATCAGGCTCGCTTCGAGTTCGTGCAGTTCGCTGTAGCCACGCTGCTCGTGCAGCTCCAGGTGACATGTCGGATGCATCCCGACACGCTTCGTGCCCTCGCGTCCGGACCAGATTCGAAGGGCTATCGGCTGCGCCATGCTGCCACTGGGCATGAAGCGAGCGCTCGGATAGCCAAGCAGCTGGGCAACTCTGGCCTCGAAGCCTTGGAGGGTAGCGCCCTCTCCATAGACATCCTGATCGATGGCCTCACTCTCGATCCAGGTTGCCACACGGTTGAGCTCAAGATGAGCCGGTTCATACCCGTGGCCATGCAGGGAACGGCAACTCCTTCGCAGCGTATTGCGGCGCTCCTCGATCGTGGTTGTCATGCGCATGAGGATAGCGTGTTCGGCGGAACTGGATGAGCCTGAAGCACGAGCTGTCTTGCCTGGCCACGAGGTGTGGAATTCGCCGCTGGATGCAGCGAGCTCAGCCCAGAGCCTGGATCGAAGCGGGGGTGGGGGGGGTGACGGCGCCGAGATCGAGGTGCGCGTTCCCCAGCGAGGCGAGATGAGGGTAAGGTGACAGTCCCAACCACCCGGTTCCGGTATCGAGAGCCGCGCTCCAGTTGCAGGGTCGCAGGGGGACGAGCCATGGCTCGATCCTTCTTGGCCCCAACCCGACTACTCGCGGCACGGACACCCGAAACCAGTAGCAGACTCCATCAACGGACCCTTCATGAGCCGCAACCAACCCAGCCTCTTCAACGATGTGATCGGACCCGTGATGAGAGGGGCGTCGAGTTCACACTGCGCCGCTGCCCAGCGAATTGGTCGGCTGGCCCTGTCGATGATGGGCGGCCAGATCGATCGAGTGCTGGTGGAGTTCGAGTCAAGAGGCGCCCTGGCCACCACCCACGAGAGCCAAGGGACTGACATGGGACTCTTTGGCGGCCTGCTCGGATGGGAGCTGACAGATGAGCGACTGCTCAACTATGTGGAGGGCATGCGCAGCTCGGGCATCGATCTTCGGATCGAGATCAACGACTTCGAGACAACCAGCCCCAACATCTACAAGCTCACCCTGGAGAACGCTGAAGCGAGGCATCAACTGATCGCAGACTCCACTGGGGGAGGAATGATCGAGGTGCTCTCTGTGGATGGAGTGGCACTCTCAATAGCTGGGGACTGTCACGAGACCCTGGTGTTCTTCGACGGATCTGGGGATGAGCTGGCGTCTCGCCTGACCGAGCTCTTCAGCGAAGCAGAGGTGCTGCGGCTCGCGGAGGGAGCGATCGAGGTCAAGGCCCAGGACTTCCTCGACGAGCAGGAGGTTGCGCAGTTACGCGAGAACTTCCCAATCACGAGCTGGCTCGAGATGGAGCAGGTGTTGCCGGTTGCCAGCCACAAGGGGACACAGCTGCCCTTCACGACCTGCGAGGAGATGCTCGCTTACAACGAGGGACGTGACCTCCAGCTTTGGGAGCTGGCCCTGGCTTACGAGTGTGCTCGAGGCAGGCTCACTGCCGAGGAGGTCTTCGAGCGCATGGGCGCCATCGTTGTTCTGCTCAAGGACTCCGTTCGCATCGGAATGGAGGGGACAGAGTTCGAGGACCGAATCCTCGGCGTGCAGTGCCAACCCTACGAGGAGCGATTGAAGTCAGGGAGCCTGCTCGAGCTCGGGATGCTGAATGAGATCGTCCTCCAGATCACAGCGATGATGGAGGTGAAGAGCTCCATGGGGGTCATCGTCGCTGCGCCCACCGCTGGGGCCTGTGCTGCTCTACCTGGATCTGTACTCGGTGCTGGCCAGACCATGGGCTTGCCAGAGGAGGAGCTGACCAAGGGCATGTTGGCTGCCGGGATGATCGGCATCTTCATCGCGACCCACTCGACCTTTGCCGCGGAGAAGGCTGGCTGTCAGGCCGAGTGTGGTGCGGGCTCGGGAATGGCTGCGGCGGCACTGGTTGGCATGGCGGGAGGCACGCTCTCTCAAGCCCTGGCTGCCTCATCGATGTCTCTTCAGAACATGCTGGGCCTGATCTGCGATCCAGTTGCCAAGCGAGTCGAGGTCCCCTGCCTGGGGCGCAACGTGCTGGGAGCCAGCAACGCGGTCTCCTGCGCCAACATGGCCATGGCCGGCTTCGATGCGGTCATCCCCTTGGATGAGGTCATCGTTGCCATGGATCGCATCGGTCAGAGCATGCCATGTGAGGTGCGCTGCACGGGGCTCGGGGGGCTCTCAGTCACGCGTACCTCGTTGGAGATCGAAGCCAAGCTCGAGAAGCGATGCTGTTCCTGACAGGGGCCGAAATTCGCCGTTGCCTTGCGCCTGACGCTGCGTTGGCTGCGATCGAGCAAGCCCTCGCTATTCAGGAGGAGGGCGAGTACACGAGTCCGGATCGCCTGCACATGAACTGTGGTGGCGACGGCGACACCTTGCTGCTGATGCCCTGTCTGACCAGAGAGGCGCTGTCCACCAAGCTGGTCAGCGTATTTCCCCGAAACAGCGACCATGGACGCCCCGTCATCGATGGGTTGGTCGTGCTGAGTGATCCGCGTACGGGTGAGATTCAGGCACTCATGGATGGCAAGACCGTCACGGCTCTACGAACCGGGGCCGTGACTGGGGTCAGTATCCGCCACCTGGCGCCGAAGGGAGCCGAGACCCTTGGATTGGTCGGCTGCGGAGTGCAGGCCTTCGACCAGGCGAGGCATGCGTGTGCGGCGCACCCGCTACGTCGGCTGCTCTTGTACGGACGTAGCAAGGAGAGGCGCGACCTCCTCTTGGAGCGCCTGACCCAGGAACTCCCCGGCATTGAAGTACGCGGCGCTGATTCGATCGAAGCGATGATGGATCAGTCCCAGGTCGTGATCACAGCTACCACGGCTCGCGAGCCCGTTCTGCCCGATGACCCCACGCTCTTCGAGGGCAAGCACTGCATTGCAATGGGGTCATTCGAGGCAGGTGTGCGCGAGTATCCGGATGCAGTCTTTGAGCGAGTAGCCGGTGTCTGGGTGGACACGCCACTTGCGATGGAAGAGTCGGGGGAGCTGGCAACTCCACTGGAGCGAGGACTGATCGATAGAGAACAAGTCGAGACGCTCGGTGCGCTGATCGCTCGAGGAGGCTCCCCCGACCGGGGCGAGCATGGAACGACATTCTTCAAGAGTGTTGGCACTGCGCTCTTCGATCTACAGGCCGCCAAGTCGATCCATGAGAGAGCTCGCGAACTTGGCCTCGGAATAGAGCTGGACTCATGAGCTGGTGCGGTGCGGACCGACCACGCCACATGGACCAAAGAGTCCCATAAGCCCGGCTCCAGAAAGCATCGACCATCTTTGACTGGACCTGTGAGCCGTTCCAAATAGACTGCGGCCCATGACGACCAAGCGTATCACCCTAGAAGTCGCCGCCTACCTGGACTCCAGCCATGCGCTGGCGATTGAGGGCACCACGCTCGATCAACAGCGCAAGATCATCGAGACCTTTCTCTCGATTTGCTACGAGGACCTGGGAACTGAGCCGCGGCAGCTCGATGGCCACGACCTGCACCACGCTCTGGGACACCTCTTGCCGGGGCGCCTTCAGCGCAAGGATCCCCTGGCGCCCCACGTTCCCCCGGTCCTGGCTGCCTACTTCGAACACCTGCAGGAGGTAGCCGTGGTCTCAAACCTCTTCGAGGTCAAGGCCAGCCTCGACGCAACAGCCGAGGAATTCCTGGAGACTGTTCGCACCGGCCACAATGCCCATCACGGCCATCACCACAAGAAACAGCAACCGGTGGTTCACAAGGCCGAGAAACTGGGCCGGAACGATCCCTGCTCATGCGGTAGTGGTAAGAAGTACAAGAAGTGCCATGGAAAGGGAGCGTGACATGCTCTGTCGACCAGTCTCGTGACCAATGGTGAGCTCTGCACCGCAGCCTTTGAACCGAGCATCAAGCTGAAGGGAGGAGAGACTTGATCTGGATTGTTCATGCCCTTGAGCTGTACCTGGCCCTCGGCTTCGTGTTTGCCGTGTTGTTCGTTTCTCGAGGAGCGGCGACCATCGACCCATCTGCGCGAGCAGGAACCATTGGCTTCAAGCTACTGATATTCCCTGGGGTTGTGTCGCTCTGGCCCTTGCTGGCGAGGCGCTGGATTCGAGCTCGTTCCAGCGAAATTGCCTGATGATTGCTCCGCTTCGTCGCGCCCACCGCCGGATCTTGGTGACGCTCTCGCTCGGATTGCCCTTGCTGTTCGTGAGTTCCATGTTTGTACGGACAGAGACTCCACGCGTGGACCTCCCGGCTGAGTTGGGGCTAGGTCGAGTTGCTCTTCCGGAGGCACCAATAGAGCCGGACCCCTTGCTCTACTGGAGTGCTGCCCCTGTGAGGATCGGGCAGAGCTTGCCGGGTGATGCACGTCTGCTTGGCGCCGTGCGCTCGGGGCTCTGGCTGGCCTGGAGCCCTGAATTAGCAGAGCTCGAAGAGGGAACCTTGTTCGTCTACAGCCTTCTCGATCAAGAGGTCACAGCCCTGATCGGCGAGGGAACCGACGAAGGAAAGGCGCAATGAGTCATGCCTATCGCGCGGTCGGTTGGAACCGACAGAAGAAGGTCTACGACAGAATCCTCACTCTGGGGGTGATTCTCTTCCTGGGTCTGTTCATGGGTGTTGGTGCACTGCTCCGCCCGAATGCGACGGCGGAGACCTTGATGATCCGTGGGTTTGGTGCGGCGGCATTTCTATTGCTGCACGTCATCCTCTCGATTGGGCCTCTGTGTCGTCTCGATCCTCGGTTTCTTCCACTGCTCTACAACCGCCGGCACATGGGCGTGACCATGTTCATCCTGGCGGCCCTGCACGGACTGCTGTCCCTGATCCAATTCCACGGGTTCGGAGATGTTCACCCGCTGGTGAGTCTCTTCACGGCCAGCGACAGCTATGGGAGCCTCGCCTGGTTCCCATTCCAGCCGCTGGGGTTTGGCGCTCTGGTGATCTTGTTCTTGATGGCGGCGACGAGCCATGACTTCTGGCTGGCAAATCTTGGCGCCCCGGTCTGGAAAGCCCTGCACATGTCTGTCTACTTCGCCTATGCGCTCTTGATCGGACACGTCTCTCTGGGGGTATTGCAGGCAGAGACCAGCCCTTGGCTCGCTCTCCCGGTGGCGCTGGGCTTGGCCTGGGTTCTTGGGTTGCACCTCGTCGCAGCCGGGACTGAGGCGCGGCTGGATCGTGACGTCGAGGGAGTTGAGTTCGAGGGTCTTGTCGACGTCTGCGCTGTGCATGATATCAAGGATAAGCGCGCAAGGATCGTTTGCCTCGATGGCGAGCGAGTCGCGATCTTTCGCTATGACGGAAAGATCTCCGCAGTGAGTAATGCTTGCCAGCATCAGAACGGACCTCTGGGAGAAGGCCGGGTGATCGACGGCTGCATAACCTGCCCATGGCATGGGTATCAATACGAGCCGCACAACGGTAGCTCGCCACCGCCGTTCACGGAGAAGGTCCCGACCTTTGATGTTCGAATTCGGCAAGGACGAGTGCTTGTGAACCCGGACGCCAATGCACCGGGAACCGAGGTGTCGCCCGCTCTGATTGACTTCGCCGACAAGGGAGCTCCCGATGCCTGAGTCAGACTCGAATGAATTCTACGTCGGCTACCACCCGACAGCCCCTCTGGGGGTTGCGCGACGCACGCGCAGCTTCGTCATCGCAGCGCTGCTGTGCACTGTGGGGCTGGCCCTCGTTCTTGCGAAGGGATTTGGACCTCTGCCCCGAGCTACCTTCGAGTTCGGCAGCTTGCGGACATTTGAAGGCACCATCTCAACCACTCCGTACCCGGCCCTGCATGTACCAAGGCCAGGTGTGATCGATGGTGCGCCCTGGACCTCGCGCTATCACATCGTGGCGCCGTTCAAGTTTGGTGCCGACGCAGCTGTGGCGGAATTCGATGGCAAGCACGTTCGGCTGAAAGGAACATTGGTGCACCGAGATGGGAGGACAATGATCGAGCTGGTCCCCGAGAGCCTCGAGGAGATTCCCGGACTGGCCTTGAGTCCCGAGGGGCCTCAGTCGCTTGGTGAACACTCTCTCATCGGAGAAATCGTGGACAGCAAGTGCTTCCTGGGCGTGATGAATCCCGGGAACCTCAAGCCTCATCGGGCCTGTGCCGTGCGCTGCATAAGTGGTGGGATTCCGCCTGTGCTGTGCGTGCGAGATACGGACGGGCGTGCCGAGTACTTCTTACTCGTTGGTGAGAACGGAGAGCCCATGAACAAGGCGGTGCTCGATTACGTGGCGCTGCCTCTCGAGATTACCGGCGAAGTCGAGCGTCTTGGTGACCAGCTTATCTTGCGCGCCTCGGCGGAGAGTTTCCGGATCCTCTAGAGCCCAGAACCCATGAGGGTAAGCAAGAGTCTCCGATCCGCACGGATGGTGGACTCACTTGTTGTTGTCAGTAACTCAGATAGGCAACTCGACTCACAGCCCTGGAGTGGTTGCTGATCAAGAGCGTGATCACAGAAGGGGCGGACTTTTACAAGGCCGTGCGAG
This sequence comes from Planctomycetota bacterium, assembly GCA_014237855.1. Lineage (GTDB taxonomy): Bacteria > Planctomycetota > UBA1135 > UBA1135 > JABACD01. The sequence goes on along the minus strand of JABACD010000016.1, from coordinate 102,354 downwards.
GACCGGCGTATCACGAGCACACCTGGCCCGCGGAGGGACCCGGGCCTGCCATGTTGGTGTCACTGGAGGACGGAGCGTGGGATCTTTTCTCAAGATCTTGTTCTTCGTATGAATGGCTGCAACCGGGTCGATCCTTGGAGCTACATTGGAAAATAACACGCGTTCGAGGGTGAATGTGAATGTCCGCACTCTGCCCCAGATACCCTTGAAGTCAGCTCGCTCAAAGAGGCCAGAAAATGAACTATCGGCTCGCACTCCTACTCCCTGCTCTAGGTGTTCTCCATCAACATCTCTACGCAGACGTTCAGGAGACAGCCCTCCCGGTGGTCGAAGCTTCGATATCGGATGACCCGATTGACGGCATCGGAGATCTGGTCTCGGTGATCCCCCCTCTATCCATTGGCCTCTCCGCAAGCGTGGAGGATCGCGGAGTCTTGGAGTTCGACATATCCCAAGTTGTTACCTTCGGTGTCTCTGACATGAATTTGGTGGTAAAAATTGTGGCGACTGATACGACAGCCCTCGGCCCGCGAAACTTCGAGTTCCTGATGTACGCCGCAGACGGCGTGGCTTAATCGAGTTCACCAACCTCGGCGCTGGTAGCGACGAAGTTCAGATCGACGACTTCCAGGGTCAGCCCTTCGGCGCGACTGCTCAGCCCGTTGGCAGCTCGACTTACTACCAGTTCTGGTTCCGCGACACCGGCAACCCGAACGCCAACCCTGGCGGCGGCGCCGAGTTCAACTTTTCGAATGGCCTTGCGGTCCCCTGGCTCTGATTCTTCCTAGAAGACGTACAAGACCAGGTAGACCAGAACTCCGGTCACCGAGACATAGAGCCACAAGGGTAGGGTCCTCTTGGCCCACCACTTGTGGTCTTCCCAGCGTTCCTTGTGTGCCAGCCAGAAGGTTCTGAGCACCATGGGGAGGTTGATGATGGCACCGAGTACGTGAGTGAGGAGCAACGTCAGGTAGGCGACCCGCGTTACACCGCTACCCGAGAAACGAACAGGGCCGCCTTGTGAGGGGATGACAACGAAGTGGTAATAGAGGTAACTCGCGAGAAAGGCTGCGCTGACAGCGAAGGCCAGGCGCATGAGGAGGGCGTGCCGCTCCTTGTTGCCAGCCTTGATCGCCACCAGTCCGAGCACGAGGAGCAGCGCAGCCACTCCATTGAGGAATGCATTCAGTGTTGGCAGGGCAGACACTGTTGGAGCTACTCCCGCGAGATAGCGGACTCGCCGTACGGCCATGTCCGTACCTTCCGGGGTGGTGCCGTTGTAGTAGCCACGGATCTTCCCGGCGGAGTCCACAGCACAGATCATCGAGCTATGACTGACGGCGAGGCCCGGGTCGGCCTCGTCCACACGCTCGACACCGAGCTTGAAGCTGGTCCGGATGAAGTCGTAGGTGGACTCCTCATCGCCGCTCAGGAAGAGCCATTGGTCGGACAGACCACCATCGAAGTGGCTGGCGTACTCAGTCAGGACCTCTGGCGTGTCATGATCGGGGTCTATGGAGATTGCCACGACCTTGGCGTCAATGCCTTCGAGCGCCGAGTGCGCACGGCTCAGCTCATGGGTCATGGCCGGGCAGATCGTCGCGCAGCGAGTGAAGATGAAGGCGACCAGCCACGGCTCGCCAAGCAGATCCTCTCGGGCCAGCCTGCCCCCACGGCGCTCCTCGAACTCGAACTCGCCGACGCTTCCGAATTCGTGCGGGGAGTCAGCCACTGCGGCCAGTTCGAAGCCCATGTCCGCCCCGGGCCTGGAGGGCGGAGCGCAGGCGATCGAGAGCATCGCCAGGCAGACGAGGGCGATGAGTGTTCCGTGGAGCGTGAGCTTCATACGAGGGGCACGCCGTCAAACAGGCGGTCAGCGAGGATCAGAGCGAAGAGTGCGGGGAGGTAGACCAGGGAATAGTAGAACAAGGCCCTGGCCCGGGCCTCGTTCTGCACGAGTGCGAAGCGTGCAGCGAATACGATGAAGACAACGCCTATCACGAGTGCTCCGATTGCGTAGACCAGGCCCACATCTCCCCAGAGTGCGGGCAGAACGGAGATCGGGGTCAGGATCAGGCTGTGACCAAGGGCCTGGATTCCGGCGGCTCTCTCTCCCCCAGGTAGGACGGGGACCATGGCGAGGCCGGCCCTGCGATAGTCCTCCCGGTGAATCCAGGCGATGGCCATGAAGTGCGGGAACTGCCAGGCGAAGACAATCAGGAACAGAGAGATGGCCCAGCTACCGATGTCGCCGGTCATCGCTGCATAGCCGATGGCCACCGGGGCAGCCCCAGGGAACGCGCCCACGAAGGTATTGAGTGCGCTGACCTTCTTGAGCGGGGTGTAGACGGCTACGTAGGTGAACAGAGACCCCAGCGAGAGGAAGGAGGAGAGCAGGTTGAATCGAAGCGCCAGGCCAATGGTTGCCGCTGCACCCAGCAGTGCGGACACGAGCACGGCGTCACGGACGCTGATGCGGCCGGTCAGCAAGGGGCGATCCTTCGTGCGCTCCATGCGAGAGTCGATTTCCTGCTCGATCACCTGATTGAGAGCGCAGCCACTTGCCGCCGAACAGGCAATCCAGAAGGCCGCCTCGATTGCACTGGCGAAGCCGTGGGCCTCGTTCATCCCCAGTAGCGCTCCGACGAAGGCACCCAGCACAACCAGCGAGGCGAGACGCAGCTTGAGCATCTGAGTCCAGTCGATGACTCTCGACCACAGACCAGTGCCGCGATCTACCACGACGTTAGGCTCCACCGAGTGGGAACTCACGAAGCAACTTCCAGGCCGATGGACCGAGCAGGGTTCTCGGGGCTCGGTTCGACCTCGAGTTGATGCCGAGCCCAGAGAGTTGTGGAGGCTAGCTTGGAGAGGACCAGCGCACCGAACAGAACGTGCAAGGTCGGATAGGCCGAGTGATGAACGTCGGTTGATCCCTTCTCTGCGACCATCACGACAACCCAGAATGAGGCCAGGCCGAGAGCTATCTGTAGACCGATGAGAAGGTGTAGCCACAAGGCCGCACGGCGCAGTGGGCGAAAGCTGGGGTCACTGACACCCCGTCGCTTGAGGCTGCGCGCCAAGACCACGACAGACCAGGTTGCCAGGACAACGAGGCCGATGTGCACGCCCAGAGCCAGGGGGGAGAAGGCGTGTCTTAGCCACGCGCCTGCGAAGATCGCGGCATAGACGGCAATCAGCGCGGTGAACGTGAGCCGCAGGAGGCGACCCGACTCGTGGTCGCGAGCGGCCCTTGAACCCTGTCTGCGGGGTGAGAGGTAGGTGGAGCAGAAGGCCAGGTAGGCGAACACTATCTGCGCAAGGGCGCCGTGGAGGAAGGCGAGCTGCGGGCTCGCATCGAGGACTCGTGAGCCGCCCAGGTAGCCCTGGAAGCAGACGAGAAGGAGCGCGCCAAGCGCGACAAACCGCGCCCGCTTGTGAGAGTTCTTGAGCCAGGTGACGACCACGGTCGCAATGGCCAGGTTCCCCACCAGGATCCCGAACAACCGGTGGGTGTGCTCGGAGAAGGTGCCCATGTCCCGAAACCACTTCTCGAATGGATAGAAGAGCAGGAAGTGGTCGCCGCGGCCCGGCTCCAGGATCCACCAGCCGTCGATGGCCATGCCGGCTTCGAGGGTCGTGATTGTTCCACCGAACAGCAGCAACGGGATGGCCGCCAGCCACGTGGCGACAGCCAGGCGATGAGGCCAGGGGCTGGGGGGCGTTTCGGAAGCGGCTGTGGTCATCGTCTCTGTGGCCAGGAGGTCACTGGACCTCGGTCTGGAGCTCCTGGAGTAGAGCGTTCCACTGGGGGTCACGCAGGGCCCGAACGTAGTGAACCAAGGACCAGATGTCCTCGTCGTCGAAGATCAAACCTCCATTGCCGTCATCGATACCGCCAATTCCGGCCATCGGGGTTCCGTCGATCCCCAGGTAGAGGCGTTCATAGAGTTGCCCTGGGGTCTCTCCGTGCCGAAGTGTTGCGCTCGTGATCGCGGTCGGTCTGGCTGGATGCCCCCAGGAGTCCGAGAGCAGGGCGACGAGCTCGTCGGCGTCGTCCTCGGCTTGGCCGTAGGCAGCTGGGCCGCCTCCCAGACCGCCAACACCGTGGCAGCTGGCGCAGCTGACAGTACTGCTGTCGTGAAACAACTGGTGGCCGCGAGTGATACGTGCAGCGGTGGGCTCGGGGATCGTGGTTGGTGCGTCGATCCGTTCCCGGGGCGCGTCGCGCCACAAGGACACGACATCCTCGAACTGTGAGTCGATCTCGGAGCGCTGTGGTTCCTCTCCGTCCTCATGGGCCATGGTGAGCCTCAGCTCGACCTCGCCCCGCATGGCCAGCAAGCGTACGTAGTCTGCGAGACCATGCAGTTGCGCAGCAGAGAGAGTTGCCATGGAAGGCATGGCGGTTCCTTCGATGCCTGTTCGAATGATCTCGATCAGGTCCTGGCGCTCGGGGCGCCCGCCGTCCTCGAGATTGTCGTACTTGAAGATTCCCAGCCGAAAGTCCCTGGGTATCGGTCGCGCGGTGTAGGAGGTCGGCCCATCGCCGCCCCCCTCGTTGCCGTGGCAGTGCAGGCACTTGTTGCCGTACAGGGCAGCGGAGTCGCGCAGGCTCGGGTAGTACTCGGTGAAGAGCTGGCGTGCACGCTCCATGTGAGCGGGACCAGCTAGCTCTTCGGCAACCAGTGCCTCCCAGGACTCAGTCAATCCGGGGGCCCACTTCCAGGGGCCGAGTGACCCAGCCTCGCCGCTCTCGATGGCGGCGAGTTCCTGCTCAAAGCGGGCACGGTTGCCCTCTCGGATGGCCTCGGCATCTTGTGCCGACACATCGAACGGGGCTGTCTCGAGAGAACCAAGGGAGCGAAGGCTCGCGGCTGACTCGGGCAGGCCAGGGGCACTGGCGACTCCGAAGAGGCGTTCCAATTCAGCCAGGAGTCTTTCCTGTCCCTCAGGTGTCGAATGTAGGATTTCGACGGTGCTCTCGCTCAGCGCGAAGTCCTGCTGCTGGCCGCTGAATTCCATGCTGCAGCCCGCCAGGATCAAGGGCCCGAGCCAGAGCCCCCGAGGCGGAAGCTCCTCGAGCAGAGTGCGAACTCGGGTGAACATGAGGGCGAAGATTCTGACCGGGGGGGGCGGGGTGTCAAGGTTGGCCGGGACGACATTGCCTTGAGCCCTTCCTGGAGTGTCTGAGGCCACCCCTGGACGCCAGGGGTTCGCTCCAGCGAAGATCTAGTCCAACCCCAGCAATTCGCCGAGACCAAATCCCATGACCTCCTTCAAGCACGCCCTCATCACCGGAGCTTCCAGCGGTATTGGACAGGCCCTGGCCCTCGAGCTTGCCCGGCGGGGAACCAGGGTCGTGGTAGCCGCGCGGCGAGTGGACCGCCTCGAGATCCTGGTCGAGCGCATTCGTGAGGCAGGAGGTCTTGCGGAGGCCTGGGAGCTGGATGTCTCCGACCCACAGGCGGTCTTCGTAGCCGTGGCCCACTGGGATCGTGTTCTCGGAGGTCTCGACCTTGTGATCGCGAACGCAGGAGTGGGCAGTGTGGGGCCTGCGCACGAACTCAGGTGGGAGGATGTGTCCCGAGTGCTCGAGGTTAACTTCACCGGGGCAATCGCGACCCTGCTGGCGGCCAAGGACGTGATGCTACCCCGGGGGCGAGGGACGCTGGTTGGGGTCTCCAGCCTCGCTGGGCTCCGCAGTCTTCCGGGCTCGGGGGCTTACTCGGCAACCAAGGCGGGGCTGCAGGTCTTCCTGGAGACCCTCGAGCTCGATCTTCGTCCTCTGGGCCTCAAGGTCGTGGACATCCAGCCGGGATTCGTACGCTCGGAAATGACCGATCGCAATGACTTCCACATGCCCTTCATGTTGGAGGTCGAGGACTGTGCCGTGCGCTGTGTTGATGGAATGGAAGCGGGGAAATCGCTGATTCACTTCCCCTGGCAGCTCTCCTGGCCATTGCGCTATGTGGCCCGTGTCCTACCCAGGCCAGTGTGGCGACTGATCTCCTCTCGCTTTCGGCCCTGATCGGAGAGAACAGGCTCAGCGCGCCTGGAGAATCTCGATGTCGTAGCCGTTGGGGTCGTGCACGAAGATGTACTGGGAACCGACCTCCGGTCGACTCTCACGCGACCACCAACCACGTCTGGCGACCTCGGCCTTGATGCGGTCGAGATCTTCCACGACGAAGGCCATGTGTCCGAACTGATTGCCCAGTTCATAGTCACGCCCATCGTGATTGTAAGTGAGTTCGATGTAGTGACTCTCATCCTCGTCGGTCAGGAACACCAGCGTTGCCTCGTCCCCAATCGCGTGACGCTTTGCTTCCTTGAGCCCGAGAAAGGTGGTGTAGAACTCGATGGATGCTTCCAAATCCTTCACTCTCAACATGGTGTGATTCAGCTTCATGACCGGAGAATAGCGAGAAATTGTCGCTCGGTGTGACTTCCAATTCCGGCTTCGTCGTGACAGACTTCGCGGCCAAATTTCGGGGCCCCCGCCTACTTGCTGCTGGTCTATCACGAGACCGAGACAATTCTTCCATATGACGATCGAGCCTTTTTTCTCTGAGAAGCCCTTTTCTGGGGCCTCGCATGAGACCCCGCAATCCGACAATCCGCATGTCGAGGTCAAGCAGAGCCACATTCACGGATTGGGCCTGTTTGCCGCGCGGAAGTTCCGCAAGGGTGAGCTGATCGGCCACTACGAGGGTCCGGAGGTCACCGAGCACCAAGATGGCGATCATGTGCTCTGGGTTTTTGACGAGGACGAGGGCCGCGAGTATGGCGTGGATGGCAAGAACGAGACTCGGTTCGTCAACCACAGTCGCCGAGCGAATGCTCACTTCAACGGGCTCGAGCTAATGGCGACCCAGGCGATTCGCCCGGGTGAGGAGATCACCCACGATTATGGCGAGGCCTGGTCGGATCTTGGCTGATCGCTTGGCCTGACGGGCGTGAGCACCAGGGCGACCCAGATGAGGGTCCAGTAGGGCAGCATCAGCCGTGGCCAGAGAACCGGCAAGAGACTGAAGTGAGCGATGAGTGCGGCCATCGCAATTGCGGCGAGGGCGAGTGCTGGGTTGCGCATGCCCCCCCTGCGATAGCCGCGGCGCAGCGCGACGATTCCGAGCACCATGAAGCCGAGGGGTTGCCAGGCCTTGAACTGCGGGAGTGACTTCAGTCCGTGTTCGACGGCCAGGGCCAGATCAGGAGCGGGTGTCTCGGTGCTCGGGAAGGACTTGTAGCCGAAGAAGGTATGGTGATAGACGGTCCACCAGCCGTAGCTCTCTCGGCCTGCGGTGCAGTAGAAGAGGGTTGCCGCGATGAGGGCCAGGGCGATCCCCAGTGCTCCAAGGGAGAGCCCGGTGCTCTCCGAGTCTCCCAGGGCGGCCCACAACAACAGCGGAACGATCAACACGGCGTGGTCTGCTCGGGCCCCGAGCGCCAGCAGGAACAGGATGATTGCTGTCCGTGGCCTCCTGAGCCCCAGCAGGCACCAGGCGCCGGCAACCAGCAGGCTTGTCGCCAGCATGTCGGGAGTCGCCAGCGTACTGACCTCGAAGTACCCGGCTGCCAGCAGCCCGGTGGCTGAGAGCAGGGCAGCTGGGAACGGAGGCAGATGTCGAGCCAGCCAGGCATACATGACGATGGCCAGCAGGAGTCCCGCGAGGATCGAGAGCAGGTAGGCGGCGTGTATCGGGGGCAGTCCCAGGGCCGAGAGTCCCCGGAGCGACCAGAGGTAGACGACACGGCCTCGATAGAATGGCAGCTGAGCGTCGAAGGCTTGCGAGTCCCTGCTCAGGCTCTGTCTGTACTCGTTCCTGGAGAAGAGCTCCTCTGCCGCCTTGGGTGGAGCATGTTCCCCGATCTGAGCCCGGACCGCTGGGTGAGCTTCATCGACCGCGGCGCCGGCAGCCTCCTCGAGGCAGCCCAGGTACCCCAACAGGTCCCACTCCCAGGTGGGTCTCTGCCAGGCGAGCGCGCCCAGCGCGAGGAATAGCAGTAGATAGATCCAGAGCGCGAGCTTCAGAGGTGAGCTCGTCGCGCCTTCCGGATCTGTGGGAGTCGCTTTTCCTTGCACGCGGTCAGAAGCCTACCAGCCGACTGGCTGATTCGTTCCCATCCCGGGCCCGTAGATCACGGCATTGGAGAACAATCGTCCCGTTGCGTGGTGATATCCGCGGAAGGCCGGGGTGCCGGCGAAGAGGACCAGCTGGCCATTTCCTGATCCCTCGCGGGTCAGCCATGCGCTGTCGGCGATTCGTTCGCGGGCCTCGGGCCAGAGCAGGCCGCCGAGCCGCAGGTCATCAGCGCTCGTGAATCGAACTGGCGTCTGCACCGGTGCCCTGGAGAGCAGGACGTCCCTGCCGCTCATGCCGATCGGCATCCGCTTCCCAGCGCCACAGGTGAGCCAGTGACCGGTGTCGACCTCTGCCAGGAGGTTGGCACCAGAGGGTGAGAAGCGCCTCATCCAGGCATCGCGCTCCTCGATGGGGACCCCACCTTCTTCATTGGCCTTGTCCTCATCGGATTCTTCGGGGTCCTCTTCATTCTCCGCTGCGCCCTCCCAGACAAGCGCCTCATCGATCTCGATTTCCATTGAGCCCCGCTCGCGTAGAACAGCCCGCTCATGGAGGTCGAGCTCCTCGAGTGCGTTGCGCCTGAGAGAGACCGAGGAGAGGTCCAGCCGCCCCTTGGTCATGAGCGCTGCACTGTTCCCGCAAGCGATCAGTGTTCCGCCACCGCGAACCCAGTCTCCAAGCTCTTTCTTCACGGGCTCGAGGACCCCCCTCAGGTTGCCGGGCGGGAGAACGATCACGTTGTACCGCCGGAGATCGGCGCCGCGGATGCTCTGGGCATCGATGATCGAGAAGGGCACGCCAAGAATCACATCCAGGTGATGCCAGAGATGCCCGTAGGTGCTCGAGGAGACCGGAGAGTTGGCAAGCAGCGCCACCCGGGGTCGAGACAGGAGGTGGAAGTGGCCGCCGCCGAGGTCGGGCCCATCACCTGGAGCTCGTCCCGATCGGATGGGGTAGGCCCGGGTTCCCGCTGCCCGGGCAGCCTCGTCGATGCGTGCCTCGAGCTCTTCGACAGAGAGCGCGTGCTCTCCGCGACGGATCAACAGCGAGCCCCGGGACCAGTCTTCCTTGCCGGTCTCGAAGTCTCGATCGGAGAGGTGAACGGTCAACCCCGCCTCCATGGCGCGCGCGGCAAAGGCCACGGACCCATCGTCGACCCCATCGACTACCCAGCCAAAGGCCGTCTGGTCGGGTCCAATCGCCTCGACAAGGCCGAACTCGAAGCCGGTGGTTGGGGCCCTGAGCTGAGGCTCGTCCAGCTCTCCCCACCAGGCGTTCAGGTTCAGGGCGTGAGGTAGAGACCAAGCCGTCAGGTCGTACATCTTCGACGAGTTCTTGCGCTCTAGCTCCTCGCGTTCCTCACGCAGCGTATCCGTGTCGATGCGGGGGTCGAAGTTGAAGAAGGCTCGCACGAGTCTGCGCTGGGGCTGGCGTGCGGGCAGGATCAAGGTTCCTTCGGGGAGCTCGATGGAGTCCTCCTTGCCACCCCGTGCACCAGTTGCGTCTTCCATGCTGGCCGGCTCGCTGAGTTCGGAGTACTCCATGCGCTGGCCGTCAAGAATACGACGAAGTGCAGCCAGGCGACTCTGGTTGCCCTCTGGAATGACAGCCAGGACGAGCTCATTGCCCTCGGTGTCCTCGTCGACACTGAGACGTTTTGCGGCCAGGTAGTCGGAGAGGATCTCCACCCGGTACTCCTGCAGGGTGCGAAGGTTCTCGAAGCTGGCAGCGACTTGATGGTGAACGGCTTCGCGATAGGTCAGGAGCTCCCCTGAAGCCCGCCGGAGCTGAAACCCGGCCGTGCCGGCCTGCTCGTAGAGAATCCCGACTGCACCCGTGAGCGACCCCCAGGAATCGGAGTAGAAGGGACCCCAGGCATCTGCCCATTCGCGGGTGTAGTAGCTCCAGCCATTGGCATCGAAAGCTGATGAAGCCCCAGCTGCGAAGACCCCCTGCCAGTGCCCCGTGCGCTCAGGCAGCTCCGGGTTGAAGGGTGCAGCCTGTGGATAGAACAGGAAGGTGTCGAGGCTGCCCATCTCGTGGGCATCGACGAACAGCTGCGGGTTCCAGTCGAGGACCGCGCTCCAGCGGGCGCGAGTCTCCGGCTGGCTGCCACCCATCCAGTCACGGTTCATATCGAACAGATAGTGGTTACCCCGCCCGAAGGGCCAGCGCCCACGATGCATCGAGGCATAATCAAGGTTCGGGGTGTAGCCCGCCGACTGCTCGACCATCCCGATGATGCGCTCGCGTCCGTCTGGGTTCAGACAGGGGTCAATCAAGATCACTAGCTCGTCGAGCATCGCAAGGACATCGGGGTCCGTTCCAGCAATCAGGTGATAGGCAACTGCGAGTGAGGCGTCCGTGCCTGAGAGCTCATCGCCGTGGATGGAGTAGCCCATCCAGGCCACACCCGGCGCAGCTTCAATCAGCTCCTGACCCTCGGCGGTGCCCAGGCCGCGTGGGTCGGCGAGTCTGGCGTGGTTGGCGCGAATCTCGTCGATCCTTGAGTGGTTAGCGGCTGAAGTGACGACCGCGTAGACCAGCTCGCGTCCCTCATGGGTCTGACCGAAGGTCTTGAGGCTGACTCGATCTGAAGCTTCCGCCCAGGTACGGAATGCAGCCAGGACTTCCTCGTGATGGGCGAGTCGGCTGCCATGCTTCTGGCCCAGAAAGGAGTCCGGGGTTGCCACTTCGGGGTCGTAGGTTGCCCCGGGGAAGAACTCTGCCTCGTAGCCCAGTTCCCTGGCATCTCCGAATCGGATGGGCACGAAGCGGTCCTCTTGCTGGAGGGGCCCATGGGGCACGATCGATGCTGCCGGGGCCAGGGTGCAGGAGAGAATCAGAGAAGAGCAGAGGAAGACGGCGGTACTCGTGAGTTTCATGCCCGCTAGGCTATTCGCGTCCGCGCCCTCCCGCCACAAGCCTTCGACAAGATGAACCTCCGCACCCTCTTGCTGTGCATGGCCGCCATGCCCCTCACCCAGACCAGCACCGCGAAAGGCCCAATCGACTACGAAGAGCGTGAAATTCGCGGCTGGACGGTGATGGTGCACCCTGAGCTGGCCACGACCGATAACGAGCTGGGAGCACAGGTGCTGGAGCTTCTGGATCACCGGCTCTTCGACATCGAGCACGTTGTCCCATCCGAAGCCGTGGGCAAGCTGAAGGGGGTGACGATCTGGATGGACCTCGAGGACTCGCGGGTGCCTGGAGGGGTCTACCACCCTTCGCGAGAGTGGCTGGTGGGGCATGGTTACGACCCGCGACTCGCCAGAGGCGTGCAGTTCGGTAACGCGCAGAACTTCATCAGGTGGTCCTTTGACCAGCCCTGGATGGTCTTGCACGAGCTAGCGCACGCCTACCACCACCAGTTTCTTGGTTACAAGGATGAGCGCATCCTCGCTGCTTACACGGCGGCAAAGCAGTCGGGAGACTACGAACAAGTTCTGCGCTGCAGCGGAAGAACAGAGCCAGCCTACGGGATGAACAATGAACAGGAGTACTTCGCCGAGCTCTCGGAGGCGTACTTCGGAGTCAACGACTTCTACCCGTTCGTGAAGGCTGAGCTTCGTGAGTTCGACGATCAGGGCTTCGAGGCGGTCAGGTCCGCCTGGGGGAAGTGAAGAGCGGGCTCATACGACATCTCTGACCTCGCCCATTCCAAGGAATACGAGTCGGGTTCGAATCGATTCAGCGTCCAGCCCAGTCCTCGCTGCGACGACCTGGCGGTAGCGACGAAGCTGGGGGGCATAGTGCTCCACCCTTGCGTCGAGCCTCTCGGGGTCGACGCGATCAGTCTTGTAGTCGATGATCTCGGCGTAGACGGTCTGGTCACTCTCGCGGGCGAGGACCAGGCGGTCGATAGATCCCGTCCAGAGCTCCTGCACACCATCCTCGTTGGGAATTGTGAGTGCAAAGCGTTCCTCCGCAAGGACCTGCAGCTCGGTCGATTCCGGCGCCTCACACATCTCGCGGGAGAGTGCGCTCCGTACCGCCTCGTTCTCAAGGGCGCCGGACACGATCTTCAAGGCTGTCTCACGCAGCCCGCTGTCGGCGTTGCGGAGCTCAGGCAATCGAGAGAGCCGCTCCGCATCGAATTCGAACTGCTCGATCCAGGTGAGGTCCTCGAAGCAGGCGTGGACGAGCGTGCCAACGCTTGCACCTCGGTTCGAACGCAGGACGTCCCCTGCGTGAACCTGTCCTCCACCTTCCTCCGCAGAGGGGCTCCGTCGGGTCAGGCTGCGTGGCGCTGATTGCCTGGCGAGCTTGAGCTTCACGGCGGACCGTGCTGCCGGAGGGGGCTGGACTTCAGCCAGGCCTTCACACCAACCAGCGCCGGGGGCGCTGTCGGGATGCTCCCAGATCAGACCCTCTTCATCCGGCTCGTGCAGGCCGTGGCCTGCGAGGGCTGCACGCAAGACCTGGTGAGTTGCCGGAACCGTGGAATTCTTGTTGGGGTCTTTCCAGGGCACGATCATCTCGAGGAGTCGAGCTGCGCGGGTCATGGCCACGTAGAGGACACAGAGGCTGTCTTCGACCGAGCTCATGGTGTTGTTCTCGTAGAGCATCTTGAGCTCGGGCGAGAGTGGTTGAAAATCCTTCTTCACGGCGAGTGAGACCCGCTCGAAGAGTGCTTCCGGCTCGGCACGATAGGTGTGCAGTGAGCTGCGTAAGTTGGCGAACTCGCCGCCGAGCTCAGGCAAGAGCACAGCATCGAACTCGAGACCCTTCGAGGCGTGGATCGTCATGACACGGACAGAGGACCCACCCGGAGACTCCGCGCTATTGGAGCGCACATGGTCGACGAAGGCGGATGGACGGTGCTCGCCCTGGACCTCGAAGACAAAGGCCTGATCCAGGAGCTGTGCAAAGCGGGCACGGTCCCAGGGGCTCCAGCTGTCGTCCTTGCTCACCAGAGCAGCGAAGTGCCTTGTGAATTCACCCAGGCCCTCGAGCGCCAATCTCTGGCGGAGCCCACGGGAGAGGTCGTTGATGGATGTGCTCTCGTCGAGTCCGACGTATCGTCCAAAGGGAGAGCTGGCCACGTGGAAGGCCGCGGCGCTATCTTCGGGATAGTCGGTCAGGTGCAGGAGCGAGAGAAATGCCAGGACCGAGCGCGAGTCCGTCAGGGGTGTGCCTCCCTCTCCGCTGGCGTCGATGTCGTGCTCGCGTAGCTGGTGAATCAGCCGAGGGATCAACTTCCGCTTGCGGAACAGGATTCCAACGGAGGCGTCAGGAGCCTCGTTGACCACCTGCGCGATTCTTCGAACCGTGGTCGCTATCAGAGCGGAGGTGGGGTCCTCGCTCTCGGGCACCTCGATCAGCCGCACGGCCCCCGGAATATCGCGGGCAGCCTCGTGGTCGCGGAAGCCCTCGAGCCAGCGACGGCTGGCCGTGCGATAGGCACTCAGGCCATCATCTGCGAGCTCCGAGTTGTCTCCCATTCCGGAGAAGATCAAGTTCACCGACGAGAGAACCACCTCTGAGGAACGGTAGCTGAGGTCCATCGACTCGGCCTCGAGTCCTGGCAGGATGCGCTGGAGCTGGCCCAGTAGCCTCGGTTCCGCATGGCGGAAGGAGTAGATTGACTGCTTGACGTCACCAACGCAGAACAGGGAGCGCTGGCCGTCGTGGACGCTGGTGATCTCGCTGGCGATCGGAGCCAGGATGCGCCACTGCACGGGAGAGGTGTCCTGGAACTCGTCGAGCAGGAGGTGGTCGATACGGCCGTCAAGCCGGAACCACATGTCGAGCTCGCGCTCATCGATCGGCAGCTGGCCGGCGGCGCATGGCGCAATGGCGTGAGGAAGATCCGCAAAGCCGAAGGAACCCTCGCTGCGCTTGCGCGCCTGGTAGGCCTGCTCGAAGGTCTCCGTGAGTGAGCGCCCAGCGATGTTGCGTGCGCGTAGTTCCGTCAGCACTCGATGAATGCCATGGCGCATCAGGGGCTTGAGGGCCTCGAGCAGCTCAGGAGGGAAGGGAATCTTGTAGTAGGTCTGCTCCTCAGAGAGGTAGGCAGCTCCAAGGCCACCATTGGAGACGAGGTCTTCCCACTGTTCTGCGTGGACGCGCAGGAGGAAAGCATCGCGGGCCTTGAGCCAGTTCTTGTTCGGCTCGTCCTTGGCCGTGGTCGGCAGGGGTGCTGCCTCGACCCCGGCAACCGCCTTGCGTAGTTCAGCGGTACCAACCTCTGTCCCAGTGGCAAAGCTGTCCCAGGCCTCGGGCTCACTCTCGAGGAGTGCCGGGCGTAGCTTGCGCGATTCGTCCAGGAGCTTCTGCTGCACGCTGCGACCCGCTCCGCCCTTGGAGAGTTCGCGCAGCAAGAGCAGCAGCTCCTCGGCGTTCTCCTGGGCCAGGACGTCTTGCAGTGCCTCGGAGCGCAGGCGCTCGTCCACCCGCTCGTCACAGATCTTCCAGTCTGACGGCATCTCGAGGTCGAGAGCGAACAGCTGCACGAGGTGGACGAAGAAGGAGTCAATGGTGCGAACCTGGAAGCTGTGCAGGTTTCGGGTCAGCCTCGCCAGCAGTTCGCTGCAGGCAGAGGCATCGAGCTCCGGGTTCCTCGTGGCACTGGCCAGCTCAGCGCAGGCCTCCTCATCCTCGATGGCTTCAACGAGCCACTCGAGGACGCGGTCGAGGATCTCACCAGCGGCCTTGCGCGTGAAGGTCGTGGCCAGAATTCGCTCTGGTTGTACGCCAGCAATCAGCAGCTCCAGGAATCGTCCGGAGAGTCGATAGGTCTTGCCCGTGCCGGCCGAAGCACGAATCAACAGGTGCGGTGACTGGCTCATGCTTCCTCTCCCTCGCTCTCTTCCTCGACATCCTCGATCAGGCCCAGGCCGCCAATGGCGCGCAATATCTCGTCCCTCGGGTCGAATCCTTCGGGGTCGAAGAAGCTCTCCTTGCGAATTGCACGGATCACCTCGAGGGCGGCCTCGTAGGCGGCGCTGATGCCGTCCTCGTAACCTGAGTCTGCCTGTTTCTTTTCACCCCAGCTCTTCACGAAGGAGAACCCGATCATCTTGGTGTCCTTGCAGATGGGGATGTACCCCAGCTTCTGCGGAGGCTCTTCACCGATCAACTGCGCGGCCAGGATGCAGTAGAGAGGCAGCTGCAGGTCCCTCCACTCACCATTCTTGCGACGGTGAGTAGTGCCCGGGGCCTTGACCGTGTCACCAGTCTTGTAGTCCCAGATGGCGTAGGCCTTGCGCTCGGGATGATGGTCGATGCGGTCGATCTGCCCGCGTAGTTCGATCGGCTCCCCGTCGACATCGATCGTCACCGAGCCAGGCTCGGGGCTCCACTCCGAGGCCAGGATCTGCCAGCCACTTGCCCTGTGCTCCGCCTGCTTCCCGGCGAAGGCTCTCAGGCGATGCTCGAGCTGTTCCAGCTGGAGCCTGACGGCCGGTAGAGGGCGCTCGCCGTAGGACTCGCGGGCCAGAGAGCGCAGCTCACCACACAGGAAGTTCGAGATCTTCTTGGGGTCAGTCTCCTCTCGAATGCGCCTGTCTTCACCGAAGAGCTGCATCACGTCGTGGGTGAGAATACCGAAGGCTAGAGGGTCGAGCTCACGGGCTCGGTCATCGAGGGTCTTCAGCTGGAGGACGCGTCTCAGGTAGTACTCGTAGGGAGAGCGCAGGTAGAGTGCGAAGTCGGTCACACGCATGCGCGTCAGCTCGAAGTCGAGTTCACGTCGCGGGAGCTCTGCCACGAGCCCTGACCCCTCGACTGTTACTGTTGCTCCTGCGGTGCCATCAAGAAAACGCCTGACGCGAGGCACGACCTCGTCCGGGGGACAGTGAAAGACGATCCTGCTGGGAAGCTTGGGGTCGCCCGCGAGGCTCCTTCGGCCAGTGATGAAGCAGACCTTTGTGCGAGATCTGAGCAATAGCTCGGTGGCATAGAGGTCGCGCGCAAGCCGCTGCTGGTCGTCGACGAGTCCCAGGCTGGAGCGCAGTGAGTTGGGCAGGAATGCATCTCCACGCACGGACTCGGGCACCTGTCCATCCTCGTAGCCGACGACGATCAGAGCGGGGGCATTGTCCAGAGGGAGCTCGAGCCAGCCGAGCATCTCGATCGTGTCCTTGTCCTCCCTGGCCGCGGGAGGGGGCACGATCTCGTTGCGTAGCATGCGCCGCAAGAGATCGAGGGTGACCCCCACGTCACTACGAGGCGCAAGCTGCACGGGCAGACCCTCGACCTCCGTGAAGGCGCTTGCGATCTTCCGCAGGGCATACAGCTCCAGACGCTGCGCCTCCTCGTGGGAACCAAGCGGTTCCGCCCCATAGACGACCTCCAACAGGGTTCGCAGTGCTCCGATGGAGTCCTCGGAGGCAGTGGCGCGTTGATTCCAGCAGGGGCCTAGCACCTCGAGGCAGGCCTTCCAGAGCCGAACCAGGTTCTCTCGCAAGGCTTGTTCTGAACGACTTGTCGACCTCGCCAGCCAGCTACCATCTACCAGCTGAGGTAGATGTGCGTTGTGGTAGGCATTGACCAGCGCGATGGGCTCGAGGCTCTCATCCCGGCGTCGAATCGCCTTCTCGAAGTCCGGATTTCGTACGAGCGTTGCCAGGTCAGCAAAGCGCTCGCTGCGCAAGAACTGCCCGACGAGTTCCATGAGCCTCATGGGGCCCGTTGAGGAGAGCGGCATCCCGGCAGCGTTACGGGCGAGGACCCCGTGTTCTGCCAGCCCACGCCTCATGAAGGGGCCGATGTCGGAGCCGGCGAGGCCGACGGTGATCTGGTCGGCAGAGAACTGACCTTTCCAGCTGGCGATCTCCTCCACGGCGGCGTTGGCCTGATCCGCGGGGCGGTCAGCCACCCTCCAGTGATCGAGACTCAGGCTGACGCTGCGGTCAATCCAGGCCTCGGAGCGCAGACAACCCCACTCGTCAAAGCCCTCGGGCTCATCTTCGGGAGCGAAGACCAGCGCGCTGACCGGTGACTCGCAGAGCTCGAGTGCGCGACGCAGGAGTTGATTCATCTCGACCACTCCTACCAGCACGACATGGCCGACTGAGATGACCTTCTTCTCCCTGATTGCCTCGAGACGACCGAGGTGAGGGTCGGTCACACCGGCGGCAGCGAGCTGGGCCTCCATCTCTCGTTGTGCGGCAGCAAGCGCTACCCAGCGCAGGCGTTCGCCCTCGCTGGCGGGAAGGGCCTCATTCTCGGCGATCCGTCCAAAGTCGAGCTCCTCCGCGGCAACCTCGCCGAAGAGCCCACGCACCTCCTCGGCCAGCCGCCACCAGGCGCTGAGGTCGTCGGGCGCGGGGGGGCGTGCGGCGATGCGCTGCAGCTGCTTCTGGTCAAGCGCCTTCAGTGCACCGGCCCAGGCGAGCGTCCGGGTCAGGCGGCCGGCGGGTTCACCATCGAGCTCGAGGAGCTTATCGCTGAGCATCCCCGCGGTTCCGATTCGGGGAGGAGAGAGCTTCGGGCCAATACGGCGCGCCAGCTCCTCCTCGAGGAGTCTCCCGCTCCGTGCACCGGGAAGAGCGATCAGGACGTCCTTGAGATTCTCTCCGAATCTCTCGTGAAGCCACCCTGCGGCAGCTTCAAGGGGTAGGCCTTGCCAGCCCAGATGAATCCTTTCGACGCTGGCGTTTGTCTTCATGAACCCGATCCTAGTCCATGCTGAGCCCAAAGCCAGTGGGGGACAAGTTCAACGACAGGGGGCTGGCTGGCCGCTCTTCTGGGCTCGTCAGCTGGTGGTATCCACGGGGTGCGACATCATTGGGCCCGTCCGGGTGGAACAGCGCTGCCAGGGCCTGGCACTGCTCGCGACCTGGCCCGAGCTCGAACTGGCCGCCGCCGTACATCGAGAGTCCATGTTCACGACAGTGGTCGTAGGCCTCGAGCAGGAGCTCCAGTCGCCCGAAGCGTGACGGCTTGATGTTGAGGGCCCGCGGGGGGATAGGCATGGCGCCGATCGCTGCCACCGAGTGGATCGGGGCGTCCCAGGCCACCAGCGCGTCGCGCTCCTCGAGGAGCGCCAGGATCTCGGGCTCATCGTGAGGGTCTTCAACGATGACACCGGGCATGGCATCGAGGACGCGGGCGTAGAGGCTGGAGTCTGCTGGTACATCCACCGGGGTTCCGATGTAGGCACCCTTGAAGTCGACGACGTCCACGGCTCCGCTGGCGCCCAGCTGAGCGCAGAGCTCCCCGGTCCAGCTTGGGGTAGCGTCGAGCTTGAAGCGCATATCCGGATGGATCGAGAGGCGCTGCCCGATGGCTGAGTAGCTGTGCAGGCCCAGGGAGATACAGAAGTGTAGGGGCCGCGCCCTCGGGCCGAAGGCCTCCTCAAGCCCCAGTGCGTTCTGACGTAGCGCCAGATCGAGGGCCGCGCTCTCGAAGGCCCAGCGCCGGTAGTGTCTCCAGTCCTCGATTGGGGGTGGATCGGGACAGAGCTCCAAGCTCTGGAGGTGGTCACTGAAGCTCTCCAGCGTGAACTCACCCGCTAGCGGCAGGTGGTCCGCTCGCCCAAGAAACTTCTCCTGCAGACCAGCGTCCCAACCGACCTCTTCCCCCCTTCCGGTCTGGCCGCCCCCATGGAGATGAACAAGAGTGGTCAGTCGCCTGTAGGAGCTGTTGGTCACGAGCTCCAGCCCTTGGAGTTCGTGACCCTGGATCTCCAGCGGCAGCAGACGAACACGGTCCCAAAGAGTGACTTGATCTTGAATCGGGCTCACCTCATCTCTGTCTGGATAATCGACCCTCCATCAAGCCCGGCAACAAGAGAAGGGACGCCACGCTTCCTGCGCAACGTCCCTGGCGAATGTCCTGGGGTTGTTGGTGTTGGTCTCTAGTTGCTCCAGGTGACCTCGTATCCGTTGGTTGTGTTGAACTGGGCGTTGCAGGGGCCGCCGGGGTTGCGATACCACAGCTGAAAGGTGTTGGTGCTGCCAGCGACCGCGCCGACGGAGCTGGAGATTGAGACGGAAGTGCTCGAGCTCCCACCATTGCCTCCAGTCACGACCTCCATGCGAATGATGTTGTTGCTCGCACAGCGCAGGCCATCACCGAACACGAGGCCCGCCCCGTCATTCAGCTGGCTGCTGCCCGAGAAGTAGAGGCCTGGGGTGCCCGTCGGGAGCTGAGTTGCGTCCAGCACGAGGTCATCGGCGAGTATCGAACTGGTGCCCGACGCGGCCAGGGTAGCGCCCGAGCCGACGCTGTTGGCACAGCCGGCGCCAGCGGCACCGATGTTTCCACAGGGGCAGGTGGTCCCGCTGCCATCCCCAAAGCAGTAGGCCACCCCGGGGTCGGTAATGATCTCGAGCGTCTCGGGGAAGATCTCCATGAAGCCTCCAGAGCCTTGAACCGTGTACCCGAAGGAGGTCAGGTTGGCAGAGACGTCGTAGGTGCCGCCGAGCAGCGTGATGTCATTCGAGCTGAAGAAGGTGCCGACGGCACCGAAGCCTGCCTCGAGGAACTCTCCCGTGGCGAGCTGAGTCATGTTGATTCGAAAGCCGTCGCTGACCGGAAAGTCGTTCTGAACCTGGAGGTCAGTGGCACCGGCCAGTGCAGCCCCAGTCGAGCCATTGATGTCGATGTCGAAGGTGGAGAGGACGATCGCGTAGTCGGTCAGCTGTCCCGGAGCGATGTCGAAGCCGGGGGTGGTGACGTCACAGCTAAGGACGGCCGTGTCGCCGGCCGAAGCACCCGCGAAGGGACCGGAGGAGTAAGAGTTGTTCTGTACGGTTCCGGTCAGTCGAACCGAGACGTCGGAGCTGAAGGCCGGAGCCGAGAACATGGCGAGGGCGGCCAGTGAGAAGATCGTTGTGTTCATCTTGATGAGATCTGGCCGCGCCCTGGAGGAAGAAGATAGGGGCATTGGCTTAAGTGGTTCGATCAGGATAGAGAGGATAAACCCCCCAGGGCTCACGTGGCCATACTCGCCGCGGTGAACGCACACCATGAGTCTACCGTCGCTCCGGCTTTGTGGGGCCAATTGCCCCTGGTGCTACTTGGAGTAGCCCGCCCCTGGCGCGTCCTTGGCCAGGGGGCTGGGGTCGCCCTCCGGCAAGATCTTGGCCTTGGGGTCCTGGGGTAGACCGTTGAACTGCAGGAATTCCGGCTTGAACACCAGGCTCCCCCAGAAGTTTGACTCGAGCGTCATGGAGCCAGGGTGAACGTAGCGAATTCGGGGAGACCGCTTGCTCGATGACTCGAAGCTACTGTTCGTTGCCATCAGGGCGAGGCCGTCGGCGTGTCTTCGCAGGGAGATGGGGGTCTCGCAGCGGGTGAAGCGGCTCCACAGCAAGAAGACCTGCGACCAATCAGAGGCCTCGAGGCCGATCTCACAACCATCCACGGTGCACTGCACCAGCGTGCAATCGCGTCCAGTCATCAGCCCAGCTCGGCTGCAGCTCCTGACCTGAGTTTGCTGAACCCAGAGAGCCGCGTCAGTGAAGCGCTCGCCGACCTCCTCTTCCAGCTCTCGGTAGCCTCCACCTATCCCAACACCACAGTCCTCTAGTTCGCAGAAAGAGACCGAGGATGGCCGGTAGATACTGTCGACAAATCCAACTCCAACCTCTGCTCCTCTGATCGAGAGATCCCAGGCTGCATGTGCGCCGGAGCGGTAGGTCACCCCCTTCCAGCTCGCCTTCGAGTGCAGCTCAACCGGCTTGGTTCCCGGCCCGACCACCTTGAGCCCGCCCTCCACCTGAAGGGAGCCGCCCATGCGGACCTTGCTGCGCGAACCCCGCTGGACCCAGACCTGAACTTCGTCCGGTATCCGTAGCGGAAGTGCTCCACGCAGGGAGAGGCTGGCCTGATCGAGGACGAGGATCGGAGCCGTGGCCCCACCCTTGAGATGCTCCTCGATGAGGTCGGGGTCGAGCGAGCCACTCGTCAGGACTCTCCAGCCACTCGCACGAACGTCCTCAATGTCGTGGACGATGCGGTCAAGTAGAGGTGTCTTCTCCGCTGCATCAAAATGGTTTGCGAGACTCACGAGTGCGGAACGCGTTGTCTGCAGGGCATGGAATTGGGACTCGTGCTCCAGACCATCCCTGTTCGAGAGGGCCTCGGCGGCGAACTCGACCGCGGCGATGCCTTCCTCTAGTGAGCTTCCCTCGAAAACGTACCGGAGGGTCCAGCGCTCCCAGCTCCAGGCGAGGGACCACCTGGCCTCGTTGAGCTTGTGTGCTCGCTTGCCCTCGTCGTCCCTGTATGTCGAGAGGGACTCCCAGATCTTGCTCTTGCGTTGCCCACCAAGGGCTTCGTCTGTCAACTCCAGGAGCTCGAGTAGCTCCTCCGTGCCTGGCCCCTTCAGATTCCTGACCAGGTCGATCGCAGCGGGAAAGTCGCGCTGGTCGAAGGCCAGGTCGTACCAGGCCGCTACACCCACTTCGTCCGAGGTACCCAGGCAACCAGAGCGTAGAAGAGCGGCCTCAAGCTCGAACAACTCGGCAGCGGCGAGGGGGGCATCACGATCGAGGCACTGGGCAGCCAAGCCCGAGAGCATGGCCAAGCTGGCGCTGGTGAGGCCTTGCTGTCCGATGCGGGCGGTGCCGGCCCGGCTCTCCAGGCTCTCAAGCTCCTGCTTGGCCCGATCTGCGGGCCACTCCAGGCGACAGAGTTCAAGGACCGCGCCCCTAATGAGTTCCTGGCAGGGCGCACTCTTGTCTTCCCGCAGGTTCAGTACCTCGAGGAGTTGCTGAGTAGAGAGGGCGTCTCCGAATGCCTGGTTCGTCAGCGCGAGGGAGCTGAGCGCAACCACTCCCCACACTCTGAGCTTCTTGCGTTCGATCATGGCGTTGGAGCTTGGGATAAGAACTAAATTCGGAGGCTAGCTCGCAGCCAAGGATCCACCAAGCGTCTGAGGGAGACTTTTTGAGTGCGCTTGCCCCATGCGTGGTCTCAGGGGGCCGTTGCGTGCAGGGGACTGTTCAGGGGGTCACCTGCATGTGCACAGTGCTGGCAAGAACTCAGGGCGAGAGCCCTCAGGAGCACCCGTGAGGCTAGGCGGCCTTGCGAGGGTCATCGCCCGAGACGAACTCGGCCCACTTCAACGAGCTCAGGTAGGTCTCGCGAATTTCGGACAAGGACAGGCCGAGGCAGCCAACGTTCTCCCAATCGCCGTGCTCGTAGGCGATCACTGTCCTCAGCGTATCCCCCATCGGTCCAGGGTCTCCAGCCAGTGCACCCTTCTGATCCGCGGAGATCGGGAGCCTGTCCAGCAACTCACTCATGGAGACCTCCATCAGCGAGTCGAGGGTCGAGAAGAGTCCAATGACGAAGTACTGATCGTAGTTTCGCTTGCAGGCAGCACGCGCGAGCCCTTCGCACATTCGTGCACGAAGCATGGTGCTCGTGATCATCGCGCGAGGGGTGTCATCGTTGGCGGCGATCAGGAATAGAGACGTCAGGTTCTGAACATTCTCAATCCCGAGGTAGACGAGCGCCTCCCGAACAGAGGTGACCTTGCATGATATGCCGAAGAGCACGGAGTTGATGTGGTGCAAGAGGCGGTAGCAAAGCCCCAGGTCTTGCTTCACGATCTCCTCGGCCTTGTTGAAGGTGAAGTCCGGGCTATGCAGCTCATTGAGCAGTGAGAGCATGGTCAGGCTTCCAGGGTCTATTGACCTCTTGCGCACGACAGATGGCTTCTCGAGGAAGAAGCCCTGGAAGTACTCGAAGCCCATGTCCTTGCAGGCCTCGAACTGTTCACGGGTCTCGATCTTCTCGGCCAGCAGGGTGGTCTTGAATGGACGCAACTGACTGACCCTGGACTCCACGATATCGTCACTGAGGTTGAGGACGTCCAGCTTGATCATGTCGGCCAGAGCAATCATGGGCTCGCAACCAGGCATGAAGACAAAGTCATCGAGTGCGATCGTGAATCCGCGTTTCTTGAGCTTCTTCAGCCCGGCCAGAACCCTGGGTTCATTTGGCACGATCTCGAGAACTTCCAAGACGACCCCACCGGGGCGAAAGGGGAGAGAGAGCTTGCCGGTTATGAAGCTCTCCGTCAGATTGACGAAGGCCCGCTTGCCAGAGACGAGGGAGTTGAGTCCGATCTCTGAAAAGGTGTTGACGATGACCCTTGAGGTCGCGAGATCGCCGAACTTCGGATCTTCGGGATCGATGCCCTCTCCTCGGAAGAGGAGTTCGTAGCCATCCACCTCGAGGTTTCGATCGAAGATTGGTTGGCGCCCCACGAGGGCTTCTGAGCTAGGGACCATGAGTGCTGAGTGGGCTGAGTTCCGGATCCATCGGCCTTCGATACCCTCGAGATTGAGGCTCGGCTAGATCTATCGGGGATGGACCTACCTCAGTCTGGATACGGGTTCGAGGCGGCTGCTTGGTCCCAGGTGGAGACTAGAGAGCCGGCGGCACCCTCCACCGACACACATTGGAAGAATCTTCCTGATCATTCCGGTTAGACTCTGCCGCCCATGGATCGGAACCGGCTCCAGTCGATCGCGCGCCGAGTGGCGCAAGGTGTGCTCTCCCAACCGTCCTCCGGGGCGTTGAAGAGGGTCACGGGCGTGCATGTGTCCCGGGGGGCGTCTTCAGCGGGTCCCGGGGAGGCTCACGGCCATGGCCTGGCGAGGGACGAAGCCGGGTTGGTCCTGGTCACGGCTGAAGATCTCTCGGGCCATGAGCGTGGTTCGAGCTATCGAGTGCCCGTGGGTGCCCAGGTAACGGCCCTGGCGCGAGAAGAAGCCTGGAGGCGGGGAATCGAGCTGAAGGAAGGGCTGGCCGCTACGGGTGGCTCTCTACGGGTGGCCATCGGAGCTGACCATGGAGGCTTTCCGATCAAGGAAGAGGTCAAGGGCTGGCTCCGCGAGCTGGGGCACTTGCCGCTGGATCTCGGGACCCATGATCAGACCGCCGTGGATTACCCTGACTTTGCCCGTGCGGTGGCCGAGGCTGTGGCCTCGGGGCGTGCCGATTTCGGAGTCTGTGTCGATGGGGCGGGAATCGGCTCTTCGATCGCCGCGAACAAGGTCCCTGGCGTGCGGGCGGCCCTCTGTTATGACCAGCAGACCGCGAGGAACGCACGGGAGCACAACTTCGCCAACGTGCTGAGCATGGGGGGCCCGATGATCGGAGCTCCGATGTGTCGTCAGGTGCTGGAGGCTTTTCTCTCGACCCCTGAGGGGGCGCCTCGCCACGAGCGCAGGGTGGACAAGATCGTCGGTATCGAGGAACGCTATACGGGAGAGCGGCGGGAGGCTCGCAGGGTCTTGCCGCCCTCAGGCGGGACCTGAAGGAAGAAGGACTAGCGGGCCCGGTGGGTCTCGAGCAGAGGTATACATGCGGAATTCAGCGATTGACGAAGCGCGTTTGGAGAGCATCCTGACCGAGATTGCTCAACAGCTGGTTGAGCACGGCATTGAGGGCGCTGACCTCGGAGCTCTCGGCTGCACCTCGATTCATGTCCAGGTCTGCCCGGAGAGCGTCAAGTCGGTGCTCGATGCGGGGGCTTGCCGGGTTGCGATTCGAAGTGGGAACGCCACGGCCCTGGGAACCCTGGGGGCGACAATCGATCACACCTTGCTCAAACCCGACGCCACTGCAGCTCAGATCGATGAGCTCTGCGATGAGGCACTCACGAACCGCTTCGCGAGCGTCTGCGTGAACGGCACCTGGGTCCGTCGCTGTGCGGAGATTCTGTCCGGTTCGGGAGTCCTCGTTTGCACGGTCGTGGGCTTCCCGTTGGGGGCCTCGGCACCGGAGGTCAAGGCCTACGAGGCACGCAGGGCAATCGAGGATGGTGCCTGTGAGGTGGATATGGTCCTCAACGTGGGCGCCCTCAAGTCTGGCGAGAATGACCTCGTCCGGCGGGACATTGCCGGACTGGCAGAGGTCTGCCACCAGCTGGGGGCTCGCCTCAAGGTGATCCTCGAGACCTGCCTCCTGACCGATGATGAGAAGGTCCGCGCCTGCAAGCTGGCCAAACAGGCAGGTGCCGACTTCGTGAAGACCTCCACTGGCTTCTCCAGCGGGGGGGCCACGGTCGAGGACGTGGCCTTGATGCGGAGCACGGTCGGGCCCTCCATGGGGGTCAAGGCCTCTGGAGGGGTCCGTGACCAGGAGGGGGCCCAGGCCATGATCCAGGCCGGCGCCACGCGAATCGGCGCCTCCGCCTCGGTTGCCATCGTCCAGGGCGACCAGGGCTGCGGCGGCTACTGAGAAGGTGGCGCGCCAGGGCTCCTCACTTGAGCCTCCACGGAAGTGGGGCACGGCCAAGGAGGATACACCTCGGGATTATACGCGCAGGGATACTGTGGGGCCGGGGGCTCGTTTTGTTGAGTCTTTAGGGCCCATTTGTTGACGCCGCTAGTCCGATCCAGAGAGTGAATTCGAACCTGAGGAGGCAGCAATGGCGCTGATCTCGGTGCGCCGTGTGAAAACTAAAAGGGCCTTTAGTGAAAGCCAAGCACCAACCAATATGGGTGGTTCTTCTAATCGGAGTGGATCATGCCGGAGGCTCGAAGTCCGTCGGCAATCCGTGCCTCATCAGGCAAGCCAAGGCTTTCCACGGCTCCGAATCCAACCTGGTCGGCGTCCACACTGTCGAACCTCGAGGCAATCTCGCACAGCCGGACCGCGTCCAGAACCCGATCCTCGAGCCGACGCCCGGGCGGAGACTGAATGACGAACTCGGTACAACCAAGTTGCACCGAGTTCACGTCGATAGCGGGTAGATGACACGGACCTACAATCCTCAAAGCCGCTGGCTGCTCGTCTCGAAGGAGCGGGCAGCGGCCCACCAGGCCCCAAAGGCGCACCCCGTCATGGGCTTGGAAGCGGATCTCTTGGACCTCGCAAGCGCCTGTAGAGAGGTCGGGGCGTGGGGTCAGGAGCAGGAAGGGTCGTACTGAGCGCTGTTGCCTGAGCCTGTCGCGCCAGTAATCGGGCTCCAGCAGGAGTGGGTGTAAGTCTCGGTGGGAAGGTTCGGGCACAAGCGCGACAAGCCAGCAGATTCGAATCTCCGAACGGCGGATTTGAAATAA
The DNA here is from genome assembly GCA_014237855.1 of Planctomycetota bacterium. GTDB lineage: Bacteria > Planctomycetota > UBA1135 > UBA1135 > JABACD01. Next base: position 76,289 of record JABACD010000016.1, on the reverse strand, counting down.
AAACGGGTGACAAACGGTTACCGGCTCTGAGGGTGCCAATTGGCTGATCTGGTCCTCAATTTCCGCCACCTTCGCCGATGCTCAATCGTACAGCTTGCCAGCTCCTTCCCAGGCCTGGTAAGTCGACCGTAAGTCCACTGAGTACAGCAGTTAACAGCTCAGCTTATGACCGGCTCCGCCGATCTTCCCCTATTATCGGACCCCCCTAGTTACGGAACCGGGAGACCCCCCTTCCAATGCGAGTTCCCCATTGCCATCGCAAACCCAGCCGATACCAACCGCCTGTCCCTTACGGGCGTCACGAGAGTTAGGAGAATAAAGAGGATGAGGTCGAAGGTAATCTGGTCGTCCCTGGTGAGTCTGGCCTGTGGGCTTAGCGTCTCCCCGATGGGAAGTGCGTTTCCTGGGCTCGAGCTTCCTGGCGCCCCTGCATCGGAGGACCCGGCGGTCTATGTCATACGTGCCGAAAAGCTGATCGAGCGCCCAGGGGTGGTCCACGAGAACACCTCGGTCCTGATCAGTGACGGACGCATCCTGGAGATCGGGCCTGACATTGCTCTCCCCGACGGCGCCACCGAGCTGAAGGGTGCCGTGGTTTGCGCCTCCTTCATCGACCCCTGGTCGGCGCTTGGCGTTGACAACGGCGTCCTTGCGGATACGAAGATGGCGGAGTCCGCGCGCACGGCTGATGGGTTGAACTTGTTCGACGTGGACCATCTCTTCCAGGAGGCGCTGCGTGCTGGAGTCACAAGTGCTCGTGTGCAGGGTGGTTGGCAGGGCAAGGTCTGTGGGCTGGGCGCCTTCGTGCGGCTGGATCCGACCCTCAATGACCCAAAGCACGCAGTCCTGCTCCCCGATGCGGACCTGGCGATGTCGGTGGGTCACTCGGTGAATCGAGGGGCTACCTTCCAGCGAATGGGTGACGGCACCTTTCAGATGATCTCCGGTGATCGCCCGACCGACGTCTTCGACCGCGTATCCGAGATCGAGGCTGTTGTGAGTAGCGTCGAAGCCGGAGAGGCTTACCGCCGTGCCGAAGTCGAATACAAGTTCAAACTCAAGGAGTGGCAAGAGGCGATAGCTGAGAAGCAGGAAGAGCTAGAGGACGACTTCAAGAAGGCAAAGAAGGACCGAGACAAGAAGGTCAAGAAGGCGAAAGAGGACGGAAAAGAACACAAGGAGTCGAAGTACAAGGAGGACAAGAAGCCGCGCGAGCCGAAGTTCAATGAGGACAAGGCAGCACTGGCCAGGGTGGCCGAGGGCGAGATCCCGCTCGTCGTTGAGGTGCACCGTTCTTCTGCCATTCGCAACCTACTTGCAGGCACGGAAAGATTCAGTCGCCTGCGTCTCGTGATTGCCGGAGGGTCCGAGGCGCTCAGTTGTGCTGAGGACCTTGCTGAGCGAGGCATCCCCGTCATCGTCTGGCCGTCGCTCCGCGGTACAACCAAGAAGGACGAGTTCACTGGCGCGACACTCTCACTCGCAGGTGAACTGGCTGCTGCCGGTGTGCCTGTCTTGCTGGGCAGCGGCGGTCGTGATGCTGATACCACCAGGGACCTTCCTCTCCTCGCGCAGTTGGCCGTGGGGCATGGGCTCGAGAAGGAGCAGGCTCTTGAAGCTCTGACGATTGGAGCTGCCCGTGCCTTTGACGTGGCTGATCGCGTTGGGAGCGTAGAGCTTGGCAAGGACGCTGACCTGCTCATTCTCGACGGCATGCCGCTCGAGCCCTTCACGAAGATCCAGTACGTGTTCTGCGGCGGCCGTCCGGCAGTCACCCCCGAGGACAACTAACCACTGACTATGACCATGCTGAACGGACTCCTCGCGGTCGCCCTCGCGGCAATCTTCCCAGGCGATACGGACATACCGTCGCCGACTGCTGCGGTCGAGCGCATGACCGCTTTCCAGGCCAAGTTGGTCCATACAGGCGATGGCAGCTCGATCGAAGACTGCGTCATCCTTGTGAAGGGCGGTGTCATCACGCAGGTAGGCGCGAACATCAAGGTTCCTTCGGGCGCTGAACTCATTGTTCACGATGGCGCGCTCTCTCCTGGGCTGATAGCACTTCAGTCAGAAGACGGCGCCGTAGGTGAGCTGAATGAGTCAACTCGCACGGTGATGCCGGAGGCGGAAGCGCGATACGCATTCAACCCCGAGCACAAGGACTTCAGTCGTGCGCTTGGAGTGGGGATCACAACGCTGGTTCTCGCGCCTTCCCCGCGCAGTCTGATCGGCGGACGCACCGCAGTGGTCAAGACGAGTGGGGGGCGGGTCGTCAAGCCGGCAGCACAGCTGATGCTTGGACTGTCGAGCGACGCCCTCAATCGAAACAAGTTCCCCACGAGCTACGCCGGCGCCATGGGGGAGCTGGAGAAGCAGTTCTCCAATCCAGAGGGCTCGGTGTCCCGTGCTGCTGGAGGTTCACTGCCCGTCTTGATGGACGTCAATGATCGCGCCGAGACGTTGCGAGCCATTGCCTTTGCTGCCAGGTTCGATCTCAAGGGAGCTCTCTACGGTTCCTACTGGGCAGAGGACGTGGTCCCAGCGATCAAGGAATCAGGGCTCGACGTGGTCTGTACACCCTTCAACGTGGGGGAGGGCTCGCGAGGCATTCGTTCGGTTGTCGGCCTCTCGAAGGCCGGGGTTCGAATTGGTTTCGGGTTGGAGGCGCCTGATCGCCACCCCGAGAGCTTGCGCTTTGGAGTGGCGCTCTGTGTACGCGACGGACTGAGTCCCAGCGCTGGAATGAAGGCCCTGACGGGCGATGCCGCCGCGATCGCGGGAGTGTCGGGGCGCGTTGGCCGGATTGCGCGTGGCCTGGACGCCGACCTGGTGCTCTGGAGCGCTGACCCTGTCGCCCTCTCTTCCACCGTCAAGGCCGTCTATATCGATGGCAAGCTAGTTCACGGAGGTAATCAATGATCCCCCTGACTGAAGCCTTACTGGCAGCGATCACCGCCTCAGTGCCCGCGCCTACGTTGCCCGTGGCTGTTGAGGCCACACCTGTAGCTGAGATGTCCGTCTACGCGGACGCTGTCTACACGGGAGCTGGAGAGACGATCGAGAATGCGATGGTGGTCATTGCGGACGGCAAGATCACTGCGATTACTCCTGGCGCCGAGCCTGGCGACGAGGACCTGCATGTTGCAGCGATCACGCCAGGCATGGTCGACTTGAGCGCTCGCATCTATCCGGACGGATATTCGGTTGAGGAGACCGAAGAGGTCACTCCATGGATCCGCGTGGATCTGTCGCTCGACCCGTTCAGTCGGGACTGGGATCGCCAGCTTCGAAACGGTGTGACCAGCGTCGTTGCAAGTCCGTACGACAACAACTGCATCGGAGGCCTGTCGGTCGCCCTCAAGACCGGAGGGTCGAACTCCATAGAGGCACGAACGATCAAGTCGAACGTTGCTCTACGAGGTGCCATCGGATCCCAGCCGAGTAGCAAGAATCACCCAGCCTTCGGACGCCCGACAGACTTTTATTCGCGCCGACCAACGACGCGCATGGGGGTTGAGTGGACCTGGCGGAAGGCGATGTACGATGCCCTCCAGGCGGAAGGAGACAAGGAGCGGGCCTTCGACGGCTTGCCGCAGCTACTGCAAGCGTTGAATGGCGACCTGCCCGTGTTCGTGCAGGCCTGGGCAACCCAGGACATCCGTACGGCGGTGTTCCTCAAGGAGGAGATGGCCGGAGAAGGCAAGCCGAACATGCAATTGATCATCGATGCAGGTGCAGAGGCCTGGCGCGAGATCGACTTCTTGGTTCGGACGGGGACGGCTGTTGTGCTCCCCCCTTACAGAGCCTCAGGCCGCACGACAGATGGCGCCTTCTTTGCTGCGGACTGCGCTGCAAAGCTCGATGAGGCGGGTGTGCCGGTTGCTCTCTCGAGCCACAACGCCAAGGCTGGAGGAGAAACACTCGGACAGCAGGCAGCCCATGCGCGACGCGGAGGCCTCTCCTTCGACTCAGCTCTCGCTGCCGTGACAATCAACCCTGCTCGCATGGTCGGTATCGATGACCGAGTGGGCAGCATCGAGGTCGGAAAAGACGCTGACCTCGCCCTCTGGAATGGCACCCCCTTTGAACTGACTTCGCGAGTTGTGGGTGTCGTTCTAGATGGTGAACTGGTCAATGATCCCCGCAAATAAGACGAGTCTGGAATTCAGGACAAGAACTCAAGAGACGAGATCCCGATGAAGAATCAAAAGCTTGGAACCCTGGCCCGGACCGCAGTCGCGACCTGCCTCGCTGCCACAGCCCTGACGGCGGCGACCAACGCCATGCCCTTTAGCGATGGCAACATCGTCATCAAGGCTGGCCAGGTCATCACTCTCGACGGTGAGCCGATTGAGAACGGAACAATTGTGATCGAGAACGGTCGCATCACCGCCGTTGGTAAGGACATCAAGTACCCGTGGAATGCCGAGGTGAAGGAGTATCCGAACTCTGTAGCCTTCCCCGGTTTTGTCGAGGCCTTGACCAACTCGGGCATGGACCGTGCTAACGAGAACATTGACGTTGCTGCCTTCCTGAACGTGAAGGACTCGATCGACCCGGTCAGCTTCTACTTCGAAGATTCCCTTCGCTCCGGAGTTACCACCCTGAACGTCCAGCAGGGAGGTTCATGCGTCGTGGGTGGAATGGGCTACATCGTCAAGCCTGTTGGTATGACGGTTGAAGAGATGACGGTACAGCCAAACTCAGGCATCGCGATGTCTGCGGCCCCGAAGAGTGGCAAGTCTCGAGCTACTCAGACCCTCGCGTTGCGACAGACCTTTGACGACCTCAGGCGGTATCTCGAAGGGGTTGTTCAGGAGAAGCGAGACGGCGTTGACCTGGCGACACGCGAAGCGCTCTATCAGGGCCGCGAGGCCGACGAGGAGACTTCAAAGGGACGACCCATGGGAGGAAATGGATGGAAGGTCTCCAATCTGGAGATGATTCCACGTTGGGAGATCGACGAGAAGAAGGCGCCCCTGCTCGGAATAGTCGAGGGCAAGACAGCGGTCTTCTTCTATTGCTCGACGCCCGGTGATGTCCAGACGGCTATTCGTACTGCCAAGGACAACGGGTTCCTGAACAGGACTGTACTCTGCCTTAGTAGCGGTTGCTGGAAGGCGGCTGACCTGATCAAGCAGCACAACATCCCCGTCATTCTCTCTTCAGTGCTCACACATGTGGAGCGGGACCCTGTGACTGGCGAGGAGAAGGAGACCTTTGTCCCGGCAGTCTTCCAGGACAAGGGAGTTCGTTTTGCGTTGCGCTCGGCGGGTACGTCAGGCAAGTCGCTCTGGTACCAGGCGGCCCTCTGCGTTGGCCACGGCATGACACGCGAACAGGCACTGGCAGCCGTGACCACGACAGCGGCCGAGATCACGGGCCTTTCCAACCGTGTCGGATCATTGGCACCGGGCAAGGACGGCAACGTGGTTATCTTCTCCGGAGATCCGCTGAGCGTGATGTCAAATGTCGAACAGGTGGTGGTCGAAGGCAACCATGTCTACGACCGAAGCACGGATGTCCGCATGCGGCACCTTGAGACCGGCGCTCAGCCAGAGAACACCTCGGCAGAGATGGAGACAGGAACTCCTCACAAGCACGACGAACCGGAGGAGAAAGACGACAAGGAGCCCGACGAGGGCGAGAACGAAGAAGAGAAGGACGATGACCATGAAGGTCACGAGGACGAGGAGAACTAGGTGATGTTTTCTGCACTTCTACTCGCGACTGCTCTGGCGGGAGGTCAGCCCCTCGAGGGTACCGGCCTCGTTGCGATTCAAGCTGGAACGATCTACACCATGGATGGGGGGCGCATCATCGAGGGTGGCGGCACGCTCGTTATCAGCGATGGAAAGATCGTTGGTGTCGGTAAGGATGTCGAGGCCTTGGAGGGTGCTCGCGTGGTGGACTATGGCCCGGATGCTGTGATCATTCCTGGGCTGATAGCAGTCGATAGCAACATTGGTGGCAGCCGTCCTTCGGAACGAACAGCCGAGCCCGGCCTCTCTGCAGCGGACGGGTTCGATGCTTGGAGTAACTACGGCAACTATCTTTCGGGTGGCGTTACCACGGCCTACCTGGCGCCTGCTCGAGGGCGGCTCATTGCCGGACATGGCGCAGTCGTCAAGTTGGGCGGTGAGCTTGGTGAAGGTCGGGTCATCTCCGACTCAGCCTCGATCCACGGCTCCATCAGCGCAGACGCTCGCAGGACGCGCGGTTACTGGGAGCCGCCGGTACCGGCGACTGTGGATGTGGGCCTTGGTGTAGAGCGACCCCAGTTGCCCCGCACAACCATGGGCGCAATCGTTGCGCTGACCGAACTCCTGTCGCTCGCCGGAAAGCCAGGAGAGAGCCTCGAGTACGGGCCCTATGCGGGGGCCGACCTCGCAGGGCTCATCAAGGAAGGCACCACCTGGCGCATGACTGCAGAGACCACCGGAGAGGTGCGTGCTCTGGTGGACTTCTTCACCGAGAACGGACTTCCCCTGGTCATTGACGGTGCTGGACAGGCCGGTGAACTCTCGGAGTTGCTGGGGAAGGCGGACATTCCCGTTGTTGTGCACTCACGGGTGAACACGAACAGGACGCCACGCGACCAAGGTAAGGGAGAGGAGAGTACCTGGCCGGATGCCGAGCTGGCCTCGAAGCTGAACCAAGCCGGCGTCACCGTGGCGGTGACAGGCGGCTCATCCAGCAGTCTTCGTGACTTGCGTTTCCACGCAGAGCTGGCCCGGAAGGGTGGAATGAGCCATGAGGATGCGCTCGCGGCCGTTACCTTGAACGCGGCACGGGTTCTTGGAGTCGAGGACCGTGTGGGCAGCATCTCGCTCGGCAAGGACGCGGACCTCGTGATTCTCAATGGCCCGCCCCTCTCATCAGAGGCCGGCGTCATTGCAACCTGGGTCAATGGTGAAGTTGCTTACAAGTCGGCGGAAGCCGGAGCGGTCGTTCTCGAGGTTGAAGAGCTCCACGTCGGCAATGGAGAGGTCCTCAGCCCCGGTCAGCTACTGATGAAGGATGGCCAGATCGTTGAGGTGGGCAGGAGGGTTTCCCATCCCATTGGCTCGACGGTGGTTCGTGGTGCGGCAGCCATGCCCGGAATGATCGACACCATGGGATACCTCGGACTGGAGGGATCGGCCAAGGTGCCTCAGCTGAAGTTCAAGTACGAAGCGATCGTCGAGCCGGGTGACTTCGCAGATCGTCGGGTGGCCCAGGCAGGCGTCACCACGGTGGTCCTGACCCCAAGAGGTACGAGCAGCTCGGGGGCTCCCGCGATGGCCTACAAGCCCGCAGGTTCCGATCTGGATCACATCATTGTTGCCGATCCGGCAGCTGTGAACCTGGTCTGGAGCAACTCCAATCGGCTGAGTGCTGGTGGGGCGGTCAAGAGTCTGATGGGGAAGGTTGTCAGCTACGCGGAGAAGTGGGAGGCCTACGAGATGGCCATGGCCGAATGGGTCCCGCCCGCGCCCGAGCCCAAGGAAGAGGACGAGGAGGAAGAGGACGAGGAGGACGACGAGGACAAGGACGACGAAGAGGACGACGAGAAGGACAAGAAGAAAAAGAAGAAGAAGAAGAAGGGTGAAGAGGAGCCCGCCCTGCCCATCACTGGCGTCTGGCTGGCCGAATTCGATGATGAGAATGGCAATTCTCAGCGGCTTCGCATTCAAGTCGATCAGCAAGGCACCTCTCTTGAGGGGCGCCTCCGCTGCAACACGCTCTCCAGCTCATTGGTAACCGTTCATGGAACCCGTGAGGGCCACGAGGTCTCTCTGTCCGGCTTGGGCTCTTCGGGACAGGTCACCCTGAGTGCCAAGACCGAAGAGGAGAAGCTCACTGGAAAAGTTGGCGTCAAGGGCCGAGAGTACGAGTTCGAGGCAGCCCAAACCTCGAAGGAGTATGTGGTGGCCGGGCTCTCCGAACGCCGGAGGGTGGTGGAGGAGGAGACCAAGCCGCCCAAGGGCAAGCCCAAGTCCCCTGGAATCAATCCAAACCTGGAGCCCCTTCGCGCCGCCCTGGAAGGGAAGGTCACGATAGTCGTCCGCGTTGATCGGTCCGATGAAATCCTCGACTGTGTCGATTACTTCGAGTCCATTGGCGTGCAGCCTGTGCTCTCTGGCGCAGACGAGGCCTGGAAGGTCTCCGATCATCTTGTAGGCCGGGTTCGTGGAGTCCTGCTGGACCATCGGGTGATCTATAGCAACTCCAAGATGGGTCTCGAGCGACGCAACCGATACGCAGAACTGGCCAATGCTGGGATCCGCGTTGCCTTTCACAGCAAGGCCGAAGAGGGAGCCGCGGAGCTGCCCTTGATGGCGGCCTACGCCGTCAGTCAAGGCATGAGCCCCACGGGCGCGCTTCGAGCCTTGACCTCCGATGCTGCAGAAATGATGTCGATCGATGGCCGTGTTGGGAGCCTGAGAGCTGGCCTGGATGCTGATGTCCTGCTCCTTGATGGTGACCCCCTCGATCTCAGTACGAGCGTCCAGCGTGTCTGGGTCGGCGGCCACGAAGTCCGCTTGCACTAGGCCCCCGAGCCGGAGATCTTCAGAGTGCCTTCCTTCAAGCGAATCAACGGCGTGTGCCTAGCAGCCTTGGTGTTCACTACCTTCTCGGTGGTGGATGCGGCTGCCCTGGCATTGCCCGAGAGTCACGAAGGAATAGCACTCCTTGCCTCCAAGGCGCTGCTCTGCGAGCTCGATGGGGAACAGGTGATTGACAACGCAGTTGTCCTCATCGAGGGCGGAAAGATCCGCTCAGTTGGGCACCGGGGACAGCTTGAGGTACCCGAGGGCTTCGCTGTGATCGATCTCGAAGGCTGCTGGGTCTCCCCTGGAATGGTTGGGTTGCACAGCCATGTGGGCACGCCCAGCCCTTTCTTTCCGAATGACATCAACGATTCGGTCTACCTGACGAACCCTGGTCTGCGCGCGAGTGCATCGACGATAGCGAGCAATCGCGCCCTGGCACGGGCCTACAAGGGAGGAGTGACCACAGTTCTCTTCATCCCCGGCTCCGGCTCGAACATGGGCGGACAGGGATTGCTCATCAAGACAGGGCCCGGCGGATACGAGAAGAACGAGCTGCGAAACCCGGGCTCCTTGAAGCTGGCTCAGGCCGGCAATCCCGAGCGTTGGTTGTTCGGTCCTGGGCGCTCGTTCATGAACTGGAACACGCGCAACACCTTCCGCCGTGGCATTGCCTACGCGAAGAACTGGGAGAGGTACCGAGCTGGAGAGGGATCAAGGCCGGACCACGATCCTCAGCTGCAGATCTTCAAAGACCTCTACGAGAAGCGGGCACAGGTCTCGACGCACACTCAGATCTATCAGGTGGTGCTCATGACGATCACCATGGTCCGGCAGGAGCTCGGCCTGGACGTCTTTATCGACCACGGCACCTTTGATGGGTACCGAGCAGGCGCGCTTGCCCAGGACGCAGGCGTGCCGGCGATTCTAGGACCCCGGGCCATCGCCCGTTCCTACAGCGGCTTCCTGGACACCGATGGAAAGATCATCGGGGTTGCGGCGGGCTACCAGGAGAATGGCCACAAGCGCGTCGGATTCAACACGGACTCACCAATCGTTCCCCAGGAGCACCTTTCGCTGCAGGCGGCGATGGGAGTGCGCTACGGGTTCGACAACTCAAACCTCGACCATGTTCGAGGCCTCACGATCATTCCGGCCAACGCGGCGGGCATTGATCACCTGGTCGGAAGCCTGGAAGCAGGCAAGGATGCCGACCTGATCGTGACCACGGGCGATCCAGCCGATCCTCGCACCAGCGTGGAGATGGTCTTTATCGACGGCGAACGCGTCTTTGACAGCGCTACCAGCCCCTCCAACTGAGCATACCTCCTCCTACAAGACCCTTGAGACACCAATTACGCATGATCCCTTCTGCGCTGGCGGCTCTCCTATTCCTGTCGGGCGCGGCCTTGGCCGGCGGTGGCACCGAGACGACGGCTGTCCAGACGGCTGAGACCTCCCAGGTGAGTGTTCAGCAAGCCTCGAGCCCAGCAATCAGAACGGCCCTGGCCATCCCTGGTGAACCTGGTGGCAAGGGCCTGGCTATTCGTACCGCCAAGGCGCTGACAGTTCCGCTTGAGGGGCAGCAATTCATAGACAACGCCATCGTGTTGATACGTGACGGCCTGATCGAGGAGGTTGGACCTGCCTCGGAGGTGAGCATCCCGGCGGGATATGAGGTGCTCGACATAGGCGACCAGTGGCTTGCGCCTGGAATGGTGGAGCTCCACGCTCACGTTGCAGGCACCTTCGACATCAACGACATGGTCTACCTGACCAACCCGGGTATCCGGGCGAGCACAGCGGTGCGCCCAGGTGATCCGAAGCTCAAGAAGGGGCTCGCCGGTGGAGTGACGACCATGCTGTTCATCCCCGGCTCGGGGACGAACATCGGCGGCCAGGGGGTGCTCCTCAAGCTGGGTCTCGAGGGTTACGAAGCCATGGAGGTGCGAAACCCTGGATCCATGAAGCTGGCTCAAGCGGGTAACCCCGAACGCTGGCTGTTCCGGGTCGGGCGCTCATTCATGAACTGGAACACCCGGAACACCCTCCAGCGAGGAGTGGCCTACGCCAAGCGCTGGGAGGAGGCCGAGGCCAACGGGGAGCCTCTTCCGGAGAAGGATCTGCAGTTCGAGGTGATTCGCTCGCTCTACAACAAGGAGGCGCAGATCTCGACCCATACGCAGATCTACCAGGTTGCGAACATGACCTTGACCATGGTCGCCAAGGAACTCGGTCTGCCGGTGTTCATCGACCACGGTACCTTTGACGCCTATCGAGTCGCGCCCCGAGCGCAGGAACTTGGCGTCAACGCGATCCTCGGCCCGCGAAACATCGATGTCCCCTCGACAATGATGATGAGCTGGGCGGGAACGAACCCCGAACGTATTCAGGGGGTTGCTGCTGGCTACCAGGAGGGTGGCCTGGAGATGATCGGGTTCAACACGGACTCACCGGTGATTCCACAGGAAGAGCTGTCGCTGCAGGCCTCAATGGCGGTTCGCTATGGCTTCAAGTGGGACAATCTCGAGACAATTCGGGGGCTGACGATCGTGCCCGCGAAGACAGCAGGGATCGATCACCTGGTGGGTAGCATCGAACCTGGCAAGCAGGCTGACCTGATCGTGGTCAATGGAGATCCGGCTGATCCTCGATGCGGAGTCGAGATGATCTTCACCGAGGGCAAGAAGGTCTACGACGCTAGCACACAGGGTCGCCGCTGGTAATGGCGCCTCGCTTCCACAGCTCACGCAGGCTCGAGGCCGATGGATCGGCCGTGGCCGGGGTGTGGATGCGCAGTGTATTGAGCTTGGGCCTGCTGGCTTCGATTGCCGCAGGTGCTCCTGCAAGGGGCGAGGCCAAGCCGGGAACCGAAGCCATACCCTCCGGTGGAAACTACGCAATTCGCGCATCGAAAGTGCTCCTCTGTGAGCTCGATGGGCGCCAGGCAGTCGACCACGCGGTCATCCTGGTCAGAGACGGACGTATAGCCGCGGTCGGCGCCGATTCCGAGGTCGAGGTCCCCGAGGGTACGCCCATACTTGATGTGGGAAGCTCGTGGGTCATGCCGGGCATGATCGACCTGCATAGCCATGTTGGCGGTCCCCGGGGCTACAACGACATGGTCTTCCAGGTCAACCCAGGGCTGCGGGTCAGCGCCACGGCAGTGCCGGGTAACGATCGCCTCAAGCGTCCGCTTGCTGCCGGGATCACCACGATCCTCTACATACCGGGGTCGGGCACGAACATCGGTGGACAGGGGATCCTCTTGAATACCCACGAGGGTGACTTCGAGGAGGTGCTGGTGCGCAATCCCGGATCTCTGAAGGTTGCGCAGGGCGACAATCCCAAGCGCTGGGGCTATCGGATGGACCGCGCCCTGATGAATCACCACATACGCTACTCATTGCGGCAGGGCAAGGCCTATGCACGGCGATGGGAAGCCTTTGAAGACGGCGATGGTGCTGCACCTGAGCGTCGCATCAATCTGGATGTCTATCGCGATCTCTACAAGGAACAGATCGCCATCTCGACCCATACCCAGTACTTCCAGGTGGTCCTCTCGACGCTCCGCATCCTACGCATGGAGTTTGGCTTTCCCACCTTCATCGACCATGGCTCCTTCGACTCCTGGCTCTTGGGTGGAGTTGCCAGGGACATCGGCGTGCCGGCGATCCTTGGCCCACGTGAGGTCATGTGGCCAACCAGCCCGACAAGGTTTCCCGTGGACGGCAGGGCCGAAGGTAGCGCCTGGGGATTTCAAGAGCGTGGCATGAAGATGGTTGGCTTCAACACGGATGCCCCAGTTGTTCCTCAGGAGGAACTGCCCCTGCAGTCCGCGATGGGAGTCCGGTATGGATTCGACAACACTGACATGGCCGCGGTACGAGGCCTGACAATCGTTCCCGCAATCACCTGTGGGATTGCAGAGCACCTTGGAAGCATCGAGGTCGACAAGCGAGCAGACTTGGTCGTCCTGACAGGTGATCCGTCGGACCCTCGAACCACGGTCGAGTATGTCTGGATCGACGGCGAACTGGTCTATGAAATTCCTCAGGGGGTGCGCCTGTGGTGATGCCCAGCAAGCTCTCAGCCCTGACTCTTGGCGTGGCCCTGCTGGCCATGGCTCCCGGATCAAACGCGCAGGACCTGGTCTTGCAGTGTGGCAAGCTGCTGACCATGAACAGCGCCGACCAGATCTTCGAGCCGGGCGAGATCGAGATCACCGATGGAAAGATCGTCTACGTCGGGGCACCCAGGCCGATCTCCGGTCAGGTAGAGGTTCTTGAGTTTCCCGAGTCGTGGGCCGTTCCGGGGCTGGTTGATCTACACACACACATTCACACCGGTGGGTGGGGTGATATCAACGACATGGTGCGTTCCGTCAATCCGGGCTTACGCGCTTGCGCCACGGTTCGACCCGACAATCGGGCGATGCGTCTGGCATGCTCGGCTGGGGTGACCACGCTCTTCGGAATCCCGGGGAGCGGTACCAACATGGGTGGCTTCGGCGTGCTCTACAAGACGAAGGCAAGTCCCCACTATGATGCTGCGGTGCTTGAGAGTGTTGGGGGGCTCAAGGTAGCTCAGGATTCGAACCCACAGCGGCGTGCGGGCACCTTTGCCTTCGGCAACAACCGAGCGAGCATGGGCTGGATCCTGGAAGACGTCTGCGCAAAGGCCAGGGGTGCAGTTCGTGAAGGTCGCTTCGACTTCGCCCTGGAGGACCTGAAGAAGGTCTTGAACCGAGAGCTACCGATCTTGATTCACACAGCCGGGAGCGAGGGGGTCGTGAATACTGCTCGCATGTGGCACCGGAAGTTTGGAACGCGGTGTGTGATCAGTCATGGGTCTTTCGATGGCTGGAAGGCTGCACCGGCCATCGCTGCCTGGGGAGTGCCTGTGAATCACGGTCCGCGAATGATGGATCTGTACTCGAGCGCCAATGGTCGCATCAATGGAGGCGGAGCTGAGTACTCCAAAGCCGGTGTCCCGCACTTCTCATTGAACACCGACTCGAACGTCATCCCACAGGAAGAGTTCTTCCTGCAGGGTGCGATGAGCTCTCGGCTTGGTGCTGACTCATACCAGATGCTTCGAGGAATGACCATCAACCCGGCAATCACCTTTGGGCTTGACGATCGCGTCGGAAGTCTCGAGGAAGGTAAAGACGCCGATATCGTCCTGTACACGGGCGACCCGCTTGATCCACGCAGCCATGTGCAGCGTGTCTGGATTGAAGGGCAGCTCGAGTACGAATACCAGGAAGGCAAACAACGATTCTGATCTCAGAAGAACTCAGAGCGCCAAAGAAAGAACGATGATCCTAAATACGATTCTCATGGCCACGAGCTCGGTGCTCGCGCCCACTCCTGGTCTGGCAATGCCGGATGTCATGGCGATCAAGGTTGCCAAGGCAGAGACGGTCAGTGATGGAACGATTCACAATGCGGTGATCCTCGTCGAGGATGGAAAGATCGCCGTTGTTGGAGAGGACCTGCCCATCGAACGAGGCATTCGTGTCGTTGATCTTGGCCCCGATTCGGTGGCCATTCCCGGGCTCGTGAACGCCTACTCTCGACAGGGTATGGATAGCAGGGGCAGCAATGACTCACAGCCACAGCAATTGGCTTCCGATGAGCTGTACCCTGGGTACATCTACTATCCCGAAATCCTCGATGCCGGCGTGACAACACTGGGGCTCTACCCGGCGGGCAACGGCATCCCTGGTCGAGCGGTCGCGATCCGTCCTCATGGCAAGGACAAGGCCGAGATGATCGTTCAGGATGACGTCTATCTGAAGATGCTTCTGCGCTCCAACTCGAGCTCCAAGAAGATGATCACGGATGGATTCGAGAAGGCGGATGAGTACATCGAGAAGGAAACCAAGGCCCACGAGAAGTGGGAGAAGGCCAAGGAAAAGGCTGAGAAGGACAAGAAGAAGAAGAAGGACGACGACGACAAGAAGGTCGCTGAAGTCGGCCCCTATGTCCCCCCTGTTCCCGATGCAAAGGCAAAGGCTTTCCAGCAGCTGCGAGACCGAGAGCTTCGCGCTCTGATCTCAATAGGGTCTGCCGGGGATTATCTTCACTTGATCGACGCCATCGATGACGAGGACTTCGACTGGGACCTGCGAATCCCGGTCAATCGGAGCTTGAACATCTTCTACGTGAAGCGCGAGCTCGGTGAGCTGGGTTGCCGCGTGGTCATGGAGCCCTCGCTCAGCATGCATCCGAACACGAGACGCCTGCGGAACCTTCCAATGGAGCTGAGTGAGGCGGGCGCCAAGCTGGTGCTGATCCCACGAAGTGATTCGCTCAGCAACCACCAGAGCTGGCTGAAGGATACAGGCGAACTGATCAAGGCTGGGCTACCGCGAGACGTTGCCTTGCGGGCGCTGACTCATGAGCCTGCCGAAATCCTGGGCTTGGGAGAGCGGCTAGGCAGCCTCTCCGCAGGCAAGGACGCAAACATTCTCTTCTTCAAGTCGGACCCGTTCGAGCCGGGAACCGAGATCGAAGCTGTGATGCTCGAAGGCAAGATCGTCTCTGGAGAGGTGAACTGATGAAGACCCTGAAGAGTTCTACAACCTGGATCACGTCTTGTGCACTTGCACTCTACGCCTTGCCCTCCCCTGTCCATGCGTCGTCGGCCCTGTGGCTCGATGACGATGACGACAAGGATGAAGAGGAAGAGTCGAAGGCAATTCCAGAGGAAGACAAGGACCGGTATTTTCTCGTCGAGAATGCCGAGGTACACACGGGCACCGGCCAGGTCTTACGGGACGCGTCGGTTCTCGGGAAGAACGGCAAGATTGTCGAGATCGGCTACAACCTCGAGGTACCAGGCCGAGACTACTACCTCGATGTGCCTGAGGATGAGCGTGACTTCCGTGTGCAAATCCTGGACGCGAAGGGCTTGAGGGTCTATCCCGGCCTGGTGGCGATCAGTTCTTCCGGTCTGGCTGGTACCAGCGGAGACTTCCGTAACTCAGTCAATCCCTTCTCGCAGAGCATGGTGCTGGGGCTTGCGGCTGGCATCACCTCAACCGGCTCTGGACGCTCTGCAATCAAGCTCAAGCGCTACATGAGCACCGAGCATGGGTTGCCCTACGACTTCGACGGGATTGTCCTGAGCGAATCAACCTATGCATCGATGAGCTACAACAGCGCGGCCTCAAAGCGAGCGCTACGAGAGAAGCTCATCGCTGCGCGAGACTACCTGGTGAAGTACCGCCGTTGGGAGATCGACGTCAAGAAGGACAAGGAGTTGAAGGAGCCAGATAAGAAAGGCGTCGACCCGAATGTCCTGAATGTACTTCGAGGCAATGTCCTGGGACGGTTCCGGGCGAGCGACCGCGGCGATTTGCTGGCCATCGCACGCCTTGCCCAGGAGTTTGGGTTCCGCCCGGTCATTGATGGATGCCGCGAGGGTTGGACTGTTGCGGATGAACTTGGCCGTGCCGGAGCCATGGCGATCATCACTGCGCGAGACCGTCGCGACAAGAATGAGACCCTCGTACGCGAAGGTGGCTCCAGTATTGAGAACGGGGCATTGCTTGCTCAGGCCGGTGTCCCCATTGCAATTGTCCCTGCGGGCAAGGGAGTGGATCTGGGCGGCATCGTTGGTCGCGATATCATGCACCTTCCTATCGAGGTTGGCTTTGCCATCCGTGGGGGCCTCTCGGAGGAACTGGCCTTGGCTTCAATCACGATTGTGCCTGCGCGGATGATGGGGATCGACCATCGAGTCGGCACGCTTGAGGTTGGCAAGGACTGCGATCTGATCGTCACCGATGGAGACCTCTTGCACTATCAGACCTTCGTGCAATACGCCGTTGTTGATGGCGAGCAGGTCTATGACAAGGAGGACGAGATGTTCTTTGCCCATATCCGCCCTCGTGCAGATGCCTCGATTGCTCCTGAAGAAAGGCTCGATGCAGGAGAGAACGATGACGGCGAAGAGGAGAGCGTCGAAGGTGACGCCGAAGAAGAAGGCAGCGACGACTAGCTGCGCCGGGCCCACGAGGGCCCAACGAGTTATCCAGGGGGCCGAGTTCCGCGAGGGACCCGGCCCCCTCTCGATCTAGTCGAGTGAGATGCCGGCGATGAAGTCCTTGAGGAGCGAGCGACGGCTTCGTGCGCGGGACCAGGCCTCCGCAGCGCTGTACTCGATGTAGAAGGATCGGTCATCCTTCTGCACGAAGTGCACCTGGTAGGCGATCGGACTTGAGCCGGCCTCATCGACCCACTTGATCAGGGCTGCCTCTTCGCCGCCGACACGGACAGGGATGCGCCGAAGGTCACGAACCGTGCTCTTCTCGCCAAGTTCGGTGTGGAGGCTCGCTGCGGCATCCATCGCAGCTCCATCCTTGGCCTTGAGCTTGCAGGTCAGGAGGAAGGCCGTTGACTTGTGTGCCTTGGTATCGACGGGCAGGAGCTCGATTCCACTCTTGTGAAAGCGTTTGAGGGAGCTGTCATCGGGGGTGAATCCTGCTGGCCAGCTGGCGATACTCAGACCACTCTTGGGGTCAGACCATGCGGCTTCCTTGGCCACAGCCTGTTCCGGCTCGCTGTCTTCAGTGGACTCATCTTCGCTGCCGACCAGCCTGATGCTACGCGCGGTGATGATCGAGGCCTTGACGACCTCCCACTGACGGTCGACGTCCTTCTTCTTGCCAAAGAGCCAGAAGCCATGCTGCAAGCGCCTCGGCTGCGTGACGAGGGTGAACAGGCCATACCACTCCCGAGACCCCTTCTTGAACTCCACTGTTGCCGTCTCGTAGCGGCGCCTCTCGTGAGCCCACTTCTTGGAGGAAATGAAGTGCACGTTGGCCTCCTCTTCGGGGAGACCTCTCGTCATCGCAGCGAGTCGGTCTTCGGTTGAGAAGTCGCCCTGGAAGGTCCGGACCCGCAATAGAGGGATGGTCTTCGTCTTTCCCGGATAGAGCACGAGCTGCTCGGGAGTGGACTCTCGAGAGAGCCGCCACTTCTGGGGGGGCTCGAACTGCAGCCCAAGACTCTCGACCTTGACCGTCATCTCCGGGGCAGAGTGGACCACCGCGGGCACCCCGATCGATCCGAAGACCACGAGAGTCAGGAGGAAGGCATAGAGCTTGAGCATGAGCCTAGAAGTGCTCCTTCCAGAGGGCTTCGACCTCGTCGATATTCAGACCGTAGGCCTTGCGAAAGATCGTGTCCCACATGTGCTCATCCACAGCGGTGTCGCCCTTGGATGGATTTCCGCGGTAGTTGCGAAGTTCGTCGAGCATCTTGCTGAAGTTCTTCTTCAGCTCACCCTCGACCAGGAAGTTGATGATGGTTCCGGACTGTGTGTATCGCTGGCCAGCGATGCTGCCTCGGGTGCTATCTCCAACGGAGTGCAGCAAGCTCTGCACATCAAAGAGCACACGAAACTTGGTGTACCGATCAGACTTGATCATGCCGGATGCGACGCTGGAGAGCCTGGTGCTCTTCTTCCACCTGTCCTCGAAGTAGACGGCCATGCCTTCTTGGAACCATGAGCCGCCTCCGTTGAGCATCAACCGGTTCCCAACCAGCTGATGGCCAGCCTCGTGATACATGGTCGCATCGGCTCCTCCAGTGAAGTAGGTAGCGAAGTAGTCCCTGTAGGCGTGCCCAGCAGAGCGGGCGGCCTCCTCGCGGCTCCAGCCGGTCGAGCGCATTGACCACTCGGTGTATTCTCCGTGGTCCTTGAGCAGGAAGACGGGGAGCAGGGGTGCGCCCGCGGGCTCTTCAAAGGGGAACGTCTTCTCGAAGGCCTTGTAGATCTCTTCCATCGCCTTGGCCACGCGGTCGGCCCCGGATGCTGTAGAGAAGATGATGTAGTGCTTGGAGCGCACCACCTCTACCTCTCCGGCTTGCTCCGGCAAGAAGTACTGAGCTATGGCCTGAGTCTCGCGTTCGACAGACCAGTTGGGGTCTGCAGCAATGCGCTCTTCTTCGGAAGGGAAGGTCAGCTCGAAGACTTCGACCTCTGCGCGCTTCAGCTTTCGCGGTTTCGACTCACCACTGACCTGAAATATGATGTGAGTGCTCGTGTCTTCCAGCCAAAAGCCGTCGAGTTGAGTGCCGTCCGTCAGCTGCACCATGTCTGCTCTCGCAAGGGGCGCGAGAGCCGTGAGCAGGACGGCTGATAGAGGTCGAATCATTGCTGGCGTGGGATTTGGTGCTGAGAGATCGCTGGAAGATCAGGGCTGCGACTGACCGAAGATACCCGCCAAACCGGGATTCGCTACGCTCGAGAGGTCTTCAAACCGCAGTGATTCGACAATCGAACGGAGATCCTTCCTAGGATTTGGTCCCCTTTGCTACCCTTGGCACTCGGCCAGAATTCCCTTCGAATTCGATTCGTCTCCGATTTGCTCCAGCCTCCCAACCGGAAGGGGATCAATGAGTCTTCGCGACCTCCTTCGCACCATCACCCCCGGCAGCAAGGTCTTGCGAAACCTGACCCGGCAGGAGGCCTATAAGGCCTTCGACGCCATCCTGTCGCGAACGGAGAATGATGCGACGGTGGCGGCCTTTCTCGTGGCGATGCGCTCGAAAGGTACGACCGTAGATGAGATCGGCGGGTTCGCCGCGGCTGCTCGTGCCCATGCGACACTTCCTTGTGAGGGGATGCCCGGGCTCGTCTGTGTCTGTCCTCCAATTTCAGGAACCGAAATTGCATCCCCCATGGAGGTGGCCTCGGGCCTGATTGCCGCGGGAGCTGGCGTTCGCGTGCTGATCAATTCTGATCGGAATGTGCCGCCGACTCGGGGATTGACGTCAGCCAACGTCCTCGAGTTCCTGGGCGCAAGCATGACCTGGGACCCAGGTGAGGCCGAGTCCTGGGTCAATCAAACGCGCTTCGCGGCCCTCGCTGTGAGTGGAATGCTGCCCTCGCTGATGAGCCTGAGACCTGTGCGAGATGGAGTGGTGATGCGGACTGCGCTCTCCACGGTCGAGAAGTTGATCTGTCCTGCAAGTGCAGCCGTGGTTGTGGGGGCCCAGTCAGGCCCCGTTCTGGGGGTCGCCGTCGAGGTCATGCAGAGCCTTGGTCACAAGCGAGCTTGCGCCATTCAGGGGGTTGAGGGTGGCACGACTCCCTCGGTTCGCAAGCGCACTCGGGGGATCGAGCTCTCTGGTGAGCACCTCGTCTCCCTGGTGGTCGAGCCGGAGGACTTCGGGCTCTCCAGTGGTGCCGAGCCCGAGCTGCCCCTCTTCAGTCCTGCACCGGACGGTCAGGGAGCCGGCGACAACCCTGCGCTGGTCAAGGCTGCCGGGGAGATGAATGCCCTCGTGCTCGCGGGAGAGCCGGGGCCAGCCCGGAACGCAGCCTTGCTGGGGGCTGCACTGATTCTCAAGGCCGGGGGCAGGTGCATGACTCTTGCCGAGGGCGTCGATTCGGCCATCAGCTCGCTGGACTCAGGTGCCGCATCAAAGGTCTTGAATGACCTGCGCGAGCTTCAGGGCTGAGCCAGGGATCGGCGGAGGGCTGGAACAACGATCCGATGGACTTCAGCAGGCGTTTCGACCGCTGGTTCAACAGATTGCCGGCCTCCCCGAAGGACGAGGGCCGTCTGGTCGGGCTCGTGCTGCGTCCGGCGGAAGGTACCAGGAAGATCGTGGAGGTCGCTGAGGTCTCCCCCGAGCTTGGGATGCACGGAGATCGCTGGTCCGTCGACAGCGAGCGCACGGGTCAAGACCAGATCAGCCTGATCAACATTCACGTGATCTCGTCGCTTGCCAAGGGGCCAGAGCAATGCGCCCTCAGCGGCGATAATTTACACGTGGACCTCGACCTCTCCGAGGCGAACCTACCCGTGGCCTCACAGCTGGAGATCGGATCCGCGGTACTCGAGATCTCCCCCCAGCAGCATCAGCCCTGTGGCAAGTTCCTCGAGCGGTTCGGTAAGACGGCCGTGAAGAGGGTGCTACGGGCCAACCGGAGGGGACGCCGGGGTCGGGGAGTGATCTGCATGGTCATTCAGGCCGGGGAGATGCAGGTGGGCGATACCATTCGAATCAAGCGCCCAAAGTCGGCTCCTTTGTAAACAAAAGAGCCAATTGTCGAATTGCTGGCAACCACAGCCTCTGACTGGCGTACAGGATCAAGCAGGGTGGCAACCCGACGTAAAGTCGCCAGGGCGCCACCAAGATCACCGGAACACACACCCGGCTTCATCGCGGAACTTGCACTTGCGTTGAAGCTCTGGGAGTGCGCCACCTAAAGCGGTGCGCGAGAAGGTGAACACTGTGTGTCCGTCGAGAACGTTCGGTCCAGGGTGGAAGCTCTGGGGGGATCAACTGAACGATTCTCGACGGCGCCCTGCTCTGCTCGCCAAAGAGTCGAGAACTCGATTCCTAGCGATCGTGAGAGCCGCTCCTCAGGAGCGGCTCTTTTCATTTGTGTCTGAGGCCTGGTCGAGGAACCCTCACACCTCGATGCGTCGAAAGTCCAGCATGTATGAAGCCTTGATGAATGCTACGCCGATGTCGCCTGGTGCGATCGTTGAGGCCGTTGCCTCGTCGACCATGTACTCCTGACGGTTGTTCTCCTTGTCTTGCAAGGTGGCAAAGTAGTGCGTCCTGGAGGATGAGTTCCTGCCACCACCGGAGATGCGCACCCGCTCATCGACAACGACTGCTTTCACGCGCTCTAGCGGGGAGGATTGGAACTTTGCCGACTTCTTGAAGCCGCTCATTGCGACGAGCACGCCAACTACGATGAATATCAGCGGGAAGACAGCAAAGGGGCCAAAGATCATCAAGGTGAACATGAACATCCCCAGGGCAATCACACTAAACACGATGCCGAAGACACCCCGGGCTGTGTGCCCAGCAGCGATCCCACGGGTACCGGGCGCATGCGCAAGAACGCCCTCCATGGAGGGGTGAGCTTCCATGGCCGCGAAACGGGATTCCAGGTCACCGAAGGGAGTTCGGATCGGGGCAGCAGGCGGATGGATGGATGGCAGCTCCTTGCCGCAGAAGCCGCAATACCGCATGTCGCCAGCTGTGGGGATGGCTCCGCAGTTCGCGCACTTTCTTACCTCGGCCAATGGTCAGGCTTCTCTCTTGACACCGCACTGCCCGCAGAAGGCCGCCCCGGGGGCGAGGGGGCTTCCACAGCCCGAGCAGAATCCAGCGCCCGTCTCAGCGGGAGTCTCAGCGGCCTTCAGGGCCTTTCCGCAGCTGGCGCAAAAAGAACCGGCGGGCACGCTGGTCATGCAGTGGCCGCAGACGATTCCAGCGGCAGCGGGTGCCAGGACCTCTCCACCCCTGTGATCCTTGACGAGCATTTGAGCCATTCCGAATCCGACTCCGAGACCTGCGCCGCCTAGAAGGCCACCGGCGCCTCCCCCTTCTCCTCCAGCGCCGCCCTGGGCCATGCCTTCGCCTGCTCCCATCATCGCCTTCCCAGCAGCAAACTGCTGGTACTGACCGACGCCGCCGACCGTGCGTAGATAGGCCGCGTCCGTGTACAGACGCTTGAGGTTGTCTGAGTCCTCTTCGTCGATTCCAATCACGAAGTTGCCCAGGCGAACGACCTCGATTCCGTAGTCGGCAACGTGCTCGCTGATGCCCTTGAGAACGTCTTGCTCGATCTCCTCGGTGTAGGCACCGCTGGTCACGTCCAGCAGGGGCCACTTCTTCTTGACCAGGAGCTCGGCGGTGCGATCACGAATGACCTTCAGCACCTGCTCCTTCATCCAGGAGCGCACCAGGTGAGACTGCGTGCGCCCCATGCCCACCAGGCCGACGATCAGGCTCTCTGGGTCGGTGACCCTGAATGAGAACTCTCCATGGACCATGGTCTCAACGGGAATACCGCTCTTGGGGTCTTCCACGTGGCCGATTCGTCCACCGAACTTGATCCCGGTGAACTCGCGCATCGAGACAAAGAACACCTCGCTGATGAAGACGTTCCCTCCGGTGAAGCTGTCGACCAGATTGGAGAGAAAGGGCAGGTTCGAGGAATCAAGGGTGTAGCGACCCGGCTCCATCGACTCGACGATCTTTCCATCGCGAAAGAAGACGGCCAGCTCATCCGCCTCGACGGTGAGCTGCGACTTCATCGGAATTGTGGGGTCGGGGTGCTTCCAGACGACCTGGGACTTGGCATCGTCCGGACGCGCCACCATCATCTCGCCCACGCCACGCTTGAACCAGTCGATCAATCCCATGTCTGTACTTTTCCGTTTCCTCGGAGTGAATAAGAGTTACGCCTTGGCGACAGTACGCCAGAATATCCATCTATTCACAGAATCGCCACTTTGACCAGGAGAGCCGTGAATCAGGACAGGACGGGAGCAGAGGAAGCCGCCAGCAGTGGAGAGGAGATTATCGAGGCGGAGGTGGAGCTAGAGGGCAGCCAGAGCGTCGAGTTCAACTGTGATGAGTGTGGGGCAGACATGATCTGGGACCCTGCGGCAGACGCCCTGACCTGCGCCCACTGTGGTAACCAGGTCGAGGTGCCCCGCTCGGAAGGCACGATTCTGGAACGAGAGCTGAGTGAAGCCGAAGGGGCCCAACGAGGATTGGGTCTACAGCTCCGGGTCGCGAGCTGTGACACATGCGGCGCCAGGGTGACCTTTGAAGATCTGAATACCGCAGACCTGTGCGTTTACTGCGGGTCCGCAACGGTGCTAGAGCAGGAGGCCAACAGGAACGCCATACGCCCTGAGTCCCTTGTACCGCTGGACGTCAGTCGTGAGCAGGTCCACGAGAACTTCCGGAAGTGGATCAAGGGGCTCTGGTTCAGACCGAGTGCCCTCAAGCACACGAAGAACTTCGAGGCGGCCGGAATCTACGTCCCATTCTGGACCTTCGATGCTCAGGTTCACTCGGACTGGTCAGCCGATGCGGGTTACTACTACTATGTGACCCAGACTTACAGGACGCGGGTGAACGGGAAGATGGTCACGCGAACCCGTCGGGTCAGGAAAGTTCGCTGGCGCCCGGCCTGGGGATCTCGAGACGATCACTTCGATGACCATCTGATCCACGGTTCCAGCGGCCAGCCGGCCGGCCTGGTGCGCTCCCTGGGGAGCTTCGATACCGGAGGCCTGGTGCCCTACAGGCCGGAGTACCTTGCTGGTTGGCGGGCCGAGGAGTACGGCATCGATCTCCAGCAGGCCTGGGAGAAAGCACAACAGGACATCATCGCGATTCAGGAGCAGCGCTGCTCGGGTGACGTGCCTGGGGACACACAGCGTCATTTGCGGGTCAGCAACCTGATCAGCGAGGTTCGCTGGAAGCACGTGCTGCTCCCGATCTGGAGCCTGCAGTATCGCTTTGGTGGAAAGGCCTACACGGTCTTGATTCACGGCCTTACGGGGAGGATCGTCGGGAAGGCCCCCTACTCCTGGGTCAAGATCCTGTTGCTGGTGCTGAGCCTCGGCCTGGTGGTCGCGGTCATCGTCATGCTGAGTTCAATGTAGGTTCCCACGCGGGGCCAGGGGGTAGGGATCTCTGTGGCTCGGGGTCCGTTGACCGGGAAGCTTGGCCGATCGGCCAGAAAATCGGAGAAAGGTGTGCTCTCGGGGGGGGCTGACGCGAGGATTCTCGCTCAGTCCCTTCGCCCGTTTCGGAGTCCCGATCCCCACGTCGCCTTGCAGCTCGGATTCGTCATCGATCACACCCGGTGCATCGGCTGTCACGCCTGCACTGTTGCCTGCAAGTCGGAGAACAATGTTCCTCTGGGAGACTTCAGGACCTGGGTGAAGTACACCGAGACAGGGGCATTTCCCGAGGTCCGCCGTAGCTTCGCCGTGCTCCGCTGCAATCAGTGCACCGACGCACCCTGCGTGAGCATTTGCCCGGTGACTGCACTGGAGAAGAAGGACAACGGAATCGTTGACCTCGACCAGGACATCTGCATCGGCTGCAAGAGCTGCATGCACGCCTGTCCCTACGATGCTCTCTACATCAACGAGGAGAGCGGGACCGCCGAGAAGTGCCACTTCTGCGCCCACCGCACGGAGGTTGGTCTGGCGCCGGCGTGTGCCGTGGTCTGTCCCACCGAGGCGATCATCCCCGGCGACTTCGACGACCCAGAGAGCGTCGTCTCGCGCATGACCAGGGAGTTCGACCTGAGCGTGCGCAAGCCCGAGGCTGGGACCAAGCCCAACGTCCGCTATCGCGAGGTCTCCGAGGCAGGAATCGACCCGAGCCTGACGAACAAGGCAGGTGGTTACATCTGGTCGAACCCTCAGACCGGTGCCCAGATGGACGCCCAGACCTTCGAGGCCTTTGACCGCAGAGCCGAAGGTCAGCAAGACCAAGCCAGGACGGTCTATGACGTTCCTCGCAAGCAACTGTGGGGATCGAAGATCACCGACTACCTCTTCACCAAGTCCCTGGCCGGTGGGATCTTCCCCCTGGCCCTGGTCTTGGAGCTGCTGGGGGGCGAGGGCAACGATCTGGGGCTCTTGCCGTCCATCGCTTCCTTCGTGGCACTCGCCATTTGCCTGGTGCTGCTGGTGCTCGACCTCAAGCGCCCCGAGCGCTTCTACCTGATCATGCTGCGTCCCAACTGGGACTCATGGCTGGCTCGCGGATCCTTCGTGATTCTCGCCTATCAGGTCCTGCTCGTGGCATGGATCGGCTGGGCCCTCATCGGTGGTGACTCGGCTGGGCCCTCGAGCGCTCTCTTCGTGGCCCCGGCACTCTTCCTCGGGGGCTTCACGGCCTGCTACACGGCCTGGCTGTTTGCCCAGGCGAAGGGCCGCGTGCTCTGGATGCGTCGCTACTGGGCAATGCACCTTGTCGTGCAGGCCACTCTGGCTGGCAGCGCCTTCCTGGCTCTGGCCTTCCCGCTTCTCGATGTGGACTTCGAGTTCGGTGTCGGCCTGACCACGGCCTTCCTCGCGAGCCTCGTGCTGCACATGGGTTTCACCCTTACCGAGGGGCGCTGTGCTCCCAAGGGTAGAGAGGAAGAGTATCACCGGGCGGCTCGCCTCCTCACCAAGGGGCCCTGGGCAAAGCAGCACTGGTACGGCGGTGTGTTGGCCGGAATTGTCGCCCCGATCGTGCTTCTAACTCTCGGGGTCCCCGGACTCCTGCCCCTCTCTCTCGCTCTGCCCACAGCTGGCCTCCTCGCACTCATTGGTCTGCGGACCATCGAGGATGCCTTCGTCCGCGCCGGTCAGGCGCTGCCCATCAGCTGAGCGCGCTCTTCTCCAAGTATCCACATGTCCGAAGACACCAAGGGCCACACTGCCCCGCGTCGCTCTCCCTGGGAGCTTGAAGTCGGTCCCCCTCCCGAGAAGTGGGATGACTGGGTCGAGCTGGATCCCGATGCATGGCCTCAGCGAGTTGAGAAGCACTACCGCTGCATTCCCACGATCTGCTTCAACTGCGAGAGCGCTTGCGGCTTGCTCTCCTTTGTCGACAAGAAGTCAGGGGAGATCGTCAAGTTCGAGGGCAACCCTGTGCATCCAGGTAGCCGCGGCCGGACCTGCGCCAAGGGACCGGCCACCATCAACCAGATCAAGGACGGCGACCGCATCCTGACACCGCTCAAGCGTGTTGGTCCGCGCGGCTCGGGCAAGTTCGAGCCTGTCAGCTGGGAGGCGGCTGTGGCCGACATCGGCGGCCGTATCGCCAAGGCCTTCGACGAGCAGCGCCAGGACGAGGTCGTCTACCACGTGGGCCGTCCGGGAGAGGACCACTTTGTCCTGCGCATGTTGCAGGCCTGGGGAATCGACGGGCACAACAGCCACACGAACGTGTGCTCTGCAGGCGCACGCCTGGGCTACACCCTCTGGTTTCACGGAGACCGGCCCTCACCGGACTACTCGAAGGCCAAGTTCGTGCTGCTGCTCTCTGCTCACCTGGAGACGGGCCACTACTTCAACCCCCACGCTCAACGCATCATTGATGCCAAGACCGGCGGAATGCGGGTGGCCGTGGTCGATACGCGACTCTCGAATACGACGACACACGCAGATCACTGGATCAGTCCCTGGCCGGGCACCGAGTCCGCCTTCCTCCTGGGCATTGCCCGAAACCTGATCCAGTCCGGTCGCATCGACAAGGACTTCGTTCGCCGTTGGACCAACTGGCGCGAGTACCTCGCGGCCCGTGACGAGGATGGGCCAGGGACCTTCGAGCGCTTCCTGGAGCTTCTCGGCGAGATGTATGACGAGTACACGCCCGAGTTCGTCGCCCGTGAGTGCAAGATTCCCACGGACTTCGTCGGCAAGATTGCTGACGAGATCGCGGCCGCAGGCAGTGCCTTCACCAGCCATCTCTGGAGAAACACCGCCGCCGGTCACGAGGGCGGCTGGCAGGTGGCTCGCAGCCTGATGTTCCTGCACGTGCTCTCTGGCAGCGTCGGCACCGAGGGCGGGATCCAGCCCTCTGCCTGGGACAAGTTCGTCCCGCGCCCGAGCCTCAACCCGCCGCCGATCGAGCGCTGGAACGAGCGCCACTGGCCCAAGGAGTGGCCGATCGCGCACTACGAGATGAGCTTCATCCTGCCGCATCTCCTGCGGGATCAGGGCAACAAGATCGACGTCTACTTCACCCGCGTCTACAACCCCGTCTGGACCAATCCGGACGGCTGCATGTGGGTGGACATGCTCGAGGACGAGGACAAGATCGGCTGCCACGTGGCGCTGTCGCCGACGTGGTCGGAGACCGCGCAGTGGGCTGACTATGTCCTGCCGGTGGGGCTCGCACCGGAGCGGCACGATGTCATGAGTCAGGAGACTCATGCGGGCACCTGGATCGGCTTTCGCCAGCCGGTACTACGGGAGTACGCGCGGCTCGAAGGAGAAGACCCTCAGACTACCCGTGGTTACAATCCAGGGGAGGTGTGGGAGGAGTCCGAGCTGTGGATCGCGATCACCGCGGCCATCGATCCCGACGGCAAGCGTGGAATCCTGAAGTACTTCGAGTCGAAGGAGCGTCCTGGCAAGCCCCAGACGATGGACGAGTACTGGACGGACGTCTTCGAGAACGGTGTGCCGGGTCTGCCCGAGGCTGCCGCGGAGAAGGGCATCGCACCGCTCGAGTACATGCGCAAGTTCGGGGCCTTCGACGTGCCCTACAAGGGGCAGAGGCGTGCTGAAGCGGAGCGTGGTGCTGACGAGGACGGCGTCGATGTGGAGGACCTGGGCCGGCGCGCTGGCTGGGGCACGCCCTCCAAGCTGCTTGAGTTCTACTCCAGCACCCTGCAGGACTGGGGCTTCGGCGAGCACGCGACGCCCGGCTACATCCGCAGCCAGGTGCACTGGAAGGAGATGGACTTCGACGCGGGGGACCGGGCCTTGCTGCCGACCTTCCGCCTGCCGACCCTGATCCACACGCGCTCGGCCAACGCCAAGTGGCTGCAGGAGATTTCTCACACCAACCCTCTCTGGGTGCACCCCGAGGACGCGCGCAAGCTCGGCCTCGAGAATGGCGGCCTTGCGCGGGTGAACACCCAGATCGGCTACTTCGTGCCACGTGTCTGGATCACCGAGGGCATCCACCCGGGAGTGGTCGCATGCTCGCATCACACCGGTCGCTGGCGACTCTTCCAGGATGTGGGTGGTAGCGCCATGTCGAGCTCACTGGTGGAAATGCAGCGGGATGGAACGCGCTTCCTGTTCCGTCACAAGGGCGGCGCGAGCTCGAAGATCAAGGGTGACACGGACAAGGCCTGGTGGAACGAGATCGGCGTCAACCAGAACCTGACCTTCCCGCCCCAGCCCGACCCCATGAGCGGCATGCACTGCTGGCACCAGAAGGTCCGCGTGGAGGCGGCTCGAGAGGGCGATCGCTTCGGTGATGTGCAGGTGGACACGGAGCGCTCATGGGAGGTCTACCTCGAATGGAAGGAGAAGACTCGCCCCGCTCCCGGTCCGGGAGGTCTCCGCAGACCCCTGTGGATGAACCGGCCCTTGAAACCTGCCCGAAGCGCTTACGACATGTAAGCGTGCCGCGGGGAGTGAATCGCTGGGCGGCTCCTCTCTGTGGAGGAGGCCCAAGGAGCTCTGGAATCACGGAGCTTCCATCTGGAGTCACCCCTGGCTGCCTGGAAGCAGCTTCAATCACCACGAATTCGTGGCAGGTGTTAGGCTCGATTTAGCTCCACGCCCGACTCTTGAACAACAGATGGATGATGGCCATGAATTCAGTGCTCGCGCCTGCCCTCGCCTTTCTGACGCTATCTTCTCTCGCGAATGCGTCAGTTCTGATCGTTGATACAACAGGAGTTGGTGACTTCACCACGATTCGTGCAGCCATTGCGGCTGCGTCCGAGGGGGACACCATTCTGGTTCGTGGTGGCCAGCTGTTCGACGCCATCCACATCGACGGCAAGAGCCTGACGATCATGGCGCAGGACCCGGACAATCCGCCGTACATCGTGAAGGACTTCGGGGACACTCCGATCTTCGTCATCGAGAATCTCGCGCCAGGACAGGAGGTGCTCCTCGACGGCCTGCGCCTCCGAGTCGACGGCTTCGAGTACCTGATGGGGGCCAAGGGTGCGCTGACGATCAAGGACTGCGCCGGATCGGTGCGCGTCCAGAACTGTCATATCGAGGGGGCCTCGTCCATGTGTGGCGGTGGGCTCAGCGCATGCAACCAGAGTGGGGCTGTCCATGTGCTCAACGCCACAGACGTCGTCCTCGTTGCCTGCGAGCTCATCTCCGGTGTGGCCAGTTGCTGGAAGGACGCCGAGGGGAACGTGAGCTGCGGTGGGGCTCTCAAGCCCGCTCTATCGGTGGAAGGTGGTGCCGTGGAGACGCGGCTCGCCCTGTTCGACTCCCATGTGCTAGGTGCTCCCGGACGAGATCCGATCGACCCGAGTGACTTCGATGGGTGGAACGGAGGCGCGGCTGCGGAGGTCTCCGATAGCTTCGTCTTCGCCTCGAACACCATTTTCGAAGGTGGGGTGGGGAGCGACGCAGACGATGGCGACCAGCTGAATGCCCCTGGAAATGGTGGCAACGGGGGGGCGGCCCTCGTGCTCTCCAATGCCCAGGTGAAGGAGCTGAACAGCACCCTGATCGGTGGAGCCCCCGGTGTCGGCGGAGTCTGCATCGGGTGCAGTCCGCCAGTTCCACCCGGTGCGAACGGCATCCCGGGGGTCACCCAGAGTGGCTGTTGCCTGGAGTCCATCAGCGGCTCCTTGCGGACTGCTGAGATTGCGGCCAATCAGCTGGTCAGTGGCAAGGTCGAGGTGACGTTCACAGGAGCTCCGGGAGATGTCGTCGATCTGCTCACTGCATCCCACGGAGCATTTCTCTACCAGCCCGATCGTCTCGGGGTCCTTGGTCTGGCAGCCCCCATCACCTCGCTTGGAGGAGCAGGAGGGCTGGGCCTGATTCCCGCTTCTGGAGAGCTGACGCTCTTGGCCGATCTTCCTCCAGGGCCGGGCACCTCCGACTACCAGCTCGAAGTCCAACCCGTATTCACCAGTGCCACCGGTCAGAAGGCACTCGGCCCACCCTTCCGCATCCTTGAGAATCCCAGCTGTACGGTCTGGATCCACTGCCAGTCGACACTCAACTCGACGAAAACCCAGGGAAGCATTGGTGTAACCGGGACCTACAGCCATGGGGCCAACGACCTGGTGCTGGTCGTCCGACACGTGGTGCCCTTCGAGATGGGCATGTTCTTCTACGGGCATGCCTCGACGGTGAATCGCACGACCCTGGGAGATGGCTACCTCTGCGTCGCCGCGCCCCACTTCCGGCTACCACCGGTCGAGGTCGCATCCGCCTTCGGGACGGCCGATCGCATGCTGGACCTGAACGCCTTTCCGATGGGTTCAGGGGCGGGAGCTGTTGAGGCCGGGCGGCGTCTGTACTTCCAGTACGTCTATCGAGACTCCCTCAACCCCGGTGGCTCCGGCTTCAATTTCAGCAACGGCATCACTCTGGAGCTCTGCCCCTGAGCTGCAGAGGGTGATGGATCAGGGCCTCTTGGCCCTGGGGGGCCGTAATCCATCGCTCAGAATCCGAGCGCGGAGGCCTCATTTGGGACCGCCAACGCTAGAGTTCCTCCCATGAAGGTCACCCAACAACTCTTCGTCACGCTCAAGGAAGAGCCCGCCGATGCCGAGGTTCGCTCACATGCCCTGATGGCGCGCGCGGGTTTCCTGCATAAGCTCGCCGCCGGTCAGTACACCTACGGACCGATGCTGTTGCGGGTGCTCAAGAAGATCGAGGCCATCGTGCGCGAGGAGCACGAAGCAGCTGGTTGCCAGGAGCTCTTGATGCCCGCCTTGCAGCCGCGCGAGCTTTGGGACTCGAGTGGTCGTTGGGACCGCTATGTGGCGGACGGCATCCTGTTTCACTTCACTGATCGCAAGGGCAGCGAGGTCTGCCTGGGTCCGACGCACGAGGAGGTCATCACGACCTTCGTCAAGCGCTTCGTGAAGAGCTACAAGCAGCTACCCCTGATCCTCTACCAGATCCAGACCAAGTTCCGTGACGAGATCCGTCCGCGCTTCGGTCTGATGCGCGGCAGGGAGTTCATCATGAAGGATGCTTACTCCTTCGACGCCTCCGAGGAGGCAATGAAGGCCTCCTACGATGTGATGCGCGGGGTCTACTACCGGATCTTCGAGCGCAGCGGCCTGCGCTTCACGCCCGTGCAGGCGGATGCAGGTGCTATTGGAGGCTCAGGTTCGGAGGAGTTCATGGTGGACGCTGATACGGGCGAGGATGCGATCGCAGTCTGCCGAGCCACGGGCTATGCGGCCAACGTGGAGAAGGCAGTCTCTCGGATCTCGGCGGCCCCGGCCACGCCCGAGAAGGTCGGGATACACAAGGAGCCGACACCAGGCGCCAAGACCTGTGAGGCTCTGCTGGAGCTGTTTCCCCAGCTCCCCATCGAGCGCCTCTTGAAGACCGTTCTCTACGAGGCGACCACCGAAGAGGGCACCAGCGTGGTGGCCGTGATGGCTCGTGGTGATCGAGAGATCAACGAGGTCAAGCTGCTCAATCACATGAACGCGCTGGACGTTCAGCTTGCGAGCCCCGAGACCGTCAAGCGGGTCACCGGTGCCGAGGTTGGCTTCGCCGGCCCCATCGGTCTGGCGGAGGAGGTGAGGCTCCTGGCCGACAGCTCGGTGGAGGGAGTCGACGGCTTCCTGTGTGGTGGCAACGAGACCGATACCCACTACCTGGACGTGTGGTTCGGGCGGGATCTCGAGCAGCCCGAGACCCTGGACCTGGGGCTGGTGCAAGCCGGCGATCTGGTGGCCGAAGGCGAGGGTGAGATCGAGATCACCCGGGGCATCGAGGTCGGCCACATCTTCCAGCTCGGTACCAAGTACTCGAGCGCCATGGATGCCAAGTTCGCCCCCGAGCAAGGCCCGACCGAGCCCTACTGGATGGGCTGCTACGGCATTGGCGTGTCACGCGTCGCTGCCTCCGCGATCGAGCAGAACCACGACGACGCGGGCATGATCTGGCCCATTCCGATCGCGCCCTACACCGTGATGATCGTGCAGATGCGCGCCGGCGATGAGGCTCAGGACGCTCTCGCCCAGGAGGTGCACGATAACCTCGAAGCGGCCGGCATCGACGTCCTCTGGGACGACCGCAAGAAGGTCAGCCCTGGGGTCAAGTTCAAGGACGCAGACCTCGTCGGAGTGCCCCTGCGCATCGTCGTCGGGCGTGACGCCACGGACCGCAAGGTCGAGTGGAACTCCCGTAGCGAGGAAGGCAGCGAGGTCATGGATGTCGACGCCGCCCTTGAGAAAGTGAAGCAGGCCGTGACCGAGGCCACGGCCCGCTGAGGTTCTATTCGTCGGAATTCACTGGCCGGAAATCGAATCCGGGCGCGGGTTCCGGCAGCTCCGTACTCAGCAGGAGTTGGAGGTTGGTATCGCCGCTCTCGGGCAGCACGAGGGCCAGGTGGAGCACTTCTCCTGTTTCTAAGAAATGCACGCCGCCATGGTAGTTGCCGGGGTGGAGACCGATCATCTCGAAGGTCGCACGACCGTCGGTGAAGGTCACGGGCACGGACCGGTTGAACAACCTCCTGCCGCCCTGGCTGAAGAAGAGCTGACCCTCGCTCGGGTAGTCGCCCTCCGGCAGCTCGATCTCTCCTGCACAGGGAACTCCCCGCGATAGAATGAGCTCGTAGCGTTCGTTCGGAGTGCCGAGGAATTCGACGATGCGCGTGGCGCTGCCCTCGGTCGGGCTGGTGGCCCACAGCTTGTACTCGCCGGTTTCCCAGACGGTGACCGTGTAGACTCCCTCGCCTGACCGGCGGCTGTACGGGTTGTTCGATGGACCGTCAAGCATGAGTGAAGCATGGAAGTCGCCGTCGCGAACCGGCTCGCCAGCGGCGTCGACCAGAGAGATCTCGAAGGTGGACCCCTTGAGATGAATGTCCTTGCGCGTGACCCGGCCGGGCCTGATGTCGACTCTTGGCATGGCAATCACACCAAAGTCGCCACGCTCCAGGCTGCCACAACCTACGTAGAGCGTGTGCTTGCCTGGACGGAGCCCGTCGATTCGGTACTCACCGCCAGGTAACACAGGCAACAAGCTGAGTTCGGAGGCCTGATTGCCCTCCATGGGCACGGCGCCCACCTGGAGCCCCGTAGGGACGACGCCTTCGACCATGATTCGACCCATGATGCCCGCACTCTCGGATGCATGGCTCTCCTCGATGTCGTCCGCGGCTAGCTCGACGTGAATCTCCTCCGTCGCTCCGGGCGCAACGCTGAACGTGCCCGAAGCCAGTATCTCCGGCTGCCCGGCGGTGATCAGGTTCTTGACGTCGGTGTTCAGGAAGCGAGTCGTGACCGTGTAGCTCCACTCTCCCGCGGGGAGTTGCGAGAAGGTCGCGGACCCGCGCAGGTCGGTGAGGCCCGTGGTCGGGAGGCTCATGAAGCTCCCGGTCGCCTCGTCGGGGTGGATGGAGATCATCAAGGGCTCCAAAGGAGCTGCGCCGCCGACCGTGACCTGGAAGTTCGCCTGCGTGCCCGAAGCAAGCTCCACGGTGCGCGTCTCCGGCTCGCGGGTCTCATAGCCGTCCAGTGAGTCAGCATAGGCGGGGTGGGTCACGCGCAGGGCGAGGTCGTGCTCGCCTTCGGCGGGTACACCGCTCAGTACCACGTAGCCTGCCTCGTCCGTGCTCCCTACCGCGATCACCGACTGGCCCAAGTTCTGATCTTGGATTGTCACGCGCGCACCGGAGACAGGAGAACGGTCATCGAGGTCGACGACCTGGACCCTGCGAGTCCCCGCTCGATCGAGCACGAGTTCGAAGGAGTCTCCGTCCTCGGCCACTTGGAGCACTCGGTCGAGGATCGCGAATCCCTTGGCCTGAGCGCGGACCCGGTAGTCGCCCTCGACGAGGGCCCTGACCGTGAACTTGCCTGGGGCCTCCTCCGTGACATCGCCTCTCCGCATGTCGCTCTGGAGGAGAGTTATGAGCTTGGAGGCCTTCGCGAATGGTGACAGGTGCAGTTCTGCGCCCGTGATGACCGAGCCCTCCCGATCCCGTAGCTCGAACTGGACGTCGAGATCGGAGTTCAGAGTGATCTCTCCGCCGTCGTCGAAGTCCGAGACCACCAACCACTCGTGATCTACACCGCGGCGAGCGGCGACCATGGGTGATCCGCTCACCTCGAACTCGAAGGAACCATCGGCCGCCGAGGACAGATCTCCCCAGACCACGCCGTTGTCATCCGGGCTCCGCCTGATGAACAGGGCGGCGCCGAACATCACCTCTGCCTCGGTCACCGCACTCCCCGTTGAGTCGACCACGCGACCCCTATAGCGCTTGGGAGCTGGAAAGGCGATGTCTTCGAGATCAGCGAGATCACTCCAGATCGGGCTGATGATCACCCCGTGTCGAGGGTGATCGACGAACAGGCTCGCGACGCTGGTGCCGACGCCGTTCAGCTCGAAGCGTCCCTGCCCGTCGGTCTGGGTGGAGGGAATCGGTAGCAGGTCGATCCAGGCATCCAACCACGTGGGAACCTCGAGCACAAACCCGCCGCGATCGGAACTCAGGACGGTGCCGCCCTGTCGGATGGCGGCCAGCCCGTGCATCTCATCGGGGAAGTCGCCTGCGCGCACTCGCGATCCGACGACCGGGCGTCCCTTCGAGTCGACGACTCGGCCACGGAGGGTTCGGCTCGCCTCGAGCTGGATGGTGCCGAGGTCGCCACTCTCTCCCGTGGTCAGCTCTTGATCGATGAAGCGCAGGGCCGGCCGATCACCGCCCAGGTCGATGCCGATGCCGTGCGCGCCCTGGGGGTCGGCCCCCCAGAAGTCAAAGCGGCCCTCGGCGTCCGTCTCATCGGTCGCGACGACCGGGTTCCGGGCCAGCGCCCTGAGTCCTCGTGCGAGGTCGCCATCGAAGGGAGTGCTGACGAGATTCTCGAACATGGATGATCGGATCTCGAGCAGCTGCACGGTGATACCCGCGACGGAGTTGCCGTACTCGTCGATCACTCGACCACCTGCCCCGGCCAGGGCCGCCTCGAGTCCCGAAGGATTCGCCTCGATCGTGCTCTCGGCGACTCGCTCTGTTTCGGTCGAAGCCTCGGTAGACGTCGTGGAGGAATCGATGGGGATCCCTGCGGCGATGGGACTTGTGCTGGGTATCGGACCGAGGCTCCCGCTCGCATCGACGAGCGCTCGTAGGTCCGATGTGCCGTCGCGCTGTACGAGCCAGCCGAAGAGAGTGAGCAGGGAGAGGGCGAATGCGACGATTGCGAACTTGGTGGACATGACGAGGCCTCCCAGCAGACTGCTGGACGATACGAGTGAGGTCGAGGTAACAGCGGTGACGCCGGTGGCCGTGCCGTGAGCGCTGATCCTCGAGGCATGCTCGAGGACCGCGCCACGCACGTCCGCCAGAGTCCGACCGCCCAGGAGGACGCCGGAGCCTGCGGCCAGTCCCGCCGGCAAGGTCCGACGGAGCTCATCGAGCCCCCGTCGAATCTGCACGCGAACGGTTCCGGGGGACTTGCCGCAGGAGCGGGCGATGTCGACGGCGCGCTCGCCGTGCAGGAGATAGGGCTCCAGCACGTCGCGATAACTTGCGGGCAGTCGACCGAGGGCGTCCTTGACGGAGTCCGTGAGCTCGCTTTCCTCTGCGGAACCCTCTGGATCCTCTCCACCGACGAGCTCGGGGAGAGGTTCTCCCTCGGGCCGCGACCGGCGGCGCCGCGCCTCGTGGGCGTGGCGCACCAGGATCCCGACCAGCCAAGGGACGAGCCGCCGATCCGCGTCATAGCGGTCGGCCTTCTCGATGGCGGTCAGGAAGGTCTGTTGCAGCAGGTCCTCACCCTCACCCACGTCCCGCACGAGGTGCGTCGCCAGGCCGAGGAGCTCCGGTGCGGTGGCATCGAAAACCCTGGCCAGGGCGGACGTATCCCCCTTGTGGCGGAAGCGGTCGAAGAGTCGGTCGAGCTTGCGGTCTCTCATCACAGGCACTCGTATCGAGGCACCTCAAGCGTGACGCAAATCGCGAAATTCTCCAGGTCAAATGGACTGTGGTGGCCAGGGGGCCCTTTAGGGAGGGGAGCGCGGGGCAATTCGTCGTTAGAATCCGGAAGCTCGACACTCCCATGACGACCCCCGAACACCGCCCCCAGCTCCGGATCCGAGCCCTCTTCGCCTGGATGCTGGTTGGAATACCTGCCACCTGGCTCCTGTGGCAGTACCGCTGGGTGTGTGACGATGCCTTCATCTCCTTTCGGTACAGCCAGCATCTGGCCGAGGGCCTGGGGCTGCGCTACAACCCCGGTGACTCGCCCGTCGAGGGCTACTCCAACTTCCTGTGGGTGGTGCTGCTCGCCGCGTTGAAGGTGATCGGCGCCTCGATTCCAGTCGCGGCCCAGTGTCTCTCGGCAGCCAGCTCCCTGGTGTTGCTCTGGCTCGTCGTGAAGCGAGTTGCTTGGAATACTCCGGGGCCAGTCTGGCAGCTCGTGCTGGCACCACTGGTGTTGGTCACCCTGCCACCCTTTGCTGTCTGGTCAACGAGTGGACTGGCTACCATGCCGATGGTCTGTGCCGTCTTTGCGGTGTGGGGGCTGCTACTTGGTGACTCCAGGTGCTGCCGCTGGCGGTTGGCCGCCGTGGTCTCTGCGCTCGGGGTCTTGCTGCGGGCCGACGCCCTCCTGTTCCTTGGCCTGGTGCACGCCGGGGCCTTCCTCGCAGGCAGCTTGGCCCAGCAGGTTGAGCTGCGCAGGGGGGCGCTGAGGAGCGGGCTCGTCACTCTCGGGGCCTTTGGTGCCCAGACCCTCTTTCGCACTCTCTATCACGGCGACTGGCTGCCCAACACCGCACGGGTAAAGGTGGGGGTCTCATCGATGACCCTCGAACGCGGCCTCAACTACGACGTTGAGTTCTTGCTCTCCTACATTGCGATTCCCGTGATGATGCTGGTGGCCTTGGTGCTGCCGGGCCGCATGCCGCGTGCCCAGAGACTCACTGCCTGGTCCGTCGTGGCGGCAACGTTTGCCTACGGGATCTACATTGGGGGCGACTTCATGGCCATGGGGCGCATGCTGATCCTCGCTCTGCCCTTTATCACCGTGCTGTTTGCTTCCAGCCTGGCGAGGCTCTGTGATCTGCGCGCACGCCCTCTGGGCATCGCCCTCGCGGGATTGATCGCACTCTTCTGTGTGATGAGCTCGATCGGAGCCGGAGGCGGCGCGTACCTCGTGCCCGAAGGGTTGCGAGCTCGCTTTCACTTCCGCTGGAACACCCCCAAGTACGTCAGTGAAGACGTGCAGTGGCAGAACATGGTCGAGCGTGGCCTGGCCTGGCAGAGATTGGGCAAGGCGCTCAAGCATCGCACCAAGCCCGGTGAATCCCTGGTCATAGGGACGATTGGAGGTGTGGGCTTCTATTCGGGTCTGCACATTCACGACACTTTCGGCCTGACCAATCGCGCTGGAGATGCAGCCAAGGTCAGGCGCAAGCGGCGCTCCCCTGGCCACGATAGGCATGTGCCGATCGATCACTTCTTGTTGAAGAAGCCCACCTACGTCGGAGCCGAGCTGGTACCACCTGACCAGAGGGACTACCTGCTGCTACCTCACCTCAGGCCTGGCCACGAGCTGGCTCCGCTGATCGATATCAGGTTCTTTCCCCTGAAGAACGACGAGCGATTGTTGCGACTGGCGCGCTGGACGGGGAACTGAAGCCAGGGCTGATTCACGGGTTGCCATGAACCAGCAGCCGTGCGCCG
This sequence comes from Planctomycetota bacterium, assembly GCA_014237855.1. Classification (GTDB taxonomy): domain Bacteria; phylum Planctomycetota; class UBA1135; order UBA1135; genus JABACD01. The sequence continues at coordinate 38,575 of JABACD010000016.1, read as the reverse complement.
TTGCGAACGGCGGATTCGGTCAGCTCCAGATCACCCGTGAAGTTGCCGAAGCGCCAGTTACTGCGCATGACACGGCACTGCTTGTTCGAGGATTGAGTCGAGTAGGGAACTCGTACAACCGCTCGACCGCGCTCGTTGGCGATTGCGCTGGACTGCCACTTCACCAGGCGCTTGGCGCGGGGGAAGTTGATGGTCATGGACACGTAGAGCGTCGTTCCGGGTTCGCCGTAGGCTTCGACCTGGGCTCCCTTGACATGTTCCCAGAGCCAGGCCGCAGGGCTGACGTCCGTGGGGGTTCGTAATCGACGAGCCTGGTCTGGAATCGGAGAGATGTTGACCAGGCGCAAGAATCCGAGCGGAGGGATCGTGTCTTGCAGATACACGGCACCGTCGAACATCAAGCGGGCCCCCATGGTCTCGAACCAGGCTCTCTTGATCTTGCCTTCCTCCCCTGGCTCGACCCAGCGATCCCGCTGCTCCGGAGCGGCCATGTCGATCATGGAGCCGAGGTGATCGGGGAGCTGGCTGGTGACGAGGACATATCTGACCCCGCGATCAGCAAGCATGGCTCGAGCTCGAGCCGGATCCTCACTCATGAAGAACTGCGCAGGGAACAGGAAGCCCTCTTCACCCACGTAGGAACCGAAGTTTGTGGCGACCGACGGCAGCTGGGCACGCCACTCGATGGCATGGCCATGACCCCAGGTGGCAAGCACTCCGTCATCGGCAGTGGCCGAGGAGTTCTTGCCCAGCCAGTTCAGCATCTGGATGACAGCGACCTTGGCGGGGCCCTCGGCTTCGATGGGGCTGGGCTTGCCCTGGGAGAGGCGTTCGAGGCTGTTCATGGTGCTCGTCGCGTTGCAGAGGCCCACGATCAGCAAGGCAGCGAGGGCCACCACCAGACCGGGGAGCCCACGAAGAAAGGTGCCCAGGTGGCCGAGCGGGCTCAGGCTCTTCCAGCCATGGAGGCAAGCTGCGCCCCAGCCGAGCAGGACGGCCATGGGCAGGACAAGAGACTCGGCAAAGCGTGCTTGTTGCGCGGTCTGGAGCACGAGCAGGGGAACGCAGACCACCCAGGGCAAGAGCTTGATCTCTCCGCGACGGAAACAGCTCCAGGTGGCGCCGAGCCAGGCGATCGGGAGCACCCACAGGCCCAGGCCGAGGGTCTGCGAGGCGGTTGGGCTTGCATCTGCGGCAAAGAGCGAGCGTGACTCCCTGATGCCCGCCATGAACTCGTTGGTGCGGCTGGCCCAGTCGAAGCCTTCGCGCACAGCGCGGGCCACCTCGAGGTCGCTCAAGAGCAGGATTGCAGCAAGAGCTCCGAGCGTGGCGGCAACGATCCAGGGGTAGATTCGCAGCCCCCGAGCTCCACGGGGGATGAAGAACAGCGGTACGAAGACGGCACCGCCAAGCGTCAGGAAGGCCAGGTGGAAGAAGGAGAGGTTGACCACCATCCAGGTTTGAACATCAGTCCAGGGGCTGGCCAGGACTGCCGGAGTGAGGACCAGGCCAGCAACCACATGGAATGAGAGTCCGAACTCCCCGAGCCCGTCTCGCCCGTCCTTGGATTGACGAAGGAGGAGCCAGCCAAGGACCAGCTCGAGCTGGATCAGGAGCATCATCCCGCCCACCCAGGAGCCAAGCAGCAAGCCTGCTAGCAGGCCTGCGCTGGAGCCGAGCAATAAGGAGCTCTTACGTGACCGGAGTCGGTCGCCGCAAAGTGTCAGGGTGAACAGGAGGAGTAGGGCTCCGCTGAGGAACGAGACGAAGCTGTGGTGGTCTCCATTGCCAAGCTTTCCGTACGCGATCGCAACCTGACACAGAGCGTGATAGCTGCCTGCCACCAGGGCTCCGGCACGCCCCGCGATCACCTGACCAGCGAGGCAGGCCATCAGCGTGGTCAGCACCCCGAACAAGAGAGCAAGCGAGCCGACCCCTTGTTCCACAAGAGCCCGCCGTGACTCGGGCTCCTCGTCAGCAAAGGGGGAGAGGAGTGCACTGCTGAGGTAGGTGTAGTACGGCGGCCAGGGAATCGCTGAGCCTTCAGGGTGGTTCAGCAACTCGTCGGTCTCGGCCACGGGCCAGCCCTCTGTGAGGGCACGATCGACACGCCTCATGTGGTAGAGGCTGTCAGGGTCCGTGGTCACCCAGCCCTGCGCTCGGTCCAGCTGCACGGCCCTGGACTGTGCATACCTGGAGAGCCCCGAGAGGGCCAGGGTGATGAGCAGGATTCCGAGCAGCGGTAGGTTCTTCTGGCTGAGCACCTGCGGAGGTTATTCAATCCTTGCAGCCGGCGCAGCCCGGAAACAGAGCAGCAGCACTTCGTTTATTGCTCATCATCAACCTGCAAGAATGGAAAGGCCCATGGCCCGGGCCAAAGGGCCATGTTTGGATACCTCTAGATGAGTCCCAAGAGATCCGAGACCACAGCCGATCTGGTCCGTGCCGTGCGCGAGGCGCACGCGCGTACGGCTGCGCTGACTGATGACCTGGGAGACGAAGAGCTGGGAGTCCCGCTCAGGGAGAACCTCAACCCGATTCTCTGGGAACTGGGGCACGTCACCTTCTTCTACGAGGCCTTCCTGCTGCGAGAGCTCGATGGGGGCGACCTCCTGATGGAGAATGGGAACGAGCTCTACAATTCCTTCGATGTTGCGCACGGCGACCGTTGGATGCTGGACCTTCCAGACAGGCCCGGGACCAAGGACTACGCTCGAACAATCCTGCACCGAGTTCTCGAGCGCATGGAGGGGCGCGAGCCGACAGATCGAGACCGCTACCACTACCGACTTGCGGTCAATCATGAGTGCATGCATCAGGAGGCTCTCGCCTACATGCGGCAATTCGTCGGCTTGCGGGCACCTATCGCGGCCTTTGGTCGAGCCGAGACGTCCGGGCTCTCAGCTGGAGACCTGCCCGGTGATGTGGAGGTTGCTGGTGGGACCTTCGTGCTCGGCGCATCTCGCAACTCGAAATTTGTATACGACAATGAGAAGTGGGGTCACGAGATCGAGGTTGAGCCGTTTCTCATTGCGCGCTCCCCTGTAACGGCCTCTGAGTTTGCGGCCTTTGTCGATGACGGTGGCTATCACCGCCCTGAGCTGTGGTCGACTGAGGGCTGGAGCTGGCGTCGCTCAGCCGAACTCGACCACCCGATCAGCTGGAGACCGGACGGAGTCGGCTGGTATCGAGCCTGTTTCGACGAGGTCGTTCCTCTTGAGCCAAGCCATCCGGTCGTGCACGTCAGCTGGTACGAGGCCGATGCCTATTGCCGCTGGGCAGGAAGGCGTCTGCCGAGCGAGCTGGAGTGGGAGACGGCTGCCGCCGGGGCGAGGGGTGCTGATGGAGGCGAGCTCGGCCGAGACAAGCGCCGCTACCCCTGGGGCAACAGCGAATCTCATGACATCATCACGAACTGTTCGATGATGTATGGCGGCCTGGTGGATGTTGCTGCTTTTCCCGATGGAGACAGCCTCTTCGGGTGCAGGCAGATGATCGGAAATGTCTGGGAGTGGACAGATTCTGATTTCTATCCCTTCCCTGGCTATGTGATTGATAAGCCTTACAGGGAGTACTCGCAGCCCTGGTTTGGCGCTCGCAAGGTCCTTCGAGGCGGATCCTGGGCAACCCATTCGTGTCTCGCGTACAACGAGTACCGCAATTTCTTCGAGCCCAAGCGCAACGACACGTATTCAGGTTTCCGAACCTGTGCTGCAAGGAAGTAGATACACCGCCTCAGCCTGTTTTCGTACTGAGTACGGGATTCTATGTGTAGACAGATCTGAGGGGTTGCTGTTAGATTCGTTCCCCGTTGACGGCGTTCCTGCCGACTGCCGTCGACATCCAGGCGAAGCCTGGTGCCCTGGTTTACCAGGGAGCCTCGATGACCCTCCTGCCGGATGATTCGAGGCCGCTGGAGGCATACCTGCCACCGCTTCCAGCCCTTTGCTCGGTGCTTGCACCGAGTGAGACCTGCGCGGAGTCGTCTCCTTCGGAGACGGCTCCCTTTCGTTGGTGCGCGCTCGGACTAGAGCCCGCGATCTTCCCAGGAGGTCTCGAGACCACTGATCTCAACAAGGCCGCTGCCAACCGCCATTCTCAGAAGGCGTGTGTCCCCCTGATAGGAGAGCCTGATGTCAATCGGTGTTGTCGCAAACCCATGGCGATCAAACCTGGTCGCGGTAGACCCGCTCAGGACCTCTAACGAGACGCCTCGGAAGATGGCATCGAAAGAGTACTGTCGGACCAACTCGCCACCCCCGACAGGGTTCGCGATGGGGAGCCCTGAGCTGTACTGAGCCGAGTAACCATCGCCGTCTTGGTCGAACTTGATCGAGGTGCTCTCGCCACTGATAGCCGCCTCGTTCTGAGCGTAGCGGAGGTCGTTGGCCAGCAGGATCGCCGCGTGATCGAGTGTGATCTTCGGTTGAGCATAGAACAGCGGAATCGCGACACCTGTGAGTACCGTGACGATCACCAAGCCGAGCGCGAGGTGAAGAATGCTCAAGCCAGAGGCAAGTCTACGCACGGAGACCTTCTGACTATCTGGCGTCGATTCTTGCTGCACTGGAGGTTGGCCTTCTTCGTGTGGGCGAGTGCTCGAACGGCAAGGTGTGTGGACGGACCTCGCCGGTGCGCGGGTCGTAGACCCAACCGTACAGTTTGTCGACAACAGCCTCAAAGCTCTCCCCTTCGCCGAGAATTCGAATGGAGCGCTGTCCGTTACGAGGGTTGACCGGAATTCCGTTGGGAAGATAAGGGCCGTAGGTGTACTGGCCACCACCCGTCGGCATGGTGAATCCCAGGCGATCGCTGGGCATTTCCAGCTGGCGGCAGAGGTGATTCTCCCCGTATTCCGGTGGGCCCAGGGTGCTCGCCACGTTCGGGCGAACTCCGGGCCACTCGGAGTGCTCCGCGTGGTAATCCTGGATCGCTCTTCCCAGCGTCTCGCAGGCGAGGGACGCGCCGTGCTCTCGCTGGGCTAGCAACATCTCCCGCGCCGTGGGCTTGCGCATGGGCACAGCCATGAAGAACAGGAGTCCGAGCACAGCGATCACCACCGTGATTCCGGTCCAGGGAAGGTCTTCCAGGTGGCCAACATCATCCCTGGTGCCCAGGAGGGAGGGCTCGGTCTTGCTCGGGGGGTCGGTCTGGCTCATCGAGGTCTGGGGATAGCGGCGGATTGATCGGTCATGCCGTATTCAGAGGCTTTTCGACATCCCCGAGGTGTTGCTTGAGGGCCTCATGGCTCCAACTCGCGTTCCAATCGCTACACTCTGACTCCGCTTCACCCAACCTGGAACCCAGCTGATTTCATGACCTCGCCCTCTTCAGGACAGTCCGGAGATCCTTTTCGACCGATTTTGGCCGATGAATTCCTGTCTCAAGCCCAGGAGGGCGTTGATGTGCTGGATGTGCGAGGGGGCCCTGCCTATGCCCTGTCGCACCTGAGAGGCTCGATCTTCGTGGGGCTATCCCCGATGTTCCCCAATTGGGTTCAGGCCTTGCTGGATGCATCCCGGCCGATCCAGGTCATCGCCGACCCCGGACAGGAGCGCTCGGCTCTGGCTTGCCTGGTCGAGCTTGGCCACGGAGAGGTGCGCGGCTATCTGGAGGGCGGTTTCGACTCCATCGCTGACAGGACAGAGTACCTGGCCACGACAGAGCGAGTCGATTGCGACGGCCTCGCGGGGGAGCTGGACAGCGAAGATCCGCCCTACCTGATCGATGTTCGTCAGCCACACGAGTGGCAGCAGGGGCGCATTGGGAACGCGCCTAACCTGCCGCTTACCGAGTTTGCCAATCGTACCTCCGAGGTGCCAGGTGACCGGCGAGTCATCCTGCAGTGCATGGGGGGTTATCGTTCCTTGATCGCGGCTAGCTTTCTCGAGCGCGCTGGTCACATGAGTACGATTGATATGGCAGGGGGCTTCGGGGCCTGGGCCGAGGCAGGGCTTCCAGTACAGCCAGCAGGGTAAGTGAAGCTGCAAGGACAACCTCGGATCGAAGCCGTACTCCGCACGCAGTGGGGTCAGGCGGGCTTCGTATTCCTGATTGTCCTGATAGTCAGCCTGGCCATGTCGGTGCCACGTTTCGAAATCGCCGAGTTGCGTGGTCGAGAGTTCAACAGGGGCGAGATCCTCCTGGCTGAGTTCCTGCGGTGGGGTGCCTGGGGCCTGATGGCCTGGCCGATCGTGCACCTCGCGCGCTGGACGATGGAGAGGAGCAACTCCCTGCTCCTGCTCTTCCTGACGCAGTTACCGCTTTCGGCTGGAGTCGGGTGGGCTGCCTTGCATCTGGATTTTGCACTGCGAGATCTCCGTGCTCCAGCGGGTCGACAGGCTGACGATCCCCGCGGCCGTGAGCGGCGGCCGCCCGGAGACTTCGCCCCTGATCGCCCCGCGCGTCCCGACCGCGCTGGCCGTCCGCCGGAGGATCGACCCTGGATGCGTGGCTCACGCCGGAGCTCTGAGAGCCCTAGCCTGGATGTTGTCTTCTGGCGTCATCGATGGATGTCAGCGATCCTCGTCTACTGGGTTGTCCTGGGCATGGGGGGGGGCCTTCACTCATTCCTGGCGATGCGGGAGAAAGAGCGCAGCGCCGCCGACCTGGAGCTGCGCGCCGAGCGCCTGCGGGCCGAGCTGTCTCAAGCACAGCTCGGCGCCCTGCGCAATCAGCTGAATCCCCACTTCTTGTTCAATGCCCTTCACTCGGTGGGTGGCTTGATTCGTGGGGGAAGAGAGAAGTCAGCTCTGAGTACCCTGGCAGCCATCGGCGAGCTGCTTCGCGCGACCCTCGAGTACGGCGGAACCGAGGAGGTGCCTCTGAGCGAGGAGCTGCAAATCGTAGAGAGGTTCCTGGAGATCGAACGAATCAGGCTCGGAGAACGGCTGGAGACGGTGTTCGATGTTCCGGAGGAGCTTGAAATCGCCCTGGTACCCACCTTGCTCTTGTTGCCCCTGGTTGAGAACGCAGTTCGGCACGGTATTGCTCTTCGGACCGAAGGGGGCCGCGTGGTTGTGACGGCGAGGCGCAGCGGGGACAGGCTGTTCCTCGAGATGCTCGACGATGGCCTTGGCTTCTCACCGGATGTCCTGGAGCAGAGAGGCATCCGTAAGGGGAAAGAGCGCCGTTCAATCGGTCTGCAAAACACTCGTAGTCGATTGCGGGCCCTCTACGACGAGGACCAGAGCTTCAGTCTCTCGAATGCCGAGCCGCAGGGTGCTTGCGTACGGATCACATTGCCCTATCGAGTGAAGGGGCAAGGTGCCGAACGCGGGGGTGGAGTATGAGCGAGAAGCGTGGACACTTCACCGTGGTCTTTGCTGACGACGAACCGATGGCGAGGTTGAGTCTGCGAGCGCTGCTCGAAAGAGATCCCGAGATTGAAGTGCTTGCCGAGTGCTGCAATGGACTCGAGGCTGTCAAAGCTGTGCGCGAGCATGCTCCTCAGATCCTGTTCCTGGACATTCAGATGCCGGGGATGGGGGGATTTGATGTGGTCGAATTCCTTGAAGACTCGGTGCGACCAGTGATTGTCTTTGCGACGGCATTCGACAAGTACGCGCTCGAAGCTTTTGACGTGAGCGCGGTGGACTACTTGCTCAAGCCTTTCGACGATGATCGCTTTGCCAAGGCTCTCTCGAGAGCCAAGGATCGGGTCAGCAAGAAAGCTGAAGCTTCGGATGAGGTGGCAGACCTGCTCTCGAACTACAGCAAGACCATCCCCAGCCAGCAAGGTGAGGAGGGTGGAGCTGCGACTCGACTGAGGATCATGCGTGAGGGTGGCATGGACCTGATCGAGACCTCCGAAATCCTCTGGATCGAGGCGGCTGATCAGTACGTTGAGCTGCACACCGGCCGTGGAGTCTTCTTGATGCGTGAGTCCATGGGGAATCTGGAACGGATGCTAGACCCAGAGGTGTTCCAGAGAATCCACCGCTCGGCGATCGTCAGAATTGGCCTGATTCAGACGCTAGAACGGCAATCGGGCGGGACCGGGCGTGTCCTGGTTGGCGAAGAATCCTGGTTGCCGGTCTCGCGCTCACGCTATGCCTCTCTGAAGGCTCGGCTGTCCTGAGACCCCCAGTATTAGCCTCTGATTCAGGGTATTCACCTTGAGAGGTGCCGCTCCCAACACATGAGCTACCATCGACTCTGGAATTGTGGACCGTGAGCATTCTCGGCCGAAAAGCTGTTCAATACTCAGAAGTAGAGGGGCCCAACCCCGAAGCCATAACTAGCCCTCAAGAGCCAATGAAGAACATCATTCTTGTAGCCCTGATCTCTGGTGTTGTCGGCGGAGTTTCCGCGACCGCAGTTTCCAAGTTGACTGCGGATGAAGCTACGACCCCGTTCGTCCAGGAGCAGACCTCCTTGAGCCCTGGAGGCTCTGGCCAAGATGAAGCCCTTGCCCTGCAGCTGGCCGAGCTGAAGAAAGAGAGTGATCTCCTCGCGATCCGCATGGCATCCCTTGAGTCGCGGCCAGAGGCGACCAGAGAAGAGGTTGTAACCGACGAATCGGAGAACATTGCAGCGCTCCAGGATCAGGTGATGGAGCTCTCCGCCGCACTACAGAACCCTCAGTCTGCGCAATCTGCTGGCCTCAGGACGATGGTTGCTACAGCCATGGGTGAGGTGCAGGAGAGGGAAGAGGCCGAGCGCCGAGCTGAACGCGAGCAGCGTGACATCGATCGGGTCATCGAGCGTATGGATGGTTACGCAGAGACGCTTGGGCTGGACGCAGTTCAGAAGAAGTCGATGCAAGAAGTTCTGATCGATGAGAACTCCAAGCGCAGCAGCATGTTCGCGGAAATGCGTGAAGGGAATCTGGGACGCGATGAGATTCGGTCAACCATGTCCAGCCTGCGAGATGAGACGACTGCTGCACTCGGCAACATCCTGACTCCGACTCAGCTCGAGTCGTACTCGGACATGGCCTCTGACCGGTTTCGATGGGGTGGTGATAGTGGCCGAGGCGGCCGAGGCGGCCGAGGCAACTGATCAACGGTCACCAGCTTCCAGCTCATCCAACCGCCTGCTAGCGCTCTCGACGACGCGCTCCTCGAGCTCTTCGAGGATCGGATCGAGGGCGCTCGCCCATTCCCGGTAGCCACTTTCACTGAGACGTCCAGAGGTCCCCTCGAAGAGCTCAGGAAGGGCTTGGCCCTGGGGATCTGAGAACCGGCCGGAGATGTCCAGGAATCGCACCCGCGGACGACGGGTGAGGCTCTTGAGTCTTGCGTTGAGGGATTCAACCCGAACCAATGCCTCTGTATCAGAGCCGACCGGCGCAGGTATCGAGCACAGCAGCACCTCGCATCGCCGTAGGCCGAAGAGGATGCGCTCTAGAATGGCCTCGACGCCTGCTGTGACCTCATCCACAGAGTCACTCTCGAGGTTGTTCCCTCCAATCTGCAAGACGACAATTCGAGTCTGTCTTTGGTCCAGGAGGCCGTGGGCGAGGCGCCAGATCAGGTGCTGCGTGCGATCACCGTCGAGGCCAAGGTTAATGGCCCGCCGCGAGCCGTACTCCTCAGTCCAGACCCGGTTGCCGGGAGCACTTGCAGCCCGGGAGTGTCCTCCGAAGCCTTCCGTCATCTGGTCGCCGAGGAACAGCAGGTCCTGGGGCTCACGAGCGAGCGCCTCGAGACCCTCGCGGTGCAGCCCGAGCCAGCTGGCGTGTGGCCCCCAGGCAGCGCTCTGGAAGTTGCTCGGCACCGGCGTTGTCGTCACTGGAGGTAGTTCCAGCTCGGCAGGCACCTCGATGTCGAAGCGTTCGAGATAGGGGTGAGGGTAGCTTCGCGCGACATGCAGACCCCATGGGCTGGCCGTGGATGAGTCGTCCTCGGAGCGCCAGATGCCGGCGTTCGTGAGAATTCCTGAGGCTTGCACGGGTAGCAGGGCAAAGTGCTCTCCGTCCATGGCCCAGTGGAGTCCTCGTTGGCCGCTCGTGAGAAGTGCCATGACACCGCCCTCGTGAATGCCAAGGAGGACGTCCCCACCGAACGGGACGACAGCGCGCCCTTCATGCTGGCGGAGGTAGGGCCCGGCCGGATTCTCGGCGATCGCCAGGCCCAGGGCGCTTGCTCCTGTTGCGTTGGCGAAGTCGAAGCCCCGATAGTAGAGCTGGTAGAGACCGTTTCGGAGGATAGGGGTGGGGCCTGTCACGCGCAGGGAGTCGAACCCCTTGGCCGACCGTTCACTGGGGTTGAGGATTGGCTCGCCATTGTTCAGGCGATGGGCTGTCACCCGCCCTTCCATCAGCTCCAGCCTGGCGATGCCAATACTGATTGGTTCGACCCTGCGCACCTCTTCGAAGCGGAAGTTAAAATTTGGCCCGATACCGGAGTAGTAGAGATGCAGCTCTCCTTGAGCATCTCGCAGGATGTTTGGATCGAAGACTCCGAGACTGTCGAACCTCTCATCCTCCCCATGGCCGAGCACCTGCCCCAGCTCTCGCCAGCTCTGGCCGTCGTCCTCGGAAACCGCGTACCAGATCTCGCCTGCATAGCCGGCCGGGTAGAGTGGCGTTTCGGGAGTCACCCGCGTGTAGAACACGTAGTCACGCTGGCCGATCCGAATCACGTCACTTGGATCCTGGCGGCCGATCCCCGCCTCGAGGCCCAATCCCGGGGCTGGGGAGGTACGAATGCGCACACGATCCCCGGAGTGGGTGCTCGAGAGGAGGACCGAGAGGATCAGGGCGCAGCCGGTGGAGGTGATCATCATGGGCGAGGATAGCTCTAAGGTGACTTGGATACCTAACGCAGGCTAGCTCCAGAGTGATCGTGGTTCCTGAGTGAAGGTCTGTCTAGACTCGGAATCAAGATGGTCTGGGACATCCGTGACAAGCGCGTGATCGTGACCGGCGGGAACACCGGTATTGGTAAGGCGACGGCTGAGGAGCTCTGCCGGCGGGGGGCAGAAGTGGTCATCACGGCCAGGGATAGGGCCAAGGGGCTCGCCGCCGTGGCCTCGATCGGCGATCGGGTGCCAGGGGCGTTGATCTCGTGGCGGCTGCTCGACCTGGGTAGCCGAGCATCGGTCGCTGACTTTTCAGCCGGCTTTCTGGCCGAGTTCGACCGACTGGACGTCTTGATCCACAACGCGGGCCTGGTGCTCTCCGATCGAATCGAGCTGGAGGGCGGAGTGGAGGCGACCTTTGGGATCAACCACCTGGGGCCGTTCCTGCTGAATCACGAGCTGGAGCCGCTCCTGCGGACCAGCGCCCCCTCCCGGATCGTGGTGGTGGCGTCCGAAGCCCATCGCCGGGTCTCTGCGCTCGACTTTGAAGACCTGCAGTCCACCCGGCGGTACTCGGGGCTGAGGGCCTACTCGGCCAGCAAGCTGGCCAACATTCTCTTTGCGGCGGAGCTGGCGCGGCGGCTGGAGGGCAGCGGAGTAACGGCCTACAGCCTTCATCCGGGGGTCGTGGCCACTGACTTCGCGAGAGATGGGGATGCCAGAGGACTGGTGGGCTTGTTCTTCAACTGGTTCCGTCCCTTCTTGCTCAGTCCAGAGCGAGGCGCTCAGACCTCGGTGCATCTGGCTTGCAGCCCTGAGATCGAGGGGGCCAGCGGTAGCTATTACCGTCGCTGTCGTGTCGCGCGTCCGCGGCGAGGTGCGATGAACCGAGACGCGGCACGCAAGCTCTGGGAAGTGAGTGAAGCCATGCTTGGACTCGAATAGACGATCTGGAAGTCTGAAGAATCTTGGCTCTCGATGGGGTCAAGCCCTGCAAAGCAACTTCCTTTCGCGCGGCCGTTTGCCTGGGGCTTGGATATACAATCTCCTATGGCAGGGTTGGTGCGGTTCAGGGCTGCCACGGCAGGAAACGCCCGCTCTCCATCCAGCTATCAGGGAAGCCTCGACCTTCGTCGGTGGCTCGACATATCTGTACCGGGGCCTCACTTGCGAGGTACCCCCAGGAAAGACCACTCATGAATCTCATCAAGCTCAGCACGGCAGTTGCCCTGGGCGCCTCCCTTCTTTCGGGCGGCACTCAGGCTTTCGCTAACGGCTCAACCTCTCCTCTCTGTTACACGGACACGATTCCGTTCGCGACGACCAACTGGAACAGCAGCGTCTCAGTTCCCCAGTTCGATCCAGGCATCGGGCTCTTGCGAGGCGTTCGCTTCGAACTCACCGGAAGCATCAGCGGTTCGGCCCGAGTCGAGAGCCTCGACGCCTCTCCCACAGTCGTGACCACGACCTACCAGGCAGACATCACGCTTACTCGACCTGACATGAGTGTCCTTGTAGTGGCTACGCCTCTCGAGGAGTTCATCGATAACCTGGATGTGCATGACGGATTGATCGACTTCGGCGGCTCGTCGGGTAGCTCCCACGACAATCTCAACGTGCAGGCCACCGAGGTCGTGACCACTATCAGTCCGGCGGACCTCGCCATCTTCTCGGGCATGGGGATGATCACTCTGCCCGTTGACGCCACGGGCCTCTCTACCGCGAGCGGTTCGGGAAATCTGATCACCCAGTTCCTGACTTCAGCCGAGGCGAGCGTCAAGGTCTGCTACTTCTACGAGCAGGACTGCAACAGCAACGGTATTGCAGATCAAATTGATGTGATCCCCGGGGGAGTTTCGAACGACAACAACCTCAACGGCGTTCCGGATGAGTGCGAACCCGGTATTCGTACCTTCTGTGAGGGTTCAGGAGCCAAGAGCAGCGGAGGGGCTAACTGTCCGTGCGGCAACAACGGAAACCCCGGCGAAGGCTGCGCCAACGACGGCAACGGCCAGGGTGGACTCCTGACTGGTTCGGGCATCCCGAGTGTCTCCAATGACACGCTTAGCCTGACGGCCTCTCAGATTCCAAACGGAGCCCCCGGCTTCTTCTGGTTCGCTCGTACGACTCCCGGTGTCTCCCAGACAGGCACTGGCGTCCCGTTTGGAATGGGCTTGCGCTGCATCAGCAGCCCGATCCTGGTGCGCAAGCTCGACAATGGCGGGACCATTCCCCTCGCCGGTGCACCGAGCATTTCGGCCGCCATGATGATCAGCGCGGGTGAGACGACCTACTTCCAGTACTGGTACCGCAACAATACCGGCCCCTGTGGGCCCGGAAACGGCACCACGAACGCAACGAACGGGCTCGAGGTCATCTGGGGCCTGTAGAGGCTTCCTGTTCTGCCACGGAGGCTCCACCCTTCGCGGCGGTTGATCCCCAGGGACCGCGGCGTTTCTTCACGGAAGCGCCGCGGTCTGCATGACACGACAGTGCCGAACCTGGGCGGGGTCTACAGCTGCTCGACGGGGCTGCCGCCCTCCTCGAGGTACTCCGGTAACTCGGGCAGCAGGGCTCCGTACAACCAGGTCTCGAACAGCTCGCCGAGATCCCGGCCCGCGGTTTGCTCGCAGTGCTCGATGAAGTCCTCCGTCGTGGCCGTGCCCCCCGCTCGGCTCGTAGCCCAGCCTCTGAGGATGGCGAAGAAGGCCTCGTCACCGACCTCGCTGCGCAAGGCATGCAGGACCAGGGCGCCGCGGCTGTAGACCGCAGTTCCGAAGAGCTTGTCCACACCGGGGTCGTAGGGCGAGCCGGTCTCGAAGTTGAGTGACATCAGATAGGTGGTCTCGGCCCGCGCCTGCAGGCCCTCGCTCCCGGTCAGGTGCTCTCGCCAGAGCCAGGTGGCGTAGACAGCAAAGCCCTCGTTCAGCCAGATGTCCTTCCATTGGCTCGGAGTCACGCTGTCTCCAAACCACATGTGGGCGAGCTCGTGTGCGACGACATCCTCATGAGTGTCCCGGCTGTAGACCGGGAGGCTCTGGGTCTCCAGGGCTCCATTGAAATCCTCAGCCGCCAGGACACCTCCGTATGAGTCGAAGGGGTAGGGTCCGAAGCACTCGATGAAGTGCTCCATCATCTCCTTGGTGCGGGCGAAGGGCAGCAGCTCCAAGTTGGTCGCGCCTGGGAAGTAATAGTGATAGAGGGGGATGCCACCAGGGCCCTCATCGAGGCGCAGTTCGAACTCAGCAATGTTGACGGTAGCCAGGTAGGTGGCCATCGGGTGATTCATCTCGAAGCGATGAGTTCGCCGGTCACCATCATCGACGGTGACTGACGGATTGCCGTTGGCTGCAACAGAGAACACGGCGGGCGCATCTACCTCGAAAGCGAAGGTGGCCTTGTCCATCGGGTGGTTGTTGCAGGGCATCCAGCCGGCCGCACCGATGCACTCACTCAGCACATAAGTCCCTGAGGGGAGCGTCAGCCAGCCATTACCCGGAAGTCCCATCGCCAGGACAGCCGGATCAGGGACGGGCTGAGGGTGGCCCTGGTACGTGACGCGAACCCGGAACTCCTCACCTTCGGTCAGGGCATGTTCCGGACGAACGATGAGTTCACCCCCCGCATGTTCGAAGTCAGAGTCGTCGCCATTCACCTGGACGGAGAGCACCTCGAGCTCGAAGAGGTCGAGATGAAATGAGCGCAGGGGTTGGGACGCGATCGCTCGGATGGTGACGTCGCCCTCGATCCAGCCCTGATCCATCCCGACCCGCAGCCCGACGTCGTAGTGTTGCACGTCGTAGCCCCCGTTGCCCGCAAGGGGGTAGTAGGGGTCACCCAGTCCGGCAGAGCCCTCGCTGTCGGTTGTGCCTGCAACTATCGCGGCACATCCCATGAGCGGTGGGAGGAGTAAGGCGGGGAGTACCGACCATCTGCTACAGAAAGCTGTCTTGATCATCTGTCGTGACCTCACTTGAAGTGTGGGAGAGCGCCGCGGAACTGGGCCCTAGATCGTGATCCTTCCCTCGAGATACAGGACGCTGTCTCCAGCGATCAGGACACGGTCACCCTGGTCCTCGCAGAACAGCTCGCCACCGCGCTGGGAGACCTGGCGTGCACTGACCTTCGGCTTGCCAAGTCGCTTCGCCCAGTAGGGGACCGATGTGCAGTGGGCCGAGCCGGTGACAGGATCCTCGTTGACCCCACAGCTGGGAGCGAAGAAGCGCGAGACGAAGTCCACATCACTACCCGGGGCGGTGACGATCACGTTGTCGAAGCTCGATAGTGCCTCGAAGTCGGGCCTCACGGCGCGGACCGCGGCCTCATCCTCGTAGACGATGAGCCACTTGGGGCCGAGGGCCTCCACCGGTGCGGGGCCCTCGAGAGCTTCAAGGAGTCCTGTGGGGACCTCACAACGCGCACTCCTGCGCGCAGGAAAGTCGAGCTGGATTCGTCCTCCATCCCTCCTCACCAGGAGCTCTCCGCTCTGCGAAAGGAAACGTAGCTTGTCGGTGTTCTCTGCAGCCCGGTGGAAGAGCACGTGGGCGCTGGCCAGGGTCGCGTGTCCACAGAGGTCGACCTCGACCGTGGGGGTGAACCATCGGATCCGGTGGCCATCCTGCTCGGGAACGAGAAAGGCCGTCTCGGACAGATTGTTCTCCCGGGCGATCTTCTGGAGCACGTCATCCGGTAACCACTCGCTGAGCGGGCAGACCGCAGCGGGGTTGCCACCGAAGACAGCGCTGGTGAAGGCATCAACCTGATAGAGCTGGAGTTCCATGGGCGCGATTCTAGTGCGTGAACGGCCCATCTGGTAATCGGACGCGAAGCCGGGCTAACCTGGGTGCTTCCGATTTCACCTGCCTTGACCATCCATGAGCTCCTCGACCCCGTACGCAACCCCTCTCTTCGCCCTGCTCATCGCGAGCTGCGCCGCTGCCGGTTCGGCTGGCGACCCGCTGACCGACTCCCTGGAGTGGACCGAGGCGAAGCGCAGCGCGGCCGAAGAGGCCGACTCGAGAGCCAGCGATGTGATCGATGCCAGTCGCGAGATCTGGGGCCACGCCGAGCTGGCTCTGAAGGAATCCCACTCCTCCAAGATCCTGGCCGACATGCTCGAGGCTGACGGCTTCGAGGTGCAGCGCGGTGTTGCTGAGATGCCGACTGCCTGGGTTGCAAGCTGGGGCAGCGGTAAGCCCGTGGTCGCCTACCTCGCAGAGTACGACGCCTTGCCCGGCCTCTCCCAGAAGGTCTCCGCAAGCGTTGAGCCGGTCGAGGCTGGGGCTGGTGGTCACGGTTGCGGACACAACCTGTTCGGAGCAGGCTCGGTCGGCGCGGGCCTGGCCCTGAAAGCTGCGATGCAGGCCCACGATCTCCCAGGAACCGTGAGGGTCTACGGCACCCCCGCCGAAGAGCATGGCATCGGCAAGGTCTGGATGGTACGAGATGGTCTCTTTGACGACGTGGATGCCTGTCTGTCCTGGCATCCGAGTAACGAGAACGAGGTCTCGCTGCAGCCGAGCAAGGCGTTGCGATCCTTCGAGGTGACCTTCTACGGACGATCGGCGCACGCAGCCGGCGCCCCCTGGCAGGGGGTCTCCGCACTGGACGCTCTGGAGGCCTTCGAGACCGGCATCAATCTCTTGCGTGAACACATGCCTGAGAGTGCACGGATTCACTACGTGGTCACCAACGGAGGCGCCGCCCCGAACATCGTGCCCTCGATTGCCTCGGCCTGGCTGTTCACACGGGGCAAGGATTGGCCCGAGGAGGAGCGCGTCTACCAGCATGTGCGCAGGATCGTGGAGGGCGCGGATCTCATGGCCTGGGGTGAAGAGCACGGTCAGGCGGACAAGGGCTTCAAGCCGGCGCAGATTCAGATGTTCACGGGCCTGTATCACTACAACCCCAACGAGCGCGCAGCGCGTCAGATGCACGCCAACCTGGTCCTGGTCGGTCCGGCGGAGTACAGCGAGGAGAATCAGGCCTTTGCCCGCGAGCTACAGGTGTCCTTCGACCTCGAGCCGATGGGGATGCACGCTGAGATCACACCCTTCGACCCGGATGCAGCTCCCGAATCAGGGGGCTCGACGGATGTGGCCAACATCTCATGGGTCTGTCCGACGATCGATTTGAATGTGGCCAACTGGCCCATGAACATTCCGGCACACTCCTGGGCCTCCACGGCTGCGTCTGGTTCCGAGGCCGCCTACAAGGCGATGATCGTGGCCTCCAAGGTGCTTGCCTGCGCGGGCGTCGATGTCCTGACCCAGCCTGATCTGGTGGCCGAGATGCGCGCCGAGTTCGAGGAGTCCGCGGCAACCTTTCCCTACGTCTCTCCGGTGGGGCCTGACGATCACCCGAGCCTGCCCACGAGCATGCGCTGAGTCGAGGAGTCCGGGCGCTTCTACGCTGCCAGCGAGAAGCACCAGGGCTATCATGCGGAGAATCGTGAGAGCACTTACTGCCAGACCGTGATCGCCCCTCACCTGGAGCGGGCTGGTTTGGACCGTTGACCCCCCAGGAAAATCAAGCAGAAGGAGATCTACAACCATGGGCAAGCGAATCGACTGGTACTACCACCGCAAGGGCTGAACGAGCTGCAAGCGTGCCGACTCCTTTCTCGAGGGTCGAGACGTCACCGTCCGTGAGACGGTCAATGCCAGCAAGGAGCGCTTCGGAGCTGACGCGCTCGAGGGTCTCCTCGATGGTGCTTCAAAGGTCGTGGTGGCCAAGGGCAAGAAGGTCCTCAGTTTCGATCCGCGGAAGGACGACCTCGACGACATTGCTGCGGTTGTGATCGGCCCCAGCGGAAACCTGCGGGCCCCCTCCATGAAGCTGGGCAAGTCCTGGCTGGTTGGCTTCAACGAAGAGGCCTACACCAGGCAATTCGGCTAGCCAGCGATCACCTTTTCGGCGATGAGGGCCCCGCAACAGCGGGGCCCTCATCGCATGTTCCGGGACAGGGTGAGGCTCCTGTTGGTCGCACTCCATCAGCGAGACGCCTGTCTGTCGGAGGCCTTAGAATGCTCGTCACCACCTCATCGACAGGACAAGATTGATGACCAGTACACGCCGAGAGTTCATTCGCGAATCAGTCTCCACGGGCGCACTCTGCTCCCTGGGGCTCGGCTCATCCGGCTTGGCCGCCTGCGTCACCGTGCCGAAGCAGGTACCAGTCGAGCCACAGAGGATTCTGATTCTCGGTGGGACTGGCTTTCTAGGGCCAGCACTGATCGACGCGGTCCTGGCCAGAGGTCATCAGCTGACGCTCTTCAACAGCGGCACGACCGAGGCCAGGCGTGCGGCGGCCGGTCGCGACTCTGTCGTACCAGCTGACGTGGAGGTCTTGATCGGTAACCGTGACCCGAGGCTGACAGCGGATGATCGTCGGCTGCGGGGTGACCCCGACGCAGAGTCCAAGCGCGACCCCAACAGCCCCCTCGGGTTGAGCAGCCTCGAAGGCCGCAGCTGGGATGCGGTGATCGATACCTCCGGATACTTTCCGCGTATGGTCCGTGCCTCCGCCGAGCTCCTCAGCGATCACGTGGAGCAGTACGTCTTCATCTCCAGCATCTCGGCCTACACGGACAACAGTACTCCGGGCATGGATGAGACGGCGGCGGTGCATACACTCGCGGATCCCGAGACAGAGGAGTTCGGAGCGAACTTCGAGAACTACGGAGGGGGCAAGGCCGACTGCGAGCTGGCTGCCGAGGCTGCTGTTCCAGGAAGGGCGACGAACATTCGTCCGGGCTTTATCGTCGGTCCTCGCGATAGTTCTCGTCGGTACTGCTACTGGCCCTGGCGTGTCGCCCAGGGAGGCGAGATGGCCGTACCAGGTTCGCCCCAAGACCCGATTCAGCTGATCGATGTGCGAGATCTCGCGGAGTGGACCGTTCACTGCATCGAGGCGCGCATCATGGGGGTGTACAACGCGACGGGGCCGGTGCCAGAGATGAACATGGGTGAGATGATCGCGGGCTGCATGGAGGGGACTGGTGGAGACCCGGAGGTCAGCTTCATCGATCCCGCCTTCCTCGCGGATCAAGGGATGGGAGTACCGATCTGGATCTCTCCCGAGGGGCCGACGGCCGGCTTCCATCGTGTCAGCGTGGAGAGGGCCGTGAGGGCAGGGCTGCGCTTCCGACCCCAGGCAGCCACGGCTCGTGACACCCTGGCCTGGATGCAATCACTGCCGGAGGAGGCCCAGGCCCGGTTGGTCCCTGCCGAGCTGATCCTGAAGGAGGCGGAGGTTCTGGAGCTCTGGAAGACACGCGAGGGCTGAGCCACGGGCGATCGCGTACCCTGTCACGATGAGCAAGCGACCCACATCCGTCTCTCCACAGGTCACGGAGTACATCAGGGAGTTCTCCATGTCCCGCGAGGACGACATCAGGCGTCGTCTGCGCGCGGTGACGACCGAGCTGCCCATGGGGGTCATGCAGATCTCCGCAGAGCAGGGGCAGTTGCTGGCATTGCTGGCACGTTCCCTGGGCGCACGTCGGGTTATTGAGGTCGGGGTGTTCACCGGCTACAGCGCCCTCTGTGTCGCAGCTGCACTCCCAGCTGACGGCTTGCTGGTCGCCTGCGACCTCTCCGATGAGTGGACCTCGGTTGCCAGACCCTTCTGGAAAGAAGCGGGTGTCGATGAGCGCATCGATCTGCGCCTGGGCGAGGCCTCGCAGACCCTGGCGAAGATGATCGACTCCAAGGAGGAAGGCAGCTTTGATATGGCCTTCATCGATGCGGACAAGGAGGGCTACGGTGGCTACTACGAACAGGTGCTGAGGCTCCTGCGGCCCGGTGGCCTGATGGCCCTCGACAACATGTTGATGGGGGGCCGCGTGCTCGAGCCTGAGAGCGCCGACCCAGGAGTCAGGCACATCCACGAGCTGACCGGCATCATCTACGAGGACGCCCGTGTGGAGCCGGTCTTCCTGCCCGTGGGGGACGGGGTCGTGCTGGTGCAGAAGCGCTGAGGATCTCGATACCTCGTCTGGTGATAGCGAAGGCCTCACCGAGGCGCTGCGCCCTGCCAGCTAGAGCCGCTCGGAGAGCATCGCCGCCAACCCCGAGACCCACATCGGTTCGGCATTGAGCGAGGGCACCAGTCGCAGCTCCTCGCCGCCCGATTCCTGGAAGCTCTCTGCCGCCGCGATGGCGATTTCTTCGAGCGTCTCGAGGCAGTCCGCGACGAAGGCCGGGGAGAAGACGGCCAGGCGCTTGGTTCCAGCCCTGGCCAGCTCGATCAGGACCTCGTCGGTGTAGGGCTTGATCCAGGGCGTGCGGCCCAGGCGGGACTGAAAGGTGATGGTGCTCGAGCTCTCGTCGAGCCCGAGCCGTTCGCGCAGATCCCGTGCAGTGGCGAAGCACTGGGCTCGGTAGCAGTTGCGGTTTGCATCCACGATTCTTGCGCAGCAATCGGGAGCCTGCAGGCAGTGGGAGCCTGACTCGTCGCTCTTCTTGCAGTGCCGTTCGGGCAGACCGTGAAAGCTGAAGAGCACGTGGTCCGGCTGGAGCTCCTCGAGCACCTTCTTGCCGTTGGCAGCGACCGCATCGAGGAAGCGTGCATCCCCGTGGAAGGGTGGGAGCACCTCCAGGAAGGGCGTGTTCCACAGCCGTGCGGCCTCCGCGTAGACCTGTTCGAGGGCCGTGCCGGTGGAGCTCGACGCGTACTGAGGGTAGAGCGGGGCGCAGAGGATTCGATCACAACCTGCGGCCCGGAGATTCTCCAGGCCTCCTGCAATCGTCGGCGTGCCGTAGCGCATCCCCAGCTCCACCGGCACGCCGGTGAGTTCCGAGCGCAGGCCGTCTCGCAGATCCATCGAATGAAACAACAGCGGAGATCCTCGATCAGTCCAGACCTTCTGGTAGGCCGCTGCGGACCTCGAGGAGCGCGTGGGGGCGATGATCGCGTTCACCAGCAGCCAGCGGGCCGCTGCGGGGATGTCGAGCACCCTTGGGTCACTCAGGAACTCACGCAGGTAGCGGCGCACTTCGGTCGTGCGCGGGGCGTCGGGAGTTCCGAGATTGATGAGGAGGATTCCAGTCTTCATGTGGGTGGAGGAGACCCTGGCTCTCCTCGGCTGGCAGGTAGCCTAATTGGTCTCACGAAGAGCTTTCGAGAAGAACTCGGTATTGAAATACCGAGAAGCTGGGGGCCTCGCAGTGCCGGAGAGGATTTGATCGAGCCTCAGGCGGGGCCCGGGATCAGTGACCAGGGACTGCAGGATCTGTTCAGCCAGGATCTCTGCCGATGCAGGGGGAGGTCGGGAGCAGGGTAGACGGGACCAGGGTGCTGAAGCTGGCCCCGGGCCGGTGCTCTTTCTGCTCATCGAGCTCCTCTTTCGTCCCACCTCGGGCTCGATCCCGAGCTGGCCGCAGCTCATCCCCCGGGGGAGACCTGCTGGATTGCCGTCTGGTGGTTCAGCGAGGCGCTGCCCACCCCGGTGACTGCCCTGCTCCCCCATGACGCCGCCGGAGTGCACGGCCGGAACGGTGGACTCACTCGAGGCAGAGGTGTGTTATAACGCCCAGCAATTCGGGCACGCTTTGGCCCGAATGGCCCGATTGCCGGGCGATCCCAAGTCATAGCCTCCAGCGTTCCGCGCCCCAGCCATGAGCACCGAACAGCAGCTCCAGAAGATCCAGTCCCAAGACGGTTTCATCGCGGCCCTCGACCAGAGTGGCGGCAGCACCCCCAAGGCCCTCGGCTTGTACGGGGTCGACGAGAGTGCCTACAGCGGGGACGAGGAGATGTACACCGTGGTTCACCAGATGCGCTCGCGCATCATCACCAGCCCGAGCTTCGGTGGTGACCGCATCCTGGGTGCGATCCTCTTCGAGAACACCATGGATCGCGAGATCGGTGGAAAGGGCACGGCCCAGTATCTCTGGGAGGACAAGAACGTGGTGCCCTTCCTCAAGGTCGACAAGGGCCTCGCGGACGAGAACGACGGGGCGCAGATCATGAAGCCCATGCCTGACCTCGACGCGCTGCTCGGACGGGCCAAGGCTGCCGGGATCTTCGGCACCAAGATGCGCTCGGTCATCAAGACGGCCAGCCCCACGGGCGTCAAGGCCGTGGTGGATCAGCAGTTCGAGATCGGCCTGCGCATCGTCAAGGCCGGACTGGTTCCGATCATCGAGCCGGAGGTTGATATCAACAGCCCCGAGAAGGCCCAGGCAGAGGCACTGCTCAAGGCGGCCTTGCTCGAGCATCTCAACGGCCTGGCCCCTGATCAGAAGGTGATGCTGAAGCTGACGCTCCCCGAGGAGAGCAACTTCTACAAGGAGTGCATCGACCATCCCCAGTGTGTCAGAGTGGTTGCCCTCTCCGGTGGTTACTCCCGTGAAGAGGCCAACCGCAGGCTCTCGAATAACAACGGCATGATCGCCAGCTTCTCGCGCGCGCTCTCGGAGGGACTCAGTGCGCAGCAGAGTGACGAGGAGTTCAACGCCATGTTGAACGACTCGATCGATTCGATCTGCCAGGCCTCCAAGACCTGATCAGAGGCTTCGAATCCCTCGCGGAATCAAGAGAACGCCCGCCCCATCGCTCGTATGGGGCGGGCGTTCTCGTTCAGGTCAGTCCCGCTAGCCCTGGTTACTGGTCAGAGCGGCTACTTCCAGTCGGAAGCTGCCCTCCTGCTTGTCGGAGATCATCAGCCCGACGCTGCGAACCCGACTGGCATCCAGCGAGCCAGCGTCTCGGACGCGTCGACCTCTCCAGACCGGCACGAAGTCCTCGAGTTGAAACGTGTGCTCCATCCACAGGCCGTCCACAGTCTGGAAAGGCAACTCGTAGTTGACGCCGTCATGGCGGTTATTGGTGCGAAGCCTGAGCTTGTAGGAGTTGCCGTCTCCGTGGAAGGCCAGGGTGATGGACTCAGCACCTTCCAGGTCGAAGTCCATCGTGCGAGTGCGGACGGAGGCGAAGCCGCCGTTGTTTCTCAGAGAGACCTCACCACTGAAGACACAGGTCCCCTCAGCTGTCGAGCGCAGGCTGCTGCGGGAGAGCCCTCCCATGACGCTGTCGTTGACCACATTCCAACGTTCCGGTTCATTGCTATTGCCGAAGTCGATGACGACCCTTGCCGGCTCGGGAATCTCATTCGCTCGCACCGGGATCTGTACCTCGAAGTAGCGCCGTGAGTTGGGAACCATCGGGCTGTTGTAGCCCATCACTCGCAGGTCACCGTAGGACTCCAAGCCTACCTGGCCTTCTATCCACTGCACCAGTCGCTCTCGGGCGCTCTCAATAGCCTCTTGGCTTGTGCGTCCACGACAGCCGATGCTTGCGACCCAAGCGGCCTCGGCGTCGACGACTTCGACCCCCTTCTCTGCTCCAGTCGAGCCCAGCTCCGGTTCGCCGTAGAGGAAGGCCATCCGCGTCTCGCTCAGCACATCTCCATCGCTGCGGTAGGTCATCTCGACCGGAGCGGTCATGGGAATGTCGTGCTGTCTGATGTGACTGAAGAGCTTCCAAAAGGCGCCATTGGGCCCCCCGCCCTTCATCTCCGTGCGAACCATGCGATAGATGGGGTAGGACTTCAGCTCGATCTCTCTTACTGCCGTGGGGGCAGGAAAGCCCCTGGGGAGGTCGGCCTCGATCGCTGGCTCAAACTCCAGATCCGCGAGCGCTCGTTGGTAATCGACGGCAAGCCGTTCGAGGGCTCTCCCGTTATCTGCCAGCGCTCTCCAGCGCGCGCCCTCGATGGCCTCCTCGAGAGTCTCCGCGAAGGCGCTGGAACCCAGCTCCTCGACGGCGCCGTGGCCTCCCTCGATCATCATGGAGAGTGCTTGTTCTGGATTCTTCCAGGCCCCGTCAGCCCTGGCCAAAGCTAGCCTGAGGGTCAGCGCGGAGCTGGACCTCATCGAGGCCGGGTCCGGTTCATTGACGGGGGTTAGCAGGCTGGCTGCCAGCATGAGTGCGGGGATCATCTTGTTCTCCTGGTTGGTCCAGAAGAGGGTTCGGTTGCGAGTTTCGTCTGGATGCGCCCGTGTCGGTGTCAGCCCGATTTGGGGTCTTTTTCGACGAGTGTGAATCAGGCGCTGTCCGAGTGGTAAATCCCGGTCTACCCTGGTGCCAGCGAATCATGACCATGCACCCTCCCTCGAAGATTGCCCAGAACCGCCTGGCACGTGGGCTCTACTTTTCCCTCGGCCTCCTGGCTGCCGGACTCGCCGTACTGGGGAGCTTCCTGCCGGTGCTTCCGACCACCCCGTTCCTGATCCTGGCGACTGCCTGCTTCGTGCGCTCCTCGTCGAGGTTTCACCAGCTCCTGCTCACGAACAGGATCTTCGGGCCCTACCTGGTCCAATGGGAGCACGACCACACCGTGCCGCGGGAGGCCAAGCGCAAGGCCTACACCCTGGTGGTGCTGTCTTTTGGCCTTTCGATTTACCTGGTTGGCGCACCCTGGCTGCGCTTCACCTTGGCTGGAATTGGAGTTGTCCTCCTCGTCTTGCTCTACAGGCTGCCGACGACTCCGTCAGGAGAGCCTGTCGACTGAGGTCAGCTGGACCTCCCGGGACGCTGGCTCTTGAGGCAGCGGGAAGCGTTCTTCCGCCTGACCGGTACCCGCGGATGCTCTGGGAGCGCCCTGGACTGACCAGAGAAACGCGTTGGGACCCTCGTTTGGGCTTCAAAAAGCCGCCTGGCCGAGCCAGCCTGGGTGTAGAGCCCAGCGACAATCGAGAATGCGGGGTACTTTCAAGGGTGGAGCTGTCCAGTTGAGGGCCCAGGTGTCACTTGGAGAGTACATGGGCGCAGGTCGCTCAACCTCCGCCGGACCACTCGACCCAGGCCAGTCGCTACAGCCATGATCACTCCCCTGATTGCCCTCGCCCTGCTCACGATCCCCGCTACTTCGCAAGCCGTCGGCCAGCAGAGCCCGATTGTTCCCAGGCGAGCTCCTGGGAACTGCAGCTTCGTCGGTGCCAGCCACTCGATGAGCTTTTCCCCTGGAGTGGCGACGGAGAACTTCATCGTGTCCACGGCGGATCCAGATACGCGGCGGTTCATCGTCTACGTACCTAGCAGCTATCAGGCGAGCGGGGGGCCCTACCCGGTTGTCTACATGTTCCATGGTACCGGCCAGACCGCGGCCAGCCCGATCAACAACCTGACCTGGGACGAGGCTGCCGAGGCCTTGGACTTCATCGCCGTCTTTCCCGAAGCTCTGCCCTACCTGCTCCTGGATACCACGGTCAGGACGAAGTGGGCCACCAATGCGGTCATCAACCACGCGGTTGACCCCGTGGAGCTGCCCCTGGCGGACGATGGAACCTTCATCCGTGAGCTGCACAACACGATTGGTGCTCACCTCGCCATCGACTGTGACCGAGTCTACGCCAGCGGATTCTCCAATGGCGGCGGCTTCGTCAAGACCAACGTCAGGGTTGAGCTGAGTGATATCTTCGCAGCCACGAGTTCAGCCGGTGGACTTGGGGTCCAGGTGAACTTCCCTGGGGAGTTCTGGCCCGCCAACGGAATGGACTTTCGCCCGCACTTCGAAATCGTCGGCAACAAGGACGGCAAGAAGGTGGACTTCTGCATCAACGCTGGAAACCTGGCACCCGGCGATCTCCTGCCGATGGCCATTGCTGACATCGTCACCACGCCCTGCATGTGGACAGGCCTGACGTCCATGGCCACAGAGGTCGGCATGGACTCGACCCTCTTCACCGGGACCGAGGCCATGAACGCCACCGAGATCCTGTGGCAGACAGACGCCTTCCCGGCCTCGGTTCCCCGCGAGTACCGCTTTCGCATCCTGCGCGACATGATCCACGAGTACCCCAGTGGTACAAATCACCCGGTCGACTACGTGCCGATCATCTACGCCTGGATGAGCCGCTACACGCGCTAGCAGGCGGCGCGTGGACCGGGGGACACGGGCGGGATTCGAACCCACGACCCCCGGTTCAGGGAAACAGAAGGCCTACGGGCAGAAGGAGATCTCCAACCCGTTCGAGAGGTTGAAGCCCGGCCCAGCGGCGGCGGTATCGCGGTACCAGAACTGGAAGTTCCAGGTGGAGTTGGCCGTGATGTCGTTCTCTGGCGCGGTCGTGAAGTCGAGGGGGATGGAGGCGTATCCCAGAGAGTCAGACTGAAGGACCGTGAGTCGACGGATCTGGCCTCCGACGCAGCGCACTCCGTGACCGAAGGGGGTCGAGACCTGGTTTGGGCCGAAGTAGAAGATCCCGAACTGGCCTGGAATGGCGCCCGACGAGCTGAGCTCGAGGTCGTTCGCGGCGATGCCGAGGGAGCCCGTGTGCCCTATGAGCGCGCCTGAACCCACCGAGTTTGGGGCGGTCTGACAGTAGGTGGTCGCGACACCGCAGCCGGGCTCGGTCTCCGCGAGGTTGGGTCGATACCACTGGATCCTGCACCGCATCCTGCGAGCCTGCTCTTCAGTGAACTCCCACATGCAGTTGTCGTCGGTGTAGTTCATGTAGTTTCGAACCGGAACCTGGCTGCTACAGCTCTGCTGGCTGGAGGGACAGCCCCAGGTCGCCGACTCCTGGGGATTGGTGTCACAGATCAGGTCGCCGGTGCTGTAGCAACCGCCGCTCGTACAGCCTCCCTCGAAGGTGTGGTGCAGCCCCATGTAGTGCCCGATTTCATGCGTGGCGGTACGACCATAGTTGTCATTGTTCGCCGTCGGGGAGGAGTTGTCGCCAACGTAGCGCCACCAGAGGTAGACACCATCCTCGATGGATCCCGGCGAGCCCCAGTAGTACCCGTAGTAACCGACGGTGTTCAACGTATACACATTCAGGTACTGCTGGGGATCCCACTGCAGGACCTCCCAGTAGCCGGGGGTCGTCCACTCGTCATTGTGCCAGGCATCGTTCGTCGAGTAGGTGATCCCTGTTGTTGGGGCTCCGTTCGGATCAACGGTCGCCAGGTGGTACTGGATCATCACATCCACTCCAGGAGCGCCCGGGCTGCCTTGCATTGCACGGAAGTCCTCGTTCAAGACGTCGATCTGGTCCTGGATTGTCGCTGCGGAGAGTGCCCCATCTCCGTTCGTGTGTTGAATCACGTGGACCACGACGGGGACGTTGTAGACAAAGGTCGGCGCGTAGATCTCGTCTGGATTGGTCGAGTTCCAGTTGCAATCGCTAGCCTGGGATCCTTGCGCGCTCTCGTAGACGGTGACGCGCTTCTCGTCATAGCCGCAACGCTGCCGGCCATTCGGCGCACTTGGATTCAGCTGGGGCTGTTGAGTGCGCGCTCGTATCGAGAGTAGCGACTGCGCTCGAGGCGACAGGGGGGCAACCTGAAGGGCTTGCGCCGATGCGGCCGAGCCAAGGAGTGAGAGCGCGATGAGAACCGTCTTGGAGCAGATGTTCATGAGAGAGATACCTGGGGGCTAGGAATCGGGCTGGAGCAGAGGACACCAGCGAGTGCCGCTGCTTGGGGGAAGTTGGGTGCAGAAGCCTCGATTGCCCGGAGCGAGCCCTTGAAAGGGCGAGTGCTGGCGGTCTCGAGCGCGCGTTCCGCAGCCCTACACTTGAAGGCTAACCCCAGCCGATTGATTGAGGGTGGGGCAGCTCTCAATAGCCTTCAGGTCTCGCGTTGAGCCAGAAAAAACGGGGATGAGGGCTTGCCAGTTGATGGTGCTCGAAGCTGGAGACCTCGAGATTTACTCGCTTTCCTTCATCCGCAAGCTGATCTTGCGCGCTGAGACACTCGGTGTGATGCCCCGCTCATTCTCACTCTTCTCGTGTCCGAGCTCGCCAGGAGAGGGCCCAACCCACTCCGAGCGAATGCCCTCGATCCTGAGCTCACCCTTGGGGTCGATCGTGACGTAGGCCCAGAGCGGGTCCTCGTAGGGCGAGGTGTACTCGATCCACGGATGCTTGGCGTGGATCTCTCTGGAGTAGCTCTCGTGTTTCTTCGAGCCGCCTACCCAGTAGTAGGACATGGAGTTCACCTGGATGTAGGGGATGCCGTTGACCTCGACGAGATCGTCGAGGTGGTGGTGTCCGCTGAAGCAGGCGAGAACGCGTCCCCAACCGGCGGCCTCGTTGGCAGCTTCCAGGATGGCGCGCACCTCAGCACCGTTGTCGACACCCGACGCGTTCTGGAGGCTCTGATGAACCAGGACAATGACGGGTTCGGTCGTGGAGGCGAGGGTCTCGGTGAGCCAGGCGCGCTGCTCTTCGCCGATGTGGCGCGGGTAGCCGCCGGGCGCGCCCTCATGGCGGTCGTTGCCGTCGAGGACGACAAAGCGATAGCCCTGCTGGAGGTAGGTGTAGTAGCCCGTCTCCATGCCGAGGTAATTACGGAAGTCTTCCCGGCTGGCGCCACCATCCATGTCGTGGTTCCCAACGACGTTGTACTGGTCCCCCTCCCAGCTCTGCCAGACCTTGCGGAAGGAGTCGTTGGCCTCCTTGGGCTGACAGAAGTCACCCATCTGCACGACGAAGTGTGCGCGCTTGTTGGCCATGCATTCCAGATAGGCGCCCAGTCGCTCATCGGCGTCGTGCATGACGTCCTTATGTACGTCTGCGCACATTCCAAAGCGCAGCTCCTTCAGGCTCGTCGCGGCCCAGGCCGGTGGACGAAAGCTGAGGACGCAGACGCCTGCGGCGGCAGTCTTCAACAGATCTCGGCGCGTGTTCTTCACGGTCTCCAAGGTATCAACTGCTCATGATCCTGGTTTGAGATTCGACCCAGGCCCTTCGGGTGGGAGGCCGATGCTCATTGGTCTTCTTGCCCTGGTTGCTCTCGTCTCAAGAAGACAAGCCCCAGGATGATGTTCATCAACGCGATCGGGAAGTTGATGGCGGGGTTGCTGATGAAGCCCGCGGCCGCCCAGAGCAGGCCGGCAAGAAGCCACCAGTACCCGGTCCTGACTCCAAGCAGGCGTTTCTTGGGCTGTCTCGGCTCCATGGCCTTTGATGCTAAGAGAAGTGGGGGGCCCGACCCCATGGAATTCTCCTGGTACCGGTGGTCAGGCGCCTGTTGGGCCTCGCCCCAGTAGCGAGAGAGTGAGAAGTCACTCCCAGGAGACCTGACGCGCAGCGGGCCCCTCGCCGCCTGGCTCACGATCAGACCGTCGTGTGCCCCGCCGCACGGGAAGCAGCCCGCACCCACCGGCCTGAAACTAGTGGCCGATTGCGGCCCCGTGCACAGTCGCTCTTGGGCGGGGAATCGGCTAATCTCCCCGGCTCGAGGCGCCCGTAGCTCAGCTGGATAGAGCACAGCATTCCTAATGCTGGGGTCGTGGGTTCGAATCCCGCCGGGCGTACCATCCTCTCTTCCCGAGCTTTGCTCTCGCTCTGACTGAGCCCTTGGCCGGGACGTCTTTCAAGGAGAGCCCAGAATGATCCGCTCCACCGGCTGCCTGGCTCTCCTTCTGGCACCAGCAATCTGGCTGGCCTCATCGGATGTGGTGAGCCGGCGAGAGGGCGGGAGCCCGAGCACCCGCCAGCCCTCTGCCCGTCAGGGAATCGCGAGAGAGCTCGACGCCTCCTGGCGCGAGACGACCGAGACCCCTCCAGAGTTCTTCTACGCGGATGACGTCAAGGTCGAGGTACGCACAGCCCTCGAGCAGGCCTTTGGTGCTGCGATCGATGAGTGGGGCAACTACGGTCCGCTCGAGTACTGGGTCGTGGGAGCGGATGTTGAGGCGGCCGAGCTCCTGGCGACGCGTTTTTGCGAGCGCAGGAGCAGCCTGGGTAACGAGAGCCTTGCCGACTGCCAGCGATACTCTCGCCAGGACTCGGAGTTCGTCGAGTGGGCCGAGCGAGCGGCCCAGATCGAGCACACCGGGCAGCCGTTCCTGGACGCCGGAAGAAACGGGAGAGCGGACTGGGGCGTCCACCTCTTCAGCTCTTCCTACCCGCCGGCATGGGCTGGCCTCGCGCAGCTCCCAGTGGAGGACGATCAGACGGTTCTCTTTCATGAGTACTTTCATGCGGTCCAGCACGCTCACATCCTGTCGCTGGACAGGGACGAGCGTGATCGGCTCCTGGGGCCTGTCTGGTTCGTGGAGGGCGGAGCCGAGTTCATGGCCCAGACGACCTCCGACAGGTTGCGAGCGTCGGGCGCGCTGCCCCGCGATGACCGGGACTTCGGCCGCCCGTGGAGCGCGAAGGAGCGCATGCGTGACAAGATGCGCAGGGGCCTGGAGAGGTTGGCCCAGAGCCCGGGGGTGAGGCTGGCCGACGTCGAGTACGGGCCCGATGCGATGATTGCCTATGACCTGGGCGCCTGGGCGGTGGCTTATCTATGCGACAAGGCGGGCCCGAACGCGCTCCTGGGGTCCTTCTATCCCAAGCTGAACGAGCTGGGCTGGGAGGGTGCCTTCGTCGAGACCTTCGGCATGACACCTGAGGCCTTCTACCCCGAGTTCGAGCAGTTCCTGACCCTGCCGGTCCACGAGCAGGTCAAGGTGCTTCCCTAGACTGAGAGCCATGCGGCGGCTCTCCACGATTATCATGCAATCCCGCGAGCCCAGCTCGCCCGGATTGAGTTGGAGTGGCTCCGAACGAGTGGTGCCCCCGTTCTCAGGCCACCGGCAAGTAGAGCCATGAGCAATTCGAAGAGCCTCGTTGCCTTGATCGTCCTCTTGATTGCAGGGGCTGTCTACCTGGCGAACCTCACCAACGGGGAGCACGAGACGCCTGTCGATGGGGGGCTTCTGGTCACCGAGGTCGTGCAGCAGCCAGTGGACCTGGAGGAGCCGGTTCTCACTCCCGCCGAACTCAGCTCGGCGACCGAGGTGCTGCGAGAGGAGGTCCTTGAGGCGAGCGAGGAGTCGACCGAGGAGACCATCGAGGGACCCAGCTGCCGCCTCCTTGGTCGGGTCGAAGACGATCATGGTGCTCCGGTGGCTGACGCACGAATCTACCTGTACACCGTTGGTGAGGTCTGGTCCGAGGAGGTCGAGGACCCTCGCCCGGAGGTGCAGACCGCCGCGGACGGCAGCTTCGAGCTGGTGATGCCGCTGCCCACCTCCGACTGGATCAGCCTGAGTCTCCAGCCGGGCCCTTTCCTCTCCCGAGAAAGCCGGGACTTCGGACCCGCCGGAGGTCGCGACAGGCCGCGCCTGGTCGAGGGCGACAACGACCTGGGGACCTTCTACCTGCAGGCTAGCGGTGTCATCGCCGGCTTCGTGCGCACCGCCGATGGGCAGACCTTCGAGCGCGGACGGGCGTCCATCGACGGGAGCTTTCCCGGAGGAATGGTCCTGGGGACCTGGGTGGATTCCGCGGGCCGCTATGAGATCAAGCACGTACCGCCGGGGAACCATGACATCAAGGTTCTGGTTGATGGCTACCAGATAGGGAGGTCCCTCGGCATCGACGTGAGGGCTGGCGTGATGACCGATGGCATGGACCTCGTGCTGGAACCGGCCAGCCAGATCTCAGGTCGGGTGAGGGATCAGGCAGGTGTTGCCATCGAGGGAGCCAGGGTCGGGGGTTACCCCCTTCGATCCGGGCGTGGGGCCTCGAAGAAGACTGATGCGGAGGGCCGCTTCACCCTCTATCTGCCCCAGGACGAGCCCTATCGCATCACGGTCAAGAAGGCCGGCTACCTGACCTGGGGCGAGGAGGGTCGCAAGCGGGGCGTGGAGATCGAGCCAGGTACAGTCGACCTCGAGGTTGTTCTGATCAAGTTCATCGAGACGACCTTTGCCGTCGTGGACGCCGCCAGCGGCCTTCCGATCGAGCGTTTTGGTCTCGGGGTGCACAAGAGCAAGAGCCGGAGCCTGGGCAGTAGCTCTGCTCAGGATGAGGAGCTGATGGACGTTCCCGGTGGGGAGCAGACCTTGCCGGCAGACCCTCTTCTGCACGAGGTGCGCATCCAGGCACCTGGCCATGCGCCCCTGCGCTTGAGGGTCAAGCACGATGAAGAGGGAACACCACGCCAGACGGTCGCGCTCGAGAAGGAGGGGCGAATTCGTGGTCGCGTGGTGTTCGAGGGCAAGGGGGTGGCCGGTGCTCGGCTGCGTCTTGACCGCTGCCTGTTCATGAAGTCCGGCGCCCCAAGGCCGGCAGAGATCGACATCTTCGGCGGTGATGCGACCTATGACCTGGACGACTTCTCCGGGCGGACTCGATGGTTCGAGTCGGACGAGGCCGGGGCCTTCGAGCTCGATGAGCTGGCCACGGGAACCTATCGCGTCGAGATCAAGGCCGGCGTGGGTACGGTCCTCGTGGTTGAGGACCTGCGAGTCACCGCTGGCGCCGTGCTCGATGCTGGCGATCTGATTCTCGAGCTGGGCGGCACCGTGCATTGCCGTGTCGTGCTGTCTGGCGGCGCCACCGGCGCGGGGCTGAAGGTGTACCTGGACAAGCTCTACACCGGGCAGGAGGTTGTGGTGGGCAACTCCGGTGAGTTCGAGTTCACCAGGGTTCGTGCCGGCGAGCACGAGCTTCACGTCTCAAGTCACGAAGGTCTGGTAGCTCGCTCGAAGCCCTTTCCCTTCCAGGTCGAGGCAGGTGGGACCACACAGCTGGACCTGGACCTGCGGCCCTATCAGGTCGGTGGTCTGCGATTCCGGGTGACGAGGGCCGGCGTACCCCAGGTCGGACTCAAGGTGAGCTTGCTCAGTGCGGAGGGATCCTGGCGCCACTCGCGCAAGACCACCAATGACAGGGGCGAGGTGCTGCAGGAGGCGCTGGCTGGTCAGCCCATCGTGCGTGTGAAGGTGGGTGAGCCGTCCGGGCTCTCCCTGGGAAGCACGCTCGGTCCGTGGACCCCGGTGGTGGGCTCGGAGATCGAGATTGACCTGCAGATAGAGACGGCCGACCTGACCCTGGTCTTTCCCGCCGACTTCGAGCTGCCGGAGCGGGGCAGCGCGCGCCTGATCCTGGCCGCCGCGGAGGGGTCGGAGAATGGCCGGCTCTCTTGGTCCACCGAAACAACAAACCTCAGGAGGTCGAGCTTCCTTCCCTGGGGGGGTCACGAGCTCGCTCTTGGTCCCGTTGCCGCTGGTGAGCACGCAGCGAAGGTCTCCGTCTATCGCTACAGGACCAACGAGAGCGGCCGTCGCGAGTTGTTGGGCGAGGAGCAGTGGGCGGCCACGGTCAGTCTCGCTGCCGGTGCCGTCGAGCGAGTCGTGCTCGAACGAGTACAAGCGGACTGACCTCCATCCCACTCTGCGGGGCTGGCTGGCCTGTCCGTACTCATTGATCAGAGGCACAGAGGGCCAGGTACCCGCCAAGGGAGCTTCTCCAGATGAATGCTCTTGGCGGTCAGCTCGACCGAAGTGTTACGGTGCGAGCCCAACCAGGAGGCTATCCATGATCAGGAACTTCATCGCAGTCATCGTCGGGCTCTTCGCGGGCATGGTCGTGAACATGGCGCTGGTCATGCTCAACGGTTACGTGCTCTTTCCGATGCCAGAGGGCACGGACATGAACGACACCGAGCAGATGAACGCCTACGTCGCCACCCTGCCGACCCTGGCCTTCTTCGTGATCCTCGCCGCCCATCTCGGCCAGGCCTTCGCGGGTGGCTGGGTGGCCGCGCGCCTGGGTTCCTCGCGGCCGATGCTGCTCGCGCTGATCGTGGGCGTGCTGAGCCTGGCTGGGGGGATCATGAACATGCTCATGATCGAGGGCCCAACGTGGATGTACATCGAGCTCCCGCTCTACCTCGTCGTCGCCTGGCTGGCCGGTCGGATGGAGGTCGGGCGGCGAGCGGCGGCGAGCGGGTGACCGCACCCGCCGCCGACGGCTCAAGCCAAGGCCGGCGCTCGGCCACCGCCCAGCTCGTTGCAGTTTCTCGAGCTCGAGCCAATAGATGGCGTGGCACTGTCGTCACGAGGGCATGATTGTCTTGGCCGTCTCCTGGAGCCCGGCTCCCGGTCGCCTGATTCTTGAACAAGCACGAGGACAGAAACGAGGTCTGTCTCCTCACGATTCTCCATGAAGCACCTCCAATGGATCGGGCTCGTCCTGGTCGCCGTGGCACTCTGGGGGACCTGGCGTCTCACCACTTCAGGACACGAAGGTGAACCCCTCGCGAGCCAGGGGCTGGCGCTCGACGTCAGGACCCAGGACCTGGCGCTGGGCCCAGAGACCACAGGAGCTCCCTCCACACCCCAGGAGGTCGAGGCCGACCCGGACTCGGAGCGGGCTCCTGTTCCCTCCGCCGAGGTTCTCGAGCTGACGGTTGGTGAGACTCAGGAGACCCCGTGGACCCTGGTCTTCACCGGCGAGGGTCAGGCTCCGCTGGATGGTCTCGAGGTCTCCATTACCCTCGAGAGGGATGAGGATGGGCCGGACGGCTTGGGCCTCGAGCAGGCACTCGAGGGAGCTCCAGCACTGAAGCCCGACGGTCGCGCGATCTGGGAAGTCACTGCCGCCGGCTGGGAGCGGGCCAGGGTCGAGGCCTGGGCCCCCGGGTTCACGTCACTCTTCAAGTCGCTGCCGATTCGCAAGGGTGAGACGGAGCTGCTGGAGCTGGAGTTCGGTGCCACCGTGACCGGTTACCTGGTGGATCGACTTGGCCGGCCGGCGGGCAAGACGTACGTCGGCATTCGCAAGCGTGATGCAAAGGGCGAGCTCGGATACCTCATCGGTGACAGGACGGACGAGGCTGGCCGATTTCGACTCAGCACGATTGCACAGGGCCCCTGCCTGCTGGAGGCCGAGGGCAAGCACCTGGGCCGCGCAGAGCTGACGCTTGACCTGCTCCCGCGCGAGCTGCGCAACGTAGGCAAGCTGGTCCTCCAGGGTGAAGCGGAGATTGTTGGACAGGTCGTACTCGCAGACTCGCAGCCGGCCTCTGACCTCTACATTGGCATCGAGTTGCTGGGAGAAGCGATCTCGCCGGGGATCTCGCGAGGGAGGCTGACCACCGACAAGGAGGGCCGCTTCCGCTTCGGTGGAATGGCGGAGGGTGAGTACCAGATCGAGCACATCCAGGAGCCCCTGCCCGGCTTCGGCGAGCGGGGACGTATCAGGACCAACGACGGCGAGGTCTTGATCCAGCTCGACGCCTTGAAGCTCAAGATCCTTGGAGAGGATGGGGAGGGTCAGAGAATCGGCATCGAGAACCTGACACTCATCGACCTCGAGGCAGAGGAGACCCTCTTCACCGAATACTACGGCAGCCCGCGCCTCGCCCTGGAGGTCTTGATGCCCCTCGGTCGGCGTTACCGGCTGGAGGCAGAGACCGGCGGCGTGGACCTCGAAGGAGAGTTCGAGCTGGAGGCGGAGGATGAGGGTAGCGAGGTGGTGTTGCGCCCCATCACTCCCGGTGATGGGGCTGCGCTGAAGATCAGCGTGCGCGGACCCTCAGGAGCCAGCGAGGCGAAGTTCCGCATCTCCCTGCTCCAGGAGGGCGACTTCGCCAAAGGGCTGGAGGCTCCCCGGGACCTCTTGGACGGCGCCTTTCGGGGGCTGGAGCCGGGTACCTACGCGCTCGAGCTGCTGTTCACGGCCTGGCCTCCGGGTGAGACGAGCCTCTGCACCCTTCAGTGCCCCAAGCAGGTCCAGCTCCTTGCCGGTCAGGTCACTCACGTGGAGGTGCTCGCGGGTAAGGGTGGCCGTGTCGAGCTCGACCTGTCCTCCGTAGAGCGGACGGCCGAGGGCCATTCGGCCAAGCTGAGCGCAAGAGAGGCTGTGGCTTCCGAGACCTCCTTCGAGCAGCTCAAGGTGTATCGCCTCCGTGAGGAGATGCTGACGCGGGGTTGGCGCCTCGAACTGGGCCACCTCTGGACCCTCGAGGATCCGCTCCCTCCCGGTAGCTGGGTCCTCCGCCTGGAGACGAACGACTATCGGACGTGGGAACAGACGGTCGTCATCAGGCCCGGGGAGACGACTCGCCTGAGCGTGACCATGGAGCGAGACTGAGCCGCAACGGACCTCCGGCACCCGCGCGGGACCGGCAGAGGCCCAGCCCGACGACCGAGGATCCCCACCAGGCGGGCAATTCCCCCCTGAGAGCGGGCTTTTTCGTGCCACCAGGAGCCACCGGCCTATTCAGCAATACAGATATCCTTGTCGCAATCGGGTTCCTTCCCCTACAGTCTCTTATGGATAATCATGGACGGCATCACCAGGAGAGACGAGCTCGATGGACCTTCCCCTGTAGGGGGGGTGGATTCACCCGAGCAGGTTCGCACCCTGATCAGCAGCTGGTTGGGTGAGGACACCGGTGGTATCGAACAGGTCTGTGCCGATGGACTGCGCCAGCGCGCGCTCCTCCTGGACCTCCCCCGCCTCACCGAGCAGGTCCTCGCTCGAGTTGCCCTGGGAATGCGTGACCAGGAAAGCCTCGCCCCCGAGCCGACCTTCGTCCATGTCTGTCTCTCCAGGGCGATTGAGGACCTCCTACGGCAGGACTACGAGCGTGTCGAGGGTGACTCCGAGGAGGAAGCAGAGGGCTGCGGGCGCTGCGCCCTTCTCGTGGAAGGCATGGGCCTGGAGCTCGAGTACGCCCAGGACCGCGCCGTGGCCTTCAACTCCCTGCCCACCCGGGCCCGGCGGGCGTTCTTCGCCATCGCGCTGGACAATATTGAATTTATGGACCTCGTCGGCACGGATAGGTGGACCGACGAGGAGCTACGTGAAGGTGTCCTGGTTTCACTCGAGGCTCTCCTCGGCAGGAAGCGGACACACGGAGGCGAGCAATGAGCTCAGCACAATCATCAAACGATAAGGAACTCCTCGGCCTGCTGGAGGAGCTGGCCGGGCAAGAAGAGCGCACCCTTCTGCAGGCTCGGGTGTCAAGGCTGCGATCCTACTGGAGCGGCGAGGTCGAGCGCGCCTCGAGCAGGAACGCGGACCTGACGAGCCTCGAGCGGAAGATCCTCGAGGCCCACCGGGAGGATCTCGGATTCCTGGTCAGACAAGCGTGCGCCATGCTCGTTATCGAGCAGGAGAAGCGTGGCACGGTCGAGCTGCAACCCAACGAGGCGGGCGAGGTGATCGAGCCGGCGACGAGGCCGGAGATCCGCGAGCAGATCGAGAGGCTGCGGGCCAGGCCCTTTGACCTGCCCGAGCTGACCACACCGATGGATGCCCTCATGCGCCTGATGGCCGGCGAGGGTAGCGCCGGACCGAGCTTGCGCGAGATGGCCGGAGCTGGCGAGCTGGTGGCGCCCTCGGCGGCCCTGCGGATCTATCGAGGGATTGGGCTGCAGTACGAGGGCCTTGATCGGGAGGCGACGGAGATCCTCACCGGCGTCTACTCGAGGCCCTGCAGGCCGAACGAGAAGGTGAGTGCTGCCTCCTGGCTTGCGCTGGGTCTGTATGATGCCGGGGACCCTGCAGGGGCGGCGAGGTGGTATGAGCTCTCCGCGAACACGGGTGAGTATGCCCCAGTGGCAATCAGGCCCTGGCTCTTCAAGGCGATTCAAGCCGGCGATCTGGGGGCCTACAGGCGTGCCATGGATCTGTACAGGGAGTGGGATCTGGACAGCAGGGCGGATACGCAGGACTATATGTTGAGGAAGAGGTCGGAGGGGTTCGCCGGAAAGTGGCAGCCCACCCCCCAGGCAATGCAGCTTGTAGCTAGCAGGAATCGTGATGAAAAGGACACACAGGGAATCATCAGCCTCTTCAGGTAGGCTCATCACAGGGCTCATGTGCCTGTGCGCGCTTGGCCTCCTGGCCTCGGCGGGGGTGGTGCAGGGATCGACGGGAACCGCAGGGGGCCAGTCGATCGGCGCAGTCGGGTCACGATCACTGGCGTTTGGTGGCACCCCCATCGTAATCCCCGGTTCATTTAGCTCCTCTAGGAGGCAACCTGGCAGGCCCCAAACCGACTCGAACGTTGGTGAGGAAACCAACCCGTAGCCAACTTCCCGCAAGACACGGGACCAGATCATGCAAGCACGACACGGGAAGGCTCGCGCCCTCCT
This sequence comes from Planctomycetota bacterium, assembly GCA_014237855.1. Lineage (GTDB taxonomy): Bacteria > Planctomycetota > UBA1135 > UBA1135 > JABACD01. The sequence continues at coordinate 986 of JABACD010000016.1, read as the reverse complement.
CGTACTCGCCCTCCTGGCCGGCGGGGCGCTGCTCTATCAGTTCTTGGGGAGCGCTGATTCCACGGAGCCCCTGAGCCTGCCGCTGGCCGAGAGCGAGCAGGAAGAAGATCCCACGACAGCCTCGGAGGAGGACGATTCAGAGCAGGCCCCCGTGGCGGCCGAGAGCCAGGCCCCGGCCATCGAGGACGGGTCGCAGGCCGAGGCCCTCTCCGGGTCCCGCACCCAGCAGGCGCCCCGACTGATCCACGGTCTCGTCCGCGATGACCAGGGCAGGGGGATCGCCGGGGCGACGATCAGCTGGACGGGCTGGGACCCCGAGTACCTCAAGGCGGTCACGGCTGGCCTGGTGATTCCCCGGGAGCTGATCGGAGGGCGTACGGTCGAGGTGACCTCGGGCCCGGAGGGCGCCTTCGAGATCACGGACCCCCCCAGCCTGGTCGCCGGTGAGCCCTCCTTCCTGTGGGTGAGCCACGAGTCGCATCTTGCCGGGGTGATCGAGCTGGAGCCCGACGAGGCCTCCCGCTCGGAGGCCCAGATCTTCGCGCTGGAGAGCGCGCCCCCGGTGCTGGTGCGCGTGACCCAGGAGGGCGCCGGGGTGGAGGGAGCCGAGGTCTTCCAGCAACACGCGTTCCCCGTGGGCATCCAGGCGGACTACAATGGGGGGGAGAGAGCTCCCAAGGCCCTGCTGGTGTACTCGAGGAGGTCGACGACGGGCAAGGACGGGACGGTGGCCGTGGCGCCCAGCAAGAAGCTGACTCGCCTGCAGGCGAGGAAGGACGACCAGCTCTCGATGCCGCGGGAGGGTCATTACCGGTCGCTGATCGAGCTGCTGCTGTCCCCGACCTTTTCTGTATCGGGGCTGCTGGAGCTCTCCGGGGAACTGCCGGACATCTGGGGAACCGAGGAGCTCCTGAGCGGCAATGGCAACCCGCGGATCCGCTTCCTGAGGGTGCGTGGCATCCTCAGAGAGGAGGTCGGGTCGACCT
>JABACD010000015.1 GCA_014237855.1 Planctomycetota bacterium | reverse complement strand
TCACTGCGGTTTCGCAGCCAGAAACGGCACAAGTTCACCAACGGGTACGCCTTCGTGGTCGGCGCGGTTTCTGGATACCGCGGCCAGAGTTCAGCTCTCTGAGACGCGACCGTCCCACCAGTCCCACAATTCCTGGTTCCGGGCTCGCTTCCTCTTGAAGTAGGCCGCACCGATACCGGACGCCAGCGCGGACGCCACTACGGCGGTCCCCAAGGCCTGCAACCCACCGGCGTAGGCAACGCAAACGCCGAGGACGGTGAGCAAGATAACGCTGATCACCGAAGCAAGAGGATAAGCGCTCCAAGCTACCTTTACATTCACCCTCTCCCCCCCTCGGACGCCTCACTCCCAGCAAGCGGGCCTCTCGCCGCTTCTTCTCGCCCCAACGGACGGGCCACGTGGCGACAGAGATGCTCGAGTCGAGAGCGCTCGCCCGCGGGGACCCGCACAGCCGCATGCAGGCTGAAGCCGTCCAGCTCCGCGCACAGCTCCTTGAGCACTGGCGCCTCGCCCGAGGGCCCGGCGGGTGGAATACCCAGGCGCATGCATCCCGCCTCCGTGTCCAGCGCCGCACGCCCCTGAATCGACGCGGCATGGATCAGCGGGAGCAGCCCTTGATCGAGCTCGCCGTCTCGCACGTCGAGCTCGCCCTCATCACCCAGCAAGCCGCGTCGGCGGCAGAGACGTAGAAGCCGCGAACGGATCTTGGAGAGCAGCCTGGCCACCTCTGCACTCGTGAGCGGACGTGCGGGGTGGAAGCGTGGGGCGGCGAAGGCGTCCGGAGCCGTGTAGACACCATCGAGCACCAGGGCGTGAAAGTGCAGGTTGAGGTTCAAGGCCGAGCCGAAGCGCTGGATCTGGACGACTGCGCCGCTGCGGCCGTGGTTGGTCAAGTCTGTCCTGGCCTTACGTGAGTAGAAGCCAAGCACTGCCCGCAAGAAGAGCTTGCGGGTCGCACGACAGAGGCCCGCGTCGAGCGACAGCAAGTAGCGCAATCTCCACGGGAATGTGATCACCCACTGCCTGACGGGAACATCTGGCAGAACCTGATCAACGAGATGTGCTGCGCACTCCGCCATACGCCGCCCCCCGCACGAGGGGCAGAAGCCACGGCCCTTGCAGGAGAAAGCCACCAGGGCGTCAACACCACATGTGAAGCAATGGAAGCGACAGAAGCCGTGAGCCAGCACTCCGCAGGTCAGGAAACCCCGCAGCTCACGCTCCACGTGGGCAGGCAGGCTCGGAGTGCCCGGGTCCTCGGCAATGCGAGCGAGAAAGGTCTCGAGGTGCTCGAACAGGATCCCCTGTAGCACACCACCACCAGGACCTTGCGGGCTGGACTCCCAACCGCCTCCCACTCCGGTCCTGGTCATCTCAGGATGGACGAGTGCGAGATGACTCGGTTTCGGGTCCGACCTCGCTCCCAGACAGGCCTCACCACGGGAGGGGCGAGGCCACTTCCGGGACCCCACCTATCCCTCTCCCCCGCCACCCCTTAGCGCGGTCCCTCCGCCCGATCCTCCACCAGTCCCTGGACATGGATTAGGGTTCTGTTAGGTTTCCAGCTCGGAGACCCCCGCCGGGCATGCCGTCGCCCCTCAATGCCCACTATTCGGTGGCGCAGGCCGGGCCGGGGGATCTCTGACTGACGCGCCGGGGCTGGCCCGGGGCGCTCGAGAGCTGGACCGCTATTGCCCTGCCACCGCCAGGGCGTGACCTGGAGGAATCATGTATGTGCCGCTGCGCGTTCACGGGCACCATTCGCTCATGACCGGGGTCGACTCCCCCGAGGTCCTGCTGCAGCAAGCCCAGGAGCTGGGACTCTCGGCCCTGGCCCTCTGCGACGTGGACAGCACCGCGGGCTGGGTCGACCTGATCAAGGCCGCCGAGGAGCGTGGGGTGCGCCCGATCCTGGGTGCTGAGATCTCCAACCCCCAAGAGGCAGAGGGCGATGGCGGACGTCTGGTGGCACTCGTGAAGAATGAACGGGGCTCGCGCAACCTGAACAGGCTCGTCTCCGCACGACAGCTGGGCTTCGATCCGGGAGCTGGTGGCGAGGAAGGTGCCCCGGAGGACTTCGACCTCGTGCGTGCGGCGGTCGAGTTCCAGGAAGGACTGATCTACCTCGTCGACCACCCACGCCTGTGCATCGGCCTGATGGGGCGCGTCCCGGCGGAGGATGTCTTCGTCGCCATCTCAACGGCAAGCCTGCGGGCGGAAGGCGGGAACTGGAGGAGCACCTCGCAACGCCCTGGCCCCGGCGAGACACGAAACACGCACCTCGCGACACGAGCGAGACCTGCGACGATCGACCGCACCTCGGCCTGTGCCCGAGACGACCCCGGCCCCCACCGGGACCCCGAAGCTCTCGAACCACCCAAGACCCCTCCCCCGCCGTGCGCCGTCCCCGCGGGAGAGCTGCTCGATGTGGCTCGGGCCACGGGCTTCGCGGTGCTGGCCGTGCCGGATGTCTACCACGCACGATCCGGTGGCTCCGAAGACCATCGCGTGCGGGTGGCGATCAAGCACAACGCCCTGCTCGACGATCTGCCGCGAGAGTGGCTGGCAGCGGAGGAGTCCCACCTGCACAGCGGGCGCGAGGTCTGCGGCCTCTACGCCGGGCTCGACGACCACGCCGGTCCCCACCAGACAGTCCCGCTCGAAGGCGTGCCCCCCATGGTCGCACGTACCCTCGAGGTCGCCGCCCGTTGCGATTACCTGATCCCCCTCGGCGGTGTGCACTTTCCCGAGGTCGAACTCGAGGAAGACGAGAGCGCCTACTCCAGACTCTGCGGGCTGGCCTTCGAGGGAGCACAAGAGCGCTACCGCCCCCTGCGTCCGGAGGTCATACGCCGACTCGACTACGAGCTCGCCACCATCGACCGCCTCGGCTTTGCGGCCTACTTCATCCTCGTGCAACAGATCGCCAGGTACGCGAGCGGTGAGGGCATCCCCTGTGTGGGACGCGGCTCGGCGGCGGACAGCCTGGTGGCCTACTGCCTGAAGCTGACCGATGCCGACCCCTTCAAGTACGACCTGATCTTCGAGCGCTTCCTCAACCCGACCCGCAGCGACCGGCCAGATATCGACCTCGACTTCTGCTGGCGAAGGAGGGACGAGGTGATCGAGCACGTCTACGAGCTCTTCGGTCCACAACGCACCGCAATGATCTCGACCCTGAACTGCTTTGGACTACGGGCAGCCTTTCGAGAGACGGCCCTGGCTCATGGCTTCCCACCGGCGGTGGTCAACCGCTGGTCGAAGGTCTTGCCACACCAGGCACCGAGCGAGGCCACCGATGCCTTCGATGGCAGCCTTGCTTCAATCGACGAAGAGAAGCCCCTTCGTTCGAGAGGTGTTGCGGACAACGCCATCGCCCAGGCCTTCCGTTCGACCCCCGAAGCTCGCGACTTCCCCTTCGAAGACCAGCGCTGGCAGCACGTGTTACGCCACGCCGAGACCCTCGTAGGGACACCTCGACACTTCGGCCTGCATCCTGGTGGCGTGGTCGTTGCCCCCGGACCGATCACCGACCACGCAGCCTGCCAGCGTGCTGCGAAGGGCATGGTCGTGACCCAGTTCGACAAGAACGGTGTGGAAGCCATCGGTCTGGTCAAGATGGATCTGCTCGGTAACCGCGCCCTGACCGTGCTCGATGACACGCTGCGTGAGCTACGCACGCAGGGGATCGAGGTCGATCTCGAAGATCTGCCCGAGGACGACCCAGCCACCGGCGACACCCTGGCAGAGGGACGCTCGCTGGCCTGCTTCCAGGTGGAGTCGCCGGGGATGCGCAATCTCCTGCAACAGACCGGTGCACGGAACATGGACGCGGTCATCCAGGCCGTGGCCCTGATCCGCCCTGGGCCGGCCGGTTCGGGGATGAAGGACGCCTACATACGGCGTTTTCGGGGTCTCGAGCCGCCGACGCCGCCGCACCCCCGACTTGTCGACGTGCTCTGGGACACCCAGGGGGTGATGCTCTACCAGGAGGATGTGATGCGCGTGGCCCAGGCCCTGGCCGGGATGGACCTCGCCGAGGCCGACCTGTTGCGGCGCGCCCTGCAGAAGCGCCGTACAGACGAGCTCGAACCCCTGGCCCGGCGTTTCCAGGAGGGCTGCGAGGCCGAAGGCATCTCACGCGCGGACGCCAGGAAGGCCTGGGACCTCGTGGCCAATTTCGCCTGCTTCGGCTTCTGCAAGGCACATGCTGTCACCTACGGGAGAATCGCCTACCGGGCCGTGTGGCTGAAGACCCACCACCCGGCGGTCTACATGGCCGCGTTCATCAACAGCCACACCGGCTACTACAAGCAGAGGGTCTACGTGGAGGAAGCCCGGCGATTGGGTGCAGCCATCCTGGCGCCGGACATCAACCGCAGTGACAGGGACTTCGGCATCGAATGGCTCGATGAAGCCGGGGTCAGGACCCCTGCCCTACGCATCGGCCTGGGTGGCATCAAGGGGCTCTCTGCGGCGCTCCTCGAGCGCATCCTCCAGCAACGTGAGGGCTCCGGACCATTCCTGTCGATGCCCGACTTCCTCGAACGCAGCGGAGCCCGCACCGACGAGACCGAACACCTGATTCAGTGTGGGGCCCTGGACAGCTTCGATCGCACCCGGCCCGAGCTCCTCTGGCGTCTGCACCTCTTGCGCAGCGACCGGCGACGAGTGCCAGGTGAACTACAGCGCGGTGGCGACGAGGGACTCGACATCGCTCAGCTCGATGCTTGCAGGAGTACCCCAGGACAACGCGCTCAGGAGAACGTCGAAAGTGCACGGGCCTGCTCGGTCGGCTGGCGTGGTGGCATTGGTCTGGGGCAGGCCAAGCTGCGCCCCGGCGAGAGCGCCAGCCTCTTTCCTGCGCCACCGACCCCCGCCTTGGTTCTCCCCGGCCTGCCCGACCTCTCCTCGCGAGAACGTGGGGCTCTGGAGTACGAGTTGATGGGGCTCACCGTGCACGCTCACCCTACCGAGATCTTCCCGGCGCCCTCCGACAGGCGTATCCAGCTGGCCTTTCCAAACCTACGCACCGACGAGCTCGGCGGGCACCCGCAACCACATGCTGGTCAGGGCGGACCGATCAACCCCTGCCGCTGCGCTGAGCTGTGCGACTTCCAGGGTGGGCGAGTCACCTTGCGCGGCTGGCTCGTGGCCAGCCGGCGGGTCGTGACCTCGGACGGCAAGTGGATGCGCTTCCTGACCCTCGAGGATCCCAGCGGCCTGGCCGAGGCTGTCCTGTTCCCCGAGGTCTATCAACGCGATGGATATCGCCTGACCGAGTTCGGCGTGCTGTGTGTGACCGGTGTCGTGCAGGACCAGCTGGGTTCCTGCACCCTGGAGGCCCAGCACATCTGGTAAGGGCCCTGGAAAGAGAGATCGGGTTCAGGAGCAGACCTCCAAGGATTCGAACTCCCTGCGCTCCTGAAAACAGAAGTCCACGTCGGCAAGGGCAGCAAGGTTCACCCCTGCCCGATCATGTCGCACCAGCTCACACAAGAGTGGCCGACGGGCGACGAAGGGGCATCCTCATCAGAGCTCTCGTCAGCTGCAAGCCTGGACCTGCGGGGCCGGTGGGCCGCGTCTCGCTGGTGACCTGCTGGGCGCGATCGTCGACGATCTGCTAGGGTCACCCCATGACCACGATCCACACCGCTGGGGAGCTCGACTTCCAGATCACAGAGCTGCCCGAGCTCCCCCCCTTCGACTCCGTGGCCATGGCAGATCCTCGCGACTTCGACGTGGAGTACGCCATCAATCCGCACATGCTGGATGCGAACGGCCAGCTACAGAAGGTCGATCGAGTCCGGGCTCGCGAGCAGTGGGAGGCCCTCCGGGAGACCCTCGTCGGCTGTGGAATGAAGGTCGAGGTGGAGCCCGCCCTCGATCGACATCCCGACTTCGTCTTCTGCGCGAACCCCGGACTGCCGATCCCTGCGGGTGTTCTGGGAGACCGCCCGCGGTGGGTGCCCAGCCGGATGGCAAGCGACAGGCGGGCCGGTGAGGTCGAGTACTGGTCCGGCGTGTTTGAAGGACGCGGCTGGAAGGTCGAACCACTTCAGGGAGCAGCCGAACGATTTGAGGGTACCGGGGACGGACTCTGGCACCCCAAGAGGCGCCTCTTGTGGGGCGGGGTCGGCACACGCACCAGCCTGGAGGCCTGGGAAGAGCTGGCCGGGCGCTATGAGCTTCCCATCGTCATCCTGGGACTCCGCGACCCCGACCTCTATCACCTGGACACCTGCCTGGCACCCCTGGACGAGAGGAGCTGCCTGTGGAGGCCAGCCGCCTTCGACGAGGATGGCCAGGCTCTCGTGCGAGCGCTGTTTGAAGACCCGATCGAAGTCTCCGAAGAAGACGCCAAGCAGCACTTCGCCTGCAATGCATTTGCCCCGCAACCGAAGGGGCTTCAAGCCCCGCACGTGGTCGTCATTCAGGAAGGAGCGACGAGAACTCGTGCGGAGCTCAAGGCCCGCGGATTTCAGGTACTTGAGGTGGAGACCAATGAGTTCCTGAAGTCCGGCGGATCGGTGTTCTGTATGAAGCTCGCCTTCGCGAGCCACGAGGCCCCGTCCTAGTTGGGGTCGGGGGCGCCTCCATCGGCCCCGTGAGGCCGGTCTCCCTCCGTGCCTGCACCCTCGTCTGTCGAGGAGCCTTCATCTGCCGAAGAGGAGAGGGCACCGCCCGCGGTACCCTCCTCATGAATTGAGCCTTCCAGTGTAGAGCCTGTCGACGTCTCGCTTCCGGCCTCTGGCTGGGCAAGCGACTCTTCACCAGAGGCGCCAGCTGCCTGAGCCATGGAGCTTGACCCCGCGGCATCGCCTTGCCTCGAATACCGCAAGGACACGTTCTGCCGCCCCATTACCTGGAGGCGCTTCGGATCTTTCTTCAATCCGATGATGTGGGCCTTGGAGACCACGCTCTTGACCGAGCGATTGAGTGCTTGGGCAATCTCAAGGTTGGAGTGTTCAGCGTACAGCCCCTTGAGCTTCTCGATCTCTTCCTCCGTCCAGCGCGGCATGCGCGTTCTCGTCTCATCACTCGAGACGCGTCGGACGAAGGCCTTGTCCTTGGCAAGGCAGAGTTCGAGCGCCTTGGAAGAGATCGAGTCTTCCGACCGACCAAAGATCCGGGCAATGTCTCGATCGGTACGCGTGCCGTAGAGGCGCTTGAGGTCAGCAATCTCCTCCTGATTCCAGGCAGCGTCCGAGAGGAAGCTGTCTAATTCGGCGATCTGCGACTCGACGTCGGCCACACCACGCCCAAAGATCCGAGCAATGATCTCTACCTGGCAGATGCCCAGGTAGCTCTTGAGCTTTTGGATCTCGTCTTGGGACCAGGCATCTGTGCGCGTGATGTCGGGAAAGATGGTCTCCGCCATCTTCCTCACGCTTGCCACGGGGCGATGCAGTTCCTTGGAGATGTACTCATCAGGCTTGAGCCCGTACATCTCCTTTAGTCTGGCGATCTCCGCCTGGGACCAACGGCCCCGGCGAGGTCGATCAGATTGGTCTCCACCCCATCTCGATCCGCGCACTTTCCTCCTCCTAAAAAGCTGCTTCTGCGGAGTCTACCAAGCTAGCTCTGATTTGGGCATTCTTATCAGCCTGACTTGTGCAGATCACCGGCGGGCCAATCCGACTGGCCAGTCACCACGAATACAAAACTCCTAGGCCGAATGCGAGCATCCCTCAGCATCTCTCCAACGCACCAGGCGCTCTGAGAGTTCTCCCAGGGCCGCCTGTAGGGCCCTCGGGGCCGATTATTCGGTCAAGAGCTAGGAATACTCATCCCGTGAGCCCCATGGCTGGCGCTCTCCTCAGGTCTGAGTCTTGAACCGTGAGTGGAGCGAGTTTCGGGTTTGCTCGAGAATCTCGCGGATCTTGTCGCCGGAGTCCAGGCCGGAAATTTCTTGCGCCAGAGCACGGGCACCAGCCGTGCTGGTGCCCCTCACGGCGTACTTCACCTGGGGTACGAAGTTGTAGGAGACAGAGACCCCTGAGAACCCCATGCCGAGCAGGAGTAGTGCGGTGGCGTAGTCACCAGCCATCTCACCGCAGACGGTGCAGGGCTTGCCCGCCGCTGCAGATGACTTGGCCACGAACTCAAGCGCCCAGATCACTGCGGGGTGATAGGGATCATAGAGCCGTGAGACCAGTGCGTTGTCCCTGTCGCAAGCCAGTAGGTATTGCACAAGATCATTGGTCCCGACGCTTACGAAGTCGACCTCCTCCAGGATTCGCGGCAAGGAGAGCAAGGCACTTGGCACCTCGATCATGACCCCGACAGGGATGTCCGCACGCACGTCGTAGCCCTGATCCTGGAGCTGATTCCGGACGTTGTTGAAGATCCCGTGCACTCTCAGGACCTCATCACACGAGGTCACCATGGGGAGCAGGATGTTGACGGGTCCATGGGCACTGGCTCGCAACGCAGCTCGAAGTTGGACTCGTAGAAGATCCTGCCACTCGAGCGAAATCCGCAGCCCACGCCATCCCAATGCGGGATTGATCTCCTGAGGCGTGGTGAAGTAAGGCAGTTGCTTGTCACCGCCAATGTCGAGGGTACGAATCGTCACGGGTCGGCCGCCAAAGCCCTCCACGACGCGCCGGTAGAGCCGGTACTGCTCCTCTTCCGATGGGAACTGAGTTCGCTCCATGTAGAGAAATTCAGTCCGCAGCAGCCCAACCCCATCCGTGTGGCCCGCCTCGAAGCCATTCATGTCGAGGTCTCGCACACTCTCGATATTGACGCGAATCTCGAAGGGTTCGCCATCGCTGGTCATCGAAGGCAGATCAGCCTGAGCTTCCAGAACCTCCAGGCGCGCAACCCGTCGGGAGTGGCGCTCGAGAAAGTGGTCTACACTCTCCTTATCGGGAGAGAGCTGAACGGTTCCCACATCTCCATCGACAATGACCCGCATCCCCTGCTCAAGCCGTGAGAGCAAGTTCGGAACCGCAACCACACACGGAAATCCAAAAGACCGAGCCAGTACCGCTCCATGAGAGAAGCGACCGCCCGTCTCCGTGATCACAGCCAGGACTCGCGCACGATCGAGGTAAGTCACCACATGAGGAGTTAGCTCGGCAGCGGCCAAGACCACGCGCTCGCCACCAGAGACCAGAGCCTCACGCTCACTGCTCATCAGCTCCTGAAGTACGACTCGCCACGGATCCGAGATATCAGCGCCGTAGGAGCGCACGTTGTTGCCCTCCATTGTCGACATGCTCTTCTCCAGCACGTGGATCAGGTCTTGGACACAAGACTCGGCGTTCAACCGCTCGCTCGAGATTCGCTCCTGCACGCGACTCAGGGCCGAGGGATCCGCGAGGATCATCCGGTGGACTGCGAAGATCTCGGCCTCCTTATCCGCACTGCCGGTGGAAATCAGCTTCAGGCGTCGGTTGTCCAATTCCTGGCTGACGGTCTCGATGGCCCCCTGCAGGCGGTTGATCTCAGTCTCGACCTCCTCCTCTCGGAGGGACCAGGTAGGTACGACTTCAGGCGCCGCCCGAATGACGTGAACTGGTGCCATGGCCAGCCCTGGGGCCACCGGCATGCCGTGAATACTCTTGGTGTTTGTCACCGCTCCTCCTGGGCAGAAGATGCCCTCCAGGACTTTAGCGCGTGGTATGAGGAGCAGGAAGGACTGTCCGGGCTCAAGGATTCCTCTTTCCCTCAAGATCCCCTGATCCGTGTTCCGAATCCCCTCCCAGATCACCAGGATCGACCCGCGTGGGAGCGGGGGTTTCTGGCGAGGAGTTTTTATTCTGAGCATCGAGAGGGTAGCCCGGATTCCGAACGAGACGGAAGCCGAGCTGGGCGGGAATCAATGGGTATGGATAGTTCAATTTCAGGGACGGAGCCTTCGTTGCCCGAGCGCGCGAAGCTCTCCGACGGAAAGCTCACGACACGGATCATTGCGGCTGGCGGACTCATGGCCCTGACAGGTGGATTCCTGTTGGCCTTCGGCCCGCCCAACTCGACCACGATCTCGTGGATCGCCAGGCGCCTCGGTGAGATGGGTATTTCGGCAGGCATCGTGATCGGGAGTGGCGTGCTCTGCAGCGCCATCGCAGCCGTCTCCTACCGAATCAACAGGATGGCCCAGCAGCTACGTGCTGCTGAAGACGCCGTGCTCTGCACCGAGACACTTGGCGCCGGGATGCGGCAGCTCGTGGCTCGGGTCACTCGAATGCATGCTGAAGAAGCCGAGGTCAAGGAGGGCATTCGGGGCCTGCTACAGCTTGCTCAAGAGCAAACCAGCGCAAAGGTCGCAGGCATGCAAGTGGATGCAACCTTCAAGCTTGCGGCCAGCATGGACCAGATGCGCATGCGCCTCGAGGATCGAATGCAGGCCCAAGAGTCGACCATCGACAGTCGACTGATGGACCTCTTTGGTTCCCTGGAGGCCACGCAGGAAGAGGTAAGGCATCTGTTGGCTCAACAAGAAGCTCAGCTCAAGAAGACCCTCGAAGCCGTCGAGATCTTCGATACTGCAAGCTCCGAGATCCATCTGGATCTGGAGTCGGCTCCTCTTCTTCCCGGTGAACCCGACGAGGGCGAGCTAGAAGTGTTCGTCGACCTCGATGAGGAACCCGAGGATGACCCCAGCGCCGAGGAGTGCGATCCGAGCAAGTTTGACTGGGACTCGATCGAAGTCGGCCCAACCATTGAGGGCCTCGGGCTACTCGATGAACTCGATGATGAGGGAGTCCCGCTAACTGAGGATCCATTGCTGGAAGAGGCTCCCTCGCTGCTGACCGGAAACGACCGGGATCACGAGGGAAACCTGTTCAGCGAGGAAGATCTGCAGAGAGCCTGGCAGGACTTCAAGCGTCGCCGCGACGGCTAGGCTCGCAGACGAACGCTCAGTGAGAGTCCGCGCGGAACCTGGTTCCGCGCGGTCTCAGCTGTCCTCGGCACTGGAGTCGTCATTGAAGAACGCAGCGAAGGGGTTGTTCTGGGTCTCTTTCGCCGCCTGATTCAGCTTCTTGAGGTCGACTCGCTCGGCGTCACCCTCGCGGTCACGACGGTTGCCTGGACGGCCTCCTCGACCGCGGCGACCTCCTCCACGACGACCGCTTCCACCACCAGTTCCGCCCAGACCATCCCGGCGTGACTGAGCTGCGCGAAGGTTCGGGTTCCCGCGGGGGCCTTCATCGCGCCCCCCACGACCGCGACCGCGGCCGCGACGCCGTGCGCCCCCCCGGCGGCCGCGGCTCTCGCGTGCCTCCCTGGGAACTCCCTTCAGGGAGAGGGTCAGGCGCTTGTCACCTCCCTCGAGAATCCGAGCACGAACAACCTGCCCCACACTCACGAGCTCACGGGCATCCCTCACGTAGTGATCGGAAATCTCGCTGATGTGAATGATCGCGTCCTGTGCCAGACCAACGTCGACAAAGGCTCCAAAGCTGGTGACATTGGACACTACACCCTCGATCACCCGGTCTCTTGTGAGCACCGCAGCGTCGCAATCAGCGTCGAGAAGACGGGGAGCAAAGAGACGGTGGCGCGGGTCACGGCCAGGATGGGCCAGCTCTCGCATCAGGTCCCGCCAGGTATCGGGATCAATCTCGAACTCTTCGCGCTTGAGCCCACGGGTCCCGCCAGGACGCCCGAGGGCGTCAGACATGGTCCCTCCTACCGACTCCACCAGCTGGCGCGCAAGCATGTACTGCTCGGGGTGCAGGTTTGAGCGGTCCAGGGGTTCGGGCGACTGATAGATCCGAAGGAATCCAGCTGAGCTTGCCCATTGGGCCTCGGTGAGGATGCCCTCGTCTCGAAGCTCATCACGGCTCTTGATCGGCTCTTGCTCGCGTCGAGCAACGATCTTCTCGGCTGCCTGCCTGTCGAGGCCGGGAAGTGCAGCCAGGAAGTGCAGCGGGGCGTGATTCACTTCACAGCCGACATGTGCCACACAGGACTCAACGGTCTCCGCAAAGCACCTTCGAACATTGGCCTTGCTCACCAGGGCTTGCTCGGAACCCAGACTCAGGTGGCGGGGATCGACCTTGAGCAGCTCGAACATCGGATCCTGGAGACGTCGACCGAGACTCACAGCCATCCGCTGGCTGATCGACATCTCGGGCAACTCAGTTCTTGCGACCTCGGAATTCGCGTAGCTCGACAGACCTGCTTCCGTGGCAATGAAGACGAAGGCGTCCAGCCCCGAGGCCGTGAAGGCGGCTCGCATGCGTTGAACGGCAGCCCGACTGTTCTTTCCGCTGGAGATGGCGATTGAGTCCGGATCACAGGATTCCAGCGCGGCTTTGAGGTCTACCCCCAGGGCCGCAGCGTCCTTGGCACCTGTCTCGATCTTGACCTCATCCTTGGAGATGGGGTTGCCAAACTCGTCCAGAGGTACGAATGTCCAGTCACCCTTGGCATTCACATCAACGCCAACCACTCGTGCTCGACGGGGAAGCACGGGGGTCAGGAAGAGCTGCCGCAGGTGCTGGGAAAGGAACCGCAATGCCTCGGCATCTGCACGCTCCTTGAGCTCGAGGCGAATGTCCTCCTCGATCATCGGCAACAAGCGCCTGGTCAGCGCACGATGGCAGACCTCGTTCAGAGCATTGTGGACCGCGGGATCCAGATGCTTGCCCAGGGCCTGGCGAACCTTCTCGAGCGCCTGCTCGGTGTCCATCGAGATGCGAGTCGCGAGGATGCGCTCTTTCTGCGCCTGGCGAATTGCCAGCAGGCGATTGCCCTGGATCTGTCGCATGGGCTGATTGATCTTCAAGAGCCCCTTGTGCCGCCCGGCCTTCTTCTCGTCGACCAGGGGTCGAACCGTCAGGATGCCGTGCTTGCGCATCATCTTGCGAAGCGTGCTACGTAGACGGGGGTTTCTTCCAAGGCGGTCTGAGAGGATGCGCATGGCACCCGCGAGGGCTTCGCTCTCGTTGTGAACCCCCTTGTCCGGCGAGACGAACTCGCTACAGAGACGGGCCAGTTCCGCACTCAGGACCTCCTCGGCAGTGGCCTCCTCGGACCGCCCTGAGGGCGCTGCGGGCTCGGCTGCACTCGCGCTCTCCTTGCCCTCGGGAGGAGCCACAGGCTCAGCGCTCGGGGGCTCGGCGGACCCGTCTTGCTGGTCCGCAGCAGGAGCCTCAATCTGGTCCGCAGCAGGAGCCTCAATCTGGTCCGCAGCAGGAGCCTCAATGGTCTCTGCACTCGTCTGGGTGGCCTCCGGGGCCGGAGCAGCCTCGCCTGCCTCGGACGGCTCCGAGACCGGATCAACGGGCTCGGGCGGAGAGTCCTCGAGGGAGACGTCCCCAGCTACCGGGGCGGGAGCCTCCTCTGCTGCTTCGGGAGCACTCTCGGAGGCCTCGGACTCCTCTGTGACTGGGGAGTCACTCTCGACGGCTGGGGCACCTTCAGCCCCCTCCGGCTGGGTCTCCAGGGGGGCAGCCTCGGGGCTCGCTGGCTCGCTGGAGAGGCGCTTCTCCTTGGGAACCGATGCGGTCAGCAGGTCTGCGAGGGTGCCCAGGCCACGGTCGAGGGCCAGCTGAACCTCGGGTTCAGGACGACGATGAGGCAGAAACAGGTCCTCAACCTCGAAGCGCTCCATGCAGGCCTGGATCTGCTCCTTGACGGAGTCGGCGATACCCTCTTCCTTCTCCAGCAGCCGCAAGATGGTGCCCTTGCGACGGTCGAGCTCCTCGAGTTCGTCTCGACGACGGTCGAGCCGACGGATGAAGCTCTCGGAGAGGCCGCCGACCTGTTGCCGACGGTAACGGCCGATGAAGGGCGCGGTCAGACCCGCGTCGATCATGTCCAGGGCCGCATGAACGTACTCGAGCTTGGCCTTGAACTCGCGCGCGAGGTTCTCGAGGATCGGAGTTGCAGTCACTGTCTTGTCCTCCTGGTGTCCGAGGGTCTCCTTGGACCCTCAAGAAATTGAACCCTGGATCACCATGATCGGCTTCCTGGCCGAGATCTTGGCGCCTGGGTCTTCGGTCAAGTCCGAGTCATGCTCGGCTGACAGATGTAGTGAGATCTCGCGTCCGCTGCCTGCTCTTCAGTCGGAACGGCACGAGGAAAAGTTTCGTGTGTAGTATCCGCTAGCCAGCTTTGGAGTGCTGCTGAACGATGACGTCGATCATGGAGCGTCCAAATCGAATCCCGGAGCACTCATCGACTCCGGTGACGATGTTGTCGGCCACCTCTACCTGACGACCGGTGTACTTTCCGCCAGCGCTCTTGACGGACTCCTCGCAGCTGCGATCTCCGGTCACGCGCTTGCCCTTGATGACTCCAGCTTCAGCCAGAACCTCTACGGCGTTCCCGAAGGCTGCCACAAGCTTGCCTGCTCCGTTCAGCTCTCGAACAACACGAAGAACGCGTTCGTCCGAGGCGAGCTCGGTTGTCTCCCCCGCTGCGATCAAGACACCGCTGTACTTGGAGAAGTCGATGTCGTCCAAGGACATGTCCGCCAGGAAGAACTCCTGCATGCGTCCCTTCAAGACATCGTCATAGCGCGACGCTGCAACGACACTTGCAATGCGCATGTTCGTCAGCATCGAACGAGCAAAGCAAACGCCCTGCTCACCGAAGCCATCGGCAGGCACGATTACAAGGACAGTGTGCTGGTACTCGAGGATGACGATTCCGTCCTCGTCCAGCTGCGCTTCGGGCTTTTCTTCCTTCTTCTTGGCCATGAGGGGAGAGATTGTCCGCGCGGAGCGACATCCGTCAAGCTCGGAAGCTGATTGAAAGCCAAAGGAGCCCCGTAGACCTCGGCTCAGGCAGGTAGTTCAAACACCGAGACCCTGTGTTCCTCGGCCAGAAGCCCGGCCCCGTGGGAGACCTGCCAGGCCACCTGCTCATCGAGCCCCGGGATGGTCCAGTCCCCCAGGGCGCGACCGGAGAGGTTGTCCCGGACTTCCACAAGCGCGCCATTGACCACGTAGAGCTTGCCGCAGTCCGCGCTGATGCTCACATCGGGCAGGTCACGCTCAGGCCCCGTGGACAGTACCTGGTACCAGACAGCGGTTGCCCTGCCCTTACCCAGCTGGAAGCCCAAGAGGGTCAGGCTATCCACGGCCATGTCTCCGTAGGCGTTCTCCTGTTCGGAGAGCTCCACCAGGAACTGCCCTGCCAGGTCGTTGGGCAGATGGGCCGCCACGTCGGAGGTCAGGAGCGTCATGCTCTCGCCGTCCACGGCCATGCTGTGAATCGCCGAAAGGGTCGGAGGCAGAACCGTGTCGGCCACCTCACCGGTGACCACATCCAGGGCCAGGACGCCCTTCTGATGGGTCTTCTTGTCACTGTGAACGACCAGGATCCGGTCTCCCGATCGGCCAACCTGGTGGAATCGTTGGCCCTCACGAGAAAAGCTCCAGGCCTGCTTCATCACTGCGGTCGAAACCCCGAAGACGCGCCCCGCGTTCAGGCAAACGCAGATGTCAGGCCATACGTGAGCCTCGTCGAAGGCCTCGATGGGCTCTGCGCCCACCAGCTTGCCTGTCGCAGGCTCCATGCGGACGATTCGATGCCCGTTGGCGCTCGGCCCAAGAACGATGATCTCACCGCCCTCACCGAAGCCCGCACCGAAGCCACGCCCGTACCCCACCTCGCAAGGTGAGTTCCAGAGGGTCTCGCCGCTATTGCGGTCCATGGCTCCGAGCTTCCCGGGGATCACCTCGTCGATCCACATGCCACCAGCCGGAGGGTCGTAGCCGTGAACCAGGACAGGGCCCTCGCCAGAGAGGGCGATACCATCAATCTCCGCCCCGAGTTCCCGGGACCACCGTCTGCGTGCTGTGCTCGTCATGGGGTCGAATCGTACCGTTCGGGGCAGTCGGATTCCCCACTCTTGCCCTACGAAAAGAGGCCTCCTCTGCGGAGGCCCCGTCTCGACGATCCTTGAACCCGGTACTCAGGAGCTCAATTACTCCTCATCCTCGCCACCGGCGATGATCTTGTCGGAGAGGCTCTTGGGGAGGTCCCTGTACTCATGGAACTCCATCGAGAAGGAGCCCCGACCCTGGGTCGCGCCCCGCAAGGCGGAGGAGTAGGCGAACATCTCGGCGATCGGGACGATCGAGCGGACGATTCGCAGGTCCCCCTGGCTGTCCACCTCATTCACTTCGCCACGACGTGAGTTCAGATCACCCACGACCGAACCGAGGAACTCCTCCGGGGCACGCACTTCGACCTTCATGTAGGGCTCCAGGAGAATCACATTGTTCTCCATCGCCTGCCTGAAGGCCAGGACACCCGCACTCTGGAAGGCCAGCTCACTCGAGTCGACATCGTGCGCCTTTCCGTCGTAGAGAGCTGCGCGAACATTCACGAAGGGATAGCCCAGACGCCCGCCAGACTCGAAGATCTCCTTGAGTCCAGCACCGACACAGGAGATGTACTCGCGCGGGACAGCCCCACCCTTGATCTCGTCGACGAACTCGAAGCCATTGTCCTTCGTCTCAACCGCCTCGAACCGGACTCGCGCAACCGCGAACTGACCCCGGCCACCGGACTGACGCACGAAGCGAGCCTCGGTCTCCAGCCCACGGTGGAGCCGTTGCTTGTAGGCAACGCGCGGTCGACCGGTCTGGACTTCGAGCTTGAACTCGCTCTTGAGGCGGTTGACCACCACCTCGAGGTGCAGCTCACCCATTCCGCTGATGATCAGCTGCCCAGTGGCCTCGACGGTCTGAGCATGGAAGGTCGGGTCCTCACGAACAACCTTGGCGATAGCCACAGAGAGCTTGTCCCTGTCGGCGGTCTTCTTGGGCTCGATGGAGACCGAGATCACCGAGTCAGGGAAGGAGATCTTGTCCAGTGCGATCGGCTGATCCGGATCGCAGAGGGTGTCGCCGGTAATCGTGTTCTTCAGGCCGATCACAGCTGCGATCTCACCGGCATTGGAGGCGTCGACCATCTCACGCTTGTTTGCGTGAACCTTCATCAGACGACTGATTCGCTCGTACTTGCCCGTACGGGGGTTCAGGAGCCGCGCTCCCTTCTGCAGCACTCCCGAGTAGACACGGACGAAGGTCAGGTCTCCAGTGGCCTCGGCGATGGTCTTGAAGGCCATTGCGGAGACCGGCTCGGACTTGTCAGCCCGGCGCTCCATCTTGATGCTCTCGTCTCGAATATCCGTGCCTTCCACCGGCGGAACCTCGAGCGGACTGGGCAGCAAGTCGATGACGGAATCCAGCATGAATCGAACGCCCTTGTGCTTGAGAGCTGACCCCGCGAGAACAGGAGTGATCTTCATGCAAAGGGTGCCCTTGCGAAGCGCCGCGTAGACCATTTCGTCGGAGATCGGCTCGTCCTCGAGGAAGAGATCGAGGAGATCATCGTCAAACTCCGCCGCAACCTCGAGCATCTGGTGTCGGTTGAGCTCGGCCTCCTCTTGGAGCTCAGCCGGAATCTCCGACTCCTCGTAAGTGCGCCCCTCACCTGACTCGACAAAGGTCAGCATCTTCATGCGAACCAGGTCGATGACGCCAGTGAAGTTCTTCTCAGCTCCCACGGGCATCTGGACGGGGACCGGATTCGCGCCGAGGCGCTGGATGATCGAGTCAACAGCCCCTGCAAAGTCGGCTCCGACGCGGTCCATCTTGTTGATGAAGCAGATCCGCGGGACACCGTAACGGTCCGCCTGGCGCCAGACCGTCTCGGATTGCGCTTCGACGCCACTGACCGCATCGAAGACCGCCACTGCGCCATCGAGGACTCTCAGGGAGCGCTCGACCTCAGCCGTGAAGTCCACGTGGCCGGGGGTATCGATGATGTTGATCGAGTGTCCGTTCCACTCGCAGCTGGTGGCCGCGGAGGCAATCGTGATACCACGCTTCTGCTCTTCCTCGAGATAGTCCATGGTCGCAGCACCATCGTGGACCTCTCCGGTGCGGTGGATCTTCTCGGTGAGGAAGAGGATCCGCTCCGTCACAGTGGTCTTACCGGCATCAATGTGGGCCATGATGCCGATATTGCGGTGAGACTGAAGCCCGGGCTGAGCCGCGGTCTTGCGAGGGGATTCGGACTTGAGAGCTGAGGTCATGACTGGAGCTCGAACGGCGTCCCCGCAGGCCTCGTGTAGCTACAACTCAGGCTCGGAGGGTGGTTTAGGAGAGAGAGCGTCGGCCACATGGTCGGCGGCCACCAAACGCTCACAAGACGAAATCGTTGCTGGGGGGAGGAGGCCCCCTAGCGGCTATTTCGAGCGAAAAAGGTTACCGAGGGTTCCGTGAGCGTCAAGTGGATTCGGGTGAACAACGGTAATCTCCCCTGGCGCCGATGTGGAACCTGCCCCCTGAGGCTCCAGGTAGACCTTTTGATCCGAGCCCATTCGGGGCTCGGGTTTCCAGTCCGAATGGACGATCATGGCGGCATGAATTCACTCGGACCCCAGATCGAGTCATCAGAAGCTGCCATGCGAAGGGCGATCAACCTGGCCAGTGCCGGGGTGCTCGATGGGCTCGGGGGTCCATTCGGGGCGGTCATCGTCAAGGCAGGCAGGGTCCTGTCCGAGGGTGAGAACCGGGTGACCTCCAGCGGGGATCCGACGGCTCATGCCGAGATCGTGGCGATCAGAGCCGCATGTGAGGTCCTGGGCACGCACGTGCTGGAGGGCTGCGAGATCTACTCCTCTTGCGAGCCCTGCCCCATGTGCCTCTCGGCCATCAGCTGGGCACGTATCGATCGACTCTATTATGGGGCCTCACGTCGAGAGGCTGCGAACGCGGGCTTTGACGACGAGAGGCTGTACCTTGAGATTGCCAAGGCACCCTCCGAGCGCAAGCTGTCCTGCGTGTGTCTGCTGCCCCAGGAAGCCCTCGAATCCTTCAAGGTCTGGAACGACAAGAGCAACCGCACACCCTACTGATCGGCGACAGCAGCACGACTCAGTCCTAGGGGTAACGCTCTCCCGGTTCGTGGTGGGACCACTTCCCCACGCGCTCGCCGTGGTCGTAATGGCCGCTCGACTTGAGAGATCCATCCGCATGATGGAAACGCCAGAGGCCGGAGCGCTCTCCGTCGATGTAGCCTCCGTGCTCGCGTAACGAGCCATCCTCGAACCAGTAGGTCCAGAGCCCCTCACGACGGCCCATCTTCGCGAGCCCCGACGCAGAGAGCTCACCGTTCGCGTACCAGAATTTCATCGGGGTCGGGGCTCCCTCGGGATCAAAGCTCGACTCAGACTTGAGCCGGCCATTCTCGTACCACCGCTGAAGCTCCCCGATCGGTTCACCATTCTCGAAGCGTCCTTCCGAGAGGCGCGCTCCATTGGGGTACCAGTGCTTGTCCGGGCCATGCTTCTGCTGCCGTCCGTCAGGAAAGATCATCACCGTCCAGGCCCTGAGTAGCTGGCCGGTTTGATTGTCCTTGATGGTCAGCCGGCGCAGTTCCGGCTCCTCACGGACAGGCGGCACGTACTGCCTCGAGCTCCGGCAGCCAGCCTCAAGGGGCAGCCCCGCAAGAAGCGCCAGGATCAGAGTTACCGCCTTCCAGCGTGTCATTGTTCGTTCAACAGAATCGCACGGTGCACGAGACCAAAGGTCGCCTGGGACCATCCTCGGTACTGGGGCCGAAAGCCGAACAGGTGCACCCGACCCTCCCCATGCTCAGCCACGACCCAGGCAGCGCGCCCCTCCACCACCTGCGGGTCCTGTACCCAACCGGACATGAGGAGTCGGGTCGGGGCAAAGCGAAGAGGCACCCGAAGCTCGCTCGACGTGGATAGACCGCCCGCTTCCTGCTCTTCTTCCGTCATCTCCCTCCACGCGCTCGAGCGAGAGAAGAACACTGGAAGTGATGCTGGCAGCCCCGACACATAGGGGCTTTGCTGAGGAATGGTGCGCAAGATGCTCCCAGGGCACGAGAAATCGCCCGACTCCTCCCCCCGAGTCACATCGACCAGGGGCAATTCGAAGAGCTCGATGGCATAGGCACTGGAAGACCCAAGAGTGACCAGAGTTCCGCCTGCACGTACAAATTCCTCGATCGCCACGGCACCCTCCGTCTCGATTCCACGCGTGTACTCAGGGCTGACCGTGCCCGGCGCACGCCCTGCGTTCAGCTGGCGGGACGAGATGCTGGGAATGATGAGTGCATCGATGAAGTCATTCAGGCGCCCCGCCCGCAGCATCTCGTTGCGGACACTCACGTAGGGCACTTCCTGGGTGTCCAGGACGTATCGCATCCAGCCCTCGTCCATCGAGCCGGACCAGGGGCTGTAGAGCCCAACCCGTGGGAGCTCGGTGATGAGCACACGCTCCCGGCTCTCCTCCTCGGCGTCCGAGGCCGCCGTCTGCGGGTAGATCAGGCCGGCTTCCTGCTCCGGAGCAACCTCCAGTTGAAAGGTCTCACTACGGCCCAGCCCAGCATAGATCGAGGTCCAGACCGAGCTGTCATGGGTCGTGTAGAGCGGAGCGGGCTCACCTCCCCTCGTCCGAAGCCGGGTGTCGCCCGCGAAAGCCCGTACTGCATCCTCCGCAGTGTCCACCAGCTCCAGGCGCCCCTCTGGACGCGCCATCGTCTCCACTCGCTGCACCCCGAGCAAGAAGGGTAGCGTCCAGCCCGCCACGTCGTAGGGTGAGTCGCCCTCTGGATAGCGCTGAACCTCGAAGAGGTCCTTCACGTGGGTACCATAGGGTTGGTCGCGCAGGATCACGATCGAGCCCGCAGGCCACTCACGACCGTCTGCAGTGACCGCCTCCGTCGCCACGTGCACCTCGACCCCTGTGCGCAAGAGGACGTCGATGAGCCTGGCTACGGCACTTGGGTCCCGGTTGTCGCTGGGTAGGACCCAGGCCAGAGGCGCCGTTTGGCCGTTCACCTCGATCGCACGCCGGGCGGCATCCGAGGCATTTCGCAGCCAGAACTCTGGCTCACGTGACAGGCTGCTGAGCAGCGAGCGTCCGAACGCCAGCTCGTAGTTGATGATGTCGCTGATCCGCCACCAGCCCCCTGGCCAGGGCTTCGGAAAGCGATTGGAGGGTGCATAGGCACCCAGACCACGCGGAGCCGACAGCTTGTCGATCGGCAGGAAGATCGGCGTCGCCAGATTGGCCGAAGCCGCTTCCGTCAGGAGGCCGATGATGTTGTGACGGACTGGAACGTTGCGGTTCCCTCCGTTCCACCACATGTCATAGGAGACTCCTGTGGAGACACCCGTCAGGCCCTCCCGAGTCAGGTCGAGCAAGGCTCGGCTCCCCAGAGCGTCGATACCACCGATGACCGTCGCCTCGAGGTTTGGATTGAGGGGGTCGCGAAAGGGGGGCACGAAGAAGCGCTCGCGAGTCGACCCTTGCTGGTGCACATCCCAGTAGACCTGGGGATGCCAGACCTTGTAGAGCAGCTCCGAGGTGATGCGGGTCTCTGCCTGGGTCAGCATGAACCAGTCGCGGTTGTTGTCGTGACCCGCGTAGTACTGATAGAGCTTGAGCAGGCCGGTCGACTCGTAGGGAGTCCCCACGGTCTCGCGGTACCAGCTGGTGACATGATCGAGCCCATCGGGATTCATGCTGGGAGTGATCAGCACCACGCACTCCTCCCGCGCACTCTTCCAGGGCTCCTGTTCACTTGTCGCGAGGGCGTGAGCGAAGGCCATGCCGAACTGAGTCCCCGCGCACTCGGTGGCGTGCATTGCACAGGAGATGAAGAGAAACACCTTCCCCTGCTCCACCGCCTCCGCGATTTCCTCCTCAGTTCGCCCCCGAGGATCGGCAAGAATGGCCGAGTACTCCTTGAGCTGCTCGAGCCGCCCGAGGTTTTCCTCGCTACTGATGACCGAGAGCAAGAAGTCCCGTCCCTCGGTCGTCGTCCCAACCGTGCTGGTCGAGACGCGGCCTGAGACCTCTGCCAGGTGTCGGAAATAGGAGGAGACCTCCTCCCAGTCCGTGAGCGTGAAATCGCCCCCGAGCTCTCTCCCAAGGTGCTCACCTGGTGTCTGGAGACTGGTCTGGGGCCTGGAAACGGCCTCCGAGCCCTGGGAGCCGGGCGACGAACAGGCAAGGAGGGCAAGGAACGGTATGGAATGGAGCATCTTGTTCACGGGAGTACGCTGGCGATCCGATAGCTGGGTGGCGATCCTACTCGGCTCCCGTCCGGGGCTCCATTCCTGTACCGTCTCCTGAAGCTCCAGGCTTGAGCCTCCGCCCGCCTCCCCCGAAGATTTTCCATGCCCTCCGACGGCCGACCCCTCAGATCCAACCAGCGCCAGGACGAGCTGGACCCTGGCAGGCCTGAATCGGGCCTCCCGGAGCAGGACTTCTGGGAGGTGCTCTACGGCCGCCGCTCGATCCGGCGCTTCAAGGACGATCCCGTTCCTGAGAAACTGATCGATCAGGTCCTGCACGCGGGCATCTGGGCACCAAGCTCCTGCAACTACCAGATGTGGGATGTGGTCGCCGTCACGGACCCGGAGGTCAACGCTACCCTGGCGGAGCTCTCCTCCCAGATGGGCAACGCTCCTACGAACCTGGTGGTCTCCTACGGTCGCGACTTCTCCGAGGAGGGCTGGGCCAACATCCAGTCGGCCAGCGCCATGATCCAGAACATGAGCCTGGCCGCCCACGCCCTGGGCCTGGGAACCTTCTGGATCACGCAGATGGGCGACCGGGAGAAGGTCCGCGAGGTGGTTGGGCTGCCCTTTGACCGACTCGTCATCGCCGTGCTGGCTCTCGGCTATCCCGCCAAGCTCAACGCCAAGGCGCCGGGTCGACGCCCACTCGAGCGGGTCACTCATTTCAATAGCTACGCAGGCGAGGCCATCCCCTCCTCTACCGACCCCCGGGATTGGACACCGGAACTCCTCAAGATCTACCAGCGTGCACGCGTGCTCAACGGCCTTCGCCACAACAAGCCACGGGCCTGGGAAGTTCGCGCCCTCGAGCAGATGCTCGCGAGCTTCGTGAAAGACGGCCAGAGCAAGCCCGAGGATGAAAGCCAGGAGCTACCGCGCTGGCTCGATGTCCTGCCCTGCAATGGGATCGTCACCGATCGTCTCAGTCGCGAACGTAGAGGGTTTGCCTTCGACATCGTCGAACGCAGCCCGGAGGTGGGCGCATTCGTCTCCAAACGCACGCGCCCCAAGGCCGGCATCCTTGCCTGGCCGCCGGAGGCCGCCACCGAACACTTCGAGTCTCCCGCAGAGTCCACCTACGACGTGGTCAGCTGTCTCTTCCGGCTCGAGGACACCCCACCTGACGAGCGCAAGCGGTTGCTGAGCGCGATGAAGAGCTGGCTCAAGCCCGGAGGCCAGCTGATCATCGGGTACGTGAGTGCGAGCTCCTTTCATCAGTCATCAGAGCGATTGCGCAAGCGCCGCGGCGGCCCCGGGGGCGTCGAGTACGTGCTCTCCCCCGACCCCAACATCGGCCCCTTCGAGGCCCTAGCTCCTTCCAGCATCGAAGCCATGCTCGAGGCAGAGGGCATCAGGGTCGAACAGCGTCTCGGCCTCCAGGCAGTGCCCCAACCGGAGGAGATCGAGTTCCGCACAAGGAACTTCTCGGGGCGCTCCAAACAGCTGGTCAGGACCGCTGGAAAGCTCCTCTCCTGCCTGGAGAAGCTCCCTGGTTACGAGAAGCGCCGGGCCCGATTCCAGTTCATCTCGGCGCGCAAGTAACTTCGCTTCTCGCGCTCAGAGTTCGATCGCCAGTGCTCTTCCCCCCGTGGCATGAGCCAGCCCCTCCCAGTGCTTGCGCAGCCCAGGTCGGGCATCGACCACGATCGCGTCGAAGGCAACGCGATCGAATCGCGCCGCCTGGCAGAGCAAGGGGACCATCAGCTCCAGCTTCCACCGAGATCCTCCAGTGGGCGCACCGTCCGTGAGGATCACAATCCTGTCCACCTTCCTGTCGGTCAACGCCAGCTTGACCGCCTCGAAGACATTCCCACTTCCGTTGTGAGTACTTGCCTCGAAGTCCTCCAAGGCCTTGCGGACGTTGCGAGGCTTGGCAGGGACGAGAGACTCGCGCCACGGGTGTGGCACGCCCGTGTAGGGAATGATGTTGAATTCCACTTCCGCACTTAGCCTCTGCAAGGCCTCCCGAAGAAGTTCATCGACCTTCCCCTTCCGCGCTGGCCGCCCCTCACGCTCGAACCAGAGTGAGCCCGAGAAGTCGATCAGGAAGCAAACGCGATCGGACATGATTGGCAATCCTCCGAACGACGCGGTTCCCCCAACTTCAGGCTGTGATGGGCCCCCCTCTCTTGCTTGCCAGTCATCGTCGAGCGTCCCAATCCAGTGTCTCCAGGAACGGGCATTGAGCTTGTGCTTGCGACCTGAGAGCTGCGAAAGCAACTCGGCACACGCCAGACGCAGGCGTAGACGTTCCTCGACCTCCATTCGATCGACGAGAGCTGACAGTGACCTCTTGCTACCTTCGCTCGCCATCAACTCGAGAGCGATCAAGCGCACAGCCGGATGTGGGTCGGCGCCGGCACGCTCTCCGGCGGCGAAGGCCTGCCCATCATCGAGTCGCCCCAGGCATTCGAGAGCGGCCACGCGCAATTCGTGCTCCTTCTTCTGGAGCAAGGCGGGGATCAGAGCCTCGGCCTCCCCTGCGTCAAGAACAGCCAGGCTGCAGAGCGCCTGACTTCGCACTCGAATCGGCCCAGCCTGTCTGACCAACCGGACCAGGATTCTTGCACAGCGGGACCGGTCACCCACGAGTCCATCGGAGACAGCCAGTCGCTCGAGCGACCAGAGCAGGAGCTCGGACATCTCTGGATCCCGACGGGAGAGCGAGGCGAGAATCTGTTCACCATCGACCGGAACAAGAGACCGACCAAGGGCCTCGGCAACACGCTGGCGAATCAAGGGATCCTTGGAACCCAGGCCCACCTTGCCCCGGAGCTTTCTGAGCAGTCGCTCGTCGTCGAGCCTGGCCAGCTGGAACTGGGCCTCGTCCGCCACCTCCCCCTTCGGATCGGCCAGAGCACCGATCACGAGCTCCCACGCAGCGCGCCCGCCAAGCTGCGCCAGATCCCTGACGGCCCTCCGGCGAGCTGCCCCGTCCTTGCTCTCCAGGGCCTCAGCGAGCTCCTCCACTCCCTCACCCAGGCCCGCGCCCTCCTCCCCTCCCGGCTCAGCCCCGGCGAGGGTCCCCACCCCCAGCCAGAGGCCGATCAAGAATGCCCGCCCCAGCGCTGCCCACCTCTCTCCCATGCATGGACTGACGTGCCCCACCACCCGTGGTCACTCTTTCGTCCTTGAATTGCGGGCCAAGGAGAGTGCCTGCGCCTGGGCTGGGGTGCTTGCTCGCCGGCTTCCTATTCAGGCAGTCGGCGGAACAGGGCGAAGGCCTGAGCCCACTGACGGGGCTCCAGCTCAGGATCGACCTCCGCGGATTCCAACAACTCGAAGTCCTCGCCGAGCCACTTCTCCAGGCTTGTCACATCGTAGCCCCAGGGCGGTCCCCCCAGATCAGCCGTCTTGTCCGCCGGAAAGACCAACACGGCGAGGTGCCCACCGGGGACCAGGGAACGACGCATCATCGAGACCCAGGATGGCCGCTCTTCCGGCTGGATCGCGCAGAGGAAGGTGTGTTCCCAGATCAGATCAAAGGGGCCGGTCTCCGGGTGCAGGGCGTCGCCCACGTGGAACTCTCCTCCAAGGGGCTCGAGCTCACGGCGCAAGGGACCTCCAAGGTCCCCGACGATGTCCACCGCGGTAACCCTCCAACCCGCCCTGGCGAGAGCCATCGCATCATGCCCTCGTCCGCAGCCAGGAACATAGGCCCTCGCACCTGCCTGCCGGGGCAGTAGCTCCCCGCTCTCGATGCGCGCCTGCAGCTCGAGATGAGCACGACCGCGGTCCCAGGGCGTGTTCTCGTCCCGGTAGCGCTGGGCCCAGTCGACATGCTTGTGGCCAGGTGTCTCCACGCTCGCGCTGGAGAGTTCAGCTGGCGGTCGGCTTGGCGGGCTTGGTACCAGGCATGAAGCTCGCGTGATCGGGATCGATGAACGAGCGACTGGAGTCTCTCCGGGAGGAGAGCTTCCTGGAGAGGTTGTTGAACACGCTGAAGGCCTTGGCCTCGATACGTGCACCGGTCGAGTGATACGAGCCATCTGCCAATCGGCGCCCTGCACGCTTCTCCCAGATGCCTCGCTTGTCCCGCGCGAAGCCGTAGTCAAGCGTCACGTAGTGCTGGTACATCTTCCGCATGTCCGCGACGCTCTGCGGGATCTTGCCGGGCCAGGTCTCCTCCATGTGATACTCACCGATGGATCCCCACTCGACGATGGTCTGGGGCGGCTGGTAACCGAGCTCGATCGCCTGATCCCAGAACACGGTGCCAGGAATCGGCCGGAAGGGCCAGACCGTCGGGCGCGCCTTGGGAGCAGCCACGTGCAGGCGGCGACACTGGTCGATCGTGCTACGCATCGAATCGGCCTCCTCGTGGGGATAGCCGATGATGTAGGTAACCGATGCACAGACTCCACGGTTGTCCATCTCGACCGAAGCGGCAATGTTGTCATCGCCTTTGATCGGCTTGCCGATCTTCTCCATCATCTCGTCGGTTCCGGCCTCGGCGCCGATCTCTGCGATGTAGAGACCCGATTCCGCCAGGGCATCGAGGGTGGTCGAATCGTAGTTGAGTATCGAGTGCGTCTCGAGGAAGGCGTTGTACTTCCACGACAGGTCTCGCTCGAGCTTCATCTCTGCGAACTCCTTGACGCGCTTCTCCGCAACACCCCAGTTGGCATCGTGGAAGCGCACCACATCGAAGTTCCAGCGATCGTGCAGTTCCGCCAGCTCGTCGAGCATTCGATCCCCACGCATGGCCTTCCAGCGACGCCCCGTGACGATCGGCGAGCAGCAGAAGGTGCAGGGCTCCGGACAGCCGTAGCTCGAGTAGTAAGAGATGCCGAAGTAGGGTTTGCGCTCTTCACCGTTCTGGCCGGGGCCCGGCATCCTGAGATAGTCGCCATGTGACCTGCCACGCAGCTGGTGCTCGCGGTACGGCTCGATGTCAATCAGATGCCAGGGGTTGTCCGGCAAGGTGTCCCAGTTGATGACCTTGCGCTTCTCCGTCAGGACCACCTCACCATCCCGCATCAGGGCCAGCCCGGGGATGTCGTCGAAAGGCTCGCCCGCATCGATCGCACGGACCAGATCATGGAAGGTCAGTTCGCCCTGACCGAGGACGACTGCGTCGTAGAAGCCGGTGGCCAGCTGCAGGTCATACTTGACGGAGGCAAACCAGCCTCCCACGACCATCGGGAGATCCGGATAGGTCTGCTTGATCAGCTTGGAGGCGTTGTAGCCGTCGACAACCATGTAGCCAAGAATGCCCGTGGTGGCGTACATCATCGCGCCTTCGCAGGCAGCCACGAGTCGCTTGTGGGCCTCCTCCTCGCCGTAGAGGCTGGCATCGATGATCTCGATCTCGTAACCGTCCTTGAGCGGCAACCCCGAGATTGCCAGCATCTCGAGCGGAAGCAGGTCCTTCGCCGAGGGCAGACCTCGGCTTTGATCCACCTGCTGGGGCTGGTAGAGAACGATCTTCTTCTTGCGTGAGATCATCGAGTCGTCGGTCGGGGGGCCGCAAGGAGCGCGTTTGCAGCTCAAGTCAAGGGGTCAGATGCCAGGGGGGTCGTCAAGTGTACCCCAATTCCCCGTGTACGCAGGGGATCGCCACGGCCGCCGCCACTGCCACCATGGAGGCTCTCTGATCGACTGGCGCGTGGCTCGGGCTTGATCGGAGTCCCTGGGAAGGGGTTCATACCCGTGCCTTGCGGCTCAGGCACCATTCCGCAGCCTGCAATATCGTCACCCCGAGGTCCGCTGATCGGGCCTCACCACGGCCCGCGAGGTCGAAGGCCACTCCGTGAGCGGGGCTGAGCCGCAGGTAGGGCAGGCCGATGAGGACGGTCATTCCACGGCCCTCGCCCAGGAGCTTGATCGGAATGAAGGCCTGGTCGTGATAGAGGGCCAGGACCCCGTCGTAGTCTCCCCCCGCAGCCCGGACAAAGAGGGCATCGGGTGAAACGGGGCCGCTCACATCGAGCCCCTCGGCCTTGGCCCTGTGCACCGCTGGTTCCAGGATCTCCGCCTCCTCCAGGCCGAGCAGGGAATTCTCTCCGGCGTGGGGATTCAGTCCTGCGAGCGCCAGGCGCGGCGACTGGAATCCAAGCTCTACCAGCCCCGAATGCAGCAGCCGAAGGTGCCGGAGGACCCGCTCCGTGTCGATCGCCTCCAAGGCCTCGCGCAGGGGCAGGTGTCGCGTCAGGAGCATCACCCGCAGCTTCCCGGCAATGGCCAGCATCTGGTGATCGTCCACAGCGCACCACTGGCCGAGCAGCTCCGTCTGGCCCTCGACCTCTTGACCTGCGAGGTGCAGAGCCTCCTTGCAAACAGGGGCCGTGACCAGCGCATCCACGGCACCTGTGTAGGCCAGCTCGTGGCCGATCTTCAGGGCAGCCAGGGCAGCTCGCCCGCCAGCTTCCTGGATCTCCCCCATTCGCCATGGAGCCGGGGCCGCACTCGCGATCCAGCCCACGCCACCCTCAACAATGGTGCTCTGCAATCCGGCGAGACTCGCCGGATCCAGGGCTGGAACCTCAGGTGGACGCAGGGCCTCCGGTCCGATCAAGACCAGTCGAGCCACGCTGCGGATGGCAGGATCTTCAATCACCTCGAGGCACACCTCGGGCCCGATTCCCGAAGGATCACCGAGGGTCAGCGCAAGCAGGGGGGTGACAGACAAGCCGGTATCTTAGGAGATGCTGGGCACGTCGAAACGGGCTGGTCCGGGGCAAATGACGCAGAAACCCGACGGATTGTCGAAAGGACTGGCTCGACGGCACGCCAGGGGCCCGGAGAGGCGGGCAAGTCAGTCGAGGGCCTTGGAAGCCTTCTCAAAGACATCCTTCGACAGGTTGGGAACCTCGAGAATCCTACGCAGCTCCGCCTGCAGGATCTCCTGACGACCGACGTCGAGGCGACGCCAGCGCAGCAGCGGATCGATCAGGCGTGACGCGATCTGGGGATTGATCC
Organism: Planctomycetota bacterium; assembly: GCA_014237855.1. Lineage (GTDB taxonomy): Bacteria > Planctomycetota > UBA1135 > UBA1135 > JABACD01. The sequence continues at coordinate 111,910 of JABACD010000015.1, read as the reverse complement.
CGTCCATCTCGATGACACACGCGGAGAGGAAGCTGTAACCGCTTCCGTCAGCAGCATGGAAGGCACCAGGGTTCATCATGGCGTAGGCCGCGATCAGGGAGCGTGCCCGGTTCGGGTTCTTCAAGGTGAAGTCCGGATGCTCGAGCAGGGCCGCCACCCGTGACGTGACATCCGGGAGGTCGCAACAGGCCTGCACCGTGAACCACTTGTTCAGCACCAGGGGTTCGTGCTTCCACTGCGCATAGAAGGAGGCGAGAGCCTCCTCCCGCGCGGACCCGGGAATGCTCGCCAGACAGCTCAGGGCTGCGATCGAGTCTGTCATGTTGTTGGCGCTCGTGAAGCGCTCAACACAGAGCTCGATGGCCTGCGGATCCTCTAGAGCAGCGATGTAGGCCAAGCTGAGGTTCGCGATCGAACGCCGACCGACCGAGTCGACATCGAACTCGTAGGCTCCAGGAGTCTGGTTGTCCTCGTAGGTCCTCTGGAACTTGGGGCGCAGGCGTTCGGCCAGCTGGCGACGTGCCATCGAGCGAACCTCGTGCACCAGGACTGGGTCCGAGACCTCCATGCGATCCGCCAGCCAACCCTCCCCTGGCAACGAGAGAGCCATCGCCTTGAGGGAGCCCTCCAGGGTCGGATCATCGAGAGTCTTCTCGAAGGCATCCACGAATGCCTCGGGGACCTCCCAGGATTGGCCACTCTGGAGTCTCGCGATGCCCTCGAGCAAGAGCTCGGTGGCGAACTGCTGCCCGGCGTCCCAGCGATTGAAGGGGTCCTCGTCGTGTGCCATCAGAAAGGCGTACTCGGAAGAGGGTCGCTCGTACTCGACGATCATTGGCGCCGAGAAGTTGCGAAGAATCGAGGCGACCGGCTGGGAGTCGACGCCGACGAAGGTGAAGCTCCGGGCCGACTCTCTGAGGGCCAGTACACGGGTGGTCTCACCCGGAGTGGACTCACCTTCGAGCTGCAGGGGCATCGGCTTGCCGTTTGGAGCGAGCAACCCGAGGCTGATCGGTGCGTAGAAGGGCTCCTTGTGTTCCATGTCCGGCGTGGCGGGACAGGACTGCTCGAGGGTCAGCTGGAAGGTCTTCGCCCCCGGGTCGTAGCTGCTGGAAACCTTCAACCGTGGCGTGCCCCCCTGGAGGTACCAGCGTTCGAACTGCGTCAGATCGACTTCATTGGCATCCGCCATCGCCGCACGGAAGTCGTCACAGGTGACGGCCTGACCATCGTGGCGCTCGAAGTACAGGTCCATTCCCTTCCGGAACCCTTCGCTCCCGAGCAGGGTGTTGTACATCCGAATGACCTCGGAGCCCTTCTCGTACACCGTTGAGGTGTAGAAGTTGTTCATCTCGATGTAGGACTCGGGGCGAATCGGGTGCGCCATGGGGCCCGCATCCTCCGCGAACTGCCGGCCACGGAGACCGCGCACGTTCTCAATCCGCTCCACCGCAGGAGAGTTCATGTCCGATGAGAACTGCTGATCTCGAAAGACGGTCAGGCCCTCCTTCAAGGTCAGCTGGAACCAGTCCCGACAGGTAACTCGGTTGCCGGTCCAGTTATGGAAGTACTCGTGGGCGATCACTGCCTCGATCGCCATGTAGTTCGCATCTGTGGCCGTTTCTGGGTTTGCCAGCACACAGCTCGAGTTGAAGACATTGAGCCCCTTGTTCTCCATGGCGCCCATGTTGAAGTCGTCCACCGCCACGATCATGAACTGATCGAGGTCGTACTCGAGGCCGAAGGTCTCCTCGTCCCAGGTCATCGACTTCTTCAGCGAGGCCATGGCGTGGGCGCACTTCTCGATGTTCTGAGGCTCGACGTAGATCTCGAGCTTCACATCCCGGCCGGAGCGAGTCGTAAAACTGTCCGCGTGACAGGAGAGATCGCCCGCAACCAGGGCAAAGAGGTAGCTGGGCTTCTTGAAGGGATCCTCCCATCGTGTCCAGTGCCGATCACCCTCCAGGTCTCCCCTTCCGACACAGTTTCCATTCGAGAGCATCACCGGGTTCGCCGCCTTATCGCCCTCGATATAGGTCGTGAACTTGGCCATCACATCTGGACGGTCGAGGTACCAGGTGATTCGCCGGAATCCCTCTGCCTCGCACTGAGTGCAATAGTTAGCACCCGTCTTGTAGAGGCCAGAGAGAGCCGTGTTCCCACGTGGGTTGATACGGACCTCGGTGACCAGCTGAAAGCTGTCTGATGGCGCATGAATCGAGAGTGCCGACTCACTCACCGTGTACGCGTCCGCGGATAACACCTCGCCATCCATCGAGACGCTGACATGCGTCAGCTCCTCGCCGTCAAGCACCAGATCTGCACCCTCTGCCGAGGAGGCCGGATTGCGCCGAACTGCCATTGTGGCCCGCACGCGCGTGTCCTCCTCTTCAAGGAAGAACTCCAGATCAATGGTGTCGACGATGAAGGGAGTCGGCGCGTAGTCCTTCCGGTAGTTGACGAGAGGTGTGGTCGGAGCGCTGGTCGTTGTCATGATCTACGGCGGCAGAGAAGCACCCGGTTGGGAGCAAGAAGCGAGAACGAAGAGGTAGCCCAACAGGATAACCACTCGCTGCACTTGCCGCTCGTCTCATCGGCGGAGACAGGCCAGGCCGCCTCAGACTGCCGTGCCTCAGTGCTTCAGCGCCGCATTGACCGAGTAGAGCCAGCTCAGCAGCTCTGCCACGGCCTCATACAACTCAAACGGGATCTCCGCGCCAAGCTCACAGGCCGAGAGGAGCGTGACCAGATCGGAGTCAGCCTGAACAGGGACCCCGTGCTCATTGGCGATGGCCAGAATCCTCTCGGCCACGTCCCCGGCACCCATCGCGACGACGCGAGGCGCGCTGCCCGCTGCCTCCTCGTAACGCAGGGCCACAGCCTGGATCGGTTCTTCGTCTTGATGCCTGGTGCTCATTTGCTTCTCGATTGATCAACCAGAGAGGTCCATCAGACGGTGCTCTTCTAGCCAGCGGATATCCGTGGTCAGGGGATCCTGCTCGGTTTCCTCCGGAGCAGCCAGCGCAAACGAGACTCGAACATCTCGGTCCGCACCCCCGAAGCAGTCGACCAGCGAGCTGACTTTCCCGCGCAAGGCTTCGACGACTTCCAGGCTCGTGACCATGATCCTCATGGCGACCAGGTCCCCACGTACACCGATCTCGGCCTTGAGGGGTCCGAGTGAGCTGAAGTCGACGGCCACGGTCATGCGTTGCATGTCCTCTCCAGCCGAGTCTGCCTGATCTGCGGAGTGTTCCGGGTGTCGGTAGAACAGGTGGGCCGTGGCCCAGCCCTCCCCGTCCGGTACCGGCAAGCTCATGTGCCACCCCTCCTGGGACTCGCGACGAGCAAGGTTGAGCAACTGCTCGGCTTCCATGCCAGCCAAGGCGCGTGCCACCGCATCACGAGCCTCACCAGCAGGCAGCTCGACCAGCGCTGCAAGGAGCTCCCCCTTGAGATTGCCGGAGAGTGCCGCAGCGGTTTGCCTGGGCCCGAGGAGTTTCTGCAGGTGCTCGGCCAGCTTCTCACCAGCCGCCCCACGAAGGGCATGGGCCAGGACCTCCCGCAGCCCGTCGAGTTGCGCCTGACTGGGTTCACGCCCCATGGCCTGTCTCAGGAGCCTGATGAAGCGTTCTTCGAACTCGGACCCCAGGCGAGCGAGGAGCTCTCCCCGTCCGATCACCCCCTCGAGGAGACCGGGCAGGTCGCTCTCCACGGCGAGGCCCTTCTCCAGGGCCTTCCACTCCGACTCGAGCAGGTTCGCGCCGACCTGGGCAAAGCGAGCCTGTAGCAGGAATACGAGTTCCAGGATGAAGCTGGAGAGGTGGTTTGCTACCCCGCTCACCGGGGTTCCCCCAGCCTGGCTCTGGGCGAGCAGCAAGGCCTCGTAGTCGAGCCCCGACCTGGCCATCAGGCGGGCCAGGTCAGCGCCGGAGGAGCCGGGCTTGAACACGTGCCCGGAGACCTTCCGCAGCAACTCTCCGAGGCTCTTCTCGGTGGGTTCACCGGAATTGAGGCTGGCCCTCAGACGAGCCGCGAGGTCCCCCAAGAGCTCACCAATTGGGCGATCCTGACCAATCGCTGCGCGTAGGGCTCCGAGGAGCTGAGACTCACCCTCTCCACGTCCCCCGATCACTCGCAGGGTCGTGCCGTTCTCGCTCTTCTCGACCTGGGCCAGGAATCGATCCCCCGCCTGCAGCCCGACATTTGCGTCCGCGGGGACACGATGGCGACCGATGCCGACAAGCAAGCTGCCACCATCCATGGTCTGCAGGACCTCTCCGGCGACCACTCGGCCCTCGCGCAGGACGGCCGACAGGCTTGCATCGAGTGCAAGAGCAGGTCGAACGCTGTTGGCTGAGCCAGCCTGTGCGGCGAGGGGGTCCATGATGTGCCTTTGGTTTCGGAGGAGAGTCAGGGGACAACTCTCACCTCCAGGGTCCGTTATCGGAGGCCCGGGGCCCCCCATGAGCCCTGCCACGAGAAAACCCCGGCAAGCCGTGTGGCTCGCCGGGGTCAGATTCAGTCCCAGAAACGGCATCGAGCCGCTCCTCAACCAGGGCTACTACTGGGGCAGGCTTCCCTGGGTCATCTCGATGACTCCCCCGTAGGTGATGATCCCCAGGGAGTCCCTTCCGCGCAGGCGGTTGAAGGTGACGACGTCCACTCCGGCCTCGAGCAGACCGCCCGCCTCGTATTCTGAGAAGGGAATCTCCAGGTTACCGTGCTCAGGAATGGGCTCCACCATCAGCAGCGCGGCATCTGTCATCGCCGAGGCCAAGGTGGCTCCAAACTCTGTACTGGCCGAGACGCCCAGCTTCGTCTGGGTACTCGTCAGAACACACTTGTCGAGAGTGATCATGAGCTCTCCCTGAAACGTCAGGCGGAGCTCTTCGACCTCGCCTTCTTCTGGCGGAAGAGGCTCGACGCTGAAGGTCCCAGGACCGTTAATCGAGACGAAGGCATCCAGGATGGTCTGACGGGGGCCCTGAAGGAAGAAGCCCGGCGAGTTGCCCTCGTCGTCTTCACGACGTGTCGGCAATGTTCCAACGAACTCATCGTCAAGACTGAAGCCACCGACGTCGGGACCACGAGTGTTTCCGTCATCCGACAGGCCTTCGCCCCCGGAAGAATTGTCAGCAAGGCCTGTCCCCCCAACGAATCCCAGGCAAGCGATTCCCAGAGCAAGAGCTCCGGTCGCCGCGAGTACCCAGGACTGCTTCCCGAGGCCACTAAGGGTGTTTCTTGTGAACTTCATGAACTGTTCGAACAGTCAGATTGTCATGTCCGATTCCTCGGAACCGTCGACGAAGAGCGCTGCACAGCGCTGAAGGAGTTCGTCGGGGAACCCAGGGATGGACTCGATCGCCGCCCGTAGCTGGGGGGCACTTCTAAAGAGACGGCTGACCTCCGCGGCGCGTTGCGGATGTCGAGCCAAAAGGAATTCAAATGTCCTGAGAGAGCGCTCTTTTTGCCCCAGCATCGCGTAGGCCTTGCCAAGGTTGAATCGAGCTCCAAAGAAACGATCATCCGCATCAGCCAGGCCTGACATGGTGACCCAACGGAAACAGGTGGCCGCCTTCCGGTAGCTCTTTTGAGCGCCATACATCTTGCCTAGCTGCATGGCTGCATGGCCGCGGTTCGCCTCATTGACAGCCGTATTGAAGATCTCGCGGTATTGTTCCGCAGCGTCCAGCTCCCGACCATCGTGGGCGAACAAGAAAGCCTGGTAGAGGCGAGCCTCTTCATGGGTCGGGTCGGCAGAAAGCGCCTCATTGAGCAGGCGGCGCCCCTTCTCCAGAGGGCTCTCGATCTTCTCAAGGCGTCCGTTGAGCATGTGACGGGCTTCTTGCCAGTCGAGGCCGCCGACCTCCTCGTCACCGCCCATGAGGACGCCGTCAACGAAACCACGCCCCTGATTCTTGGTCTCCACGATAGGCGTTGCCGCCTCGAAGATGCGTGTCCTGAAGTCAGGATCGATGGCTGCGAGGATGTAGGACTTCCCGAGCTGGTAGAAGACGGTGGCAAGCCGGTGGACGAGGTCGATGGCCTGAGCCTCGGCTTCGAGCCGAGAGGGAATCATGCCCTCCGGCAGCTGCTCGCTACCGGTGATCATTGCGATGCGGGCGAAGAGGCGGTCGGGATCCGCGACGTCTCGGTGGACGCGGACCTGCTGGCGAAGGTCCTTGAAGAACTCGTGACAGACCTGGCACTCTTCCAAGTGCAGCATGGCCCGTGCAGAGCGCCCCTCGTCCAGCTCGCCGTCGAGCAGGCAGGAGAGGTCCAGCTGGAACGCAGAGTGCGATTCCGATTCGTTCAACCAGTCAGTTACATTCATCTGTTGCCTTCTCCCACCTGGGAACTGGCGGGGCCGACTCCACCGGAGTCTTGGTTCTCACTACCGAGAGGAGCGTCTTGGGCGCCCAATCGAGCAGTGTCACTAGCACTAGTCCCGTTCCACTGGGTGGCGACAGCCATTCCGCTCTCGGAATGTGCATCTTCAGTGGTTTTTACCGGGAGGTCACCGACCGCTCGGGGGTCACGAGCAGGACGGCAATCGTGTGAGCGTCCTTCGAAGACGCGGTTCATCGAGCGATGGATCTTCCTTCGAGCACGGAAGATGACCATCTTCAGGTTCTCAAGCTTGATGTCGAGCCTGCTGGCAGCATCGCGATAGCTGAGCTCCTCAACCTCCACCAGGCGTAGGGCTAGCTGCTCCCGATCGGAGAGCATCCCATAGAACTCGAGGTAAAACTGGAGGTAGGTCAGGTAGACCCGCACACACTCCTCACGGCTCTCGCTCTCGATGGCCCCATTGAGAGGACTGGGCGAGCTGGGTGCAGGTTGATCGGGGATGTCCTCAAAAGCGACCTCGCTCCTGCCACCGCGGGATAGGGATCGCAAATGCTTCAGAACGGTGTTTCGAACGATCATCGCCGACCAGACTCGGAAGGCGTCTTCCCGAGCTGAGTTGAATCGATGGGGGTAGCGATAGACGTTGAAGAACACCTCCTGCAGGACGTCACGTCCGTCGGCGCGACTGGCATAACGTCGCAAACGGGCAGAGACCTGGGTCAGAAGGTGAGAGCCATTCAGCTCGTAGAGCAGCCCAAAGCAACCTCGACTCCGGTCAGCCTTGAAGACCTCCATGAGTCGCGTCGAGATGGCATCGCGGATGGACTCTCCACTCCGCTCGGTCTCGTCGATGATGCTCTCCATCCGACTGAGCTCCTTGGAGCCAATCTCGTCCTTGATCTCCCTGAGCCTGGCCCTCAATCGCTCTGGCCCACCCTCCGTCTGGAGGGCGAGTCCTGGGCTGTAGGGGTCAGTTGCTTGCATCAACCTTGCTAGGCAGGGGGGAATCCGAAAAAGGTCAAGGACACGGCCGAACTGCGGACTGGCGGGGACTGGCCGAATGAAGGATCCTTACCGTACCCCGTGACTGCACTTCCAGGGGCATTCTAGAGGCACGGGTGAGGGTGGGTTACGGTTCCTGAACAGCCGAATTGACCGCTCAGCGCTTTGTGTAGCCGGATTGAACTGCAAATCCTTACGGTGAAAATCTTTAGAAGATCCAGAGATTTCTTGGACCCCTGCACATACCCCCCATCTGATGGCCCTGAGCCATGAAGCCCCACGAGATTGCCTTCGAGATCGCCCAGGAGCTGGGCTTCGACCTGGCTGGGATTGCCCCCCTGGAAGCACCTCACCGGGCCGGGGAGTTCCAGACCTGGCTAGAGGAGGGCCGCCACGGCTCCATGGAGTACCTCGAGCGGCAAAAGGACCGCATTCTCGACCCCTCCAGGGTGCTTCCCGATGCGAGGAGCCTGTTGATCTTGGGCTTGGGACACGCACGAGCCCCCCTGGAGCTCGAGGGAGGGGCTCGCGTCGCCCGCTATGCTGCTGGACGCGACTATCACAACTGGATCAGCAAGCGGCTCCAGAACCTCCGCCGGCGGCTGGAGGCCTTGGGCCTCAGGGGCCCCTACCGGGGAATCGTGGATGCAGGCCCCATCATGGAGCGGGCCCATGCGGCCGCAGCGGGCATCGGAGCCGAGTCCAAGGCTGCCAACCTGCTGTCAACCGCCCACGGGCCCTGGTTCTTCCTTGGTGAACTCCTGCTCGGAGAGGAACTCGAGCCAGGACCAGGTCCGAGCAACCCCCCCGGGATGACCCTCCCAAACTGCGGCACCTGCACCGCCTGCATCGACGCCTGCCCCACGGAGGCGATCGTGGCCCCCGGGCAGGTCGATGCCCGGCGCTGCATCAGCTACCTGACCATCGAGCACCGGGGTCCCATAGAACACGACTTGCGGGCCTCCCTGGGGCCCTGGGTCTTCGGTTGCGACGTGTGCTCTGAGGTCTGTCCCTGGGGATCAGATGCTCCGGACGCCTCCGCACTCCTGGGCACGCATGCGGCCTTCGAGGCCCCGGAAGGCTCGCCTCTGACGGGCTGGCTGACCCACCGGGAGGGTTTCTCGGTGCGCTTCAATGGCTCACCGCTCCAGCGACCGAGGCGCGAGGGCCTGGCTCGCAATGCAGCCATCGTCCTGGGAAATCTCCCCAGCGATGAGGGTCGCGAAGCTCTCCTGATCGCCCTGGCCGAGGATCCCGCCGGGGTGGTCAGGGCCGCAGCGGCTTGGGGGCTGCTGAGGGGTCATGGGGACGACGCGGGAGTGCGGGGAGCGATCGAGCGAGCCCTTGAACGGGAGCGCGACGAGGCCGTCAGGCGAGACTTCAATCGCACCATCAGGGGCCCTTCCGTCTGAGCGTTGCATGTCGCGGCTCATGAACATGGGCCCCTTCGAGGTTCAGTTCCCTCGACAGCAAGTAGATCACCCGGAAGTGGGGTACTGTAAATACCTACGAGGAATGGCCTTATGAATCGCGGTCCCTCAGGGCTCAGCAACTCGCTGCTTATTGGCCCTTCCTATGGCACCCAGGAGCCCTAGGTAGCGTCTTAGCCAATGAGACAGCGTGTTGAGATTCTGCAACACGTCTCTCCCGGTCCATCCCCCAACTAGGCGCCGTGAGATCTCTCCTAAGCTATTTCTCAATAAGCATTTAGAGCAATTTGCGGGTCGCACCCGGAGCTTGGCCCTCGCCTTGCTCCACTCTCCCCCGTTGGCAGGCACGGCCGGCAATCACCGCGACCCGAAACCAAGGTACGGCATTCATGAGTAACCAAAGCAACGACAGCGACTTCTATAATGACCGCAAGTACTGCGATCAATGCATGGACTATGTCAGCTATCTCATGAGTGTCGATTGCTCGTTCTGTGTCGAGTGCGGTGCAAAGGTGCACCTCTTTTCCAAGACTGATTGGATCGAGTTCAACAACTCGCTTCAGGAGCGTCGTCCCAAGGGCGGTCGTCCCCGCAAGAAAGGAAAGGAGTCTGCCTGAGTTCTTCGCTCGGGGCCGGATCTCTTCTTCTCCGGTCCCATGGCTTCTCTTCTCGGATTCTCAGCTTCTCTCTCCAGTCTCTCTCTGCGAATCCCCCCGCTTCGGTCCCTCAAACCGGAGTATGCAAGCCCGCGACCCATCCTTGGGGGTCGCGGGCTTGCCTCTTGATTCATGGCCGTACGGCCTAGCGCGGCGGTCTTGCGCGTAGACGCGCCGCCTCTGCCTCAGCTTCACTCTGACGAATCCGGTCACGCTGCTTGGCGTAGTACTGAGAGAGGCGTTCCCAGGCAGCCAGGTCATCCCCTGCCTTGAGGCGTAGATTCTCCGCGAGTCGCTCTGCGGTCGCCCCATCCCCCATCTCCAGGGCCAGGTCGAGTTGGGCCATGTGGAGCCCGATGCGCCCTGGGTCTACCTGCATCCAGCGATTGAGCCAGAGCCCAACAGCCATCAGATTTCCAGCCTGCCTGTTGAGGTCGATCAGCCTCGAGTAGACGGCCGGCTGGCGGGGGTCGTAGAGCAGGCGGGCCTCCGCTGCACGGATCTCCTGGGAGATCTGGCTCAGGAACCGGAAGCGCCGATTCGCGCTCTCCGCCTCCTCATCCCGCTCCAGCTCGAAGTAGATCTGGCTGAGCAGGAACCAGGCTCGAGGTTCGTAGGGGTCCAGGTCACGAGCCGTCAATGCCGCCTCAAGGGCCTCGTCCACCTGCTCCTCGTCGTAGAGGATCTGGGCCACCCAGGTCGCAGCGTTCGCGTGGCCACCATCGAGCTCCAGGAGTCGTCTCAGCTCCTTCAGCGCTCGATCAGCGTCGCCCAGGCGCATCCAGGTCAGGGCGTAGCCACGCAGGGCTTCAACGCTGTCTGGCGTGAGCTCAAGCACCAGCTCGTAGTGATCCCGAGCCTTCTCGTAGTCGCCCAGGGTGTAGTAGCAATGCCCCAGAGCTCGCGTGTCCTCGACACGGTGAGGGGCCGTCTCCAGGTAGCGCTCGAAGGCAACGATCGCGTCGCCGTAGCGTCGGAGCCGAAAGTAGATCACCCCTGACTGATGCATGGCCGAGGGAAACCCGGGAGCCTCGTCGAGGAGCTCGAACAGTGCTGTCAGCGAAGCTGGCAGGTCACCGACCATGTAGGCGTTCACCGCCCGCGCCAGGAATGGCCGTAGCTCCTCAGCCGGCTCCTGATCCACATTCCAGCTCGACCAGGCGCCGGGGGAGGCCAACTTCCAATCGGTCGGTCTACGGTCGAGGATCCTCGTGACATCGGACTCCTGGGATAGTCCAGGCGAGCTGAGAAGCAAGCTCACGAACAGCCATGGCAAGGGAAAGTAGAGCCTCATTCCGTCTCCTCCTCGATGGTCAGGACCCGGTCCAGAGGCACATCCTTGATGATCTGAAGCTTGCCCGAGGGCCATCTCACTCGAACTTCATCCACCCGCTCGACCGCTCCCAGCCCGATGTGAAGGCGCGTCGAACAGCCAGCCTGGTACCCGGAGGTCGAACGAACCTCCGCACTGTACTCGCGTTCACCCGCAACCACGGTCACCCTGGCACCGATGGCGTCGGGATGAGAGGTCTTCCCTACCAGCTGGACTGCCACCCAGTGATGCTCGGCATCGTGAACCGCCCGATTCTCGTGGTAACGCACTGGAGCGCCCATCCTGATGACGACCAGATCCAGGTCACCGTCCCCGTCGAAGTCTCCGTGAGTTGCCGCTCGAGAAACCCCAATCGAGGTCGGGTCCAGGGAGCCCTCGATGAATCCACCCGCTGAATCCCCCAGGAAGAGCTGGTCGGCCTGGGCGTAGCTGGTGTCCGTGCCCGCACGATCAGCCTTCGGATAGACGTGGCCGTTCACCACGAAGAGGTCGATCTCTCCATCCAGGTCGTAGTCGGCCAGGCCTGTCCCCCAACCAAGGCGCTGGATACTGGGGCCACCCAAGCGCGACGCATCGGCACGCTCTCGAAACCCCTTCCCCCGTGAGGAGCGATAGAAGGCATTCCGCTCCCCCGAGAAGTTCGTCACGAACAGGTCCTCGCGTCCGTCGCCATTGACGTCTCCGCAGGCGATTCCCATGCCAGCCTGCTCCTTGCCATTAGCATCGTGACTCACACCTCGCCTCAGCCCCACCTCCTTGAAAGTCCCATCCCCCTGGTTTTCCCAGAGGTGATTGGGGGTCGAGTCGTTCGAGATGTAGATATCCGTGTCTCCATCGAGGTCGTAGTCGAGGGTCATCACCCCGAGCCCGAAGCCTGCCTCGTCTGGCCGAAAGCCCGCGGCAAGACTGACGTCGCTGAAGCTACCGTCACCATTGCCGCGATAGAGCTGGTCGTGAACGGGGACCATGCCCTCAGGGCCGCACATCACATCGTGACCTTTCCAGGTGCAGCCATCGCCCGGGCCTGCCACCGAATCCAGGTGGAATGCCAGGTAGTTGACCACCACCAGATCGAGGTTGCTGTCGTTGTCGTAGTCGAGAAAAGCACAGCTGGTACTCCAGCGAGAGCTTCGCAGGCCGCTCGGGATAGGGGACTCGCCCTCACCCTGGGGAAGCCCCTCTGTGACCTCCACGAATCCGAGGCCACCCTCGTTGAGGAACAGGCGGTTCTTGCCCCATTCGGTCAGGAAGAGGTCCGGATCGCCGTCCGCATCCACATCACCTGCAGAGCCACCCATGGTCCACACTCCTCCAGAGAGGTCCCAGGCTGCGCCTGCGTCGATGAAGTCACCTGTCCCGTCCCCCAGCAGGAGACGCGAGGGAAGCGCTGGCTCCTCGGCCCGCACTCGCTCGATCGTCGATCCGTTGAGGACCACCAGATCGAGGTGACCGTCCAGGTTGAAGTCCTCGACGACGAGCCCTCCTCCGTTCACCTCGAGAATGTAGTCCTTGGCCTCGGAGCCACAGGTCGTGGTCACCACCGAATCGCCAGCGACCAGGTCGCGCCCCGAGAACAGCGAGTCCCCCGACAGGGGAACGAGGAGCAGGAAGAGCAGGGAGGGCATCGCTAGGGGGTGAGGCTGGGCACGGGGAAGTCCAGGGGCTCCCGACGGGGTCGAGTCCCGGAAACTTAGCTTACTGCGGCCCAGGATTCGCCCCCACTATCCCGCTTGAACTCGCCTTCGTGAACCCGACTCCCGCTGCCAGCGGCGTGGACCCCTGGTCGGCATGAGAATCGAAGTCGCCGGCAAGGTGACCGGCGACTCCTTGAAGCCCCCTGATCAGTTCCAGCTCAGCTCGACCCCGTTGGTCGTGTTGAAGCCGTTGCTGCAGGTCCCGCCAGGATCGCGGTACCAGAACTGGTAGGTCTTGGTCTGGCCTGCGCTGACACCTCCCTTGGCCGCGATGCCAATGGTACTGGCCGCACTTCCAGTCCCGTCGGTCGAGACGATCTCGAGCCGCACGATGCCACCACCAGCGCAGAGAAGGCCGTCGCCGAAGCTGTTGCCGCTTCCTCCATTGACCTGGATATTGCCCTGGAAGAACAAGCCGGGCTTGTTGACCGGGCAGTCGCCCGCCGCAAGAGTCACCGTGTCGGAGGCCACAGTGGCGTTGCCAGTAGCCGACAGGTTGCCGCCGCCTGAACTGCCGCTATTTCCGCATCCGTTGCCAGCCGAACCCGCGTTGCCACAGGGGCAGGCCGTCCCGCTCCCGTCGCCAAAGCAGTACGCCGTCCCGATTGGATCATCCTTGGAGACGATCTTTGAATCGGTGATGAGCACGTTGCCGGCCCAATCGGTGAACTCCAGCTCATAGACGAGCCTCGCGCCAACAGCTGAAGCGTCCCCGCTCATCGCGAATCGATACAAACCACCACCAGAGTAGGTCGCATCAACAGCATTCGCGGAGCCGGTCACCGTGACGGTGCCATTGAATCCGCCGAAGTTGCTGGTGTAGCTGTAGACACCGGGCTGCACATAAGCGTGCTCATAACTCTCGCCGTTGGACAGGACGCCCGAACTGTAGTTCCAGGGAGTGGTAAGGCTGGTTACAGACTCGTTCGACCCTGAGTTATTCAGGAAGGTGACCACGCTTCCAGCAGTCACGTTCACGTTGGACGGATTGAAGCTAGAGGAGTTGATCGTCACCGTTGTCGATGAAGGGCTCGTGTCCACCACGAAGTGCGCCTGGGCAGAGACGTGGTTGATCCCATCGTCCACCACAGCGTCTTGAACCTTCCCGTGGGCAACCCAGGGGCCGGAGTTGGTGGCCAGCACATCGGGACCCAGCTCGCCGGTAAGTGTTGGCGGACGCGTATCTGACCCACCGGTATTCAGGTAGACCTTGTTGACCCATTGACTTGAATTCGACTCCCCCTGTGCCGTGATGAAGTCGTAGTCACCATCGTTATCTAGATCCGCGAAGGTGCAGTCGAGGCTCGAATCACTCACTGTTTGGATGCTGCCGTGGTCTCCCGTGAAGCTCAGGCCGCCATCGTTGCGCCACAGCCGCTCCTTGCTGCCGAGGGATCCCACGAAGGCATCAAGGTCTCCATCGTTGTCGTAGTCACACAGGGCGATCTCGTTGTCATCCTGCTGTACGGAGAGGCCTGCCTGGGCCGTGAAGGTCAGTGCTGTCTCCCCGCTCTCGACCCAGTTATTCCTCACGGCTCCCTCACGGAACCCGTTGATCGAGACCATGAAGGTGTCGAGGTCGTTGTCGCCATCCAGGTCTCCAACCTCTGCCTCGTAGCAGCTGCTCGATCCATTCGGGAGCAGGCTTGAAGAATTGGTGAAGTTGGCATCACCGTCGTTCAGCATGAGGTAGTGGTTGCCGCCAGAATTGCTGCCACGACAGTAGCCAACGAAGTCCAGGTCCCAGTCATTGTCGACATCGACAAGCTGAACATCCATCTGGGCAATCTTGATCGGCGGGTTCCAACCGGCACCCGAGATCTCAGTGAAGTTGCCTGTCCCATCATTGAGGTAGAGATTGGGTCTGTCGCCCGAACCTCCCAGGAAACTGCTCCCGACATCATTCAGGATCAGGTCCAGATCACCGTCATCGTCCAGATCACCAAGGCCTGCGCCAGCGGAGCTCAAGATCTCTGTGAGACCCCGTGACCCCGCCTCCTCGTCGAAGAATCCAGGCTGACTGGCCCCACGGTTGATGTAGAGGAAGGGCGGGTCGGTGTTGAATGCATTGGCGAACACTGCGTCGACGAAACCATTCGCATCGACATCACCTGTCGCAACGCCCTTGGCGATTGAGAGGTGCGTGCCAAGCCGCGCCACGCTCTCGTTGGTGAAGCTCAGTGACCCCGATTCAACGAACTGGTTGATGACCAGCACGTTCTGGCGCTGGGCGCCAGGAGTAGAAAAGCCCTCTCCTTCCGCGAAGAAGAGATCGAGATCTCCATCATTGTCGACGTCGGCGGACTCGACTCCTTCTGTCCAGCGGGCGGTTCCAGGGATCAACCCTGCCTGATAATTGAACTGCTGAGCAGTCACGGGAGCAGCCAGGAAAGCGATCGCGGTCGCGGCCGTACGAAGTGAGCGGATACTGGGGTGGAGCATGCGGGAAGCGGGCGTGCCTGTAGGCATACCTTGGGGGGCCAATAGAAAGGGAATCGGGAACTCGCAGAACGCCTCTGGAGGTCCCAACTTGCAGGCCAAGGGCATCCGCCCATGACCAGGCTACTTCAGATCTTAGACGCAGACCGAAACTTGAGGGGTTGTAGATCCCAAAACGAGAAGGACAACTTGCAACCCGATATATGATCCAGCACACAGACTCCGTCAATCACCGGGAAGAAGCGCCTCGGATGATGCAAGTTCGCGCAACCCACCCCCAATACGACTGCCCAGACACGTCACAATGAGCCCTTCCGCACCTCGAACTTCTCTGAACATCTTGGAGAACATCCAGGGCCGCTATGCCCAAGGCGCAGCCGAGCAGGTCCCCGAGCTCTGCTGCCCGGTGGACTACGATGCCAGTCTCCTCGAAGTCCTGCCCCCTGAAATCATCGATCGAGACTATGGCTGCGGTGATCCCAGCCGGTTCGTCCGCGAGGGAGACACGGTCCTCGATCTCGGCTCGGGAGCCGGGAAGATCTGCTACATGGCAAGTCAGCTCGTCGGCCCTTCGGGGAGGGTCATCGGAGTGGACGCGACAACAGAGATGCTGGCCCTCTCCCGTGAGTGGCGCGAGGAAATCGGGAAGCGCATCGGATGGAACAACACGGAATTTCGCCACGGTCTGATCGAGGACCTACGACTCGATCGCGACGCCGTCGAAGCCTGGCTTGCTGAGAATCCCGTCTCGAGCACGGCGAACCTGGACGCACTCCGGGTGGAGGAAGCCAGGCTCCGACGAGAGGCTCCACTCGTCCCGGACAACTCCATGGATGTGGTGCTCTCCAACTGCGTGTTGAACCTCGTGGACAACGCCCGTAAGGTCCAGCTGTTCTCAGAGATCGCGCGGGTACTCAAGCCGGGAGGGCGCTGCGCCATTTCCGACATTGTCTGCGACGAGGACGTACCCGGAGACATGCAGGACGACCCCGAGCTCTGGTCCGGTTGTATCTCCGGAGCCATGCGTGAGGACCAGTTTGTCCAGGCCTTTGCCGATGCCGGCCTGCACGGAGTGCGGATCGCCGAGTATCAGCGCGAACCGTGGGCCGTGGTACGGGGAATCGAATTCCGATCCATGACCCTGGTGGCCTGGAAGGCTGCCCCAACCCCTGCCCTGGAGCACCACGATGCCGTCCTCTATCGAGGCCCGTGGAAGGAGGTCGTGGACGACTTCGGCAACACGCACCGTCGCGGCCAGCGCACGGCCATCAGCCGTCGCACGGCAGAGCGCCTGCGTGGCGAAGCCTACGCCGATGAGCTGGTCTCGATTCCCCCCCTGGTCGAGGTTCCCGCGGACCAGGTCAGCGCCTTCGATTGCTGCCGCGAACCTCTTCGCTCCCCCGCAGAGACCAAGCGCGGTATCCAGCGCGAAGATGTGGCGCCTGGCGCCAGTAGCTCGAGCTGCTGCTGAACCGACAGGGAGCTGAGCTTGATTCGATACGATGGTGAAGACCGGCGCTCGTGCCTCCGCGAAGCAGAGCTGATGCTCCTGTTCACTCCCGAACTATGTAGAGCCGCGGAGCCACTTGAAGTTCTGCTGGAGCTCGCGCCGGAAGTCGACCTGATCCAGGTGCGTATCAAGGCAGCTGGCAAGATGGCTGCGGAGCTGACACCGCAATACCCAGGTGCACCCGGCCCCCCTGCCGAGGCTCGAGACAGCTTTGAGTGGTGCAATCGAATCCTATCCGCTCTCGCCAGCCTCCCCGAGCCGCCACCAGTACTCGTTGATGACCGTGTTGACGTCGCTCTCGCTCTACGCGATGCAGGATGTGCAGGAGTCCACCTCGGACGCCACGACCTACCGGTGGCTGAAGCTCGTCGTCAACTCGGAGCAGATGCTCTGATCGGAATCTCCACCCACGACGTGAACGAGGTCGTCCAAGCAGGTGACTCCGGTGCCGACTACATTGGCTTCGGCCCTATCTTCGCAACCACCACCAAGGGCTACCAGCAGGGGCTCGGGCCGGAGATTGCCTGGGTTGCAGACGCAGGCTCTGCCCTACCCCTGTTCCCCATCGGAGGGATCGACCTCATGAACGCTAACACCCTATCCGAAGTTGGTCGGGCAGCCGCCAGTGCTGCACTACTGGGGTCCGACGACCCGAGAGCTGCGGCAAGGCAGCTACGCGAGCTCCTCAGTCGTTCCAGGTGACCTTCGCGCGGGCCTCATTGCGATTCGATCAGGTGCCCGCTGACGTCTGTCGTCCCTCTCTCTCGGATCGTGACCGGCAGTTCAAGCGGGTCGAAGCCCTCGAGTAGAACCCACAGCGTGTAATCCCCCGGTTCGACGGGCTCGAAGTTCTCGAACAGCTCTCCGGGTAGCATGCGTTTCCGTCGCTGACCGAGCAGATCCACAGGATCAGACAGGCGCAACTCCAAGGTCGGACCACCATCATCACGATGCAGGGCAATGGTTGCACCTGCCTCCTTTGACAGCTGCCGCAGGTTTGACTCCCACTCCCCACTGAGGGCCTCCTCATTGGCTAGCAAGTCCTTGCCCAGCATGAACCGATCCGCACTCAGCTTCAGACGGAATCGACCTCCAAAGGTCGAGTCGAGTGTCACTTCGGTGTCCTTGCCAGCCTCGACCACGACACGCCGGTAGATGTTGGCCATATCGACGACTTCGTGTCGCCCGGTGAAGTCCTCGAACGGCTTGAGCGCGACGAGATACTCTCCCTCGGGAACCTCCAACCACTCTCCATAGCGAGGCTCGGGAAATGGACTGAAGGACGAGACCTCGATGGGCTGCCCGGTCTCCACGGTCAGGAAGTGGAATTTTTCGGGCACGGCGAAGCTCTCGGGCACAGTCACATTCACCTTCAACCTTCCACTCGGCCGGTCCTGAGGAGCAAAGCGTAATTCAACTGCCTTCGTTGCCTCCCCCGGGACGATCTCCACCAGGGTCTCGGCGTGTAAGGTCAGGCCCCACTGCCCCATCGGGGGAAAGGTGACCCCCCGTATGATGTACTGACCAGGATCCAGCCAGAAGACGTTTCGCTCGCTGCCGTGAACCTCTCGAGCTTGCGACAGGATCGCTGCCCTTCCGCGGGCAGCTGGTATGGTCGGAAACACCAGAATCGCTCCGAGCCGGCGACGCTGACTCTCATCAGCGGAGGCAGAGGCCACTCCATCATCGGCAACTGACACCTCGAGGCTGCACATGGGTGAGACCAACTCGAGATCCTCGGAGCCAGTCGCATACCAGGAGCGTTTCGGGTTCGACCAAGCGCCGCCCCCCAGAGGAACCGCGTAGATCAGAAAGTCCCCGGGGGCCAACCCCTCGAAGAGAAAGCCGCCATCCGAATCAGTAGTTACCTCAACGAAGTTGAAGCCCTCGCCACGCACGTAGAACGGGTTGTCCAACAGCGGAGGGTAGAGCGGCAAGCTGTCGACATCGAACTGCGCATCAGTGCCGAAGAGCTCCTGATGCAGCAGACTCTTCGAGTAAGCCAGGATGGACACATCAGCGAGAGGATTTCTCGCAGCGTCCAGCAGGCGTCCGGCGATCCGACCCTCTCCGATCAACCTCAGGTCCGGCACTCGCCGGGTCTCACCGCGGGCGAGCAGGGGTAGCTCGACGCGCTGGATACCAAGCTCGGTATGACGAGCGTGTACCGTCCAGGGCCCAGGCCCGGGCGCCTCGACCTCGAAGCGACCTTGATCGTCCGATACTGTCTCGGCGATGGCCTGAGAGTCTCCTGGCTCGCCACTCGGGACAACCCAGACACGAGCCTCGGGGATTCCATCCCCCCAGGGGTCGGCGACACGCCCCACCAGGAAGTAACCCTGAGCTTCCTCCATCTGCACGGCAGGCGTCGACTTCGTGCCAGTTGCCGGAGTATTCGCATCGGCGACACCCTGGTCGGAATTACTACCCTCGGGTCCGCCGCAGCCCAGGGTGGACGCGAGGAGCAAGGACAAGACGAGATGATTGGTCGTTCGCATGAGATGGACGATACTTCACCCCATGAACCCTGCGTACGGCAACCCCCGACCCTGGCATGCACTCACAAACGACTGCTAGCTGCCCAGATCCGGTTCCAGTTCCCTGGTGATTACCTGACCCCCAGGTCAAGGCAAGAGCAGCATCGCGTCGCCATAGCTGTAGAAGCGCAGCTCCTCGGCGATAGCCCGCTCATAGAGCGAGAGAATGGTCTCACGTCCGGCCAGAGCAGCAACGAGCATCAAGAGCGTGCTCTTGGGGAGGTGAAAATTCGTCAAGAGCCCATCGACTGAGCGAAACTCGTAACCAGGACGGATGAAGATGTCCGTCCGGCCGACACCAGGAACGAGGCGCCCAGAGCCATCGCTGCAGGCCTCGAGAACCCTGACACTGGTGGTCCCAACTGCGATCACGCGCCCCCCACGAGCCCGACAGGCCTCGACCTGCTCGGCGCTCTCTGTGGTCAATCGAAAACGCTCCGAGTGCATCTCGTGGTCCTCAATCACCTCCTCGGTGACAGGCAAGAAGGTGCCCAGACCAACATGCAGCGTGACGGTTGTCGACTGCACCCCGACATCGACCAGCTCGGACAGCAGCTCTGGCGTGAAGTGCAGGCCGGCCGTTGGCGCCGCCACTGCCCCATCTTCCTGGGCGTAGACGGTCTGGTAGCGCGAGAGGTCTGACTCATCACTCTCCCGCTCGATGTAGGGCGGGAGGGGCATCCTACCGTGGGCCTCCAGCAGCTCCTCTACCCCCTGCGCCCCGCCCGTCTTCGAGGCCACCTGAACCTCCCAGAGCGGTGAGCCGCCCCCGTCATGTCCCTTCAGCCGCTCGACCATGGTCACCTCCATCGCCCCGTCCCCGGCCAGGATCACTTCACCGGGTCGGAGCTTCCTTGCAGGCCTGACCATGGCACGCCATTGGCCCGTATGGCCTGGCTCCACGAAGAGGAACTCGACCGAACCGCCCGTGGAGCGCCGGCCCATGACTCGAGCTGGCAGCACTCGGGTGTCGTTGAGCACGAGCAGGTCCCCAGCTCGTAGATGCTTCGCGAGCCCCGAGACCCTGTCCAGATCTGTCTGGCCCGATCCAATCAGGTGCACGAGCAAGCGCGCTGCGTCCCGTGGCTCCGCGGGGAACTGCGCAACACACTCCATCGGGAGCTGGTAGTCGAAGTCGGAGAGGTTCAAGTGGTCACGGTCGAGCGCCGGGCTCGCCAGCCCTCGATGATGAAAAGCAGGAGCAGAGGAAGCCCAACCAGCGCGTGCATGGCTGGGGATTGTTCCCAGATTCCCTCGATCTTCCAAGTCTCCAGGATCTCGTAGTAGCTGGGAATCGTCAGGATCAACCACATCCAGGACAGCTGTGGGCGCAGCGCGACGAAGGGCACAATCCAGGTCACATACCAGGGATGAAGGGTCGGACTGAGGATCAGGAACGCACCCAGCAGGATTCCCGTGGAGCGCACTGCGCTCAGACGACGCCGCCAGACCCAGGCAGCCACCCCCATCCAGACGCCCCCCAGGATCAACCGCGTCACGCGGCGGGCATCAAGAAGGCTCCCATCACTGTCGAGGAAGCGCTCCACGATCTGCGCCACGAATGGATGAATGATGCCGCTGCTCTGCCAGCGGAGCCCATAGGCCCCCAGACCATCGAAGATCCCGGTCAGGCCGCCAGTCATCCAGATCAAGGGAGTGAAGCTCGCGAGGGCGACTGCAAGCGCCAGCAGAACACGGCCGGCCCCACCCTTCTCCCTGGCGACAAAGGGCAGCGCCGCCAGGGGCAAGTACTTCACCGAGACTGCCGCACCCAGGGCACAGGCACCCAGCCTGCGTGCCCCCGAGGAGAGGGCCCCGACCAGGGCCAGCCCAGAGAGCAAGAGCAGTATTCCCAGGCTATCGAAGTGTCCAGAGCCGCTGAACTCGAGCACGACCAAGGGACACCAGGCCCACCCGACCACCATGACCGCTGGCCTTCCGAGTCGCCTCAGGAGCACGCACAGCGGCAAGATCACGAGCAGATCACACAGCGTGAAGAACAACCGAAGTGACCACAGGACCTCGTGGTCGAGAGCCTTCGCCATCCGCACGGCCACAGCGCAAGCTGCCTGGGTTACCGGAGGGTAAGCAGCGCTGATGCCAGGGTTGTTCATCGCCTCGAAGATGCCGGGCATCTGGGCGCGCACTTCATCGAGCTCCGCTGAGTCAGGAGCAAGGGCATAGGGGCTGATTCCCTCACCAACAAGCGCCCCTTCCCAGGCATATCGGTAGATATCATCGCTAGCATCCGGCCAGCTCGACAGCCCAACCCCTCGCATCAAGACCGCACCCACCACCACGAGTGCGATCGAACCTCGACCTCGACTTGCCAGCCAGACCGCCCCAAGCCATGCTGCCCCTGCCAGCAGCATCCAACCAAGGAAGGGCGTCATCTCCTGCCAGACCGGGACTGTGCGCGCCACGAGGACGAGGCACACCGAGATCACGACAAAACAGGATGCGAAGGCCGGGTCGTAGAGCCCTGGCAATTCTCGACTCCCCGACTTCGGCGAGCTCATGGCCAGGCCGCCCTACGGACAGAAGGTGACCGACAGCCCGTCCGACAGGTTGAAGCCGGCGCCACCGGCGAGCACATCTCGGAACCAGAACTGGAAGTTCCAGCTGGAGCCTGCCGTCAGCTGCCCCGCTCCGGCATTCGCTGGCGGAGCGCCATAGTCAACGGCGCGCAGGGCATCACCAAAGATGCTTGTCAGCTGGGCCGGAGGCAGACGGAAGATCCCCGCCCCGCCTGCCGAGACACAGCGGAAGCCGTCTCCGAAGGAGACAAAGGCCTGCCCAGCGCCATAGAAGAAGATGCCGAAGGTGTTCTGTGGGGCGCCGCTGGCCACCAAGGTCAGGTCATTGGCCGCGAGGCCAGCACTACCGGTAAAGCCCATGAAGCAAGCATTCCCGGAGGAGTTGCCCGTCGAGACGCAGAAGTTGACCGGGTCCGGACAGGCCTGCGGGAATCGCAGATCGACGATCACCGGCTTGTGGTCCGAGGCGACCGTGCTGACCAGCGTGGGGTTGGGGAAGCCGGAGAGTTCGGCAGGAAGCTTGTCGAGAGGCGTGCTGTTGCTGTCGAAGACCGTCTCGACGCTCGTGTCGAGAATGCTGTCCTGGTAAGCGATGTAGTCGAGCTTGCTGCTGCTCTGTGTATTGTCGCTCCCGGTGAAGAACCGGACGGCCGAGTCCCAGAGCATGTCCGATCGGTCACGATCGGTGCCGTCAGTGCCACCGGTGAACTCCGCACGAGTCAGCCACTCTGCGGGCCCCTTGGTGCCATTGGTGATCTCGTCCTCATTCCAGTCCCCCCCCAGCACGATCGGAGTCGAGGGGTCGAGAATCTGCGAGGCCGCCGGCGAGTCTGCAATCTTCCCATTGGGGTCAGGAACACCGGTCCCGGCGCCGTTGTACCAGTAGTCGAGGATGTAGGCCGTGTTACGAGCTGCAGTGACCCTCTGGTCATGGTTGCTCGCCCCACCGCCAGCCTTCAAGTGCATGTTGGCCACGACGAGGTCCCCCGGGTAGGTACCGTCTGGCAGGTCTATCTCAGCCAGCTGAACCCCTCGAATTCCCCCCGAACCACCGGGTGCGTAGACATCTCCCGTATTGACCGGGATGTCCGCGTAGGTGGAGCGCGTATCTCCGTTCAGGTCCGTGAACGGATACCTCGAGGCGATCACGTTTCGATTGAAACCATCGTTGTCAGTGGTGACGTAGATGTGAGGCAGGTTGTACCCCGGCGCATACTTGGCCACGTAGGACGTCACCAGCCCCCCCAGGAAGGGATCTGTGCCCCCGGTCATCAGCCGACTGATGACCGTCGACAGGTTCGAGGTCGAGTCGACTCCGCTGCCCGTACCGTTCCCGGAGTTGTCTCCACACTCCTGCAAGAGCAAGACATCGGGTTGGAAGGCGGCGATGGAGCGTGCAATTGCACACCAGTTGTTCTGACCTTCGAGCTTGGGGTTGGTGGAACACAAGCCGTCCTGCACGTTGAAGGTCATGACCCTCACGTTCACCGAGTCCTTCTTTCCCCACAAGCCATTGTTCGGATCCCACTGGGCAAGTGCAGTGGCCGGAACAAGCATCAGAAACAGGAGGGCACGCAGGTGGATGCGCCAGCTCTGCTTGGAAAGCGGAGTCATGAGTGGAGAGGGTGAGGAAATGCGGGGTGGGAGAACCAGTCCGAGGGTAACCCGAATCTCCCGCCACGGCGATGGCCCAATGGCCTCTATCCGCCCTCAAGAGCCCCATGAGCCGGGTTCTTCCTCCAGACTCGCCTCATCCAAACCGAGAGCACCCAGGCGAGCAGCAAGGGTGTCGGGATCCCATCCCAGGTAGAGGGCGGCGCGCCGCTTGTTGATTGCCCCCGAGCTCTTCGAAGTCGAGCGCAGCGCTTGAACGACCTCGAATCGCGATGGACGCTTCAGCGGCAGCTTCTCCACGAGCTTGAGGCCGGCTCGCCTGGCAACCGCTCGCAATTCACGGACACCAATCATCGGCTGGGTACAGAACAAGACCAGTCGGAACAACAGGCCCTCCAGCTCACGTAGGTTTCCCTCCCAGGGCTGACGCCAGAGCAAGGCCATGGCCGAGTCCTCGAACTCGGGTGTCTTGCGCCCTTGCTCTCTCGAGAAGCGCTCGGCGAAGTAGGAAATGAGTCCGACGAGTCCTGTACGCCTCGCGGCAAGTGCTGGAACCCGAATCTCGAATCGACCAAGTCGGTCGGCCAGCTCCTTGGACAGCTCTCCCTGGGCAAGGGCTTCTGAAACCCCCGTGTTACTGACCATCAGCAACATGCGTGCATCCCTCTGACTGGAGCCCCCTGAACGCCGCAGGTTTGCCCTCTCCAGGAAGGAGCTGAGCTGTAACTGCTCATCGAGAGAGAGCCTCGCCAGCCCCTCGAGGAGCAGGCAGCCACCCTCGTCATCAAGGCGCTTTCGAATTCCGGCCTGGTCCGCCAGTTCCTGACGTGGATCTCCACATCGGTGCAACTCGATGCCATCGATCCCACCGGACTCCCAGTAAATCCAGCGTGCGATGATGTGCTTGCCAGCTCCCGGGGGACCACTCAGGAGCACGGGAACCCGAGACCGCCCGGCTGACCTGATGTCGTCGGCAAACTCTCGAAAGCCGGGCTCGTCCGGATCAAAGTGGAGGTCGAAGCCGAAGAACTGCAGGTGCCAGGCCCTGAACAAGGCCAGCGATACTCTCAAGGCGTGAGCTGAGACGACCCGGGAGAGTCGCTCGCTCTCCTCAAGGCGAAAGTCTCTCCGACGGCTCGACTCGATCGCCAGCAACCCCACCACCCGCTTTCCCAGCATCAGAGGGAGGACGATTCCAGATGAGCTTCCCCCATGGATCGAGAGCTGCTGGTCGGGTTCCTCGAAGACCACGACTCCCCCTGAGCCGAGGCAGCGATCGATGCCATGACCTCCACCAGCCTGGAATGGCAACTGTCTGAGCCCCTGCCCGCCGGTCGCTGCCACCAGCACCTCTCCCCTGACTCGAGTGAGCCCCCACCAGCTCCTCTGGGATAGCTTCAATCCCAGCTCGTCCACCAGCGACTCGAAGGCTTCCGCGCACAGTCTCCGGGCAGGCTCCTCATCGATCTTGCCCCAGCGCCTCAGGTTGCCCATGGACTCCCGAGGTCGCTGAGCTGTCCCCCAGTGGGTGCCACCGCCAAGCCTCCATCGGCTCGAAGGTTCAGCTCGGCTGCGGGAGCTCAGCACTCGATCCTTCCAGGAATCAGCGATCGCCGACAGGCGCGCCGCATCCGGAACCAGATGATGTGCCCACTCGAGGTGCACCCACCCTGCAACCTCTCCTTCCGCGTCGTGGACAGGGGCAAGCACCAGAGCGACCGAGCGGGACGACAGGGCGCTCGAGAGACCCCGTCCGTGTTCGACCCTGGGGGTCGCCTCGATCACCAGACCGTGCTCGGGGTGGCAGCGCTCGAAGCAGGCCGCCTCCCGATCCGAGGCCCAGGGGCAAAGCCCGGCACGCAGATCCTTGGGGATGTCTGCATGCATCATCTCCACCCGCCGCCCTTCTCCGAAGGCAAACACCGCCAGCACACGAGCGCCGACCTCCTCCCTCGAAATCAAGGCACCCCCTCCAGGCCACGGGGTCCAGTCTCCCCTGCGGCAAGCGGCCAACTCTTCGACCCTGGCCTCTCCCAGACAAGCTCTGGCCTCCGGCCAGTGCCCGGTCAATTCCACGAGGCACTGCGGACGATCCGTGTCAGGGAGAGGACCATGTTCGTGAAGCTCCTCGACAGAACCCAGGTCGCCCGCGAGCACACCAGTCCAGAGCTTCAACAGCTGGGGACGCTGGTCAACCCCGGCCGCCCTGCACCTCGGGCCCTTCGCCAGCACCTGCCGCGCCTCACGTAGGGCGCCCCGGTCGAGCAGGCTCGCGACCCACCCCAACCAGAGCTCGACCTGCTGGTGCTCCCCCAGATCTGTGGGCGTCTCGAGTCGCGAGCGGAAAGCACTCTCGCCGGCTCGCGCTCCCGAGTGGGCATGCTGGAGGCGAGCGCGCCAGAGCTCCAGCGCACCAGCATCCCAGCTCAATCGACAGAGCCCCTCCAGGAGTCGCCCTGCCACGTTCACGGGCGTCTCTCCCGGCTCCGGTACTCCTGGAAGAGAGGGTCGACCCTCTCGAATCAGACTCAACACCTCCCAGGCAGATTGGACGCTGAATCGTGGCGGCGGTAACGGCAAGAAGCTCGTACCGCCATAGACCGCGCGAAGGTGGTGGACCAGAAGGTCCTCGATGGCCCCTCCGGCCCGAACGCGAGTCTCGGCCTCGTACTCCTCCCGCAGGCCCTCCACATCGAACTCTCCTGGGGCAACGGCATTCAGCTTTCGAGCCTGCTCGACAGCCTCCCGAGAGCGCTCATCCAGGCCCTCCTCGTCCCAGTGAAGGAACTCCGACATCGGGACCGATCCAAGGGGGGAAGAGAAGGTCAAGACAGAGCGCTCCGTTCTTCCTCTCCTGTCACCGGCAGCAAGGAGAGGCCACTGAAACGCCCCCAGCTGACTGACCGATCCAGAGGAGTACTCCAGCAGATGTCCCAGCATGGCCATGGGGAGACCAGAATCTCTGACAGAGGGTCAATCATTGCGGGCGCTCTCCTTGCGAGTTAGTGGAGCCGCCAGCGCCTCCCCGAAGGAGGGCACGGAAGTTCCATAGAGCGTTGCAGCAGGGCCTCAGCTCTCCAGACCGGGACGTTTCGCCCGGCTGTTTTCCCCTTGTTTCCGGACTTTTTTTGAGTAACGGCAAGGGCAAGTCACCCTGGAGATGGCTGACTTTCGCTCGCGAATCATTAGGATTCGGTCACCCGACTCGAAGAACCAAGGAACCACCGTGACTGATTCACTCAAAGGGCGGACAGGAGTCATCCTGGGCGTCGCCAACAAACGCTCCATCGCCTGGGCCTGCGCCAGCTCTCTTGCCCGTGAGGGCATGCGTCTGTGCTTCACCTACATCGGTGAACGTATGGAGGAAAAAGTCCGTGACCTCGCCGCAGAGTGTCCCGGCTCCATGGTTCTGGAACTGGACGTCACCCAACCCGAGCACATCGACGCCTGCTTCGAGGAAATCAAGGACGAGTTCGGCTTCCTCGACACGGTTGTCCACGCCGTCGCCTTCGCCAAGCGCGAGGAGCTCAAGGGTGACTTCTATCACACCTCGAAGGATGGCTACATGATCGCCCACGAGGTCTCGGTCTACTCGCTGACCGCCGTCGCGCGCCGCGCTCTTCCTCTCATGGAGGGTCGCGAGGGATCGATCATCACACTCTCCTACATCGGTGGAGAGCGCGTGATCCCCAACTACAACGTGATGGGAATCGCCAAGGCTGCGCTCGAGGCCAGCGTTCGATACCTCGCGAATGACCTCGGGCCGAAGGGCATTCGGGTCAATGCCATCAGCGCAGGTCCCATTCGCACGCTGTCCGCGTCTGGAGTCGATGGCTTCAGCAAGATGCTCGACCAGATCGCTTCGAAGGCGCCTCTAAGGCGTAACGTGACCCAGGAAGAAGTTGGAGATACCTGCTTGTTCCTGGCGGGCAAGCACTCCCGAGGCATCACGGGCACGACCATCTTTGTCGACGCGGGCTATCACATCATGGGGGTCTGACCGTCAGCAACCCTCAGCTCAAGAGGACACTGGCTGTCAGGAACCCGAGGTAGGTTCCCACCGCACTTCCCAGCGCGCCGATCAGGATCGAGGGCAAGACGAGGTCCACACGGCCGAGGCTACGGGCCAGGGCCAGGGCAGTCGTTCCGCCACCCACGTTTGCCTGCGAAGCGACCGAGGCCACAACCGGATCGACACGACCTATCGCGGCAGCCCCGTAGACAAAGACTCCATGCACTGCCAGGACCACGCAGACGAAGAAGAAGAGGTTCGTTCCCAGGGCCCCGATGCTCTGCAGGGCAGCCACGTCGCATAGGGCGCCAATCACTGCCAGGAAGAGGTAGACCGCGTACATCCCCAGGAGCCGGGTCCCCTTGAGTCTGGCCACGAAGGGAAACTGAGCCAGAACGAGAGCGATGGTCGTCAGGATCAGAATCGAGGGAACCGCGAAGCTGGTGTTCTGAGCGAACCATCTGGAGAGGAAGTTCGAGAGCACCACACAACCACCTCCCAGTGCGATCAACCAGCCAAGGTCCATCGGATGTAGCGCCTCGGTATCGTCTTCGATGCCCAGCTCGGGTTCGGCACTCGCCTGCGCAGAAGCCCCAGCCCGACCACCCGGCCAGATGCCGCCAAGGACCCGCGGGACGAGGAGGTTTACGGCCATCCAGATCGTGGTCATCAAGCTGTCAACTGCCGCAGCACCCGCATAGAGAGCGCCTTCCTTGACCACCTCGTACTCCAGAGCAACCGCATTGAAGTTGACGCTCCCCCCTGTGTAAGTACCGACGAACATTCCACCCAGTGCGAAGTAGAGCTCGCCAAAGGCCTGCTCGCCGCCCACCACGTGCATTCCAACCACGACACCCAAGGTGGTCCCGATGGCGCCTATCGAGAACAGCACGAGCATCGAGCGCCCAGCGCCGAGCACATCCTTCAGCCGCACCCCCAGCAACAGCCAGAAGATTGCCAAGGGCGCGACAAAGGTGAAGATGCCGTCGTAGACGGGAATCTCATCAGAGTAGGTGGGAATCAGACCCAGGTTGGCCACCACAGCAGTGACTACGATCACCACCAGCGCAGTCCCCAGATGCCTCAGGAAGGTCCGGCGGCATAGCAGCTCTGCCAGGGCCACGTTGAGGCTGAGAATCGCCAGCAAGAACAAGGGAGCGTCAGGCATTTGTGTCCTCGTGGTGAGGCAGACCTCGCGGATCCAGGGTCCCTGGAAGCAGCTCGGCGCACAAGGTCAGGCCGTAGGAGGAATTCTCCACGTTGACCCCGAGAAAGACCTCCCCATCGCTGGTTGCCACCTGGTCAGAGCTCGACTCCTGTCCCCAGAACCGTGCCCTGGACGGGCACCAATGCCGAACTGACCTGCTCAACTGCCGGAGGCCATCGGCAAGCCCGCTGGCTTCTCTCGGGAGAGGAGGGCTGACGAGACTCATGAAGGGCGAGCAACTCATGGCAACATCCTAGCCAGGTCGGCCGCGGAATCCGTGCCACAAACGAGCCAGTGGGAGCGGCGCTGCCCAGGGCAGCACCTGACAAGAGTTCTCCACCGAGGCACCTGGGCTGAGTTAGGATCAGCAGCCGAGCGCTACGGTCTTCCCCCGGGCGCAGGCCCTGACCATGAACCAACAGGATCCCAATGCTGGCGGCCAACCGCTCTCACCCCTCGCCAAGCAACTCGGAGAGGCCGAGGAGAAGCGACGCCTGGGGGACCTCGAGGGCTCGCTGCTGATCCTCGATCGCGTTGTCCGAGGCCACCCCAAGAATGCCAGAGCGCTGAACGAGAAGGGCATCTGCCTGCGCCTCATGGGTGAACCGGCCAAGGCCGCCATGATCCTGCGCAAGGCCCGCAAGGTAGCTCCCAACTCCGCAGAGATCGTCGCGAACCTGGCGACCTGCTTGCGCGACCAGGGGGATCTGGAGACCGCCATACGCGCCTTCCAGAAGGCCCTGCAGCTCCGACCGGACTTCGCTTCGGTCCACGGTGAGATCGGTGCCACCTATCAGGCCATGAAGCAGTCGAGCAAGGCCGTGCCAGCCTATGAGAAGGCTCTGAGGCTCGATTCGAACCAGCCCGTCGTGCTGGCCAACTTTGGCTCCGTGAGCCTCGAAGTGGGCGAGCCCTCCCGGGCACTGCAGATGGCGGAGCGCTCCCTGGCCCTGGTCCCCCATGGACGGCGCGCCATCGTCGTGAAGGCCTTCGCCCTGCACGAGCTCGGCCGCGAGGAGGAGGCCGCCGAGCTGCTGAACCTGGACCTTGTACGCACCTATCCATGTGAGTCCATCGAGGGTTTCGAGAACATCAAGGAGTTCAACAGGGCCCTTGCGGATCACATCACAGGGCACCCCTCCTTGGAGTTCGAACCCGCCAACCGATCAACCACCAAGGGTGAACAGACCGGAGAGCTGCTGATTGAGCCCAAGGGCCCAGTGGCCCAGCTGGAGCAGAAAATCCTGGAGAGCCTCGAGCTGTTCCTCTCGAGCCTGCCTTCCGATCCAACCCATCCCTACCTCTCCCACAGACCGCGACAGTTCCGGCTCAATGCCTGGGGCACGCGCTTGGGAGCTCAGGGGCATCAGTCCCATCACATACACCCCGGGGGATGGGTCAGTGGCGTCTACTACGTGCAGCTGCCTCCGGAGATGACGGAGATCGACGAGAGTCATCAGGGCTGGATCCAGTTCGGCGGCGCCCCTGACAACTGCAAGCTGGAACGGGCAAGACCACTACGCCTGGTCGAACCGAAGGAGGGCGACCTCGTGCTCTTCCCCTCCTACTTCTATCACCGCACCCTGCCGTTCGAGAGCGAGACGAAGCGCATCAGCATCGCCTTCGACGCGATTCCAGTGGGGTAGCCAGGAGCCCGGGGCTGCCCCCGTAGACCCCCGGTATGGGCCTGGGGCCAGGGACTGCCCTTGCCATGACACGATCATGTCATTTATGCTCTGATCGTGTCCTTACCCCCCCTCCACAACAGCCTCAGGGCGGAACGAACCCGACGCGGGTGGTCCCAGGCAGCCGTCGCCGCTGGTTCTGGCCTCTCTCGCGCCGCCATCTCGGCCATCGAGACTGGCCGCACTGCTCCCTCGGCTGCCGCCGCCTTGGCCCTCGCGAGGCTCTTTGGGACCGGTGTCGAGTCACTCTTTCAGCTCGAGGAGACGGACGACTCACGGGAGCAGAGCTGGGCCTGGGATCCCCGCGACCCGAACTCTGCGCTCTGGAGTGCCGTGGTTGGAGGGCACCGCAGGAACTATCCGGTAGAGGCCACCGCTGCCGGGATCCTCACTCCAGACGACCCCCCGGCCACAACGGGGAGCCGTGCGGAGAGCACCCTGGTCATCGCTGGCTGTGATCCGGCTGTGGGCATCCTGTCCGGCCACCTCGCCGAGCAGGGCGTACGTCTCTTGCCCTTCATCAGATCCAGCGGCCAGGCTCTCGATTTACTCGGCGAGGGCAGCGTGCATGCCGCTGGTATCCACCTGCAAGACAATCGCGAGGCGGTGATCAAGCAGCTGGGCGACGGCTACTGCCTGCTGCACCTGGCCTGCTGGGATCAGGGCCTGAGCATGGCGCGGGGACTCGGACTCGATTCGATCGAGGCCGCCATCGCCGCCGACCTGCGCTGGGTTGGTCGGCAAGCCGATTCGGGTGCTCGGCACTGCCTCGATCGCATCCTTGCCGGCAAGCCACGACCACGTGGCTACGGGCACGAAGCCCGTGACCACGAGAGCGTGGCTCAGACCATCGCAACAGGCTGGGCCCAGGCTGGGATCTGCGTGCGGCTGACTGCTGACCAGGCGGGTCTGGACTTCCTCTCGGTCCAAGAGGAAGCCTACGAGCTGGTGCTCTCCCGGGAGTTCCTCGGTGATCCACGTGGAGAGGCTCTGCTGCGCACTGTTCGCTCCAGGGCCTTTGGACTGCAGCTCACGGCAGCGGCGGGTTACGACACGAGCCGCACGGGCGACCTCGAGGCTGTTCGCCTTCCCTCCTGACAGGCAGTCCGTCCTTCATGCGAATCACAGGAGTCAGCTTGCTAGCGGTTGCTCTGTGCCTCTGGGCAGGATGCGGCCCCGCGCCAGGCCCGGAGAGTCACGCCGGGCTGCCCTTCGCGGGGAGGCGCCTCGAGCTCTTCGTGGGGTCTGCCAGCCAACCAGCCGTCGAGGTTCTCGCCAGGGAGTTCGAGAAGCGCAGCGGCGCCAGGCTGGAGCTTCACTTCGGTGGATCAGGCGCCATGCTCTCCCAGCTAGCTCTCACCGGCCGAGGCGACGTCTATCTCCCGGGATCGTCCGATTACATGGAGCTGGCGATCGAGAAGCGGCTCGTCGACGAGAGCAGCCTGGTTCAGGTCGCCTTCCTCCTCCCAGCCATCCTGGTCGAGCCCGGAAACCCCGAGAACATCCAGGGCCTGGACGACCTCGGCAGAAAGGGACTGCGGCTCGGCATTGCACGACCGGACACGGTCTGTGTCGGCCTGTACGCCGTGGAGGTAATCGTGGGCTCGAGCCGCTCCGTGGAGGTGAAGGAGAACATCGTGACCCACGCTGAATCCTGCGCAAAGACGGCCCAGCTGATTGCAATGGGCCAGGTGGACGCGGTGCTTGGCTGGCGAGTCTTCGAGGCCTGGAACCCCGGTGCCATCGAGTGCGTCGAGCTCGCGCCAGTGCAGGTTCCTCGATTGGGCGTGATTCCCGCTGCGCTCACCCGTCAGGCCTCTGAGCCGGAAGTGGCTCAGGCCTTCCTCGAGTTTCTCTCCAGCGCCGAGGGGCGAAGAGTCTTCAGCGCTCACGGCTATCTGACCACCGAGACAGAGGCGCGCGCTCTGGCTGAACCCGACACACCCGTTGGCGGTAGCTGGAAACTCCCGGCCAGCTGGCAGCCCTGAGCCCATGAGCGAGACCGCGATTCACACTGGCCGGGCCCAGCTACCGCGCCGCAGCTTCAGCGCCTTCCTGGTCGGGGGAGCGGTAATCCCGGTAGGCACGATCCTGGTGCTCTTGCTGGCACTCATCTCCCATGCGGGGCCTGTCGAGCCCTTGCGAGCACTCGCCGATGCCCAGGTTGCCACAGCAGTCGGATTGAGTCTGTTGTGCGCGACCCTCGCCGCCCTGCTCGGGCTGGTCGTCGCCATCCCGACCGCTTACGCGCTTGCGCGCATTCCCTTTCGGGGAAGGCAGTTCGTCGATGCACTGCTCGACATTCCCGTCGTGCTCTCACCCGTCGCGATCGGCATGATGCTCCTGCTCGCCTTTCGAACGGACTCCGGTACCTGGTTCCAGGAGCATGTGATGCGCTTCGTGTTCGAGCTCCCAGGAATCGTTCTCGCACAGTTCATCGTGGTCTCCGCCCTCCAGATCCGGGTCTTGAAGGCGACCTTCGAGGAGATCCCTCCCCGAACGGAACTCGTGGCACGCCTGCTCGGCTGTGGCCCCTGGGCATCCTTCCGGCGCGTGACTCTGCCCCTGGCGAAGCCCGGACTGATCTCAGCCCTGATCCTGGGTTGGGGACGGGCCATGGGCGAGTACGGAGCCACGGTCACCATCGCTGGGGCCATCCGCGGCAAGACCGAGACGATCCCGGTAGGCATCGTTCTCAACTGGAACGCCGTGCGCCTGGAGGCAGCCATCGGCCTGATCCTCGTGCTGGTGATCACGACCTTCCTCGTGCTGCTAGGCCTGCGCCTGGTTGGAGGCTCTCGACGATGATCCGTATCGAGGGGCTGAACGTACGATTCGGCGACTTCCACCTGCGTGACCTCTCGCTGGAACTTCCTGCAGGTCGAACACTCGCCGTACTCGGCCCTTCCGGTGCCGGCAAGTCGGTGCTGCTCGAGACCGTCATGGGCGTGCGACCCCCGGAGTCGGGAAGAGTCCTGATCGCTGGAGTCGACGTGGGGCAGCTGCCGCCGGAGTCTCGAAACATCGCCTACATCCCGCAGGATCTCTCGCTGTTCCCGCATCTCTCCGCTCGTGAGAACATCCTCTTCGGGCTGCGCGCGCGACGACGTCAGGTCTCGGGCGAGCGCCTCGAGTGGCTGTTGGAGCGGCTGCACTTGCGCGGATTGGTCGATCGGGCTGACGTCATGAGTCTCTCTGGAGGAGAGCGTCAGCGAGTGGCCGTCGCCCGTGCCCTGGCGGTGGAACCACGAGTGCTCTTTCTCGACGAGCCCTTCTCGGCTCTCGACCGCAGGCGACGCCTCGACACCGTCGAGCTCATGCGTGATGTGACTGGACGCCTGAACACGACAGTCGTGCTCGTCACTCACGACCTCGAAGAAGCCTCGGCCCTGGCCGACGACGTGGCCGTGCTGCTGGATGGAAGTCTCGCCCAACACGGACCAAGAGACGAGGTCTTCAATCACCCACAGAACCGCCGGGTCGCCTCATTCCTCTTGATGACCAACATCATCGAGCGTGAGCACCTGCCCGTGCTGTGCGACGGCACCGCTCCCGACTCTCGCTGGATCGGCGTGCGCCCCGAGGAAACGGTCCTGCTGACCGAATCTGATGGTCGTCCCAACTGCTTCGATGCAGTCGTCGAAGACGCCGTCCTGCTGGCCACCCGCTGGTCAATTCGTTTCAAGGTGCCGATCGGCGACCGAGCTGTTCGTATCGAATCCTCCCTGCAGCCAGGGCGCTTTCGCGTCCTGCGACCAGAGCCAGGAAAGAGGCTGATCGTCCACCTGCCCCCCGAGGCCATCGTCGGCCTGAAGAGCTGAGGGCCCCAACCTGTGGTTGCAAGCTGCCGAACTAGAAGCTGCCGATCTTCTCGGCCGCGTGGGTCATCAGGTCCTTCATGAGCTCAGGATCAAACGGTGAGCGCAGCCCTGCCGACTCCACCAGCTGCGTGAGGCTGCGCGTGCCTCCAAGACGGCAGAGCTCCAGGTAGACCTCCATGCAACGATCGTGATCACGGGAATCGAGCAAGCCCAGCTGCATCGCGCCGGTCTCCGCAATGGCGTAGTCGATGTAGTAGAAGGGGTAGCGGAAGATGTGGAGCTGTGCATACCAGCGCGTCGCCGCGAAGCTCTCCGCTGCGCCAGACCAGTCAATGCCCGGCATGTAGATCGAGCGAATCCTGACGAAGGCTGCATCGCGCTCATCCACAGTCGCAGCGGCGTTCTCGTAGACCCAGTGCTGGAACTCGTCAACCACGCAGACGTAGCAGAGCAAGGAAACAGCGTTGCGGTAGCGGTTCCTGGTGAATCGCTCCAAGCTCTCATCGTCGAAGAACTCCCCCAGGCGAGGTAGGCTCAGGAACTCCATCCCCATGGAGTGAATCTCACAGGCATCCGCACTCGGCCACCGAAGATCGACAGCCTCGATCCACTGACTCTCCCACCCCTGGAACGCGTGTCCCATCTCGTGAGTCAGGGTCTTGATGTCGCTCTCATCTCCAGTGGAGTTGCAGAATATCGCCACTCGCCCCTCGTCACTGAACGAGGTGCAGTATGCCCCGGCCCCCTTACCCTTGCGGTTCTCCAGGTCGATCAGGTCTTCCCTGCACATGCGCTCAAAGTGCTCCGCCAGCTTTGGGGAGAGTTTCGCGAACACACGCCCCGCCTTGTCGAGCTGCTGGTCAATCGGCTCAGCCACGCCCATGGGGAGCGTCAGCCCCGGATGAAACCCTGCGTCCCAGGGGCGCAAGGTCGCCTCGCCCAGCATGGCCGCCTGCTGCTCGCACATCTCCTGGAACAGGGGCGCCGCG
The DNA here is from genome assembly GCA_014237855.1 of Planctomycetota bacterium. Classification (GTDB taxonomy): domain Bacteria; phylum Planctomycetota; class UBA1135; order UBA1135; genus JABACD01. Next base: position 77,090 of record JABACD010000015.1, on the reverse strand, counting down.
AACTGTCTCACACCAGCCCGGAAAGCAGCCGACTCACTGGCTCCATAGTCCGTGCGCTGCATGCCGGCGTACCCCAGGGGAACGAAGCTCTCGTAGCCCAGTTCCTTGCCCATGCGATCCCGCAAGGTGACCTGCTGGTCGTAGATGTCGGCGAGGGCATCACGGTTCTCGAGGAACCAGCCGTAGTAGGCCTCGAAGGCCTCGCGTCGCTCGTCAGCAGCCGCAGAGGTCAGGCGCCCCCGTGCTCTCGCGAGGGTCAGTCTCTCGCCCCCCACCTCGACTGATCCTGAGGCTACCAGCTTGTCATATTGCTTGGCGAGATCACCCACGCGGACGCGCAGGTCGCTGTTCGCCGGAGCCAGGGTCTCCTCGGTCACCTTCAACACCCGTAAGAGCTGTGGGCCAAAGCGATCAGCCACAGCGTCTTGATGACGGCTGGCAAGCAGAGCCGCCACCAGCTTGGCCTCACCTGCCTCAGAAGCAGGGATCACGTCTTCCCGCTGAATACGGTCGGCTTCCTCCGCCTCTGAATTGTTCAGGTCCTTCGAGTAGGTGTATCCAATACGGGCCCCCTCACTGTCCACGTAGGACTTGACCTCGTTCCACCTGCTGAATAGTTCCAGCCAGCCATCAGGCGCGTCGCTCTGTTCGGCGGCAGAAATTCGAGAGCAGAGGTCTTCGTACTCGTCCGTCACCCATTGGCGGCTCAGGGCATTCGGACGCTCGGGGCAGTGTAGGTAGCTCATGGTGTTCCTTGAGTTGGTTGGAGCTCAAGGTAACGCATTGGGTCCCTCCACCGTATTCTGAGCTGCATGTCCGCCATCCTTCTCGCGCTGCTGCCGCTGGTCTCCCCCTTCTCCGACCCCGGAACTAGCATTGGTGCGACTCCTGTTCGGGTAGCCTGCCTGGGCGACTCGATCACCTACGGAGCACAGGTCGCGGACCGCGAACGCAATGCCTACCCTGTCCAGCTCGCGGCACTGCTCGGTCCCGGTTACGAGGTTCGCAACTTCGGCGTCGGAGGGCGCACCCTCCTGAGTGCGGGCGACACGCCCTATGTGAAGACCAGGCCGTGGACCCTGCTCCTCGAATGGAAACCTGAGATCACCGTCGTGATCCTCGGAACCAACGACACCTGCCAGGGCAACCGACGGCGTAACTGGGAGCACTCTGCCGAGCTGGAGAGCGACGCGCTTGCGCTTGCGAACCGCGTTCTACTCAAGCAAGAGGAGGGGCGAATGATCCTATGCTCCCCTCCACCGATGTTCCCCGATAGTCCCGCGATAGATGATCAGCGCCGAGAGAACCTGCGCTCACGCGCTCCTCGCCTTGAACGCATCGGGGCGGCCTTGCGGGCAACTGCCGAGCAGGATCCTAGAATCGAGTTCTTGAGCCTCTCCCAGGTCCTGACTCAGGACATGGTGGTCGACGGCGTCCACACCACCCCCTTCGGCGCCAGAGCAATCGCCAGGCGGGTGGCGGAAGCCGTGCAGGCTCCACGGACAGCTTCAATCCAGCTCGACACACTACCGGGCGCGAGAGTCTCCGACTTCCATGGCTATCGTCGTCACGACTTCGAGCTGCGCAGCGAAGAGCAGGGACCCGTGCCCTGCATACTCGTCGAACCCCAGGCACCCGCAAGAGGTCGACCTTGGATCTGGCGTGCCCGCTTCTTCGGACACGAGCCCGAACTCGACCGTGAGTTGCTCTCCCGTGGCTACCACCTGGCCTACTGTGACGTCTCGAACCTCTACGGGGCGGAGCCTGCCCTCGAGCGCTGGGATCGCTTTCATGGCCTGTGCGTCGAGCTAGGGCTCTCACCGCGTCCGGTGCTCGAGGGCATGAGTCGTGGCGGACTCATCGTGCTCAACTGGGCCGCCCGACACCCCAAACTCGTGGAGAGCATCTACCTCGACAACCCGGTCTGCGACTTTCGTTCCTGGCCCGGAGGAGCTAGCGGCAAGCGCTCCGATCCCGACTGGGAGCGCTGCCTCGCAGCCTATGGACTGGACGAGGCACGGGCCCAGGAGTACGAGAACATGCCGCTCGATCGGCTCGAATCAGTTGCAAGCGCAAGCGTTCCCATCTTCCTCGTCATGGGAGAAGCCGACGAGGTGGTGCCTCCAGGAGAGAACGGCGAGGAACTGGTCAACAGGTACGAGGCCCTGGGTGCCCCCATCGAGGTCTGGCGTAAGCCCGGCACTGGCCATCACCCCCACGGGCTGCACCCTGCCAGTCCACTCCTGCGAGCGATCCTGCGCAGGGCCGGCCGTGGCGTGAACCCCGCAACCATCCCCATCCCCTCAGCGGAGTATCGCGGGACCGCTGCCGGTTGGGGTGGAGGCACCTGGTGGGACCAGCTCGAGAAGCTGCGCTTGCTTGCAGACGCTCATTCGGGAAGTGAGCTGGTATTCCTGGGAGACTCGATCACCCAGGGCCTGACGGGAAGTGCAGCTCGCGCTGCACAGCCAGGGGGCGAACGAGACTTCGACCGCTTCCATGGCGAGCGCGGGGCCCTCAGCCTGGGGCTCAGCGGCGATCGAACCGAGCACCTGCTCTATCGCATCGAACACGGCGCACTTCAAGGACTCGAGCCCCGGGTCATTGTCCTCTCCATCGGAGTGAACAACGCCAATGCCGCAGGCCACACAGGAGTCGAGATCGGCGAGGGGCTGGATGCAGTCGTGACGGCCCTGCTCCACTCGGAACCACAGGCCCATGTGCTGATCAGCGGGCCCTTTCCCGCTGGGCCCACACCCGATGACCCCCGCCGACGTGCTCTCGACATGGTCCATACCGAGGCCGCCCGCCTGGCGAATGAGCAGCGCGTGACCTACCTGGACCTGCGCGAGCTGTTCCTCGACGAGGACGGACGGCCCAACTCCCGCATGAGTTCCGACCACATCCATCTCACGGCAGAGGGTCAAGCGGCCTGGATGGAGGCCATCGAGCCGACTCTGAGCCAGCTCCTTGGAGAGTAGGGCTGGCCCCTCGACAGAGCTGGCCGAGCTCACGCCCTGCTGCTGGTCAGCTCAAATACGACTTTGATCCGGTCCCCAACCAGGGTCGATTCCGCTGGGTCAGCATTCTTCGTGGAGCAGCCGACAGGTCTGGTCCCGCAGGGCACGAACTTGCATGATGGCGAACATGCAAGAAATTCAAGGCATGCTGGCTATTGACGAGCTCAAGCTGCGGGTCTCGGAAGGAACAATCGACACCGTGATCGTCGCCTTCACCGACCACTATGGCCGGCTGATGGGCAAGCGCTACGACGCGACCTTCTTCCTCGAAGATACCGTCACCGGTGGAAGCCATGCTTGCGACTACCTGCTCACAGTGGACCGCGACATGAATCCGCTCCCGGGTTTTCGCTTCGCCAACTGGGAACGGGGCTATGGCGACGTCCATCTCGTGCCTGACATGTCCACCCTACGTACCGTGAGCTGGCTGGATCGGACGGCTCTGGTGATCTGCGATGTCCACCCTTCTGGTGGTCACGAGCTCTTGCCAATCGCCCCCCGCTCGATCCTGCGCCACCAGGTGCAGCGTGCGGCAGCCAGCAAGTTCACCGCGATGGCGGCAACAGAGCTCGAGTTCTACATGTTCCGAGACAGCTTCGAGGAGGCTGCGCGCAAGGGGCACGCCGACCTGAAGCCCACCGGCTGGTACATCGAGGACTACCACATCTTGCAGGGAACTCGTGGCGAGGACTACGTCGGCGCCCTGAGGCGACATCTGGCCAGCTCGGGTGTACCCGTGGAGAACTCCAAGGGTGAGTGGGGACACGGCCAGCACGAGCTCAACGTGCGTTACGCCGAGATCCTGGAGATGGCGGATCGACATGTCATCTACAAGCAGTGCGCCAAGGAGGTCGCCCACAGCCAGGGTCGAAGTGTCACCTTCATGGCAAAGATCGACGAGGGCGAAGCTGGCTCCAGCTGCCATGTCCACCTGAGCCTCTGGCAGGATGGGAAGAATGCCTTCGCCGGCGAGCAGGACCTCGCGGGAATCGCCTGCAGTGACGCCTTTCGCTGGTTCCTTGGGGGCTGGATCAAGCACGCACCAGAGATCATGGTGTTCTTCGCCCCGACCGTGAACTCCTACAAGCGCTACCAGGCTGCCTCCTGGGCCCCTACCCGTCTGGCCTGGAGCTACGACAATCGCACGGCCGGCTTCCGGGTCGTTGGAAGTGGCAAGAGCCTTCGTATCGAATGCCGAATCCCCGGAGCGGACTGCAACCCGTATCTCGCCCTGGCAGCTTGCCTCGCGGCGGGACTGGAGGGCATCGAGAGCCGCATCGAGCCCCCCCCGGTGTTCGAGGGTGACGTCTACGCGGCGACAGATCTCCCCGCGATCCCGACCAGCCTCGACCGAGCCACCGAGCTCTTCTCGAACAGCGAGTTCTGCAGGAGCGCCTTCGGAGAAGAGGTCGTCGAGCACTACACTCACTTCCTTCGCTCGGAGTGGGCGGCCTATGAGAAGGCCGTCACCGACTGGGAGCGTAACCGCTACTTCGACCACATCTAAGCTCATGCGACTCGCGGGAAAGACAGCTCTGATCACCGGGGCAGCCAGCGGAATCGGGAGGGAGAGCGCCCTGCTCTTCGCCTCCGAGGGAGCCAGGGTTCTGGCAGTGGACCTCCAGGAAGAGGCCGGACACGCAGTGGTAGCCGAGATCGAGGCTGCGGGTGGCTCGGCGAGCTTTGCCCGTGCAGACGTCTCCAAGGACGCTGACTGCGCGGCCATGGTCGCCGCAGCGCAGGAGCAGTTCGGCGGCCTGCACGTGCTCTTCAACAATGCGGGCATCATGGACTCTGGTGATGACGATGCAGTCTCGACCTCCGAGGAGGTCTGGGAACGCACCATGGCGATCAACCTCAAGGGCGTCTTCCTGGGCTGCAAGCACGGCATCCCGGCCCTCAGGAGTTCTGGAGGTGGGTCGATCATCAACACGGCATCCTTTGTCGCCCAGCTGGGAGCCGCCACACCCCAGATCGCCTACACGGCGAGCAAGGGTGGAGTCCTGGCAATGACCCGGGAGCTCGCCGTCGTGCACGCCCGCGAGGGGATTCGAGTCAATGCGCTGTGCCCGGGCCCCCTTCGCACAGAGCTACTGATGAAGTTCCTCGACACGGAGGAGAAGAAGCAACGCAGGTTGGTCCACGTCCCCATGGGGCGCTTTGGAGAGGCCGACGAGATGGCCAAGGCCGCCCTCTACCTCGCCTCGGAGGAGTCCTCCTTCGTGACAGGCACCACCTTCAATGTCGATGGTGGAATCACCTCGGCCTACGTGACGCCGGAGTGAACGGATTGAGCGGTGGGTGAATCACCAGCGCCCCGACCGGGCTCGCTTCGGCCCTACATCCCCGATCGAATGTGGACACTCTTGCGTCGAGTCAGGCCCACAAATCCATAGCTCGAGAGGGTCGAACCGCGGCCGCTCTCCTTGATCCCCGTCCAGGGCAGGCAAGGCTCGAGGTAGTCGCACCGATTGACATAGATCGTGCCTGCCTCCAGCTCCCCAACGAGGCGCTCGGCCCGCTCGCGATCAGCGGTCCACACCGAGGCGGTCAAACCGAAGCGCGAGTCATTCATCATCTCCAGGGCCTCGTCGTCACTCGCGACAGAGCGCACCGGCAGGATCGGGCCAAAGCTCTCCTCCTGCATCACGTTTGCATCCTGTGGCACATCCGCCAGCAGGGTCGGCTCGAAGAAGACCCCGTCAAGCGGCTTCCCCCCCCGGATCAATCGGGCCCCGCGCTCCACTGCGTCCTTCACCTGCTCCTCGAGAAACTCGATCGACTTGCGCTGGGCCATCGGTCCCAGGGTCGTTCCTTCCTGCAAGGGATCCCCCGGGATGAAGTCTCCAAGTGCGGCCTCGGCCCGCCCCAGGAAGTCCTGGTAGAGGCTCTCGTGAACGTAGGCTCTCTCCACCGCGCAACACGATTGCCCCGCGTTGTAGCAGGCCCCCTCCACCACGTTCGGAACGCTGAATCCGAGATCGCTGTCGGGGGCCACGTACGCTGGATCCTTGCCGCCCAGCTCCAGCCCCACGTCGATGAACCGGCCCGCTGCCGCACGGTGCACGGCACGACCACCCTCCACGGAGCCCGTGAAGGCCACGTGATCGATGCGTTCGTCTCCGATGAGCTGGGCACATTCCTCGTGGCCTGTCACCACATGCGCAAGGATTCCGGGGCACCCCAGCGCCTCGAAGGCCCGCGCAAATCGCTCACCACATAGGGGCGTGATCGCGCTGTGCTTCAGCAGGACCGCGTTTCCCGAGCACAAGGCCGGCACGATCACATTGATTGGAATCAGGAGCGGGTAGTTCCAGGCTCCCAGGTTGAAGACCACCCCCAGCGGCTCGTGCTCGATACGCCACTCGTAGCCAGCCGGGGAGGGCTGTGGCTCGGCTGCCAGCGTCGCCTCCGCGATTCCTGCCATGTACCCCGCTCGATCGAACATCGCTCCGATCTCACCTCGCGCTTGAGCCAGCGGCTTACCCATTTGTAGCGAGATCTCACGCGCCACATCCTCGGATTCGGTCCGCAGGAGCTCGAGGGCACTCGTAACTCGGGAAGCACGCTCGGCCACGGAGAGTCTGCGCCACTCACCCTGAGCACGGCAGGCTCCCTCTAGCTTGCTCTCAATCGACCTGGGGTTGTCCCTCGGGAGTTCTGCGAAGACCTCGCCGTCGAAGGGATTACGGATTTGGAGCGTCATGCCCGGATCCTACCCAGATTTCACGGTCAGGTCTCGCCTCACGATGACTGACGAACTGCAGTTCGAGAGTCGTCACGGATATCGCGAGATCCTTTAGCCCTCGAGAAAGTCAGGCGTGCGTGTGTCCCTCGTGACCCTCGCTCTCCCCATCACCACCCACCACCTGCCGCCAGAGTGAACTCAGGAGCAACAGACCAAAGATCACAGCCGCTCCCACGGACAGGAGCTGGGAGGCCCCCTCGTGCTCTGTCGAGACCTTGGCGCCAGGAGTCAGATCGAACCAGGCATAGAGAGCATTCACGGTGAAGCCCATGGCAAGGGTCACCAGGGCCAGCACGGCGATGTGCAAGATCACGGCCCGCTTGCCCAGGTACTTGGTCATGACCGAGAGGGTCGCCAGGTTCGTGGCCGGACCAGCGAGCAAGAATACCAGGGCAGCACCGGGGCTCATTCCCTTGAGGATCAGGCTTGCTGCGATTGGTGTGGACGAGGCCGCACAGACGTAGATCGGGATCCCGATGGCCAGCATCATGAGGACTTCACCCACTCCGCCCATCGGAGAGTTCTCGAACACCGAGTCTGGGATCGCCACGGAGATGATTCCCGACAGGAGAACACCGACCAGCAGCGCCCCGGCGAGGTCGTCGAGCATGTCGATAAATGCATATCGCAAGGCACGGACAACCATGCTCGCCCTTGGCGTAGGTACTGGCTCGCCTGCGCCATCCTGGGAATCACAGCAGTCCTGGGGAGCTTCCTCGTCAAGCCCTGCGCGAGGATCGTCGTCCTTGCCGCTGCGGACCAGGAAGTTGACCCCCATGCCCGTCACGATTGCCGAGAGCACCGAGGCTATGGGGCGGAAGATGGCCATGATCGGATCGAGCAATCCATAGGTCACGCTGATCGAATCGATCCCGGTCTCTGGCGTCGCCACGAGAAAGGCGCTCGTCGCTCCCTTGCCTGCGCCGGCCTTGCGCAGCGAGGCAGCCACCGGGACCACCGAACAGGAGCACAGCGGCAGTGGCGCCCCCAGTACAGAGGCGATACCCACGGAGCGCAGATCGTCATTCGCGATCCAGCGTCCCAGCTTGTCGGCGTCCAACCACTGAGACAGGAAGCCCGCAATGATGAACCCAAACAGGAGGTAGGGCGCCATGGCCACGAAGGTCTCCCAGGAGGCGAGTAGCAGCTCGAGGAACAGCCCCCCGCCGAGGTCGTCGGTGGCGTGGTGCGGAAACAGACCTGCGGCAAAGATGCCGAGTACCAGCGCGATCAAGCGAGGCGCTGGCTTGTCGACCTCGTGGAAGACCTCGGGGAGCAGATCGCAGGCCGCCACGTAGATGAAGGTGCCGCCTGCCAGCCCGATCAGGATCGGCCCCACGCCACCACCAGCGCGAATGAAGTTGTCGCCGGCCAGGAATCCAATCGGCGTTGCCACGGCGAAGAGCAGGATCAAGAGCCAGCTGCGGCCGGAGCCCACTCCGGCGAGTCGCAGAACGGTGGTCAGGGAGAAGGCCTCCGTCAGCTTGTGCCACAGGATTGGCAAGAGGACGATCCACTTGCTCTGGATCGCGGCCAGCCCCAGCCCCCCCGCCAGGGCATGCAGGGAGAGCGCGATGTAGGTCGAGACCCACACAAAGCGGTGCGGATCGGCTGACGCCCGATCCTCGAAGCCTCTTAGCCAGACCTTCTCAAGCAGGAACAGCCCCAGAAAGCCCGCCAGGGCGGCTACCCAGGGGGCCAGGGCCGCCCCCCCCGCCATTCCGTGGTCGTGCCCGTGGTGTCCTGGGCCGGGGCTGCCCAGGCCCCCGAGCTCGGGCAGGATGTGCAGGAAGACCGTCCCCAGGAAGAGGCCCGCGGACAGGGCAATGAACAGGTGCAGGCTCCGATCTCCCCAGCGCCGCATCACCGGCGGAAGGGCACCCAGTACGGTTGCAACGAAGAACGTGCAGGCAATGATCGGGGTTGAGAGCTCCACGGGGAGAGTTGTAGCCAATTCCTGGTGGCTATCGAGCACGCAGGGGTGCTTTCTGATCTCCCACCAACAGGCAATCGGGATCCACGTAGCTGGGCACCAAGACAGGCTTTGACGCACCCTGGGCGCACTCTGGGGACCCCGGGCTTGCCACATCCATTGACCTCACTAGACTATCCGCCCCGTTTTTCGCAGTCCCACCCACTCCCGCGACTCCAGTTTCGCAGGTCCCATGATCGAGATCCGGAATCTCAGCAAGCGGTTCGGCCACCTCCAGGCGGTCGATAACGTCACCTTCAACGTAACCAAGGGAGAAGTCCTGGGCTTCCTCGGGCCCAATGGCGCGGGTAAGTCCACCACCATGAAGATGGTCACGGGCTTCCTCGAGCCAAGCGCCGGGGACGTCTCCGTGTGTGGCCATGATGTACTGCGCGACCCAATCGCGGCGAAGAAGTGCATCGGCTACCTTCCAGAGGGAGCACCTCTCTATGGGGACATGACCCCTCGGAGCTTCCTCAAGTTCATCGCGGAAATCCGCGCCATCCCGAAGACCGAACGTGCAGGCCGCATCGACGACGTGGTCTCCAAGGTCCACATCGAGGGCGTGATGGGCCAGCGCATCGAGACCCTCTCGAAGGGCTTCAAGCGTCGCGTCGGCCTGGCTCAGGCGATCCTGCACGACCCCCAGGTTCTCATCCTTGACGAACCGACCGACGGTCTCGACCCCAATCAGAAGCACGACGTCCGCCAGCTGATTCTCGAGATGGCCAAGGACAAGTGCATCGTCCTCTCGACTCACATCCTCGAGGAGGTACCTGCCGTCTGCACGCGCGCAATCGTGATCGCCAAGGGCAAGGTGGAGTTCGACGGCACCCCCGCTCAGATGCAGGGCATGTCCGACCAGCACAACGCGCTATCCGTCCGCTTCAACTCGAGCTCCGGAGTTCAGATTGCGGACCTCGAGGTCATCGAGGGCTTGCGCGAGGTTCGTATCGGTTCCCCTTGGGGCGACGAGTCTTGCTTCACCCTGATTCCCAGCAGCGATGCCAACGCCATGCAGAGCGTCACCGACATGGCCACAAATCGTGGATGGAAGATCGAGCACATTTCGATCGACGAGGGTCGTCTTGACGAGGTCTTCCGTCAGGTAACAGGCGGCACAGCCAGCTAGAGCAGAGCACTTCGATGAATAACACCATTGCCATCTTCAAGCGTGAATTCGCCGGCTACTTCGGGACACCTGTCGCCGCCGTCTTCATCTTCATCTTCCTCCTGTTCCTGTTTGGGCTGACCTTCTTCTTCGGCTTCTACACCGGAGAGCCGACGGACCAGGCGGACCTCCAGCGCTTCTTCTTCCTGCACCCCTGGATCTTCCTCTTCTTCATCCCGGCCATCTCGATGCGCCTGTGGTCAGAGGAACGCCGGGTGGGCACCGTTGAGCTGCTCATGACCCTGCCGGTCACGACCTTCCAGGCCGTCATCGGCAAGTTCCTGGCCGCCTGGTGCTTCGCAGGGCTGGCGTTGCTGCTGACCACCTCGGTTTGGATGACTGTCAATTACCTGGGCGAGCCCGACAACGGAGTCATCCTGGCCGGCTACATCGGCAGCCTGTTCATGGCGGGCGCTTACCTCGCTATTGGTGCCTTCGCCTCGGCGCTGACGAAGAATCAGGTCATCTCCCTGGTTCTCAGCGTGCTGATCTGCGCAGGCTTCGTCTTCGCCGGTACGGACATGGTTACGGACCCTCTTGGCGTTGTCCTGCCCGCGGTCGCCATCGACACGATTCGCTCCTTCTCCTTCCTGACACACTTCGACGGGATCACCAAGGGACTGATTGATCTGCGCGACTTGATCTTCTTCGGCTCCCTGATGATCTGCTTCCTACTCGCCAACGCGATCGTCATCGACTTCAAGAAGGCCGCCTGAGCGCCGTAAGAACCATGAAGAAATCATCTCTCATCGGACTTCCGATCCTCGCCATCCTCTTCTTCGCCATCAACCTGGTGGCAGAGCAGACATTCAAGACCTCACGAGTCGACCTGACCGAGGCCAAGCTCTTCACCCTGTCGGAGGGGACCCGAAACATCCTCGGGTCCATGGAAGATCCGGTCACCCTGAGGCTGTTCTACTCCTCGAAGCTCGCCAAGGACGATGCCCAGGTGCTCGAGCGCTACAACCAGCGCGTCAGTGAGCTCCTGGCGGAATACGAGGCTGCCTCCAAGGGCAAGCTAACCGTGATCAACATCGACCCTGAGCCCTTCTCCGAGGAGGAGGATCAGGCGGTAGAGTTTGGCATGCGAGGAGTCCCCGTCAACTCGGCGGGTGAGTTGGTTTACTTCGGCATCGCAGGGACCAACTCCACTGATGGTCAGGAGTCGATTCCCTTCATCGAGCTGCCTCGAGAGAACTTCCTCGAGTACGACTTCACGAAGCTGATCTACAACCTCTCTTTCCCGGTCAAGCAACGGGTCGGAATCATCAGCGCGCTTCCCATCGAGGGCGCACAAGGCAACCCGGCGGATCCGCGCTCCGGCACGCCTGCCTGGTTCTTCCTGAGCCAGGTCCAGGCAGCCTTTGAAGTGGAGATGATCGCTCGCGATGCAGTCGCTCTCCCCGACGGGCTCGATCTCCTGGTCCTCTTGCACCCCAAGCAGCTGGACCCGCAACTACTCTTCCAGATCGATCAGTTTGCCCTGGGTGGAGGGCACGTGGTCGCCTTCCTCGATCCCCATGCGGAGACCGACATGGAGGGCATCAATCCCCAGGACCAGATGTCCGCCTTCAGTGCCAATCGAACCTCGGATATCGGTCCACTCTCTGCGGCCTGGGGCTTTGAGCTGGTTCCCGAGAAGGTCGCGGCCGACAGGGAGAATGCCCACAAGGTGAGGCTGCCCACGGGAGGTGAGCTCGACTACCTGGTCTGGCTCAACATACGAAAGGACGACATCACTGCCGACGATCCAGTGACATCCGAGCTCAACAAGCTCCACCTGGCCACAGCCGGAATTCTCAACCCGACTCCTGACGCGACGACGAGCTTCCAGCCGCTCGTTCAGACGAGCGACAACGCGATGATGGTCGACCGTATACGCGTCGCCATGCGCCCCGACCCCGAGGGAATCTGGGACAGCTTCGTCTCGGGTGGTGAGAGGCTCACCCTGGCCGCCCGCATCGGTGGAACGGCCAGGACGGCCTATCCTGATGGCCCCCCCGAGCCGGCTGCAGTCGAGGGTGAGGCTCCTCCCCAGCCAATCCTCGAGCCCGCCGGTGGGTGGAAGAGTGAGGGTGATATTCAGGTCATCGTGATTGCCGACAGCGACATGCTTGCGGACAACTGGTGGGTGAACCTCCAGAACTTCTTCGGCAACCGCATTGCGAGCCCGACAGCCAACAACTCCGACCTGCTGATCAACTCCCTTGACAATCTCACTGGTAACGCCGACCTGATCAGTCTTCGCAGCCGCACAGGTTTCGAGAGGCCGTTCACCCGGGTCGAGACCATGCGAAAGGAGTCTGAAGAGCGCTACCGCGAGGAGGAGCAACAACTCCAGCTCGAACTGGAAGAGGCCGAACGCAAGATCAGCGAACTCCAGAACCAAAAAGAAGGAGCCGTCAGCAGCCTGATCGTCACTCCCGAGCAACGCGCCGAGATCGACAAGTTCAAGGCCAAGCGCGTCGAGACACGCAAGAAACTGCGCGACGTGAAGCACTCCTTGAAGAAGGACATCGAAGGCCTGGGCGTCTGGATCAAGCTCCTCAACTTCATGGTGCCCCTACTGATCGCCCTGCTAGGCCTGGGCGCATGGATCTACAGCACGCAGCGAAGGACGAACTGACCAATGAACAGCAAATCTCTCCTGATCGCGGCACTCCTGGCCGTGGCTCTCGTCGCCCTCGGGCTCTTCATGGCAGACTCAAAGGGCTCGGAAGCTGCAGAAGCATCCAGTGCCGGAGAGCACCTGCTGCCCGGGCTCTACGACAGCCTGGACAATGTCAGCCAGGTCTCAGTCCAGAGCACCGATGGCGGCTTCAATGTCGAACTCTCGGACAACCAGTGGACGCTCAGCGAGCGTGATGGTTACCCCGTGCAAGTCGACATGGTCCGCAAGGCAATCATTGCGCTTGCGGAGCTGAAGACCCTGGAGCAGAAGACGGACGACCCCGGGCGCTACTCTCAGCTGGGAGTCCAGGCCGTGGGCGCTGATCCGACTGCGGAGGCTCAGTCCAAGCAGATCACTCTCATGGATGAGTCGGGCAATACCCTGGCGGCCCTCATCATCGGCAAGCCGCGTAGTGGTGGTCGCGGTGGCACCTTCTACGCCCGACAACCTGCGGAGACGGCCTCCTGGCTGGTCGAAGGCGAGATGCCCAACCTTCCTGGCAGCGGCGACGATTGGCTCGACAAGAAGATACTCGAGATCAATCGCACCGATGTCGGTGCGGTCCGCATCACCCACGGCGATGGCGAGGTGCTGACCATCTCGAAGAAGGACGCCGAGACAAACTACACGGTTCACGAGCTGCCCGAAGACCGCGAACTGTCCTATGACGGCGTCGCCGGCGGGATCGCAGGCGCACTCCAGTACCTGAACTTCCTTGACGTCATGAGGGCCGAGAACTTCGAGTCCACAGAGGCCCAGGCCTCGGTCACGAACTTCTGGACCAAGGACGGCCTGCGCATCACGGCTCAGCTGTGGGAGAAGGACGAGAAGGTCTATGGGTCCTTTCAGGCTGCCTACGACCCCGAGGGGGCCCCAGCGATCGCTGAGCTCGGCCCCACCCCGCCCCCGGCGGAGGGTGAAGACGATCCAGCCAGCGAGTCGGAAGCCACCCCGAGGCCCCGCGAGGAGGTTGAGGCCGAGGTGGTCGCACTCAACGCACGGGTCGGCCCCTGGATCTACGAGCTACCGCCCTACGCCCAGGGTAGCCTCGCCAAGCGCCTGGACAGCATGCTCAAGCCCCTCCCGGAGCCGGAGGAGATCGAGTCGGCCGAGGAAGAGGATGAGCAATCCCCGATCTCCATCGACTCGTTTGGCGGGCCGGTCGAGAACAACGACGACGAGTAGCAACGGCCTCCTCAGTGAGACTGGCCCTCCCGCCCCTCCGGTCGGGAGGGCCAGTCTCGTGATGGGCCGTGGGCTTCACGAGTTCCACCACGGCTGTTCCTGGCTCAGCGAGAGACCCAGCTCGACCCTTCCAACCAGTAGCGAAGCGGCAGATCCGCAGCCTTGGTGATCCCGATGCGAGGCCCTTCGTGGAGCCTCGGGCGATCCTCATCCCAGACGCCAAAGCTGGTCGGGCTGCGAAGCTCGAGATCACCCGCAGACAGGTCGACTCCATCGTGCTCACGTGTCACCCCCATCGCCACCGTCAGCTTGGCCGGTCCGCTGCAGAGTTCATGAACCTCGGTCCTGCCCCTGCGCTCCCCCATCAGTTCCAGGCCCTCGATCGGCTCCAGCGCTCGAATTAGCACGGCCTCCCCAACCCCTTCCGGTCCGGAGACCACGTTCAGGCACAGGTGCATTCCATAGATCAGGTAGACGTAGGCGGTCCCCTGCGTACCGAACATCGACCGGTTTCTCTTCGTCACACCCCGATGGGAGTGGGAGGCAGGGTCGTCTCGCCCCAGGTAGGCCTCGGTCTCGACAATTCTCCCAACCACCCGTTTCCCGGCGCCCTCATTCACCAGGCAGCAACCGATCAGGCTCCGCGCGAGCTCCTCCGTCGGGCGGAGGAAGAAGCCAGGCTCGAGACGGTCGCTGCTCACACCTACTTGCGCCCCCGACGACGACCACCACGGTGAGCTTGCCGGCTGGGCTGCTCATCGATCTGCTTCTTGAAGATCATCAGGTGGTTGAAGCCGCGCAGGAAGAAGTTCTCCTCAGCTGCCGCCTTGTGAAAACGAGGCGACTCGAGTTTTCGATTGCCGCGGACGATGCTGATGTGATCGACAGCCACGAAGCGACGGCTGAGACTGACCATGAACTGGGCACCGATCGGGACAAAGCCTCGCTTCTTCTTGAAGCTGTCCCCCACGTAAACAGCGAGATAGCGGCGATTCTTGAGTACTCGGTCCACCTCGTCAAAGACCAGTTCCATGGCCTCGAAGTACTCTTCTTCAAAGGCATCCAGCCTGCCGATGCAGTCGGGTTCATCGGAGTACTCGATGTGTGTCGAGTAGGGAGGGTCCATGAACACAAAGTCGGCCTCCTGGTCCCCAAGAGGAAGAGAGCGGGCATCTGCTCGCTCGATGTCTTCTCGAACTGGAGAGATGTCGAAGCCCCTTGAGCGACGATCGATTGACTCGGCAACGTCCAGGGTCGTCCCGCCACCACAGAAGGGGTCGACCACCAGGTCACCGACCCGCGTGTATCGCTCGAGCAGGTTCCAGATCACCCAGGAGGGTGTCCGGCCTTCGTAGCCGGGGCTCCCCATGGGTTCGTCCGAGTACTGCTGGGACGGGTAGTACCACAGGCTGGTGGTCTGAAGTCGGAGCGGAGGACGATTCATGCAACCCATGATAGCGACACGCCCCCTTGCCGCTCAGGGCAAGGAGGCGTGTCGTCTTCGTTGACCTCCCCCCGGGGAAGTCCACTAGGATGAAGCTCCTAAGCTTCAGTGTTCATGGCTCGAGCGTCCTCAGCGACCTCCATGGACCGGTCCGCTTCTGCCCGACCCTCCAGCTGCTCCCAGTGCCAGCGGATCAGCTCCTGTCCCAGGAGACCCTTCCCAACCTGCCTATCTTGTTCCTCCACCGCACCCTGAGAGGCCAGGAGGGGGCGTCGGCTGTCCAGGTAGGAATCAACCGACCAGGCAACACCACAGATCAGTGAGATGATCAGCAGGGTGAGTCTAGGGGCAGACATGAGAGTTCGTTGGGTGGGTCGGCCCAGCTGGGCCAAGCAGTCAGCAGGAGAGCAATTGAGTGGGGTTCACTCGTAGCTACAGGTCCGATACGGGCTGGCTACTCGAATCTGCCCGATTCCTGGGTGTTTTCGACAGCAACCGCCCTACGGAGGCACTCAGGGCGTAGTTCTTACGGAATCCCGGTGCCAGATCCGGCCTGAGGGCTCCTCTCGTGGCCCAGGAGAAGGCCTGGGGCGGGCCCTTACTTGCGCCTCGCGTAACGCTCTAGCGCCGCGAACTGGGCATGGAAGTCATGGGTTCCGGCACCCAGCGGAGCCTTGAAGAAGCAGGCCACGTGATCAAGCACGCCTGTCTCTCCTCGCTGGTGGCTGAGCGCAGTCAGGCGAGCCAGGTCGATCACCAGGGGAGCTGCCAGCGCAGAGTCACTCCCCGCCCAGGTGAACTGCAAGCTCATCTTGGCACCCAGGAACCCCTCGAAGTGAATGAAGTCCCAGGCAGTCTTCCAGTCTCCAAGCGAGGGGACGAAGTCGATGGCCACGTGCGAGTGCAGCTCCGAGTCATTCAAGATCGAGCGAAGTGCCTCGTCCTTGTTATTCAACTTACCCTGACGATGAGAAGCCTCGTTGAGGATCTCACCATCGCGGTTGCCAAGCATATTGTAGCCCTGCCAGCCGAGCACGCGCAGTGCGCGAGCCTTGAACATCGGCGCCAACACGGTCTTCATGAGAGTCTCCCCCGTCTTGCCGTCGCTCCCGCAGTGCGGTAGTCCCTGCTGCTCGGCAAACTGCTTCAGGGCAGGTATCGAGGAGCCGCGGCTAGGAGTGAAGTTCACATAGGGGCAACCCGCGGACAGAGCCGCGTAGGCATAGACGATCGAGGCCGGCTGAGCTGCACCGGACTCCAGTGCGTTCTCGAGTCTCTCCAGATCGAGCCAATCAGCGCTCTCCTCGCGGAATGCCTCGGTACTCGCCAGATTGATGACGATCAGATCCCGGCATCCCTGAGATTCACGAAAGGCAAGCAGGTCGGCCTTCAGGCGCTCGATCTGTTCCAGGGGAGCAGCGCTGCTGAGCTCAGCCGTGGCAGGATCCAGGTTCGCCAGGCCCACATCAGGCCCATCGAGCAGACCTGGCACGATGTGGGAGTCGAAGGCAGCGGCTCGAGACGATCCACCCTCAACGAGACTCGCGGGCAGGACACCAGCCCTGATCAGCTCTGATGCCGAATCGGTCAGCGAACGCGTGCAGACATCGTGACCACCCAGCACGATGTTCTCGTAGGGCGCCAGCGGTAGTGACGAGAAGGGCGCATGCTCAGTGATGAGGCCAACCGGCTCGATGAGGCCCTCCACCAGCCCAGCCAACCCGTAGGCAACACAAGTAGAGATGGCGCCACGAGCACCGATCAGCCAAACGCCGAGGGGCCCGCTGTTGTTGTTCTGCTTCGACATGAATGTGTTCGATCCCATCATCCCCGGCGTCATCGAGGGGGCCTGGACAGGCTCGAGAGCTCCACCCAACGGCGGACGATGTTCTCGTGAGCCGCTGGCCAGCTCGGGCGTCCGAGTACTCCGACCTCTTCGCGACTCCCCTCCGAAGCGGTTGATTGACCGGCCGGCTGGATTTCTGGGCGCGCCATTCTGCCGTTCCCATCGCCGGGCGCCAGACCCCTTCCACCAGAGCTGGAGTTTCCGTCCACAGAGGGGTCGGTAGAAGAGGTCCGCCCGGCCTCCTCGGCCCCCTGGCTCTCGAGTGCCATTCGAGCCGTATCCACCGTACTCATGGCACGTTTGAGCTCCAGATCGAGCCCCTCAGCACCCTGGAGCGCACCCTGGAGTTCGCTCAGCCGCTCCCCAAGGGTCTCTAGCTCCTCCGGCGTGGCCTCTCCCTTGCGGACTCGCTTTCCGAGGTCAGCAGCCTCGCCCATCAGGCTCCTCAGCTCTTGCTGGTCCTGGGGTGTCAGGGCCGCGGCCCCATCCGCTGCCTCTGCCGAGCCCAGCTCGGTGATCGCCGCCAGACCCTGCTCCAGCTGCCGGGTCAGGTTGGCGAGGTTCCTGGTCTCAGGAGCTTGACGAACCTGCTCGAGAGCGGCGAAGAGCACGACCAAAGACAGGAAGGGCAAGGCCAGGTAGAGGGCCATGTTTGGCATGACCGCCCTCAGCATGTTCCCAGCGGGCACCCGTGACGCTACGCGACGACCGAGCAGACGGGCCAGGTCGGTGGGCTCTTCACGGCCTTCGAACTCCCAGGCCGTGACCAGCTCTCCCTCCAGCTCGAGGGCCTCGTCCATCTGACGGACGACTCGGCCAGGCTCCAGCCGAATGGCCATCATGCAGGCCAGCCATACCAGGAGTCCGTTCGCCAGAGCACAGAGCTGCAGCCCGGAGTGTGAGAGCTCTGCGCCCGAGCGAACTCCACAAGCGAGGGAGAGAGCTGCGGCTCCTGCCCCGCAACAAAGACCCTGCAGGAGTCGAACCGAGGACAATCCACGACGTGCGAATGCCACCCGGCTACGAACGAGCGCGGGCAGTTGATCAGGCTCTTCGTCACTCCGGGACTGGACGCGGGGTTCCGTCACTTGGCGCCAAACTCCAGTAGATTTGACGCAACAGCGTCGGGCAAACGATCCAGTCGCTTGCGTGAGAAGAGCATCGTCAGCGTCGAACCCTCTGTTGGAATGAGGGGAGCGTTCGGCACCCAGATCGTCTGATAGACGCAATCAGGAAGGGCCGCAGTGAACAGCGTGTTACCAGCTCGAAAGTAGCTGAGGTTGATGAGGTTACCCTCGAGTTCTGCGGCCAGAACACGCTCCTTGCTGTCGGGCTTGGGCTCGATCATGCGCGATCCCAGGTAGATCCACTCGTGACGCCTCATCGAGCGACCTCGCTCGATGTTCGTGATCAGGTCTTCCAGACGGTAGAAATAGGTCTCACCTTCCTCTCGCCATGCGACATAGAGAAAGAAGCCCTCGCCGGTCGGAGGAAGAACATCGTGAGTGCGAGCCCCATTGCGGATCTCTTCCTCGCTTGGCATGGGATCCTTCTCGACCCACTGGACATTCTCGCCCTTCTTGGCCCCAAGAGAGACCAGAGCAGCATTGAAGATCGTGGGACTCACAGCGGTGGCGAGCAGGCTCTCGTGCGCTGCCCCATAGCCTGAGACCAGCACGTACTCGAGCAGGTCCTGCCGAACGCAGACCTGGGTCGGCACACTGCAGAGGCCCTCTTCCAGGTCCAGACGAATGCCCTGCTCGGCAAAGGCGGCCTCGAGGTCCTCGGCCTTGGTCGAGGAAGCTTGCCCTGGCTCCTGCGGCAAGAACACTCCGAAGGCGGCTGTCGCTCCGAGGAAGAGGGTTATCAGGGTGGACGGATGGAGGCTCATGGGCGGGCTCAACGGCTCTACAGTGCAGAAGTTCACCGGGATGCTACCGCTTTCCTCCAGACGATAGGAGGCGGACCCCGCGAGGACCGCCTCTGAAGGCCCATGTGAGCCTGAATTCCCACGCCAGGCTCAGTGGGCTACTTGAGCACCTCAGTCACGTCCTCGGGATCAAAACGCTCCGTGAGAGACCGATTGAGGGGCTCAGTATCCGGGAAGCTCCAGCGTGTCAGCGCGCGCCCATGGAAGTCGACGGGTACCTGGAGGCAGCAATCAGCAATGCTGTCTCCATCACAGTCCACGGTCCCCGGACCACTGTTGACGGCACAGTCGTTGGCCGCAGTCAGGTTTGAGCGAAGGAGCGCGAGTTGAGAGACATCGGCCTTGAATACGGATTCGACGTTCAGGGTCACCTTCTGTCCCACGGTCAGTCCCGCAAGCTCGAACGCCACCCTCGTGTGCCCCTGAGCATCGGTCTCATGGCCAACCAGGAGCGGTCCATCGACGTTCAGGGCCTTGCTGCCGCTCGGCCCCAGGGCCTCCACGTGATCAACCTTGTAGCTGTTCGGCCCAAGCGGCACCCAATCGTCCCTGACCTGACCATCGACGATGACGCGCATGATGACAACTCGATCCGCAGCCGGGAACAGCGGCGGCCCACCCTGCTTGTAGGTGATCTGAATGTCGGCTGCGGCTCGCAGAGGTCCGGGCCCGAAGTCATTGAAGCGGGTCCAGTGCAGGTCGCCAACGATCACCTCATCATCGTCTTTTGGACCGTAGGGACCGCTGTCGAACTGGGCCAGCTCATGAGTACGCACGTTTCCCGCTCGGTCAATCACCTCGATGGTCGTGTCGTAGGTGAAGGAGACCACCGGATAGACTCCGTTGCTGGAGTTGGTTGATGGGAGGAGCTTCTTGAGCAGCGGCGTGTGGGCCGTGGCATACTCCTCGCTCGTGACAACCTGGTCATCCCTGACACCCTCGCCGTAGGTCACGCGGTAGATGCAGGGCTCATCTGTTCCAAACGAGATCCTCGCCATCCGCGACGTCACCCAGGTGATCCTGGGCGCACTCGTGAAGTTGGGCAAGGTGGTGTCCCCAGCGTCGACGAAGGGGGCTGTGGGGTCAGGATCCGTGGAATTGACCAGAGTGTCCATGTCCCGGTCGATCGCCGTGCGTGCCGCCGTCCCTACCGGAACTCCCATGAAGACATGGCTCTCGGTTCCCGCGGCGTTGATGAAGTCGGACAGGCTACGCGCCGCAAGTGTCGGGTGGTCAGGCACGAAGTTCCCAGTCTGTCGATCCCAGGCCCAGCGGGTGGTCACCGAATTCGGCTCTGATCGCCCGAACACCACCACACCGCAGTTGCGCGCAATCGCCTGGGGCATCAGGTAATTCTCGAGCTCTGGCTGGGTCACAGCCAGGTTGTTCGCATCCAGCAAGAAGGCCTGGTGGATTGCCGGTGCCACACCCTGGTCCAACTGCAAGACGAACGAGGTCATGTGGAAGGTCTCGTCGCCGCCACCAAAGTCAGAGATTCTCTGCTCGAAGCTCTCGATCAACCCCGAGTGGGTCGCGGCCGATCCCAGGTATCCTCGATTATCGACCACGGTTCCCGCAGCAGGATTACCCGGCTCGATCAAGGTCTCGATCGAAACCACCGAGCTGATACGCCTGTAGGTCTCGTTGAATGGTGTGACCTTGTTGAAGACACGTCGAGCGATATCGTCCGTTGGTTCACCGCTGAAGATATCGTGATTGGTACCGAGCGGCAGCTGGTGACAGGTCGTGCAGAAGTTGACCGATTGAATCTGGAAGTTCTGGTAGGAGACCTGTCCCTGGGTAGCGCGGGCGCTCGCATCCACACCATAGGGAATGGAGCTATCGTCCAGCAGCCGCTCACGGTGAGCCCAGGGATTCGCCGGATTCGTCAGGGAGAAGACGAACGATTCAAAGTCGCTGAATTCACTGCGGCTCAACCGTTCGCCGCCCATCAAGCCCTCGAACGCGATGTTGAAGTCAATCAGGTCCTCGCGTTCACCCCGCCAGTGGAACGGGGCCATGCGATCGAGGCTGAACATCGTCTGGGTCAGCAGGGGGCCCTTGCTGTCCTTGGGGTCGTCAGAGAGGTTCCAGGCCAACAGGTCACTGCGGCCATCGACGTGGCACGAAGCGCAGGAAGCATTGTTGTGGAGGGAGTGGGAGGCGTCATAGAAGATCTCGCGGCCACGAGCAATCCGCTCTGGCGTTGGATCAGGCGAAAGGTTGCAGGTGCGCACCAGCGCCATATCGCTCAACTGGTACTCCAACACCTGGTTGGTCCCCCAGCAGTAGACCCTCACGAAGCCCGCTGATTCATCGACACTGACTGCCCTGGGAATGGCCCCCTCGGGCAGGTCCCACTCGTTCAATCGCACACCGTCCTTGTCGACCTCGATCAGGTTGTCGGTCAACAGCCCCACGATGAAGGCGTTACCATTACTCCTGAAGTCCAAACCAAAGGGCTGACCGACGCTCTGGTCTGCATCGAACTGCACACCGGGCGCAACGAGATCCGTGTCATCGAGATCGATGAATGCATCCGGTTCCGGCGGAGGGGTCGTGATGTTCGGACGGATGATGGAGATGCGATTAGCGACCAGGTCACCACTGACCTCCTGCTCACTCTGGCGTCCCGGCCCCTTGTTCTTGGAGTCCGTATTCAGCACCCAGGTACGCGTTGTATCCGGATTCACTCCAATGCCGAACAGGGTCGTACCAATACGCCGACCGATTGGCTGAATCGTCTGAGACACCGGGTCAATACGGAAGAGGTCGTTGTCCGGCAAGCCCACCACTGCGTAGTCAGGGTTCTCGAGATCCAGTACCTCACCCCCACGACGCTGGAAGATCCTCGAGGAGGTCGAGTTGTTCCCCGAGTGAAGTGAGGGAACCATGATCTTTCCCGAGTTCGAGACCGCCAGGAAGATGGGGCTCTTGATATCAAAACCGGGGTGGCTCTCTGGCGTGTACTCGATGATCGTATCGGTCAGGAGATCGATCTGAACGACGAGGTCCTTGGCAGAACAGGCAATGAAGGCCTGGTTGGTGTCCTGCTTGACAACGATGTCGGCGGGCTCCGGAGGTAGCGGCAGCACACCGATGATCTCTCCACTGGAGATGTCCAGGCGGGCCATGACGTAACTGCCACGACAGCTGACCAGTAGCTGATCACTGCTCGACACAGGATCATTCCAGATCTCCATGGCCACCGGTCCCCACGGAACGTCCCAGACCTCGACTGGTGCCGATGACGCGGCATCGAATCGCTCGACGGTTGAATCGTGGGTATTGAGAGCCAGGAAACCAGTCCCAGACGGATGCGCCACGATTGGGCGCACCGGGAATAGATTCAGATTGATGAACGACCCCTCGATCTTGTCGAGGAAGTCATAGGGCGCCGTACCGGAGCCAGCACCCGGCTCTGGAACGCTGATTGCAACAGTTGCCAGGAGCCCTATCGAGACACACCCAAGTGCGAGCGAGCGGTGTCCAAGTGTTTGCATGAGAATCCCTCTGATTGGATCTTGTGCCGGCCAGGTGGCTTGCGAGTGCCTTCATCCTAGGGCCAAAGAGGAATTCATGGGGCACCTATCGAAGGAGCTCTAGTGCTCACCCCCCCCTTACAGGAAACGAAGGGTCTTTTACGAGTGCTGCGACCCCTCCGCTCCACTGGATCGGGTGGGGCCCTGAGGAGGCTTCAGGCCTGGCACAACTCCCGGTAAGACCAGCCAGGCAATTCGCGCAGGGTTCCCGCCAAGGCGCCTGGCGAGGGTACGCAAGCTCTGCGGAAGATCAGCGACAGGCTGCGGCTGGGCACGACCGCAGGAACACTCAGCTTCCGATCAGGTCTTCTTTGGTCACGCCAATCCGCAGCAGGTCGTCCTCGATCAAGTCGTAGACGGCCTCTGCATGACGGCGGATCTCATACTGGGCGTCCCTTGACAGTCGCTGCTCGAGAAAGTGAATCACTCCCTGCATCGACACGGTCCAGTAGGCCTGGGTGTAGAGGTTTTGAGGGAGGCACATCCTCGCAATTTCCTTGGCCACACCCCGATCAATTCGAGCCAGATAGCGAGCAAAGGTCTCATTGCACTCCGCAATCATCGTTGCACGTTCACCCTGGTGATCGAAGTCCTCGGGCAGGTCGAAGGAGGCCTGCTTGTTTCCGTGGGGTGGATTCGCACGCATGAGCGTCGGGATGTAGAACTCCGGCTCCCACTTGACGTAGCGCCCGGACACCTCGTTCCAGGAGCAGCCCTTGTCCGTGTCGAACATGACATCGAAGACCTCCAGGCTGACGGACTCCCCGTTCACCTCGTACTCGCGCCAACCGCTTCCAACCTGGTACTTGAACGCCTGTCGAAAGACGAAGAGCGGACTCTTCCAGTGGAAGGTGTAGAAAGAGTGCCGGTAGGGCGAGGTATGCCCATGCTTCCAGAGAAAGGAGCACAGCGCACGGTCCTTACCCTCGTCAAACTCGGGCCTCACCTTGTCATAGGAGATGCGAGCACTGTTGACCACCTTGGCAGCGTGATCGGTTTGCATACGGTCGACGAGGGCGACAAATCCGATGCCATCATCCAGGCACTCGATGGCGCCTTCCGGCTTGGAGACTTGAGTCAGGGTCATGGAGTCGATCGAAGGTGAGAATTGCTTTCGGGCCAGCCCCTACTCTAGCTCCAGGATTCGACCAGACTAGTCTCCCGCCTGATCGAGTGCCTGTTCCAGGCGACGCACCGCAGCACGAGCCTGGGAAGAGCCTCCGACCATGGACCTCGCCTGGGCAATCAACACCCGGGCCTGGTCCAGGCGTCCCTCGCTGAGGGCTCTCCAGGCGCGTGTCGAGCACTCGACAGTCAGGATCCAGCCGCGTGGGTCCATCTCCCTCATCCGGTCGAGGCCTCCGAAGACGGAGTCGATGGCGCTTGTGGTAGAGCCCCCCGTGCGCCACTCGTCGAGCAGAAGTCGTGACCACCCCCCGGCTGCCTGCCAGTCGCCTCTCCAGCGAGCAGCCTGCAGCAGCCTCGCTCTGAGACGAAGCAGGAGTGCTGCGCGGTCGGGCGCAGCCCCCTCACCGAGCACTGCGGTGAGGGCCGCCAGATCGATCCGGGCAGCGAGAGCCATCAGCTCTCTGGTATTCGTCTCGTGTAATAACTCAGCCAACCTCGCCAGGAGCCGCCCATCCCATTGCCAGTAGGTCTCCCCCAGAGCCAGCTCGAGCTGCCCAGCCTCGAGCAACTCCTGGGCCGCCCGCAGCCAACCGCTGTAGACAAAGTCCCGATCAGGGAGATCCTCGCTACGGAATCGCTTGCCAAGTTCGAGGGCTGCACGGTCCTGGGCCTGGGCGCGCCAGAGCGCCGTGACCTCTTCTGACAGGACACCCTGTCCACGTAGCTCGATTGCCACCATGGCCGGGAGCAGCTCATCTGCGAACAGCTCACGACTCTCAGGGTCAAGATAGAGCTGAAGCAAGCCCAGCCCATCTCGCTGTGTCGCTCGGCTGCCCAAGGCCTCCACCACCGACTGTCGAAGATCGTAGTCTCGTAGCTCACCCAGCAACTCCACGAGTGCGCTGACCACCTCCTCCTCTCCCCCGGTTGTCGCCAGCACCTCTGTCGCCAGCTGCCGCTCTGCAGCTCCGGCCTGGCGATCGCGAATGACCTCGAGCAGCCTTGCCCTGACGCCCGGATCATCCAGGCCCCGAGCACGCTTCAGGATTCGCAGCCGCAGGTCCTCGTCGCATGAGTCGTAGCCGACGAACAGCTCCCGTAGTCCGTCTGCTGACTTGATGTCAGTGTTCGTGAGCAAGATCTCGAAGCGCAGGCGCCGCGAGAGCCCCGGTACCGCAATGATCTCCAGCGTCGCCCTGCGTCCTGGTTCCGACTGGACGAGGTGAGAGACCAGCAACTTCCCCAGCTCCCTTCCAAGACCACCGACTCGCAACAGGAGCTCGATCTCCTGCTGCGGGTCATTCACAACACCACGTTTGGAGTTCACCCGGAGCCAGGCACTGATCAACCACTGCGCTCGCGCCTCTGCCTCGCGCCATGGGCCACGTGTGACCTGCTCATCGGGCACGGGGCTCTCCTCGAGCGTGCGAATCTCACCGTGGAGCCAGAGCCACAGCAACTCGTCGACCTCCTCGTCTTCCGAGAAGGCAGCCAGGAGTTCAGCCACATCGACGATTCGAGTGTCCTTTCGAGACCAGGCGTTCAGCAGGGACTCCCGCCAGGGCTCGAAGCGAACACCGCGTGCATGGTGACGAAGGAGTTCATACCGTCTGGCCTCAGGTTGAGACTTCCACCAGCGGTACATGATTGGGAACTCCGGTACACGGTGGCGTCCACTGACGAGTATTCGATAGGCGTTCTCGGCCACGTCCGGATACTCCAGGGCCCTTGCTAGCAAGCGACGGGAGTTGGGGTCCCCCGTTCGCGACCAGGTCTCACCGAAGGTCCGCAGCGCGGCCTCGCGTAGCTCGGGAGAAGCCTCGAAGTAGGACTCGAGCCCCTGAGAGGTCCAGGCGTTCGAGAAGCCGATCACATCGGTGAGGAACTGAAGCAGCAGCTCTTCGCCAGTGTCCAGACTGATCGGAAAATGCTCGGGACGCGTGCGCAGGGCAGGGTCGGCATAGAAAGACACCCGGGCCCCTTCGAGGTACCAGCTTGCCAGCTCCAGCCCATCGGGATCATCCTCTTCAGTTGCCCTCTGGCTGGCCTTGTTAGCCGCAGGCATGAGCTGGTGATGCAGCTGACCATTCCCTCGCTCGACAGCTTCGAGCAAGCGAGCTCGCCGGAGGCGCTCTAGCTGCTCATCGGCCTCCTCCAGTGGAGTTCCCCAGCCATCGGCGATCATGAGCGGGTTGAAGCGCTGCCGCTGGCCGTGGCGCAGGGCATGCCAGAGGCAGCGACGTGCCAGCACTGTCTCCTCACTGGCTGCCGTGGCCCCGGCGAAGATCTCATCCACACCGTCGAGAAGTGTGCGACGGGGTGGGAGATGCTCGAGAACAAGCAACGCTTCGAGGTATTCGTCGCTCTCCAGACGAAGTGGCTCCAGCTGAAAGAGCTGGAGCTGGGCAGCGAGCGATGCCTCGTCCCTCGCCAGCAATGAAGCCCGGGCCTGCTGGGCGACCTCCTGATCGGAATCTTCTTCGAGGGCCAGCAGCTGAGTGTCCACCTCCACCCCAGGCATGAACTCCAGCACACGTGCCAGATTGAGCCGAACACGAGGCAGCGGATCTCGCGCGAGCTTCTCCGCCAGGTCCATGGTCAGCGGCTCGGGTAGACCCAGCTCGTGATGCGCCAGCACCATGAGCGCGTGCGCCCGCACATCAGGGTGCTCATCCAGCAGGCAAGCGGCGCTGAACTGCTCTTCGGCCTCTCCGAGCTCTCCAGGAACACCACGGGTCAGAGCATCGAGCCAGCGAAAGCGCTCCTGCCAGTCTCGGGTAGTGGAGTAGCTCCACTCGAAGCGCGCCGGAAAGAGTGCCCGCTCCCGCGTCTCGAATTCCACCTCCACGGCGCGGGAGACGATCTGCGCCTCCGCAAGAGCTGAGAGAAGCAGCACCGCACCGAGGATCAGAGTCCCAAGGCGTGCGCAGGCGGCATCCCCTCTGGATCTAGTCGGCTGACTCGTCGAAGCGCTCTTGGGCATTGCAGAGGTAGTCCAGAAGAGAAGAGGCGATCATGCCACGCTGGCCTTCCTGTTCGGCGGCCAGATCTCCCGCGAGCCCGTGTACGTGCACAGCGCTACAGACCGCCTCGAAGTGACCCCACTCCTCGCACTCCTGCCGACGGCAACTGGCCAGGTAGGCGGCGACCACTCCCGTGAGCACATCACCCGAACCAGCTGTGGCCATCCCAGGATTCCCGGTGGAGCTGACAAACACTCGCTCACCATCGGTCACCACAGTCCCATGCCCCTTGAGAACGCAGATGGAGCTCGTGGAGCTGGCGATTCTCAGAGCACAGTCGATACGGCCGGCCTCATCCGCCGGCAGCCGCTCGCAACCGAGCAGCCGCGCTGCCTCTCCGGGGTGCGGAGTGACCACAAGCTGGCAGCGAGCCTCCGGCAGGATCTCGGGAAACTCCCTGATCACGTTGAGCCCATCGGCATCCAAGACCAGAGGACCGTCGAAGTCATCCGCGATCAGGCGGCGCATCAGCTCGTCCGTGCGCCCTCCCTTCCCCAGCCCTGGCCCGGCGAGACGCACGTCGTCATCACGCCCGTTCAGTTGAGTAGGGAGTCTTCCCGCGACCAGGTCTTTTGATCGACTGAGGTCCAGGTAGACAGCCTCAGGTGCGGCGATCGATGTAGACGTGATGATGCTCCTGTCAAAGGTCGCCAGCGTCACGAGCCCCGCACCGGCACGCTGGGCAGCTCGCACGACCAAGATCGCGGCACCCGGCATCGTCTCCGACCCCGCCAGGCAGAGGATCCGACCAGCGGTGCCCTTGTGAGCATCCTGCGCCAGAGGCGGCAAGGGCTGCGTTCGCCTCAAGATCTCGTTCGCTCCACGATCCATCAGAGCACCTCCATTCGCCCCACTTCGAGTCCCGCGTAGTTCTTGAGCGGACCCGCGTCCCAGGTAGAGAGCTCGGCCAGCTCTTGCTCGTTGGCCAGGGAGAAGCGTCGCAGGAGGTGCAGGATCAGGGCGTGCAGTCCGCGCTTGTTGCCGTCGTCCATCTTGATGGCCAGGGCACGGTCTCCGCCGCGCTCGCCGATCACGTAGACCGCTTCTGCGCCGATCTTCGGAAAGAGCCGCCCCTGGGTCACTCGGGCAATGGCACTACAGATCTGATTGCGGGTGCTCCCGATCAGTTCAGGGTGAGCGGCCGCCGCCTCTGCCAGGCGCTCGCAGGCCGCGCGACGGTCAGGCTCGAGGCCGTGAGGGTTGGCAAAGCGCGCAAAGCCCCGAGCCAGCCTCTCCAGCGACAGCCGAAATGTCGGAGCGCTGCAGCCATCCACGGCGATCGAGAGCTCCTCTTCAGAACAGCCAGTCATGTCGAGCACGGTCTCGCGGATCAACCGCTGGCCCCTCGACTCGGGATCGATGTAGCTTGCCGTCGGTTCGCCGAGGTACTGAGCCAGCGCGAGGAATCCGGCGTGCTTGCCGGAGCAGTTGTTGTGCAGGGTGCTCGGCTCGTGGCCTTGCCGACGCAGGTCGAAGCTCACGTCATGGCTCAAGGGTCGATGGGAACCACAGCGCAGGTCCTGGGGCCCCAGGCCGAGGCGGCCGAGAAGACCAGCGACCACCCGCGTGTGGCAGTCTTCCCCGAAGTGAGAGGCCAGGGCCAGGGCCAGCTCTTCGGTTGTGAAGCACAGCTGATCCGCCGCACCCGACTCGATCAGGGGCAGGGCCTGCAGGGCCTTGGTCGAGCTGCGGGCAAAGATCGGGAAGTCAGTGGCGCCTCTTCCCTCGAGCAGCCCACCCTCGACATCGACCAAGGCCCAGGCTCCGCGATGCACCGACTCGACCCGCTCCCCACGAAGAACCCGGACCAGGATCGGGTTCTCGGGATAGTCATTGGCCGTGCCCTCGGGCCGGTCATCGGCCGAGGGCCGGGAGGATTGGGGGTCGATCAGCATGGTGCAGCCCAAGATCCTACATCAGCCGCACAGGATTCAGGTGTTGGGTGGAGGCTGAGCCTGTACCAAGAAAGTCCAGGGCGCCTTTCGGCGCAGAGACTCCGAATTTCCCTGGACCAGGAAGTACACTGCCAGCGTGCCCACCAGTAGCCCGTCCCACTCATCCGAGAAGGCCCCCGCTGTCACCAAGTTCGTGCTGGAGGAATCCCCCACCGGGGCCACCGCGGTGCACGGCAGGGCCCCGGGCTGGATCGAGAAGGCATCCTGGCTGGTCGCACCCCTGATCCTGGGCGCCATCGTCGTGGGCCTCCTGCTGGTGCGCTTCGCGCCCGGGGAGTTCTTCACGATCTTGCTGGTGCTGGTCGGAGCGGTCCCCATCGTCTGGATTCTGACCTCGGTCTTCTTTCCGGCTCACCCCGATCGGCGCTGTCCGGACTGCACCCGGCAGACCCTCGAGCCTATCCGGGAGCAGGAGCTGACCGGGCTGCGCTGCAGCTCGTGTGGCTACACCGACATCGATGCCAGCACATGGAAGTTCGTCGAGGAAGGCGACCGACCCCTGGAGCCGCTCGTCTTGGACTCCCGCTCGCCTTCGAGCCTCTCCCCTTACGTCCCAACCGACAGAGGAGGTCTGTCTTGACCCCCGAGCCCACCAACGGCACCCCGCACGAGGACGGCCAGATGGTCGAGATCGAGCTGGGACGGATTGTCCTTCGTGATCACTCCCTGTCAGCGCCCCAGTACATCTACCTTCGCGAGGTCCAGGGAGAACGCAGCTTCCCAATCGTGATCGGGTACCCGGAGGCCTCGGAGATCCAGCGGATCGTGACCGGCCTCAAGACCGAGCGACCGATGACCCACGAGTTGCTGCACGAGGCCATCGCTACGCTCGGTGCACGACTTGCCTCGGTGGACATCGTCGATGTCCGCAAGAACACCTTCTACGCACGCTTGATCCTCGAGAACGAGTCAGGCGAGCTCCTCGGGGAGCTCGACGCACGCCCCTCCGATTCCATTGCCCTGGCGATCCGGGCGCGCTGCCCGCTGCGAGTCTCGGAGTCGATCCTGGAGCTTGTTCGTACGGACCAGGGCAAGGACTCCCTCGACGGGGACTCCATCGGGCCCTCTTCAGACCAGCCGCCCGAGTCTCCGCCTGAGTCTCCGCCTGGCCTGCCGGACTTCTAGATCTTGCGAAAGCGCATGGCGTATCCGCTGGGATTCATGCGCAGGAACAGGCCCAGTCGGTCATTACCTTCTGACCAGGGCGTTCCCATGATCTCGAGCATGCCTGCCACGGCATTGATGGCTCCCCAGCCGAGGTGCTTCAAGATCATCGGCACTCGGGGGACCGACAGGAGGACCTGATTGCAGAGCAACAGCGGTGTCGAGAACACGTTGTTCGATGCCTGCAGCTCCACCAACCGGAGCGGGTGGCGCTCACTCAATCGGCGGTAGAAGTAGTCAGTAAAGCGCTGGTAGTCCCAGGGCCGTCCATGAATCGGAAAGGCGAAGGGGGCCGAGAGGTAGAGCTCTCCACCGGGCTTCAGCAGCCTCGCTGCCTCGGCCACCACTAGCTCGGGGTCACTAACATGCTCGATGACCTCCGAGAGAATCACCACATCTGCCATACCGTGCGGTAACGGAAGTGGCTCGCTGAGGTCATGCACAAGATCCGCCCGGGTACGCTCGTCGAAGTCGATACCGAAGTAGTTGGCCTCAGCAGGAAAGAGCTTCTGAAAGGGCTTCCGCCCGCAACCAATGTCGACCACCCGCGGGGCCTTGCCCGCACGCTTCACAGCACGTTCGAGCACCGCCAGATTCGTCCGAGCAGTGAAGTAGCAGTAGTCGAGGAGGCCTGGGCTCGTCCGCATGCGCTCCATCCAGGCCCGCGCCGACCCCTCGGGCTCGAGAGCATCGGGACCAGCGCAAAGCGTGGACTGGGGTGAGGCCGGCTCAGAGACTCTCTTCGGGGTGGCTGTTTCGGTGATCATCTCGGTGCTCCTTCGACACCCATTTCGGCAGATCGTCCTCGGTACTCGACCCCCCCAGGGCCTTGGTTCCCGCCGCTGGACCTCGAATTGTCCCGCAACTAGCCCATGTCAAGCTCAGGAGGTCGAAGCAGGCTCTTGCCACCACCCTCGTGCGCTGGCTACCCTCCCCCCCCGAGCGGAGGCGTGGCAGAGCGGCTGAATGCACCGGTTTTGAAAACCGACGTGTCGCAAGGCACCGGGGGTTCAAATCCCTCCGCCTCCGCCATCTCGCTCTCAGTGGGGTTTGAGCGGGCTCGAAGAAGCCTCGTGCGGGAGCCGGGAGACTGAGGTCAGCAGGGATCAAAGCCAGCCTTGATCCCTGTCACCCACGCCGACACCTGCGGCAGCCCACCGGCCTGTCTGTTGATGTGTCCCTTGCCCTGCTCGTGACACGACCCTTGCGAGTCGGCAAGCCCGGCCTGCCGCTTGCCGCAGTCCTGACACTCGAGCGCCTGAGCGGTGAAGAACCCGAGATGGTCGTCACAGGGATTGAGGCGGTCGACCTCGCCACGAAAGGGTAGGGAAGTCCGGTCAGCTGATTCCTACCGCCGGCCTCTGTTCCGTGCTGACCGGAGGTAGTTAGACTTCCGGCGCATGATTGCCTCCTCAAGAAGCCCGTTCTGCGGTTCTCGGAGGAGACCTGATGCTCTCACCAAGCCGGGTCCCCTTGCGTGCACTCGAGCTCGCTACAAGGGGAGGGTCCTGTGCCCATGAAGGAAGCAAGCAAACACTACGACGTGGTTGTGATCGGTGGAGCCCTCACCGGGAGCTCGACCGCACTTCTCCTGCGGCGCTGGAATCCAACCGCCAGGATCCTTGTTGTCGAGAAGACGTCGAAGTTCGACAAGAAGGTCGGTGAGGCCACGACCGAGCTCTCGTCATTCTTCCTCAGCCACGTCCTTCGACTGCACGAACTCCTCGCCCGTGAGCATCTGCACAAGATGGGGCTGCGCTTCTGGTTCGGCGATGGAAGTGAACGCAGCCTGGCCGAATGCTCAGAGGTCAGCTCCGAGCTGATCCCCTCCCTGCCGAGCTACCAGCTCGACCGCTCGCGCCTGGACCAGTCTCTTCTGGATATGTGTCAGGCAGAGGGCACGGAGGTCTTGCGCCCCGCCAAGGTGAAGAAGTTCGAGCAAGAGTGGCCCAAGAGCCGTCTCACCATCGAGGGCGAGGATGGAGAGCTAGAGGTGACGGCCCGTTGGGTGGTGGACGCCAGCGGCAAGCGCTGCTGGCTGGGACGCAAGCTGGGAGTAATCGAGCGCTTCGATGACCACCCCACCGCCGCTTCGTGGAGCCGCTGGCGTGGTGTCACCAGCCTGGACAGTCAGGAAGTCCTCGGTCGCGACGTACGTGAGGAATCGGCACTGCACTACATCCCCGCCTCGCGCCGCCTGTGCACCAATCACTTCATGGGACACGGCTGGTGGTGCTGGGTGATACCGCTGGTAGACGGGGAGACCAGCATCGGCCTCGTTCGAGATCGCCGGCTGTTCGAGATGCCGCGCGAGGGTGCCAAGCACGAGCGCTACGAGTCCTTCCTGCGCAGCTGCGACGGACTGGGTGACCTGCTCAAGGGTGCGCAGCTCGACACCGACGACTTTCGCTCCTACGAACACCTGGCCTATCGATCAACGCAGTACATGGATCGGGGCTGGGCACTGGTCGGAGACGCTGCTGCATTCATAGACCCTTTCTACAGCCCGGGTCTGGATCACTGTGCAATCTCGAGCTTCGCCACCGCGAACTTGATCGATAAGGACCTCAAGCAAGCGCTGGATGAGCCCGGCCTCGATAGCGCAATTGCGGCTCACAACGCCAGGTTCACGCGATCCTATCCCAGGTACTTCGAGGCGCTCTACAAGGACAAGTACGAGCTGTTCGGCGATGCCGAGCTCTCCGCGGTGGCCTTCTACCTCGACACGGCCATGTACTACCTGGGCGTGGTTCACGGTCCACAAGTCGATGTCGAGGAGCTGGCCGAACCGCCCTTTGGTCGCAACATCCTGCCGGCCCGGATGGCCTTCCGATTGATGAAGCTCACCAATCGCCGCCTCGTTCACATTGCGCGCAAGCGCCAGAGCAGGGGCACCTATGGCAAGCGCAATCTCGGCTGGCGCTGCATGACCGATAACTTCGGCCGGGGCCGCCGGAAGATCTCACCGGCACACTGGAAGGGACTGGGCCTGTGGGCCAAGGTCGAGCTAGGCGAGGTCTGGGAGAAGCTCAGCCGCGCGGGCGGGCGAACATGATCGAGAGCGAGATGTGCATTCCGGAGTGGAGCGCGCTCTTCGAGGGGCACTTCGAGGGGCAGCCGGTTCTCTCTGGTGTCTCCCAGCTCTTTCTCCTCCAGCACCTGCTCGAGCGCCAGCTGCCAGGCGTCGTTCCCCGCGAGATTGGTCGCCTGCGCTTTCGCGCCACGGTTGGCCCACGCGAGGCCCTGTGCTTCCAGATCAGCGAGGTCGATGAAGAGGGTCTGGTGAGAGTCAGCGTTCAACGTCAGGGGCAGCCCGTCCTGCAGGGGGTAATTCGTGTCGGTTAGCCCGCTGGTCACCCTGCCCCAGTCGGGGCCTGCACGGCTGGTGAGCGAGATCCTCCAGAGCGGTGATGAGGCTCTGTGCAAGGCACAGGTGCCCGCCGCCTCTCCCTTTCGCTCGTGCCCGAGGGGCCCGGCCTTCGTGCCAGCAACACTGGCCATCGAGATGGCTGCGCAGACTGCAGCAGCCCTCGAGCCGGCCGGCCAGAGCCCCGACCAGCCGAACGACAGCGAACCGCAACGTCTGCTGGTCGGAGTGCGAGCCGTCCAGCTTCACGCACTACGGCTGGATGCTGACGGGGAATTCCTCTGTCGTGCAACTCCCACCTCTCAGGCCGGAGCGCTCCGTATCTACCGCTTCGAGGTCTCGAGCTCTTCCGGTGATCTGGTGGCGGAAGGTGAGCTCTCGACCTTCGTCGGCGAGGACTCCTCGCCCTCGTAAGGAACGAGCGGAGCGAAGCAGAACCACTGCTCTGGATGCTCTCGGATGGCGCCCTCGATGACGGAGGCCAGCACCTGTGTCGCCTGCTGAACATCGGCCAGACGATCCGCAGTTCGGGGGACACGAATTGGCTCGCTGAACTTGATCCGGTATCGTCCGGGTCCCTCGAAGAAGGTGAAGACCGGCAGGAGCGGGACCTCTGCCAGGCGCGCAAGCTGAGCGGGACCAGGCGGTAGACAGGCCCGCTGGCCAAACAAGGTGACGCTGACCACGTGCCCACCCCGGCGCGGCCGGTCGCCCTGAAGAGCCACCACCTCACCTTCCCGCAGGGCCGCATAGAGTTCCATGCCCAGGTCCTGGTCATCGGCGGCGAAGTGAGTTCGATACCCTGAGCCACCGTGGCTCTCCAGGAGCTCTTCGATGAAGGCCTGAGCCTCGGGATCGGCCTCCCGCTCTCGCACCACGTGAATGACGGCCTGCTCCTCGGCCGCAGCAGGAACCACTGACCCGATCTCCCAGCCGCCGATGTGCGAGGTCACGACAATGACCCCTCGTCCACTATCTCGAGCCGACTCCCAGTGATGCCGACCCTCGTAGGAGAACTCGAAGTTCGGATTGGGATGAAACTGCTTGTAGCGATCGCCCAGACACCATGAGAAGACATGAACAGTCCGGTAGGCGCGCCAGGTCAGGCTCCACCAGCCTGCTGAAGGATCAACCAGCTTGTGATTTGCCCGCAGCGCCCGACGAACGCTGTGCAGGGCAAGAAAGAACCCAACGCTGAAGAGCCTGGCCATCGGGATCACCAGATAGAGCGGCATCCAGCCCATGGCCCAGGCCTGGAAGCGGTACCAGAAGATCCCGTTGAAGTAGAAGGGCCCGAGTATTCGCCTCAGACGGCCCAAGGTCGGTGCCTGCGAGCCGCCGCTGCCGGACTTCACTCCGTACGCTCCCGCATCGCCCCGACGACGGCCCGGGCAATTCGAACGCTGTCCTGGAGCGGCCGATAGTGACTCGTGCAGGTTCCGTCACTGAAACCCAGCTCAATCGGAGTCGTCACGATGTCGAGGCCTCTACGCGCTGCCCTCACGAAGACCGCGCTCTCCGCCTCGAACCCAGACTCGCGCAGGCCAACCGTCTCGATCAGGTTCCGACTGTAGAACCGGAAGCCTGTCTGGACATCCGAGACACTGTAGTCCGCTGCATAGGAGATCAGCCCCGTGGAGAGCCGGTTCGAGGTTCGGCGTAGGCGGTTCATCTCCTCGAACAGGTGGTCTCTCACGCCCAGGACGAGGTCGGCCCCAGTCTCGGCGGCAGCCACCAGCTTGTGAACCTCCTCCGGCAAGTGCTGGCCGTCAGCATCCAGGGTCACGACGCCGTCGACAGCCTGCCTCATCCAAAAGGCGAAGCCCGTCTGCAGCGCGGCCCCCTTGCCCAGGTTGTGCTCGTGAGTGATGAGCGTGGCGCCAGCCTCTTCTGCCCTGCGGCCAGTCTCATCGCTGGAACCGTCATCCACGACCAGCACCTGCTCCGATGAGCTGACCGCGAGGCTGCGTCGAACGACGTCCGCTATGCTAGGAGCGGCCTCAAAGGCCGGAATCACGAGTCCAACTCTCATCTCGCGTCGCACCTCTCCATGACCAACCAGCAGGCTGCCCCGCCCGCAGCCAGGGTCGTGACCAGGACTCGTCGTGCTGCCCCCAGCTCTTCTCCGAGGTAGGGACTGAGGCCAAGCTCGGGATCCTCCCGGCGAAATCCCGGAGTCGCAGCCCAGTCAACCGGCTCGAGGGAGAGCAGTGCGCTGGCGAGAAAACCGCCGCCGTACTCACCGGTGACCGACTTTGGTGCCAGCACCGGAGGGAGCATGGAGCCAAAGCCTGCCCTCAAGACCCGCGCCTCGAGGGCATCTCCACGGCGGCTGCCGTTGGCCCCACTCACCACCAGATCAATGGAGTCCAGACCAATGCCCTGCCTCTCGAGTCGGGTCACCAGACGCCGAGCGAGCTCCTCGTGGCCGTGCCCCCAATCCGCCGCGCTGGCCGAGGGGTCTGTCGCTCTCGCACAGGCCGTGACCCTTGCCAGGATCGGCGCGGCGCGCATGGCAGCCTGCTCCTCGGCTTCAAGCACGAAGGTCGTCCCGCCCTCTGAGATGACGAAGCCCGCGCGCTCGGAGTCGAACACCCGAGCGACCTCCACATCTTCATCCTGGCTGGGACGAGCCAGGGCACCAAAGCGGTCCAGCATGGCATGAAGGATCGGGCTGACCTCGTCAACGCTTCCAGCCAGAACTCTCTCCGCCCGCCCAGCCCGGATCAGATCTGCACCACGTGCCACCGCGAGGAGGCCGCTGGCCTCCCGCTGGGAGATGGTCACATTCGAACCCGTGGCTCCCAGAGCCAGGGCTACCTGACCCGCATGAGCGTTCGCCACGGTCTCCATGAACAGCAGAGGTGAGATGCTCAAGGGGCCCTGATCGTGGACCTGCTGCAGGAGTGCAGAGGCATAGTTTGTCGAGCCAAAGCTCGTACCCAGGCAGATCGCTGTGCCCTCTCCTGAGAGGTCGCCTTCCCCGAGCTGCGCCGCCTCGATCGCCATGCGTGCCGAGGTGACTGCCATCCGGCTGGCCGGACTCATCCGCCGGGCATCACGCATCGACAGCCAGGGTGAGTAGGGATCCTCACCCAGAACTCCAGCGAGAGCAGCGCGCCCGCTGCAATGAAAGCCTGCGGAGCGATCCACCGGGGAGAGCTGCTGACGCCCCTCGCGAACGGCTGAGCGCAGTGCATCGAAACCCGAGCCTGCCGGCCCCACCGTGCCCGCACCCGTGATGACGACCGAGGCGCTCAAGAGCCGGCTCCAGCTTCGGGGTGCCGCAAGACGACAGCTGCGTTTGCCCCGCCAAAGGCCAGATTGACCGAGATTGCTGCCCGGCATGGGGCAATAGCCCGGGG
Organism: Planctomycetota bacterium; assembly: GCA_014237855.1. Taxonomy (GTDB): domain Bacteria; phylum Planctomycetota; class UBA1135; order UBA1135; genus JABACD01. The sequence continues at coordinate 40,559 of JABACD010000015.1, read as the reverse complement.
TGAATCGATCACCAGATCCACCGGACACTCCGGATCAGGCTCGCCGTGACCGGGTGTGGGATGAACGACTCCCGCCTGAAGGCAGAGGATGGTAGCGACCGCTTCGAGTGCTCCACACGCGCCGAGAAGGTGTCCGACGGCACCCTTGGTCGAGGTCAGCGGCAATGCTCCTGCCCTCTCGCCAAAGACACTCGACAGCGCGCACCACTCTGCCGCGTCGTTGTGAGGCGTCCCCGTGCCGTGCGCATTGACGAAATCGATGTCCTCGGCTTCGAGTCCGGCATCGGCCAATGCTCGCTTCATGGCCAGCCGTGCGCCAGCTCCCTCGGGGTGCGGTGCGGTCATGTGATGAGCGTCACAGGATGTTCCAGCCCCCGCTAGCTCTGCCAGTATCGTTGCGCCCCGCCGGTGAGCATGAGCCTCGGTCTCCAGCACCAGTACGCCCGCACCCTCCCCCAGGCTCAGACCCTCGCGATCCTTGCGAAAGGGTCGTGTGCGCTCGGGGCTCACTGCTCGCAGGGAATTGAAGCCGCCATAGGTCAGGCCACACAGGCCGTCGGAGCCTCCGGCAAGTGCAAGCTCCACCTCACCGCTACGCAGGCTGCTCAAGGCCGTCTCGAGCGCCATGGTCGAGGCAGCGCAGGCGGCCCCACTGGTCTCGACTGGGCCATGCAGATCAAAGAATCGAGCGATGGCCTCGGCAGGTGCCCCCAGCGGCTGTCCCGCCAGCTGCAGGAATCTCAGGCGAGTTTCGGGACCAATCGATTGATTGACCACATCCGAGTAGACGCGTTCACCTTCCAGCATTCCGCCGGTACTGGTCCCGAAATAGACCCCGGCCTCTCCCAGCTCTGGTGACCGCTCGAGCCCCGCGTGTCGAAGGGCTTCACGGGTGGCCTCGAGAGCAAAGCGGTCCGTGCGAGTGAGGCGCCGAGAGCCTGTAGGGAACCTCCCGCTGGCATCAGCCACGCTCGACTCCAGCTGCCCTGCCAGTCTCGTGCGATGAAGACTCGCATCGAAGAGATCGAGGTCACGAATCGCCGCCCGGCAACCGGTCAAGCCGTCCCACAGGCTAGAGACTCCCAGACCATGCGGACTGACAGCGCCAAGACCGGTGACAACCACTCGCTCCATTCAGGCGCCCTGCTGTTTCTCCTCGAGCTTCTTCTCGACAAACTCCACCAAGGAGTTCACCGACTTGAGCGACTCGGGGTCGAGGCCCTTGCCAACGATCTGGAGATCAAAGGTCTGCTCGAGCCCAACTGCGAGTTCGAGAAAGTCCATGGAGTCCAGGCCGAGCTCTTCTCCAATAGCAACATCATCGCCGATGTCCTCGGGATTCAGCCCCTGGAGAAAGAGTCGTTCGACTATCAGGCGCTTGATGGTTGAGCGCAGGGTTTCTGTCTCGGTCATTGATATTGGGAAGTCAGGCGTTCCTTCAAGTTGACGATCAGGAAGAGGATAACGACTCGCAGGCGAGTGGTCAGCCGTGGACAGTCCTGTCCCGCCAACATGGATGCCAGGGCACGAGCTCCGGCAGGCCAGGTCTCCGGCTGATACATGAGCTCCTGAAAGGCGGGGCGATAGAATCCGACGACGAGCCGCCGGAAGAACCGGTAGCGGCGGCGCTGAGCCCGATCGTAGCGTCCAAACACCCTGTGCCGAGCACGCCTACCCCGCCCCAGGGCCCCAATTACCGCATCTGCAGCCTCTGCTCCGGCCTGGAGTGCCATTTGCCCTCCGGAGGAAAAAACAGGATCCAGGAAGGATCCGGCATCGCCAAGGAGCAGCCAGCGGTCCCCGCTGTAACTCATCGTCCGGTAGGAGAAGTCAGCCTCCCAGATGGCCGGGCTGACCCGTCTCAAGCTGTCACGGCAGCCATCCAGCAATGGCAGCTGCGCAACCCAGCGGTCAAGACACACGTCCGCACTCTCCTCGATCTCCTTGGGCCGCTCACTGCTGTCGAAGACAAAGCCAATACTCATGCGACCACCGGCGAGCGGAATCAGCCAGACCCAGCCGCCGGCCTCACGGCAGCAAATTCGGATGTCTCCCTCGGCCGCCCCCCCCAAGTGAGGCACTCCTTCAAAGTGACCAAAGAGCGCGGTCTTGCGCAGCTCCGGATCCACGACCCTCAGGTTGAGCTGCTTCGCAATCAGCCCACGTCGTCCCGTGGCGTCGAGAATGAGCTCGGTCTCGATCCACTCCCGGCACCCTCGATCATCTTGCACGAGGACTCGAGGTGGCTCGTTCTCCAGGTCGACTTCGAGAGCCACACAGCCTTCGCGAACTTCAGCGCCCAGCTCTCTTGCCTGATTTAGCAAGAGGGCATCGAAATCCGCTCGCGTCGCGTGAAAGCTATGGGGCTCGGGAACGTCTGGCGCATCTCTGAAGTCGACTCGAGCAGACCGATCACCCTCGACGGAACAGAATGTTGCGCCGAACTTGCTGACCTTGGCCATCCCGTCGAGCTCCGGTGTGAGGCCCAGTCGACGCAGGATTGGGTTCGCCAGAGGCAGCCAGGATTCCCCCACGTGAAAGCGTGGGAAGCGTGCCCGTTCGAGCACCAGGACAGGCCGGCCTTCAACGGCCAGGCAGCCGGCTGCACAGGCCCCAGCGGGACCACCGCCCAGCACGACAGTCTCGTACTTACCCCGAAGCGGGGTCACCTGACCTGGTCTGGACCCTTGAGATCCAGACACGGCCTTCTCAGAGAGACTGGGCATTGAGGCCGAGTATAGCGACACTCAGGGCTCAATCACTCCCCGCTGAATCAGCACCATGCAGATCCAAACCCTCGCCCGGGAGACCCTCAAGGCCTTATCCTTCTGCCCATGGATCCGCTCCTCTCACGTGCGCTGGAACTGGCCGAAGAGGCTCCTTCCGCGCTGGCGGCGGTGGGCCCGGATGGGGCCTGGACTCGGGCTGAGCTGGCCGAACGCATCCGGTACCACGGAGATGCCTGGCGCAGTGCACTCGAGGAGCGCGACCTGGACCCGGGAACCGTCATCGCCTTGCGCGTCGAGCCTGGACCAGGGTTCCTGGCTGCCTACCTGGCATGCCGTTGGGCGGGCGCCTGTGTGCTGCTCCTGGACAACAGCCTGACGGAGGAAGAAGAGCTGAGGGTCGCCAGTACCCTGGGAGCCGCGGCTTGCTGGCAATCCGGCGCGGCACTCCGTGACGACGACGGAACGCACCCCTTGGCCTGGCTCCCCGGACGCACCCAACTGCCAGCCGCCGCTTGCCTGAAACTGACCTCAGGGTCCAGCGGCGAGCCAGCCAGCGTGATCACCCCAGCAAGGTCTCTCTTGGTCGACGGAGAGAACCTGATCAAGGCAATGGGCTTGCATCATTCGGACCGCCTGTTCTCTGCCGTCCCCATGTCTCACTCCTACGGGCTCTCGGTGCTGGCGAGCCCCGCCTGGCTCCTTGGATGTACAGTGGTCTTTCCCGGGCGCGATGACAGCATGGAGACCGCTTCCGAGTTTGGTGCGACCTTCTATCCTTCTGTTCCCAGCTGGTACGACGCGCAGCTGGCCACGAACCGGGAGCTTCCACCGAGCCTTCGTCTGTGGCTCTCCGCTGGCGCTCCCCTTCGATCGAGCACGGCCTCAGCCTGGTTCAAGCAACATGGAGAGAGGATCCATGTTCTCTACGGCAGCAGCGAGTGCGGTGGAATCACCTATGACCGAAAGGGAGACGCAGCGGTCCGTGGCTCGGTTGGCTCACCGCTCGAGGGAGTCCGGATTGAATTCGATGACCACGGACACGTCATCGTGCACTCTCGGGCAACAGCGCTGGGGTACTGGCCCGAGAGGACCGGGCGCAAGAACTGCCTTAGTACCGGCCGCTTCAAGACCGAAGACATGGCCTGTATGGAGGAAGGCGAATTATTCCTTCAAGGTCGCAGCAGTCAGTGGATCAACGTCAAGGGTAAGAAGGTGAACCCACTCGAGATCGAAGGCGTACTCTGCGAGCACCCCGCGATTCGGGATGTGGCTGTGATCGGACGCACCCTGCCAGATGGACGCGGCGAAGCGGTGCGCGCTGTGATTGCCTGCGAAGAGGGAGATGTGAGCTTTCGCGAGATCGTTCGCTGGTGTCAGCCACGACTGGCGAGCCACAAGTATCCCAGGAGTGTGGTCCTGGTTCGCGAGCTACCCCGCACAGGCCGAGGAAAGCTCGACCGGAAGGCCCTGGGCGCCCTCTAGCCTCGATTGATGCGTATCTTGATCCCCTTCTCGCTCATGCTTGCAGCCTGCCAGGGGCTGGGCCCAGCCCCTCCCGAGCTGGAGCACCGGCTTGTAGATCAAGAGACCACGTACGTGCGGCGGCAAGGCCGGGTGCGTATCGAGTCGCCCTGGTTCGGAGGCGAGTTCAAGGCAGTCGCCGTGGAGAGGCGGGGCACCTCACCCCTTGTCCGGCTGCAGCTGTTTCCCGACGTTGGTGGCAAGGTCCTTGACCTGGTGGCGAGCCCCGATGCGGTCGCAGCTCACTGGGTCCACAGCGGCGAAGTTGTCCAAGATCGCGAGGAGCTGATCGGCTTCCTCTGTGTCAGCTTGATCGAGAACGCCTGCCCATTGAGCTGGGGTCGGGTGCGAGGAGGACGTCGTACCGATGAGGGGTATCTGGTGGATCTGGAGCCAGCCAGCAATAACCTGGAACTGAGTGTGAGGGTCTCCCTCGACGAAGACGGCCGGCCGCTCAAGAGGCATTACGAGCTGGGCCTGGTCGGCTGGACGGAGGTCCTGACTCCCGAGCACCGCTTCGCCTCCCGTGACTTCGAGTGGAAATTCATCGAGGAGCAGGAGGAGTCCATTCCAGCTCTCCCCGAGAGCCTCTTTGAGCCAGATTTTGCTGAGGCTGCGCGGCCTTGACTGCTCGATTCCTCGTGGCCTGGGCCCGCTTCTGCGATCGCCACTCCTGGCTGACTCTTCTTGGATTGGCCCTGCTGTCCATTGGTGCCGGCCTCGGCCTATCTCGGTTCCAGATCGATCCCGACATCAGCGCCCTGCTACCTGAAGACAGCGACGAGGTCGAACTCTTCAAGGCCATCCACCTCGACGAGGATGAGTCCAAGACCCTCTACCTGATCGTTCGCGGAGACGACCTCGAGCTAGCGCTAGGTGATCTGGTCAAGAGCCTCAAGGAGTCACCCTACCTCGATCACATCGCGGCAACTCGCGCGGAATTCGGGGGCAGCCTGGCATCGGCTGCCAGCGAAGCACCTCTGTGGTTCATTCCCGAGGAGACCCTGGCGCAGCTCGAAGAGAGGCTGACGCCAGCAGGTCTGAAGGCCGCAGCTGAGGAGAGCCGTGAACTGCTGGAGAGTGACCCCCTGATGGGCACAGGCGTCGTCAGGAATGACCCTCTCGGTCTGCGCTGGATCCTGGGTGAGGTGGCCCAGCAATCGCTGCTCTCCAGATTTGAAAGCAACTCTGCTTACCTCCTGTTGGACGGAGGTCGCGTAGCCTTCCTGAGACTCCAGGGCCATCAGCCAGCATTCGATGTGGAGTTCTCCGAAGCGCTGCTGGCCGATGTCGAGATGCGCTGTGAGGGACTCGACGTACTGGCTACCGGAGGCTACGCCATCGCACGCGAGGACTCCCGGCGCATCCGAGGTGATCTGGTCTCTTCCTTCCGCTGGTCGATACCACTGCTGTTGATCTTCTTCCTGATCACCACGCGAAGCCTGGTCATCCCTCACCTGTATCTGATACCCACCGGGATCGCCATCTTCTGGACCCTGGGGTACGCGGGCTTTCTCATTGGGCCGATGACTCCGCTGGCAGTCAGCGCGGCGGCCATTCTTGTTGGATTGGGGGTCGACTTCAGCATTCACTACGTTGGCCGCTTCCGGGAAGAGCGAGCTCGACATGAATTCACGAGAGCCCTCGAGATCACCCAAGGTGCAACCGGACGCAGCCTGTTGGGCTGCTGGATGACCAGCAGCGTGGCCTTCCTGTCCTTTGCCCTGGGATCCTTCAGTGGGCTGAGAGATCTCGGGCTACTCCTGGCACTCGGCCTCACCCTGGCCCTGTTCTCCACCTGGACCGTCCTGCCCCTCTTGCTGAAGGTCACGCCTCGCCCAGCCCCGCCGGCGCCGCCTGGGCCCCTGCTGCGCTTCTTCTCGCGGCTCTCCCGGTCGAACTCTGCCCGTTACGCCAGCCTGACCATCCTCGTGCTTGCCTCCACCGGGTGGCTGGTTGTGGCCAGTAAGGGAGTCAACGTCGACGCAGACCCAAGGCACCTCCGTCCGGTGGAGTCCGTGGTCTCGCGCTCTCTTCTATCACTAGAGCAGACCCTCGGCTTCTCTCCCGAGGGGGTGACACTCTTGATGGAAACCGATGAGTCACCCCAGCTGTTGGTCGATGCTGCAAGAAGTCTGCTGGAGGACGGCACGGTCACCTTCGCGGACACAACCCTGCTCTCCGCGAGAGCACCCGAACGTGCCCAAAAGGTGGAGAGCTTTCGTAGATCGACCGAGGGGTGGACCGATCAGGGTCTGCAGGCCCTGAGTGAGCAGGGCCTGAATGCGGAAGCCCTCCGAGCAGGGGTCGAGCAATTCGCCACTCGCTTCGAGGCGAATCCCAGCTGGACAGAAGGCGACGATGGCCTCCTGCACTGGCAAGGCGGCGTGCTCTGGCGTGCGAGCCTGCATCCACCGATAGCCCTGACCACACGAGACGCTCGTGGAGAGTTTCGATCTGCACTTCAGGCGGCAGTCCAGGCCCCAACCCGCGCCATGGACCCAGGGGCATTGGGCGATGCGATCGGTCCGCAGCTCGAGGCTGAGCTGCGAGGCTCGATCCTGGGCTGCGCCCTCATCGTGGCCCTTGTCATTGCAGCGAGTGTCGGCCGGCTTCGCGCAGGCTGGGTCGCGATGACCCCCGTGGTCTGTGGGCTTGGCGTGGTGCTCGGACTCCTTGCACATCTCGGCTGGATCATTCATCCGGGCAACCTCTTGGCCCTACCCCTTCTCATCGGATTAGGGGTGGACGACGGTCTCTACATGGTCAACAGGTACCTGGAAGGCAGCTCAGACCCTATCCAGACCACGGGTGTCGATGTCTGGCGAACCAGTGTGGCGACGGCGGTAGGCTTCGGCTCGTTGATCACAGCCGAGAGTCCCGCCATCGCCTCCCTGGGTGCTATCGTTCTCATCGGGACGGCCACCTGCTTCATCACCACCGTCGTCCTCATTCCCTGGCTCCTACGCCCACGCTCCCATGCGTAGCCTCCTGATCTGCCTGCCGTTCCTGCTTGGAGCCTTCCACCCAGGGCCCCAGCAGGATCAACTCACGGACACCCAACTGGCACAGGCTCGCCTGCTCGTGGAGAAGCTGGCCAAGTCCCTTGAGGGTGTTCAGCGCCTGCACGCTGACTTCGTGCAGGAGCAGCACAGCCTGCTGATGTCGGAGCCGCTCACCTCCAAGGGGCGCCTGCACCTCAGAGCTAGCCCCGGGTGCCTGCTCCTTGAACTCTCGAGTCCCAAGCCCGCCATCGTGCGCTCCGACAGTACCTCTCACCAGGTCTACTACCCGGAGGCCAAGAAGGCTGAGCGCTACCTCTTTGCATCCAACGAGATCGCCAAGACCCTGCTCTCGATCCTGACGGCAGACATCAGCGAGATCGAGAAGGCCTTCGACCTGACCGGGTTGAGCCGTGGAGAAGAACTGACAACCCTGGAGCTTCGCCTCCGAGACATCAAGAAGCGCAAGCTCGTGGATCGCCTCAGTCTGACACTGGACTCCAAGGGCAATGGCTTGCGCCAGATCGTGTTCGTCAATGCTGAAGGCGAACGAACCCAGATGAGCCTGTCAAACCTGCGCCAGGTCAGGGCTGACAGCCCGGCCACAGAGCGCAAGAAGGAGAGCGAAGTCTTCGATCGCCCACTACCAGAGGGCGTACGACTCGTCGTTCATTCGGTACCTGCCCAGGCCTCAGGAGAGTGACCGGGACAGGGGCCGGTGGGCACTCAAGCAGCCGCGGCCGGCTCAGACTCCTCAGAGTTCCTGAACTTCAACTTGCCGCCTTGCTCTCGGAGAGGTCGAGTTGCCTCATTGAGTAGCTCGCAGAAATCCTGCAGCTCGTCCCCCTCCCTTAGCCGGCAGTCCGATGGTCTCTCGCCATTGCGAATGCTGTTCAGGAAGATCTCGAACCGATAGAGCGGGCCTGCCACGAGGAAAGTCGCCAGGACTCCAACGACCAGAGTCGTGGGAATCAGGATGGCCATCGAGATCAAGAATGCCTTCAGGAGCACAGGCATGACCTCTCTCAGGACCTGGGATGACCCCCCGACTGCTCCAGCTGAGTCATCGGTGAGCAGCCAGATCGTCAGAAATGCCATCAACGCCATCAATGATGCGGAGGTCGACAGGAACACCAACGTGATCTTCAGCTGGAGGGTTGGACGAATGAGGTTCTTCTTTCGCTGGTTTGCATTCATGGAGCTCTGCTGGTCATCAAGTGCTGAACGACTGACCACGCTCAAGGGAGCTGAGCTGGTGACAGACGATCTCGCCGTTATCGGTCCCACCCCCCCCGGAGAGTGAAGGCCGGGTCGCATAATTCACTCACGCCCTTCTCCTGGGCTGATTGAGGTCCCCAGAATGACCCCAATCTCCCCCAGTAAGGGCAGATTGCCCCCGCAAGGGGTACCCCTCTGGACGCTCGGACGATTCAATGGGACACCATGCAAGCGACGACTCAATTCTCGAAGTGGACCTGCTGCCTCACCGTACTCGCCCTGCCCACCCTTGGGAGCGCCCAAGCCCCTCCGGGCTACTACGATTCGGTCGATACGAATAACCCGACGATACTCAGGCAGACCCTTCATCAGGTAATTGACGATCACCTGAGGTTCCCATACACCTCCTCGGCCACAGACACATGGGACATTCTCGAAGACGCTCAGACCAATCCGAGTGCGCCTGGCGAGATCATCGACGTCTACAGGAACGAGAGTTATACGAAGGTCACCGGCGGAAACACCGATTACAACCGCGAGCACCCTTGGCCGAAGTCCTACGGATTCCCCGACGACAGTAGCTCCAACTATCCGTACTCGGATTGCCACGTCTTGTTCCTCTGCAACGACTCCTACAACAGCTCCAGAGGCAACAAGCCCTTCGGCGGCTGCGATGCGAGCTGTACTGAGAAGATAACGGTGCCGAACAATGGTCAGGGAGGAGGCTCTGGAGCCTATCCCGGAAACTCCAACTGGGCTAACAGCGGCAGCTGGGAGACCTGGATCGGCAAGCGCGGGGACGTGGCGCGAGCACTGCTCTATATGGACGTACGCTACGAGGGCGGAATCCACGGAAACACGGGGCACTCAGAGCCCGACTTGATTCTCACGGACAACCTCTCCCTGGTCAGCGCTTCCAACACGGGAAACAACGAGTCGGTCGCCTACATGGGCCTGCTCTCTGTCTTGCTGCAGTGGCACCTCGATGACCCGGTTGACACTTTCGAGCGTGACGGCCACGAGGTCGTCTTCAGCTATCAGGGAAACCGCAACCCCTTCATCGATCACCCGGAATGGGTCGAGTGCCTCTTTCTCGGCAACTGCACAACCGCCAGTGATCCGATCCCCTACTGCTTTGGAGACGGGACCGGAGGCTTCTGTACCTGTGGGAACACGGGCACCGCGGGGCGTGGCTGTGCAAACTCCGCCGTGAACAATGGCTGCCTGCTGGCTTACTCAGGAAGTACGAGCCTGTCCGCTGACGACTTTGGCTTGGTTGCCCAGGACTCGATTGGAAATGCCCCTGGGCTCTTCTTCGAGGGAACCACCCAGGTGGCCGGCGGTCAGGGCCTCTCCTTCGGCGATGGGCTCCGCTGTGCCGGCGGAAGCGTGACGAGGCTTGAGATCGTGATCTCTGGCCTACTAGGTGATGCGGCAACCAGCCAGTCAGTGACTGCCGGCCGGGGCATCAATGCCGGCGAGACCCGTTACTACCAGTGGTGGTATCGGGATTCGGCTCCCTTCCCCTGCGGGACCCCCTTCAATCTCAGCAATGCACTCCAGGTGAGCTGGACTCCCTGACCTGAGCTGAGCAGGAGTCTCGGGGCTACCGTCTGTAAGGCCCTCGTTCACGACTTGTCAGAACTCTAGTTCGACAAGCAAGCGAGAGAATCATTCGGGGGTCCAGTCGAAGAGTCCTTCGGCAAATAAATCTCAACTTCCAGTGTGATCTTGTAGCTCCGCTGCAGTTAGAGGCATGCGCCCTTGCGGGCTTCCCATTACCGACGCCGCAGGTCCTATCGCAGTTTGGGGCTTTCGATCGAATCGGTCGACCTCTATGGCCTCATCGGTCAGATCCCCTCAAGGAATCATTACACGTATTCTTCATGCTCGTTTCCTCGCTGACTCTCGCACTCGCTTGCTCCATCTCCACACCAATCGAGCATGAACTCCCCTATCAAGAGCTCGCAGACCGCTTCATCACTGAGTACGACCTGTCAGGTAAAACTCCCGAGGAGGTAGACCTCTCTCTCCTTCTGGAGCAGCACTTCTTCTCGACTCGTCTGGGGCAGTTCGAGGTCTGGATTCCCGGTACCGCGCTCGCGAACAAGGAGACCGCCAGGGACTACCAGGCCGTCTGCACTGCTCTGTGTGTTGCGCAGTCGCACTGGATCGACTGGATGGGAGAGGAGGCCAGGGATCAAAAGGCCGTCAAGGCAGGGTTCAAGGCCCTCGGCAAGTGGGTCAAGGGCTGGAAGACCAGCGAGCTGGGCTCAGCCATACAGGATGGGCACTCCAACGCCCTGGATCTGTTCAAGGCGAAAGACAAGGACCGCCAGCTCTCTGCGCAGCTGGCCAAGGTCATGCAGAGCGGTTCGTCCATTGGCACCTCCATGGAGGTGGTCAGCCCGGTCCGTCTGGTCCTCATGCCTGAACGAAAGGGCTTCGTGGAGTTTCTGGCCTTCAGTGGCTGGCTACTGCCCGATCAACAGCCCAGCTTCTGGATACCGGGCATACAGAACTGGACGGAATTCCGCCTCAACGACCTCCAGGTCATTGCCCTGCAATATCCAGCCACAGTCCAAATGGAGGGCGACTACGAGGGTTCAACCAGCATGAAGGATCGCGACGTCAGCGGTCTGGAACAACAGGTTGTCCAGCTTGGAATCAATCAGCTCCTTGCCTACCAGCACGGGGATGCTCTTCCTACCGAAGTCATCAGTGGGCTCTCGATCAGCATGCTGATCGAGCTCTACGGCACTTGCCATACCCGCAACGATGGTGACATGCGCGCTCGACATAGGGCAGCTCGCGAGATCTTCGTCTCCGGAGGCCGCTCCAGCGGTGGACGACTGCCGCAGAATGTTGCCGAGAGCCGGTGGCGTACGGACTACGGCAAGAACCACTACAACCGTATTCTCAAGCAGGTTCAGAAGTCCGGAGCCTCCTCCGACAAGCGGAACCGACACAAGTACAACTCCTTCCTGCTCATCGGTGACAACGAGAGCGACAGATTCGTCGTCCACGCCCCCATCCTTGGCGACGGGGGTCTCACCGAGGAGGTGCCGCAGAGTGTCAGTGGCGACTACCTCGAATTTCTCAGAGCTTACAACGTAGCGTTTCTCTACTGGGTCCAGACAGAGGCCGGGGGTAGCAAGAAGAAGTCCGCCCAGGCCTTCTCACGGCTCCTCTCACAGATCTCGCACGCAGGTGCTGAACAGAGCTTCGCGGCCACGATCGAAGGGGTCTATGGAATGCCCCTTTCCAACTCAAAGCTCGACACGAAGAGCCTGGAGGGCCGCTTCCTCAAGTGGATCTCCAAGCAGTGATGAATCCAGCCGACGAGCCCCCTGCTGGGAGGTCAAGGCTGAGGCTGGCTGCCTGGAGAGCGTAATAGGCTGGCAAATCTGCAAGAGAAGACGTTCGTTTCTGCTGCGTAGCTGGCTGCGGATCGCCTGACAGTGTCGCTCTCCCCACCAGCGATGTCCCTTACGCCTTGGCGCCTCCGCTCCCAGGAATCAAACGCCACCCAACCTGTCCAGCCCTGCCCGCAAAGGCATGGGCAGCCCGAACCTGACGCCGCTTAACTTCAGCACCGGGAATACCTTCATTCCTGAAGCAAGCGAGAGCATCTCGATTCGCCTCACGAGGCGCTCTTACACAAGGCTGTTCAAGGATGAACTCCACCATCAACACTGTCCATGTGAACACCCTGCATCTCGGTAAGAGTGCAGACGCAACAACTTGTTTGGAATAAGAGCGAGAGCACGCCGTATGTCGGAAAAGGCATCAAGTGCTCGATAGCTGAGAGCTCCATACCTTCAGCCAACAGCTGCCGGAGGTAACCCCCAAGGGAGTAGAGATCTCGTTCAGCGCTTTCGCCTTGCTCGCATTCGAGAAACCCAAGTTCGCACCAAAGATGAAATTCTCAAGCCTCCTCGCCGCAATTCTGGTCACCGCCGGTCCGGTACTCGCCCTTGGTAAGGGTGTATCCGTAAGTGACCTCCCCCATGGTGAACTGGCTGAGAGCTTCCTCGAGTCGATGGGCAGAAACCCCAAAGCCCCTCGACAGCTGAACACGCCAGAGTCGATTCTGGCTGACCAGTTCCTCGTCACCTCAATTGGTCTCTTTGAGGTTTCTATTCCCGTCGCTGCACTGAAGCGGAGATCCACATCCAAGGACTATCGTGATATTTGCCTGGCTCTCTCAGAAGCACAAAACGAGTGGGTCAACTGGCTGGGAGACGGAGCGAAGGACGGTAAGACCCTGAGCAAGTCTCTAAGCACCTTGAGCACCTGGATCGGAGACTGGGATGAAGAGGACCTGATGGACGCTGGAGAAGGAGACTTTAGAGACTCCCTCGACCTTCATCATGCAAACGAAGAGACTCGCGAGCTGAGTACAGAGCTCTCTCAGACCTTCCGTGAAGCATCCGTGGTCGGAGAAGCACGCAAGGATTTACAGCCGGTGAAGCTCGTCCTGATGCCTGACCGGAAGCAGTTCGTTGAGTTTGTCGCCTACGCTGGATGGTACCTACCTGGCGCTCGTAACAGTTTCTGGATGCCGGGTTGCGAGACCTGGAGCTTCTTCCACCTCAACGACTTTCAGGTGATCGCTCTCGAGTACGCATCCCCTACAGCTCATTCAGGGGACTACACCCAGTCCTACAGCATGAAGTCCAAGAGTCCGACTGGCATGGAAGAGCAGGTCGTCCAGATTGGACTCAACAAGTTCCTCGCTTACGAGCATGGGGAAGCCCTACCCCCGTCCCTTGTTTCCAGCCTGGCCCTCAATCTCGTGACAAGGCTCTATGGCGCATGCCACACCAGAATCGATGGAGACACTCGAGGAAAGGTGACGCAGAAGCGTGAGGTCTTCGTCCGCGGTGGCCGACCGGAGGGCGGAATTCTGCCCCCTAACACTGCTGAGAGTCGCTGGCGTCAGAACTATGGAAAGGACCACTACACTCCGATCTTGAAGCAGGCACAGAAGGCTGGAGCCTCGGCGCAGAAGAAGCGGTCCAAGCGGTACAACGCCTTCCAGCTGGAAGACGAGTATGGCAGCAACCGCTACGTCACCCATGCTCCCCTTCTCGGCCCCTCTGCTGGAGTGGAAGAGGTCGTGCCCGATGCAGTCTACGGGGACTACCTGGAGTTCAATCGAGCCTACCGTTCTGCGTTTCTCTATTGGCTACAGCATCACGGCGCCAAGTCGAAGAAGAAGTCGGCCAAGGCCTTCGGCGAATTCATTTGTCAGGTCTCAGGATCGGCCGATGTTTCCATCTCTGAGATCGCAGAAAGTGTCTACGGCAAGCCTCTCTCCAATCAAGACGCCGACAAGAAGTCCCTGGAGGGATCCTTCCTGAGGTGGCTCTCCAAGCAATAGAGCAGGCTCAGAACGAGATGAGGGAGGACCCCCGCCCTCCCCTTCCCTTCACTCAGCCAGAATGTTGGTGAGCAGATAGATCAGGCGATCACCACCAGCTGGGCGCGTCCAGATGACCACGTCCTGACGACCATTTCCCGTGAGGTCGACGACTTGAATGTTGTACGTGGCACCGGGCGGAGAGATCGGACTCTCACTGAAGGGCTCAATCCCACGAGTCGACTCTCTTATGGACTCCCAGGGATAGAAGCTCCAGTCGGCGTAACCACCCAGATCGATCGTCTTGGACTCGCCATCCGGCATCTGTTCGAAGTCCTCTAGCAGAAACTCCTCCATGGACGCGCCGCCTGAGCCCGCCCGCAGGATGCTCAAGGATTCATCCAGTTCAGGCGCGCAACCACGATAGAAGCGAATTTTCTGATCAGTGATGTCGAGCACGTCATCACTCTTTCCATCACCATCGAGATCCAGGGTGCGGGCGGGGATCTCGCTCTGGCGCTGAAACTCGGTCTCAATCCCATCCAGGTCTTCAAGCAGTGTGAGTAGCCTGGGGATCTTCAGGGCAACCGTGTTCCGACGCGTGGGCTTGCGGCTGAACATCCCATCGGTGTTCTCATAGGTGAAGAGCTCGAACTCCAGATTGCCCGGCAAGACCAACCAGCGTATGGCTCGGTCAACCCCGATCTTCTCGGCTCGAAACAGCTGGAGGTCCGGAAGCTTGCTACCGGTGACATCGTGAACCAAGAACTGCACGAGGTTCCCAGACACCTTTAGAACCTGGTCCGCGCTTGGGGAAACGCCTGTCACCGAGCCGCCGTGGTAGACCTTGATCGTGCGGCCCTCTTGGACCAGGAGGTCTCGAGGAGCCTTGCCATCAATCTCCTGGATCTGCCACCTGACACCCAGGTCGAAGTTCGAGAGAAGGTCATCTAGATCGAATTCGCGCCTGTTCCTGGCGCCCCCCTGCGATGCCGGCATGAGGTCGAGACTCCAGCTGGGGGTAGACGAGAGCTCAGGGAGCGCCAGATGAAAATCTGCGCGCTCATCACTCACTGACACCAGATCGATGGTGCCATTGCCATCAATGTCATCCATTTCAAACCAGGGAATCCGCAGGGTCTGCCCAAACTCTCCTTCAAGACCATCTGGATCCCCCATCAAGTAAGTGATGTCTGCCGCGTACTCGAGTTCAAATGACGGCTTCCAGCCTCCACCCGGTTCCTGCAGGTGAATGTGAAATCTCCCGGCCGCTGGCAAGGCCAGGTCAGCCAGACCATTCCCGTCAACGTCCCGTACGAAGTACATGCGATTGATCCCATTCGGAAGGTAGCTCCTGGCCGAGATGTGTAATCGCCCGTCGCCGAACTCACCGGAGGGCCCCGGCTTCCATGAACGGACCTCTCCTTCAGCCGTCAAGGTGATCACCTCGTGGGCTCCATCACCGTCCAGGTCACTGATGTCCCAGGCAAGGTTACTGGCCGGCCAAGCCAGGTAGGCATCGAAGTCAATGGGGTAGCTGCCGTCCTCCAGCATGAAGCGATAACCAAAGCCCTCGGAATCCACCTGGATCAGGTCGAGCCGAGAGTCTCCATTGGCATCGCGAACGGCAAGCCTCGAGCTATCTCCAGGGAGACTGAGGACACTCACCACCGGGCCATCATCCACCGGGCAAGATGCGGCCAAGGCCAGCAGTACGAAGATCATCCTACTTACCTCCCCTGGTCGAGAGCAGCATGGTCAAGGAACGCCGGCCCGGGCTGACGATATCCGCAATCCTGTCGTCGTTCAGGTCCAGCACATCCACCGACAAGATGGTGCCTCGTACGTCGAACGCCTTCCAGGCTGACTCGTCCAGTTCCCAGGCGTCACCACTGAAGAAGCTCGACTCGTATCGTAGCCTTCGAACCACAATTCGTCCCTTCAAGTCCACCTCGACCAGATCGGGCGTTCCGTCCCCGTCGCAGTCAAGCCCAACGGTCCTGCGTTTGATTGCCTCCGCGAAGTTACCCTCGTCAAACATCTCTGTCTGATTGAGGGAGGGTTTGCGTTCGAAGGGGCGATCACCTTTGTCGGTCCCCAGGTAGGCGAGGTATGTCATCTCGAAGTCGAGGCCGGAGACCGTCTCCAGGATCGAGGGCAACAAGAACTTACGTACCAACAGGTCAGGCAGCCCATCGCGATTGATATCCACTACACCCAGACGCAAGACACCAGCCTCGAACCGAAAGACCTGACTGGGCTCCTCGGGAATCAGCCGCTTACCGTCATTGAGCAGGGCGAGTACTCGCAACTGAGCATTCTCGAATCCCTCGGTGTCCTCCTTGACTCGGACCAGGATATCCAGGTGCCTGTCAGAGTTGAGGTGAACAAATTCCAGATTGACCTGGGCACTAGTGACCTTGAGATACTCCGGCAAGGTCTCCACTCGCGTGGGCTTGTCTGGAATACCCTCCGGGTTCCAGAGATAGATCGAGAGCTGATCCTTCACCCGCACTACCAGGTCCCGATGCCCGTCACCATTCAGATCTACGAGCGCAGGTGCCGGGTAAGTCCTTCCATCTGCCAGGACCGTCAGCGATACGTCGGAGCTGAGCATGATGTCGTCGTCCGGCACCTCCATGTCGAGTCGCATCCGTCCACGCCCTGAAAAAGAAACGCCTCGCGCCTCGGGCTCTACCTCCTTCACCTTCCGGCGAAACCCTGGTGCGTCCGCTCCGAACCTGGCGATCTGGCTGTATGGGTCCGCACTCTCACCTTCGGCTCCCTCGGAGTCCTCACCCCTGGGCCCCCAGACCGAGAACCAATCCCGACCCGGCAAGAGGATCAGATCCCCCCCCGGTGAGTTGATCGTGTACTCCCAGTAAGGAAGCGAACGACTGTCGGGAACATCGTAGATCAGGTCCTCCGTCAGGAGTCGCTGGATATTCCCACGGTACCCCTGACGGGTGAGGGAATAGGAGTAGGCGCCAGAACGAGTGATGAACAGCAACTCCTTGCCTGGCTCTTTACGAACATCAGCAAACCCGTAGGCCAGGACATCTTCGAGAATGGAAATGGAGTGCCTTGGCTCGGGACCAAATCCTCGTCGAGCGGACTCGAAGATCCGCAGCTCTCGCCGACCGTCGTCCAGTCTCAATCCCACACAGAGCGAGCGAACTCCATCTCCAGAGATGTCCACGAACTGATAGTCGAGGACATCTCCATCGAACTCCAGTGACACGTCGACGTGCCCCAGGGAGGACTCGATGCTTGAAGGACTAGCCGCGAGACCGATTGCCAGGAATAGAGTGGAGATCATTCGGATAGCTCTCCGGAACCACTCGAGAACTGAATCCAACGCAGGATGCGATATTCTCGCTCCGCACCGGTACGTGTATAGCGAAAGAGGGAGATCACGTAGAGGTCAATCAGCACGAACTCGGTTGAGTCACGCTGAAGGTCATCCGTGTAATTGAACACGATTGGGATCATCAGTCCTGTAACTACGCTTCCTCCATCGAGAAGGGTCACGGTGGCTTCCCCAAATCCGCCACCACGCTCTTCGAAGACTACCTCCACGCTCTCGCCCGGGGGAAGAGCCTGAAGAGTACGGATGAGCTCTCTTGCCGAGTGCATCGCCACTCCGTTTAGCTCACGCACCACGCTGCCAACATTCACGCCCGCACTGGGAAAGGGAGCTTCATCCTTTGAGGCCACAAGCACAGCACCCCCTCGACCATCAGCCCAACCAGCCACCGATCGGGCAGGATCACGGAGATAGACAGCTTCAACCTCGGTTCTGGTCCCAACGGCTGTGGAGCGCAGCTGCACTGGCACCTGAAACACCGTGTCGTCCCTCCTGATCATCGCGAGCACCTCGGTATCGAGCGGGCTCTGCTGAACGACGACATCAAGAGCAACGGGATCATTGACCTCTGTTCCATTCCACTCGAGCACGACGTCGCCCAAGGCAATGCCCGCGCGGGAGGCAGGCGAGTCCTCGGTTACCCGCGTGACACGCACTCCCGGCTCAAAGAAGAGTGCATCCAGTGAGCCACTGTCATTCTCGGCGGTCTTGAGTCCCAGAAACTTTCCTGTCCCCTCCGGACCCGGACGAGCCCAGGCCATTGCCTCCGGCAATGGGTCCGGGATCGTGAGCCGTGGAGAGGTGCTGCAGCCCGCGAGCAGAAAAAACAGCGAGAGCTGGAATATACGAGTGAGTGTCATCGGCTTTGAAACGCTGGGGTTTGGTTGGAGAGTCTAGCTCTCTCCACACCAAAACTCTCGTCTGACACTGACCTCGGAGCGCGGGGCGCGCGAGGACAGCTGAATCTCCGTGTAAGAGATCATGCCGCAAACGACAGCACCGACGAGGCAGTCCTAGAGCCTGCGGCGAGTAAGAATCACCCCAGAGAGGACTGCGAGCAAGAGTGCCTGAGACACCGGCAGCACGTAGCTCATGCGCAGTAGCGCTTCTGGGAAGCCCGCGTCCGAGTAGCCCTGGGCAAGTCCAGCCATCTCCTGCATGGCAGAGTTGTCCACGAACGATGGCGAGTAGGTCGCGAATATCCAGAACCTGTTCTGACCGAGTGATGCCTTGAACAGGTCAAACGCCAGGAACAAGGCGACCGAGCTGGCCACGGCCAAGGTCGCTCCTCGCGAGATCGACGAGACCACCATTCCAAGGACGTGAACGGCCCAGAGCGCAGGAATTGCGCTCATGATTGCCCTGAACAGCTCAGTACGCAGCTCGCCAGCCTCGAGAATGACATAGCCATCTTCCACCAAGGGGCCGAAGTCAAACCAGATCGAAGTCGTGATCCAGGACGCGAGACCGCTGAGGCCAACCACCAGCAAGACCAACAACGGACCCGTCATCACACGCCCCGCAACCAGCCCACCCCGGGATGCTGTACGTGTTGAGGCCAGGCGTAGTACGCCGCTGGCACGATCACCTGCAATTGACCGTGCACCGTGGATCAGCAGCAAGAGGGCCCCAAGCGCCAGGCCTACTCTCCAGGCCTCTACAAGTGGAGCCCAGCCGCGGCCTTGCTCCAGCCCCAGAAGCTCCCGCCCGGCCCGCGCCGCCTGGAGGCGCTCGGCCGATTCAACGAATCTGGCAACCACCACGTGCAAGGCCGGAACGAGCATGAGGAACAGCCCCGCCAGCTGAGCCGCACGAGACCGCACCAGCCGGAACCACTCAGCCCGAAAGACCCGCCAGGCACCCTTCATGCGTCCGCCTCATGTGAGTCTACCAGGTGCTCGAACACCGATTGCAGGGTGTGGACCCGGGGCTCAATGCCGGAGACCTCGATGTTCTCCTGCACGAGTCGCCGGTTTAGCTCGGCGATCGGCACGGCCCCGCTACTAACGACCAGCCGCTCCCTACCATTGATCTTGATCAGCTCGAATTCCACGCCTTCCAGGCTCTCCAGCAACCGCTGCGTCCTCTCGAGACTACCGACGTCCAACACATGGCAGGTGCCCGTGTGGCCAAGGAGCTCTCCAATCTCCCCTTCTCTCTCGATTCGGCCGCCGTAGAGAATCCCTACATGGGTCACAACCCTCTGCATCTCCGCCAATCGATGGCTGGAGAGGAGCATGGTCATCCCCTGTTCTCTCAAGCGATTGAACAACCGCAGCATCCTCCGCACTCCCATGGTGTCCAGCCCCGAGAGAGGCTCGTCGAGCACCAGTAACTCGGGCTCTCCCAGGAGCGCGCCAGCGATCGCCAGGCGCTTCGCCTGGCCAAGCGACAGGGAGCTGACTCTGGAGTTGGCGTACTCAGAGAGATCGACAGCCTCGAGCACCTCGGCATTAACCCGACCCCGCTTGTGCCCCAGGAGGTGTCTCACGTAGTCGAGGTTTTGATTGGCGGTCAGTCCCGGCAGGGAAATAGCGGTGTCGAAGACAACGCTCAGCCTGCCCTGAAGACGATGTATCCGATTGCATGGTTCGCCCAGGATCATCGCCGCCCCAGAGCACGGCCTCAGTAACCCCAGCGCGCACGCAAGTGTCGTCGTCTTCCCGGATCCGTTGGGGCCTAGCAATCCGTAGATCGAACCAGACTCCACCGAGAGCGTGAGATCTCTGACGACTGATCGAGAGCCGAAGCTCTTACACAAGTCGCGAATGTCAATAACGAGAGTCAATACGTCTCAACCTGGAGCTAGTGGGATTACTCCGCGGCTTCGAAGCGAGCATTCAAATTGGCCAGGCCCTGCTCGAACTCCGGCCCAACGGCGGAGTCGATTAGCAAGCCGAAGAGCTTGTTGAGACCTTCCATCTCTCCGTACATGCCCCAGCGAACAAGCGTGTCTTCACCAGCCGGCGCCAGCTCGAAGAAGCCCTTGCTCTCCACCTCGACCGCCCCCTGATCATCCAAGAACCCCAGGTCATAGCCAAACCTGGATCCATCGATCACCTCGGTGGTGACAATGTACCCCCCTCCGAGGATCGGTCCTTTCCAGTCAGTCCGAGCGCCAACCCCCACCTTGTCGTTGTAGCTCCAGACACAATCGGGGTCCATCTCCCTGCCCCAGACAGTCCAGTCTGGCCAGGTATGAAGATCCGAAACAACCGCAAAGACCTCATCAGGGCTGGCAGCGACGACCAGAGACCGTTCCGACTCGTAGTCCCCTGGGATCACCATCACGACCACACCGATGGCGAGCACAAGTGCGGCGACAAGACCAAGGCAACCGATGAGTAGTTTCTTCATTGGGGGAATTGATCGATGGAGCCTCGAGACGGAGCCAAGATCAGGCTGGCTGATTCTCGCTGCCTTCTCGCTCCAAACAAGTACCAGGAGCAGAATCCAGGTCAGGGATGGTCAGTACTACGATTCCGGCATCTCCGTGCTCGGAGAGAGCGCCCAGCGCTCGCCCTCGAGTGTCGCCCGACCATCCTCCAGGAGCTTTTGCAGGCCGGCGAGGAGTGAGCGCTTCGCGTAGGGCATGACCTCGTCCGGAGCGTCGTCGTAGACGATGGGCAGGAGCTCTTCGAGTGTGGCCCGTCGCGGAGCCAGACAATCGATCAGCTTCGCCTCTCGGTCGGCACGACGGCGAAGGTGGTACTTCAACGTCTCACGGCCGTTCTGATGTGCAGGTCCGTGGGCGGGTATGAGGACACCAATTCCCTCGGAGAGAACTGACTCCAGCGACTTGATATAGGTCCGCATGTGCCCTTCCGGTGGATCGATGACGATGGTCGAGAGGGTCGAGACCAGATCCCCCACAACTGCCGCCCCATAGCGGTTCTCGATGAATACCAGGTGGCCGTGAGCATGCCCGGGCGTGTAGTAGGCCTGCAATTGCCAGCCTCCTCGGCCATCAGGAGAGCACCCTAGCTCCAGCCGATCTCCGTGGTTGACTTCTCGGACCTCGAGTCCAGCAAGGTCCACCAGCTCGAGAGTGTCCGGATGTCCGAGCACCGGAATCGAATACCTCAAGGCCACCTCACGAACCCCACCCACATGGTCATGGTGGTGGTGGGTGAGCAGGATCCCCTCGAGCTTCCTCCCCCAACCAAGCCAGCGATCCAGGGTCTCGAACAGCCTGGCTTGCTCCGAGACCTCACCGCTCGCGGGGTCAACGATGTAGACGTGATCCTCGCCGACCAGCACCGTGTTCGTCGTTGTTGCCGGCGGCAGGGTTGGCGTGAGCAAGGGAGCAACCATGACTCCCGGAGAGAAGTAGACGCGGTGTAGCTGTCCTTCCTCGAGAGCAATCCCTGCACGGCCTGCCCTGTCAAAGAACAGCTCCAGATCCCCTTGCTCCAGGAAACCCAGGAGAAAGAGAGCGGGCGGGACAACCGCCAAACCGCCTTCACGCCAGAGCTCAGTGAGCTCGCGAACATTCCAGAAGCGGCCCTGCGTCAGCTCTCCGGGAAGAACCACAGGCTCTTGGTCTGCCGGAAGCTCCAGGTGGACGAAGGGAGTCCGGTGGCGAATCGAGCTGTAGGCCGGGGTCGTCACGGTCGTGATCTTCCTGAGGCGGGTTCGCGCTTCCTCGACGGCCGCGGAGTAGCGAAGCCATGGATCAGCGTTCATATCTTGATCCAGGAGGTGCTCTCGCAGGGCCCTACGTTTCGAGGGGGGCACCGCAGTGTCGAGCGGAGCTGGAAGCAATCCGGTCTCCTCGAAGAGCTCTCGTAATGCACAACGCTCCAGCGCAGCCTCCAGGCCGACATCTCCATCTCGGCGGTCAACTGGATCGATGACGCCACCCGGAAAGGCCCAGTAGCCCCCAAAGAAGCGCAGCTCAGGAGCACGCTCGACAAGATAGACCTCAACTCCAGTCCGCGATTGACGGGTTAGCACAACGGCTGTGGAGTGACGCATCACTGAGTTCCGAGCTGGTAGCCACGTGGTGTGGCCCTGGCTGACCGGCCTTACTGGGTACCCACTCCAACGAGGAATCGTCCACACTCCTCGCTGACCTGTTGCAAGATCGTCTCGTGAATCTCGATCTGGTGGTTGGCGTCGTTCTGCGGACGCCAGCTGACGTCATAGACAGAAACGTCTCGAGAGGTGCCCCCGCCCATTCGAATACGAAAGATCAACTCCGGCGTGATCACTCCCACGTGCTCCCAACCCGAGACGACCACATCTCGGTCTCCAGGTGGATCAAAGAGATTCTCACCAAGGCACCACGTACCGCGTGTCGTCGGGTCCGCCCCCATCAGCTCGAGCACCGTGGGCGCGATGTCCAGATGAGAGGTAGGGCTGACCTCGACTCCTTGCTCAATACCAGCGCCGATGATGAAGAATGGCACCCCGATTTGTTCGGTAGTGAAATTACTCGTGTGCCCCCAGAAGCTGCTCTCCTGGAACTCCTCGCCATGATCACCAGTCACGATCACCAACGTGTCGTCCAGCTCCCCCGACGCGCGCAGGTCCTCGATCAGATCTGCAGCCACTGAATCGGCGAAGTGAACTGCATTGAGATAGCGATTGTGCAAGCGCTCGATCAGCTCGGGTGACCTGTCATGGGAGAGCTCAACGTAGTCGATTCCTTCCGCCGTGGGCTGAAACTTACCCTCTCCAGGGTACGAGTAGGGCTGATGAGCGGAGTCGAGCAGCAGGAACCCAAAGAAGGGCTGGCTCTGCCCTCCAGACTCCCGAACCTCCTGCCGTGCTTCAATGAAAGCTGCGAAGTCATCGGCAACAGCCAGATCACGCTCGAAGTGCTTCTCCTGGGGGTACTGATCCCGTACCCCGTCAGCACAATTGGTGAAGGCGCAGTCGCGAAACTCCGGGAAATTCATCGAGGCACTCGAGTGCACACGAACCTCGTAGCCTTCACCTTGTAAGACATCAAGCAACACCGGTGAGCGACGCTCCTTGAGCGCTGAGAACCAGTAGGAGCCATGCAGTCCATACAGCATGGTGAAGATGCCAAAGCGAGTGCCGTTCCCACCCGCATGATGATTGTCAAATCGCATTGCCTCGCGCGAGAGCTCGTACAGCCTGGGGCTGGCCTCTTCACTCAGAGCATCACGTCGCCATGAGTCAATCACGAGTATCAGGACATTGGGTCGACGGCCATTGGAGTCGAGCTGGGGCCACTCATGGGGATAAGCAAGTGGAGCCCCCTTGGGCTGCAGCTCGATCCCGGTCACTCCATCCACATCCAACCCCAGCCCTTCGGGCAGATACTTGGACACACGAAGCGGAGAGTAGGCAGGAAGGACCTCTGAGACGTAGGTCACCTCTCGGTCACCTTCGATGTCAGCAGCAGCATAGATACTCTTCTCAACGCCGATGACCAGGAGCAACACCACTGCCCAGATCGCGACTGGTCGAGAGAACAACGAGCTGAACTCTCGAATCGAACGAGTCTCCAGGTAATGGCGATAGAGGTAGCGCCAGCCAAGGAACTGGCCGACGGTCAAGAGCGTGATCGCGATCGCTACCGGGATCCAAACATGACCGCCAAGGTGTACGGCATCTTCTGAGCCCGGGGTGACAGCCACGTTGAAGACGGCCGAACTGAAGAAGTGGTAGCGAAGCAACTCGTAGACCACTGTGTCCACCTTCATGATGGAGAGGAAGGCCGCTCCGCAGAGCGCCTGGATCCAGGCCTGGGCTTCCATCCGACTCAGAAAGCGCAGTGTCCCCCAGGAGATCAACCCCGGGATCAGTGCCAGGGTCGCCACACATGAAAAAAGACCGAAGATCACGAAGACCCAGCCTCGGGCAGAGACATCGTCTGGGAGGTGGCGAAGATAGGCCGTGCCTACCAGCACCCCCAGGAGGACATTGACCAGCCACAAATTCAGGCTGGCGTGGCCCCGAGCCTGCTGATCCAGGTCAGGAGACGGGAGAGTTTGGCTGCGAGTCATGAATACCTGGGAGGATTGGAGCCTCCCGCGAGTCAGAATCATAGCTCGCGAGGGCATCGGGGGTAGGAGGCTGGTCCGGGCCAATTCATTGGGATCTGCAGCCCGGACGTTTCGGGCCCCCCTCCGGCGCTCAGGGGCCTTGCCCACCAGGGTGGCGAGGAGTACCATCCCCGCCCTAAGAGCGCGGAGAGGTGGCAGAGTGGCTGAATGCGCTAGATTGCTAATCTGGTGTCTCGATTATTTGGGACCGCGGGTTCGAATCCCGCCCTCTCCGCCACCTGGCCGGTGGCCTTCGAATCCCGCTGATTCGGAGAGCTGACACTTGCCATGAAGTCTGGAGTTCGTAGAAATCCAAGCATGCGTGCCCTCCCACTCAGCCTGGTCCTCCTGGCCTTGCCCCTGAGTAGCTGCCGCTCCGAGCGCCACCTGGTCTTCGTCAGCGACCCCCCTGGAGCCCAGGTTCGTCTCGACGGCAAGCTGGTTGGTAGAACCCCACTCGACATTCGCTTCGAGAGCTACGGAACCAGGCAGGTGTCGATCATCCGTCAGGGATACCGTGGGATCAGTGAGAAGATGGAGATTGAGCCTCCCTGGTTCAGCCACTTCCCGCTCGACTACTTCAGCGAGATCCTGTTGCCCTTTGGCTGGAATGACATTCATCGCCTCGAGGTCGTCCTCGAGCCACAGACTGGAGAGGTCTCGCAGCCAGACTTCGACGCGGTCCTTGAACGAGCTGAGGGACTGCGAAGGGCCGGACCAGCCGGGCCCAACCAGCTCCCCCCGGCCCCCCCGGGCTCTGAGGAAGAAGAGGCCACGGACGGCGACTCGTGACGGAGACCAAGACCACGGACTTCACCGGCCAGCGGGCGACGGTCATGGGGTTGGGGCTCTTCGGAGGTGGAGCGGCAGCTACCCGCTTCCTGGCCGAGCGGGGTGCCCAGGTAACGGTCACCGATCTCCGCGATGAGACCCAGCTCGAGCCTGCCGTCAGGGACCTCGAGGGTCTGGACCTCGAGCTGATCCTGGGCCAGCACCGTCCCAGGGATTTCTCCACCTGCGACGTCCTCGTCGTGAATCCCGCGGTCCCTCCTTCCAATGCCCAGATCGTCAATGCCTTTCGAGCGGGTGCACGTATCACCAGCGAGATTGGGCTGTTCCTGGATGCCTGCCCCGCAAGGGTGCTCGCGATCACTGGCACCCAGGGCAAGAGCTCGAGCACCCACTACCTGGCCCAGCTTCTGGAGGCCGCCGGGGTACGCACCTTTCTGGGTGGCAACATCGGGAGATCACTCCTTTCCGAGCTCTCGGAGATCCAATCGACAGATGTCTGTGCCGTCGAACTCTCCAGCTACCAGCTCGAGAATCTCCCCGAGCACACCCTGCGGACTCGGGAGCAGTCCCCCATTCATGCGGCGGGCATCGTCAACATTCACGCTGACCACCTGGAGAGACACGGCACCCGTGATGAGTACGCCAGGGCCAAGCTGCGGCTGACCGAGTGCATCCCGCCGGGAGGCACCCTGATCATGCCCCGCGAGACTCTTCCAGATGACTTCGAGGTCCCCGAGGACATCCAGACGCTCGTCCCGGGGGGGCCGGAGCTCAGGATTGAGGATGGCCACTTTCGCCTGAATTCCCAGTCGTTGGGGCCGGTCTCAACAAGTCCTCTCCAGGCTCCGTTCCAGCTGGACAACCTCCTCGTGGCCCTGGGCTTGGCCGCTCTCCAGGGGGCAAGCCCAGAACTCCTGGCCCGGGCCATTCCCGAGCTCAAGGGACTGCCCCATCGGTTGCAGCTGCTTGGGAAGCTGGGCGACTGCCCTCTCTGGGACAACGGCGTCTCGACAACACCCGACTCCACCATCTCGGCCCTGGAGACCCTGCCAGAGGGACTCACCGTGCTGATTGGAGGGAAGACCAAGGCCCTGGATCTCGGTCTGCTCCTGTCCACGCTGACTCGACGGAAGTCCAAGGTCGTGCTGTTTGGCAGCGCCACGGAGACCTGGCCTCTGATTTTCTCCAGGGCCGGTATCAAGGCAAGCCTGACCTATGGTCCAGAAGAAGCCCTGGAAGTCGCGCTCGAGCAGGAGTCCAGTGGAATTCTGTTCTCTCCAGCCTGCTCCAGTTTCGATGCCTACCCCAATTTCCAGGCCAGGGCACGGGCATTCCAGGCCCACGCCTGGAGCCTGGGCCTCGTGAGCTCAGAAGAGGAAGAAAGATCACGAAACAGTGACAATTGAGGTGAAAACAAGGCCTTACGGTCCCAAATAGAGTCGATGCGCTGGGCCACCCGCGAGGAAGCTCCAGGACCATTTAGGGGGGATTGGCTTCACCGTGTTTGAGGGCATCGGCCGAGGGTATATTGGGAGGTCGGCCATTGGCTGGCCGAGAGAAAAGATGTCCTATCAGACCTGCGAGAACTGCCACAAGAACGTCGCCACGGTGACCGTCATCGAGATCCTGCCCAAGGCGGATGGCGAGGTCGAGTCAGCACACCATCAGCAACTGCTGTGCGAGATGTGCGCCCAGAGCAAGAACCTCCCCCACGCACCAGTGGTGAAGAAGACCCTGGGAGACATCTGGAAGCTGCTTCAATCCTCCGGAAACCAGGGAAAGGAGGAGCCGGATATCGAATGCCCCGAGTGCGGAATGACTCGCGAGGAACTCCGAACTCGAGGGCGCATCGGCTGCGCCAATGACTACGAGCTCTTCGCCTCTGACATCGAGGAAATACTCGAGCGCGTTCACGGGGCCCTCCAACACGACGGCCGAATTCCCGGTATCTCCTCCGACGAGCTGGACCGCATGCAGGTCATCTCGAGCCTCAAGAAGGAACTCAACGAGGCCATCCGCGAGGAAGCCTACGAGAACGCCGCCCGGATCAGGGATGAACTCCAGAGCCTCGGTGAAGGCGCCTAGGAGCTTCAGGATTCACTAAGAGACTACTGAATAACAACTTGTGGTGCCCTACAGCACGCCCAGTGTAGGAGGTCGCAAATCCAACCCAAGCCACCAGGGGGCTCCAAGTTGCATAATAGGGTCCCTTTCGCTGAGCCCGTAGCGCCTTCGGATTCAACCGATGGGCCTCGAAGGCCGATGTAGATGGGTCTACACCAATTGTCACCGCACCTCCCCTCCCGACTCATCCACCGCTGACTTGGGAACGACCGCCTGGACAGGCGTCCACAACCCGCGAGGAGAAAATGTTCGATCGCTTCACTGACCGCGCCAAGAAGGTGATGAACCTGGCCCGCCAAGAGGCCCAGAGGTTCAATCACGAATACCTGGGTACCGAGCACATCCTTCTCGGCCTCGTCCAGGAAGGAAGCGGGGTCGCCGCAAATGTGCTCAAGCAGATGCACATCGACCTGGACAAGATCCGCGTCGAGGTTGAGAAGATCGTGAAGACCGGACCTTCCATGGTGACGATGGGCCAGCTCCCCTTCACCCCGAAGGCCAAGAAGGTGCTCGAGCTCTCGCTCGAAGAGGCCAGCAACCTCGGTCACAATTACATTGGCACTGAGCACATCCTGCTCGGACTCATCAAGGAGAACGAAGGTATCGCTGCCCAGGTACTCATGAACCTGGGTGTGAAGCTGGAGGACGTCCGTGAAGAGGTTCTCGACTTCCTCGGTGCAGAAGCTGCCGACGATGATGACGACGAGCCCGGTATTGGCGAGACACCCACCGGTGGAAGCGGTAACGGCAAGAGCAAGACTCCTGCCCTCGATTCCTTCGGGCGCGACCTGACCGAGCTCGCTCGCGAGGGCAAGCTCGACGCGGTCATCGGCCGTACACTCGAGATCGAGCGCGTGATTCAGATTCTCGCGCGTCGTACCAAGAACAACCCGGTCTTGCTCGGTGAACCCGGCGTCGGGAAGACCGCTATTGTCGAGGGACTGGCACAGGGAATCATCAATAACGAGGTTCCCGAGATCCTCCGAGGTAAGCGCATCGTGGTGCTGGACCTCGCCCTGATGGTCGCAGGCACCAAGTATCGCGGCCAGTTCGAGGAACGCATCAAGGCCGTGATGACCGAGGTTCGGCGAGTCGGCGATGTCATCCTGTTCATCGACGAGCTCCACACCCTCGTGGGCGCTGGCGGTGCCGAGGGCGCGATCGATGCCTCAAACGTGCTGAAGCCGGCCCTCTCGAGGGGCGAGATCCAGTGCATCGGGGCGACCACGCTCGACGAGTATCGCAAGCACATCGAGAAGGACGGCGCGCTGGAGCGTCGATTCCAGGCGGTCAATGTCGATCCGCCGACTTCCGAGCAGGCCATCGAGATCCTCAGGGGACTCAGCGACCGGTACGAGGCACACCACCGCGTCAACTACACCGACGAGGCACTGGTGGCCGCCGTCGACCTCTCCACGCGGTACATCAACAACCGCTTCCTGCCCGACAAGGCAATCGATGTGATCGATGAGGCCGGTGCCAGAGTCCGTATCAAGTCGATGGTTCCGCCGCCGGACATGCGCGACCTGATCAACCAGATCACCGAGCTCGAGCGTAGCAAGGACGAGGCTGTCACCGACCAGGACTTCGAGAAGGCCGCCAAGCTTCGCGATGAGGCCTACCAGCTCAAGAAGAAGAAGGAAGAGGTCCAGAACGAGTGGCGCCAGGAGCAGGCCAGTTCCGAATCCGTAGGCGAGGTAGATGCCGAGATCATCGCCGAGACCGTCTCGAAGATGACTGGTATTCCTCTCACCCGCCTGGAGAAGGCCGAGGCAGAGCGACTCCTCAAGATGGAGAACGAGCTGGCGGAGGTCGTCATCAACCAGGATGACGCCATCAAGGCCATCGCGCGCTCGATCCGCCGTTCACGTTCGGGCCTCAAGGACCCGCGCCGCCCCACTGGCTCATTCATCTTCCTGGGCCCCTCGGGCGTGGGCAAGACCTACCTCTGCAAGCAACTCGCGAACTTCATGTTCGGTGACGAGGACGCCGTCATCACCATGGACATGAGTGAGTACATGGAGAAGCACAATGCCTCCCGTCTGGTCGGGGCGCCCCCTGGGTATGTCGGCTACGAGGAGGGCGGCCAGCTCACAGAGAAGGTCCGACGTAGGCCCTACTCGGTGGTGCTGCTCGACGAGATTGAGAAGGCTCACCCTGACGTCTTCAACATGCTGCTCCAGATCATGGAGGAAGGCCGCCTGACCGATTCGTTTGGCCGTCACGTGGACTTCCGGAACGTGATTCTGATCATGACCTCGAACCTCGGATCTCAGCAGATGAAGTCGGGCTCTCGCCTGGGCTTCGACCGCGTGGCCAAGGAGGTCGACAGCACTATCGATGATCGCAAGAAGAAGATGAAGTCCGATGTGATGATCGAAGTCGAACGTCACTTCAGGCCTGAGTTCCTCAACCGCCTTGACGAGCTGATTATCTTCAACCCGCTCACAAATGATGACCTACGCCGGATCGTCCACATCCAGCTGATGGGTGTCAGGGAGCGACTTGGCGAGCGTGGCATCACGCTGGAGCTCGATCAGTCAGCCATCGAGTTCTTGATCTCCAATGGCTTCAACGAGGATTACGGCGCACGTCCGCTCCGCAGAGCCATCGAACGCTTCATCGAGGATCCGCTCGCAGAGCACATCCTTCGGGCGGAGTTCGAGGGTGGTTCCGTGCTGGCCGTCAAGGCCTCCAAGGACAACGAGAGCCTGGAGTTCGTGCCTCACGGCAAGACCACTCCTCCGGAGCCCAAGCCGGTCAAGACCGAAAGCTAGGCCAGGCGATCCGAGAGCAACGCTGCTCGGATTCGATAATCGAGAAGCCCCTCGGACCGACTCGGTCCGAGGGGCTTCTCGATTCGTTCAGCAGTTCCCATCGCGAGAGCAGAAGCCTGCAACTGGATCTCAAGAACAGGATTCGCAGGGCCTCCTGGGACTCAGGGCACCTAGGATGTGCCGCCGATTGTGGGAGCTTCCACGATCTCCGAGGTCTCCCCCCCACGAATGAAGTCAGAGGATCATGACGGCCTGGAGGCCACGAACCAGGATGCTGGTTCTGATGTCGCGCCGCGCAAGCGCCTGCAGCTACAGCCGGATGCCAGGCGGTACCTCCTCGGATCCTGCATCATGGGGATCAGCTTCA
The DNA here is from genome assembly GCA_014237855.1 of Planctomycetota bacterium. GTDB lineage: Bacteria > Planctomycetota > UBA1135 > UBA1135 > JABACD01. The sequence goes on along the minus strand of JABACD010000015.1, from coordinate 10,278 downwards.
CCTTCCCCTTCACCCTCCTGGCCATCTTCCTCGACCTTCAAGGGCTCTCGAAGAGCGAGGTTGGATTCGTGGCATCAGGCCAGCCCTGGGGACAGGTCCTGGCAACGGCTCCCGCAGCCATGCTGCTTGCACGCTACTCCACACGGCGTGTCCTGGCTATCTCCGCAGTTGCCAGCGGGTTGCTGTACGCACTACTACCCTGGATGCCCAGCCAGGGACTCCTGTTCGCCGTCAATCTCGCTGCAGGCTCTGCATGGGCCGTGCACTTCACGGCCGGTGCTCCCTTCCTCTTCCGTCACTCGAAGAAGGAGGGCAGGCCACTGCTCTTCAGCGTCGCCGAGTCTTCACGCATGCTGGCCTCCGTTCTTGGAGCCATCATTGCGGGCCGCCTGGCTCTGGCCTACAGCAACTGGCTGGGGAACGATATCGAGGGTCACGCCTGGGCTCTCTCGACTGCTGGCCTGTTTCCGGCGCTGGCGGCACTGGTCTACCTACGGATACACGAAGAGCGGCCCGCCCCCGAACACCACGCCCCACTGTGGAAGACTCTCGAGAAGAATCGGGGCCTGGTGCTGCGCTTCGTCGCACCACAACTGCTCACTGCGCTGGGCTCAGGCATGACGATTCCATTCATGTCGCTCTACTTCATCGAGCGATTTGGATTCTCGTCGGGAGATGTGGGCGATCTCTTTGGTGGCGGCCAGGTACTGATGTCGATCGGGTTCCTGAGCGGGCCCTTCCTGATGGCCACACTTGGGCCAGTGCGAGCAATGATGGCCGTTCAGCTGGCGTCCATCCCCTTCTTCCTCACCCTGGCCCAGGCAGAGCTGGCCTGGCTGGCAGCCGTGGCCTACCTGATGCGCACCACATTCATGAATGCCTCCCAGCCGGTGCTCAAGACCTTTCTCATGGAGGCGTCCCCGCCCGGTCTCAGGGAGCTCCAGAACGCACTCCTGCTCTGCTTGTGGGGGATCGGCTGGGTCGTCGGCCCCCTGGTGGGCGGCGCAGTACTTGATGCCACCGGCAATGACTACGCGGTCTTGATGTACACCACGATCGGCTTCTACGTGGCCGCCTGCATCGTCATGCACATCACGCTACGGCCAGTAGAGCAGGGCCTGGAACGCGAAGGCATCTGACCTTCAGCCCAGAATCGTGAGCCTGATGCGTCGACTGTGACCGAGGTGTCTGTGCTCGTAGAGGTAGAGCCCCTGCCAGGTCCCAAGAGCCAGACCACCCGACGTGATCGGAATGCCGATCGAGGTCGATGTCAGTGTGGAGCGTACGTGGGCAGGCATGTCATCTGATCCTTCGGACGTATGAACGAAGAGCGGGTCTCCATCTGGCACCGCCCGTGAGAGCCAGGCCTCCAGGTCCGTGCGGACGTCAGGATCCGCGTTCTCACAGATCACCAGGGAGGCGCTGGTGTGCTGCACGAAGACGGTGCAGAGTCCCTCTGTCACCTGCGACCGCCGGACATGCTCATTGACCTCGGCAGTGATGTCGTGAGTACCGCGCCCGGAGGTTTGCAGCTGAATCTGGGATTGGACGAGCATGCAGGGTGGAGCCTAGCGAATCCTGGTCGCGAAATCCCTCTCCTCAAGAGACAGCGGTTCGATGTCAGCAGTGGCCTGCCTCAACCGAACCGCGAGCCTCAGCGCTGCCGAATCCTCAATTGCTCTCCACGTACTTCTCGAAGGCCTCCTTGTTGTCGATGACTGCTTTCTGCAGGGCAACGACAGCCTCTCTGGCACCACTCCCCTTCTTGAGCGCTGACTTGAAGGCACGATGAGCTTCGATGACCGGGCCGCACCCACCATCAACAATGAATGAAACGACCAGGCCAGCTTCATTGATCAGCCGTGTCGACGGGCCGATATTTTCCAAGCTGAGATTGAAGGCGAAGATTGACTCGAGGGAGTCCAGATCCCCTCCCGAGCGCAGGTTTGCTATGGACCAGGCGCGATACTTCATCGGGTCCCCTTCACCCTGGACATCCTTGTAGTAGCGCTCCGCGAATGCCGCTGCTCCGTAGAACAGCCAGCGCGGAATCGGCTTCTCGGCCCAGAATTCGTCGAGGTTGATCGGCGCGCTTGCTGCCAGGGCAGCCCCCAGGGTGTTCAGGCTCGGGGCAATCGCCTCTGCGTAGGCCAGGCCCGCAGCGTGCCGAACCGAGTGCTTGCCGAAGGGTCCAACCTTCTCATCAGAGGCGTCCCAGTACCCCACGCCGGTGCCAAGGAAACGGGGAGGCGTCGTGCGCGGATCGAACCAGGAATCAGCGAAGTAAGCATTGTGCAGGGAAGAGTAGCCGCTGCTCTCAGCAGCCGGAAAAGAGTCCGCCTGGCTACCTGCAGCAAAGGTATTGAACTGCTCGATGTTTCGCATCAAGACCAGCATCGGCCGGTAGCTGGGTTGTAGGCCGAAGACTCGAGACAGATCGCCATAGGCCTGATCCGCGTGCCAGCGCGCCCAGAGCAAGACCTCCATGTCACAGGTGGTAAGTAGCTCGAATCGCTCACCGCGGGCTTGCCACCACTGGCCAAGTTTCGAATGAAAGGCATTCGCCTCACTCAGGCTGACCCACTCATCGCCGCACTTCCAAAGACCTTCACTCCACTTGTCGAAGTCATCGGGGTGAATCCAACTGGAGTCCTCCGCACGAAGCTCTCGGCCTTCTTCCGCCATGGCTGCCTCGTACTCTGCAATCTGGAGCCGGAAGGGATCTACCCAGTTCCCACTCTCATCCTTCGCCCATCCCATCTTCAGGAATGGCAGGTCGGCGGTTGGCACCCATTCATCTCCCAGGCGCGAGAGCCCCTTGGCCTTCATCTCCTCCGATTCTGCTCGCTTGTACTTCGAGAGTGCGGAGTAGGAAGTGAACCACTGACCAGCATAGAAATGGTGACGGAGGCCCTTGTGGGCTTCTTCGTTCTCGGGGTCCAGCTCGAGTACGCGTAAGAAGGCAGCCTTGGCCGCGGCCGACTTGCGGGCCGACTTCCAGGATCGCCCCAGTTCAAGGATCTTCTCCACGTCATCGCCGGCTGCATCAATTTCGGCGTCGTGATCCGCAGCCTGAGCTACGGTGTAGAGGGAGTTTGTCGAGGCGAGTTCGATCGGTGCGCTCGTGGCGACGAGAGCACTGAGCAGTAGCGTTGAGAACATGGTCGAAGCCGAGGAGTTGAGAATTAGACTGATTGGATTCGTTGCTACGCAGGCCGGTGACTATTTCATCAGGCCGACGGAAGGTGGATCAACTGTGCGGCCTGTTCATTAGAAGGGATTCGGCGAGAACCAAGGGTTCAGGTCGTGTGTATAAGCTCCCAAGTTCGATTCCAGAACGAAAACTCACGCCCAAGCCATCCCTGATGAGTGCCCGGATTGCCCAGTTCAGCACGAATCAACCCGCTGGCCACGCATCTCCGCTGAGGCGCACCACCAGCAGTCCATTACCCCAGCCCCTGATGCCCTGGGAGGACCGGTCTGCGGGTCGTAGCTGGGTGATGCTCGAAAATTCTACTCCTGGTCGGCCTTGTCTGGGTCACTCCACCGATCCCTCATTCCAACCCCGACTTCGAGCAGCCGCTCGCCCAGAAGCCCTGTGAAGAGCGGTTGGCCTATCTCCAGATTCATGTGATCCCCAATGCCGAAGTGCGCATCACGTAGCTCTGGCTCCCCATGGAAGTCAATGAAGGTGACCTCGCGCTGCTCCAGGTATGCGGTCAGCTTGGCCAGGTAGTCGGGAAGGAGCTCCCTCGCGTACCGGGGAAGCTCCTTTTGCGCCAGCAGCTCCGGTAGGTCCCGGCGTGCCGGAGCGCGGACCAAGATCAGCTCAACACCAGCCTCTTGGCAAAGGTCAATCATCGCCGGAAGAAACGAGTCCTCCACGTGTGCGTCGAAGTCGAAGTAGGGCAAGAAGTCCTTTGAGATCCCCGCATCTTCCTCTTCCAGCGTGGCCAGCTCCTGGTCGAAATTCTTGGGAGAAAAAGTACGCCCCACAGCTCTCACGACATCCGCCCGCTCGACCCCCGGAAGATTCTCCAACAGCTTCTCGCGCGCGGTCAGCTCCACAACTTCGCGGACCTGGTCGCGGGATCGATACAGGGGCCAGTTGTCATCCAGAAGCTGAGTGATCGGGTCAGAGGAGGAGCTGAAGACGAGCTCCTTCATCAGAGGGTCATCCCCAGCCAGAGCTCTGATCATGCCCTGATACCGCCATTCCGTTCGATATGTCGGGAACGTGAGGAGAATGTCACGGAACAGTATGACCACGTACTTTGGCTTCTGCTCCTTCGCGAGAACCTCATACTTCAAGTAGGCGTACCACAGTGCAGACGCGGAGCCACGCACCGGCGCCAAGAAGGTACGCAGGCCCACGGTGTTCCGAAGCTGCTTGCGATTGACCCCTGCCTCGAGAATCGAATTCCCCAAGACCACGAGTTCCGGCCTGGAGAGCTCGTAGCTCTTGGACATCCTCCTCGTGGTGACGGCAGCCCCCTCGACCCCTTCCGCTTCTCTTGCCACGAAGTAATCGTCGCACTTCTGGCCGAGGTAGAGACTCGACAGCGAAAACACGACGAGCGCGCCTACCAATTCGAGAGGATGGAATGATCGCATCAGAACTGGAAGTAGATGAAGTCCTGCGAACCTTCCCGGGCAAACAGCGCGATTGCAACCAGCGAGAGCCCCAGTGAAACCGCTGACACCGGTCGTAGTCGGGCACTATCGCGGAGGATCGGCCAGGGCAGGATCATCGCGAGACTGTACAGGCCAACCGTGCACAGGCAGTAGAGAGTCGTGAGAATCGTATCCCTGGAGCCTAGCAGGCTCATGCCATTGAAGGTCTCCAGTAGCCATCCCAGACTCGATGCGCGGAAGATGGTCCAACCGATCAGGGTGAAGCTGAACATCGAGCTCCAGGCAATGGCGTGACTGATCCGCGAGGTCGGTTTCCAGTGTCCACTGAAGCCCAGCAATCTCCAGGCGAACAGCAAGAGGGCGTGATAGATCCCCCAGGCGACGAAATTCCAGGCCGCGCCATGCCAGAGACCACTGAGTCCCATCGACCCCAGCAGCACGGCCAGCATGCCCAGCTTCGTCTTGACCCTCGATCCTCCCATCGGGATGTAGAGGTAGTCGCGAATCCAGGTCGAGAACGAGATATGCCAGCGGCGCCAGAAGTCCGACGGCGAGATGGCCACGTATGGAGAGTTGAAGTTCTCGATGAGCTCAAAGCCGATCAACTTGGCCGATCCCCGCGCGATATCCGTGTAGGCAGAGAAGTCTGCATAGATCTGGACGGCAAATGCCAGGCTACCGACGGCCAAGAGCGCGAACGAGGGGCTCTCGAGCATGAAGATCTTGTCGACCACCACCGCCACGTTGTCGGCGACCACAAGCTTCTTCAGGTAACCAATAATGATCAGGGGTACCGCCTGGAGAAAGCGGTCTGTGCACCAGACTCGGGCCTTCTCAACCTGCGGCAAGAAGTGCCGTGCGCGCTCGATCGGACCGGCCACCAGCTGCGGGAAGAATGAGACGAAGACCGCGAAGTCCAGGAAGCTCCTGCGCGGCTCTAGCTTGCCCTGATAGATATCGATCGTGTAGCTGAGGGTCTGGAAGGTGTAGAAGGAGATCCCTACGGGCAAGAGGATGCGAGTCGTGACCGGATCCAGCGCCAGTCCGAACTCACCAGCCAGAGCGGTGATGCTGTCGGCAAAGAAATTGAAGTACTTGAAGACCCCCAGCATGCCCAGGTTCACGACCAGGCTCACGATGAGCCACACACGCTTCTGTCCTGGATTTCGGCGCATGCCCCGTCCCGCGAAGTAGTCCACCACCGTGGAGACTGCGATCAGAGAGCAGAACCAGGGATGGATCCAGCCGTAGAAGAGGTAGCTGGCGACCAGGATCAGGACGTTCTGAATGAGGCGATCCCGAACAGCCCAGTAAAGGCTGAACACCAGCACGATGAAGATCAGGTACTCGTAGCTGGTGAAGATCATCGGGGGACGAGTGGGATGAAGTCTCGAGAGAGCCGCGGGGCTCCAATGATTCGAGAGGGAAGGCTCGATTATGGCGAGAGGAGCGTGAATGGTAAGGATTGAACCCTAGATCGCGACCCTGCCGTCCAAGCTGGGAAACTCAAGGCTTCCGAACATCTCCGAGGTTGCTACCTGTTCAGCCCGACTCCACGACTCTCCTCCCCCTGGCAATGAGGTGAAAACGACCGGAGCTGATGCTTACCGCTGCCACGACCAGGTGAAGAGCTGGACGCGGCCTGCAGCCTGGCCGCGCGGGTCATCTCAATCTTGTCCTCGGCGGACCCGACTGCCCGCCGGCCCCCTGGGGTTCCTCCAGCTGCTGCCCGAGGGGCTCACTCCCGCCTCGCCTCCATCACAGGAGCCCCAGGCTGGACTCTGAGGCCGAAATCCGCGTGCGAGCGTGCAATACTCCTGGCATGGACCAGTACCAGCAAGATCCTGGAGATGAGCTGTCCAGCGCAGTGGAACTCCTGGTATCCAGGGCCGGCCCGGATTTGCGTGTCGCAGCTCCCTTGGCCCTGGGCAAGCCCCACCGACTCCTCAACGCGCTGTTCCACCGTGTGAAGCGGGACCCTTCGCTGAAGCTCAAGGTCTTCACGGCGCTCTCCCTCTCTCCACCGACAGCCAAGGGAGAGCTCGCAGCTCGATTCCTCAATCCGTTCTCCGAGCGCTTCTTCGGCCTCGACTTCGAGGTCCTGGAGTACGCCAAAGCCCTCGCTCAGGATGCGCTCCCAGCAAACATGAGGCATGAGGAGTTCTACATGGCTTCAGGCTCCATGCTGGCCTCGAAGCAGGCGCAACAAGGCTACGCAAGTGTCAACTACACGCATGTGGCGCGAGGCCTGGCCCGACAGGGCATCGGAGGGCTGGTCCAAAAAGTGGCTCGTGGCGACGGTGGACGATTGAGCCTCAGCTGTAACCCTGATCTGACGCTCGATCTGATCGACGAGATCGCGCGTCTCGGCAAGCCTCGGCCCTGCCTCGTGGCCGAGGTCGACCCAGAGCTGCCCTACATCGGCGGAAGCGCTGAGGTGCCCGCCGACTACTTCGACCTCGTCATCGACCTACCACGCGATTCGGCTCGACTCTTCGCCTTGCCGCGAGGTCCGGTGAGCGATGCGGACTACGCAATCGGTATCTACGCCAGCGCTCTGGTCCGTGATGGTGGCACCCTTCAAATTGGTATCGGCACGCTATCCGATGCACTCGCCCAGGCACTGATCCTCAGGCACACCGACAACGCCGAGTACTTGAAGCTCCTGGAGACCCTGGAGCCAGGCTACGCCCAGAGCGAGCTCGTGCGTGAGATTGGAGGAACAGGCCCCTTCGAGCTAGGCCTCTACGGCGCTAGCGAGATGGTGAATGATGCGTTTCGAGTGTTACGTGCTGCTGGAGTCCTCAAGCGGCAGGTCGTCGAGGACGCCGACGCGATGGAGCGCCTGAACGCGGGAACCCCCACCACGCAAGACCGGGAGCTCCTCGAGAGTGCCGGCCACTTCCTCGATGGCGCCTTCTACCTGGGCTCCGTTGATCTCTACGAGTGGTTGCGAAATCCTCCCCCGGAAGATCGCGGCAAGGTAGGCATGACCAGGGTCTCGCACATCAACCAGCTGTACGGCGGCAATGAGCGGCTCGAGCGGGCTCAGAGACGAGATGCCCGGTTCTTCAACACATGCATGGTCATGACCGCGCTGGGGTCCGCAGCCTCCGACACCCTCGAGGATGGTCGGGTCGTCTCTGGGGTCGGTGGCCAGTACAACTTCGTCGCCATGGCACACACCCTTCAGGACTCACGCTCGGCGCTCATGTTTCGCTCGACACACGGCGCGGGCGCCGCTCTCACTTCGAGTATCCGCTGGCAATACGGGAACTGCACCATCCCCCGACACCTAAGAGACATCGCGATTACCGAGTACGGGGTGGCCGACTTGCGCGACCAGTGCGATGAGCAGTGCATCAAGTCGATGCTCGCCCTCACTGCTGAGGAGTTCCAGGAGGAGCTCGTCGAGCAAGCCAAGGCTGCTGGAAAGCTGGACTCAGGCTTCGTCATCCCCCCTGACATCACCCCCAACACTCCCCTGGCCTTGCATCATCGCCTCCGTCCAATGCGTGCCACCGGTAGGCTCCCGGACTACCCCCATGGCTGCGACTTCACCGAGGTGGAGAGGCGCTTGGTCCCCGCACTGCAATGGATGAAGTCCGCGTCAGCCAGGCCGCTGGGCAAGCTACGGTTGCTGGCTGCTGCCCTCCTCTCCAGGTCGCCAGCCTTCTCCCAGGAACTCGAGCGCATGGGCTTCATGGAGAGGGGCAGCCTGTCGTCTCGATTGGCAAGGCGTACCCTGCGTCTTGCCCTGGCCAGATGCGCACGGAGCGACCTCAAGGACCGCTGAGTGATCAGCCTGGCCCCCGATCCTGGCCTTCACGGTGCTCTCCTCGATTCAGCCATCCGGCTCCGCTCAGGTGGAGGAGGAGCTCAGCGCTCTCTCCGCATAGTCCTGAACTTGCTCCTCGAGTTCCTTCGTGAACCGTCGGAAGAAGTGATCAGCGCCATCGATCTCCTGGAACTCGAGGGACTCGGGTAGCCTCGGATACTGCTGGCGGAGATCAGCCAGGGTCCCGAAGTCATCCTGCTTACCCCAGATGAAGAGGGCCGGTCGATCCAGCTTGTCCACCCCCTCGATGGGGTAGACCCGTGCTGGAAAGCCGACAAGGATCAGACGCTCGAGGCGAGGCTCTGTTCTGGCGAGCCCGAAAATGGTCCGCGAACCGAAAGAGAAGCCTGCCCCCCATGCGGGGACACCTGGATACCGCTCCAACAGCCAGTCCAGTGCAGCTCGAGCATCCTCCTCTTCACCACCGTGACCGTCGTACTCTCCGCCACTCTTCCCGACGCCACGAAAGTTGATTCGCAGACAGGCAACACCTGCGTTTTGTAAACCTCGCGCAGTCTTGAAGGTCACGGTTGAGTGCATGCTCCCACCCTGAACCGGGTGAGGATGACAAACGACGGCGACTGCACGTGGCGTAGCGCTCGAACCCAGGCTCTGGGGCTCGTGGAACAAGGCCTCAAGCAACCCTACGGGTCCGGATATGAAATCAATCATGGTGAGAACTCTATCGAGATCCCTGAAATCGAGAATCCCAAGTAGACTTTTGTACCCAGCCTCCTGTTCACAGGTCGCCCCCATTCCCCACCCTCAGCCTAGCCCCCCACTTGGCTCCATGTTGTTTGCTGCGATCAGTATTGGTCTGTCTATACCCTTGGTCACTCTGCACCCGGCTGGCCAGAAAACGCCAAGCAGTCCGGACCAGGTAGCCTTGGAGCGCCTGGAGGAGGCCTTCGGCCAGCAGGATTCACAAGCGCGAGTCGAAGCCCTTGCCGAGTCCGGGAGCGTGGCCAATCCCGAGGTCCTCAAGGCGGTTTCCCGGGCAATGAAGGATCCGAGCCCTGCGGTGCGCCTCGCGGCGATCGAGGCTCTGAGGTTCAATCCTCTTCCTGCGTCCCTACGCCCCCTCCACGTGGAGCTGGGTAAGAACGCGGCGGATGAGAAGACCACGGCAGCACTGATTCGTGCCATCTGCCAGAAAGGCCAGAACGGCTCCCTTCCGGTCATCGACCCCAGGATTCTCGATAGCGGGGATCGTCAGGTCACCAGCGCATTGATCATGGGACTTGGGCGAATGCGAAGCCGCGAGTCACTCGAGACCCTGATGAGCTACATGGTTCGGCTCCCCCTGGGACGCCGCATAGCTCATATGGACGAATTTCGAACATCCCTTGCCCTCCTGACAGGAACGGATAACGGGATGGACAGCAACGCATGGCTGAAGTGGTGGCAAGAGGGCCGCGACACCATCGCGGTGACCCCCCAGATCGTGAGCTCCAGCGCGCTCGTTCAGCAGGAGTATTGCAACTACTGGAGCATCGGTGCGTCCCAGCGCCATCCCAAGCAAGTCAACGTGGGTAGCGTCGCTGCACCGCTGGAGGCCTCAGCAAGGATCTCCATGCGACAGCCCAACCGGGAGAGCACGAGAAGAGTGTCCGGTCAGGGGTCCACCACCAAGAGAGCACGGAAGAGCAAGTCTCAGCAGGCGAAGCCCTCGCAGGGTCGGGCCAAGCAAGGAACTCAGGCGCCCGAGAGGTCCAAGAACAATCGTGCAGCCCAGGAAGGACGCAAGACCCCGAACCAGCAAGAGAGAGGTCAGCAGGCGGCCGGCAAGAACAGCGCGGGCAAGC
>JABACD010000014.1:90960-148479 GCA_014237855.1 Planctomycetota bacterium | reverse complement strand
CGGATGACTGCGAGTCGATCACCGACTGCAACGCCAACAGCATCCCGGACGAGTGCGAACTGGCTGGAAACGACTGCAACGCAAACAACGTCCCCGACGAGTGCGACACTGACTGCAACTCGAACGGGACCCCCGACAGCTGTGAATCGATCACCGATTGCAACTCAAACGGCATCCCCGACGAATGTGAACTCGCGGGCAATGACTGCAACCTGAACAGCATCCCGGACGAGTGCGAGACCGACTGCAACTCGAATGGGACGCCTGACGATTGCGAGGTCGGACCCGACTGCAATTCCAATGGCGTGCCGGACGACTGCGAGCTGGCCGGAAACGACTGCAACTCAAACAACATCCCCGACGAGTGCGACACGGACTGCAACTCCAACGGGACACCGGATGACTGCGAGTCGATCACCGACTGCAACTCCAACAGCGTCCCGGACGAGTGCGAGCTGAGCGGAAACGACTGCAACTCAAACAGCATTCCCGATGAGTGCGACACCGATTGCAACTCAAACGGAACGCCGGATGACTGCGAGTCGATCACCGACTGCAACGCCAACAGCATCCCGGACGAGTGTGAGCTGGCCGGAAACGACTGCAACGCAAACAGCATCCCCGATGAGTGTGATACCGATTGCAACTCAAACGGTACGCCCGACGAATGCGAGTCAGGCCCTGACTGCAACTCCAACGGCATACCGGACGAATGCGAACTCTCAGGAAACGACTGCAACTCGAATAGCATCCCGGACGACTGCGAGACCGACTGCAACTCGAATGGCACTCCGGATGACTGCGAGACCATCACTGACTGCAACTCAAACAGCATCCCGGACGAGTGCGAGCTGACAGGGAACGACTGCAACTCAAACAGCATCCCTGACGACTGCGAGACCGACTGCAATTCCAATGGCACTCCTGACGACTGCGAGTCAGGGCCTGACTGCAACTCGAACGGGATCCCGGATGACTGTGAACTCGTTGGCAATGACTGTAATTCCAACGGCGTGCCCGATGAGTGCGACACGGACTGCAACTCCAATGGAACCCCCGACGAGTGCGAGTCGATCACTGACTGCAATGCAAACAGCGTCCCGGACGAGTGCGACATCTCCCTCGGAACCAGCGTTGATGCCGACGGAAATGGAATCCCCGACGAGTGCCAGCCCTTCGTTGCCATCTGCTTCGGCGACGGAAGTGGAGCGGCCTGCCCCTGCGGAAACAACGGCGGGAGCGGTGAAGGCTGCCAGAACTCCACTGGAGCCGGCGCAACCCTGACCGCCAGCGGGACCAACAGCGCCTCGGCGGACGACCTCGACTTCTCTGCCAGCGGCCTCGTCCCCGGGCAACCCGGGCTCCTGTTCGCAGGAACGATTCAGGCCAATGGAGGCCTGGGGGTCTTCCTCGGAGACGGCCTGCGCTGTGCCGGTGGTGCCATTCGGCGCCTCGGAGTTCGCGTGCCCGATGGGTCCGGCAATGCTGGATGGGGTGCGGGCTATGCCAGCGCAGAGGGCTGGATGAGCGGTGATACCCGCTACTTCCAGGCCTGGTACAGAGACACTGCTGGTGGCCCCTGCCTCAATGGCTTCAACCTCTCGAGCGGCATCTGTGTGACCTTCGGTATCTGATCCGTCGAATGTCAGGCTCATACCTTGAAATGCCAGATCTCCCCATGATGACTCTTGAACGAATAGTGCCCGCTGGACTGCGTGGTATCGCTGCAACACTCCTGATCACCGGGGTGGCACACAGCCAGTTCAGCAACAACACGGCCGACATACCCACCAGCGGCTCTGCGAACAGTTCGAAGACAGAGAACCTCGACTTTGGGGACGTCGACCTGGATGGCGACTGGGACGCGGTCTTTGCTGACGGTGGCGACACCGACCAGGATCAGAACCGGATCTGGATCAATCGCGGCCCGGGTGCAAACCTCGGCAAGTTCCAGGACGAGACCGGTTCACGATTCCCGGCAATCAACGATCAGAGCCGTGACATCGAGTTCGTCGATTTCGACAATGACTCGGATCTAGACCTCTATATCTCCGACACTGCGGCGCTGGTAGCTCAGGGGAATCGCTGGTGGCGAAACTCGGGCACGGGGACGGGCATCTACGTGGACGAAACATCGAGTCGCTGGGTTGGACTGGCCGGTCCCAATTCCTCGATTGCCCCCAATCAGATCCTGGGTGATGGCACCTTCATCGACTTCTCCTGCGATTGTGACTTCGGAGATCTGGACAACGACGGCGACATGGATCTCTTCCACTCGAGCTACGGGGGAGTCTTCGGTGGCCAGGTCCCCTCGCGGATCTTCCTCAATGACGGCAACGGCTTCTTCGAGGAGTTCAACCCCTCGGGCTTCCAGCTCAGCGGCCAGACAATTCAAACCAACAACCCCGGCATCTGGTGCGAGGGCACCCAGCAGTCGGACACCACCAATACCAACGGCACTCGATGTGACATCGCTTCCAGCGCCCTGGACATCGACATCGGTGACATCGACGGCGACTTCGACCTGGACATCCTCCATGGTGCCCGCCAGGAGCAGCCACGAATGTTCGAAAACCGTCTTTCCGAGACCGGCACACTCGCCTTCCGCGACGTGTCCAACTCCGCCTTCCCCAGTGGCTGGGCCAGCGGCAACGGGCACTATGAGCAGGAGATGGGCGATCTCGACGGCGATGGTGACCTCGACATCTACGGCCTGAACTGGCTCGCAGGCTTCGGCTTCAATGACTGCACCCTGCGCAACACAGGCAACGGAACATACAACAGCCTCACGACCCTGTCGGGCTCGAGCTCTGACGATAATGAGGGAGACTTCCTCGACTATGACAATGACGGGGACCTGGATCTGTTCGTGGCCAACTTCTCCGGTCAGGACAAGCTCTACCGCAATAACAACAACGGCGGTTCAGGCTTTAGCTTCTCCCAGGTCAGCTTCCCCAGCTCTAGCAACACGGCGCTGGATGCAGACGCCTGCGATGTAGACGGCGACGGTGACTACGACATCTTCGTGGCCAATGACTTCAATGTGGCCAATCGGTACTTCGAGAACACGACGCAGACGCCGGACACGCACGCTCCCTACATCCCGAACGTGGAGCAGGCGCCCGATCGCGCCGCCGACTCCGAGCCGACAGTGATTCGTGCGCAGGTGTACGACAATGCCCCCTACTACATCACCTGGTACAACCCGACGACCCTGACCTACACGGTCAACGGCTCCGGTGGAGCAACGGTTCCAGCTCTCAGTTCTGGCGGCCAGATATTCCGCGCAGAGATCCCCGGCACCGAAGTTGGCACGATCGCCTACTTCTTCAGCTCTGCGGACGAGTACGGCAATACAGGCACATCTGCACCGCTCGACTTCGTCGCCACCGGAGATACCAGCACAGGTACTCCATTCTGTTTCGGTGATGGAAGTGGTGCAGCATGCCCCTGCGGAAACCTGGGCGGCACGGGCAGTGGCTGTCAGAACTCCAGCGGTAGCGGCACGACCCTTGGCGCAACTGGGGACGCCAGCATCGCGAGTGATACGCTCAGCCTTGAAGCTCAGGGGTTACCCACGGGAGTCCCCGGCATGTTCATCAGCGGGACGAGCTCTCTCGGTGGCGGCAACGGCATTCCCTACGGCGACGGCCATCTCTGCGCAGGAGGAGCGATCAAGCGACTCGAGGTCGTCCTGGCAAGTGGAGCCGGCACTGCCGCGAGCAGTGTCACCATCTCCTCGATCGATGGTGCTGCATCGGGTGAGACACGCTACTACCAGCTCTGGCATCGGGACCCGGCTCCAGGAGCCTGCGGCAGTGGCTTCAATCTCTCGAACGCGGTGGAGATCTCCTGGATCAACTGAGGCCCGAGCCCCCTTCAACGCAGGTCCCCTCGCAAGGCCTCCGCTGTCGCTCCCACCTCGAGTCCACCCGGAGGGCCGGTGGCGATCAGCTGCCCGCCCCCCACCCCGCTCTCCGGCCCGAGGTCGATCACATGATCGCAGAGAGCGATCAGTGATATTCGATGCTCCGCGATGACCACCAGGTCACCGCGAACAGCCAGAGCACGGAAGACCTCACCCAACCGGGCAATGTCTGCCTCGTGCAACCCGGTCGCCGGCTCGTCGAGCAGGTAGAGGCCTGGAGAGGGGGCCGCCGCGAGACTGGAGGCGAGGGCCACGCGCTGGCGTTCGCCTCCGGACAGCTCGGACGGGCGCCGCCCCGGGGACAGGTAGTCGAGGCCGACTCGGGAGATGGCCTCGAAGCCCGAGCGGAGCCTACCTGCCGGCAGCATGGGAAGCAGTTCAGCAATCGAGCAGGAGAGAAAGTCGGCCACATTCAGGCCCTTCCAGTGAACCGCGAGCACCTCTGGTCGATACCGATGCCCATCACACACCGGGCAGTCGAGTTCCAGGTCTGCCATGAAGTCCATGGCGATTCGCTCACGCCCTGAACCATTGCAGGCCTTGCAACGCCCAGCAGGGCTGGCAAACGAGAAGGCCTGGCGAGGTAGCTTCTCGGCGCCCGGTGCCGAGCTGTACAGCCACTGGAGTGAAGGCAGCAAATCGAGGGCTGCCAGTATCGTTGAGCTTGTTGTGGGCCTGCGCGACGTGCGTATGTCCTTGAAGTGGTCGAATCCACCGTCGACCTCGATGGTGTCGCACTCGACGGCACGCCGGGCGCGAATCGAAGCCTCGAGGACATCAAACACCAGGCTGCTCTTTCCGCTACCTGAGACACCGGTGACCGCAACGAGCCCGGCGAGCGGCAGCTCAACATCAATCGAGCGCAGGTGGTTCGCCCGGCAGCCACGCAGGCGCAGACGGGCCTCTTCGGCTGGTGATTGAGAGTGTCTCTCCTCTGCCCCCCTCATTGCAATCGCTGTCGGACCGTCCGCTGCCAGCACCGTCGCGGGCTCTCCGCTGGCAACCAGCTGCCCTCCCGCGACTCCAGCACCAGGCCCCATTTCGATCAGATGATCAGCCGCACGTAAGACTCGTGGCTCGTGCTCCACCACGACCACCGTGTTACCTCGGTCCCGAAACCCGCGCAGTAGCTCGAGCAGACCCTCGACATCACGCACATGCAGCCCACTGGTTGGCTCATCCAGAACAATCGTCACTCCGCTGAGTCCTGAACGCAGCACGCTCGCAAGTCGAGTACGCTGGAGCTCACCAGCAGAGAGACTACGGCTACTGCGACTCAGCTCCAGGTGACCGAGCCCCAGCGCCCTCAGATCATCAACACGTGAACTCAGCTCCGGCATGAGGGCTGCAAAGACCGCTGCTTGTCGTTCGTTCAGGTCGATGCCCTCGAGGACTTCGATCAGTTGATCGAGAGGTCGCGCAAGAACATCTGGCAAGCGGAGACCCCCCACGCTCACGGCAGCAACCTCCGGGCGTAATCGGGCCCCCTCGCAGGCTGGACAGGGCACCTGCGCGAGTGGCTCCGCCCACTGGGCCGCAGTCTTCTGATTCACTCGTCGACGCGATTCCCGCTCGACCAGCTCCAGGAAGCCAAGCCAGCGGGCCTCGAACTCGTGGGCCTGCTTGCCCTCCCCGGCTCGCTTCTCGTCCGAGAGTTCCCAGCGCACTGCAATCGTTGAGCCGTCTCCACCATGCAAGGCGAAGCGCTGCTCCTCATCCGGGAGTTCCTCCCAGGGCCTCTCCCAGTCAATACCAGGCCCAGCGGCCTTCAAGGTTGCGATGAACTGCCCGTCAGGCTCCCCCAGGTAACGGCCCACACGGGTGCCGTCCATGGCGCCGGCCAGGATCGAACGATCTGGGTTGGTGACCAGTCGCCGGGGATCGCAGCGCGAGATCTCTCCCGAACCCTCACAGCCCTGGCAAGCTCCCAGGGCACGGTCCGGGCTGAAGTGCTCCGCACTGAGCCCACAGGGCTGCCCATCAAGAGTCCCAGCTCGAGACCACAAGAGCCTCAAGGTCGGGCCGATCTCGGTCTGTGTTGCAACCGTCGAGCGCCTTCCAGCCCTGGTCTGGTTCTGCCGCAGGGCCAGCACCGGACCGAGACCACGTGCAGCCTCCAGCTCGGGGCGCGGCATGCGCTTCATGAACCGGCGCACCTGAAATGGCAGGCTCTCTGCAAAGCGCAGCCAACCCTCGCTGGCCAGGGTATCGAACGCAAGCGAGCTCTTGCCGCTGCCCGAGACGCCACAGATCGCCGTCAGTTTTCGATGAGGAATAGAGACGTCCACACCCTGCAGGGAATTCGTGCGAACCCCCTCCAGCTCAATGCTCGCGGGGGGCGTCGCCGGTGGCCTGGAGTCTCGAACTGAACTCAGTGGCAGCCCATCAGCAGGGGGCACGACCCGTGCGACTCCATCCTGAAGCTCCACAAGTGTGTCCGCTGCAGCCCAGAGGTGACGATGATGAGAAATCGCCAGGACAGTATGACCAGCATCGATCAACTCGTCGATACAGGCCAGAAGCCGCTGCACATCCTCTGGATGAAGTCCGCGGTCCGGCTCATCGAGGGCGACCAGTGTCGGCCGCGCTTTCGTATTTCCCAGCAGGGTCGCCAGCTTGACGCGCTGCCCCTCTCCCCGGCTCAGGCGATTCGATGGAAAACCCAGGGCAAGGTAGCCCAATCCCAGGTCATCCATCGCACGACACAACGCATGTGCCTGTGGATCCTCGGAGAAGTAATCCCGGGCCTCACGTACGGAGAGCGCCAGGACCTCCGCGATCGACTTGCCACGCAGTCGTACCTGGAGAGTCTCGGCAGCGTAGCGTGAACCGCCGCAAGATGGACAGGAGAGCTCCACATCCCTGAGCAGGTGCAAGCCAACGACCTGGGTACCCAGCCCCTCGCATGCTGCGCACCGCCCGGACTTGTTGTTGAACGAGAAATGGCCAGCCTTCATCCCCAGGGACTGCGCCACTTCAGTCTCCGCGAATCGCTTGCGAATCAGGTCCATCAGTCCCGACCAGGTAGCAGGTGTACTCCGTGAGCTGCGACCGATTGGTCGCGCATCCACTGCACGGACTGCCTGCCCCTCAGCCGCCTCGAGTCCAGTGAAGGCACCGCCTTCTTCACCGAGGAGCGCAGGCAGCAAGGTGCCAAATACGAGGGAGGTCTTCCCTGCGCCGGAAGGACCACTGACCACCTGAAAGGTACCCAGGTGCACACTCAGCTCGGCCTGGCGGAGGTTATGAAGGGTTGCACCGCTCAGGCGAATCGTCTCGTCGGACTCGCGACGAGTTGCCTTGGCCAGCGGAGGCTCTCCCAGAGGGTGAGGAGGCAGGGCGCCGCTGGCCACCACACGCCCTCCGTCCGGCCCTGCCCCCGGCCCGATGGCAACCCAGTGATCAGCGTGACGCACCATGTCGGGATCGTGCTCGACGACGGCCAGGGTGTTGCCCTGGCCTCGCAAGTCATCGAGGACCGCCCGCATCCCCTCTTGGCCGCTCGGGTGCAGACCAAGGGTGGGTTCATCAAGAGCAATCAGGAGGCCCGAGAGAGAAGCTGCCAGCTGCCTGGCGAGCCGAATCCGCTGCGCCTCCCCCGCGGAGAGGGTCGTGCTCTCTCGCTCGAGTGCCAGGTGTCCCAGCCCGAGCTGATGCATGCGCTCGAGCCTGCGATTCAGCTCGGGCTTCAAGGCCCCCAGGACCTCAGAGCTCGGCAGCTCCTCCAGCGCCTGGGGAAGTTCTCGAGCAGGTAGTGCGAGCAGCCCCGGCAGCCTCCATTGCCCGAGCTGCGCCTCGCGCCCTGCTCTGCCGAGCCGAGCTCCACCACAGGCCCCACAGGGCAAGGAGCGAACAAAGCGCAGCACATTCGGATTCCGGTTGCGCTGCAGAGTCTCCGTGATGACCGGGATCAGGCCCTTGTAGTAGCCCACCTCCCGCGGGCGGGCAGTGATGCCCTCCCACTTCATTCGGGACTCGATGCTGTGCTTGCCAAAGGGAACCTCGAGGGCCTTGGTTCCATGGAAGATCACGTCACGCTGGGCATCACTCAGCTCCTCCCAGGGTGTCTGCACATCAAAGCCGTGGGCGCGACAGATCGTGTCCATCACCTCCAGAGTCACCTGTGAGTAGACCGTGTAGCCATTCTTCAGGGTCGGCTTGAGCGCACCGTCTCTGATGGATCGTGTCGGATCAGCAACGAGCAGATCCTCTGCCACTCGATCCTCGAGCCCACTTCCTCCACAGGCCTCGCAGGCTCCCTCAGAGTGGTTGAAGCTGAAGTGGCTCCGAGTAAGTGCAGCGCCGCCCGGGTCGACTGCAGCACGAGCGAACAGCAGCCGTAACAGGTCCAGGTTGCCCGTCAGCGTCCCCACCGTCGAGCGTGAACTCGCCCTGGCATCACTCTGGCCAATGGCCATGGCCGGGGGCAAGCCCTCAATGGAGGCCACACGTGCGCCACCCAGCTTCCCGAAGAACTGCCGAGCCCGGGCAGAGAGTGCGCCCAGGTAACGATGCTGCCCCTCCCTGACCAGCGTATCGAAGACCAGCGATGACTTGCCGGAACCCGAAGGGCCAGTCACGCAGATCCAGGTTCCCCGTGGTAGCTCGAGGTCCACGGACTGGAGGTTGTGCTCAGCAGCACCGCGCAGGCGAATCTCGCTCATTTCTTGAGACCAGCTTGGGGGCCCTGGTCATGACCCGCCCAATTCGTGGTGGACGAGGAAGGGCTTGAATCGGGCAACGCCTCGTGGAGAGCCATCATCGTAGCTGACCCCTCACTCGTGGAAGCCGCCTGTCGTTCTCTTCGATCAACGAGGAGCTCCCCACAGGTGTTCGTCCAGGATTCCAGAGAGCTCCTCGAGGGTGACCTGATCAGAGAGCACACCGACGTGATCTGCGTCAACCCCGATGACCCTCCTCGCCATTGCCTGCGCGTTCACCCGCAGCTGGCTCTTCAGATCAATCGTTCCATCACTGCTCTCTCCGCCCAGCCCTGATCGCTTGTAGGCGAAGAAGAGGAAGTGCGGGACGCCTGGCTCGAGGCTCTCTGTGAACAGCTGCTGGAGAAACGGGCTGCCCGGAGATAGGTCGTACCAGCACGGCATCACCGTCGGAGCCCACTCCACTCCGCCGGAGGCACTGGGTACCCCGCTCAGCGGCGAGGCGAGAGTGACCAGCAGGGAGAGTCCAAGCTCGTTACCCTGCGCGACGATTCTCTCGGCAGCTGCGCGAGCCACCAATCCACCCATGCTGTGGGCCACCAGAGCCACCCGCTCGGGCCGTTTCATGGCCACCAGAACCTCCAACGAGCTGACCAGATACTCGGCGTTGCCGGAGAGGGCAAGCCCGGAGGGATAACAGTAGACCCAGGCCTGGTAACGGTCTCGATCCAGGCTGCTCACCATGGATTCGAAGTCACGGGAAGTACCGCCAACCCCGTGAACGAGCACGATTGGAACCCTATTCGGGTCGTACTCTTCAAGGAGATAGAGACCATGCAGCCCTTCTTTCAGGAACTCGCGGGGCTCCCACATCCCCAGCTCCCCCTTGCCAGGGTCGAAGCGGGCATCTTCGAGATCGACTGTCACCCCGATGTTCTCGAGCGGCTGCTCCGGGTAGGAGCTCTTGGCCTCGTTGACGAGCTGCAGCTCAGCCGGACTCAGAGGGTCAAGGCTCTCGTCGAGCAAGAGGCTGACGTGGTGTACCCCGGAGTCGTGCTCGACCGAGATCTTCGTCGGGTCGCCCCAGAACATTGCCAGCTCACCACTGTCCCGCCGGAAATTCTCGTTCCTGTCCTCATAGGCGACCACGTAGTACTCGCCAGGCTCGCAGGTCCAGAGCAGCTTCCTGGGCTCGTAGGTGACTGCCACTCGCAAGGCTCGGGGGCGCTCAAACTCTGCATCCATCAGGATGATCACCTTGGGAGAATCCGAGCTGGTGGATGACCGAAAGTCGACTTCGATCCGCCCATACCTCTCCAGTGCATCAAGGTCATCCTCAAGGTCCGAGAACATGCAGCTGCCACCAAGGGTGGTCGCTAGCAGAAACCAGACAGGACGACTTGCGAGTTTCGAGCGCACACTCATCCCCCCATGATCGAGTTGGAGAGCCCTTGGAGCAAGTACGCGCCCATGAAGAACAATGGGCAGCTCGCGGTTTGAGGTGCTCGAATAGGAGCCCTTGAGCCCTCACTCCAGGTCACCCTGGTCGAGGGTTTCGAGTCAGGGCAGCTACTCGACCTCTTCTGTGATCTCGATGCGCTGGTCGGCCTCCAGCTCTTCCAGAACCTGGGTCACATCCGTAGTGGGCCAGTAGACCTCCAGACGCTCGACGCGCTCCGCGCTGCCGATCCCGATGGTCTGGCTCAGGGGGCTCGAGCCAAAGCTACCTCCGCTCGACACCCATCGGTAGATGTCACGGCTCTGATCACCCTCCCCGACCGTGACTCGAATGCGTGCGCCGATCCCGTAGTGATTCGACCGAACCCCGATCAGGCGAACCTCGATCCAGTGATTGCCAAATCCCGGATTCTCGAGCAGTGCGTTTCCTGAAGCATCTCCAGGAAAGCCACCTCCAAGCTGCGCATGAATGTCCTGGTCTCCATCACCATCCAGGTCAGCGATCGAGACTGCATGCCCCTTTTGAATGTGTCCGAATCCGCCAGCCATCGTCACGTCCGCGAAGTGGTCGCCGCGTCGACTCCAATACATGCTATTGGGAACGATGGCTTCGAAGCCCGGATAGCCGGTTCCCAGGTAGAAGTCGAGCCACCCATCGCCATCGATGTCTCCAAAGTTCCCTCCCATGGAGATGTCCGATCTCGTGAGACCGACCTCTTTCGCGACATCCTGAAAGCCACCCTCTCCATCGCCCCGATAGAGTGCATGGAGTTCTGTCTTCGTACGCTTGCCTTGAAGACTCTCCAACCAGGGCCCCAGTGCGGGTAGGTAGCCAGCCACGAACAGGTCGAGAGCGCCATCATTGTCCTGGTCCCAGAACCAGGTGATAGAGCTGGCTTTCGGCCCCTGCACACGCTGGAGCTTGGCGACATCCGTGAAGGTCCCATCACCGTTGTTGTGATAGAGCCGGTTTAGCATGTTCTTGTTCGAAACATAGAGATCCGGCAGGCGGTCGCCGTCATAGTCGCCCCAGCTGACACCCTTGGTGAAACGGTCGTTTCGAACCCCCGCATCAATTGCCACGTCGACGAAGGTTCCATCGCCTTGATTCTGGAAGAGCTGAGCGGATGCCGTCATCTCTGCACCCGACTCGTTCCCAATATAGAGGTCGAGATCACCGTCATTGTCATAGTCAGCCCACGCCGCGGTCTGCGTTGGATAGGCCTTCTCGCCCAGGCCAGCCATGTAGGTGACATCCACGAATCGCCCGCTTCCATCGTTGCGAAGGAGCGAGTTAGGTATGCGCCCCAGGGAACGCAGCCAGGCTCCTCGTAGCACTAGGACATCCAGGTCGCCGTCATTGTCGTAGTCGGCCTGGACCAGGTTCAGCCCCCCCGTCACGCCCTCCAGGCCTGCCGCCAGGGTACGATCCTCGAACGATCCACTTCCGTCACCGACAAAGAAATGCATCGGGCCCGAGTGGTCCCAGGTCGAGGTGATCAGATCCAGATGACCATCGCCATTGAAGTCATCCACGATTGATCCCCCCGAGAGGTCCACGGTCGCGAGGCCTCTCTCCGCCGCCACGTCGTCAAACCGAGGGAATTCCACCAACGAGACGAAGAGCTTCGGATCGATGCGCCACTTCTCGGGGACGTCATTGGGGTACTCACCCACGTTCATGTACGCCAGGTTCAAGAGCCATCGTGAAGTGTCATCGTCACGGATCTCCAGAACATCCTCGAGCAGCTCGATGGCCTTGCGTGAAGCTGTCTGGTCCTCGTACAAGGCAGCCTCGTCGAGCGGCAAGATGCAGCCCCTGCTGTTGGGGCGGGCCACACAGTTCTGGATCTCGGCCCAGCGCATGTAGGCCAGGGCCAGCTCCGATTTCGTCTGCAGCTTGAGTTTTGGCCAGGCACGCGAGGGCATCTCATCAATTTGAGCCATGGCCTCCGAGTAGTACCGGATCGCTTCCTCGGTCTCTCCCAAGCGGAGCGCATCAGCCCCCAGACCACGGAGGACGTTCCAGAGCTTCCTGGGTGCAGGGAGCGTTGTGGACTGCAGGTCTTCCAGGAGCATCGGTGTCTCCCCCTCGCCAAGAAATGGATCTCTCTCTCGAACATCCTTCGCGATTTCAGCCAGCTCTCTGACCATGCGATCGTGACTGGCACGAGCCAGGTCCTCAGGCTGCGGCTCGTCCTGAAACGAACCAACCAGCAAGCCGCCAGAGAGCAGCAGGCCAAGTGCGAAGCAGGCGCCATGCGCGTGCAGGGGGATGGTCATGGTTACGAGATCCTGAGTAGCGTGAAGAGGCAGCACCTCGGCGAGTGCACCGCCGAGATCCTATCCTGACGGCCTCTCTCCCGGAATGGCAGCACCACGACTCGGTCAGGGTCCTGTGAATCCCTGACCGGGTCTCGAGGGCTCGAGGTTGCCTCACTCGAGATCAGAGCCAGGCAAGAAGAGGGCCGCAAGGCTCCCTCTGGGAAACTCGCGGCCAGGCCCTGGTCCGGCTACTGTCAGGAAGAGCCCCGCCAGTCCGTGGACAGCTTCAGGTCAATCTCAGTTGTTCTGGGGTAGGTGAGTTGTTGCTACTCAGGACACCACTGCCAGGGAGAGCAGCAAGACCGAGGCAGCGGGCACCGACTTCTTCACAGGGTCCCCCACCTTGAAGTGGACGACTATCGCGCCAAGCATCAGGAAAGCCAGGCCCACGGCCGCTGGCTTGGTCAGCTCGGGAATCCAGATCCCAACCAGCAGGGCAGTCGCAAAGGTCAGCTTCAGGGCACCCACCAGGAGCATCGCCCAGCGGGGAAGCCCGTACACCGCGAACTCTTCTTGCATGGTCTTGGCTTCACCCCCTCGCCAGGCTGTGGAGTTCCCGGTCCTGAGGATCCACACGTTGTAGATTCCGAGTGCGATGATGACTTGGCTTATGATTATTAGTGTGTCCATGGCCTCTATTCCGTCTGGTGGCCTCTGAAAGGGCCCTGATCTTGCCTCACGCTTCATCCAGTTTTCGAGCAAAACACCTCGGTGGATGCGCCGGACTTCAAGGAATTCAAGAGCGGTGAGTCCTTGCATCAACCGCCGAAACTCCGGGTTACGTGATGGGCAATTGAAGACCCCTGGCCCCAGTAACAGTTCGGAAGAAAATTCCATGCCGATTGGGCACCTCAGGATCTCGACATTGAGCGATTCAAAGCCGAAATCGATTCAGGCTGCCAGGGAAGCAAGGCCGAAGAAACGTAAGAGCCCATGGAAGTTCGAAAGATCATGACCGCTTCGCCCGTCACGGCCAGCTGCAATGCGAGCCTGGACGAGGTCATGCAAGCCATGGAAGAGATCGAAGCACGCCACCTCCCCATCGTCGATGGAGAGGAGCTGATCGGTGTACTCTCGAATCGAGACCTGTTTGGAGCCACGGGCTGGCTCCCCCAGTCATGTCGGGTGAACGAGTCGCCCGGCCAGGCCAAGGACCTGCTCCGAAAGCGTCCGATTCATTGCTCCCCCGATGACAGCGTGGTCATGGTTGCCGTGGATCTGTCCTCCAGGGTCATCGGGTGCTTGCCTGTTCTGGAAGAGGGCAAGCTGGTCGGCATCGTCACAGAGATGGACATGCTCGAGGCCTACATCGACCTGTGCAACCTCGAGAATTCGCCGGTGCAACTCCACGAGCCTGTTGCCGACCACATGACTGCACCGGTCTCGATACTCAGCCCAGAGTCGACCCTCGGCCAGGCACTGGCCATGGAGCGTGATCGGGGGGTGCGACACCTGCCCATCGTCGAGGACGGGCTCCTGGTTGGCATCATCTCAGATCGAGACCTGCTCAAGGCTGTCGGCCGTCTCAAGATCGAGTCCACCCCGGTGGAGCATCTGATGTCTCTCAGTCCGCTCACGGTCGAACCGGATGACTCGCTCTCTCACGCAGCCAGCTGCTTGCTAGAGGGCAAGATCAGTGCGCTCCCCGTCGTCGAAGACGATCACCTTGTTGGAATCATCACGCTGACGGACATGCTCGAGTACTGCATCGCGAACCTGCGTAATCCCGATACCTACCTCGAGAACCACTGACCCAGGGGACGCTCAGCGCCCCCACTCATTGGCCCCAGGCCCCTCTTGCTCTCCGAACGATCGGCTGAGTGGACCTCCTCAGGTCATCCTTGATGATGACTAGCCCCCGCTGACGCTGGCGTCGGGGCGAAGCCGGACTAGACTGTCCCCGGAGGAGATTGGCCCAGTGAAATTTCAGGACTACTACGAGGTACTCGGCATCCAGCGTGACGCCGAAGCGGCGGCCATCAAGAAGGCCTATCGAAAGCTAGCGCTTGAATGGCATCCAGATCGCCATCAAGGAGCCGATAAGGAAGGTGCGGAGGAGACCTTCAAGCGCATCAGTGAGGCCTACGAGGTCCTCTCAGACCCTGAGAAGCGCGAGAAATACGACCGATTCGGCGAGAACTGGGAACACGGGCAGGATTTTGATCCGGGCTCTGGCGAGCGCACGATGACTCGGGAGGAATTCGAGGCGGCCTTCGGTGACTCGGCCGGCTTCTCCGACTTCTTTCAGGAGATGTTCGGCGGCCAGTTCAGAAAGGACTTCGGAGACGGTCCCCGTCAGCACGCCAGGTATCGCTATCGCGGAGCAGACGTTCGAGCAGACCTCAGCTTGAAGCTGACTGACGCCATCGCCGGTGGTAAGAGGAGCCTCGAGATCCCAGGACGAATGAGCTGCCCCAGTTGTGGCGGGACGGGATTTGTTGGCGAACACATTTGCCCTTCCTGTGCGGGGGTCGGCCAGGTACGAAGACAGCGCACTGTCGAGCTGAAGATTCCAGAGGGCATCCGTCAGGGACTCGCTCTGCGGCTCAAGGGACTCGGCGAGCCGGGCCAGGGTGATGGAGAGCCGGGTGATCTGCATCTCGTGCTGCGACTCGAGGACGACGAGAACTATTCGATGATCGGCAAGGACCTCGAGGCACGAGTACGCCTTGCTCCCTGGGAAGCGGAGTCAGGGGTGAAGCTTGATATTCGAACTGCAAAGGGAGTGGTCACCGTCACCATCCCGCCCGGTTCTCGCAGCGGAAAGAGATTGCGCTTGCGCGGCCAGGGATTCTCAGATGGCCACGGGAATTCCGAGGACTGCTACGTGCGGCTGGAGATGGACCTGCCCGTGCAGCTTGCATCCGAGCAGAAGGACCTCTTGGAGAAGCTCTCCGCAACAGCAGGTTCAGAGGTCGTTGGCGGAGCGCGCGTCGGAGGAGATTCGTAATGGACGAGAGGCTCTATCTGGACGACGAATTGTTCCTGCGGCTGGAGGTTGTCGCCGAGGTCTACGAGGTCAGAGTCGTCTGGCTCCAGGAGGTCTGCGAGGCGGGGCTGCTGCGGGGCGGCCGGGGCCCCGGGAGCGTCCTCTGCATCGCCGCCATCGAGATGGATCGGGTCGCCACAATCGTGCGCCTCCACCGGAACCTGGGAATGAGCCTGGAGGCGATCGCCTACGCGCTGGACTAGGCACCTCCAGGCAGGCCCTCCGGGGCCCTGGCTGCCTCATTCTGGAACTCGGGAGGATTTGGTGCGGACAGAATCGCCTCTCCGGGTCAAGATTGACGGGAGAAGAGCCTGCCCAGAAGGTCCGTTGGGATCCTGCGCGGGTGGCCAACCAGTCACAGTCAATTCATGATCTTCAGCCGGATACTCGCCTGCCTGCTCCTAGCTGCCCTGATGCCCAGCATCAGCCTGGCGCAGGAATCACAATCCACTCCCGGTTCACTGACGCTGAACCCGGGACGTGTTGCAGTGAAAGGGATCGGCCATGTAGGACTTGAGAGCGAGTCCTTCACGAGCTCTCAGATGCAGACATGGCCCATCGATGACTGGGTCCTGATTGATCTTCCCGCGGCGGTTGACGCCACCGGTGATGACCACGTCCGAGCGTGGGTTGACCAGGTCTCCAGAGTGCACGCCGACTCGTTCGTGAGCCCTGTCTTCCGGGGAAGCGATGGAGGGCCTGTAATCGTCACGCCCGTGCTGCTCGTGAGCTTCGACGCAGGTCATCGGGGCGACATTGCCCGCCAGGTCATTGCCAGTTTCCCCAGACTGCAGGTGCTTAGCGAAGACTGGGCAAGCATGCCGGGGGCCTACAAGCTCTCCGTCGACTGCGACAACGGATACGAAGTCCTCGAGCTCGCCGAAGCCCTCGAGGGCACGCAGGGCGTTCGATATGCCGAGCCGGATTGGATCTTCACGGGCCGGGGGAACTTCACACCCAATGACCCGCTGTTTATTGACCAATGGGGGCTGAATAACACCGGGCAAGACGGAGGGGTGGCCGATATGGACATCAATGCCCCCGAAGCCTGGGATATCACTCGCGGTGATCCAGCGATCAAGGTGCTCGTGATCGATACCGGAGTGCAGCAAGATCATCCCGACATCAATCAGATGGCCGGAGTGGACCTGACAAGTGAGGGTCCAGGAACTGGTGGCCCGGTCAATGCCTTCGACCGGCATGGAACTCCCGTCGCCGGCTGCCTGACCGCCAGGACGGACAATGCTCAGGGCATTGCCGGTATTGCCGCGGATTGCGAGAGCGTCTCGGCCCGGACCTTTATCTCGATCAACACAGCGGGCAACTGGACAGCCCAGAGCAGCTGGACCGTGGATGCCCTCACCCATGCCGAGAACATCGGAGTGAGGGTCACAAACAACAGCAACTACTACGGCATTCGCTCCAGCGCGATTGACGACAAGTACGCCTACACTCGCGATGCCGGAATGGTGCACTTTGCATCAGCAGGGAACACGGCCTCCTCTAACGTGACCTATCCAGCCAGCCTCCCAGAAGTCCTGGCGATCGGCTCGATACGAAGGACTGGAGCGCTCTCTAGCTTCTCCAACTTCGGCTTGGAGGTCTACATGACCGCCCCGGGCTCGATGGTTCTGTCCACGGACCGCACTGGCACCGATGGCTACGGCAGTGGCGACTACACCACAGTTCAGGGAACCTCATTCGCCTCTCCCTACTGCGCGGGTATTGCCGCGCTCGTCCTCTCGATCAACCCGAACTTGAATTCGGAGCAGGTCGAGCTGGTGATGCGTAAGAACTCCAAGGACCTGGGCACGGTAGGCTTCGACACCTCATTTGGATGGGGCCTTGCCGATGCCTACTCCTCGCTGCTAGCGGCTGACCCTTGCGTGCTGCAAGGTGTCTTCTGCACATCGCAGCCGAACTCCACCGGTCAGTCCGCAACGATCACCTCCAGCGGCACAGTCAGCATCAGTGTAAATGACCTGGTGCTCGTCGCCGAGGGCTGCCCTTCCAGCGTGATCGGGCTCTTCTTCTATGGTCCTGACGAGGTCGCACTTCCGCTGGGCGACGGTATTCGCTGTGCGGGCGGAGGCCTCAAGCGACTTGCCCCGCAGCTAACCAATGGCGAGGGCTCCGTCTCCAATAGTCTGGACCTTACCGCTCCTCCCTTCGACTCGGGAAGTGGGCAGGCAATCGTGGCCAGCACCAAGATCTTCCAGTTCTGGTTCCGCGATCAAGCCGGGGTCAATGGAAGTAACCTGAGCAATGCTCTGCTCGTGACCTTCTGTAACTGAAGGCTACGACCTCCTCCAGCGGCAGGGCTGGAGACCAGCTCTGGAGAACCGGCTGGTGAGATGCAGCTGGGCCTCGACTCCTCGCGAGGACATGGCTGGAGGCGGCGTGAAGCGGGATGAGCGCCTGGCGTGATTGCCTCCACTCCAGTAAGTGGTTATCCGCTCACGAGGGAAGAGCCTGCGCTGAGTAGATGAGCTCTTGAATCAAGCACCTCCGGTCCCGGCGATCGATAACGATTGCCGCGGCCTGTCTACATGGGCGCAGGCAGGAATACCCTGCTGGAAGACCCTCCAGGTTCACTTCTTGGAGGTGAGGCGAAGCGCCTCGACAACGGCACTTGCTGCATCTCCAGCGCACCCATCAGCTCCGACATCCTCCCAGAGATTCTCAACCATCGCGAAGGGCCTCCCCCCCACGATCACCGGCAGGTCTGGATCTGATGCTTTGAGAGCATTGATCGTATCTGAGGTTGCACGCACATTGCTAGTCAGCCCGATGGAGAGCGCAACGATGTCCGGCTTGAAGTCTTCGGCGGCCCTGACCAGATCGGGAACCGGGGTATTCGCTCCGAGGAAGAACGACTCCCAGCCACACATCTCGAAGTGATCGGAGACAACCCGCGCACCGATATCGTGCAAATTACCTGCCACGGAAGCGATGAGTACAGAGCGACCTTCTCTTTGCTCATAGGTCGCCTTCATCCTCAGGAGCGCAAGCATGTCCTCTACTATCCGAGATCCAAGGTGCTCCTCTGCAATGTAGACCTCACCGTGCTGCCACATTCGACCAACCTCGACCTGAACCTTGGTGATGACGTGGTGGTGAAGCTCACCGAAGCTGATTCCATCCGCCAGGGCATCCAGGATGAGCCGCTGAGCAGAGGAACGCCGCCCCTGGAGGAGTGCCTTGAGAAAGCTGTGCGCCAGCTGGTAGTGGGGTCCCTCGGAGTCAAGCATGCTCGGAGGAACCTGGGGAGGGCTCGCAAGCCTCTCGATGGCTGGCTCTAGATAGCCCCTTACCAATATTGTGGCATGTTCGGGGAGGCTCTCCTGCAGCTCGTCGCAGAGACATTTGAGTTCAGCCTGAAGGACAGCTGACGGGATGTCCCGGGCCTCATGAGTCGTCGCAATCCACTCCACGTCGAGAGCAAAGAGCTCCGGCCGCCCGGCAGCCAGCGCCTCCGCGAGATGCTCCAGGCGCAGCTCGGCATCATCTACCAGAGCTCCGAAACCCCAGCTGTCCACAAAACCCGAGGACTGAATACTCATCTCCTGAAGCCTCAGAATCGCTCCGGCCGCATAAGCCTTACGCGATGCGTCCAGGATAGTTCCGATGAATGCGCCTTCTTCGTTCATGCTCGAGTTAGTTCGGTTTCGAGTCCAGGACTTCGGTTGCGGCATCCTCGAGGCGTGACCTCAGGGTCGCTGGAAGAGAGGCAGGCACATCCAGATCCAGGCTCTGGTCAAGCGCCAGGTGAGCCGCAGCAGCGGCAAACTCATACTCGTCGGGCACGCTTCCGGCTGCATGCCCGAGGGTTCCAAGCTCTTCTTGCTCAATGCTGGGCAGGCTTCCCAGAGCTCGATCGAGCAGTAATTGCTCGACATGACTCAACTCATCATGACCCGTCATACTCCTGCCTCCCCGGCCTGGCGCCGCTCTTGGAGCAAGGTACGGACACGCTCTAACCCTCGCCTTGCATGGCTCTTGACGGTCCCCAGCGGGAGCTTCGTGCTCTCGGCTATCTCAGTGTGGGTTAGGCCATCAACAATGGCTAACTTCAATACCTTGCGCTGTTCAGGACGCAACTGTGCGATCGCCTCATTGGCAATACGGGCCTCGTCCATGAGCTCAAGTGACTCCAAAGATTCGTCCGTGTCCGGGGTTTCCTCAGGTACTTCCTCAACCTCCGGGCGGCGGCCGAGCTTGCGTCGATGATCAATCACTCTACGCCGAGCAATGGTTGCGATGTAGGTCGCCTCGGAGGCCAGCTGAGAATCGTATCGCTTGGCGTGCTTCCAGATCTCGATGAAGACCTCCTGGACCGCGTCCTCCGCAGCCTCCGCTCCGATCTGCTTGCGAGCGATGGACCACACAAGTGGTCCGTAGGCATCTAGTAGCTGACTTACAGCCGCACGATCTCCCTGCCCCACCCTCTCGAGTAGGGTGAGCTCTCGCTCAGCTGGGGCCTCGCCTTGAGGCAATGAATCGATCGAGGTCAAGATATGAAACTGGCTTGGGTCTCTCCGGGACGCGTCCACGTCGAGAGGTATTGATCAAGACGGAGCTTCCGGCGAGTGTTCTTGCTGGACATGTAACGAACCTTACCGAATACCTGTCGCTCAGGTCCCCAGGCGCGATCATAGCGCCCCAGAACCCAGAAGATGCCGCTAGAGGAATTGAAATCCCGACCATCCAGGGCGTAACGATTGTTCAACTCGACCATGACATCCCTGGCACTCCTGGGGTGGGGGCTCCAGTGCAAGATTTTCTTGCCCCAGAGCATACGAAGGTAGCCCTGGATCTGCCCACTCTCTGACAGCTCATTCTGGGCAGCGTTCCAAACTTGGTCGTGAGTCGCCGAGGAGTCGAAGTCGTCGAGGGAGTACAGGTGCGGTCGGATGTCCTTCGAATGCTGCTCGAGCGTCTCAAGGGCCCACGCGGGGAGAGACTCATAGCACTCGATATCGGTCCTGTTCCTGGCGAAATTGGCCCCTAGCTCACGCCAGGTGACCAACTGGTCCAGGTAGGACTCGGTGTTCTCCTCCATTCCCCACCAGCCCAGGCGTGCACCGTTCTTCGTGCCACCGACTCGGTCTGCGCTCCAGCCCTCCTGGCTGGCGAGGCCGGCCAGGATCTGATGGGTCGAAATATGGCCGAAGTGTAAGAAGGACGAGAGGCCGCTGGTCCCCAGAGAATCAGGCTGATTGCGGCTCTCCCCGTACGCCTCCAGGCTCTGTTCAAGAAACGTATGAAGGGCCTGCTCTGCTGCGACCTGCCCGCCATCCCTGTCGACCACTCCAACAGAATGATCGATCGGTAGCCCGGCCAGAAGAGCAGTCGTGGCTCTGAGGAGCCTCGAGCTGGCCCGCCCCCAGCGGCGAGTGATCCCCCGGGGAAGCTCCTTCAGCTCGGGAAGCTCCAGCCGGGCCAAGGGCCGCTGCCTGGGAGTTTTCTCCAGGTAGGGCGCCAGCTCCTTCTGGAGGAAGCGCCGAAAATCGTACGCCCGAGAGAAGACTCGCTGGGTCGCTTGCATGGGCAAGAGCCCGTTGGAGTCCACACTCTCCATCAAGATGTCGACCTGCTTGGCCGCCGCAACCTGCATACGCGGAAGGAAGAAGTTGGGGCTGTCATCGCTAACGATCACACACGCCTGCCTTGCCAGCGCACGCAAGAGCCCCTTCCCTGCTCCGGGCTTCGGCTCGATGTAAGGGTGGTAGTGAACCGAAGAGCCCTCGAAGGCGCGGGCATTGTCCGCCATTCCCTGAATCACGAACCTGTGAAAGCGATCAGATGCCCACTGATAATCACAGCGCAGGGCCTCCAGCACGACCAAGGGACGATTCAGTCGCCTGGCATGTTCGAGGGCACGGTCCAGGGCGAAGTTCCAGCTGGTTCTCCGATTGGCCGTCATCCAATAGAGGACGAAGCTCCTCTCGGGGCGCAGGACACCATCATTGATGGGTCTTACTCGATCTTCCGGTACTTCCTTCTGCCTGGTCATCAAATTGAGCTACGGAGGGAGAGTTGCTTCGGATGAGGGTCAAAGCAGAGTCGCTGCATCAAGTACTCGGCCACGTACTTGACGCTCGAAAAACGAAGCAGGGGCAGGGGAACTGCAACAGCCAGCCGAACTCGTCGAGAATCATCGGTCGAGAACATCGGGCACGTAGCGACTGCGGACATGCCCCCCCATCGAAACGCAACTCGTTTCCGAGGAGGCAGCTGGCGGGCCGGTAGCTCCTCCGGGTACCACTTCCTCCAGGCGTCAATCTGGCTCGCCAACACTGCTTCGCCCCCCTGAGCTGACTTCAGCCGACCTTGCGACCCAGAACATGACGAAGAGCACCTTCCAATTCAGGGTGCTCGAAGACAAATCCACTCTCGATCAGGGACCTCGGCTCAACTCGGATACTCGCTAGCAGTAACTCGTCAGCCATCTTGCCGAATACAGCCCTTGCTCCGACTGCAGGCATTGGAAAGACGGTGGGGCGGCTGAGCACCTTGCCCAGGATCTTTGTGTACTCCGCGTTGGTCACAGGTGTCGGGCTCACTGCGTTGACAGGACCGCGGAGAGCTGGTGTCTCGATGGCATATTCGATGCTGCTCACCAGATCTCCGAGCTCAATCCAGCTCATCCACTGACGACCGTTCCCGATGTTTCCAGCCAGCCCGAGCTGGAATGGCAGCAACATCTTCGCCAGGGCTCCACCGTTTCTCGAGAGCACCACCCCAATACGAAGATTGACCACTCGGATTCCGGCCAGGCGAGCGGGCTCACAAGCCTCCTCCCACTGCCGGCAGACTCGTGCCAGGAAGCTGACGCCGGAGGTGGAGCGATCATCGAGCAGATCCTGCCCTCGATCGCCGTAGAAGCCGATTGCGGAAGCACAGACGAGGACCTTGGGTTTCTTCTCCAGGCCGGCCAAGGTCTCGCAGAGAAAGCGAGTCCCCTCGACCCGGCTATCGCGGATCCGGCCCATTTTCTCCGACGTCCAGCGCCCCTCGGCAATGCTCTCACCCGCAAGGTGAACCACCGCATCAAAGCCCTCGATGTCACTGCCAGGCAGGGTGCGGTCCCGTGGATCCCAGCTGATGTCGTGGCCGTTGATTGTGGCGCGGCGCACAAGGGTGTGGACGTCATGCCCAGCATCCTCCAGCCGAGCCAACAAGGCCGTTCCGACCAATCCGGTCGAGCCGCTAACGAGAGTCTTCATGGGATCAGGTTCAGTTCTTGTGATCTTGATGCTCGGTTTCATGCAGCTCCAAGCTGCCCCAGGGCCCGTCAGGGGGGGGTGGCACTGCTGTTGCCTGCTTATTCGCTCAGGAAGACTCTCCGGATGCCAGCGAGTGACTTATCGCTGCGAGGATTTTCCAGAGCTCTGAATCCGCTCCTGTTCGCTCGCCGAATCCCGCCAAGACTGAAGAATCCACAAACACCCCACTCAATCATCGCCATGAAACGTGCTGCCCTTCTCTCCACCGTTGCCATCGCAGGCTTCTCCATCTTCGCCTACGCAAACTCTCCTGCCACTGACGGTAGCTGCTCTTCCTCCACAGCCAGCTCAGCCACCTACGGCGAGAAGAACATCGTGGAGACAGCCCTGGCTGCCGATGACTTCAACACCCTCGCTGCAGCCCTGGGCGCAGCCGATCTAGCGGAGGCTCTGCAAGGCAAGGGCCCCTTCACCGTGTTTGCTCCTACCGACGCAGCCTTCGCCAAGCTGCCGAAGGACACGATCAAGAGTCTCCTTGACCCCAAGAACAAGGCAGCCCTCACCAACATTCTGACCTACCACGTTGTCTCCGGAAACGTGCTCGCGAAGGACGTCGTCAAGATTCGCAACGCCGAAGCCCTCAATGGCCAGCGTATCCCCGTGCGCGTCAATGACTCAGGGGTCAGCGTTGCAGGAGCCATCGTCACAACCACCGACATCGAATGCAGCAATGGCACGATCCACGTCATTGACACGGTCATGATGCCTGCGACGAAGAACATCGTTGAGACCGCCGTCGGCGCCGGTAGCTTCAAGACCCTGGTGGCCGCTGTTGGAGCTGCCGACCTCGCGGAAGCACTGGGCGGAGAGGGCCCCTTCACTGTCTTCGCCCCCACCGACGAGGCCTTTGCTGCTCTTCCCGAAGGTACCGTCGAGAGCCTCCTCAAGCCCGAGAACAAGGACAAGCTGGTCGCGGTCCTGACTTACCACGTGGTCAACGGGCGCATCTACTCGGACCAGCTCGAGAACGGAGAGGCCGCTACCCTGCAGGGCTCGAAGATCAAGATCAACGTCGACAAGAAAACGGGAGTCTCTATTGATCGCTCCAAGGTAACCGCAGCCGATATCGAGACCACCAACGGAGTCATTCACGTGATCGACAAGGTCCTGCTCCCCGAGTAGAGCACAGGTGACAGCTGCCGCTGTAGCGGCCTATTTCTCAGCCGGTGGAGGCGAAGGAGGACAGGCACTGTCCGCACCTTTGCCTCCACCGGCTCATTTGATCGGGTTGAGCTCGATTCGAGTCGATCCGAGTCGAGCACCCGGTGCCCCCCGGACGTAGAATGCGCCCATGAGGCTCGAGGCGCGTGGACTCAAGAAGGAAATCGGAGGGAGAGAGCTGTACCGCGAGCTCGACTTGCGAGTCGAGCAGGGGTGCACGCTGGCAATCCGTGGACCCTCGGGGGCGGGCAAGTCGCAACTGCTGCGCCACCTGGCCGGCCTCGACCCCAACAGGTCAGCAACCATCGTCCAGGCAGGCTCCATCAGCCTGAATGGTCGTGACTACGAGCAGTGGGATCCCTTCGAGTGGCGCTCCCAGGTCTGCAGTGTCCCCCAGCAAGTTCCGCGACTCCAGGGTGCGCCCGCCGAACTAGAGGACCGCATTGCCAGACTGTCGGTTCAGCGCGACCGCAAGTCCGACGATCCGCGAGAGCTGGCCGTAAGCTTTGGCCTCTCGACAGAACTATGGGAGAGGCCCTGGACAGAGCTCTCCATCGGGGAAGGCCATCGCGCCCTGCTCGCCATCTTGCTGGCCCGATGCCCCGCCGTGATCCTGCTCGACGAGCCAACCGCAGCCCTCGACCCTGACGCCACCGCAGCCGTTGAAGAGCGCCTCAAGGGAGCGACCTGCGTCTGGATCACCCACTCATCCGATCAAGCCGGACGAGTCGGTGACGAGATCCTGACCCTTTCAGGTGAGACCGATGCCGACTGACGGCCCGATCACGATCACCTGGATCGATCTTGCGCTGTGCTCCTCGCTCTTGCTTGCCAACGGCGCGGTCTCGATGTGGCTAGGTCTCGGCCTTGGCCGAAAGCTACTCATCGCTGGTCTCCGCACCGTCGTGCAGCTCTCACTGTTGGGCTTGGTGCTCGTCCATGTCTTCGAGGCAGGGAACGTGTGGCTCGTCGTCGTCATGGGCACCCTCATGATCCTGATGGCCTCATATGAGGCTGTGAAACGCGCAGGGAGGCGCTATCGCGGCGTCCACAGGGATGTCTTCACCTCGCTGTTGCTGAGTGCAAGTGCGTCGATGCTCTTCGTTTCGCTCTTGGTCCTACAAACCGATCCCTGGTGGGCTCCGAGGTATCTCATTCCACTACTTGGCATGGTGCTCGGTAACAGTCTCACCGGAGTCAGCATCGGGCTGGAGCGCTGCCTGAGTTCATTCGATGAAGACCGGCCAGCCATCGAGCTGTGGATCGCAGCAGGCGCTCATCCCTGGGAGGCTGCCAGGCCGACCGCAGCCCGCTCGCTGCGCTCTGGTCTGATCCCGATCCTCAATGCCATGAGCGTTGCGGGTATGGTCACCATTCCAGGGATGATGACGGGGCAGATCCTGGGAGGGACCGAGCCAGGCATGGCTGCTCGGTACCAGATCCTGGTGATGTTCCTGATCGCGGGGGCAACGGCCGCAGGTACCACGGGTGTCGTTCTACTCGCCGTGCGTGCCATGTTCGACGAAGGCGGGCGCATCAAGAGATCCGTGAGCTAGGACGACTCTGGCAATCCCATGCAGACTGACCTTGGAGTGACTGCTGCCGCCCCCAGACGCTGGAGGAGGTCCCTGCTGGCGTTGATCTTGGGGTCCATCATCGCTCTTGTCGCAGCCGAGCTGGGCTACCGAAGCCTGCGTGCCAGCAAGCTAGGGCCAACCACCAACCCCGCCTATGTGACTCATGACGCCGATCTCGGGTGGGGCTACCGACCTGGCACGAGCGCCCGTCACAGGAGTGAGGAGTTCGATACCGAGGTCAGCATCAACTCGCGTGGCTTTCGTGGGAAGGAGTGGCCCTCGAAGAGCTCAGAACGCCCGCGCGTGCTCGTCCTTGGTGACTCTTTTGCCTTCGGCTGGGGAGTCGAGGCCGAGGAGACCTTCGCTGCGCGGCTGGCAGAGCTCGAGCCCCAATGGGATGTGTTCAACGCGGGAGTCAGTGGTTACGGGACCGATCAGGAGCTCCTGCTGCTGCGCCGCCTGAGACCAGAGCTGGAGCCAGACCTGGTCGTGTGCCTCTTCTGCCCAAATGACCTGTTCGAGAGCTCCGGCCCGGTCGCCTATGGGCGACACAAACCCTACTTCGCCCTGACCAGCTCTGGTCCGCAGCTGCGCGGGTCTCCCGTACCACAGCCACTGCTTCAGCGAGTCAGCCACCTCTGGCGGGCGATCGTCAAGCACCGCTGGGAACAGACGCGAACAGAGCGCGCGGATCAGCACACGAGGGACTGGGAACTGGTGCGGGCACTCTACATCGAGATGCTGAGGGAGCTGGACGGAGTACCGCTCCTGGTGCTCTCGGAGAACTCGCAGCTTGAGCGGCTGGCCGAAAGAAGCTCGCTTCATCACCTGGACTTGCGCCCGGTCCTCAGTGCACTCGGAGAACAAGCCCGCTACCCCATGGACGGCCACTTCACTCCAGCAGGGCATGAGGTCATTGCCCGGGAGCTGCTCCCACCCATCCGTGATCTGCTACAGGCAGGGAGCGATTGAGCACCATGGCAATGAGGTCTGCGCCCCACCTCGGCCCGCGGTAGCTCCCGAAGCTCCCTCGAGGTACAGATTCCTCGTGGTTCCCGGTTCACCATGGGCACCCCGGGATGTTCTCATCTCCCCATGACCGAATATCCCGAAAAGACCTGCACGATCGACTCCCTCGTCACCCACGCGAAGCTCGTCGCAGCTGCGCTCGATGGGCGCAAGACTCAACAGCGCCGGAACGGTGTCTACGCCTATCCTGGTGAGACCTTTGAGCTCGAGGGCACACGCTTCGTCCTCAAGGACTTACGCCGGGAGACC
The DNA here is from genome assembly GCA_014237855.1 of Planctomycetota bacterium. GTDB lineage: Bacteria > Planctomycetota > UBA1135 > UBA1135 > JABACD01. The sequence continues at coordinate 121,813 of JABACD010000014.1, read as the reverse complement.
ATCGGGGACATGACCGAAGACGATGCCCAGGCCGAGGGCTATCCCAGCCTTGAGATGTACAAGGCCCTGATCCTCCGAATGCACCAGGGAATGGAGTGGAATGAGTCCGCCAAGGTCTGGGTACACGAGTTCGAGCGCTCACCGGACTGAGGATCAGCGAAAGCAACCCCAGAGTCTGGCAGTGACCGCCTGAGACCGGCATGGTCTTGCATTGCATGGAACTGCGCCCCTATCAAGCCAAGGCCCTCGAGGCTGTCCGAGCCTCCTACAAGCGCAAGAACCGACGGTCTCTGGTCGTCATGCCCACGGGTACAGGCAAGACGGTGCTGTTCGCAGAGATAGCGCGCCTGGCCAAGGGGCCTGTCCTGGTACTGGCCCACCGCCAGGAGCTTGTGGAGCAGGCACGCTCGAAGATCGCCAACTGGTGCGACGATGTTGTGGCCGTCGAGATGGCTGATCGACGCGAGCTGACCCGACCCGATGGTGGGCGCCACAAGATCACAGTGGCCAGTATCCAGAGCCTGCGACGTCGGCTCCACAGCATTCCCAGAGATGCTTTTCGAATCGTCGTGGTCGACGAGGCTCACCACGCAACGGCTGACTCTTACCGAGCCGTGATTGATCACTTCCACTCGCACTTGCTCGGTGTCACCGCCACCCCGGACCGATCAGACAAGGTCGCCCTTGGCGAGGTCTTCGAGGAAGTGGCCTATGACTACGACATGCTCGAAGCCATCCGAGACGGATGGCTCTGCCCGATTCGCTCATTCCTCGTTCAGACTCAGGCAGATTTCTCAGGGGTCCGAAAGATCGCCGGTGAGCTATCGACCAAGGAAGTCGAGAAGATCCTTACCCAGGACCTGCATCTGGTGGAGATCGCCAAGCCGATCTTGAAAGAGCGTGGTACACGCCCGACGATCGTCTTTGCCGCATCGGTTGCTCATGCTCACGCACTTGCGCGGGTGATGAATGAGCTGGCTCAGGACGCGAGCTTCGCGGCGGCGTTGGACGGCTCGAGCGGCATGGAGACACGAGCACCGGTCATCGGAAGATTCTCCAGGGGTGAGATTCAGGTTCTCGTCAACTGCTCACTGTTCACCGAGGGATTTGACGTCCCGAGGATTTCTCTCGTGGCCATCGCCCGACCGGTACTCTCTCGCTCCTTCTATGCCCAGATGGTCGGGCGTGGCACGCGGATCTCACCTGGCAAGGACGACTTGCTGGTGCTCGACTTCGTTCCCGGCAACTGCAGGCACCGCCTGGTCCAGGCGGTGGACATCTTCGGTAAGGACTCCGAAGAGGTGCTCGAGCTGGCAAGGAAGGTCACAGCTCAAGCCAGCGCGGAGGGAGAATCAATCGCACTGGAGAAGGCCCTGGAACTGGCGCGTCAGGAGCAGGAGGCTCGAGAGGCCGACGTGGTTTATCAATTGCAGAGACGTGATCCATTCGCGGCTATCGGCATCGATCTGCAGGACTACGCACGAGCCTCAATTGCCAAGGAGCCGGCCACCCAGAGCCAGCTCGACTACTTCAAGAAGGCCGGTCTACCCGTGGACTCGGTATCCAGCCTCTCGAGCCGTCAGGCCGAAGCGCTCCGAGAGGAGCTCCTGGACCGCAAGTCGGTCGGCCTGTGTACTCCCAAGCAGGCGCGTCAGCTCGTGGCCTACGGAGTCGACCCCCGCGAGGTCTACTACGACGAGGCACGTCAGATGCTCAAGGAGCTGAAGGCCAGGAAGAGTTCGTGAGTCCAGATCATGCCTGAGGTTGCCCCGCTGAAGCCCAACCAGGAGTTCCCCCCGAGCAGATCGTAACTCCGGGTGCCCCGATCAACTTCTTCCACCACGAACCAAGCAGGATCGGCGAGTACACTGACCATCGACAGCCGCTGGCGATCCTCCCGGGTCAGCAAGAGCGCTTGACTGGAACAATCCCCCCATGACCCTCCTGCACCAGCAATCTGCCAGCTCGACCCGCCAACCGGGACGATCCGCGCGGTGGATGACGCTCTGCTCGCGCAGGCCTCCGATCCTCCATGGTGTTTGCTGGCAACCCGGTCATCTCAGTCGCCTGCTCAACTCCGCCCTGGTGCTGCTCGCCTGCCTTGTAGCTGGCTGTGAGGAACCCATGCGCCAGCTGCCCGCCTTCGAGCTATCTCCAGCCGTTCGCGAGGGACTCACTCAATGCGAGGCGCGAGTCGAAGCCAGCAGACCAGCCATCGGAACGACCTCCGTCGAGGTCGAGCCTGAACAGGTGAGAGGCCTGGTCCTCATGCTGGCCGGCGCCAGAGACCAGCTCCGAAACCTACCACTCGAGGAGATCAGAAGCCTCGGAGATGGCGCTGCACCCACGCTTGCGGCGATCGCTGCAAACGTCGAGCAGCCCTCCGAGGAACGAATCGCCGCCTGCGAACTCCTGGCGAAGCTGGGATCGCCGCGTGCGACAGAGCACCTCCTCCAGCTCTGTGAGAATGCCCCTCAACCCTGGCTACGTGCCCAGGCTGCCTGGCGCCTCGAAGAGGTCAATCAGGACTGGGTCGTGCCCAGGCTGATCCTCCGGCTGAAGCAGGAGCATGACGAGCAGACGGTCATCTGGCTTGCCAGCACACTCTGGAGCTATGCAAACGGTGCGGGGCTCGAGCCGCTCTGGAAGATCCGTAACAGTTCTGGGAACGAGAGGCTCAGGCAGACTGCGAGTGAGAGGCTCGACGCCCTCGCCACTTCATCCGGCCTCGACAGCCCACTGGAGCACTGGGAGCTCTGGAACGGCACAGGGTTTGATGGTCGCCTCCGCCAGTCCAAGGCATCGGCTCGGCTCGAGCTAGCAGCTTGGCAATTGATTGATCAACTCGCGGGAGAACAGGACCTCCAGCTGGACGACGACTCCTTCTTCGTGTTGGCCCGAATGGGATCCTGGTCAGTCGAGATACTCAGCCAGGCCCTTCATGACGAGGACGTCAGCGTACGGATCAACGCAGCTCGATGCCTCGAGGCCATGGGGCCACGGGGAAATCTCGCAGGCCCGACTCTGCTCCAGGGCCTGGCCGACCCAGGCCTTGCCAGTGCGGCCGCCGCCGCCCTTGGACAGGTCGCCTACCCCCCAGCAGAACCCATCCTGCGGAGCCTGCTCACCAGCAGCGAGACCCCCCACCAGCTGCGAATGAGCTGTGCGCGGGCGCTCGCAGGCATCGGTCTGTCCAGCTCGATCGAGCCACTGGAGAGCGTGATGAACTCATCCGAGCGCGAGGAGCTGCGATTGCTCTGCGCCGTCAGCCTGGTGAGGCTCGGCGTGGGAGACCGAGCGGCAAGCTTCTTGTTCGAGACCCTCTCGCACCTCGATGGAGATCGCCTGACCGCGGAGAGCGCCCTCGGTCAGTGGCTCGCAGGCGCAGAGGGGCAAACAGCCCAACTGGTTGCAGAGCAATGGCAGGCCATGGATCCAGATCCCGGTGACGTCCTCAGCGATGCGGAGATCAGCAATCGCATGAAGGCTCGACTCCACTTGCTCCAGTCTCACCGGGCTGAGCTGACAGCACTGAACTGACGCCTGGCCCCTTGCCACTCCGAGGCCTGGAACATCTCGGGCCCAGGAGAGCCCCGTGGCTATTGACCGGACAGGCTGGCTTCGAGTCGCGCAATCGCCTCGGCGACCCCCTTGGTCTCCGGCCAAAGCTCATCGGCTCGCCGGAATTGCAGGAGGCTCTTCTCAAGCTCTCCGGTCTTCTCGTAGGAGATTCCGAGGCAGATCAGCGAGAGCTGCCGATCTCCCCCTCGCTTCAGCGCAGCTTGCAGGGGATAGATCGCCTCCGCAAAGCGATTGAGAGAGACAAGCGCAGCACCGAGGTTCTCGAGTGAGTTGAGGTCACGCGGATTGGCGATCACAATGGACTCGAGAATCGGTACAGCTTCAGCATGTTTGCCGGCTGCCACCAGCCCAGCTGCGTAGTTCGACTTCGCGTAGAGTTCAGTCTGGCTCGCCGGCGCCAGGAGATCCGTTGGGTCGAGCGGATCGGGCAACTCCGTGACCTCAGTGCCAGCGGCAGCATACCCCAGCGCGTTCAGCTCACGAATCTGTTCGGGACTCAGCTCAACCTCACCACCGCTGACCAGGCGTGGACGGCGAGAGAGCTCCTCGATGGCCTCCAGGTAGCTGGAGACGTCTCGAGCTCCTCCCTCAAGCAGATTGTCGGTCTCTCCAGGGTCAAGCTGCAGGTCGTAGAACTCGGGCTCTGAGCTATGCAGGTACTTGCCGTCCCGGTCGATCCAGCTCGAGAGTGGACTCCAACCGTAGGTCAGGTATCCCGAGTAAGACTCGGCATAGACACCTCGGTCCTCGGGCAGGGTGCTCCCGGCGAGACTCAGGCCATCAACTCCCTCGACCTCTCCAATTCCCATCTCCTCGATGAAGGTCGGGAAGAGATCCACGACGCTGACCATCTCTTCTGAACGCGTCCCCGCTCTTCGGCCATCTGCAAACCGAATCAAGTAGGGCACGCGAATCGTGGGTTCATAGCAGAAGACAGCATGTGTCGCCTCTCCGTGAGCGTGAAATGCCTCTCCATGATCTGCTACGACTGCGACGGTAACCTCATCCAGCTCGACATGCTTGGCGAGGGCTGCAAGCAATCGGCCGATATCGTGGTCCATCGCCGCTACCTCCGCCCGGTAGTGATTTCCCTTGGCGCGCTCGAAGAACTCAGGCGGCGGCGAGTAGGGCATGTGCGGATCGAAGTAGTGAACCCATAGGAAGAATGGGCGCTTCTCATCTCGACCTTCAAGCCAGGCGATTGCTCGGTCCGTCACCTTGGCGGAGCTGCGCTCATTGATCGCAATGTTGTTGGATCGATTCTCGCTCTGCGGCTGATCGTAGACATCGAATCCCTGGTCAAGTCCATAGTGATCGAGCAACACCGAGGCCGAGACGAATGCAGCGGTCTCGAATCCTGCCGCACTAGCACGCTCAGCAAGGGTGTCCGCCTCAGCCGTGAGCTTCATCATGCCGTTCTCTCGCACACCATGACGAAGCGGGTAGAGGCCCGTGAGCATTGAGGTGTGCGCCGGCAGGGTAATTGGCGCAACCGTGTGAGCTTGATCAAAGACCACGCCTTGCTCGGAGAGAGCCTTCAGGTGTGGGGTGAGGTCGCGGTCCTTCCCATAGATGTCGAGCGCACCGGGGTTCGTCGTGTCCATCGTGATCAGGACACCCGAAATCGGGAACTCCGCCAGAGCGGAGTCCGTGTCTCCACCACAAGCAGACACAAGTAAAGACAACGCCGCTGCCATGGCCACCGCTCCCGGGGCGCGCTTCGTAGCTCGATTCCTCATTGGCGAAAATGGTAGCATCCTCCTGGAAGCGAGAGAGAGGGAGCTCATGGAATCAGGCCTGAGCATCGCAAGAGAGCGCTCGATCGAGGAGGCCTTCAAGAAGACCCTTGAGAACGTCGCAACCTGAAGCCGGGCCTGGATCGAAGACCAGGTCATCGATGACGTGAACCATGGCGGAGTCGGCACCACCTTCCGAGCTGTCACTGAGGAGAAGAGCCGCCTGATGACCTGCGAAGGCGCGGGCCCACGCCATGAACCTCCAAGCCTCTCAGGGCGCCACCTGGAGGGCCAGTAGCTCAACTTCAACGCCATCTACGCCATCCAGGATCTGAGTGGTCGCACACCGGTGACCCAGCAATCCGAGGTCAAGGGCAAGGGCTCCTTCAAGGTCCTGTTCTTCCTCACGGACGGGATGATGAAGAAGTCCAGCAGCAAGGCTCTAGAGGGTGAGCTGGAGAGCTTGAAGAGGCCTTGTGAAGCGCCGGAAAGCTGAAGACCGGCGCTTCCTTCCCTGCCAGGATCACTACTGGTGATCTTCCGTGTGGTGTGAGTGGATGTGCTCCAGATCCTCTTTTGAGAAGTAGGAGCCGCTGAACTTCAGCGCCAGCTCACGTAGCTTCGCAACGTTGGCCGGATCGGTAGTCTGCTTGCACTTCATCGCCGCAACCGTGATTCCGTGCATCGTTGACAGCTGGAGGAAGTACTTGGCCTTGCTTGCCTCCGAGTCATCCTTGGGGGCCTTGACGCGCTGTGCAAGCCAGTAGGAGGCGACCGTCTCCTGGATTGCCTGCGCGTGCTGGTCCTTGGCGATGACCCAACGGACCATCTGGTTGGTGTTGGTCCCACCCTCTTTCTCCAGCTGGCCGATCATTGCCATGCCCTTCTCGATCGTGGCGGCGTCCTCCATGAGCATGTCGATTCGCATTCGATCTCCGTAGATACCGCAGGGAACCTGGCAGTGGAAGGGGGCGGCCGGCTCGGGGGTCGAGGGCGAGCTGACGAGGGGAAGTAGGACGAGAAGTAGGGCCGATCGAATCACGTGAAACCTCCAATCAGGTGTTAGGTCAAGGGCCAGGAAGTAGGCCAAGCGGGGACGCTGCGAAGTATAGCCTCTGTTCCGCCAGCCAATGAGCCGATCGGGGCGAGTCGCGCTACACTGGAGTCCATGCTGCTCCCTGTTGCCCTCCTGACCTCCTCCCTCTCGGGCTCAGCCCCAGTCATGGTGTTGTGCCCAGGTCAGGACCAGCCTCTAACACCGGTAGCGGCTTCCGGGTACCAGGCGACGGTCCAGCCCGTTCTCAACGAGCACTGTACGGACTGTCACTCACCCCCTGATCCTGATTCAGACCTCGACTTCTCGAAGTTCACGGACGAGAGGATCGCACTGGAGGAACCCGACTCCTGGCATCGGATACGACGCGTGCTCATGGATGGCAGCATGCCACCTCCTTCCAGTCGCTCACGTCCCAGTGAGCCGGAAGTCGCCGCGGTGCTCGGTTGGATCGACTCGCGTCTCGCCGATGGGAGCCTGCCCACCGTTGCGATCTCCCCCGGTCGAACGACCCTGCGGAGGCTCAATCGCGAGGAGTACCGCTATGCGATCCTCGACCTCTTTGGTGTCGACTACCCGACCACCGAACTCTTACCCGCGGATGGAGTCGCTCACGGCTTCGATGTGATCGGAGAGGCCCTCGCCATGCCTCCAATTCTCTTTGAGAAGTATTTTGATGCGGCTGAGAGCATCGCATTCAGCGCACTTCCGAAGCCTGGTGAGGAGAATTACCCCGAGCAGAGCTTCGCACCATCGGAGCTAATCCTCAGCCGTGAGGAGTTCTTCCTCGAGAACAAGAACCTCGTGTGGATGTTCACCAATGGAACTGCCAGCGCTGAGGTTCCGCTCGCGATCTCGGGCGAGTACTTGCTTCGCACCAGATCCGGGGCACGCCAGGCGGGAACTGAAGTTGCCCGCATGGTTCTATCGGTCGATCACGAGAATGTGGCCGAGTTCGACGTGATCGCACTGCCGGAGGACCCGGAGACTCACGAGGTCAGGCTGCACCTGGAGACCGGCAAGCGCCTGGTCAGCGCCAGCTTCGTCAACGACTACTTCGTGCCGGCCGATGCTGACTCACAGTCACAGGACCGTGACCTTGGGCTGCACTCGATCAGCCTGGTCGGCCCCATCGATCAGCCCGTGGTCACCCCCTTCGAAAGCCGCTATCTCGACCATGACCTTGGCCTCGAGGATGTCGTTCGTCGAATTGCCGAAGAGACCTGGAGAGGCGAGGTCGACGAGCAGTCGATCGATGACCTCTTGTCAATAGCCGAACCCGACGCCTCCGATCGGGAACGTCTTCGTTCGGCGGTCACAGCGATCCTGATCTCTCCTCGCTTTCTCTTCCGAATCGAACCCGCGCCTGAAGGTACGGCGCCGTGGCGTGAGCTGGAGAGCCATGAACTCGCCACACGGATGGCGGCCTTCCTCTGGAGCAGCGTCCCAGACGCGCAGCTCCTGGAGCTGGCGTCGACCGGTGAGCTGCGCATGCCTGCGGTCGTGCATGCTGAAGTCGATAGAATGCTCAGGGATGCACGCGCCTCGCGACTGTCCCTGGTCTTTGCAAGCCAGTGGCTGCAGCTGAGAAGGCTGGACCAGGCATCGCCGGATCCAGAGCGCTTCCCGGATTTCGACGACGAGCTTCGCAGCGCCATGCGAAGAGAAAGTGAGCTCTTCTTCGACGCCATCCTTCGCGAGGGCCGCCCGGTGAGTGAGCTCTTGGGGGCTGACTTCACCTTCGTCAACGAACGGCTCGCCAGGCACTATGGCATGAATGGAGTTCGTGGCAACACCATGCAGCGAGTCGCCATCCCTCCCCGAATGGCCGATCGCCGCTGTGGCATCCTGGGACAGGCTGCCGTGCTCACTGCCACAAGCAACGCCAGTCGCACGTCCCCCGTGCGACGCGGTAAGTTCGTCTTGGAGGCGCTCCTTGCTACCCCTCCCTCACCCCCACCTCCGGGTGCCGACAGTCTTGACGAGAGCATCGATGCCATCAATTCCGCTTCCATTCGTGAGCGTCTCGAAGAGCATCGCAGTGACAAGGCTTGTGCCGTCTGCCACGCGCCCATGGATGGCCTTGGACTCGCCCTGGAGCACTTCGACGGAATCGGGGTCTGGCGAGATCTGGATGGCAAGTTCGAGATCGATGACCGGGCAGAGCTACCGGATGGAGTGCACTTCGAGGGCGCGGCGGGCCTCCGGGATGTGCTGCTCAAAGACCGCGCGCTCCTGCGAGGACTGACCAGGCATCTGGCCACATTTGCGCTGGGTCGTGGACTGGTGGAGCTGGATGAGATAGACATTGATTCCATGCTCAAGGAACTCCCTGGCGATCCAAGCCTACGCCAGGTGATCCACGCGATTGTGGACATGAAGGCCTTCCGTACACGCCAGGCCGGGGACCAAGACTCGTGACTTCATTATCTCGCCGAGACGTCCTGCGAGGCATGGGCATGACGCTGGCCCTGCCCATGTTCGAGTCCATTGGGCTCGGAGCTTCCAATCCCTCAGACCCCAGACGCCTGGTCTTCATCTACGCGCCTAACGGGATGCATGCTCCCGACTGGAAGATTAGAGGCTCGGAGCCGGACACGGTCACTCCGCTGCCTGCTGAGCTCCCTCGAACCTTGAGGGAGCTGGAGCGCCATCGCGACCACTTCTCCGTCCTGGGCGGCCTGACCCTGGATAAGGCTCGCAACAACGGCGACGGCCCCGGAGATCATGCGCGAGCGGGAGGCGCCTTCCTGACCTGCGCGCAACCTGTCAAGGGCAACGGCACGACCCTTGGAGTCGGAGTCTCTGCTGATCAGATAGCAGCACGCTCCATCGGAACCACAACCCCCTTTTCCTCGCTTCAGCTGGGTAGCGAGCCAGGCATGCACTCCGGTCAATGCGACTCGGGATATCCCTGCGCCTACTCGAGTAACATCAGCTGGTCGACCCCCCACACCCCGCTACTGGCCGAGACCAATCCCCGGGTCTTATTCGATCGGCTCTTTGGTCTTGGCCTGGCAGACCTCAGTCCAGAAGATCGCGCACGCAGGATCCGGACTCGTCGCAGCGTACTCGACTTCGTCCGTGAGGATGCCCGCCGGATCTCCAATGAGATGGGCAGTGCAGACCGTAGGAAGCTGGAAGAATACCTCGATGGCATCCGCGAGCTCGAGCTGCGGATTCACCGTGCCACGGATCCCGTCGCCATCCAGATGGAGCGCCCAACCTCCATACCTCCGACGTACAGCGAGCACGCGGCCATGATGTTCGAGCTGCTGAAGTTTGCTCTGGCAACCGACTCTACCAGGGTCGCAACCTTCATGCTCGCGAACGAGAGCTCCAACCGCTGCTACCATGAGCTGGGGATCAATGAGGGTCACCATGTAATCTCTCACCATGCTGGTGACGGCTCCAAGATAGCTCAGATCGCCGCAATCAACCGACACCACCTGCAGCTCTTCGCGGTCTTCTTGGACTCTCTCTCAAGCCACCAGGAGCAGAACGGGTCGCTGCTCGACAGCACCCAGATCGTCTATGGGTCAGGCATCAAGGATGGAAGTACACACGCCCATCACGACCTACCGATTCTCCTGGCCGGGGGCGCCAGCGATGGCCCTCGCCGAGGACATCATCTTTGCTACCCAGTCGAGACTCCCCTGGCGAACCTCTACCTGCGGCTCTTCGCAGACCTTGGAGTTCGCGACAAGCAGACGGGCGCCCCGCTCGCTCACTTTGGAGACTCCACCGGAGTACTCACGGTCTGAGTCAGGGCGAATCGGCCACTGACTGGCCCTTCCGCCGGAGAGCACCAGGCCAATGCCTGGTACTGCTAGTCCATCGATCGCACGCGAGTGACGCCGAGCATCTGCTCGATCGCCTTCATGCGACGCCCCAGGAAGGGCACGTGCTGAATCCGAGCGACCACCTGGTTTTCGCGGCGCATTACCAGCGTTCCCCCGCCGAACGTCAGAAAGAGCTCTAACACGTCGGGCACTTCCCGAGTAACGGTGGTGCCCTGTCGAGGCACGGACTGATCCCGGCCCCAGGGCTGGATGTAGTGGGTGAACTCGTTGGGCTCGATGCGCCAGTAGTTGAGGCGCGGCTGCAACATGCCCAGAAAGAAAAAGAACCACAGGAAGCCAGAGATCACAAAGTAAGTCTGGGTCCCGTAGGTCAGCTCCAGGCTGGAAACCCATCCTCCGAGGCTTGTCACAAACCCCATCTCCTTTTGACCGGCAATGTACAGCAGCAGTGCGATCACCAAGAGCAGCAAGCTAACGATGAAGAACTTCTTCTGGGAGAGATCGGTCACGATCACAAGCAGGTTGAACGCAAGTGAGGCAGTGGCCCACCATCCCAACATCGTTGGAGAGATGTCGACGCTCTGCAGAATTCCGCAGAGGAGAAAAATGAACATCGATGGCCAGAAGTAGATGATCATCGGGAAGCTGGCCACGGGAATCGCACGCTTCTCCTCATTCACCCTGCTGGGGTAGTAGACCTCCCAGATCGACTCCTTGCGAAGGCCCCCATCGGTGGACGAGCTTGCCGACTCGGTGTTCTTATCTTCGGGCGTGTCGGACATATCTGGCTCGAATTCGCTGGAGTTGGGCAGGTGGCGGATGAAGCTGCGAGGAACAAGATCCTAACAGGGGCGACCGGTCTGGTCATGAAGCCCGAATGGGCGAGTTTGCGACCAGGCCAACCGTGGGACGGGTACGGGACTCCCTCCAGTTCATTCCAATCAATTCTGAACTCGATTCAAGACCACCGAAATGGCCCCGTGGATCCCCCCAGAAGACTGGAGTCCAGGTCGAGGGAATCGTTGCTCTCCTCAGGTCAGAGCGCGTAGATCTCAACGATTGCTGAGGCAGAGGCCGCTGCCTCGATACCGCCACCGGGGACGTAGATCTGCTTGCCATCGAGGACAGGGTAGATTCCGTGTCTCGCGGTCGGCATGGGTGAGCCGACACGCCAGGAGTTCTCCACTGGATCGTAGATATCAACACGATCATAGACATCCTCTGGCGTCGCCCCTGGGCCATTGGACGTCTCTCCGCCCATCACGTAGATCTCACCGTCGTAGTAGACCGCGACCCCCAGACCACCACGAGCCTGGGGCAGTGGTGCAAGGCTCCCGCTACCTGCACTTGTCTGCCAGGTGTTCGAGGAGGGATCGTAAACTTGAGTGTCATCGAAGCCATTGGCGACTGAGTTCCCCCCGACCCGACCACCGAAGACGTACAGCTTTGTGCCATCAGTCGCAGCAGCAGCATGGTTGCGACCAGCTGGCATGCTTGCGAGGAGCGGCCCCCAGCTGTCAGAGACGGGATCGTAGGCCGCCAGGTTGTCAACGGTCGAGGAGCCCACGATGCCTCCGCAGACATAGACCAAGCTTCCCACCAGTGCAGCGCTAGAGGACCCTCCGCTCCAGGGCATGGCTGCTCCGAGAGTCCAGGTGTCTGCGAGAGGATCATAGATCTGGACCCCTCCGCTCGAACCGTGCCCAATTCCGCCGAAGAGGTAGAGCTTGCCGCCGTGAGTAACTGCAGCGTGATGGTGGCCGGCGAAGGGTCGCTCGGCGCGTGCGCTCCAAGAGTCACCGGCGATATCGTAGGCAAAGGTACCGTGATCTCCTTCACCAACGATGTAGTAGACCCCGTCAATGATGCCGCCAGCAACCTCTCCGAGTTCCTCGGGCATCTCAGCTCCACGACGCCAGCTCCACGGTTCGCTCCCGGCGGGCTGCAGGAAACGGAACGCATGGGCAAGCACACGCAACTCTCCAGAGACAGCAACCACGATATGAACCAACTCGGATGGCGCACTGGAATGGGCCGGTACAGTCCCACGAATCCGGTTATCACTCACGGAGGTCAACGCAGCGGTAACCCCATCAAATGTGACGGTCACGTTGCCAATCTGCCCACCGAAGTGAGAACCCGATATGACGAAGGGGTGTCCTCCTGAAGCCGGTGCACGCCAGGGAAAGACATCGATGACCTGTAGCGCTAGAGATCCAGGATCCTGCGGTTCACTAATAAGGAGGGTATTGTCAGAGTGGTCTACTCCAATCAGGACTCCACCGGGCCCAGTGATCACGTCCAATGCACTCAGATAGACCGTCGGAACCTCCGACGAACTGACCACTGAGCGCCCGCTCTCGGAGAGCGTCACTCGGTAGGTATTGGATTCGTACTTCTGGGTGATGAGATCTCCACGCATGGCTCCATTGAAGCAATTGGCGCGGTACTCAACGATCCCGTTAGTCGAAGGGGGGAAGGTCATCAGGGTCTGGGTAAACTCGCCGGGCAAGCTAGGTCCGATCACACCCTGCCAGCGCCCCTGCTTTTCATCAAGACGTGATCGGTTGCAGTTGGGGTGCCCGTAATACTGACCAAACTCGACGAGGTTGAGCTCATCAGGTTCATCCGGGTCCATCCCACCTGAAAAACAAGGAAGGGTAGCAGCTGGTCCATACCCGCTATTGGGACCATTGTCGGTGACGTATAGCTGATCCCTCGTTGTGTAGACCAGATCGTAGGCATTGCGCAACCCAGCTCCGAAGACCGTCACGTGCGTCCCCGGTACAAGCTCGACCTCCTCACCATCGGCCTGATCGTTGTTCAGTACTCCTGAGAAGAGCTCTTCATAGCTGAGGGCGCCATTGAAGTCTGCTCTGGACAGCTCGACCTTCAGGGTTGCGCCAGAAAGAGGAGACTCCGGCAATCCACCGCTGGCACAGTCAGGGATCCCTGCGTTGGTGTTGGAACCGATGTTCACGTAGAGATCTCCATTGCGGTCAAAATCAATTCCGTTGACCCCGTGGTCATGATTCGAGACCGGAAGTCCCGTCACTAGCTCGGTGACCGTGTCGAAGTTAGGGCCTTCCAGAACTGAGATCTGCCCTTGGTAGGGAACCGGAGCCCCTGTCAGACATCCCCCCCCATCAAGGAAGAGCTGCGAGTGCCCCACATAGATCCGCACCGGCGAGGGAGGATCAAAGGGGTTGAATGCTATTCCAAGCAGGTTGTGGTTGGACAGATTGGCGATCGAGTTGATCTGACTCGTACTGATGACCTGATAGTCATCGTCCACAGTGATCACATGGATGACACCGCTTTCCGTTCCGACATAGAGTCTCTCGTCGGGCCCCCAAGCCGCTGTGGTAGCTCCATGTAAGCCCCGGAGCAGCTGTCTTTCATCGAAGATGATCGGCAGAGGGCCGCCCGGGCTGTACGAGAATGTGCGTGCATTACTCACGCCCTGCGGAGTGATGACAGCCACATCGACAACACCAGAACCTGGAGGAGCAAAGAACTGTATCGAACTGGGAGTAACGGTCAGCCCGCTGGTCAGGACACCCTGGCCCCACTGCACGAAAACCTGATTCGACGGAAAGAACCCGATTCCCTCGATGATCACCAGGTTCCCACCGGTCTCGGAGCCCTCACCAGGAGACATGCTGTTCGAGACCGGGCCAAAGCTCGTGAAGTCGTGGCTCAAGAGGCCAGGGTCGATCGAGTCCGCGGCCCCCCCCTCCTGGGATAGCTTGACCTCGATCGGTAACTCCATTGCGTTCGAGACTGCAAGGCGAGCATCCAGTGTGTGAATTCCCCGCCCGAGAAATACACTCCCGCTGGTCAGCGCCCCATTCACCAGGACACGAGTGTCAGTCCCCCCGTAAGTGGGCAAGAACTCATAGTTCCCTGGAATCTGAATAGCCACCTCAACCAGGAACCTCACCAGGACATTCGCACCGAAGGGCTCTGTGGATACCAGGGTGAGGTCAGCTGTCTCCATCGCATGATCGGGAGATGCCGGAAGCGAGTCGAGCAGAGCTGCGGGTGGTTGAGAGCCCGAGAAGTAGAGCATCACAAGTCCGCCGGGAACCTGATCGATCGGGACCACATCAAAGGCGTGTGTGTCAGTCAGGAACTTCTGCGGTGTTGCATCATCTCCAATTGTCAGCTCCACAATGTGTGGCCCTAGATTGAAGTTAGCAATCACATCGGGAACGCTGGCAAACAGCACCCCATTCTCTTCCCACTCGTGGAGAATGATCTCCTGGCCCAATTCATGGGTATGGGAGTCGTGCCCTTGAAGGGTCACGTCCTCTCCACCATCACCATCATAATCGACCACAACCTCAGGCGCCGTGATGACAACGTGCAGGTAGCCAGCCCCTCCGCCACCAGTCCCTGAAAGACGAACAGCCGTCGTGGCGAAGCTTCCTGCAAACTCGAGGTCAAGAATCGTCTCGCCAGGCTCATGGGGATGAAAGGAAACTGGCACGCTCACCACCTGGCCAGGTTGCAGGGTGACATTCACAGAGTGCGATACGCTGTCGTGGTCACCACTGTACTCCTCGCCTGCCAGATCGACTTCGAAGTCGTGTCCCGCATGGCCTTCCAGGAGATTGAAGCTCAGGGTGGAGATGGTCGTTGGAGAACTCCCCATGTTCTGCAGGGTTATCCTCTGGGAGCCGCCATCCTGGCCAATTGGCACATGGCCCCAGGACAGGGTTGCTGGAGAGATGTCCAGCTCTCCCTGTAGCAGAACCTCGATGGCACTGATGCTCGGGCTTTGCAAACCAGCAATCAGATCCAGATTCAGGGTTCCATCGCTGACATTCGTATGGAGCTCGAGCTGCGTTGCTGCGAAGGCTCCACCTGCGGCTGCGTAGATGTCGAAGTCATCCACAACAAGTGCGCCCTCGAGAGCCACATCGAAGACGCGGAGTCCGGGTCCATTGTTGGAAGGGGCGGTCTCTGCAAAGTGCAGACGCACCGAATAAGATCCCGCAGGCACCGGTAACCCATACCCCAGGTCTGCTCCTCCGGAGAACCCCCGTCGCTCTCGCTGGTACAGCTCCGGATCCGGTGTCCCGGTGATTGATTGACTGGTGAGTTCGCTCGTTCCGCCGACGTAACCAAGATCAGGAGTCCACTCATTGCCACCTGCATCAGTGTAGGACCCAAAAGATCCACAGTGAATCCGATAGCTTACCTCCACAGCAAAGGCCTGATCGCTGAATAGTCCGCCGGTGTCAGTTGCGCGAACGACAAACGGGTGCAACCCCACCTGAGAACTCGGCGTCCAGCTGATCAGCCCCGAGACCGGGTCGACTGCCGCCCCGGATGGAGAACTCGGCAGCGAAAAGGTCAGCTGATCCCCGATGTTCGGGTCATGGGCGTCTACATCGTAGTTGTAGCTCACGCCATCAGTACCGGAGGTTCGGGGGGTCGAGTTGATTACCGGTGGCCGATTGAATGGGCCCAGCCATTGTTCGACGACATGAATCGCCTTGATCGCTGGATTCTGACTCACGTGTTCCATCGTGATGTCTAGAACCCCGTCGGTATTCACGACCACCAACTGCCTTACCAGCGCGGTGTAGCTGCCTCCAGCCTCGAGAAATTGGTCGAAGTTCGTCAGGCGCGGGACACCATCAATAACAACATTAAAGACCCGGTCCCCCGGGGAGTCTATCCCCCCGTAGATCTCGGCGAAGTGAAGCCGAACGAGGTAACGACGATTGGGTGTCACAGGGAGGCTGTAATTCAGCTCTGCACCACTCGATGAATCCCACCGCTCTGTCTGGTAGAGCTCGTCATTCACCGTCTTCGCAATAGGCTGGCTCGTCGACGATGTATTGCCCGTGTTGTAGCCAAAGTCTGCCAGCCAGCTGTTGCCCTGGGCATCTACAAATCCTGTCCCGCCACAGTTAATACGGTAGACATCTGTCGCGAGAGCCTGACGTTGAACTGGCGCAGCCAGGTGACCTGGCGACGCGCAAGCCGGCCCCGCATGAGCGGTCGGCAGTAGGCACGCAGCTAGAAAGTGGCCATGCGCAAGCAGGGCGAATTGACGGATTGACATGGGTAATCGATTGACGCCACCCGGGTGATTCGAGACCTCCCCCCATGTGAGTCTCTAGCCAGTGGAACCGGGATCAGGCACTTGATCGATCCACCAGAGGCGGCTCAGAGGCTCATATTCTAATGTCCTATTGTCATAAGATACGCCGCGCCCTGGGTTCCGGGGCTCCTAGATCATCGATATTGTTGCCTACTGGACAGGCCAGTCTCATTACATGCGGATAGAACGATCGCTCCCCCTGCTCTCGGTAGCTCTCACTGTCGTCGGCCTCGCGGCCTACTCAGGGAGCTTTGGAGGACCGTTCGTCTACGATGACCTGGGGGCGATCGTTCAAAATGACTCGCTGGCAAGTCTTGGAACTGCCCTGCATCCGCCGCTGGACACGACCGCGGCCGGGCGGCCGATCCTCAACTTGAGCCTGTGGCTCAACCACGCATCAGGCGGACTCGAGCCTCTCGGTTACCACGTGACCAATCTGGTCATTCACCTGCTAGCGGGCCTGCTACTGTTCGGACTCGTCCGCCGGTCGCTCGATAGCGAACGTGTGCCGCAACCCACTCGAGAAGCAGCCACGGGTCTGGCCTTTGCCATTGCAGTGATCTGGATGCTGCATCCTCTCCAGACACAGAGCGTTACCTATGTAGTCCAGCGCGCAGAGTCTCTGATGGGACTCTTCTTCCTTGGGACTCTCTACTGCTCCGTGCGCAGCCTTGAGGGAGTGCACTCACGAAGATGGAGCATCGGAGCTATCGGCCTCGGAGCCCTGGGCATGGCCACCAAGGAGGTCATGGTCGCGGCTCCTCTCGTCGTTCTGGTCCTGGACTGGACCCTTCGGCCAGGAACACTCCTGGACAAGCTCAAGGCAAACAAGCTCCTGTACGGCGGCCTGGCTGCCACGTGGCTTCTGCTCGCCCTGCTTGTTTCGGGAGCTGCCCGGACCAAATCCACAGGGTTTGATCTGCACATCAGCCCCTGGGAGTACCTGAGTACGCAGGCAGGCGTGCTGCTCATGTACATTCGCCTGGCGCTGGTCCCCTATCCTCAATCCTTCGACTACCACGACTGGCCGATAGCGGCCGGGATCGCGGATGCACTACTGCCAGGCCTCCTGATCGTCTCGCTCCTCGGACTGACGACCTGGGGACTTGTCAGGAGAAATCTTCTGGGGCTCTGTGGCGCCACCTTTTTCCTCGTACTGGCCCCCACCTCGAGTGTCCTCCCAATCGTCACAGAGATCGTCGCAGAGCACCGCATGTATCTGCCACTTGCGGCAATCTCAACCCTCTTGGTCCTCGGTGTGCACAGTCAGCTGCAGGCAAGGAATCTGACCAGCCTCGGACCGCCCCTTGTCATCGCCTTGATCATCGGTCTGGGCCTGCTCACCTACGACCGCAATCGGACCTACCGGAGCACCATTACCCTCTGGCAAGATGTCATCGAGAGCCGGCCTCAGAACGCCCGGGCCCACGACAGCCTCGCCGTGGCACTGCTCGAAGCCAATCGTCCCGAAGAAGCACTGCACCACGCAGAGCTGGCCGTACAGCTCACCAGCGTCGCCAGGCATCAGCTGAATCTAGGCTCGGTACTCAATTCGCTGAGTCGTTTTGCCGAGGCGGAGGTCGCCCTGCGAAAGGCCCTGGAGGTCAAGGACGACGACCCGCTGCTCTACAACGCTCTGGGCACATCGCTCGCACGTCAGGACAAGACGGAAGAAGCCCTGGCTGCGCTCGAGCGAGCCTACGAACTGGATCCAGACACCCCGGGAATCAAAGCAAACCTCGCGGCCGTACACCTGTTGAGCGGGAGAATCGAGGATGCCATCTCCCTCGGCCGCAAGGCAGTCTTGCAATCTCCAAGTAGCATAGAGGCCCGCAAGAACCTCGGCACCGCACTCTCTCAGGATGACCAGCTAGAGGAAGCCATCGAGCAATTTCGGGAGATCTCAGCACTCGAGCCCGATTCTGCTCGCCATCACCGCAAGCTAGCTGAGGCCTTGATGCAGGCCGGCTTGCTTGATCAGGCAGCGGTGAGCTACCGCTCCGCACTTGCGCTCGAGTTCGAGCCCAATGATGCCAACCTGCTGGCCCGCATCCTCGCAACTCACCCCGACCCGAAGGTACGTGACGGGGCCGAGGCCGTGTCGATCGCGGAGCGAATGGTAGGAGAGTCAGCAACTGAGGACATGATCCTGCTCGACACGCTCGGAACCGCCTACGCCGAAACCGGTCGCTTCGAAGACGCGATCAAGGCTGCCGAGAGAGCTCTTCGGGCACCGGTTCCAGAGGGCATGGACCCCATCGTGCCCCAGATTCGCAGGCGTCTCTTGCTCTACCAGAGCGGCAAGCCCTATCACCTCTAGAAAGGCTCAGGCCCGGGAGTAGGCCTCTTCGGCAGCAGCAAGTGGATCTCCGGAGACCCTCCCGCCCTGGGCCCGCAGGGCAGAGCGCAGTGCCGATAGACACAGCATCACATTGCGCCGTGTCGATCCTGCCCCCATCAGACCAATTCGCCAGGTGTTGCCCTTCATCGGCCCCAGTCCGCCGCCGATCTCAAGATCGAACTCGTTGAGCAGATGAGCCCGCGCCGCTCCATCGTCAATGCCCTCGGGGACTGCTACCGCAGTCAGCGGAGCCAGCCGTTCCTCAGAGGGAACTCTGGGCTCAAGGCCCATGGCTTCCAATCCTGCAACCAGCGCCCTGGCATGGCGGTGATGCCGCGCGAAGCGGGCCTCAAGCCCCTCTTCCAGGACGAGGCGCAGTGCCTCGTGTAGCCCATACAGCATGTTGATGGGTGCCGTGTGGTGATAGGCACGCTCATCACCCCAGTAGCCGGAGATCAGCGAGAGGTCCAGGTACCAGCTCTGGACAGGCCTGGTGCGAGCCGACATGACCTCTTGTGCGCGCGTGCCAAGACTGATCGGCGACAGTCCTGGAGGGCAGGAGAGGCACTTCTGCGTCCCCGAGTAGACCGCATCGATACCCCACTCGTCGATCTTCAGGGGGTGCCCTGCCAGTGAGGTCACGCAGTCGACGAGGAGTAGAGCTCCGAGTTCATCGGCGAGCCCCCGGGCTCCACTGAGATCCTGCAGAACACCTGTCGAGGTCTCCGCGTGCACCAAGGCCAGCACCTTGAACTTCTTGCCGGCTGCGGCTGCACGCAGTGCGTCCATCTCCATCGACCGCCCCCACTGTCCGGGGACCTCCGTCACCTCTGCGCCACAGCGCCGTGCAACCTCCGCCATGCGCGTTCCGAACACGCCGTTGACGCCGACCAGAACCGCGTCCCCCGGCTCCAACAGGTTCACGAAGCAGGTCTCCATCCCCGCAGAGCCAGTCCCCGACATGGGGAAGGTCAGCTCGTTGGAGGTCTGAAAGACCTCTCGAAGCATTCCCCGGATCTGATCCATGATCTCGAGGAAGGCCGGGTCCAGATGGCCGATGGTCGGCTTGGCGAGTGCGCTGCTGACAGAGGCAGCCACGTCAGAGGGGCCAGGCCCCATGAGCACACGTTGGGGAGGGGTGAGGGGCGAGAAGTGTTGGGTCATGACTGGGCTCCAGGTATCGAGGAGCAGCTAGCCTGCCCTCTACTTCCGAGCGAATCAAAGCTCAGCAGCAAGTAGCTCGAACAAGCTCAGCGGATCACGACCCCACCCATCGGCGCCCGCAAGGTCACCGGCTGATCGATCACCCCCGGAGCGATAGCGCTATCGGGCTCCAGGACGATGACCTGCCCGCCTGCGGGGACCACGGACAGAGCCTGCCAGAAGTCTCGATAGGGCTCGAAGAAGCCCCCCGTCTCCGTGGACCCCATATCGGTCCAGTCCACGAATCTCCAGTCGGGATCTGGATAGAGAAAGGACATGCCCCGGGCATCCCACACGCTCATGTGATCGCGCTGGCCGATCTGATCCTGCCACTCCACGTCCCAGGGCGGAAGTACGGTGATCGTCTCCAGACCATTACCGGATGCCTGAAACTGGCCGTAGTGCATGAAGGAGTCGAAGTTGTAGGGACCATAACGTCCCGACCCAAACATGATATTGAAGTTGAAGTTACAGGACCCTCCGCAGCAAGTCTGGCAGACGTTTCCGAAGTTGACCTGAATGTAGCTGTCGCGATCTTCACGGGAGTGCTCGTGCCAGAACCCCAGGCAGTGTCCAAGCTCATGCACGATCGTGTAGTGCACCTCCCAGTCCTTGATGTTGATGATCTGCATGCCACCGACTCGGCCCACGGCAGAGCTATTCTGAAATTCACTGCGCATGTGGAAGTAGTCGGGCTCGTTGGTGCGCTCGACGAACTGCACGTTCGTGTAGAGCTCCCATTCAGCCATCGCGGCCAGGGCCAGCTGACGCCTGGCGTTGCCCATGTTCGCGTCAAACACATAGGGAACCACTCCGCCGGGCCACAGATTCCAGGCCCAGGGTGCCGGACTCGTGTAGAAGTCGATCGGCACCATGATGTCCTCCTCGATGATCATCCAGCCATCAGGAATCCCACCACCTTGCTGCGGCGCTGCTTCCGCACGCGCCGCCCAGGGCAAGAGAACCATCAGGCAAGTCAGGGATCTTCTGAACATCTGAAGCTTCCCTACTGCAGGTTCACCAGGACCAGCACCAGGCCAGTCTCCTCGTCCAAGGAGGACATCGCCTTGCCGATCACGGCTCCCACCGAGCGCGCACTGTCAGTTACCTTCATGGCATGACCCGTGAGGCTCGCCGTCGTGAGGCGATCGCCCGGACGAATGGGGCCATTCTCCGTGGAACAGCGAACATGGACCCTGCCGGTCATCGCAAGTAGCGTGTCTCCGTCGAGGACATCGTCTTGCCCCATGCGAATACCGTGGTTCACTCCGCCAGCCCCGGAGACCACTCCGGCTACTCGAGTGTCATAGGCCCCCCCAGAGGCAATCAGTCGCCCGGGGTGCTCGGGATCAATGCTCATCACCGTCCCCGGGGTGCCGCTGCCATCGCTGGTCTCGAAACCCTCGACCAGATCGCCACCGCCAGTGACCTCGAGTGCCGTTGTCACCACGCGGCCTGTCTCTGTCACCTCGAAGACCGTCGAACTCCCGATGTCCCCTCGCAGCAGAGGCTGTCCGGTGTCTCCCTTGACGTGCAGCTGTGCCAGCGGGTTGTTCACACCGACACCAAGCTCACCATCTGCGCTGATCGAGGCGTGCACCGGAGTCCCCCCCATGCCCGTGAAGAAGACTCGGGCCGTGGAACCAGGGGTCAGGTCAGTCCCCGACTGCAAGTAGAGCGTGCCACCGCCATCGGTGGTGACCAGGGAGGCCGAGGCTCCCTGCTGGATGACCGTCGTCCGGTCGGTGCCATCACCAAAGTGAACGTCACCATTGGAGTCCAGGTTGAAGTCACTTGACAGCGGATAGAGCAAACCGAGTGCAGGCTCACTCGAGGCATTCACGCAGGCCTGTGTAGCCTGATCGTAGACAGCAAGACTGCACGGTGTCGCGTAAGTTCCAGGTGCACCTGCTGCACTGCCACTGGGGCCCGGCAGATTGACGACGCTCGAACTTCCACCACCAAGGGTCACCCCACTGACACCACCCGGCGCCGATGGGTTCCGTGCTGTCAGTCCACGTGCTCCACGCTCCTCTCCCATCATGGGCGGAGTCGCTGTTGCGATCGTGAAGGGCCCCTCCATCGCACCGTGCAACAAGGTGTGGCCAGAGCCTCCGGTCACTTGAAGGTCGAGGATCCCGTCCATGTCGTAGTCACGCCAGGATGCAGAGCTCATTCCTTCAAGGTCCCCGAGCCCCATCTCTGCGGTTGCGGACTTGAAGCACCCTCCCCCCTCGGAGCGCCAGAGCTCAAGACCACCATCAAGCTCAACCAGCAACAGGTCCAACCATCCGTCGTTGTTGTAGTCCGCCCAGCTGGCCTGCTGGACCCTGACCTCTCCATTGAGGCAGCGCGCCAGGGTCACATCGGTAAAGGTCCCATTACCATCGTTGTGCAGGAGCGACCCCTTCGTGTTCGCAATGGCGTAGACGTCCTCGAGGCCGTCTGCATCGAAGTCTCCCCAATGAAGGCTGAGGCCGTGGAAGCCGGGCACACGCGCAGGAGTGGGGTCCTCGCTCAACTGGTAGGAAGCGGCCAGAAGGACGGGAACGCCGAGCAGGGTCAGGGAGATGGTCAATCGAGTCATTGGAAGTCTCGGGGGGTCGGGGCCAGGGCTCACCATGAGCCCGTCAATTTGAATCTAGCACACCCCAGGAGCTGCGGGGGAAGCAGCGCCCTGCGGTGTCACACCATCCACAAATAGAGGACGGGGCAGCCCCTCGCCGCCCCGTCAACACGTCGTCTTCGGCCGCCGCCAGGAGGACGGCCAGAATGCTCAGGGTGTAAAAATGATCGAGACAGCATCGGTCAGGTTCGAGCTGCCGTTCTCCCGGAACCAGAACTGATAGTTCCAGGTGGAACCGGCCGTCACCTGACCAGCGGGCAAGGGCGGGTTGTTCAGATCAACTGCCCGCACAGCCTGGCCTGCAAGACCGGAGTTCTGCACCGGTGAGAAGCGGAAGATCCCGTTGGTACCTGAGACACACAGGGTGCCGTTACCTAGAGGCACGGAGTTCTGCAGGTCGCCGTAGAAGAAGATCCCGTTGACCATCGCTGGCAGGTTGTCTGCCCTGAGCGTCAGGTTGTTATCAGCCACGCTATCCGAACCCGATGCAGAGATGACCGCACCTGTCGAGCTGCAGTAATTCGTGCCCAGGTCGGCCCCACAGCCGATGCGTCCCACGAAGAAATTGTCGAGCCCAGCCTCGTTTATCGTGATCGTTCCCAAGTCACTGACAGTGAAGCGCAGCTGTACATTGCTTGTAGCAATGACCCCGGCACTGGCGAACTCAAGGGCAGAGATCGAGTTCGAGCGCCAGTTGTTACTACTGCCGAAGGCATGGGTGGCAACGCTGAGCCACGGACCACTCCCGTTACGAGCTTCGACCTTCAGATTGTCGTTGCCGATTCCGGTGGTCATACGCAGGTAATAATCGTAGCTGACAAAACTCCCGGAGAGGGAGAAGTCGAGGACCGGTGAGATCAGCGAGACCGAACCATTGTCCACATCCGACTCACCGAGCGAATTCCCCGTCAGATAGCAGCTCCCACTACCATCCGAGTCCGAGGGCGGATCGTAGGGGTAATTCGGGTCGTTGACGGGTACACCGCGTTCCCAAGCTCCGGAGGTAGCGCCATTGATGGTCGTCGTCCAACCCTGATCACTCTCGAAGTTGTCTGACAGCACGGGCTCGGGCGAACCCACCTCCATGGAGAGCGAGCTTGCCGGCGCATCATCGGGGTAGTTCGCCAGCCCACAGCTCGCATCGACATAGCTGAAATAGTATTCGGGTGAATCTCCACACGAGAGCATCGGCAGCGTGCCCTCATAGATCCCACCGCCAAGCGGAACCATGGCCTGAGGCTGGAAGGCACCACCATTGATGCGATAGTGCAAGGTGACCGAGGATCCCGAACCGAGGAGTTGAACCTGCAAGGGCACTGGAACCCCGGGCGGCACCAGCTCCGGGAATGCCGTCGGGAAAGACCAGCCTGCCGTGCAAACCCCCATGGGGTTGTTGATGGCATCTTGCAGCTCCGCTCGGACCGAGGACGTCCCGTTGTTGGCCCCTCCACTCGAGCCACACCCGCCATGGGTGTGGATGCCGACCGCCTGGTCCGTCTGGTCCCAGATCACGGGCGAACCCGAGTTACCGCCCTGCGTATCGGTCACGTACGAGACGGAATTGCCTGAGAGGTTGGATGCGGGCCCCACATGGGTTTGCTGCACCTGATTCCTGTTGCCGTTATCAACCCCGTGACCCGTGATGCGGATGTTGGTTCCCGAGGCCCCGGGAGGAGACACCAGGGTGAAGACCGACCCTTGAGCCTGCGCCGGAGTCATTCCTGTGTTGGAGTTGGGGAAGCAACCGAAGTGCGCCCAGTCATTTCCTACACCCTGTCCACCATTGGTCTGCATCGACGAGCCATCGACGCTGTACTGATCAGACGGCGGCGGGTGGTTCAGGCCACCCCCCGAACTCGAGAGCGGAACATTGAACTGTGCAACGCCCGTGCTGCCAGCGCAGTGCCCCGCAGTCAGGAAGCAGCGCCCACAATCATCAATCATCCAGCCAGTGCAGCCGACCGGCAGGATTCGCGCTACCCGGGCATCACTGGAGAGGACTCGATCATCCGAGGGCCCACAGATCGAGGGCTCACTGGCGGGCATGACGCCCATATCGATCGAGCGCATGGCAACCCGGTTCCAGCCACTCCCTGGGAAGGCAAGGACCTCGACGAGGACCGTGTCGCCGTTGAAGTAAGCACTCGAGTTCTGCCATTGCCCGACGTGAGCCGCGTTCATCTCCTGGATCCCACCATCCTCCAGGGCGGTCATTCGCAGGATCGCCCCGGTTCCAGCTGAGAGTTCTCCGGACAGGCTGATCTCTTCGAAGTACAGACGCATCCAGCTGGCGCCTTCCAGATGAACTGGAAATGACAGCACGACATCCGCATCCAAGCTGGTGTTCTCGAACCAGCCCGAGTCATGCTCGTAGGGCACGTTCACGGTCGGAGGTGCTTCTTGCTGTGCCAGAACTCCAGCACTCAACAAGCCGATCATGCTGGCTGTAAAGGATACGAAACGTAGGGAGGCTGCCATTGAAGGCAGAATGGGAGCGTGCATGAGTGCTTGGAGAGACTGGGGAGAGTCCGAAGCCCCGCTTCGGAATAGATGATGTTCCAAATTAGCCGATCTTTCGGGGAGCGATACCAGTCAGACGGAGAGAGTCATCCAATTCGAGCAGATTCTCCTCACGAGACTCCCTGGCCCTCATTTCTCGGTGCGCCATCGCACTTGGCGCTGAATCCTCCCCTCACGCGCCTTGTGCTGCGTTCCCTTTCGCACAATCAATCCGGCGAGGACGAGTCTCAGGCGACCTGCCAGCTCAGCTGCCGACCAGCCCAGTAGGGCACGATCTTCTCACCAGAATGGAACTCCAGCTCGTCACTTACCATCCAGGTCTCTCGCCGTAGGGTGAGGGTCGAGGTGTTCCGATCGATGCCGTAGAAGTCAGGGCCAAAGTGCGAGGCAAATGCCTCCAACCGATCGAGGGCCTGGAGTTCCTCGAAGCACTGCGCGTAGAGCGGTAGTGCCGCCGGGGAGGAGAAGCAACCCGCGCAACCACAGGCCGACTCCTTGGCTCCGCGTGCATGGGGAGCCGAGTCGGTCCCCAAGAAGAAGCGCGGGTTGCCGCCGGTTGCCGCTCGGCGCAGAGCCTCCTGATGTGCCCCACGCTTGAGGACCGGCAAGCAGTAGTTATGAGGCTGCAGGCCTCCAACGAAGAGGTCATTGCGATTCATCAGAAGGTGTTGAGGAGTGAGGGTCGCAGCAACGCCCTCCCTCGCCCCCATCACGAACTGGACTGCATCAGCGGTAGTGATGTGCTCGAAGACGAGCCTCAGGGAGCTGAAGCGTTCGACCAGACCTGACAGCATTCGGTCGATAAAGGCCTTCTCACGGTCAAACACATCCACTGCCGGATCAGTGACCTCTCCGTGAACCAGCAGCGGAAGGCCCTTCTCTTCCATGACCTCCAGCACCGAGTAGACGTTTTCCAATCCCGTGACTCCAGACTCGGAGTTGGTCGTGGCCCCTGCCGGGTAGTACTTGAAGGCCAGAACATGCTCGCAAGCAGCGGCTCGCTGCACTTCCTCCCTGGACGTCCGATCCGTGAGGTAGAGCGTCATCAAGGGCTCGAAATCGCTGCCATCTGGCAGGGCCTCGAGGATCCTTCCTCGATAGGCCAGCGCCTGCTCAACCGTGGTCACAGGAGGTCCCAGGTTCGGCATGACGATTGCACGGCCAAAGACCTCGGCCGTGGCGCGAACCGAGGTGGCCAGGGCCGGCCCGTCTCGCAGGTGCAAGTGCCAGTCGTCGGGACGGGTCAATGTCAGGGTCTCGGGCATGCTGGGTTCGGCGCTCTGGCAGCTCCTTGGAAGGGCCTGGCTCCCGCACAACATACGCGAAAGAGCCGCGGAGTCCTCCTGACCTCTGGGCACCAGATCCGGGCTGACCTCGCAGGTCACACACTCAATCGGGGATTGGGCCCTCTGGGCTGGCAATTGCCGCCTGGTTGAGCCAAGAGCCTCCAAACTCGCCCGTATCCTGGGGGCACTCCTCTCAGCCAGATTCCCACTCCCGGTGTAGAATTCCAGTAGTCCCTGTGGTCCCAATCACCTAGCTCCAATCACCTTGGAGGGCCGGCCTCCACCTCTCAAGCCTGCCATCGACGATCTTCCCAAGACGGATCGATCCCCCAACGCACTGGAGAATCCCCCATGTTCGCTACTGCACTCTTACTCTCCACCTCATTGGTTTCCCAGGATTCGAGCAACTTCGATCGGGCACAGCGCCTGGAGATGCTCCCCTCGCTCGGTAAGAAACCACCGATCACTCGAACCGTTGAGGACCACTCACCCCGGCGTCTCGAGATCAAGTTCACCGACGGAGCGAACGTCGCGCTGATTGCTGAGAGCTTTCAGGGCATGTCAGCTGAGATCTTTGCGATCGACGAATACCTCACCGAGATAGGAGCCACCAGGCACCGTGTCTACTCACAGACTGATGAGTGGCTGCAGGAGTTCAGGCTCAAGGGTGAGGCACGCTCCAATCGCCCACTGCATGACCTGACCCTGTTCTATGGAATCGAACTCCCAGAGGACGGGATGCTCGGAACGGTCTGTGACGCGCTCAATGCATTTGAGGTGGTCGAGATCGCCTACCCGGTAGGCCGGGTCACCGACCCTGTCATCGCTGCCCCGGCGGCCCCTGGGGTCACAGCTGACTACGCCTACCTGCAGGGTTATCGCACCGCTGCACCGCTGGGAGTCGATGCAGACTACGGAAACACCTTCGCAGGCGGAGGCGGTCTCGGTACGACGATCGCGGATGTCGAGACTGGCTGGACCGACGACCACGAGGACATCTCGCACAAGGCACAAGGCAACTTCATTGGACTCAGTGGAGCTCCCTACCCGTGGAATCACGGCACTGCAGTTCTCGGGGAGCTCGTTGGCGAAGACAACGGATCCGGTGTCCGAGGCATCGTCTACGACTGCGACATCCTGATGTCCACACATGAGGGCAACAGCGCAAACATCCCCACGGCCATCATGAACGCGATCGCAGGAGTGGGACCGGGCGACGCTGTGGTTCTCGAGGTGCAGTGCTATGGGACTCCCCCCGGCCCCTTCCCCTGCGAGTATGTGCCCTCCTCCTACTCTGCAGTCGAGGCCGCTACAGCCAATGGTATCCACGTCTTTGCCGCCGCCGGCAATGGTGACAACAACCTGGACTCCTCCAGTTACGGCGGACTCTTCGATAGGAACGTGCGAGACTCTGGGGCAGTCATGGTCGGCGCCTCGAATGGTTCGAGCCTGGACAAGGCCAGCTTCTCCAACTATGGCTCACGGGTAGACGTTCAAGGCTGGGGCTTCAATGTCGCCTCCACTGGCTATGGAGACCTGCAGGGTGGCAGCGCCACGGTGCAGTACACCAACTCCTTCTCCGGGACCTCGAGCGCCACCCCGATCGTCACTGGGGCGGGCGTGATGCTCAACAGCATCGAGCGGTCGATCCACGGTGCACCGATGGATCCCCTCTTCCTGCGTGACCTGCTCAAGCACACGGGCACGGCCCAAGGATCCGGAGGCAACATCGGCCCACGCCCCAACGTTCGTGCGGCCATCGAGTTCCTGAACCTTCCGCGGATCGAAGTCTCGGGGAACCTGATCCCTGGCGGGCAGTACACCGTCACGAGTCGCGGTCCGGCGAATGCGGTCTATGTTCTGACGTTCTCCTCCAGTCTGCGCACGGATCGCTGGAACTCACCGTGGGGTCAGTTCTTCCTCGCCTCACCCTGGACACGAGTGGTCTCAGGAGTGCTGCCCGCTTCGGGAGTCATCGACTTCAACGCCATGATCCCCAATGACTCAGCCCTCTCAGGCACGACCTTCGGCTACTACCAGGGATGGCAGCGCTATCCAGCCACCAACGGCGGTTCCTTTGCCAACTACGCCCCCATCGACGTGCAGTAGAAGCAGACCATGGGCCAGCAAGAGAACGGGAGCCGACTCCTCGAGTCGGCTCCCGTTCTCTTGCTCAGAGCGTGAGTCGCAGGCCCAGCACCACGCCCAGCCCTGGCATGTTGTGTCCCGACCCGTGCACGCGATAATCCTCATCGGTGACGTTCTCGACACCAGCATGAACTGACAGTGCCTCGTTCACCTGCCAGCCACCTCGCAGGTGCAGCACGAGATAAGAGGGCGTCCCTCCCGGTGGGATCCTGGAGGTATCGTTCTTGTCGCGAGTCGAGAGCTTGTCCGCATCATCGGCATAGAGCCCAAGTGCCTCGACCCAAACCCTGCCGGATTCGTCATCCCAGCGAATGCCCAGCTGACCACTGAAGGGCATCAAGCGGCTCAGGTACTCATCCTCGAGCTCCTGTGCCGAGGTGGGATAGGTCTCGACCTTGCCGTACTGGTAGGTCGCATTACCGAAGAGGGTCCAGCGTGGAACGAACTCCCAGGCCGCTCCAAACTCCACCCCTTGGACGAAGCCCTCGCCCACATTCTCCTTTGTGATCTCGAACTCTCCATCGGCGTTCGTGTTGCCGGTCGGGAAGAGCACGATCTGGTCGTGGATCTCGGTGTGAAACACGGCCACCTCCGCCGAGACACTCTCCTGCTGGGTCTTCACTCCGAGCTCGTAGCTGATGGAACGTTCGGGGTCCAAGCCCGGAGAGGGAATCTCGAACTCGTTGGTCCGTGCGCTGTCGAGTCGGGTGAGGTCAGAGAGATTCGGGGCCCGGAACCCCTGGGAGACACCTCCGTAGAGGTTCGTGGAGTCCTCTTCGAGCTCGTAGAGGAAGCGAGCGCTGCCGACCCAGGCATTCCAGCTCTCCGAGATCGATGTCTGGGTCGAGGTGACCGGGTCGAGGACACTGTCCGCATCTGCCGCCGCGTAGTTGAAGCGTGCCCCCAGGATCAGCTCGAGGCGCTCACTGACCTCGATCTCGTCCTGCAGGAAGACCCCCAGCAGCTCGTAGCTTGCATCATCCGCCACGGGCCCCTGGATGGGCTGGCCATCCTTGAACGAGTCCACACTGTCCAGATAGAAATCCAGCCCGTACGTCAACCGGCCGATGTCCGTGTTCGAGCTGAGGTTCGCAAGCAGTCCGAGAGTGCCCACGTCGAAGCCCTGCTCCTCCTTGCTGCCGCTCTCCTTGGTCCGGTGCCGCTTCTCCGATTGCTCCTGCCAGGAGAGACTCAGCTGATATCGATCGAAGAAAGAGCTCACCTCTTCGCCTCGGAGCTGTGCATCGACCAAGGTGCGCTCCTGGTCGAGGTCACGGCGCCGATCGCTGCCGACCGTCGTGCCCTCGAAAGGCACGGCATGAGAGGTCTTGTGAGTGCGGGGCACGTCGTTCTGATAGACATGCTGAAAGCCAAGTGAGAAGCGCGTATTCGGGTCCAGGAAGCGCTCGAACTTCAGGTCGGCGTCCAGCTCCGAGTAGGCCGTATTACGCTGGATCCCCGTATCCTCTCCACCCCGCAGATCGCCGTAGTCCTTGGCGGTCACCCCCATCAACAGCCCCGTGGAACCGCCGGCCCAGATCGTGCTGGCCTCGGCTCTGGCGATGTTCGACTCCTGAGAGCTACCAAAGCGGTACTGGAACATGCCCCCGAAACTCGAACCGCCTCGTCCAAGATAGGGCTTCTTTGTCAGCGCCTGGACAGTTCCTCCGATGGCATCGGAGCCGTAGAGCACCGAGCTCGGCCCCTTGATCACCTCGACAGCTTCGAGGGAGTAGGGGTCGACCGTGTTCCAGTATTGGTTGGGCCCGGGCCGAAAAACCGAGTTGTTGAGCCTGATTCCATCCACCAGGAACAGGTTTCGAAAGCTCGTGAATCCCCGGATGTAGGGAGAGCCATGCCCAGGTGCTGTCTCCTGGACGAGGACTCCCGGAGTCTCCAGGAGGAGCTGGGGAAGAGTCCTGGGCAGACGCTCCTCGATCATCTGCTCGGTGATCAGGTCACTGGAGTAGGGCACATCCAGTCCGGTGCGAGACGACCAGGTTGCCGTGATGATGGCCTCGGGGAGGTCGAGCACGCCTCGCTCCGTTTCGATCCCGACTTCCTCCAGCACGATGTCCGCTTCTTGGGCTCGGGCCATGCCAGGACAGGCGACCATCAGGATGCCGGCTGAGACCATCCGAGTGGAGGCACTGCGAGCTGAAATGAGCTGGTTCTTGAATGTGGCTCCGGGGCACATCAGGGATAATTCGAGGTCGTCGGCAGCCCTCTCAAGATGCGGCTGGGGGGCCTGAGGAAACGAAGCTGGGCCCGCACGGTTCAACGCACTCGGGGTTTCATTCACGCTGGAAGTCCCCACAGCATCAGAAAGTACGGGCCCCCCATTCATTTCCGACTAGGATGTTCAGGCAAGATAGCCCGCCCGGTCCTGGGCGGGACCCCCAGGATCCCCCCTTCGACTCCAGAGGAGAAAGTCAC
>JABACD010000014.1:0-90950 GCA_014237855.1 Planctomycetota bacterium | reverse complement strand
CGAATTACGTTGCCGAACTGATGGACGCCGTGAAGGTGAAGAACCCTGCCGAACCCGAGTTCCATCAGGCAGCCCATGAAGTCGCAGAATCACTGCTGCTGGTCTTCGAACAGCACCCTGAGTATCGAAGCGCTCGCGTTCTTGAGCGGGCCCTCGAACCTGAGCGAGTGCTCATGTTCCGGGTACCGTGGATGAACGACCGCGGAGAGGTTCAAGTCAATCGCGGCTTCAGGATCGAGATGAACAGCGCCATCGGTCCCTACAAGGGCGGCCTGCGCTTCCACCCCTCTGTCAATCTGGGGATCCTGAAGTTCCTGGCTTTCGAACAGGTCTTCAAGAACTCACTGACCACCCTTCCCATGGGCGGCGGAAAGGGGGGCTCCGACTTCGATCCCAAGGGCAAGAGCGACAGCGAGGTCATGCGCTTCTGCCAGAGCTTCATGTCCGAACTCTACCGACACATCGGCCCCAACACGGACGTTCCGGCCGGAGACATTGGAGTTGGAGGCCGTGAAATCGGCTATCTCTTCGGTCAGTACAAGCGGCTGGCAAACGAGTTCACCGGAATCCTCACCGGCAAGGGCATCAACTGGGGGGGATCCCTGATCCGCCCCGAGGCCACCGGCTACGGCTCGGTCTACTTCGCCCGCGAGATGCTGAAGACTCGCAACCAGGACTTCGCCGACAAGGTCTGCCTGGTCTCGGGAAGCGGGAACGTGGCGCAGTACACGGTGGAAAAACTGATCGAGCTGGGTGCACGCCCCGTCACGCTCTCAGATTCGAGTGGCTACATCTACGACGAGGTGGGTATCGACGCCGAGAAGCTGAACTTCGTCATGGAGCTCAAGAACAACCGACGCGGGCGAATCTCCGAGTACGCCGAGAAGTTCACGAGCGCGGTGTTCACGGAGTCAGACGCCACCCTCGACCACAATCCGATCTGGAATCACAGAGCCGAGTGTGCCTTCCCCAGCGCCACTCAGAACGAGATCAATGCCAAGGACGCGGCCAACCTGCTATCCAATGGCGTGACCGTCGTAAGCGAGGGTGCCAACATGCCAACCACCACTGAAGGCGTCGATCTGTTCACTGATGCCCAGATCCTCTACGGCCCCGGCAAGGCGGCCAACGCCGGTGGCGTCGCTGTCTCCGGCCTGGAGATGGCCCAGAACAGCATGCGGTACTCCTGGACACGCGAAGAAGTCGACCAGCGGCTCCAGATGATCATGTCCGAGATCCACGCATCCTGCGTGAATGCTGCGGAGCGATTCGGGACCCCTGGCAACTACGTGAACGGCGCAAATATTGCGGGGTTCCTGAAGGTAGCGGACGCGATGATCGACCAGGGAGTGGTCTAGCCGCGGAAAGCGTATCTTGAACGACTCACCCCGAGTCCAACCGCAAGCACTCAAGTTCCATGAACTGACGCGCTTTCGTATTCGTCGAATCCTGCTGGTCTCCAGCCTCTACGACTCCTTCATTCTTTCGGAAGAGGGCCAGCTTCAAGAGACCCTGCTCGGACAGTTCCTCGCGCTGAACATCAGCCACTTCCCGGACCTGTTCCGCGTCTCCAATGCGGAAGAAGCCATAGAGCTGCTCGGCACGGACCCGGACTTCGACCTGGTCATTGGCAGCGCAAACGCCAGTGGAGCCACAGCCATTGACCTGACCAAGTCGTTGCGGGCAAGTGGCCATGAAATGCCAGTCGTTGCGCTCACCTACACCGTGGATGAACTGCGCGACTTCATCAACTGCGAGGACTGCGAGCTACTGGAGCGCGTATTCCTCTGGCAGGGGGATGTTCGAATTTTCCTGGCGATCATCAAGAGCGTCGAGGATCTACGGAACGTGGCGATCGACTCGGGAATGCATGGAGTTCCTGTGGTCCTGGTCGTCGAGGACAGCATCCGTTTCTACTCCTCATTCCTTCCCGTGATCTACTCGGAGGTCATGGCACATGTCCACCGACTGCTCGACGAGGACCTCAGCCTCTCCCAGAAGCTCCTTCGTATGCGGGCACGCCCGAAGGTGCTCCTCTGCCAGACCTACGAAGAGGCCTGGAAGCATGTCGAGAACTACGGCGAACACATCCTGGGAGTCATCTCGGACTTTCAATTCCCCATCAGAGGCAAGCTCTCAACGCATGCGGGTCTGGAGCTCGTGGAGCAGGTGCTCCTTCAACGGTCGGATATCCGGATCGTGCTCCAGTCCAGCGAAGCGAGCAACCGTGAGGCGGCCGAGGAAGCTGGTGGCTCATTCCTGCTCAAGGGCTCCCCGACCCTCCTCCACGACCTGCGCGCGATCCTGGTCGATCGATGCGGTTTTGGCGCCTTCATATTCCGCGGGGCAGACGGGTCAGAGATCGGGCGAGCCTCTGACCTGCGTAGCTTCGCCGAAAAGCTGCGAGTCGTTCCGGCGGAGTGCCTGACCTACCACGCCCAACACAATCATTTCTCGTTCTGGCTGAAGGCTCGAACGGAATTCGATCTGGCTCAACGCCTGCGCGCCTGCCATCTCAAGGACTACGAAGACGTCGAGGCCATGAGGGCTCAGCTGTTGCAGCTACTCGAGAATGCACAACGCGAGCGCAGCCGCACCGTCATTGCCGACTTTGAGAGCCAGGTCTTCGACCCCACCATCAGCATGACACGAGTGGGTTCTGGCTCACTCGGCGGTAAGGCACGGGGAATTGCCTTCGCGAATCGAATTCTCAACCAAATCGATGTCGATAGCCTGTTCCCTGAGGTCAACGTCCACGTCCCCCCATCGATCGTGTTGGCGACTGAAGTCTACGACCAGTTCCTGGAGTACGGCTGGATTCGTGACTTCGCCATCGGAGAACACACCGACGACGAGGTCCTGCAACACTTCCTGAAAGCACCCTTCCCACGCCTGGCAGCTGCCGATCTACGGGCCTTCTTGCTCAAGGTGCACTACCCCCTCGCGGTACGTTCATCGAGCCTACTCGAGGACTCTCTGGCTCAGCCATTTGCCGGTGTTTACCGCACTTATTTCATCCCGAACAACGACCCGAGTCTCGACGTTCGACTCAATCAGCTCAAGGACGCGATAAGGCGGGTCTATGCCTCCGCCTTCACACAGCACGCCAAGAGCTATATCCAGATGACCTCCTTCCGACTGGAGGAGGAGAAAATGGCGGTCATCATCCAGGCCATCGTCGGTACTCAGCACCGGGATCTGTTCTATCCCGACTTCTCCGGAGTCGCTCGATCTCACGACTTCTATCCAGCACCGGGCCACGATTCAGCCGACGGAGTCGCCGCCGTTGCACTCGGACTCGGCAAGACCGTTGTGGATGGAAGCCCATGCGTGCGCTTCTGCCCCAAGTACCCCAAGCAACTGCTCGGATTCTCCTCTGTGGAGACCAGCCTGGAGAACTCCCAGAGAGAGTTCTACGCCCTCGATCTCAAACGCGCTCAACCGCACTCTTCCCTTGTTGGCATGACGAGGCACCCGCTTGAAGTGGCCGAAGGTGATGGCGTGATGAAGCTACTCGGCTCAACCTACTCTCAGGATGACGACCGCATCATTGACGGGATCTCGAGGTCTGGTGTACGCCTGGTGAGCTTTGCGCAGGTGCTCAAGCACAACTACATTCCCCTGCCGCGCATCCTCGAGACT
This sequence comes from Planctomycetota bacterium, assembly GCA_014237855.1. Taxonomy (GTDB): domain Bacteria; phylum Planctomycetota; class UBA1135; order UBA1135; genus JABACD01. The sequence continues at coordinate 87,308 of JABACD010000014.1, read as the reverse complement.
CTACTTGGGGCCTGCCAGAGTGGCACTGGCGCCCCGGTCGAGATCGAATTTGCTGGCAACCTGGGCCTGGACGGGCGCATGGCTGACTTTGGGTTTCTCCAGATGCGGCCGCTCTCGATCTCTCAGGAGCTCGAGAACATCGAGATTGGTGAGGTTGACGATGCCTCGATCCTCTGCCGCAGCACGACAGTCCTGGGCAATGGCCGCATCGATGACATCTTCGACATCGTCCTGGTACCTGTCGATGGCTTCGATCGTAGCAAGACCCCACAAGTCGCCAAGGACGTGGCCCACTTCGACGCCAGTCTGCGCAATGAGCTTCGCCCTTACCTCCTGATTGGCATAGGTCGCTGGGGCTCCGCAGATCCAAATCTGGGTATCCCGGTGGGATGGAATCAAATCAGTGGTGCACGCGTGATCGTCGAGGCTGGTTTCGAGGACCTGCGTGTCGAGCCATCCCAAGGGACGCACTTCTTTCAGAACCTGACCTCCTCGGGCGTCTCTTACTTCACGATCAATCCGCGCTTTGGAGAAGGCCAGCTCGACTGGGGTTGGCTCACATCACTGCCAGCAGTTTCGCGGACTGAGTGCGTGCGGCACATCCGACTTGAGCACCCCCTCACTGTTGTGGTCAACGGCCGTAAGGGTGAGGGCTTGATCACCAAGCCGGGCCGCTGAATCGACCCTCCAACCAGGCCCCTGTATTGCTGAGCTCCGCCTCCCAAGACTCGCTCCCTTCCAGGGGCAACCGCGTCGCTCTCCTACGGCTGGCCATTCAATTGGGTCTGTTCATCCTGCTCTTCGGCGTCATCGGGCGATTCGAGGCATGGCGACTGATCCTGTCGGGAGGTCTCATCCTTGCGGTTCTGCCTCTCGCCCTGCGGCCAAGGCGCAGACTTCTTGCGGAAGCGATGGCTTGTGTCGGGACCCTGGGCCTGACCCTCGAGCTCGCACTCGACCCCCCCGGCGCGAGCCCGATATTCGCCCTGGCTCTCTTCTCCGCTGCCTGCTTCTCCGTGGTCCTCGCCGCTGCCCCTCATCGGTTCTCCTCCCGCGGTGGGCGGTGGCTGACCCGTCTGGGCCTGCTTGGCCTCATGCTCTTCGCCAGTCTCTCTGTAGCAGAACTGTGGGCGCGTAGCCGATTCCCTCGTGCGCCACACGGGATTGTCGCAGCAGACAGCTCGCCGGCCAGCACCCCATACGTCAAGGTCCCGGAGCTGATTCACGTGCAGGCCAAGAACTTCCGGGGTTACTTCGTTCATCCGGAGTATGACCAGGAACCCTATGAAACGAATGATGAGGGCTTCCGTGATCAGGATTGGCCTGACTCGACATCCACCGACGAGCCACTGATCCTTTGTCTGGGCGACTCCACCATGGTCGGCTTTGGCGTTCGCCGAGAAGAGGCCATCCCCGCCCTGCTCCAGGCAGAACTCTCCAAGGACATGCGGGTCCGAGTACTCAATGGCGCAACCGCAGGCTACGGACCACGCCACATACTGCTCTTGCTCGAGAAACTGCTCGTACGCTTGAGGCCAGCCCTTGTCGTTGTTGGCTTCTACGATGGAAACGATCTCGATGATGCTCGCTCACAACTTGTCAGATCACGCCAAAACGGAGTTCACGATAGAAAGCTCTCAACCGAGCAGCGCGGAGATCAGCTGGTGGTCTTCAAACCTCCGCGCCCATCAACACTCCTTGGTCGTGCCTACTGGTCCAAGTACTCTCAGTTCTTCCGTCGACTGGAGAGCCGAGTCTTGATTCGAGTGCCGGGGATGACCGACATCCCTCCAGAGCATGCTTACTTTCGGCTGCTTCCATCCATGGCTCGAGAGCCAGACGAGCTGGTTCTAGAGAACCACGCCCTCAGCCTCGATGCTTTCCGCGAGATGGCGAGGCTCTGTGAGAGCAGCGGCGCAAGGCTACTGGTCCTTCGTATCCCGGCTCGGATCCAGACCGAGGAGATTCACTATCAGGAGCTGGTGCACCGCTCCGGCGGCTCCCTCGGTGACTACGACCGTGCCCTCCCCGGCAGCAAGATCATGACCGACTGCAAGGAGCTCGGCATCGATTCGCTGGACCTGCTTCCTCTCTTCGATGGCCGCAACGGGTCTCCGACGCCTGCTCTTTCGCCGTTCTATTATCGAGAGGGTCACCCCAATCGGCTCGGATGCGCCGTGGCTGCACAGGCTCTTGCCGAGCGGATCCGCGCAAGTGACCTGCTTGGCCAGGTCAGCCGTGGGGAGAGCGAGTGACTCCGCACGCACCCCCCCGAACTCAGCAGAAAGTGTAAACTCTTATAATCAAAGCACTTCTGACTTGCCCCAGCCACTGCAATGGGTCTCCGATCAGCACTCCAGATCTTTACCGGGTGCCCATGCCCAATCGAACACGATAGAGGTACCTTGTGAAGCGGCCCTGAGAGCGACGATTCTCGGGCCTGCACGATTCGACCGGTACCTTCTGACCTCAAAGGAGTTCGGGCATGCTCTCGAAGAAACTCTGGGCCACAGGCCTCAGCGCAGCAGTCATCGCAATGATGGGCGCGCCCTCCGGCGCAGCCCCTGGATGATGAACGCCCCCCCCTTCAGGAGGCAGTTCGTCTCCTGCTCCCAGTGGTGGTGGTCGTGCTCCTGCGCCCACAACTCCGGCAGGCCCGGCCTCGGGTCCAGCAACGGCCCCTTCCGGACCGATGACCCTGCCCGAGGTCTTCCGCGGACCTAGCTCACGGCACTACCTCAAGATGAAGTGGGACTACCCGGTGTACGCACCTGGTGCCGGCGAGAAAACCGAGGGAACCTACTCCCGTGCTGAGCGTAAGGCGCTCACCCGGGAAGAAGCTCTGGCCTACATCGCCGGTGATGACCCTCGTCCGCTCCTCGTCCTCCGCGAGTGCAAGGTCTGCAATGGTACGGATGATGCTCTGCTCAAGGGCGGGTCTGACAACGAGAAGACCTTCTTGCTCTCGGCATGGTTCCACTGTGTGAAGCTACCCGTTGACGTGATGGAAGAGAACCACCCGTTCAACGCGCTCTTCACCCAAAAGAATCCTGAGCACCTCTTCGTCTGCTCGACGAATGGCGAGAACCACAAGGCCCTCGAGTCTCAAACGTCACGGACTGAACTCTGGAAGTCCATGCATGGACTACTTGGCAAGGAGTACACCAAGAAGCCTGATGCCTCCCTCAAGAAGCTTCAGGCCCTGCTCGACAAGTTCGACGCGCAAGATCAGCGCCTGAACGAGCTCCTGAGTCGTCGCGACCAGATTCTCGAAGAAGATGGTCCCAAGTCCAAGAAGCTGCCGAAGCTCGCAACCAAGATTGCCAAGGAAGAAGACAGCCTGGCCAAGCTTCAAGGTGAAGCCACCAAGGCCTACCGCCTGGAATTGCGGCGCCAGAAAAATTTGAAGAAGGACAAGGAAGCCTCTAGCTCTACCCGCTAGAGCCTCTTGAACCCTTCTCCTGACTGCTCAAGAAACTGACTCTTGAACCGTACTCATGGGGCGTCGAACACAATGGTGTTCGTCGCCCCATCTCATTTCCCAGACGACCACATTGAATGTGGACCATGCTCAATTCACGCTCAGCGGCTCGCATGAAGGCCCCCTCCCTCTTCACGCTCCTCTTCGTCCTGTTCTGTGCAGCAACCCCTGCGAGTGCCCAGAAGGATGGCGAGATGGAGGAGTTCGAGGAGGTCGACCCCTACACCAAGGGTGAGCGAGACCTCGAGCGAGCCCTTGGCTACAAGCGCTTCGGGTTCTTTCCCTGGAGGTATACCGACGACACCAAGAGTGTTCAGGAGAACATGGGCGGGATCCCCATGATCTGGGTCGAGACCGAACACTTCCTGATCGGCTCTAGCCTTGGGACCTACAAGATCCCCAACGACCGAGAAGAGCGGAAGCTGATCAAGGAGGAGATCGCTCAACTCAAGAAGAAGCTCGGCAAGTTGAAGGCGCCCAAGAAGAAGCTCGATCCCTACCTACGGCTGCACATCTACGCCCAGCGACTCGAGAGACTCTACGCCGCGTTCGTCGAGGACCTCGGCCTGACAGAAGCCGACTTTGGCAGAAGCGGGACGCACCTGGGGCACAAGGACAAGTTCCGGGTGCTCCTATGTCAGCGCAAGAGTGAATACAGCCGCTACCTCCTGGCCTACGAGAAGCAGGATATCGAGTTCTCCTACCGCACGGGCTGGCGCGGTGAGGGCATGCTATTCCTCGCCAATGTGGAGGCCATCGCGGAGAACTGGAAGAAGGAGCCAGATGCGCCGATCGACACGATGTTCTACTGCCTGCTCTCGCACAACATCGCAAACAACTTCATCGATGGGTTCCACCGCCAGTATCTGTTTCAAGGGCCGGACTGGCTCGTCTACGGCCTTGGCCACGTCTACACCAAGAGAATCGATGAGCGCTATCCGTTCTTCGATGGACGCAAGGTGATCTACGACAAGCACGACGAGTCATGGAACTGGCAGCCACGTGTCCGCAACCTGGTCAAGAATGACTTCTACACCAGCGCTGAGAAGATGTTCACCTGGACGGATTACAGCGACCTTGGGCCAAGAGATCACTTGATCTCCTGGTCAAAGCTGGAGTACTTGATGAGTGGGCTCGACGGGGACCTGAAGCAGTTCATCTCGCTCTCCTGCTACCCGCTCGCCAGCAACCCTCGCGCTCAAGAGGAATCAGAGAGCGAACTTGTGACACGCCAGACACGGGCCCTGAAGGAGTCCTTCAACCTCACGCCGGCAGAACTAGACGCGAACTGGGCCAAGTGGGTCGAAAAGACCTACAAGAAGAAGTAAGTCAGACGACGACTCAAGAGCGCGCAGCGTTGAGTGCACGGATGTGATCCGGGCCCATGCGGCAACAGCCGCCGACAAGCTGGGCACCTCGAGAACGCCAGGTACGTGCTGCACTCGCGCAGTCCTGAGGGTCGGAGCTGCCTTCCCAAGATCGACGAAGCGCATTGAACTCCTCCCCGGAGTTCGGATAGACAACGATTCGCTTCGTGGGCACAGCAGTCCGCAACTCGTCAATCAGCCCTGACACGAATCGCGGCGCAGTGCAATTGACGCCGATGGCCAGCACCTGTGGATGTCCCTCGAACATCTCTGCTACCGAACGAAGCGGTGAGCCATCGCAGAGGTGGAGCGAGTCTCGACACGAGAAGCTCACCCATGAGGGCGTCGACTTGCCCCGGAGCAACTTCTCGAGCACCTCTGCCTCCTGCCGGCTCGGAATCGTCTCGCAGGCAAGAACATCAGCTCCGCTCCGATCAAGGACCTCCAGACGCTCGGAGTGAAACTCATGCAATACCTCGTCCTCCACACCATACGCTCCTGTGTATTCGGAGCCATCGGCAAGAGCAGCACCATAGGGCCCCACGCTCGCGGCAACCAACGGCAGGAAGCCTCGCGTCGCTCCCCCCGCGACGAACTCGTCTCGGGCGCGCATGGCCAGCAGCACGGAGTCCTCGAGTAGCTGAGGGAAGCACCGCTCGTCAGCACCCGTTGACCTGAGACCAGCTCGAGAGAGCTGGTAGCTGGCGGAGATCAAGCAATCCGCTCCAGCCTCCAGAAATGCCCTGTGAGCCTGCACGATCTCGTCTGGACGATGAATGAGCAGCTCAGCACTCCACAGGGGGCTGTCCAGGGAATGCCCCTGGCTCTCTAGCTGGGTAGCAAGGCCCCCATCCAGGACAAGCGGCTCTCCCTTTTCAAGGAGGGCTTCAAAGGTAAGCTCGGGCAAGTGCGTCAAGGAAGGCTCATCATAACAGTCTCATGAGGTACTCTCGTCAACGGGAATTGCTTCCGCTGTAGATCGCTCATCACTCAAAGGAATTCAGACGTGCGCTACACTTCCATGAACAGCATCTCGGCCCTACTTGGGCTCCTCTGCATCACCACGAGTGCCAAACCAGCGCTCCGAGCCCCAGCCGAGATCACCTGGCAGGCCGAGTTCGCAAGGACGCTTGAGCTCGCCGAGAGCGAGAACCAGGTGGTGTTCGTTGCGGTCAATATGGACGGAGAGCGCGCAAACGATCGCATGGCCCAGCAGGTCTATCGCGACAAGGCGATACTCTCGCTGGCCGAGAAGACCCTCAACCTGGTGGCATCGACCTCCGAGCATCAGGCGAAGGGCGCCTGCCCACGATTTGGAACCGTTACGTGCGGTGAGCATCGGGCGATCGATATTCGCGTGCGAGAGAGAGTTCTCAAGCCTGACTCCAATGGGTTCGTCATCGCACCTCAGCATGTCTTCCTCGGCCCCGATGCCAGCGTATTGCTCTCCGTGCCCTACGAGGTCTCAGCGACTGAGCTCGAGTGGTGCTTTGTCAAGGCACTGACGATGATCGACCCCGACACGGACGTAAGAGCCTCCTCCAAAGCTCGAGCACCCAGGCGCCTCTTGATGGGCAGCGTCATCGACACCGCAGCTAGCGGTGAGGCTGGCACCACCCCGACATCTCCTCCAACACGCGAAGAGTTGATCGCACTGATCCAGGAGATAAAGAAGGGCAAGACACCCGATCGACGTGCGAAGCTGCGCCGCATCATGAGCGCGGACGAACCCGAGGCTCGTGAGTACGTCGCCCTGGAGCTGCGCAACCTGAAGTCCCGGGGCTCAGACCCCGGGAAGCGACACCGGGATCTCCTGAGTGACATTGGCAGACTCTCTCCCCAGAGCTACTGGGAGCTGGTCAGCGAGCTCTCCCAAAACTCCATGGACGACGTGCGAGCAGCAGCTGCTGCGGCATATGAGCAACTGGCCGCGCCCGAATCGATCAAGGACATCAAGAGTGCGCTGCGCAAGGAGAAGAACCCTGTGATCGAGGGCAACTGGCTGCGCGCCATGGCCAGCTCAGCTCCTGGTGACAAGAAACTGCGTAAGGACTTGATCAGGAATGCCTCGAAGGCACGCCAGCCCACGATTCGCACGCAGTCAATCGTGGCCCTCGGCTACATGGTGCCTGACGAGGAGGTCAACGAGGTCCTGCGCCTCGAACTCGATAGTGAAGAGCCCGGCTTCGCTCGAGCGGCAGCCTGCGCCATGGCAATCAGCCGCGACTCCAGCTGGCTCGAACCGCTGAGAGCAAGATTGAAAGACAGCCCTCCAGGGGAGCTACAGAAAACCCTGCAGGATGCGATCGAGGTGCTTGTGCAGGGTCAGCTCGAGCTACTCTGCGGCTCACTCATGGCTGTCTGTGGTGACTCCATCACCCGCCCTCGATTCTATGGGCCCGCTCCTCGAGAGTAGACATGCAGTTCATCGCCTTAGCCGCTCTCCTCTCGCTGCCCCACCAGTCCGGCGCCCAGGTTGATCTTGCAGTAACACCGGCCACCGATGTCGTGATTAAGGTCAGCATGCTCGAAGTGCCAGCGGGCCCTGGAAGCTCGCTCCCGAACATGACCTGTGGACAGGACAAGCGGGTCTACCTGAGCTGGATGGAGCCAGTCGATGGCGGTGAGATCGCCATGCGATTCTCCGTGTTCGAAGCGGACAGCTGGAGCGAGGCCCGGGAAATAACGCGTGGCAACGACTTCTTCATGAACTGGGCCGACTTTCCTTCATTGGCCGCCACAAGCAGCGGCGCTCTGATGGCTCACTGGCTCCGCAGCGACGGAACTCCCCATGGCTACATGGCCGAGTTCTCGCTCTCCACTGACGCCGGTGAGACCTGGAGTCCACCCGCCATCCTGCACACGGATGAGTCCTCTGCTGAGCATGGGTTCGTGTCCATCGCACCCCTCGATGAAGAGACCTTCGCCGCTATCTGGTTGGACGGTCGCTCCATGGCCGACCCCCTCGCCAAGCAGAAACAAACGGACCTCTACTTCCGTACGATCTCGCAGAGTGGTGAGCTCGGTATCGAACAGGTGATCGATAGCCGCGTGTGTGACTGCTGCCAGACCAGCTTGATAGCCATCGATGAGGGTCAGCTTCTGGCCGCCTATCGAGACCGTGACAGTGACGAGATCAGAGACATCACATCGATCAGCTTTGACGGCAAACAATGGTCGGAGGCCAAGATCGTGTTCGAAGACGGATGGCTCATTCAGGGCTGCCCCGTCAACGGCCCGGCACTACTGGATCAAGATGGGCGCCAGTCAGTCATCTGGTTCACCGGAGCCGGCGAGGGCGGCGGCCAGGTCAAGTTCGCCTCGCGAGATGGCACTGCACCGGCCTTCGGCTACCCCACACGGCTCGACGACGGCTCTCCCATCGGACGCGTGGACCTGGCATCCTGTGGCAATCAGGTGCTCGCAAGCTGGCTCGAACACACCGAGTCCTCATTCGCTGAGTGGCGTGTTCGCCCCATCGGTCCCAGGGCAGAACCGGGCCCGGCACTCTCACTTGGCAAGGTCTCGGCCGACCGCCAGAGCGGATTCTTGAGGATGGCCCCCCATGGGAATGACTGTCTGGCTGCCTGGGCAGTCACGGGAGAAGAGCCCGCCATCGTCACTGCTCGTCTGCGAGTCGTGCGCTGAACACTCCACGTGAGTACAAGTTCACCTGGCACCGTGCTGTCCCTCCTTGGTCCGCGAGCAAGCATCCTTCCTGCCCCCCCTGGTCTCCTCCCTCTATCCTGGACCTCCAATGCCCCCGCGATCACAGATGAACCAAGAGTGTCTCGACATTCCCATCCAGGGTGCATCGGTGGGCTCGCTGAGCGCGATCTTCAATCGCGAGCCGTCCACGCCACCGGAGGCGCCTGCAGTGCTGTTGGCCCACGGCGCAGGTGCTCCGATGGATTCCGAGTTCGTCGAGAAGATGGCCGTGGGACTGGCCGGTTCGGGACACCCGGTGCTGCGCTTCACCTACCCCTACATGGAACGTGCCAGGCGCGAGCAACGCAGATTCCCACCTGATCGAGCGCCACAGCTGGAGGCCGCTCACAGGACCGCGTTCGAGTTCATCCGTGAGTTACTTCCTGAAGCACCGATCATTCTTGCCGGAAAGTCGATGGGGGCACGCATGGCCAGCCATCTGGCAGCCGACGGCGTGGAATGCCAAGGCCTGATCTTCCTGGGGTATCCCCTGCATCCTCAGGGCAAGCCCGAGAAGCTCCGCACCGAGCACTTCCCTCGAGTACAAAGCCCGGCCCTGATACTTCAAGGAACCAGGGATGCACTCTGCGACCTCTCGTTACTCGAGCAGTCCCTGGGCCAATTCTCAGGGGACTGGAAGCTCGTTGTCATTGAAGGTGGTGACCACTCGTTCGATGTGCTCAAGCGCTCTGGAATCTCACCCTCGCAGGTACACGAGCGCCTGATTCAGGAAATGAACACCTGGATCAACGACCTCCAGCACCCAGGTATCCAGCCATGAATGACAAGCGCCCTCCCTTCCACCTGGCCTTCGCCATCCGTAGCGTTCGAGAAGCTCGCGAGTTCTATGGAGAGCTCCTCGGCTGTCCAGAGGGTCGCAGCGCGGACACCTGGATCGACTTCGACTTCTTCGGACACCAGCTCGCCCTGCACGTACGTGAGGAACCGGCTCCTGACATGGGAACGACCACGGTCGACAACAAGCCGGTCCCGCTGCCGCACTTCGGAGTGGTCCTCGATATGAAGAGCTGGCGCTCGCTGGCCGAGAGGCTGCAGGCCGCCAGGGTAGAGTTCCTGATCGAGCCCTACATTCGCTTCGAGGGTGAGGTCGGTGAGCAGGCCACCATGTTCTTCCGTGACCCCAGCGGGAACGCCCTGGAGGTCAAGGCCTTCGCGGACCTGGGGGGTATGTTTGCCCGCCAGGGAACCCCCTGAACTCCATTTTGGGGATTCTGACCAGGCATTGTCCCAACGAGGTCGATACTGCGTAGACTCGTACTGCCATGAACTTCACCAAATGGACCATCATCGGTGGCCTGCTCTCCGGGGGAGGGCTCGCCCTACGCCTGACCGCCTGCTGAGGGGATCCCCTGGCCATGCTCGGTACGGGCATGATCATCGCAGGCCTGCCCTTCTTCTTCGGTAGCTCCATCAAGCCCGGCTAGGGACGATTCGTCGGCCAAGATCAGTGAGGGAGGGACGGCCTGAGCAGGCCGTCCCTCCCTCACTTTGAGTGATCTAGCTGCTTGTCGATCCCTGGCCGGTCATATCAGTCAGGACGTCTCCGAAGACCCGTACGAACATGTCCACGTCTGCCTCGCTCAACACCATGGGCGGCTTGACCTTGATCACGTTGCCAAAGGGCCCGTCTGTGCTCAACAGCATCCCTCGTGCCTGCATCCGATTGACGAATTCCGTGGCCTCCTCCTGAGCCGGCTCAAGGCTGCGCTTGCTCCGGACGAACTCAACTCCAACAAAGAGGCCGAGGCCTCGCACCTCTCCGATGAGTTCGTGAGTCTTCATGAGCTCCTCGAGGCCGGCCTTCATGCGCTTGCCGAGCTTGAGCGCACGCATCTGAAGTCGCTCATCTTCAATCACATCCAGCACGGCCATACCGATCCTGCAAGAGACCGGATTACCCCCAAAAGTCGCGAAGTACTCCATTCCGTTCGCAAAGGAATCGGCGATCGAGCGTGTCGTGACCACTGCTGCCATGGGGTGTCCGTTTCCGATCGGCTTCCCCATGACCACGATGTCAGGAACAACACCCTGGCTCTCGAAGGCCCAGAAGTGTGAACCGATCCGGCCGAAACCGACCTGGACCTCGTCCGCAATGCAGACCCCTCCCGCAGCACGCACGTGCTCATAAGCCCTCGCGAAGTAGCCCTCAGGTGGGATCACCTGCCCACCACACCCGAGCAGCGACTCGGCGATGAAGCCGGCTATCGGGCGTCCTAGCGCCTGGAGTACACGTCCAACCTCATCTCCGTAGGCTTGCCCCGTCTCTAGCCCCTGGCCACGGTGCAAGCCACGATAGCCATCCGCAATCGGAACAACGTGCACCCAGGGCTCGGAGACTCCGGTGCCACCCTTGCCCATGAACTTGTAGGGACTGATCGCAATCAATCCGGAGGTGTGGCCGTGATAGGCCCCGTCCACCACCAGGAGGTCCTGATTTCCCGTGTGAGCCCGCGCAAGGCGTAAGGCCAGCTCATTGGCTTCACTGCCCGAGTTGACAAGGAAGCAGACCTCCAGATCATCTGGGAGGGTGGCGCATAGCTGATCTCCGTAGTCTGTCAGGCCATCGTAGAGATAGCGGGTGTTGGTGTTGAGCAAGGCCAGCTGCTCCTGCCCCGCCGCGACGACCCGTGGATGGCAATGCCCCACGTGGCAGACATTATTCACGAGGTCCAGGAACGGCCTCCCGCGATGATCGATCAGGTACTGGCCTTCACCACGAATGACCTTCAGCGGCTCCTCGTAGGAGATCGACAAGGCCTGACTGATTCGCTGACCGCGGCGGTCGAGAAGCTCCTTGATTGACGCCCCCTCAATCGGGCAGGGCACCAGTCCAGTGCCCTCGGCCAGCCGATTCGAGGCGTCCGCAGGATCGAGCCCTCCCAGGCACTCCAGTAGAGCCCAGGCCGCATCCTCGGTATCGAACCAACTCGGATGATCAGGATCGATGGCACGGCGCGCAGCACTGATGGTCACCGAGACCGCCAGGCGAGCGCAAATCAGTGGATAGAGCACAGCAAGTTCCTCCGGGAAGAGAGGAGCCACGCTGTGATAAGCGGAGACCACCTCCGCACCATCAGCAAGCGGGCTGTCACCATCCATCAGGACATAGGCCAGGGCGATGGCCAGCTCACACACTCTTGGATTGACCAGGCAATCCCCGAAGTCGAGCAACCCCACGAGATGACCCCCACTCACGAGCAGGTTCTCGTGATTTACATCTCCATGGATCAGTTGCCGCGGAAGACTCTCAACCCGAGGCATCACGAGCGCAGAGTGCTGGTGGTAGGCGCGCTCCAAGAGGGCACGCCTACCTGCATCTGGAACAAGCTCAATCCGGGAGCGATGCTCCCCAGCACCAATCAAGTCCCAGCGGTGGGTGCGCTCACCCCGGCTTGCATCCAAGGATGAGAGGGCCACTCCGAGCCTGGCCAGCATGCTTCCGAGTTCTCTTCTCAGCCCCGGAGTTGAGCTCCCCAGCTCCAACCAGGAGCCCCCGTCGACAAACTCGAGCAGTCGAGCACGCCGAGCCTCGCCGCCTTCTGGTGGACACTCGGCAAAGACCGCTCCCCGTGTGGTACGCGCAATGGTGGGCAGAGCAAGGCCAAGGTTGCTAGCCCCCACCTCTCGGACCACCTGTTCCTCGAACTCCAGGAACTCTCCGCTGAACTCATCCCCGGTCACCTTCAATACGTAGCGACCATCCGAGGTGCTCAGCAGGTAGTTGGCATTCTCGCCAGGAAGCCGAGTCAGCTCGCCTTCGAGACAGTAGTCCCGCAGCAGCAGGCTCGTCAGGGATTCAAGGGTCGGCATGGAGGCGAGAGTGTAGGCTGCGCGCCTCGCTGACGCTCCCCTCGGGAGTCGATCCCTCCAGGCACAACGACGCCCATGGCCCACCAACAAAGATCGAGCCCCGTCTACACCCCTCCAGGCGGTCCCCCTCAGGGCTCCCCTCCCTCACGAGAGGTCTATGCCCAAATGGGCCAAGAGGGCATCTTCGCCATGCTCGAGGAGCTCTACGCCAGGCTCGAGAGGTCTGAGGTTCGCCATCTCTTCCCTGAGGACATGGCACAAGCCTCTCTCAAGTCAGCTGCCTTCTTCGTGCAGATCCTGGGCGGCCCTCCACTGTTCTCACAGACCTACGGTCCCCCCAGAATGCGAGCCCGTCACCTACCCTTCGAGATTGATGGCCAATCAAGAGAGATCTGGCTGGCCTGTTTCCTCGAAGTCCTCGAGACCGAAGACGCCCGCTACTCCTTTCCGGCGGAGCACATTGAAGGCTTCAAGGCGTTCCTTGGAAGCTTCTCGAGCTGGATGATAAACGTGGCCCCAAAATAAGCGAGTGGTCCGCGCTGGACCACTCGGGTTCTTATCAGTGAGAGCCTGCGCTCAAGCCCTCTTGCGGCTGGACTTCTTTCTTGCCTTGCCTGCCTTGGACTCTTTCTTCCTTGTGCCAGCTCGACTATTGCCGCGATCGTTGGAGAAATAGCGGGTCCCACGCCTCTCGCCTTCCTTGCGAAGGGCACGCTCGCCAAGCAACAGCAGTGCTGGTCGCTTGAGATCCTTCGAGGAAATAGCCAAACCATCTGCAATCTCCTCCAGGCGCTGCCCGGGATTAGCCGTGACATACGCAGCAAGTGCCGCCTTGTCCGCCTCCAGGTCTGCGTTGGTGCGGCGCACTCGCTGTCCCGGCTTCTTGGGCCTTTTGCCAGGCCGAACGGAGATCCGCTTGGAGGCCAGGGCCCGACTTGAACCACCATCGCCTCCAAGAGCCTGCTGAACGGCCTCCAGAGCCGCATTCCGCATAAGGCCACTTAGCTCATCAACAAAGCAATTGATTCGCTCTTGTATTTGATCGTCTATCGAATTCTTCGGCATTACATCCCAATCGGTTCATGAAGCAAGGGGAGGATGCGAGCGCCGTGAGTCTAACAATCTTTCTCCTCTCTACCCCTCTTCTAGTAGCTAGGTAATTCAAGTGAGAGCCCGGAGCCTGAGGAGAGAAGATCAATCCTTTCGGACGTAGCAAAACTCGATCGTCCCCGTCTCTCCACCGATAGTTGCCACAACCGATTCCGGACTCACGAGTTGGTAACAGATCCAATTCGGGAAGCTGTGATCCGGATTTTCGAACAAAACCCCAGTTAGGGTCAGGTCGGTCAGGGAGAATTCAATGCTGGGGCCTTCACCGTTGGGGCTGGCCACGTAGACCAATGAATCTCCGCGGGTCTCGATACGTAGGTACTCAAAGGACTTCATCTTCTCCGCATCGACTGAAAAACCCAATCCCAGCATCACGCCTCCCTGGGCCGGCAGCCAGCACTCTTCCGTATAGCCATCGGCCCGTTCCATACGCCAGTCACCCGCTAGCCATGACAGCTGATAGAGCTTGGTACGAGCAGTCTCTTCTCTTAGCTCTGCGGACTCTGATCTACTCGTAGGACTCGAGCAGGCGCAGATGAACAGGACGGCAGCAGCGACTGTATTCCTGTGAACCCTCATGCATTGTTCAGTGAATTGGTCTGGCAGGGGGCGCTTCCGCCACCGCTGCTAGAATGAGCGGGCTTCCAAGAGCCTTCCAACGAGCAGACCCTTCTGGACATCCAACCTAGACAGTTCCTGTGCGTGAGCCATTACTCGAGTCGGAACTCTCACGATTGTTTACATGGCTGATTCCATCGTGATCCTGACGGGAGCCGGAGCTTCCGCCGACTCCGGCCTGGCTACCTTTCGAGGTCCGGGAGGACTCTGGGAGGGAAGGCAAGTTGAGGATGTAGCCACGCCTGAAGCATGGAGTTTGGATCCGGCCCAGGTCTGGCGCTTCTACCAGATGCGTCGAGCTGCACTGAGCAGGGTCCAGCCAAACGCCGCGCATCGAGCACTTGCCGCCTTCGAGCTACAGCTGAAGAGACGCTGCATACCCTTCGTGTTGGTCACACAGAACGTTGATGACCTCCACGAGCGGGCTGGTTCCACCCCGCTGCACATGCATGGTGAGCTGGCATCGCTTCGCTGCGAGGCCTGCGGAGCTCGATGTCGCGATCTTCAAGGCCTCGATCCAAACCGGTTCATCCCCTGTCCCCGGTGCGAATACCCCCGGCTACGCCCAGATATTGTCTGGTTCGGCGAGATGCCCTTTCACATGAGTGCGATCGAGGACGCCATGGCTGGCTGCACGCTGTTCCTGGCAATCGGTACAAGCGGAGCAGTCTATCCTGCTGCAGGATTCCTCGAGATCGCTCGCGCCGAGGGCGCCGTCACGATCATCAACAGTCTGGAGCAGCCAGGGAACCTCACACCAGAGGACCGCTACGTGGAAGGCCGCGCTGCAGAGGTCTTACCTGAACTCCTTGAGGAACTACTGACAGAGATTGGAGCTGAATAGCTAGCAAATCTACCAGGTTCAGGAGCGCCTCAACCAGTTCAGGAGCGTGAGCATCTCGTCGCGCAGGGGCGACTCGAAGATAACGGTCTCGCCGGTTTGTGGATGGCGAAACTCGAGTCGCGAGGCGTGCAGGCAGTGGAACTCTGTTCGGGGCGCTCCCTGGGCCAGCGGCGGAGCATGCTTTGCGCCGTAGACCTTGTCAGCGATGATCGGCAGACCGGCAGCGTGGAGGTGAACTCGAATCTGGTGCCGACGTCCAGTCAGAGGTCGGCAACACAGCAAGGAGCAGTCACCAAACCTCTCGCCAAGCTCCACCAGGGTTTCTGCACTCCTTGCCTGACCTGCTGGAAAGCGGCGCTGACGATCAGGTCTTCCCTCGTCAGGCCCGATATCCCACCGCAGCTCGAGGCTCTCCTCCAGAGGAGCGCCGTGAGCCAAGGCCGTGTACTCCTTGCGGACTTCCCTGGCTCGGAACTGGCTGCGCAATCTCTCCATTGCTTCTCCTGTGCGTGCCAGCACGATCACGCCACTCGTCTCCCGATCAAGCCGATGAACGATTCCTGGCCGCTCCTCTCCCATCAGGAGAGGGAGACGACCAAATCGATCCACGGCGAAGTCGGACAGGCTCTTCTCCTCGCCTCTACTCTTGCTGTGGGTGAGTAGTCCAGCCGGCTTGTCGAATACCAGGATCGCCTCATCCTCGTGGAGCAACTTCAACTCGAAGCCCGAGCTGATGGTTTCTGGGCCGTCGAGCCGAAGCGTCAGTCGAGCACGCGGGCCAGGCTTGATGTTGGAGCGCAGTACCCGTCGCCCATCGACCTCAACGGCCCCCCTACGTACCAGCTTCTGCAGGGCTGCCTTCGAGCGATCTGGAAACAGCTCGGCCAAGATCAAGTCGAGACGCTTCCCCGATAGTCGTGCGGGGATTCGAACTTCGGTGGGCGTGGGGTTTGAGGGACACATTCGAATACTGGAAGGCTGCTCCCGAACAGGATACGGGGAGCACGCATGGGCACACCTGCGGAGCGGATGCTTCTTCAAATGAAGGACGACCCGCTCCGACCATGGCCGAGAGCAGATCGCCTCGCTTGCGCCGGGCACACCGGCTTCGAGATTCAGCCCAAGAGGCTGCTCAGGGGCAGAACACGACCTTCAGCGCATTGGAGAGGTTTGACCCTCCGGGCCCGCCCAGGGGGTCGCGATACCAGAACTGGAAGTGCCAGGTGGAGCCTGCACTGATGGCTCCGTCTCCGGCATTTGCCGGCGGCAGCCCCAGATCCACATAGCGGCTGGCTGCGCCACCTCCACTCAGCATCAATGGCGGTTGGAGGCGCTGGATGCCAACCGCACCGCCAGCGACACACAGGGTTCCGTCCGCCAGGGGGAGCTGAGCCTCGTCGGGACCGTAGAAGAACAGGCCCATGTTCCCTGGTACCGCCCCGGTTACCTCCAGGGTGAAGTTGTTCTGACCTACCTCCGCAGTACCACTGGACGAGATCTGCGCGGCCGTTCCGACCGAATTCAGTGAGGAGCTGCAATAGGTCGTGATCGAGCATCCACAGACGCTCTGAGTAATTCGGAGGTCATCGACCATTGCTTCAACAACAGTGTCCAGGTTTTCCTCCTGAGCTTCGACTCGCAAGCGCACGTCCGCGCCAGTCGAGATCCAATCGTTGAGGCGATAGACCTTGTGCATCCAGGATCCGTCGATCTCGGGCGGGACCTCCTTGATTCGCTCCATCAGTACCCAGGTCGCGCCACCGTCCCCGGAGACAGAGATGCGGCACTGGTCAACGCCCTGAGCTTCACCGTCTCGACGGAACCAAAGCCAGAAGCTGAGGTAGGGATCGCCAAGACCCGTGAGGTCGTAGGCGGGAGATGTCAGGGTTACAAACCCTCCGTCAACATCACCTGCAGGGCCCGTCAACCAGCAGAGAGTGCCGTTGGGCGTGTGGTCGTCATCCGTACCCGCGGCATTGGCAACCGGGTCGCCAAGAGTCCAGAAGCCAGCAGTTGCCGTGTCTGCTGGATCACCAGCAGTCCAGCCTGTGTCCGTCTCCATGTCATCGGAGTAGGCGACGATTTCACCTTCGACTGCCAGGCCATCAAAGTTGTTGTAAGGCGCCTCCCGCGGAAGAGTCCAGAGGACCCCATCAGTCGAGCGTGCTCCGAGGAACCAGTTGAATCGAGTCCCGCAGGGTAGCGCGGGGAACTGGGCCTGATAGTTCCCGCCTCCCTGGCTCGTGAGAGGAACCTCCACGATGCCCTGACCAGCGTCGTAGTAGAGCTTCGCGGTACCAGACTGAAGATCACCAGAGGTCTCCTCGCTGATCTGAATGGAGAGCGACTCCCCACCGGGTGAGATCAGATCTGGAGCTCCTCCAACGATGTCGAAGGTCAGCTTGGGTTCGCCGACATACCAGACAAACAGTCCACGCTCGAGGTCGCTCCCGATCACCAATCCACTGGGGAAGTAGGGGTAACAGCTCCATAGACCATTGAAACTGTCGTCGTCGTCACCAGGCCAGGTATCGAAGTAAGCAACCTCGGTAGCCGCCGGAGGGTTCGGGGACTCGAAGATACGAATACCGCTGCGGTAGTTGGCCTCGAAGACCCGATCACCAAGGGTGTACAGGTTGTGACCGATCGCGCCGTTTCCATTGGTGAAGGTTCCCAGGTTGCTCGGAGAGTTCAGGTCCTGCACATCGATGACGATCGTCGTCGTGGGGGTAGTCCCGTTCTCATCAAGCTCGTCGTTCAAGAACAGCGTACTGCGGTCCGGTGAGAGCCATGCCTGGTGTGAGTAGCGCCCGTCGGGGTAGAAGTGCTGGGAGCGCACGAACATGTTGTTCTTGTTGGTGACATCGATGATTGTCAACCCCGTTGAGCTGCCGCCATTTCCAAACCCGCTGCATGCAAATGCAATTTGCCGGTTGTTGTAGGGCCCGCCAACGTAAGTAACGACCTGGACGTCGTGAACGTAGCGCTGATTCCACGATCCCACGTACTGAGGGGAGGCCGGGTTGTTGTTCAGGTTGTAGACACGTAGCCCCTGGTTCGAGCCTCCACCACAGCGATACAAGTAGCCGGAGTCAGTGTCGATCGCGACGTTATGAGAGTCCGAGTTCCCACCGGAGAAGATCGTGTTCTGGAGGTTTACCACTCCATTGTCGATCTGGTTCAGGTTCACCACCTGAATACCCCCGCCGCCTTCGCTGACGATGTACGCGTAGTTCTCGAAGATCTTGACGTCCCGCCACAGGCTCAATTCACCGGGCAGGTGCTCCACCAGGACGGGATCGGAGGGCGAGGTGATCTCGACGAATGCCGTACCGTTGGAGAGCCCAATCATCGCGTACTCGCGACCGGATGGAGAGACGTAGCCCCAGCAGTCATTGCCGGTGAAGGCCCCTGGGCTCAGCTCCTTGAGCGGGAGCCACGAGAGTAGCTGCATGCCACTCGAAGGGAACTGGACGTGGCTATCGTCCAGAGTACCCAGGAGCATCCTGCCACCGACCGCAGTGCCCTGGATATTCGTCTGACCTGCCAAGCTACCGCCGGCGAGGTGAGCAGCGGGTCTGAATCCGGGCCCCACGTAGGGTGCCTGACGGTCCAGAATCTTGGGGTCATCGTCGTGGGCTATAGAAGGTGAAGCCAGAAGGCAGATTCCGGCGATAGCAAGGCAGCTCAGTTGAGAGGTGAACACGGGCAGTTCCTGGGGAGAGGGAAAGACTCGATGGAATTTCGATCCGCTATCCTAACCGATGATCTGTTTCTGCTGCGTAAATGAGTCTCCTGGAAGAAGCTCCAACCTCCCTGGGCGCCTGAATTCCTGGGTCCCGCCAGCCACCACGAACTCTGACCCCCAATGACCCCTTTGATCCTCGATTCCTGGCTGCCGCGAGATCCCCAGACAGCTCTGGTTCTCGCCGACGCAATGGTCCTGATTCACTTCGCAGTGGTGATTTTTCTCGTGGGCGGCGAGTTTCTGATCCTCGCAGGGAGAGCCCTTGGGTGGCGCTGGATTGGCAACCGCTGGTTTCGAGGCCTGCACCTGTTGATCATGCTCGCGGTCGCCACCATTGCAGCCATGGGCGAGTTCTGTCCCCTGACGACCTGGGAGAACGAGCTCCGTGCAATTGGAAACCAACCCATCGACCAGGCCAGCTTTCTCGGACACTGGGCTCACAGGATCGTGCACGTCGAGCTCGACCTTCAGACGCTCAGCGTCTGCTACGTCCTCTTCGCCCTGCTGGTAATCGCCTCGGCCTTCATGGCCCCAGTACGCTGGCGAAGAGTCTAGAGGTCACAGCCCCGCTCTCGCTCCCGGAGCCCTGCGAAGACCTGGACTTGAGGGAATGCCCAGCCACCATGAACCCGGGCTGTGGTGGCCTACTCGTCCTGGATATCGCCCAGGTAGCCGAGGGCTTGAAGCTCCTCAAGTGTTTCCTGGGAGAGTCCCTCAAGGCTTACTGCTCCCCCGCCGAGGGCACCGCGCGCTATGAGCTGCGCAAGGAGACGTCCCGCAATCTCAGGCTCTTGATCGAATCGGTTCTCGACCTCACCTGGATCCTCTGAGAGCTGATAGAGCTCGTGCTTGCCGGTGGCCGGGCGATGGATGTACTTCCACGGGCCGACGACCAGCGTGTACATCTCCGGCTCACGGCCGCGGGGATCTCCCGGGGCGTGATGCACCTCCGCATACACCTCACGCTCAAGCGGATCGTCCCCGTGCAGCAGCAAGTCCAGCACACTGGCTCCGTCCAGGCCCTCGGGAACGGAGAGATCGAAGAGCTCAGCCACGGTCGGGAAGATGTCCACCGTCCGAACTCGGTCCTCCAGCTTCTCGCCCGCAACAATGCCTGGCCCCTGGAACACGATTGGGACCCGCAATTGCTCCTCAGAGAGCCAACCGTGAGTGAAGTAGCCATGCTCTCCAAAGGACTCACCATGGTCAGCCAGAACGACCACCAGGGTCTGATCACGAACACCTAGCCGCTCCAGCTCTGCGAGCAATCGGGCGAGCTGCGTGTCCATGAAGAGGATCTCCGTATCGTAGAGCTCTCTCGCCTCCTCGACGTCCCTCAGGGGAAAGCGGCTGGGGTTGCGCCCGAGACCGGGCGGAACCGAGAAGCTCAGGTGTTCGGCCAGGAAGCTCTCCGGAGGAACGAAGGATGAGTCATGAGCATCGAACAGGTGCACCATCAGGGCGAATGGCATCGAGCCATTCTCCTCGAGCCAGCCCAGGGCCAGCTCAGTAGTCGCGTCGGCCGGCCGCTGGGGTGCGTCACCGAACCGCTCGATTCCGTACAGCTCCCTGGTGCGACTCCAGTCATCGTCGTAGAGCTCGAAGCCCCGGTCCAGCGCGTATTGCCGCCCCATCGGCTTGGCGCTGACGAAGGCTGCTGTCTTGCGACCCGCTGTCCCCAGAAGCTCGAACAGCGAGGGGATATCCTGGTCGAGGGATTCCTTGCCAACCATGAAGAGGCTCCGCACTCCATGGCGATAGGGCAGGGTCCCGCTCAGGAAAGAGCCAGCGGAGACGGGCGTCAGAGTGGAGTGAGAATAGGCGCGGGTGAAGAGCAGGCCCTGCTCGGCCAGGCGATCCAGGGTCGGCGAGGTCTCTCGTCTCGAGTAGCCGTAGCAGCCCAGGTGATCGGCCCGAGTCGTATCCCACACGACAAAGAGCAGGTTGCGTGGAGTCTCCCGGGCCTCATCAGCACCGCACCCCCAGCACAGGCCGAGGGCGAGCCCCATGGCTACCTGGGGTGCTCGATTCTTCCAGCTCTCCAACAATTCCCGGCGAAACATGGCAGACGAGTATAGCCCTGCATTCGCCAGTCTCCGATCCCTAACCTTGATGGTGAATTGGGTACCATCTCGCCCGTGAACGAGCGGACAACGATGGCGCTGGATTCAGCCGAAGAGCAGCCCGTGGAGACCAGATCTCCCTGGATCGCCCGTCTCGGGATCGTGGCCTTCTTGCTACTGGCTGTCGCTGCGGGTTCGTACCTCAGAGTCCAGATGACCCTGAACGACCCGGGCTTCAACCCGCAGGAGCCCAGCTCCATGTTGAAGAGCGATCCAGGGCTACTCTTCTACATCACCGAGCGCATAGTCGACTCGGGTGGACTTCCACCACAGGACTTCAGGGCTGATCCGAACATCGAGTACCCCGGAGAGAGCGATATCCCGGCGATGTTCTCCGTGGGCCAGGAATTCGCCGTGGCCTGGGCCTATCTGCTGTTCGGCGACGCAACCCCCCTGCACATCGTTGCGCTCTGGTTGATGGCCCTCTGCGCCAGCCTCTCAGTACTCGGGGTCTTTGGACTTGGATACGAGCTCAGCGGGCGCCGGGTGGGCTGGGCGATGCTCGCCGCCGGGATCTACCTGATTCTCCAGGGAAACTATCGCACGGTCGGCTTCGTTCTCATCCGCGAGGACTTCAGCATTCCGTGGCTGTCGCTGCACCTGTACTTGCTTGTTCGTGCCCTGCGAGTACGCACGCGACTCTCGGTGTTCTGGGCGGCACTGTTCTTCGTCCTTGCAGCCGCCACCTGGCATGCGATGGGCTTCATGCTGACCATCGAGGCGGCTGTCATCCTCTTCTGGTTCCTGCGCTCGGGGCAGAATCCGCTGGCCCATGAGAACGCCTGGGTGTTTCCCATCACAATCGTCCTGGGAAGCCTCCTGGTTCCGGTGCTCCTCGCCAAGGGGTTCCTGTTCAGCCTGCCCGTCCTCTTCGTCCTGGCGCTCTGGTCCGCGGCCCAGATGGAGAAGAGAGAGGGCACCTCGACGAGGTGGGTTCGGCTCTCGGCTCCAATCACCCTGATCGCCCTGGTGGCAGCCTCCTTCGGCCTGTCCTGGCTCACCGGCGGAGGTCGCGCCGACTACTCTCACGTCTTCGAGCTGATGAGCTCGAAGCTAGCCCATCTTGGTCAGCTCCCCCAGGACCCGACGAACCTGTCCTTCGACACGCGTCTTCTCTGGCAGGGCCCCTTCTCCACGCCGGACTGGACCTACTTCCATGGGGCCTTTGGAGCATCCCTCGTGGTACTCCTGGTGTGCCTCGTCTGGGGTGCGCGCGGGTGGATCCGGGGAGCCGGAGATCCGCGGCTCATGTGCCTGGTGGCTCTGATCATCGGCGGAGTCGTCGCAGCCTTGCTCGTTCGCCGCACCGTCGTACTGCCAGCTCTACTGGTGCCGGTTGTTGCCGCAGTAGCCCTGGAGCGTCTCCGCAGCGCCCCCGCCCAGGCCTTGGTCCTGGTGCTCTTCCTCGGCTACCAGCTACCCGGCTTCTACAACTGGATCACGAGCTACCAATGCCCCTGGTATCAGCCCGTCCAATCGGGCCAGGAGCTGGCCGAGGTCCTGAGCTGGATCGACCAGAACATCCCGGCCGATGAGCCAATTTGCTCGGACTTCCTGACAGGCACCGCGGTTCTGGCTCACTCTCGCAATCCAATGCTCGTGCAGCCCAAGTACGAGACCACCAGCAGCCGGCGGCGAATCGAGACGTTCATGGACGAGTTCATGAATGGAGATCTCGAGGGCTTCCGAGCGCTCCTGGACGAGAACGATTGCCGCTTCGTTCTCACCAATCAGGAGTTCTGGCGTAACAACGCCTATGTGGCGGGGATCGAGCCCAAACCGAATCAGATGCCGGACCCTCGCACCCCCTACTTCAACTTCTGCCACCCCGACCTGAGGGTCTCCGGGGAGATCCCGGGATTCGAGCTGGTATTCAGCTCTCCAAACCTCTTCGGGCGCGGCATCATGCGGGTCTACCGAAAGGGTGATTCAGCCGGGGGTTGAGCTCCTCGATTCCTCCTACAAACGTGACCAGAACACTCCCGATGCCGACTCGATGTAGATGGATTGGTGCGAGTGCGCACCTCACACTCGCCCTGCTGGGCATGGTGATCTTCGCCAGCTGTGGCGGCTCCGATGGCCCACGTCAGCCTCCCAATGTGATCTTCATCTCGATCGACAGTCTGCGGCCCGATCACCTGGGCTGCTACGGATACGGTCGCGACACTTCGCCCTTCATCGACTCACTCGCCGAGGGCGGAGTCAGGTTCGAGAACGCGGTCAGCACGACTTCCTGGACACTACCCTCCCACGCCGCCATGTTCACCGGCCTCCTGGGCCCGACTCATGGACTGATCGACAATGGGAAGTCGCTCTCTGACGATCATGTCACCCTCGCTGAATTGCTATCAGACGCGGGCTACCACACGGCTGGTTTCTTCGGTGGCCCCTACCTGCACCCGACCTTTGGACTCGGTCAGGGCTTTGATGTCTACGAGAGCTGCATGACAACCACACCAGATGCAGCCGGTGACGATGAGGTCCGCAGCTCCGCCGGCACTCCAGATGGCCCGTCGCACCACGACATCACCGGGCCACGAACACGCGAGAAGGTCAGCTCCTGGGCAGCTGGACGCGAGGCCGCTGCGGAGCCCTACTTCCTGTTCTTGCATCTCTGGGATGTCCACTACGACTTCACCCCACCCGCTGAGTATGCGCAGCTCTTCGTGGATAGTAACTACGCAGGACCAGCAGACGGGAGGCTGATGTCCAACCCGGAGATTCGCCCAGGTATGAAGCCTGCGGACCTCGCCCATGTACTCGGGCTCTATGACGCCGAGATTCGCTTCACAGATGACATCATCCGAGACATCTTCGATGACCTCGATCAGCGCGGGATGATGGAGAACACCCTGGTCATCCTGACTTCGGATCACGGGGAGGAGTTCTTTGAACATGGCTTCAAGGGACACAACAAGACGCTCTTCGATGAAGTGCTCAGGGTTCCGCTGATCGTCTCCTGGCAGGGAGAGATCGATGATCGTCAGGTTGTCGGAGACCAGGTTCAGATCACTGACATCATGCCCACCATTATCGGCTTCACCGGTGGACCCTCGAGCCTCGTCACACAGGGCCACGACCTGGCTCCGCTTCTTGCCGGACGCGAGATGGCTCCACGGGATGCACTCAGCGGACTCTTCATCGACGGTGGAGACCAACGTGCACTACGCTCCAACGAGCGAAAGGTCTTTCGCTTCAATGAGCTCTCTCCCACGGTGTACTTCGACCTGCAATCCAACCCACGGGAAGACCCAGCGGAGGTCATCTCTCCGCTGACGGAGCATTCCCAGGACAGGCGGGAACGGGGCGAACTCGACCTCAACAGCGCCATTCGCCGCGCCTACGATCTCAAGTCCACGCTGAAGCTACGCCCGCCCAACTCCATCGAGCTGACCGACGACATGCGCTCGGCCCTGACCGACCTCGGCTACCTGGGCACCGAAGACGAGGACGACGGGTGAACGGAGCCGCAAGCCAGTCCCCAGCTGCCACGGTGTCCGATTCCTGCGTCGAGAGACGCATAGGGCTGGGGCTGACACTGCTGGCTATCTTCTTGTACCCGGTGCTTCTCTGGCGCGGATGGGGTGCCTGGAATGACGTGCTGGTCGACTTTGGACGAGAGCTCTACGTCCCGTGGAGAATTACCGAGGGTGAGGTGCTCTATCGAGACATCGCCTACTTCAACGGCCCTCTCTCCCCCTACTGGAATGCCCTCTGGTTCCTCGTTGCAGGTGTGAGTCTACAGACGCTCACCATCGTGAACGTGATCCAGACCGCGCTGTTCGGCTGGCTCCTGCACACACGCACGAGAAGTATCGGTGGACCAATTGCAGCTGGAGTGACCCTCCTGGCCTTCGAGCTGATCTTCGCCTGCGGACACTACCCTGGAATTGGCAACTACAACTTCATTGCGCCCTACTCTCACGAGCTCACACATGGGCTCATGCTGGGCCTGTTGGCCTTTACCTGCGCACTGCGAGCCCGTAGCAAGGGAGCTAACGCCTGGGCCGTGGCAGCAGGGCTCTTCCTGGGGCTCGGCTTTCTGACCAAGGCAGAGATCTTCGTGGCCACCGGCGGAGCTATAGCCTGGATTCTCATTCTTGCCCTACGAAGCGGAGAAGCAGGGATCGGTAAGAGACTCGCACTGATGGCGGGAACGATGGTGCTGGTGCCCACCCTGGCATGTTGTCTCCTGGCCACGGCCATGCCCTTTGGAGAAGCGCTCTACGGAACCCTCGGATCCTGGACAGGCATCTTCGCCAGCCAGGCATCCGAGCTCTTCTTCTACAAGGCCTACATGGGAATCGATCGGATACCCGAGAACCTTGGAGCGCTCTTCAGCAGTGCCGGAAAGCTGCTCGCCATCATCGCCCCAGCCGCCCTCTTGGACCTCTGGCAGCGACGTGCTTCGCTTGCGCTGCGAGTTGGCCTTGCGCTGGCATACGCTGCAGTCCTGATCGCAGTCTTTGCGCGCTCCGAATGGACACCACTGGACTGGCTCTTGATTGCGCGCTTCATGCCGCTCTTCGCGCTGGTCGCTCTCGTGGTTGCATCTGTCCTGGCCTGGCGTAAGGGCTCCAGGACCTGGGGCGAGCGAGCAGGCTTTGCTCTCTTCGCTTTCCTGATGACGCTCAAGATGATCTTGATCGCCATGCTCGCTCACTACGGCTTTGCACTGGCGGTCGCCGGCGCAGCACTCTTTGCTGCGGTGCTCTTAGGGTGGGTTCCGAGACTCTTTGGTCCTAGAAGCTCTGATGGCCTGGTGCTTCGCGTGGCCGTGATCACCATGATTGGCATCACCGCCTCTGCCTACTGGCTGATGAGTGAACAGTCATTCTCAGAGAAGACGATCACGGTCGGCTCAGGCCAAGACAGCTTTCGGGCTGCCCCTCCCCGGGCGGTCTTCGTCAATGACCTCCTGGGGGTGATCGATGAGCGCGTCGGCACGAGTCAGACAGTCCTCGTCATGCCCGAGGGCATCATGGCCAACTACCTGAGCCGCAGGCGTTCGCCGACCCGGCACGTGAACTTCATGCCGCCGGAGCTCGAGCTCTTCGGAGAGGAAGAGATCCTTCGTGACCTCCGCGAGGCGCCCCCGGCCGCTGCAGTCGTCCTGGTGCACAAGGACACCAGCGAGTACGGCTTTCCGCTCTTCGGTACACACTACGGTGAGAAGCTGATGCGCTATGCAACAAGGCGCTATCAGCCAGACTGGCTGCGTGGCGACCCTCCCCTCCAACCAACGACCCGCTTTGGGATCGGCCTCCTCGGACCACGCTAGGAACCTGGCCATGACCAATCGTCGAGAAGGCACGTTGCAGGGATTCGTTCTCTTGATCCTGCTCTTCGCGATCTCCTGGAAGGCGACGGATGCCCTGAGTCTGCCGGCCCCCGATGGAACCGACGAGGCCGAGTGGACCGCAATCTCCGTGGTGCACTATCGACAGCTGGGCGGGGAGCGACCGCCGGGGGCAGAGCTCGACGTGCTCAACGGCAAGGTGCAGGAAGATCCCTGGCGGCAAGGCGTACAGGCGACGACCTTTGGCTGGCCAAACCCAGGATTCCACAAGTGGATCTGGGGAGCAGCCTGTAGCTCAGTCGCACCCGAGTCCATCGACCCCCTGCTCTTCTTCCGATACAACCGTGGCGACCAGCGAGAGGCGAGCGAGGCAATTCGCCCACTCGCAGCAGCAATCGAGCGCGCACGCCTGCTCGTTGCCGCGATCAGTGCCGCCTGCGCTGTGCTCATCTTCCTGATCGCTCGCAATCTGGGCGGCTGGCTTGCTGGTAGCGTCGCGATGGCGGGCTGGCTGTTTCACCCCCTCGTCCGTGAATGGTCACACATGGCCCGACCTGATCTGGGTATGGTCCTCCTGCTACTCGGCTGCCTGGCCTGCCTGATCCTGGGTGCTCCGGCCATCCGAGGAGATCTCGGGCCCAATCGACGCAGAGCGATGCTCCTCGCGCTAGGGCTCCTGGCTGGTCTGTGCACGGCGACGAAGCTCAACGGCGCCCTGGCCCCCATCTTCGTCGCCCTCTCCCTACCGCTGATCTTTCCAGGTAGCGGAGGCTCCTACCCCTGGAAGAAGCTGCTGGTCTCCTGGATCGCTGTTGGGGCGATCGCCACCCTGACACTGATTGCCTGGTTCCCCTATCTCTGGTCCCACCCCCTCGATCACTTCTCTGAGGTGCTCGCCTTCTGGGAGAAGCACATGGGCTTCCAGCAGGAACGCTGGGAGGCTTCGGGAGGAGTAGTCTCGAGGGCCCTCTCCGAGCAAGTAGACCTCGCGGTGACAAGGCTCGGCTTTGATCACGAGCCCGTTCGAGCCACGACGAGGGTGCCGGGAGGACCGCTGTGGATCTGTGCCGGCATGCTGGCAGCCCTGACCCTTGCGCTACGCAGGGTACCCGAGCGTGCACGGTCTGCGAGAGTACTGATCGTGGCTGTGCTGGTCACCGTGATTGGCACGACCCTGTGGCTTCCCCTCGACTGGGCACGCTACTACTTCGCCTCGGTCGCCCTGATCCTCCTGGTGGAGTCAACCCTGATCGGATACCTGGTTGACCTCGTCTCTCGGCGGCTAGAGCCCCGAGTCACGTCAGAACCCGCATCAACTGATTGATCTACTGACCGCCCTCGGGGTTGGGCTGCTTCCCACCCTGCAGCTCCTCGAGGTACTTGCGACGCGCCTGCCCAAGCTCGCGGTAGTAGGCCCGCATATCCTCGAGCCCCAAGCGCTTGAAGGATCGTCGCATCATTCCGAGTGCACGCTTGCGGGCTGTAAGCCATACCCCGCCAAAGAACTCGAGGTTGGTCGGATTAGCGGTCTGCATCCCGGAGAGCGTGTTCAGATCTGCCAGCAGGGTGTCCACCTCGACCGGCCCATTGTAGAAAACCACTCCCTGCCCACTCGAATCAATCAACAGGCTGGCTGGAAGAGCGGCGAGAGTGGTCTTCCCAAGGATCTCGCCAAACAGGATATCCAATGTAGCCTGCAGGGACTCGTCCACATATCCGGCGCCCTCGGTGAGGCCATATCGCTCGAGGATCTTCTTCGCCGCGGGATAGGCCTCCTCCTCGTCCGTTGTCATCGTGATGATCTGCAGGCCCTGGGCGCTCAGCTCCGCCTGCCGCTTCTTGAAGTGCCCCATCTCTATCAGGCAGTTCTGGCACCAGCTAGCCCAGAGATTGATCAAGACTGGCGAGCCCGAAAGATCCGAGACCTTTCGCACCTGATCTTCGAACCCGGGGATGTGCAGGGCAGCCACTGGGAGCTTCTGCACCAGGGGAATTCGCCGGACGGGCTCTTCACGCCTGGAGACGACCTTGCTCTCGGCAACACCGAAGGCAGGTGTCGTGATAACAGCCAGGGGTTCGGGCACGCCCTCCCCCTGTACAAGACGCAGGCGAACATTGATGCCAGGGGCCTCGAAGGACTCCGTGGTGCCGTCCGGCCAGTGGACCGATACTGACTCGACCTGCTCTGCCTTGCCCAGCCCAAAGTGCAAGACCTTGGAAGACTGCGAAAGGAAGCCATCTCCAGCGTAGAGCCGCCGTGTGTACAGCTTGCCGCCAGCCCGGACCTGGACGAGGGCTCCAATCGCATCACGATTGGCGCCACTTCCCGTCAGGGCCACTTGCAGGAAGTGACTACCGCTGGAGTCCTCGTTGCGGAGGACCCGTAGTCGCGGAGCCGTGCGCCCCTTCAGCAATAGATCGAGATCTCCATCTCCATCCCAGTCGATCCGTACGACCGCACGCGAGTCGTCGATGTAGTCCGCACCCGAGACCGCCGAGACGTTCACAAAGCGTCCATCTCCGAGGTTCAGGTAGGCACAGTTCCGTTCTCGACCACTCCAGGAACCTCCCTGCTCCATCACCAGGTCTTGAATCGCATCCCATGCGCTCTCGTACTCTTCGGATCTGCTCGCATCTGCCGGAGATTGCGACGTCACGCGTCGCCAGAAGAAGCTTCACAAGTCGTCCTCATCCGGCCCCGTGACGAATCCGTTGGGGACGTACATGTCCTCGTAGCCATCACCATTGAAGTCGACAAAGCGGCCTCCCCAGGCCCAGCGTCCCAGCTCTATGCCTGCGACCTCGGTGGTATCCTCGAAGCTTCCATCACCACGATTGACCAGGAGAGTGTTGCCACGTGCATGCCGTTCGAAGAATTGATGCACGGTCGGGTGAGCCCCGCCCATGAACTTCTCTTGATTGGGGACAACCCGCCTTCCAGCGGCAGAGAACATGTTGCTCACGAGGACATCCATGTCTCCGTCGAGGTCAATGTCGCTGCAGGAGAGCCCCATGCTTGCGGCGGTCTCCCCGGCACCAGAGGACACCCCCACTTCAGCGAATCGCTCCCCGTCGTTGCGATAGAGCGTGTTCCGTCCGAAGTCATTGGCCACGTACAGGTCGAGATCCCCGTCGGAGTCGAAGTCCTCCCAGATCGAAGCCAGGCTGAACTTGGCGTTGTTCACTCCCAGCCCCACCTCTTCAGTAGCATCCTTGAACTTCCGGTCGCCCTCATTTCGCCAGTACAGGTTCGGGGAACCATTGTTCGCGTCGTGGTAGGGCGTCGGGTTCCCCCCCATGATTCCGTTGTCGATGTACCTGCAGGCGTAGATGTCGAGATCACCGTCTCCATCAGGATCTGCGGCACTCAGCGAGAAGATATCCGTGGGCACATCATTGCCCAGGAACACATGCTCGTCGAAATGCAGCTCTCCGTCGTTGTAGAGCAAGATCACATTCGGGCCGATGGCCAGTACCAGGTCTTGGTCTCCGTCACCGTCCATGTCCAGGATCAGGGAGCTGCGCGTATTGTCAAGCAAGCCTGTTCCTGACTCCTTGGTGAAGTCTCGCAAGGTGCCATCCGCGTTGCGTAGCAACAGCCGATTGGGCATCCCGCCCTGCTGTGACAGGTAGAGGTCATCGAGCCCATCGCCGTTGACATCTCCCAGTGCCAGCCCTTGGCTACCGAGGAAGGAATTCCCGGTCAGGCGATCCACCTTGTAGTGGTAATCATCCACTCCGAGGGAGAGCTCTCGCTCGAAGAAGGGCAGATCGCCGAGAACGAACTCGGTCAGCTCGGTGAAGTATGGACCGCTGGTATGAACCTCGGAGAAGTCTCGGAGTTCAATCGAGCGCAACATTGCTCGATCCTCCTCGCCCAACTCAAAGCGCATGTGCCATGCAAAGTTCTGCTGGACCGCTCCCTCTTCGCTTCGCCCATCGACCTGAATCCAGGCCTCGGCCTCGAAGAGCTCGTCCTCCAGCTCTCGGCACTGCACCATCTTCACGGCGAACCGCAGCCCCCCAGCGGACCCCAGGGCACCACAGAGGTCTTCGATCTGACCAGCGAGGGAGGATGCTGGCTCCAGGTCCGGGTCCCATAGCTCAGGCCGAAAGACCAGGGTCCCACCTGCAAGCTCAATGGGCTGCATCCCCTTTGGTCTCAGGCTCGTCGCTCCTTCGAAGCCCTCGGAGATGAGGTCACTGAACGCCTCCTGGGTACGTTGCCCAGAAGCGTAGGTCCGCTGCAGGAACTCGTAGACCATGTCCTTGGCCTTCCCCTGCAGCACCTCCGTTTGCCAACCGTCCAGGGTCGGGTCCACGTGTTGCAGCTCGTCCGCGATGGCTCCAGAACGCTGCTGCCCCTCCCCTTCCCCGCCTTGATCGTCATCCTGCCCGAACGCGATCAGGGGGGCCGCCAGCATGCAGCCCCAGGGAAGAAGGTGTCTGACGGCACGAAGCTTGCCCGGCCGGATCTCGTGGAGTTGCATCTAGAGTGCTGAGGAGGAAAAGCGAAGAGGGGAAGATAACCCCCTAGAAGGCACCCGCCAAGCCAAGGCGTTCGATTCGACGCTCACCTGGACGGGCCCGGGTCAACCGTCGCCACGACGCGCAGCCTGTTGCCCCTGGACCAGCTTGATACGTCCATTCAAGTCATCTAGTAGCGGAGATCGGTAACGAAAGTGCATGGACATCGCCCCACAGGCCTCGAGTGCCTGCTCGTACTCCGCCAGTGCGCGCTTGAACCGGGTCTCCCTGGCATATTCATCTCCTACGCGTAGATGAGAGACTGCCTGCTGTCGAAGCGAGAGGTCCCCCTCTCGCCAGGACTCTGCCAGGGCGTTCCTGTAGAGTTCCTGAGCGGCTCCACCGCGTGATTCTTCGAGCTGAGCGAGCAGATAGAGCTGGTTCGCCATACCCCGATCACGCCCCATACCGGCAATTGGCGCGTGGACGAACCACGACGAGAGACCCAGCAACACCGCAGCGCCGACCAGTGCACCCCAGCGCTCAGCTCGCGCAGCCTTCATGGCCCAGTCCAGCGCAGCCAAGGCAAAAACGATCAGGCACGCCACTGCAGCAAACCGATAGCGCCCGAGCACGAAAAAGGATGTGAAGGTCAGGCTCTGCGTGATGACAAGCCACTGCAGTGGCCAGAACTGGCGCCAGCGCTTCAAGGTCAGAATGAAACCAACGATTCCAAGCGGAACCAGCAAGCCGAACCCAGGAGTCGGCATCCGCAGGAGCGAAGCCGATCTGGCGTAGAAGTAGAAGTGGTCCGTCGTACCAATCTCGACCTTGTTCCAGAACATGCGGAACTTCTTCCAGAGCAGTGCCAGGGCACGACCAGGGTCTGAAGACATGTACTTGCGAGTATCTCGCGAGAGCGTGCTGGAGACCTCAGATGCCGGCGGCTCGCTCTTCGGGCGGTCCTTGTCGAAGGCGTAGAAGTCCAGCTTTGAGCTCTCGAACTCCGAGCTCACGCCCGCGTGGGCACCGGAAGCGCCGGGCCCATTTCCTATCCACAGGTTTGATCCCGCGTTCGAGGTGATCAGTACCGTATCTCCGTCGGCAGTACGATTGTGCACGGTAGCGAGGAGCACGAGGGGCAAGCAACCTGCACCAACGAGCAGTGCCCGCTTCAAGCGAGCCCTACCGTTCAGATCTGAGAAACCCAGGAAGCACCACAGCCACACTCCGGGCAGGAGCAGGAGGGCCGGTCCCTTGGACAGGGCGGCAAGCCCAATCGCCATACCGGCACAAAGCCAGAGCCAGGAAGCCCCGCTCCTGGCTGCCCAAAGCAACAGCACGATGGCCAGCAGGCTCACGAATAATCCCTGGGTCGCAGGCATCAACAACCCGTCGTAGTAGATGAAGACGCGGTAGCCGGCGGCGCAGAGCCCGGCAATCAGCCCCTGCCATCCTCCGAGGAGCATGCGTCCCAAGGCCATGACCAAGAGGCAGCTGAG
Organism: Planctomycetota bacterium; assembly: GCA_014237855.1. Classification (GTDB taxonomy): domain Bacteria; phylum Planctomycetota; class UBA1135; order UBA1135; genus JABACD01. Next base: position 55,210 of record JABACD010000014.1, on the reverse strand, counting down.
GCTGCCCAGGACCGCCTGCATGATGAAGACGTGACTGTAGTCGTAGGTCTTGCCTCCCCCATCAGCCGTCGAGACCTGAACCGGCTGCCCGTCGACGACGGCGCTGACAGCCGCCAAGCTGTAGGGGTAGAGCGGCCCCATGAAGAAACTGTGCTTGCCCACCAGCTCTCCGTCAGCGATGCGTTCCGACCAGCTCGCGTAGTAGCGAGCATCCTGCATGAAGGAGAGCTGGGCGGGGTAGTCGGTCTCCGCCGCCTGGGCAATGAAGATCAAACGCGCGGTCAGCGCCAGGACGAACACCAGCGAGGCCTGAAACCACCAGGAGACAATCCAGGAACGACTCGTTGAAGACGAGACGGTCTCGGGCTCTCGCCCATCGCTTACCTCGAGCCCGGTCTCAGGCTCCAAGGCTACTGGTCCTCCTCTTCCTCGTCCCGGTCCTCGTGGCTGTGATCACCGACGTAGCCCAGCTCCGTCAGTGCCTTGAGGGCGTCGCCATCCAGCTGCACGGGGTCTGCACTCTCCACCTGACCCGGATTGTCGTTGATGTACTTCGACAGGCGTGCGGTCAGCTTCCGGGCGAGCCGTGGTTTGGAATCGAAGAGGTTGTCTAGCTCCTTGGGATCCGCCTCGAGGTCATAGAGTTCATTCTGACCATCGGAAGAACGGATCAACTTGTGCTTGCCGGAGTAGATGACTGAGCGCTCACGTCGAAAGCGATTGCCATAGACCGCCATGTCTTTCCCGCGAGAGAAGCTGATCTCGGCAAGCGAGAAGTCCTCCAAGGATTGCCGTGGAAAGAGGGCTCCAAGCTCGGAGGCGAGGCTGGGAGGCATCGCTGCGCTCACCAGATGAGGCAGATCGGCCAGAGAGATCAGCTCGTCGCTGACACTCCCCGGGACGACCCCCGGCGCCTTCAAGATCAGCGGAATGCGAAGCACCTCTTCGTAGATATCCTTGGAGTGCTCAACCAGGCCGTGCTCGCCAAAGAACTCTCCGTGATCAGAGGTCACGATCAGGAGCGTGTTCTCCCAGAGCCCCTGCTCCCGGAGGTGTGCAATCACCTCTCCCACAGCCAGATCTGCGTTCGCTATACCTGTGTCATAGCGAGCCAGGAGCTCGTTCACCAGCTCCTCGGGCGCGGCTCGTCCGGCCCCCATGACCTCTGCATAGAGTTCGTCCAGCAGCGTAGAAGTGTGCACGACATCCTCCGTAGAGAAGGCACTCTCCCGCTCACCCGGCAAGGGTCGGGTGTTGTAAGGCCGATGAGCATCCATGTAGTTGAGGAACAGGAAGAACGGCTGTTCTCCCTCCGACAACCACTCGAAGGCCGCCTTGTTCTTCTCCAGCCCGGGCTCTCGCTTGACCACGTAGGTGCCAAAGCCCTGATCCAGCTGGAACTCCTCTCGCAAGTAGGCAGCATTGGCCACGAACGCGCTGGTGCGATAGCCACGCTCTCCGAGCGCCTCTGCAAGCGTCAGGTGCTTCAAGCTCAGAGGCAGCTCGCGGAGCACTCCCCTGGAGTCAATCTCTGTTCGAGCTCGGTGCTGAAACGAGAAGCGCCCCGTAAACAGCGAGGCATGGCTGGGCAAGGTCCAGGGGCCGGTGGCTCGGCAGTGTGTGTACCGGACTGCTGAGTCACACAACTCGTCAATGAATGGCGTCGTCGGCCTCTCGTACCCATAGGCCGAGAGGTGATCGGCCCGGACAGTATCCATCACGATCAGGACGACGTTCGGCGGAACCTCGGTGGGCTCTGGCTCGCCACAGCTCCCAGCCACCAGGGCCAGCAGGACCGGAAGAGCTCGCAGCTGAAGACGAGACACGGGACGTGAATCAGGGATCATGAGTGAGGGGCAGGGGGGACTGCCGAGTATGCTAGCCCTTGCCATACCTCGAGAAACGGCCAACTCGGGGATTCGATACGGATCTACAGTCTGGTATGCGAGGATTGAACAGCGAATTCACAGCCGAGGGAGGGCCTGTCGAGCCCCCCTGGTAGACTCAGAGCCGATGCAGCCCTCTTCCATCGACTCGCGACCAGCATGCCGCAGCAGTACGACCTGATCCTCGTCGGAACTGGTTTCGCCTCCAGCTTCTTTCTGGCTCGCTACCTCGAGTCGGCAGCAGAGTCTACTTCGGTTCTGGTTCTCGAGCGGGGGCGGGTGGATCGACATTCCTGGCAGGTCGAGAACCTGCGCAACTCCAGCTTTGAGGGAGAAGCCCACCGGGCGCGCAACAACAAGGAGTGGGTCTATGTCATCGGCTTTGGCGGCGGATCAAATCGCTGGTGGGCATGCACTCCACGGATGCTGCCCAGCGACTTCCGTACCCGAACCCTCTACGGAGTCGGCCGCGACTGGCCCCTGGACTACGAGGAGCTGGCACCATTCTATGATCGGGCTGAGGAGCTGATGTCCATCTCAGGCCCCAACGATCGCTCTCCCTTCCCACGCACGAGGCCCTATCCGCAGCCCCCCCACCTTCCAACCGCACCCGAAGAGCTGCTCGCCAGAGCCTATCCGGAAGCCTTCTTCCGCCAACCCACAGGCCGAGCCCGCAGAGGCACCAGCGGGCGCCCTCGCTGCTGCGCCAGCGGAACCTGCTCGATCTGTCCCATAGACGCCAAGTTCACTGTCCAGAACGAACTTGCGCACGTGTATCACGACCCGCGCATCACTGTCGAGTACGGCGCTCAGGTCACCGCGGTCGGCACTGCCGCAGGCCTGGTCGACACCGTTCACTGGGAACGTGACGGAGAGTTGCACGAGGCTCGTGGGGAGCTTGTGGTGCTTGGAGCCAATGCTCTCTTCAACGCCCATATCTTGCTGCGATCTGGATTCGACCACCCCATGCTGGGGAAGCGACTCTGTGAGCAAGTCGGCCGGAACGTGGCGGTTTACCTCGATGGCCTCGACAATTTCCAGGGGAGCACGAGCGTCACCGGGCATGGCTACATGCTCTACGATGGCGATCACCGCAGAGACCGTGCAGGGTGCCTGATCGAGACCTTCAACATCCCAACTCTCCGCTGTGATAAGAACAGGTGGCGCCAGGTTCTTCGGATGAAGTTCATCTACGAGGACGAGCCACAGGAGCGAAACCGGGTCGAGCTGAACAAGGAGGATGACTCCGTCGCCGAGACGGTCTACGAGGGCTTCTCTGACTACACCCAACGTGGGCTCGACGCCCTCGAGGCGCAACTGCCCGAGCTACTCGCTCCGCTCCCGGTGGAATCAATCGAAATCCGCGGACTCAATCAGACAGAGGCTCACATCATAGGCACCACTGTCATGGGAGATGACCCCAAGGAGAGCGTGCTCGACCGCCACCAGCTGCACCACGAGTATCGCAACCTCCTGGTCCTCGGCAGTGGCTGCTTCCCGACCTGCGCTCCAGCCAACCCAACCCTGACGCTCTCGGCGCTCACCCTGCACGCCGCGGAGCACCTGTTAGCCTGAATCGATGGAATCCAAGCTCACCCGCCGTCGCTTCCTGTTCTACGGCGCCACCGGGGCAGCCCTGGTGGCAGCAGCCTACTGTGGCGGGTGGTACTGGCTCAAGGTTCGCCAGGGGGATACCGAGGACCTGGTCGTCTCGGTCTTGCGGCGCCACCTCAAGGGCTTGCCCGTGGCCGAGGTGGATATGCGCAACTTCGCACGCTCCCTTCAGAAACGCTACTCGAAGCACCGAAGGTTGGCCATGCTGGGCATGCTCGGTCCCATCTACGAGCGGGTGGACATCATCTCTCCACTCCCCAACACCAGGCGGAGCTTCCGTCGATTCGAAGACACGGTAGTCGGAGAGTTCCTTCTCTCGACGGACTTCTTCGACACGGACGCCGACACCTCTGAACAGATCTCCTACTTCGGTCCATACAGCACTTACTCCCGTATTTGCTCCAACCCCTTTGCAGTCCTCGACGAAGAATAGTCAGCGGTGAAGAAGACCTTGATCAAGCTCGGGCTCTTACTGGGAGCCACGATGGTCAGCCTCGTGATCGCAGAGCTCGCCATGGCCAGGTGGAGACCGCAGTCCGGCGCTCCTGGGGAGACCAAGCTAGGGCAGTGGGGCAACCAGGTTCATCAGGCGTCGGAGACCGCCGGCCTGCTCTACGAACTGCGCCCAGGCGCCGAGCGCTCCTACACCCCTCCCCGGCAGGGCGGGAAGGAGATTCCCATCCACATCAATCAATACGGGATGCGTGGCCCGGACTTCCCCTTCGAGAAGGGCAAATTCCGTCGTGTGGCAGTCCTTGGCGATTCGACCACCTTCGGATACGGAGTTCAGGACGACGAATCGTATGCGGCAGTCCTGGAGCGGATGTTGAACAATCGCGATCAGCCCAATCGCTATCAGACGCTCAACTTTGGAGTCGCTGGATACAGCACGAAGGAGGAGGCCGTCGTGCTGGAACGCAAGGCATTGGCCTTCGAGCCCGATGCCGTCATCATCGGTTACAACCTCAACGATCCCGACGCAGAGCATGCCAAGGAGCCGCTCTACAATCACTTCGCCGAACCCGCATGGTGGCGCTATTTTCACCTGACCAGATATGTGACCGAGAAGCTGCGCCAGCGTCGCATCGATAGACTCGCAGACGGAAATCCCGTGCGCTACTGGCACACTCCTGGTCGCGACAACTGGGCCCAAGTGGAGGATGGGTTTGCAAGGATCGCCGAGATCTCGTCCCTGCACGAACTACCGGTCTTGGTGGTGATCTTCACCGCAGGTGCACCGCGGAAGGACCCCGAACTGTACGACCTGAAGGACCTCCACGCCCAGGTGGCCGCCGAGGCCCGCAAGAACGGCTTCGATGTTCTGGATCTCTCTCCTGTTTTCTCCGCGCTTCAGGCTGAAGGCAAGAAGACACAGCTCCCCCACCAGCACCCCAACGTCCTGGGTCAGCACGCTTCAGCCGACGCGATCGCGAGGCGACTCCTGGGCCAGGGAGGCCCCTTCGGCTCCAGGTAAGAGCCAGGAGCGCCCCGCCGGCGCTGCTCTACCAGGACGATCCGCACCGTGGACAGCCGGGGAGCCTTCGAGCAAGATGCCCTTGATGAACGCCTCCCTGCTATCCCTGTTCGCACTGGCTCTCGTGCCCCGCCCGCATGGCCAGGACGCCGAGCCCACATTGCAGTTCTCGATGCTTCGTAATGGCAACTTCGAGATCCCCCAGGAGAGAGCCGTGGTAGCGGGGGGAATCCCCTGGTGGATTCAGGAGGTAGGCACCTCTCGCCTGCAGGAGCTGGAAGGCGACACCTGGCTCGTCACCAGCGGCGAGGCCATCGCGCAACAACCCGTCCCCGCCTATGCCCCCACCACCACGGGAATTCTCGTCCGAGGAAGAGTCCAAGGAGAGGGGGTCGTGAGGCTACTCGATGGACTCGGGCGCTCGGCTGCACTCGACGTTGGCCAGACTGGCACGGCCAGCACCTTCGAGTGGAGCGGTGAGGAGATCACCAAGGCCATGGGCGCTGCCCCCATGCCGCGGCTGGAGCTCGAACTCTCCGCTCAGGACGGCGGCAGCGCCGCCTGGACTGATCTCGAGGTGCTCGTCCCCCTGCCGTGTCCAGATGAGGAGGCCCTACGCGCGGAGATCCTCGAGAGACTGCACCTGTGCCTTGATCCCTGGCTCGAACGCGCCATCGATAACCTTGGTCCCCGCGCAACCGGCCTCGTTGGCACCTTCTTCGACGCGATCACTGGCGAAATCCTCGCCAACCATCCCGCCGGCTCTCACCCATTGATCGACATCCTGCACGACGCCATCCAGGCCGAGCCGGATCCCAGGTGGGTGGCAGCGGTCGAGGCCTACACACGAGACTCCCTCGAGCTACTGATGCACCCTGAAACGGGAATTCCACGCAAGTGGAATGTAGTCGAGGATCGCCCTCTGAATGATCGGTTCCATCAGATCTACCTCGACCTGAGCTTCTTGATCGACGTGGCGGAAGAGGGGCCCGAAGGCTATCGAGAGGCAGCCCTGGCGGCTGCCGAGAAGCTGGCCGAGTCAGTACTTGCCTCGGGTGTGCTCCCCGATGGAAATGTCGCCTCTCTCTACCGACCCAGCGATGGCGCTTCGAGCAATGAAACCCGACCGATTCGCCGCTTTGACATGCCAGCGCAACTAACGCGCCTGGCCCAGCTCAACGGCGACCAGCGGCTGGTCGAGGCTGCTCGAGATGCCGTGGCCACGATGCTCTATACGCACTACTGGCCCGGATCCTGGAATCGCATCGATCCGGGCTTCGACGATGACTACGGGCACTACGGTGCTCGGGCAGCCACGATGGCACGCTGCTTTCCGGAGGAGGCCCTGTTCCGGCGGGTGGTCGACGGCGGCTGGGATCGCTTCCGCGTGATCTGGCCACAGGCGCTGAGATACGGCGGCAGCATGGCCGCTGATCAGGTGCGCTGCTGGAAGCTCCTCATCGAGTACAGTGAGCTGCGGCCGGATATTCGCGAGGAACTGGCCGCTTGCCTCGACGACGCAGTGCACTCACACCTACGCGGCCAGCAGTACAACAACGGCGCCTGGGGAGATGTGACCTACTTCGGCTACCAACCCGCAGTCGATCTACAGGTCGGCGACCTGCCCGGCACGCCCACAAACCTTCTCGAGGGCCTGGCCATCGTCTACGACTCCGGCCTGGGGCCTTCGAACGAAGAGCTACGGGCTCTCTTCACCGCTGTCCTACGGAGCTCCGTGACCACATACTGGCGAGAGTATGGGTTCTTGAGCACGGTCCGCGAGGTCGAGGGTTCGAATCACGCCGGCGGCTCAATACGTATTGGTGCCGCACTGACGACGATGCTGAAAAAACTCAGCGAGTCTCGTTGACGATCAAGCTCACACCGTCGTTTGCCGAGTCCACGACGACCAGGTCGAGATCCGAGTCCCCGTCGAGATCCGTCGCCCCGAGAGCGATACAGCCGACCCCGGCCCCCACATCGTCTAGCTGACGGAAACTCAGCTGACCTCCCCACGACTCTGTGAGCCACGCGTTCACGTTGTGGCTATCGAGATTAGCGACAAAGATCTCCGCTCTCGAGTCTCCGCTGAGATCGTCAAGCAAGACCCGCTGAGGACGCAGTCCCGTCGCAAACAAGCCAACAGCCCGGGGCTTTCCACCCTTGACCAGGAGAGGCTGAACACGTCCCCCCACCGACCCCTCGCGATCCGACCCCAGGTACGCCAGGTCATCGATGCCATCACCATCAAGGTCACCGGCGGCCAGATCAATCGCTGCGCCCTCGAGCTCGATCTCACCGAGCAGCCGCCACTCGACTTCACCGTCCGCCCCCGTCAGAGGTGTGTAGATCACCACCTGAGAGCGATCGGGCGCAGTCTGCAATGCCACTGCAATTCCCCTGGCCATGTCACCCTGGTACATGGTTGCAATCGAGCGAGGTGGCCCTGGGAGAGCGAGCTCATCGACGGGAGTAAACGTGAGGCCCTCGGGCCCGCCTACTGCTCGGGTCCACAGGAGGCGCCGGCTGTCCTGGTCCGCCGCCACCACCATCGCGGATGCAGCTCCATTGAAGTTCTCCACGACGAAGTCTCGCGACCCCTTACCAAGAAGGAGGGGTTCGGACCCCTCGGGAGCGGCCAATCCACCAAGCCCGTCACCCAGGCGCACGTTCAGGCGCGTGTTCTCCGTCGTGCGATCGAGCCACAACAGGTCCTGTGCCCCATCAGCGTCGATGTCCGCACCAAGCACCGCCCGAGGCGAGGGCCCTGTCGCCAGGCGCAGGCTGGTGGACATCTGTTCATCGCGCTTCCGCGATAGGACGGTGATTCGCTGATCCTTGGCATCGATAATGAACAGCTCATCCAGCCCGTCTCCGTCGAGATCTGTAGTGGCAAGGTCATTGGGAAAGGTCCCCACGCTGACCTTGACTGGCTGGATCGGCCCGCGATCATCATTGCGTAGGAGGCTGATCACGTGGGCATCGCGGTTTGCCACCCAGAAATCTGCTCGACCGTCGCCCTCGATGTCACGTAGCACGATGTCTCTCGGCGTTTGACCGGCGTAGCTGTAGACCAGCCGCCTGGGATCGCCTCCCTCCCAATCCCAGACTTCACAGGCCACGCTGGATGCAGCCAGCACGCTCCAACGCGGGCTGGAGGCTTGCTCCATCGGCAGTAGCCGGAGCGGGATTGCAGTCGTCTTGAAGCTCCGTGGAGCAGCTCCGCCCTCGAAGGGGTTCAGGGTGCCCGCGCCAAGAACCCAGCCACCATACTCGCCCTCGACCACGAGGAGCTCTCGATCACCACTCCCGTCCAAGTCCATGCCGAGGAGATCACGGGGAGTGCCGTCAAGCGGCCAGCTGCCCTGGTGAACGAGGTCCTCCCCTGCAGAGCCCGCCCGATAGATCTCCAGCGTCTCGCTATCTTGAAAGCCCACCACGAGGCCTGCCTCTGGCTCGAGGACGATGGCGCAGCGAGGCGAGGAGTGCCCGAGTTCCTGCGACCCTGTGACCCCCGACTTTCCTGCACGCAGCAGCAAGCCCCTCTTGGTCACCACGAAGAGCTCCTCCCCACGGGATTCATCCAGCACGCCCGCGGTGATCACCATGGGTACATCCGCGAGCTCCTCTCGATAGACCTCGACCGGTTCTCCAGGCGAGCTCAGGTCGTAGAGCACCAGCGAGAGATCGGCACGACTGGCCACCGCGACCTGATCTCCAAGCGTCACCGGACGCAGCGGATAGTCCCCCACATCGATCCGCTCTGGCTCTGCATGCGGATCTCGCCAGAGCAAAATCCTCCCTGGTGTGTGGGTCGCGGCCAGGACCTCCAGGGATCCGTCCCTCTCGAGATCCGCTGTCAGCATCCACTCGGGCTTGCCCTGCACGTGTTTCTCGCGACGGGTGCGGAGCAGCAGGTCGTCCAGTTGGGGTGAGTCACCCCGTGGTTCAGTCGTGGTGACCTCCTCAACAATCGTCGCACCCGCTGACGTTTCCTCCTCGGAGGAGCAGGCAGTCATCATCGCGGCGAGGGGCACGCTCAAGAGCAGGCGTTGCGGAAAAACCATGCGGTCAATCTTCCTCGAAGATGGCTCAGAACTCCAGCTCGACCCCGAGCCCGTCAGCAATCCTGTTCACGTAGGCGAAGTAGGCGGTGACCTCTGCGATGTGCAGGATGTCCTCATCCCCAAAGCCGGCCCCTCGCAAGCCCATGACATCGTCCCGCTCCATCGATGAGGGGCTCCTGGTCAGCTTCAAGGCATAACGCAGCATCACCAACCGACGATCATCAAGGCCCGCAGACTCGAAGTCTGTCTCGATGGCATCAGCCAGACCATCGTCCTTGAGCAGCCGGCGCAGACCGCGCCGATGGTGGCTGATTCAGTAGTGGCAACCATTCTCGACACTCACCACCACACCGATCATCTCGCGCTCCAGCTTGCGGAGAGTCGGTGTGCCCCTCATGACTGCCTTGTAGAGCTCGAAGTGTGCACCCAGTCCAGGTGGATGGGCTGAATGAATGGACATGATGTTGTCCAGCTCCCCAGTTTGGGGATCCGTGACACGACGGAAGTGCTCCTTGAGCTCTCCCTCGGCTTCCTCGAGCCCTTTGGTATCGATCCAGGCCATGGTCAGGTGAAGGTTCTTGGTTTCAGGGCTGTCGAAGGCGCAGGAGACGCAGCTCGCTACCCTCTGGGAAGCCAGCTTCTTCCGGCAGCGGCCAGCGCTCCTGGATCACCTCACCGGAGCGAAGATAGCGCAAGGTCTGAACGCCGTAACCCGCTCCTGGGGGAGCCTGCACCGGGCTCAGGCTCGCGCCAAGATAGGTGGGACCCCAGGAGAAGAAGAACTCCGGGTCAACGCGACGATCGTGGCCCGGCGAGGCCTTCTTGAGGGGCTGAGAGGATCCGGCCACTTCCGGAATCACCAGCCCGTTCTGATCGAGCAAGACCAACTCGGAGTGAAACCCTGTTGCACCGATATTCCCGCGGATCAGCGACTCGCCGGGCTCAGTATGAATCGAGAGGGCACGCCCGAGATCTGACCAGAGCTTGGCCTGCGCATCCATGAACTCCCATTGAGCAATCTCCGAGCGCGCCTGGGGCCCGTTCCAGCGAAAATGAAATCGCTGACGCAGGTCCTCGCTCACAGGTAACAGGTCAAGGCATCCTGCAAGTCCAAGCCCGACATTGGCCCCCGCAAAGGCAGCAATCAGAGCAGGGTGGCCGATCCCACGGCAGGCCGCCGCAAAGAGCAGGGCAACGAAGGGCAGGCTGGGGATGAAGAAGCGCCCCATGGCCATGAAGTCACCCCCGACGTAGATCGCGTAGCCGCAGTTGATCAGCACGAACAAGAGCGCCGATGGAACCACCATCGATCGGGTCCCCTTCCTCACGGACCCAATGGATACCCAGACGATCACCAGAGCAATGGAGGGCACGGCCAGCAAGAACGAGAGCAGGTAGTTGAGGCCTCGCTCTCCACGAAGGCTGGAGTATCCCGCCTTGACTCGAGCCGTATTCGGCATCCACTCACCGTAATAGTCATGGCGCCATAGAAAGTGCAGCGCAACCACGACCGAGAGGATCACGCCCGTTATCAGCACACCGCGTAGCAGGGGCCAGCGCCCCTTCCAGTACCACGGCAGCAGGGCGGCGAGGAAGGCGACCCCGCACCACAGTGCGCCATCGGCTCGCAGTAGTGCCGCGCAGATGGCGCAGATGCTCGCCAGCAGCAGACGGGGTTTCTCGGGATGGAGGACCAGCGCAGAGTAGGTTGCAAAGACCGCCAGCGCGAAGGGCATCGACTCCAGACCACTGGTGGACCAGATCACGAAGGGGGGCAGGGTCGCCAGAAAGAGCGAGGTCGCCAGCGCACCAGCAAGACCTGACTCGAGGCGTACAACCGCGAAGCGTGCGACCAGACCTATCAGCACAACTCCCGCCAGCGCGGAGAGCACGTTGGCCGCAACTGGAAGGCTGATCCCGAACGAGTAGGGCAAGGAGAGCAGCAGGATCCACAAGAGGTTGCTGAAGCCCTCCACGGGTGGAGCCTCACCTGGATTGAAGATCAAACCATCTCCGCGCGTCAGGTGCTTGACATAGCGAAACGAGATGAAGGCGTCATCGCAGGTCCACCAGAAGTGCCCAACCAACCACAGGAAGGTCATGAGCACCGTCAAGAAGGCGACAAGCTGGATCCTGCGATCATTCATGCGTGGGGATCCTAACGCCGCATCTGTCCCACGCCAACGCCCTGGGGCCCCCCCAGCGCCCAGGTAGATCCTCAGGCCCCAGCCGATAGCACCCACGCCACCCAGGTGATCCCGTGATTGAACTGTCCATGCTTCCCGAACCTGCCCCACCAGAGGATGGAGTTGTAAGGTAGCTGGCACCTCAGGATCTAGATGACCTTCGCGGTGGCGGGAGCCAAGCTCACCAGCACCCCGTGGTCTTCCTCGTCCTGGCCTCTTCAGCGGGCTCATGGGGGACCGAAATTGAACAAACACCACCTCACCCTGAGCTGCCAGCTCGGCCAGCTCCTGATTCTGAGCGACGGAACCTCCCTTTCCGCGATCCAGTTCCAACCCCCGGGCGGGGCTCACCAGGTCTCCGATGATTGGAAGCAGGGAGGTGAAATCGTCGAGCTCGCCTCGATGCAACTCAGGGAGTACTTCGCCGGAGAGCGCCAGGCCTTTGACCTTCCGCTCAACCCTGGTGGCACCGAGTTCATGAGAGGCGTCTGGGCCGAGCTCGAGCGCATCCCCTTCGGAGAGACGATCTCCTATGGGGAGCTAGCCCGTCGCATCGGGCAACCGACAGCCGCCCGTGCGGTCGGCATGGCCAATGGCAAGAATCCAATTCCGATCATCATCCCCTGCCACCGCGTCATTGGTTCCGACGGACGCCTGACGGGGTTTGCCGGGGGAATACCCAACAAGGAGCGACTGTTGCTCCACGAATCTCGTTCACAGGAAACCCAAACCACCATTCCTGGCAAGGCGCTACGGTAGTCGGCCTCATGCATCACCGAACAGTCCTCTGTCTGCTTTCGCCTTTCTTCCTGCTCTCGCACCTGGTCGCAGCTCAGGACGAGCGATTCACAACCGACCGGAAGAGTGAGGTCTCGCTCCCTCTGGCCGAGGAAGACGACAGCTTTGTCTTCGCCGTGTTTGGCGACCGCACTGGTGGTCCAGCCGAGGGGGTCAAGGTTCTGGCACAGGCCGTTGAAGATGTAAACCTGGTGGATCCTGATCTCGTCATGACCGTTGGTGACCTGATCGAGGGCTACAACCAGACCGAACGCTGGCAGAGTCAGGCAGACGAGTTCAGCGAGATCATGAACCGCCTGACCTCACCCTGGTATCCGGTTGCGGGTAACCACGATGTCTACTGGCGCGGAGACGATCGTCCCGAGGGCGAACACGAGGCCAACTACGAGCGTCACTTTGGACCCCTCTGGTACGCCTTTCGGCACAAGGACTGCTGGTTCATCACCCTCTACACCGACGAGGGCAACCCACTGACTGGCGAGAGAACCTTCAAGAAGCCCGCAAGCCAGCGCATGAGCAAGGCGCAGTTCGACTTCCTCGATAGGACCCTCGAACGGGCCAAGGATGCGCGGCATGTCTTCCTGTTCCTGCACCATCCGCGCTGGCGGGGTGGAGGCTATGGAGAGGACTGGGAGCGTGTTCATCAGCGCCTTGTGGCGGCTGGGAACGTGACCGCAGCCTTTGCTGGGCACATCCACCACATGGTGTACGACGGTGCTCGAGATGGAATCGAGTACTTCACGCTGGCAACCGTAGGCGGTCACCAGGCGGGTGATGCCCCCGAAGCCGGCTACCTGCACCACTGGAATCTGGTCACTGTTCGGGATGAGGGAATCGCCGTGGCGACCTTTCCAGTGGGTGCAGCTCTGGACCCCAGACTGATCACCAATGAGGTGGCCCGCGCAGGGCGCAGGATGGTCGACTCGGTGAAGCCAGGTTTTCCCCAGACCCCAAGCCTGGTCTCGGGCCAGGCACTCGAGGGAGCCGTCCAGGTCAGCTGGAAGAATCCACTGGAGCGCGCCATCGAGATCAATCTCTCGATCTCCTGCGGAGATCTTCGCTGGAACTTCAGTCCGGACCACGAGCACCTGCTGGTCCCAGCCGGCGAGGAGCGTCTGGTCGAGTTCGAGGCCTGGCGAGAAGCCGCCGAGATCGACTCGGCCTATCAGGCGCCACGGCTGCAGTACCAGCTGGAGTATCTCGCGGAGACACACCGGGTATCACTCCCCTCCCAGAGCGTCGTAGTGCCAGTCCGGGTCAAGATACTCCCCGAACCTGAGAGGCCCCCAGAAGAGCGCGCCTTCGACTTCGACGGGCATGAAGACTGCCTCGTAGTCAGTCACGAGCAGCTCGCCCTGCCCGACGGCCCCTTCACGGTTGAATGCTGGTTCAACGCCGACAAGTTCGGGAACCGCACTGGCCTGATCAACAAGACCGAGAGCAGCGAGTTTGGCTTCTTTGTGAGCAAAGGACACCCGGAGTTCTTGCTCCATGTCGATGGCGCCTACGTGACGCTCGAGGCACCGGAGGTCAGCCTCTCAACCGGGCGCTGGTATCACATCGCCGCTGTCTTCGACGGAGCCGAGATCCGCTTGTACCTCGACGGCGAACTGATTGCTTCGGAGCTGGCAAGCGGTGCGCGTACGATCCGCAACCAACCTCTCCTGATCGGCGCGGACACCGATAGAAACGGACGAGGCAATTCCTTCTTCGATGGACGCATTGATGAGGTCCATGTATCCGTGGAGCCTCGCTACAGCGAGGATCAATTCACCCCCGAACGTCGGCTCGACCCCGATGAGAGCACGATCCTGTTACTGCATCTCGACCAACGAGTAGGTGACTGGGTCTACGACTCCTCTCCAGGCTCGAATCACCCCCGAGTCCGTGGACTACCACGAGCGGTCGGCGTCGAGTGAGAAAGGGGCAAACATCTAGGTCATGAGCATCAACGAAATCAATCGTGACGGATGGGATCAACGAGTCCTTGAGAAGGACAACTGGAGCCTGCCATTCAGCTCCGAGCGGATCGAACAAGCACGGCGAGGTGAGTGGAGTGTACTCCTCACCTCTACCAAGCCCGTACCGCGTGAATGGTTCGGAGACCTCACGGGCAAGAATGTGCTAGGGCTGGCCTCTGGCGGAGGACAGCAGGGGCCAATCTTTGCTGCAGCCGGAGCCAGGGTGACCACCTTCGACGCCTCCTCCAAGCAACTCGCTCAGGATCACCTCGTCGCCGAGCGGGACAGTCTCGAGCTGAAGACGGTCCAGGGCTACATGCACGATTTGGGCTGCTTTGGAGATCACAGCTTCGACCTGATATTTCATCCGGTCTCCAACTGCTACGCCCCCGAGATCCTCCCGGTCTGGCGCGAGGCCTTTCGGGTCTTGAAGCCCGGAGGTCGGCTGTTGGCTGGATTCATGGCACCTGCCACCTACATCTTCGATCCTCTCGCGGAGGAGCGCGGAGAGATCCTGGTCCGGTACCCCCTTCCCTACTCGGACACCGAGAGCCTCTCCCCTACAGACCTCGATGCGGTCAAATCCGAGTTCCACACCCTCGAGTTCAGCCACTCTCTCGAGGAGCAAATTGGGGGCCAGCTGCGGGCGGGCTTTCACCTGATCGACATGTACGAGGACTCCGAGCCCAAGCGCCCAGTTGCCAGGTACTTCCCCGATATGATGGCCACACTGGCCCTCAAGCCCAGCTAGAGAGGTCTCGTGCGTCCTTGATCGCCGGGAGCAGGATCACCCTGGGGAGCTTCCCAGCTATGCTGCTCTTCAGCCCCCAGCGGCTTGAGTCGCCCATACCTTGGCACCATCGAATGCCCACAATCTCCTCAAGAACCTGTCGCTCCCTGGCCCTGACGGCCGCGCTCTTCCTGGTGATCTCCTGTTCAGAGGAGACCGGGGGTGCTCAGCCCCTGGCACACTACGACGGAAAAGCGCTGCAGCGCTTGGAGCTCACCACCCTCGGAGAGGTCGAGCTCGAGATTCCAGTCGATCGCCAGGCCCAGGAATGGCCGAACCTGGGAGAAGAAGGCAGCACAGATGACTGGAACTTTGGCGGAGCGAAGACCCGACGACTGGAACTGGACGGAGAGTCCATCCTGACCATCTATCGCAAGGATCGATCTCTGATCCAGATTCCAGCCTCTCTGACTCTTCGCGACACTCCCCAGCTCACGTTCGACCTGGTCGTTCGCAATCAGGGCTTCACGATCGGCGGCAAGCTTCTCAAGGACGGGGTAGTCCAGAGTTCTGCCGAGCTGGAGGTCATCAAGTCCAGGAACTTCCAGACGCTGGCGATGACCTTTCCACCGGTCACTGGGGAGTCGCTGAAGTGCGATATGATTCACCTGGAGATCCCCAGGGGGGAGCACCCCTTCGGGCTCAGGGCTCTCTCCTTCGAGGACGTTGCGCTGGGTGGGTACCTGCCGCCGGAGGCCTTTGGCGGCCTGGCCTTGGTCGAGATTGGAACTGATGCACGCCGAGGTACGTGTATCTCCACTGAAATCGGCGCTCGCACTCAGTTCAAGGTCTCCGAGGAAGTGCAGGAGCTCGTCCTCTCCTATGCCACTCCCCGCAGCATCATGCGGTCAGGCCCACCACCGCAGCTGAGGGTGACAGTCGAGGGTTCTGGCGTTGAGCGCAGCCAGGTCGAGGCTCCCTTCGCGGGCGATGACCAATCCCCGCCATCCTGGAGAGAGTTGAGTATCCCACTCGGGCAGTTCGTAGGAGAGGAGGTCGAGGCTCGCTTCGAGCTGATCTCGACAGACGATTCCAAGCGGCTCGCAGTCATCGGAAGCCCTCAGCTGGTCGCCCGCAGGGAGTCTCCTCCAACGGTTCTCCTGATCAGCTCTGACACTCATCGCTCGGACCACCTGGGTTTCTTGTCTGGAGCGGACGGCCCTCGCACCGAGATGATCGACAGACTGGCAGCTGAAGGCGTGGCCTTCCTGGATGCCACCTCGAGCATCAACAACACCACGCCCTCTCATGTGGCGCTCTTCACCGGGTTGAATCCGAGGGACACGGGAATCGTCGCCAATGCAATCCGTCTGGCTGAGGCTGCCCCCACCCTCGCAGAGTGCTTCGCCGAGCTGGGCTACGCCACCCTCGCTGCGGTGAGCGCCGCTCCGGTCTGCTCCCAGTTCTCGGGGTTGGGCCAGGGCTTCGACCGCTACTCCAATCCCGGCTATCGTTCGGCACGCGACTCCGAGGAAACCCTGGCTCAGCTGATGAGCTGGCTTCCCGACTACGAGGGACGACCCCTCTTCGTCTGGTTGCACGTCTACGATGCCCACTCTCCCTATGATCCCCCCCCGGAGTTCATAACGCCCTACTACCCCGAGCACCTCAAGCCCAGGGACCCGGGCTCTCCCGTTGCAAACTTCGACCTGGCCCCGGATTGGGATCCAGATATCGCAGACCCGGTCTACACGGAGTCGGCTTACAAGGCCGAGGTCAGCTATGTCGACCACAGACTCACCGAGCTGCTCTCACTCGATCGCTTCTGGAACGGGACCATTGCCTTCACAGCTGACCACGGTGAAACCCTTCGGAATGGCGAGGAGAATCGTTTCGGGCACCGAGGGCTGTCCCACTCAAACCTGGCTGTACCCATGATCTTCAAGGCCAAGGGAATTGGGACCGGGGTCAGGCGTGCTGCTCCCGTGCAGCAAATCGACGTGGGCCGCACTCTGCTCGACCTGGCCGGGCACCCGGAGGTCGAGTTTCCCGGGACGAATGTCTTCCAGGTCTCTGAGCAGGACGATTCTCCGCGCTTTGCCATGCAAGCAAACGGGTTCAGCGCCTCGATTCTGTCGGGAAAGTGGATGCTGCTCCTCGGCTTGCGTCCAACCCGATCAAGTGGCGACGAGCGGCGTGATTGGTTCCACAACGTGACCCTTCACGACATCGAGGTGGACGAGGCCTGCCGCACTGACCTGAGCGAGCAGGACCCCGTACGCACGGCCAGGATGCGCAAGATGCTCGTCCGCTGGCTGGAGGACAGTCGGCGCAACAACTGGGAAACAGCAGCCATTGGGGACCAGGATGAAATCGCAAAGAAGCTGACCGAACTTGGCTACGCCTCCATGGAGAACGGTGAGAGGTCCTCGGATTGGATCGAGATCGACTGCAGCTGCGAGAACTGCACGCGCTTCGACTGAAATTCTCATCGTGGGCTGAAGCCCAGTAGAATTCCCTGGATTACGGTCGATAGCTCTCCAGCAGATGCCTCCCTCCGGCCTCCGCTATCTCGTGACCCTGCGCTCAGCATGGCCCACCACTGATCGGATCACCCTGAGCTGATTTTGCTATTCTCGCCCGCCATGCAGCCCCCCAAATGTCCCATAGGTATGCGCCGAGGCAAGTGGCCGTGGCCTCTACTCCTGGGGCCTCTTCTCCTGATGGTCGCCTGTGGAGGGACCGAGGAGCAGGCACCCCCTGTTGCCGGCGAACAATCTTCCAGCGCCGAGGCAGCCAGCGCTCCTCGTCGCGAGTTCGATGTGGACGTCGAAATCCGTGGTCCGGCCCGAAAGATCACTGGGCACCCGACCACCCTCCCGGACTGGGCTGACCCACTGCGGGCTCGAATCGATCCCGAGATGGACGATAGCTGGCGTGAGAAGATCGCTGTTCGCTTCGAGCAGAGCTGTGAAGCTGCCATCCGCGCACTCCTCGAGGGCAACGAGACTGCACTCCGAGCTCAGCTAGCTGAGACCTTCGAAGGAAGCTCCGGACTCTTTCCCCTCACCGAACTCGAGCTTCGTTTCGACGACGGCTCCTTCGTGGTCAAGGACCGAGAGGGGTCCGAGTCAGAGCTGGAGTCCCTGGAACAGCTCCTGGAGAGATTGGACGACTGGGACTGGCGGGGGTTTGAGGGCTGTGAGATCACTGCAAGCGTCGTCGATCTCACTGCCGCAGGTGACCGACGCTGGGATTGCCTTGTCGAACTCCGGCTTGTCGGGGAGGAGAGCGGCCTCCCGACTCTCATCGACATGGATCTCCGCGCGGTGGCAGAGGAAGGCGACGGCCCTGAAGGCCAGCCGCGCGTGGCTGCCATCGCGGTTGAGCACACACGACATATCCAGTGCACCAGCCCCACCTTCCGTTCTATCACTGGCCTCATCCTGGAAGACCTGCCCTACTGGCAACGTGAGTTCGCCTTGGGCTGTGAGGACTACGACCTCCTCTCTGATCGTCGCCGAATCAACTACGGCACGGGAATGCTAGGTATGGCCCTCGGTGACGTGAATGGGGACGGCCTCGAGGACCTCTATGTCTCCACAATAAGCGGCTTCCCCAACCGACTGTTCATCCATCAACCCGATGGCAGCGTCGTGGATGGAGCAGAAGAAGCGGGTGTGGACATCCTGGACACGACCCGGGGCTGCCTGATGGTAGACCTGGACAATGACGGGGACCAGGACCTCTGCGTGGGTCGCCAGACAGACCTCCTCCTGTACTGGAATGATGGGACGGGAAAGTTCTCTGCACCGCAGCCCCTCCAGGGCACGGGCACATCACCGATCTACTCGATCTGCGCAGCTGATCCCGATCTCGATGGCGACCTTGACCTTTTCTGCTCGCGGTACCGCACTGGTACTGGCGATGCCCACGTACCAACGCCCTATCACAACGCGACCAATGGAGCGGTGAACTTTTACTGGCGCAACGATGGCGACGGCAAGTTCACCGAAGCAGGCGAGGAGACCGGTCTCACCGCCGGTGATCCACGCTACAGCTTCATCGCCCTGTGGGATGACTTCGATAATGACGGGCTCCTCGACCTCTACGTGGTCAACGACTTCGGGCCCAACAACCTCTACATCCAAACTGAGGAGGGCTTCGTCGATCGCGCTGAGGAAATGGGCATGCTCGACGCCTCCACTGGAATGGGGGTCAGCGGTGCAGATGTCGAGCTGGACGGTGATCTCGACTTCTACGTCACCAACATGTTCTCTGTACCCGGGCTGCGCTCGACCAACGACCCCCAGTACCGGGGAGGTGACGAGGACATTCGCCCCCTGCACAGCAAGCTGGCGGATGGCATGTCCCTCCTTCTTCAGGATGGCTCGGGGCACTTCGTTGAAGGTGCCAAGGCGGCAGGCGTCGACCACGGGGGCTGGGCCTGGGGGGCACTCTTCTACGATTGGAATCTCGATGGCTATCCCGAGATCTACGTGCCCAACGGATTCGTCACGAGCGAGAATGAGACAGACGTGGAAACGCTCTTCTGGCGCTGGATCGTTGCCACGACCCCAGTCGAGAGCATCTCTGACGAGACATACAATCGCAATTGGCTCGCAATGAGCTCCTTCAATCGCGTCGAGGGGTTCTCATACAACGGAAACGAGCGCAACCACGTCTACCTGAACCTGGGCGACGGCACCTTCGCCGATGTCTCACCTCTCAGCGACGTGGACTTCATCGACGACGGGCGCGTGGCTTCACGAGTGGACTGGGACAACGATGGCCGGGAAGACCTGATCCTCGTCAATCGCACCGGCCCGAGACTTCGTATCGTTCGGAACGCACATCCAGCTCCTGGCCACCGAGTGGTTATTGAGCTTCATGGCAAGCAGGGGAGCGCTGATGCAATTGGCGCACGCATCCAGGTCAGGCGCTCGGATGGCAAGCGAGTAACCCAGACCGTCTACGCCGGTGAAGGCCTTCTGGGCCAATCCTCGCATCGGCGCTTCTTTGGCCTGGGAGATGCCGACGGCCTGGTTGATGTCCAGGTCACCTGGACCGATGGCGAGGTGCAGCGCTTCGACGATCTCGCACCGGACCGCGGCTGGAAGCTCTACCGAGAGGGCGGTCGGAGCACCGAGTGGGCTTTCGACAAGGTGTCACCCTACGAAGACGCTCCCCACTCCCCTGCTAGCCCTGGCTCCGAAGGCGTGCGTCGCGTGCTTCTCGCCGACAAGATGCCCCTGCGATACCTCAGCTTTGAGCAGCCAGGGGGGCGACGTGTATCACTCGAAGAGCTGCCCAGCGCAAGGACACTCCTGACGCTCTGGCATCCCGAATCCCGTACAGGTCTCCGCTTTCTGCGCGACCTGGCAAGTATCCAGCACGAGGTATTGAAGCTAGGCGCAGTCATCTGCCCGGTTGCGGTCCTTGGCGAGGGCACGCAGCACGGGAGCGAGGTGCTCAAGGAGCTCGGACTGGACGAGCTAGCGCTCTCTGCTGACAGGAACGACGAGTTGATCCTCGAGGCCTTGCTGGTTGAAGTCCTGGGCAATTACGCGGACATCCCCCTGCCCTTGACGCTCCTGCTCGACGAGCAGTTCAATCTTTGCGCGCTCTACTATGGCGATCCGACAACCGATCTAATCCTCGAAGATCTACGGCGGATGGACTCCATGGATCCAAACGACGGAACGACGCTAGCGCTCTCCGGAGGGCACTGGGTGGCACAGCCGAAGCGCCGCTATCGGCAAATCGTTCGTGCCTTGATGATGCTCGGAGCACGGGATCTGGCGACGGAGCTCAAGAAAAAGAAGCAGTGAGGCGCGACGACCTTCGATGTCGCCGCACCACGACCTCCCGGAGTCACTACTCCGCGCTAGCTAGCGGCAAGATCCAGTCCTCAGCCTCACGTGTATTCCACTCCTTGCGCCATGCCTCGTGCTCGGGCGATGTCGGGAAGTGCTCGTCCTCACCGTAGGGGTACCCGCTCATCCCGTGGAACGGAAGGGGTGTTACCTCGAGGGCTTCCAGCGTATTCGGGTCACGATCCTTCGCCCAGCCATCGAGGAAGATCACATAGTCACGAATGAAGCCATCGGGTACAGGCGGAAGGGCACTGGCATCGAAGTGCACCTCGAGAGCCTCACCGGTCCCCATGATCACGTAACGATCATCGACCTCGTGCAGTAGCTGATGGCACTCACCAAGCTTCGTGTAACGACCTGGGTGAGGGTTCCAGCGCGGCAAGATCGACTTGATTTCCCAATCGAATCGTGCCGGTAGTCCCGGGTTTTCTGTAGCTATGGGAGCGCTGAATCCCCGCCTGGTCAGCTGCGCGGTCAGGGGTTCAAGTGAGTGGGTTTGGCACTCCGCATCGTCGTTGTCCGTGGCGAGCACTATTCGATCCCAGTACAGCTGCAGGGTCGTGAAGATCCGCATACGAGGATTCTCCTGCAGACCAATACTCGACACGTCGATGACCATCGTCTTGGTCTTGCCCGCCGGAAAACCCACGGGAGGACCAACAGGACGCCAGCCACCCTCACCGTCCGGAACCTGAAGAATCGGGGGAATGAAGTCCACACCGGGATGACGAGCTGCAGCCATGTTGGCGCTTGCATCACTCCAGAAGAACCACCCCGTCATCACCAGCCGAAGCTTCTCCACGTCGCGCAGCGCCTCAGGATCGAACTCCAGCTCAAGGAACCAGGGCTTGGCCAGCCCCTGGAACTGCGGCGGCTGATTGGTGAATGGAATTGCATGATCGTCATCCAGCGCCGAGAGCGCAGTGGTCCAATCTCTCCCATCACTTCCCGTTGCCCGCAAGACCGGTTGTGGATCGCGGACGCTGTGGAGGTGCTCCTCAGGGAAAGGCGGGAACTTGAACAGCTCGTTGGGATACACCGCTGTGCCCTCGGGGTGATCCACGGCGTCCAGACGTACACGATCCAGATAGGTCACCTCGCGAAGTTCCTCGGTGAACTGAAGCTTGAGCTTGCCATCCTGGACCTTGAGCTGATCGCCTCGAACGAGCACGAATTCATCGTGGTCCGGCGGAACCAGCATCCCCGGCGCCATGGGGAGCCCCAGGGGCGTGATACCAAGCACGTCACTGATGAACTCATACTCCTCGCCATTCCAGGTGTACAGGAATGGGCAAGACCCGACCTGATCTGCGGGCTCGGTGAACTGGTCGAAGGCCCCCAGCGGATCATCGATCAGAGCATCACTGTCAAGCGCCACGTCCAGCTCTGACTGGGTGATCCCATTGGGGTAGGTGATCCGAATCACGTCCAGGGCCTCGGCAAGCCCAACACCGACCACGACAGGCTCACCGCGGTAGTAGATCCGGCGGTAGATATCTCCGCTGCGAAGCTCGACTGTGGAGCCCATGCTGCGCTTGTTCGAGCGGTTTCCACGTAGTACGACGGCCATCGAGTTCCCGCGATCCCCTGTCGCAAGCCAGGCACTGATTGAACCGGGTTCCGAGAAGACGATGTCGAGCTTACGATCTCCATTGACATCCAGAATCGCCATCGCATCGGTGTCAGCCCCAGTCCTGCCCTCGAGGATCTCGACTGCGCTTTCACGACCCAGTCCGACGGCCAGCAAGGCCCCGGAGTCCCAGACCAGGTCTGCAGAGCCATCGAGATCCAGATCCACCAACCGCGGCGCAACATCCGCGACCTCGGCAGTGTCCTCGGGAGTGAAGCTCAGGTCCTTCTGCTGACGAAAGCGCTGCGGGCTCGCACCCGTCAGGTAGACGTCCGCACGCCCATCCCCATCGAAGTCGCCAAGAATGGGCTCATGAGCGAAGGCCGTTCCAGCTGGAAAACGACTCGATGCATCTGCGAACCGCCCGGCCCGGAGAGAATCAGCAAGGTAGAAACCGGACTCCCCCCCCATGAAGAAGTCGACATCGTTGTCACCATCGAAGTCCTCGGTTGCCACCCAGGTAAAGGGTCGATCGGTGGGCAACGTTGCCACGTCGGTCGCATCCACGTAGGCACCTGGAGTCTCGGAATCCACGACCCAAGCACCGTCATTGCGCCAGATTCGAGCTCCAAAGTCTCCGACCAGCAAGAGGTCCATGTCGCCTTCGTGATCAAAGTCAACGGGCTCGATCTCGGAAGGCACACCCGGCAGTTCGGGAAACGTCACAGGAAGGGGGCCCCAGCCCTCTTCCCCCTCATCCAAGAGCGACAGTCCGTCAGGAGTCATGATCAGGATCTCGAGGTCAGCCTCGGGCTCGTTGTCGAGATCGTATGCCCGCATGAGCTCTACTGGTCCCTCATGGATGCGCTCGGAGGTCCAGCCATCACGGCCTTGGATTGCAATTGCGAGACCATCATCGAGGCGTGCGAGCAGGTCGACACGACCATCCCCATCCAGATCATGAGCACGCAATTCCAGGGCTCCAGCAAGCAGGGGCAGGTCCAGGTCGCTGAGGTCGAACTCGAGTTGATCCGCGGGTGCCGGTACCTGGGTACCGGTGGGAGGTGGCGGAGCAATCTGACCAAAGGTCCCCAGGCGAGTCTTCTGACTGCTCAACGGGAGCACGCCGGCATCCTTGAGCAGTGAGCGACGTTGGCTGAAGGGCTCGGCCTCGTCTTCACGACCGTCCAGGATCAGAAGGCGCTCGAGTCCATAGAGGGCGGAGACATACCAGCTCCCAGCGTTCTCGATTCCCACATCCACGACCCTGCGAAAGAGCGCTTCAGCCTCCTCGAATTCATCCAGGTCCTGAAGG
Source organism: Planctomycetota bacterium (assembly GCA_014237855.1). GTDB lineage: Bacteria > Planctomycetota > UBA1135 > UBA1135 > JABACD01. Next base: position 31,733 of record JABACD010000014.1, on the reverse strand, counting down.
GCCTGGGCCAGGATGTATGTGGTTGGCAGATCCTCCGGCTCGAGTTCGTGCGCGCGCCTGAGCTCTCGAACGGCTGTCTCGGGATCCCCTGACTCTCTGGCAATTTGACCGCGCAAGAAGTGCAAGGCTGGAGAGTTCGGCTCGAGTGCTTCGGCCCGTGCCAGGAACTCCTCGGCCCTCTCCGCCTCTGAGAGTGAGTACTCGATGGTCGCAGCTCGCAGCAGGTCCTCGGCCTTGGCATCCGCTCCAGCAACCAGCGGAGCAACGACCTCACGTGCCTGAGTCAGCTTGTCCTTCTTGAACCAGTGCGCCACGTGCTCTCGAGCCAGGATCGTCTCCCGATCCGGCCCATCGCGCGAACCGTCATCACCCCTGTTGAGGATCATGAAGGTCGCCACCCCGAGAAGACCAAGCACCAGGAGCCCAGGCAACTTCGAGCCGCCCCGCTTCGATGTAGACACGCTATTCATCCCAAGAGATTGACATAGCACCACGTCTCTTAGAAACCCCATACTCAGCTTTCACCTGGTGCCCTTTTCCAGGTGCAGACTGTGCTAAGCTCCGCCTCTTTGGCGATGTCGGAACTCGGAATCGAAGGCCTGGGGATCTCCTTCGGCGCAAGGCCCCTACTCGAGGGAGCCTCCCTGCAGATTGAGCGGGGTGAGCGTATTGGTCTGCTCGGTCGGAACGGCTGTGGCAAGTCCACCCTCTTGCGGATCCTTGGGGGCGAGCTGGAGCCCGATAGTGGCAAGATCAGTCGAAGGAAGGGTCTGAGCGTCGCAAGCCTTCCACAGGAGGTTCCCCGGGAGCTCAGCGGAACGATCCACCAGCTGCTCCACGAGCCGCTCGAAGGCATCGAAGCTCATGGAAGCTGGGAGAACGACGCGCGCATCGATCGTATCGCAGCACGCCTGGGCCTGGACCTCGAGGCCGTCTTCGCCGACCAGTCGGCGGGAACTCGCCGGCGGGCCTTGCTGGCGCGAGCACTCGTCCAGGAGGCCGACATCCTCCTGCTTGACGAGCCAACCAACCACCTCGACATCGAGGCGATCATGGCCCTGGAGGAGCTCCTCAAGAGGCACCCCGGTTCGATCGTTTTTGTGACTCACGATCGCAGCTTCTTACGTCAGCTCTGCACTCGCATCGCGGACCTCGATCGTGGCCGACTGACGAGCTACGAGTGCAGCTACGAGAAGTACCTTGAGCGCAAGGAAGCCAATCTTGAGGTGGAAGCAGAGACGAATGCTCAGTTCGACAAGAAGCTCCAGCAAGAAGAAGCCTGGATACGGCGCGGTGTCAAGGCCAGGCGCACACGCGACATGGGTCGCGTCAGGGAGCTTCAGGCCATGCGTGCAGAGCGCGCCCGGCGACAGGACCCCACCGGAAAAGTCCGGGCCGAGATACAAGAGGGTGGTCGTACGGGCCAGATCGTTCTTCGCGCCACCGGCATCTCACACGGTTATGGCGAACAGGTACTCTTCAAGGACTTCTCGACCGAGATTCAGCGTGGAGACCGGGTTGGCCTCATTGGACCGAATGGCTGCGGAAAGACGACCTTGTTGCGCATCTTGCTCGAGGAGTTCGAGCCCAATGAGGGAACAATTCGCCACGGCACAAACCTCGAGATCGGCTGCTTTGACCAGCTCCACGACCTGCTGGACGAGAGCAAGACAGTGCGCGAGAACGTGTGTGACTTTGGTGATCACGTCATGATCGGCGAGAAGCAACGGCACATCATCAGCTATCTCTCGGACTTCTTGTTCACACCCGATCAGGCCCAGGGCAAGATCACCAAGCTCTCAGGGGGAGAGCGCAATCGGCTGCAACTCGCCAAGCTCCTCGCACGTCCGGCGAATCTCCTGGTGCTCGACGAGCCCACCAATGATCTGGACCTGGAGACCTTGGAGCACCTCGAGGATCTGCTGGTTCAATATCAGGGAACCCTCCTGATCGTCAGTCATGACCGTGAGTTCCTGGACAATGTCGTCACCTCCACCTTGGTCTTTGAGGAGACCGGTAAAGTGGCTGAGTACGTCGGCGGCTACAGCGACTGGCTGGAGTGGAAGTCCAAGCAAGAGCAGCCGGAGCTGACTACCTCGAAGGCCAAGGCCAAGGTCCGTCAGGAAAAGCCAAGCACAGCCAAGCCTCGCCGACTCACCTACAAGGAGCTGGAGGAACTCAGGCTCCTTCCAGCCCGGCTGGAGGAACTCGAGGCCGAACAGAGCTCACTGCACGAGAGAATGGCATCCCCCGACTACTTCAAGCGCGATGGAGGCATGATCGCCAGTGATCAGCGGCGGTTGGAGGAGCTCCAAGCCTCCCTCTCGAAGACGTACGAGCGCTGGGAGAACCTCGAGTCGATCGCCGAGGAGGCCGGACAAGGCTAGCCGCCAGGCTCGCCATGGTGGTTGCAAGGGGCGCCAGCGCTAACCCCGATCCGAGATGGCGCCAGGATCGACCCGTGTCGAGACCCGTCTGGGTCCCAGACCGGGCCTGCCCAACAGATACGGGCCCCTGGACAGTCCCAGCCCTGCCAGAACGGTGATGAGAGCCTCACGAGGGACGGCCCCATGGCTTCCTTGCACTCAGCTGGAGGACCACTGCCCAGCTGGCCGCTATCGATCGAATTCCCGGTCGTGGTCTGGGGCCTGCTTGTGACAACAGGAGCAGCCAACTCCGTTCAGAGATGGGCCCTACTGATCCGAAAACAGAACAGATGCGTCGAGATCACCCGACCTTCTGAATCACACTGATGAGTCTCAATATACATTCCCCCAAGTCGCTGATCCTTGTCTCTGAGTCCCCCCAGCGCCACACCGCGATTCTGAAGGGCGTGTTGAAGACAGGGTCAATCGAAATCACGAACGCACACCATGCGGACGCTCTGAAGCTGGTCAAGGAGCAAGAGCCAAACCTGATCTTGATCGACTCGTCACCAGACCCGCAAGCGGCGATCAGATTGTGCCGCAAGCTGCGTGAGGTCTGCTCTGCCCATAGCACCCCTATCGTGATGCTGCACGGAGAGGAACCAGGAGATTGGATCGACTCTGCCTGCCAAGCAGGGGCAACAGAGTTCCTTGAAGATCCGATCCACCCGGCATTGCTGGAGCGTCGCCTCGATAGTGCGCTCGCCTACGTCAACCGAATCATCGATGGATGTGATCTGCACGAGTCCAGTCTTACCGAACTGGGAGAGACTCGGACAATCGCCGCTCTGTCCGTCTTTCCACGACTGGTATCCGTCGCAATTGAACAAGCGAGAAGAGGCCGATCCAACGTCTGTGTCCTGGCCATTCACACTCCTTCAAAGAGTAAACGTGATCGCAGCCTGACTGATGAATTCGCAAACCAACTCGGCCGTGCAGTTCACGAATTCGAAGAAAAGGGGCCGATCAGTCACCCGAAAGGCAAGATAGTAATCACACGTGTCAGTGATACATCACTCGCCTTGTTAGTGCCCGAGATCGAGCGAATTCAGGATGCTGCGCGTCTCGGCTACAAGATCCACGAGTACATCACACGTGAGAGTGGCATCTCGGTGCATATCGGAGTCTCTACCAGCCCCGGAGATGGGCACGGAGGCGCCCAGCTCCTCAAGCAAGCCGAGCATGCTGCAACCTTTGCACGCCAAGGCGAGGGCAATAGCCTGAGCTTCAGGTCCGAGTCCACCAATCGGTGGGTCTTTGAGCGACTGACGCTCGAACGAAGCTTGCGCAACGCAATGGAGCTGGATCAGCTCATCGTCTACTACCAACCAAAGGTCGAGATCGCCACGGGGGTCACCATCGGCTTTGAGGCACTGGTTCGCTGGCAACACCCCGACCTGGGCATGGTCTCCCCCGCCCAGTTCATCCCACTTGCCGAAGAGACCGGCCTGATCGTTCCGATCGGAGAGTGGGTCCTGGAGACCGCCTGCAAGCAGCGCCAAGCATGGGCAACCGCCGGATATGACTCGCCAGTCATGGCCGTCAATCTCTCTGCAGTGCAATTCCGCCAACCGGAGCTCTGCGAGACCATTGCCCAGGTGCTCCAACGCACGGGAATGCCCGCGAACAAGCTTGAGCTAGAGGTCACTGAGAGCATGCTAATGCATGATCTCAAGGACACCATCAACACTCTCCGCCGTCTCAAAGCCTCTGGCATCTACCTCTCGATCGATGACTTCGGGACCGGGTATTCCTCACTGAGTTATCTCAAGGGGTTCCCCATCGATGCACTGAAGATCGACCGATCCTTCGTTCGTGATATCACTGCGAACGCCGATGATGCCGCGATAGCCACGTCCATCATCCTCATGGGCCGTAGTCTGAACATGCGGGTCATCGCGGAGGGTGTCGAAACCGAGAGCCAGCTAGCCTTCTTGAAGGTGCTGCAGTGCGACGAGTTCCAGGGCTACCTTGTCAGCCCGCCCGTTCCTGCTGAGAAGGCCGAGGCCTTCCTCAAGCAGACGGAATAGGGCTGGCTCCTCGTGCCAGCCACACTGGAAGAGAACTCTCGAATCAGGGCAACCCGGACACCTGCCGTATCACTTGATGGCTGAGTCTCCACCTGCTCAGGCAGCCCTTCCCTCAGCCTCTGCCACGGCACCATAGGCCAGACAAAGCGCAAAGGTGCTGCCCTGTCCCTCTTCACTGCGAGCAGAGAGATCTCCGTCCAGGAGCAAGGCCAGGCGTCGCGAGAGCGCAAGACCAAAGCCATAACCAGATCGAGGGCTACCCTCGATTTCTCGATCGAAGGGCTGGAAGATCGTCCCCAGAAGCTCCTTGGAGATCCCCTTACCGGTATCCGAGACCTCAAATTGCAGCTTTGGTCTCTGCCAGTCCTCTGTCTTCCCGGTCTTCACGGTGAGTGCGATCGTGCCCTCATCGGTGTTTCGAATAGCATTCTCGAGCAGGTTGCAGAGTATCTGCCTGAGCCGGAAAGGCTCTGTCTCGATCTCATCCGGAATCTTGCTGTCAACCCGCAGTTCGAGGGTAAGCCCTTTCTCGCGCCGACTCTCTTCGAAACCCTTCATCACTTCACTGGCGACCACACGAGGTGAACAGCGTCGCTTTTGGAGTGAACTAGTGCCACGCTCCAGAGCTGTCACATCAAGCACCTCTTCAATTGTTCTCAACAGGTGCTGACTGACATCCAGGGCCGTCTCTAGCTCCGGACTCATGTCCACCTTCGAGGTAAATTCAGCGATCGATTCGACGCTTCCCAGGACCTCGCCAAGTCGCAAGTTCACTTCGTTGCTAATTTGAACGAGGAACTCCGTCTTCAGCTCCAGAGCCATATCCGAAGCAGCCTTGGAAGTCGTAAGAGCACGGTTGACCGTCTCGAGCGATGACGCATAGGCCTTGGCCTCCTTCTCAGCGCGCTTGGCCTCCATGAAGAGGTCACGCTCACGCATCGTCAGATTCCACTTCTCAGTAAGCGCAGTCGCTAGCTGAGAGATCTCAATAGAATCGAATGGCTTCTTCAAGATGAGCAGGCGGTCACTCTGCCCAAGTCGCTCGACTGTTTCATCCCAGGTGTAATCAGAGAAGGCTGTGCACACAACGACCTGCAAGTCAGGATCTCTAGACCAGAGCTTCTCGATCGTCTGTACTCCATCCCAACCCGGCGGCATACGCATATCCACGAACGCAAGTGCAAAGGGGTTGTCCGCGTCACAAGCAGCACAGACTGCATTGTAACCATCTTCACCCTGATACTCGGAGTGAAGCGTGAAGACAGGTGCACTGTTATCGGCTGCCTCAACGGGAGCATCATCGCCTGATACTCCACCAAGAAAGGCGGCTCGCATATCTTCAAGTTCGGTCTGACCGCTCGAGACAGGCGTGAGGATCTTCTTGAAGTCCTCGTGAATCGCCTCATTGTCATCGATCACAAGGATCCGTCGATTGTCGTCTTCTCTCGTCATGTTCTCAGAGGGTCTCTTGTGAAACTCGAGTGGGAATCTCGAGCACAAATCTGGCTCCTTGCCCTGGCCCGTCACTGTGGGCGCTCAAGGAACCATTCATCTCGGTAGCAGCATTAGCCGCAGAGTGCAATCCAAAGCCATGGCCATTCGCCTTGGTCGTATATCCGTGGTCGAACACTCTCTGCATCTGCTCTGCATCGATTCCAATACCGGTATCGGAAACTTCGAAGCAGACGTGGCCTTCATCAGGAGCGTGCACTCGAACTGTCAGCTCGTGAAGCTCACTCTCCGAGGATTCCATCGCATGACGAGAGTTCTGGATCAGGTTGACCAGGATCTCCAGCGTCTTGTAGCGATCGATCGGAACCTTAGGCAGCTCGGTGTACTCGCACTTCACATGAAAGCCACGATGGAAAGAGTCCACGTTCTCGCACACGGCCAGTGCGTGATCGGCCAGTGCAGTGACGTCCACACTTTCGATCACCTCCTTGCGACTGACGAACTCCTGCTGGGAATTCACCAGATCCCGAATACGATCAATACCCTGCGACAAGGACTGAATCTCATCCACGATGCCTGCTTTCCCGAGTGCCATTTGCTCGGTTAAGGCGTTCAGGAATGGCGGGAAGTGCTTCCCGCGAGGATCATCTGCAATGAAAGTGCTGAGGTCCTCAGAGTTCTCCGTGATGATCCCATTGAGCGCTTCAAGATCCGAGGTAGCCAGTGCCTCTGCTTTCTTGGCGAGCATCGAAGAGGAGACGTTGACGCTGTTCAGGACGTTTCCGACGTTGTGCAGGATGCCCGAGGCGATTTCCGATTTCCCTGCCTCTCTTGCAGTGTCTACAAGGGCTGCTCGAGAGGCTGCCAGCTTCTCCATCATCTGATCGAACTCTCGCGAGAGAACTCCGATCTCGTCTTCACGAGAAAGATCAAACCGCACATTCGCAGTGTCATCCGCACCGATCCTCACGGCATTCTTCATCAGCGAACTGATCGGGGAGAGCACCGTCTTCTGGAGCAGGCCAATCAAGACGAAGAGTAAGACAAGGCCAGCAGCCAGGGTGGACTTGAGGGCATGCTCGACGGTTACATTTCCCAGGTAAGAGATCTCACGATCGACTTCTGCACTCAGGAGAAGCTGGTTCGGTCCCAAACGAGCATCTATCAGGTGATAGACCTGCAACCAGTCTTCATCCTGCTCGATGATCAGAGGACGGCCATTGAAGCTCGCCACGTACTCGCGCTCCTTCGCAGGGCTGGTCTCCGGCTCGTGAAACCAGGCCTCGACGCGAACTGCCTCAGTCCGATCCTCAACATCCTCGATCATCTGTGTCGTTAGAAAACGACCGAGCACAACGATCCCGCACCGACCTCCTGCTCCGCTGCTGCGTGCAACCGTTCGAGTGCAAACCAGCAGCGGCCCTAGCTCTGTATCCAAGAACCCACGCTGGTCACGAATGATACCCCGCGCAATATCCTCCGGACGCCATCCAGTCAGCAACTCGCCTGGTAGAGTCTCGCCTACTGGCGGCAGTCTCTCGAGCCTCTGAGTAGTTGAACTGGCACCAAGGTCCGAGTGATAGTACTCCCCCCAAACGACGCTGCCCTTCGAGTCACAAAAGTAGAGCAGGTCCAGCCCTTCGCGATCCAGAACGCCATCGGATAGACGCTGTAGCTCGAATGATGGACGCTTCTTCTCGATGAACTCCGCTGTTCCGTCTGCTTGTGCCCAATCAATGGCACGTCCATCGAGCACTTCAAGTTCATCCTCCAGAGCCTTCTTCACGCGAACAGTCGCCTTCTGAGCCTTGGAATGCTCCAGCTCTTCGAAGGTCTTCAAGACCGTCATTCTCTGGATCAAGTGATCACTTATGGCGTACCCCCCCACCACGATCGAGAGGATCACGATTATCTTGGATCGAAGGGAGGTTCCCTTGAACTTGGGGATTACGGCTCGCATCGAATAGATGGCGCGATAGCTCGGCTCAGGCCACGCGCTCTGGGGTTGCCTCTCGTACTTCCACCCTTGGGGACTCGTCGCCAGCAGATGACATCTTCTCCAAGGTCAGGCTCATCTGATGCGCCAGCCCCGTGAGCTTGTCTCCCTTACGCAACCGACATGGCCCTGTGTATCCATGCTCCGCCGCATCTCGGAGATAAGCCTTCATCCTGAAGATCGGGCCCGCAATCCTGAATGTTGTCAGGACTCCCACGATGTAGGTGAGGGGCAGGATTACAAGAATGGTGAGGCCCAGAAGCCCTGGGAGTGCCCCATTGACTGCTTCCATCAGGACCGCCCCATCACTGGGTAGCTGACTTGACAGCTTGCTCAGGGATGACTGAAACAAGATGAACTGCATGACCAATCCCATGGCAGACAGCCCCACAAATATCAGCGTGAGGTGGATCTGAAAGAGAGGGTCTACGAGCTTGATTCGACGCTTGTACTTGGGCATGGGATCGTGCCAGGAAAGGGGGACGACCTGTACTTCGACCGAAGGCAAGAACTCGACGAAGTGAATCTTGAGAAGGCTTGAATCACGCCTGGAAATAAATTCTCGGCCTCAACCCAATAAGAGTGAGTCCTGGGCCGGCACCTTGATCACAGATCAACAGGGCGCCGGCATCGTTCAAGGCCAAGCGCGCGGCTCCCTAGACTGACGAACCCCCGAGAGCCCTGTAGGCCTTACGGGCCTGATCTCGGATCAAGCGGTTCGGGCTATCTTGGAGCTCTCCAAGCTGCTTGAGAGCACACTTAGACTGCAGAGACTGCAGGGCCGAGATGACTTGCTGCACGATGGAGGCATTCTCGTGCTCTAGTAAGGGCAGGATCGCCTCCGCCAGCTGGTGCCGGAATGTGCGGTGTGCACTTAGCGCTCGCAATGCAGCGGCCAGGGTAGCCAAGTCCGGATCAACAAGGCTTGAGCTGATCTCAGATGAGAAGAGACTCCACCAGGCTAACTCCTTCGTGTACCACCGACGCCAACGCTCTTGATCTGGCCCTAGTGTCTTGAGAGTTATCTTCTTGAGAGCCCAGAGAGCATTTGCCTGCACACCAAGGTCGGGGTCCACCAGTAGGGAAATCAACTCAGGGATTGCCTCGCAGTCCTCGAGACGACCCACGAGCGTACAGGCCTCCCTCCTGGTGGTCACCTCAGGTGAGGCCAAGTTCCTCATCAGGTACGTGTGGGTTCGCTGATCCAGAGGCATTCTCAGGATCTGCCCCACGCGACCAATCTGGCCCAGCACCACTGAAGACAGCTCCTCGTTGATACCAAGCTGGTCTTCGAGGAAGAGGAGTGATTCAAGACTCGGTACTGATCCAATTCCAACCAGTAATGCCGACTGCAACCGCCTATCAGTGGCTGTATAAATCTTCTTGAGGTCCGGATAGATCGAGGGGTCATTCCGCAGGAGCTGAGCCACGGTATCACTCAGGAGATTCGAAATAGCCTGGTCGACGTTTGCGGAGCTACCAGCTGGAGTTGCGAGTCGCAGGGCCGTCTTGAACTCAGCCGCTTTGCCTTGAAACTGAAGGACGCGCATTGCCGTGCTCAACTCCAAGCCTCGGCGATGCTCTGATCCCTCAGCCTGAGACTGGCGCCTGCTTACCAGTTTGGGAATGCCTACCAGCGCTTGCTCCAAACGCTTCTGCATCGTCGGATCAAGAGCCATCCCTTCTCCGGCCATCGCATCGAGGAGCTCACTAAGCCCTCGAGGACCGACTGCCGTAAGAGCATCCAACAGGCTGCGAGAATCGATACTTGAGTCACGTCCAAGGCTCTCGAGGACCCTGTCCAGGCTGGAACTTTCCTGGGCCTGTCCGGAGACCTTGGTCAACATGGAGGTCGAAGAAGCCAAGGAGGTACGCCCCTCCCCAACACATAGGGCTCCACAGAGCACAAGCGCATTCGAGTAAGCCAAGCAACCACGGCCCCTTGACCCTCTGCGGCTTCTATTCTGTCGAGCACTCACTCTTCAGGTCTCTATGCTCTAGAAGCCAAAATTCTGAGTCGACATCGCTGCGTTACGATTGAACACAAGCGGTCTGTGGGCTTCTTGACCGTTGTCGCCGTCGACCACCGGATCATTGTCCCACATCATCGAGAGGACTTGGTTCACATCGGACCAGTCCACGAGACTGACAGGCCCCATGTATTCCTGGACGAGGCCTGCATTGTCGACGTAGATCGTCTTGACAAATCCCTCTTCATGCGCGGATCCAGAGGCCAAGGGAACGACCCCCTGGTCTTCAAGGTAAGAGATCGGGTCACGCCGACTTCGACAGATGGGCTCATCGGGTACGGGGCTCGTCCGCCAGGCCACCTGGAGCGGCAGTCCGCTTGATGCGATCAGCGTCGAGGCCAAGGCCTGGTCATAGGTCACACGAGAGCCGCTCGCCAACGCCAAGCTGTTCGCCGCCACGCCCCCAATCAGGTGAGTCTCTGAAGTCAGGCTCAAGTCGCTCTCGGGTGCGTAGAGGTATCCGTAGAACTTCCCACTGGGATTGAATTCGACAGGGTTGTCCGCGATCTCGTCTCCATCGAAGTCTGACCACAGATGGGCCGAAACCATGAAGACCAGGTCAGCAGGGACCTCTGTGATGCTTTCCACGACACTTCCCGAGGAAAATTGGAGGCGCTCACTCACAAAGACAGTCACCACACCAGCACTGTTGTCCGCCCTGAGAACCGCGCCCTCGTTCAAGACTAGCTGTTCGAACACGACCCTCAGCGGCCCTTCCAGCACAAGTACCTCACTCGCCTTTAGTTCGACTGTCGAGAATGCGTGCGCACCCGGACTGATGATCGTTGGCAAACCCGAGCCCAGATCGGGAGCAGGTGATAACGCGATCTGTGGAGTCTCGATAGCTGGCAATGCGCCATTGCTCTCACCAGGTGCTGTCGAGCCAGTGACCATAACGCCACTCCCCATGACCAGGACTCCTGTTGGGCCAGGCAGAGCGTCCCCGAAGATAGTGGTACCAACACCACTCTGAGCCACAAGGCCGCCGGCACCCGTGGCAGGACTGGGATGGCTCCGGCCCTCCAAGGTCACGTTCTCGCCAGACTGGACCTTTCCACCGCTACCAGTCGTGGGAGAGGACTGGTTCATACCAACTTGCGACTCGAATTTTCCCTGCTTCGATGAGTAACCATCAATGAGTGACCCATACCCCACGGACACGTTGGTCCTGGCATACACACCCAGGGAGGCGACCGGATCACTCTCTCGCTGGATCACCGCCGTGATCGAGAAGCGCCCCTTTCCGCAGAGCCCGGTTGAGAGCAGTGAGACCAGCCCCGTCGGCAGCCTGGTCGCCTCTACCCAGTAGACCCCGTCACCAATCACGGCCGGCAGCTCTGGCGTTCCAACGTTACCGGTCTTGCCCTGGACAACGCTGAGGAACGCCTCTGCGAGCCCCGCCTCCGCCATGTACAGAGCTCGCTTACGGTCTACCGAAGTCTCCTGACGGCGAGACTGAGAGGTGTGCAATTGCACCATACAGACTCCCATTCCCGCCACGACCAGAACAAATACCATCGACATCAAGAGGGCATTACCTCTTCGTCCCGTTGACGATGTGCAATACCTTTGAACGTGCTTCAACTGCCTCATTGATTTCATAGTCTCCAAGCTAGTTCAGTTCCGACAGGTCACGCGCCTGGTCTTGGTCTTCGTGTACTGGACATGATTACTATCCTCTCGAGTCAGAGTCAGTCGAATCATGATCTGATTGACATCGCGGTTGAAGGCAAGTCCCTGCTCGTCAGCGATACCATTTCCGTTGTCATCGACACCGTTGGGGACCTCTCCCTCCAGCATCTCAGAGACGTATCGACTCCAAGAAATCTCGACGCCCTCGGGACTCTCCGGGTCACGCGTCCACATGACCTGACCTGTCGACATAAGGAACTCGATCTTCTCGGGGGCACCAAAAACCGGCTCGCCGTCGATCACATCCAAGACAACCTCGTAATCAATCTCCGAGCAAAAACCAGGAGCAGCCAGGACCTCGTCCAGGCTATCGATGCGAGTTGACATCACAGCGAGTGCGATCCGGTCCATCGTCGATTCGGCGCTATCCTCAAGAGTGCTACCGAATACGCCCGATTCATATGCATTTGCACTCGCACTCTGGAGCATTACGATATTGCCGAGGATGATGCCGAGAATCGTCAAGCTGATGACAACCTCCACCATGGTGAAGCCTGCCCTTGTCCTTCTTTGAAGGCGTTGGATCAGTTCACCTTCTGGCAATCAGCCAACATCGTGGTCATCCGAAAGGATCGAACACCGCCTCTACCCTGCCACTTGATCTCGATAAGAACCGGTAACACGACGCTGTCGAATTGATGGTCCAGGCCATCGACAACCATGTCACCGTTGAGATCGCGGGGCATTCCCAGCTCGGCGTCTTCCAGATCTTCTCTTAGAGCATCCCCCATGATGGGAATGAAGATCTCTCCAACGAAACCATCGAGGTCATCCGCAGCCGGCTCGAGGCCCTCGACAGCGAAATGCTTTCCCGACGCGGTTGAAAGCCCACCCGGATCGTCCAGTGGGTTATTGTTGTACCGAGAGAAGAGGCTCGCATAAGGAAAGTTATGCATATCCTCCACCACACCACGGGCAGCCTCCACGGCAAGGCCACGCTCATAGTTCGTGGCACGGTGGACGCTGGTTGCGGAGAGTGTGCTGGCCAGCATCCCACTGCAAAGAGTCAAGATGACTATTGCAATCATGAGTTCGACCATGGACATCCCTCGCCTGGACGCACATACACACAGCCCTCGTCGATCCTGGCGACGTGGCACACGCTTGTCGTTTTGGCAGTACACGGGGCTCATGGGGCTTTTCGGTCTTGGCTCAAGGGAAGGTCAATCGTCGAATTCGTCACCTTGACCCTCATCGCCAGGCTCATTCACAATGATGTAGCGAGATCACCAAGCGGAGGGCACCATCGTCATGGCGCCTTTGCACTCTTGAACTTGACCTGAGAATTGCCTTTCAGTCTTGTATTCAGGTGGGCTCATGGTGCCCCAGCCCTGTTAGGGTCCAGCTCAGCCCATGAAATCAGGACTCAAATGAATTCCTCTAGCAACCCCGAGAACACCCCTCCCAGCTCCATTCCCGCCATCCGCCGGTCGATGATGCCGAGGGACACGAATGCCCTTGGGACAATCTTCGGAGGGGTCATATTGGCCGAAATCGACCTCGCAGCTGGTATCGAGGCCCGCAGTCACGGGAACATGTCGTTTGTCACCGTCGCCCTCGACAATGTCGAGTTCAAGGAACCCGTTTGCGTGGGTGACCTGGTCTCCTTTCACACGGAGACCGAGCGAATAGGAAGGACCTCTATACGTGTCAAGGTTGATGTCTGGGCACGGAAACACGCCGATGTCGCGCGAGTCGTGCAGGTCACGACCGCACACGTCACCATGGTCTCCGTAGACTCCGAATTCAATCCAATGAAGATCTCGAGACCTACACTTCGGGAGAGCCAGGCTTGAGCTGGTACCACCCTCCAATCTTGATCTCACTGGCCGCGACGCTTGGAGGCTGCGCCGAAGAGCTAGGCCCTGAAGCGCCTGATGTGATCCTGATCTCCCTGGACAGTGTTCGCGCCGATACGCTCACCTTTCTAAACCCGGCATCAACACCAAACCTTGCGAAGCTTGCCGAGCGTGGCACGGTCTTCACCCAGGCGATATCGGGGACGAGCTGGACGCTGCCTTCACACCTGCAGATGTTCACAGGGCTCCCCCCTGCCCTGCACGGCGTGCAGGAAGACGACCTCAGGCTCGATCCGGTTCTTCCCACCCTGCCGAAGCTCCTCTCCGGTGATGGGTATCAAAGCGCCGGATTCTTCACCTGCTGGTACCTCGCTGGTGAGTATGGATTCGAGGATGGCTTCGACCGCTACTTGAATTCAATGAAGGGGGGTGCTGACCTCGACCGTGCTCTTGCCGAAGCCATGGAGAGCAACGCCAGCATGGAGCAGCGAAGGCGGGACTTCCGGCGCTGGAAGACAACCGATCAGTACATCAATTCCCCGGTTGTCGTCGCCAATGCAGCGAAGGCACTGAACGAGGTTGATGACGAAGAGCCACTTCTTCTCTTCGCACACTTCTTTGATCCTCACTTCGATTACATCCCGCCAGCGCCCTTTGGCACCCGCTTCGACCCTGACTATCAGGGCGAGATCACAGGCGTCAATTACTGGGAGAATGAGCGCATCTTCGACGCATCGAAGTCGCCCCCACGCCAGATTTCGGACCGGGATCTAGAACACATCCGAGCGCTCTACGAAGGTGAGGTCGCCTGGACCGATGCGGCCATTGGTGAGCTGCTCGCGACTCTTGAGGAGCGTGGTCGCCTGGACAACACCCTGATCATCGTCACCGCGGATCACGGTGAAGAGTTCTTCGAGCATGGCGATCGTGGCCACCGCCGAACTCTCTATGACGAGGTCCTTAGAGTCCCACTGCTGATCGTGCCGCCGCAAGCTTCGAGCCTATCGGTAGCGCCCCTGTACTCCGGTCAGGTCAGTCTCTCGGATCTCCTGCCAACCGTGCTCGACTATGCCGGCACGGAGAGCGCCAGCGCTCCCTATGGGAGGTCCTTGCGCCCCGCCATCGAGGGTGAGGGGCTCGAAGAGCGCCCTCTGATCTCCTCCCTTGTCGTCCCCGTCATGGACAAGCGACGAGGCACAGGCAGGGGGCTCTATGAGTCCCTGAGACTGCCGTCGGAGAAGCTCATTCGCTTCTGGGTTCAGTTCGAGGGCGATGCCCAACCAAGCATGCAATCCTACGAGTACTTCGACCTGGTCGCCGATCCCGGAGAACTGAATCCCGTTCGCACACTCAATGACAAGAGAGTTCGTAGAGCCTGGGCGAAACTGGAGCAGGCAATGAACGAGATTCGTGTTCAGTACCTGTCGACTCCTCGCACACCGGCTGACCGGCTCGTCACTGAGGTCCACGCCATTGCAGGTGATGACCTGGCCCATCTGGGCTATGCATCAGCCGGAGAGGAGGCCACCAAGGACCCAAGCAATCGACTGGGGTTCGCGCCGCTTCCTCCCGCAACCATCACTCCCAACAAGACCTCGAAGTGAGTGAGCCCCCGTCCGACTGACTCCTCGCTATCGAGGCTCTACAGCGAGAGTCGTAGGCCGAGAGCGTACGTACTGACAGTGAGGTCATCCGAGGCCTCCTCCCAGGAACCACCGAGATAGACACCGAAGTTCTCGGTGGCACGCCAGACCAACTCAGAACGCAGCAGGTTTCGATCTTCTGTCTTGTCGTTCAAGTCATCGAACCAGCTGTAGGAGTACCGCAGCTCGGCTTCGAATGCCTTTTCGGGTGAAATTCCACGTACACCGAGAGCCACGATTGGACCATCGATGGTGGTCTTGAGTGCCCCTAGCTCTGCCTCGTTCCTCATGTAGCCGGCATCCAAGTAGATGCCCAATCGCTCGCCCAGCATGGTCTGGACGCCCAGGCTTCCCGAGAGGAAGGTAGTCGTCGGATCTCCGTCATCGTCACCCTCCTGTTGCGAGCCCTCTCCACGAAGGTAGAAGACATCACCAAGAGCAACCGAGCCCCGCCCCTCGTAGACAGTCCCATCCAGGTCTTCGGAAGTGTCCAGAAGCCCACCACCCAGCTGCAGATAGGTGTAGCTGAATACGCTGGGATACCCGGATTCGTCCTGGAAGGATCGAGCGTCAGCTGGGGACGACAGAGACACTATGGCTGCAATTCCTAGCGCGAGAAGGATCTTCGCTTGCTTGAAGGGCTTCATGTTTGTCTTCGACTTGGCAGGTCCAATTCACCGAATCTCGCTACCTGCAAGAGGTTGCAGGGCTGGGACCGGGGGCAGACATGCCCCTTCTCGGCCAATCCGCGCTCAAGGTTGAGCGCCTAACCGCTCTACTCTCCCGCGATCTACCATCAGCGGATATCTTGCCCTCCATGCTCGACCTAATTGTCGTTGGCGGTGGCATCGTTGGCCTGGCCACAGCATTTCGCTATTCAGCCCGTTTTCCGGGGCGATCGACCCTACTCATCGAGAAAGAAGATCGCCTCGCCAGCCATCAGAGCGGTCACAATTCGGGGGTGCTCCACTCAGGGATCTACTATCCCCCAGGGAGTCTCAAGGCCAGGAATTGCAGGCGAGGAAAGCAACTCCTGGAGGACTTTTGCAGGGAGTCAGGAGTTTCCTTTGAAACACCGGGAAAGCTGATCATCGCCCGTGACGAGGGCGAGCTTCCACGCCTGGCAGAACTACGAGATCGCGGTCGCGGAAACGGGGTCCAGGTCGAGGAACTGGATCATGACGGAATCCGAAGGCTCGAACCCCAGGTTGGTGGTGTGGCCGGCCTGCACATACCCGAATCCGGAGTGGTTGACTATCGCGAGGTCTGTGGCGCGTTTTCTGAGCGACTGGAGCAGGCTGGAGGAAGAATTCTCACCGGGACAAAGGTCCATCGGATCCACCAGGAGAATGGCCTGGTGCGTCTCCACATAACGGGAGGTGGAGAGTGGATAGCCAAACGTGTCATCGTCTGTGGCGGCCTGCAGTCTGACCGACTCGCACAACACTCCAATATCGACCCAGGAGTCCGAATCGTGCCGTTTCTTGGCGAGTACAGGTCACTGAAGCCGGAGTACGCCAAGCGTGTCACACGCCTCATCTATCCAGTCCCCGATCCTCGCTTTCCGTTCCTGGGAGTGCACCTGACTCCTCGAATTGGTGGTGGGGTCGACTGCGGACCCAATGCCTTACCGACACTCTCCAGGGAGGGCTACTCGAAGCTGTCCATCAATCCAAGGGATGCTCTTGACACTCTAGGATGGCCCGGCTTCTGGCGCCTCGCTGCTCGTCAGCTCCCCATGGCAGCGAGGGAGTTCTGGCGATCCCTGACCCTCGAGGCCTTCGCCAAGGACCTCTCTCGATTGCTCCCGGGGGCACGTGCCGATTGGCTCGAGAAAGTCCCCAGCGGGGTCCGAGCCCAGGCACTGGATCGCCGGGGGGAGCTCGTCGATGATTTTCTGACCAGACGCCAGGGAGCTCTCCTACACCTCCTGAACGCCCCCTCGCCCGCTGCAACCTCGTGTCTATCCATCGCGGAAGACCTGCTGGAGACCCCTGGGTTCCTCAGCCCTGGGAGCTGAGAGGCACTTATTCTGCTCCCGATGGCCTGATTCCCATTCAGGCAAGGCCGCCGGATTGACGATGGTTCATCCTATCGGGAGACCTTTCCGAGACACGACATATGCACCGCGGTGATCCCCAAAGCCCAGCTCGTTGGTTCCGGGCCCCCTATGCGCTTCACTGAGGCCGAAATCCTGGAATCAATCCGGTCGCTGGAGGTCATTACCGGGCATCCCCGCCTAGCCCTGCAGCTGATCAACCTCGGGCGTACCCCCGATGCGAGCCCGGAAGACTACTCCCGCCTGATCGAGAAGGACTTGAGTCTCGCGAGCCGACTCTTGGGCCTGGTCAACTCGGCTGTCTACGCCCCGGGCAACCCCATTCTCACCGTCCAGCGCGGAGTCACCACCCTAGGGCTGAAGTCGGTACGAGAACTCGCTCTCAGTCACTGCGTCGCCAGCCTGCACCGAGCCATGGCCCTGGGTCACACCAACTCTCATAGCCTGTGGAAGTCCTCCCTCTGCAAGGCAATCGCTTCTCGCAAGATTGCGGAGGCTCTCAATCTTGAGGACTCGGACGGGGCCTTCAGCGCAGGCCTGTTGCAAGACCTCGGCATTGCCTTACTCAGCTCTCTCGATCACGAGGCCGTCATCGAAGCGTGGAGTCACAGTGATCGGGATCAACAGCAAGCACTTTTTTACGAAGAACACCACTTCGGCCTTCACCACTCTGAGGTTGGTCTACGAATCGCACAACGCCTCGACCTTCCCGCCGAGTACCTCGAGGTGATCGACCATCACCACTCACAGGCACCACTGAAGAAACTCGCAGGCTTCGAGTTGGCCGTGGGCGTGTCGTCGCTTCTGCCCCACGATGGAAAGACCTGGCTTGATCAGGACCTACAGCAACTCAAGAGCTTCTTCGAAGAACGTAAACTGGGTTGGTCAGATGCCGAACAATTCCTCGTTGAGGTGGAACAGGAATTCACGAGGACAGAAGAGAGCCTGGGGAACGACTCTCTTGAGCCCCCTACACTCTTAGAGGGTCTGATGTACGCCAGCCAGGAGAACGCTCGATCCAGCTTCTCAGCGGTCTACCAGTACACGTGGCTCCGCGAAGACACGAACACGCTCAACGATGCTCTGGATCACGCAGAGCGAGCCCACTCCGAGGCAGAACAACGAGCCGATCGTGATCCGCTCACCCAGCTCTTCAACCGGGGGGGGTGGGACCGCCGCGCGAGAATGACCCTCTCTCAGTCGTCAAGCCTTGACGGCACTGTAGGGGTCGCGTTCTTCGATCTCGATTTCTTCAAGGAACTCAACGATGAGTTTGGTCATGCGGCCGGAGACTTCTTCTTGAAGGAAGTCAGCTCCCGAATGATGGAGTCCGTCCGCAATGATGATCTGGTGTGCCGCTGGGGCGGCGATGAGTTCGTCATTCTCTTCTCCGGCTCCAATCCCACCGACTGTCTCGAAGCTGCCCGTCGGGTCAAATCACACGTGCAACGCACACCGATTCGCTTCGATGGCAAGGACATGAAGGTATCTGCAACTGTCGGCTTTGTCTCAATCAGTGCAGACGCCGAGGAGATGAACCTCGGCGATCTCTTGCAGATTGCCGACGAGCAGCTCTACAAGGCCAAGGCAACCCGCCGTGGAACCATGAGCTTCACGCGTGTGCGCGAATGATGCTTGCGGGTCATCTCTACCGTAGTGGGGTCTTTCCGTCACGCTGCCCATCTTCCGAGTCGACATTATTGAGAAGTGCGGTGAATTCGCTCTGGGAACAAACACCCTTCTCCAGCAACATGCGCTGAATGGTCTTCGTGGCAAGAGCCAGTTCCCCCATGACGTCTTCCAAACGTGCGACGTCTACACTACCGCCACTTCGGCGTAACTGAGCTAGCTCGCCACGCATCGCCGCTGCCTCGGACTGGGCGTCATTGATCTTGGAGTGCTGGTAAATATCGAAGATCCAGTTGATCAGACTCATGGGGCTTTTCTTTACGAGAGGAGTCACGGGTACTGCGATCCGCCCCTCCAGTTGCTAGATGACGGATCAGGAGCCCTCCATCCTGCCCTCTGAAGAACCCTGGTGCGAGACCGCGGACTTTCGAGTAGGGTTAGATAGTCAAGAGCCTGGCTCCCCCATGAAGGTCCTGTTCATATATACGGTCTCGAACTCACTTCCGCCTCCGGCAAAGCCCATTGCCGAGTGGATCGAAGTCTCGTTCAGCGTCTCTTATCTGGTCGCCGCGCTCGAGAGCGTAGGGCACGAGGTTGACCTCTTGGTGCTGAGGCATGGTTCCTTCAGGAGAGAGGTCAAGGAAGCCCTGGCGCACACGCAACCCGAGATGGTCTGCTACACGGCGGTTGCAACAGAGCACACCTTCTGCGCCAAGGTAGCCCGTTCGATCCGACAGTGGATGCCCGGTATCTACCAGGTAATTGGTGGTGTCCACGCAACGCTACGACCTGACGATTGCATCCAGGGCCCCTTTGATGCCGTCTGCATTGGAGAGGGAGAAGATGCCATTGTTGAGCTGGCAGGAGCTGTCCAATCTGGGGAGCGGCCGACCGCGATACAGAGCTTCTGGTTTCAGAATCCCGAGTGTCCTGACAACGTCGAGAAGAACCCCACCCGACCGTTCAACCCTGATATCGACAGTATCGTTCACCCCAACCGTGAGATCTGGCGACCGTGGATCGAAGAGATCGAGAAGCACGCCATGCTGATTGCTCGCGGATGCCCATTCACCTGTACCTACTGCTCAAATCACGCCCTGAGGAAGACCCAGGACGGAAAATTCGTACGGTTCCGATCACCTGAAGACTGCGTGGACGAGCTGCGTGAACTCGTCGAGCAATTCCCGGACACGACCTACTGCTACTTCGAGGTCGAGACCATCTCAGCTGGACGTAGCTGGGCCTATGACTTCGCCAAGTTGCTCGAAGAGTTCAATGCCGAACGAGAGGTTCCCCTGGAGTTCGCCATCAACCTGATGGTGCACCACGAGACCTCCTTCATGGACCTCTTCAAGGCTCTAAAGAAGGCCAACTTCAGCTACCTGCGGATCGGGCTGGAGTCCGGTAGCTATCGAGTGCGCAAGGCCATCATGCGTCGTAACCACACCAACGACGACCTGATCAACACCTTTGCAGAAGCTCACGAGGCAGGACTGGGGACCTACGCCTACAACCTCGTTGGCCTGCCCGGGGAGACCCCGGAAGACTTCCAGGAGACCATCGAACTCAATCGTCGATGCAATCCGACGCGCAGCTATATCTCGATATTCCACCCCTATCCCGGAACGGACCTCGAGAGAACCTGCGTGGAGAGAGGCATCAAGGTTCCGGCCTTTGAGGACACCGCAGAGCGGTATCGGGCGCGACTCAGCCTGCCCGAATTCCCGAACCGATTGGTCGAGTACTACTTCCGCAACTTCCCCGCCCTCGTCAAAGGCAAGCAAGAGCCCTTCTTCAATCGTGTCGACGCCTATGTCTGGCAAACGGTCCGCGGATATCCCTGGCTCGCCCGCCGCCTGGAGCGCGTCCGGGGAACGGGAATCCTGACCAGGCTGAGGCGCATCATTCGACCGTCGACCGGCAAGCAAGCTCCTGAGGTGCACGTCTGAGGGTCGCCGGGTGCTCGCCGAGCACCTCCTTGCCAGAAGAACTGGAACCTGCGGGTATATCTGGCCACACCTGCAGCTCGGCCGGATTAGTCTGATGGGCATGCTGAGCCTTCTCTTGATTCCAGCCCTCATGCAGACTGCCCCCGACGACAGTTTTCCCACCGTAGCCGATCTCGACACGGCCAGTCGGGTAATTGGTATCGAGTTCGAGCAAGATGAGCTCGAGCAGATGCGGCAGACAGTGCGAAAGAGGCTTGGTGAGCTCGAGGCCCTTCGCAACTTCCCCCTCTCCTGGAAGGAGCCCTTCTCGCTGGGCTTCAACCCGCTCCTGCCTGGGGTCGAGTTGAGGGCTACCGAATTCGAGGCGACCCCCATAGCCCTCCGGAAGGTAGATCGCCCCGACGACCTGAATGAGCTGGCTTTCTCGGACATCCCCACACTCGCAAGCTTGATTCAGTCCCGTCAGGTCAGCTGCCTGGAGCTCACCGAGCTGTATCTCGCACGCCTCGTCTCGCATGACGAGAGTCTCAACTGCGTCGTGACCTTGACAGAGGATCGCGCACTGACGCAGGCCCGGGAGCTTGACCGCGAATTGGAGGCTGGAAACTGGCGCGGTCTGCTCCATGGCATCCCCTATGGTGCCAAGGACCTTCTCTCCGTAGCTGGAACACCAACCACCTGGGGAGCCAAGCCCTACGAATCGCAAGTAATCGAGTCAGATGCCAGCGTCATCCAACGTCTCGACCAAGCTGGAGCTGTACTGGTCGCCAAGCTCTCTCTTGGAGCACTGGCCATGGGTGACGAGTGGTTCCGTGGTCGAACGAACAATCCCTGGAACGTGGAGGCCGGTTCGAGTGGATCGTCTGCCGGATCGGCATCTGCTACTGCTGCAGGGCTGGTTCCCTTCGCCATTGGCTCCGAGACCCTCGGTTCGATCGTGTCACCCTCGGTACGCTGCGCAAACTCCTCACTGCGCCCAACCTTCGGCCGGGTCCCACGCGGTGGAGCCATGCCACTCTCCTGGACCATGGACAAGCTGGGAATACTCGCGACCTCTGCAGTCGACTGCGCGATTGTTCTCGGAGCAATTCACGGCACGGATGGGATTGACCCGGACGCAGTCTCGCGTCCGTACGAGCTCTCGGGTCCCGCAGACGTCAAGGACTGGCGGGTGGGTATTCTCCGGGAGGACTACGACGAGCAAGCTGATTACGCTCGAACCGTGGAAGAACTCGAGGCCTTGGGAGTCGAGATTGTCGAGCTGGAGATTCCCCAGTATCCGGTTTGGCAAATGATGTTGATTCTGATGGCAGAGGCTGCCTGCTCATTTGATGAGCTGACCCGTGACGGACGAGACGATCAGCTCATCCAACAGGGAGATGATGCCTGGCCAAACCTCTTCAGGGCTGCACGCTTGATCCCCGCAGTGGAGTACGTGCGCGCCAATCGAATGCGCACAGCTCTCTGCCGCGACTTCGGAGAGATCATGCAAGAGGTCGATGCCGTCGTCCACGGCCCCTTTGCCAGTGGGATCCTTGGTATCACGAACCTGACCGGGCATCCCTGTGTGGTCGTACCGGCTGGAGAACCGACCGAGCAGGGGCAGCCCTCCACGGCTTCTTTCACGGGACAGCTCTTCGGAGAGGCCAAGCTCTTGGCCCTTGTGCAGGCCTGGCAGAACTCAACAAGCTACGACGCGGCGCACCCCGAGGGCTTCTAGCGGAGGTTGATCTCGGCGCCGGAGAGCACGTCCGCTTCTTGAATTTCAAGTGCTCCCCGATGATTGCCAATCCAATATGAAGCCCCCGGCAACGTGCGACCGTCTCCGTTTCTCTCGCGAGTAGCGTAGGGAACCCGCAAGGATCCGCGGCCCGTGCTGTCCAGCGTCACCCTGTCGACATGAGTCAGCCTGAAGCCCGCCTTGGGATAGTGGACCTCAAGAGTCACTCCGAACTCCTCGCCGGGCTCGCCCTCGGCAACAAGCAGCGCCCCTTCGACTCGCTCCCAGATCCAGCCACGATTCGATCGAGAGACCAGCCCACCAAGGCCAGGCGCAGGGTCCTGTTCTCGAGCCACATGCACCAGCCGAAGGAAGCCTGGAGGCGCGAGTGCCGGGGGACTCACCTGATTATTCAAGGATGAAGCTCCCAGGAGCAATCGCGCCAGGGCCGTACGGAACCAGGGAGCCCTGAGGGCTCCATTCCAGCCCGCTCGACCTCCTACCAGGTACTCCTCGAGCAGGGCCGGCTCCACTCGGGCAATCATGTCCGGTAGGTTTTCGGTGACCCGCGAGGTCAGCATCAGGTATCCAATCTGCCGTTCCTCGAGGAGGCGCTCCAGCTCCCTGTCATCCTCTGACAGAAGCGCTCGAGCAGGAAAGCTGTAGCTAGACTCTCCGAGGTAGCTACCGAAGTTCGTGGCCACTGTGGGACGATCCGCGACCCACTCAATCAGGTGACCCAAGCCCCAGGTCGAGAGCACGCCCTCCATGCCCGGCCGCACACCTTGAGGCCGCAACCAATCCGCCATTCGCCTGGCGGACCCATATGAAGCCTGGAGTTCTGTGGCTTCAAAGGTCGATTCGGAGACCTTCCGGTAGGCCTGAATCTCGGCGATCCCCGGCTGCTGAAGGGCAATTCCGAGCACCAGCGCCAGAGCAATCCCGCCAAGTTGGCGGATGGCCGTGGCCGCAGTCAGCCGTGAGATCAAGGTCCCCACCCCCCAACCCACGAGCACCGCAAGCGGTACGACCAACGCCTCGGCGAAGCGTAGCTGCGAGAGAGCCTGTAGTAACAAGAGGGGCGCCGCGACAACCCACGGCAGCAACGCTCTCTTCCCCCGCCAGCAAGCGACGAGAGCCGCGCTCCACGCCAGGGGTAGGATTACCAGGCCCCATCCCAGGGATAGCAATAGCTGGTCCCAGCCTCGGCCCATGTCCGTGAAGAAGGATCGCGACTCCTGGATCGAGGCCATGAACTTGTCTTCACCAGAGACCCAGGCAAAGGCCTCGCGAAGGCCTGCACCCGGCCCTCCCCCGGTCGCAAGCAGCAGGGCGAAGAGAGCGACGAGAGAGACGAACACGTACAGGGGGTAGCGCTTCCGGAGGCGGCCTTCCACTCCCGGAAGTAGCAGAGGAACGAACACCAGCGCCCCTGATCCCAGGAAGAAGAGATGAAAGTAAGACAGGTTCACCACCATCCAGGAGTCAACCTCCAGCCAGGGGCTCGTCAGCGAGGCGTAGGCCAGGGTCGCCAGACCTGCCAGGTGGAAGGAGAATCCAAACCTCGCCAGCCCCGCGATCGGCTTGGCGGCATGAACGAAGAGCAAGACCCCGAGCATCAGGTCAACAGCGACCACATACGGCAAGAACGCGACCCAGCTACCTATCCCAAAGCCGGCCAGGACTCCAAGTACGACCCCCGACCTCATCGCACGTCGTGGGCAGTCGAGCCCATCGCTGGCGAGAAGCCAGGTCAGCCCGGCCAGAAGCCCAGCGTGCAGACAGGCCACGAAGGCATGATGATCCCCGTTGCCGAGGCTGCTGTAGACCACCGAACACAGCGCCAGCGCGGCGCATGGTCCCGCAACGGCAGCCCCCGTATCTCCAGCCAGTAAGCGAGCAGACCAGAGCGCCATCAACACACTCAAGACTCCAAAGAGCACCGTGATCGAACTGACAAACTGCTCGACTTGCAGACGCCGGTCAACTTCCTCTTCGGGCAACCAGCTCATGGAGAGCGCACCCAACAACATCGTGTAGTAGGGTGGCCATGGGATCTGGGCACCATCGGGGAAGTCGAGAGCCGTGTCCGTGCCAGCCACGGGCCAGCCTTCCACCTTCAACCGGTCAAGCCGACGCATGTGATAGAAGCTATCCGCCTCAATGCTCACCCACTCAGCAGTGTCCGGGTCAGCAGTTCTGGTGACGTCATAGCTCAGCCGCGCACCAACAGCCAGGACGATCGTCACCAGGGCAATCGCCAGGCCTACCCAGAGAGGAGAGCGCATGGTCATTCCTGACCTGGGGACTCCACTTCCGACTCGTTGCCGGTGTAGCCAAGCGATTCGAGCGCCCTCAAGACATCCGGCGGCACATTAGCTTGCTCCAACTGCTTGACCGGCATGAACCGCAACTTGCGCAGCGCCTCGTTCGCCCTGGCCATGACCTCCGGCTCCTCAGCAGCGAGGTTGACCAGCTCTGCCGGATCACTAACGAGGTCATACAGCTCACTATTCTGCCGCTCGCGAAGGTGATGGATGTACTTCCACCGGCCATCGATCACCAGGGCGAACAGCATGTCATCCTTGTTGTCGACCAGCTGCGGTGAAAAGTTGTAGACCATCTGGTTAACCGAGTCGCTGTATGCAGTCAGGCCCAGATCGTCTGCCTCGCCTCTCAGCAACGGAGTCAGACTCACCCCATCCATTATCGGAAGGTCGGAGTCAGTCAGCCCCACCAGCTCCCCCACCGTCGGAAGGATGTCGATCGAGCGCACTATCGAATTGACACGTCTTCCTCCGGGGAGTTCTGGAGCCTTCACGATCAATGGCACGCGCACCTGTTCCTGATAGAGGACGCCATGGGTCCACCAATCGTGGTCGCCCAGCCCCTCACCGTGGTCGGAAGTCACGACGATCACGCAGTTGTCCCAGAGCCCCATGTCCTCCAGCTTGTCGAAGATCCGACCAAGCTCACGATCCATGTAGGTGATCTCGAAGTCGTAGATATCCTTCAATCGCTCGCGGTGCCCGGAACGAAAGGTCACACCCTCCAGCTCTTCCTCCGGAGGCATGACCTTGTCGTCATGAGGGTCAAAGTAGTGAAGCCACAAGAAGAACGGTCTCTCCCTGCTGCCCATCCACTCGATCGCCAGATCCGTCGTGGCACCTGCATTCCTCTGGGCTGCTCCTGTGTTCACTGCCCCGGTCGCCGTGACCTGACCACCGCTGTGGTCAAAATCCTCGTTGAAGGTCTCGAATCCCTGGTTGAACCCGAAGTACCGGGTCACAGGAAACGCGCTGACGAAGGCACCGGTGTCATAGCCGACGTCCCGCAAGACCTCGGCAATCGTCACGCGCTCCTCGTTCAGCGTGTTCTGAGAGACACTGTGCATCACCCTCAGACCGTGGTTGTATGGATTGAGCCCCGTGAAGATCGACGCATGGGACACCGGCGTCACCGCAGCCTGACTGATTGAACCGGTGAACAGAACGCCTTCGCCCGCCAAGGCGTCGATGCGTGGACTGATACCTGGCTTCTCGTAGCCGTAGCACCCCAGGTGATCAGCACGGGTCGTATCCAGGGTCACCAGCACGACCACCGGGCGTGTGG
Source organism: Planctomycetota bacterium (assembly GCA_014237855.1). Taxonomy (GTDB): domain Bacteria; phylum Planctomycetota; class UBA1135; order UBA1135; genus JABACD01. The sequence goes on along the minus strand of JABACD010000014.1, from coordinate 5,696 downwards.
GATCGTTGACTCCTTCGCCAGAGCAGGCTGCCAGGAGGAGCGAGCACAGCCCCCAGAGGACCAGACGTCCGTCTCCCGCAAAACTCATTGTGGGCTGCTCAGCCATCGTCGTGGCCTCTACTCAAATGGCGCGCACCAGTGACACGAGCATTCAGGATCGATAGCAAGGCTAGCGGCCTCACCACTGTTAGCCCCGCCGGTGTATCCCAGGGCCTCCAAGTCCTTGAGCGTATCTGAGTCACCGCTGTTGCCTCCGATCCAGTTGAGTTCCTTCCGCTCTTCCAGCCACCTGATCACGCGAGTGCGCATGGCTCGTGCCCTCTCGTGCTCGGTCTCGAGTAGGTCACTCGCACAATGTGGATCATCGGACAGATAGTACAGTTCGACCTGATGCTGCTCACGGGTCGAGGAGCCATCTGCGAGGTCATTTGGCCCCAGCCGGAGCTGGAGGTGCCAGCCATTCTCGGTCAAGGAGACCTCTCTTCCGTGAGCACTAAGACTGTAACGGGGAGTCTCGCTGCTCTCTTCTTCCTCGATCAAGAGGGCCAGGTTTTGCCCGGGAAACTCCGTTCCCAGATTACCCGAGAGATCCAGCAAGGTACGCCCAACGTCCAGGTTGCTAACCGGCTGTCCAAACCTCCGGCCTTGGGGTCCACCTGGCCAGCTGAGAATCAGCGGCACGTGCAAGGACTCCCGATAGAGCTCCTCGTGAGCAAAGTAGATGTCGTGGTTGCCCAGAGACTCGCCGTGATCAGCGGTGAAGGCGATGACTGCTCCTTCCATGGTCGGAAGCTGGAGGAACTCGCCCAGCCTCTCATCCAGCTGGGTTATCTCCGCCCGATAGAGCGCGCGGGGGAGCTCGAGGTCACGCAGCCCCGGCAGACGGAGGTTGTTGATCGCTTTCTGCACCGCGCTGCCAAGCTCCGGAAGCCTCTCATCGAATGCATCATCCTTATCGCCGTAGTAGCGCCCGAGACCCGGCACATCCTTGCTGTAGGGCATGTGCGCGTCGAAGAGATGGAGCCAGACGAAGACTGGAAGACCCTCCGATTCGTTGAGCCAATCCTCCAGGACCTCAATCGTCTCGGAGCCATCACGAGCAAAGTCCCGCATCGGGTAAGAGGCCCGCTCGAATCCCTGGCCCAGGCCACTGGTCGGGTCACTCAGGTGCTTGGTGCTGACCGAGGCAAAGGTCAGGTATCCAGCGTCGCGGAAGGCCTCCGCAAGGGTCGGTGCAGCATCGGCCACGCGGGTGTAGTTATTGACAATTCCGGTGTCCCGGGGATGCACCCCCGTCATCATCGCGATGTGCGAGGGATTGGTGATGTTCGTCGCACTGAAGCAATCTTCAAAGAAGACGCCTCGTGAGGCCAGGGCATCGAGCATGGGGGTATCCACGTCAACACCTTCACCCGCAAGGCCAAGATGATCTCCACGATGGGTGTCCGAGGTGATCAGCAGCACCGACCGATTCAGGCTGCTCTTCTCCACCAGCGACACCTCACCGATGGCGCAGACCGCCTCCCCACCGGCGGCCAGCACACTCCACTCGGCCTCAACGACCTGGCCTGCATAGGCCGAGAGAGAGACCATGGCCTGACGCCATCGAGCCTTTCGGAAGTTCGTGTCGAGTTCGTAGGTCTCGACTTGCTCGAGACCATCTTCGGCCCGAATGACGAGCTGCAAGCGTGGAGAGCTCCCAGCGCGGGCCAATTCACCTGGCGTGCCGTAGGAGAAGCGCAGGATGCCATGCGCGGTTGCTGAGACGCTTGCACTGACCGCTTGGGCGCTCGAGATGCCCACGGAGTTACGCATCTCACGACCGATCAAGACAGGCCGACCACCAGCTGTTGGGTTCGGCAAGAACTTGTGATCTCCCTGCCAGAGCAGATCCAGGCCAACGACCCAGATTCCGTGTCTTGACCCCGTGACCCGGATGACAATTTCATCGATGGGAGCTTCAAGGCGGCGAAGATGTGGGGCTTCGACTGCAACCAGTCGTGTGCCAGCCCCTGACTCCGGAGTAATCACCATGGGTGGTGTGAAGGAAACTCGCTTACCCTTCGACATGAAGTCCACGCCAAGCTCCCACTTCGATTGGGCCCGGAACCGAAGCGCCAGCAAGTTGAAGGACTGCGGATCAAACGGGCCCTTGATTCCCACCGAACATCGGGTGGCGGGGTCGGAGAGCTTCAGAGCAGTGGTGGGCCTCTCATCCCCAGATTGCCTGGCACTGACCACTCGATAGTTTGCTCCGGTGACCTGCCACTGTGTTGGCTTCTCCGTTGTCAGGCGGGCCACGACACGAGGCTGCAGGTCCTTGTTCTGCCCATGACCAGCCACCTCGAGAGCGAGGAATTCGACTCGCGACGAGCCCTCACCAGCGACCATGTCGGCATCACTAGCACCACAGGCACCCAGCAAGAAAACCGCACCGGAGGTGAGCAGCTTCCAGGCAAGAGGGAGCGCTGGCTGACGATGTTTCATGAGGTTAAGGAGGGGCCTGATTCCTATTCGGGGAACTTCTGGCACCAGGCACACTCGCAATCGGAGTCGAACCACTCGGCTGCCGTGGAATCTTCTACGGTCACGTAGCCCAGATCAGCGAGTTCTTTCTGAATATCTGATTGGGACCCCTGAGCCTCGACCTCCCAGTCATTCTCCTTGCCCCGGCTTAGCCATCGAATCACCAGACGTCTCAGGGAGGCTGTCTTCTCGAGGTTCGCTTCCCAAACGTTGAAGCGACAGTACTTATCGTTGACGATGTCGTAGAGCTCCACCGAGTGGTAGGACTCGTGCTGTTCGGGATTTCTGGTGCCCGGCACACGCAAGTTAATGGCAAACATCCACTCATCGGTCAGCACCGACGCGCTGATGCCGTTTGCCTGTAATGCGAAGCGCGGCTCTCCTGACTCCACGGTCGTCGCAAGAAGATCTCGACCGGGAAAGGGCATCTCTGAGAGCCCTGCCAGATTGAGGAGGGTGCGCCCAACATCGATCTGAAGGACAGGATCCGTACGCTGGGTTCCGGGCTGTAGAGAGGGAGCCTTGAAGATCAGCGGTACTGCGAGCGTATTCAGAGAGAGGCCACGATGGTCGAAGGGGTCCCCAGGACCGTAGCGCAAGACCTCCCCGTGGTCGGATGTGAAGGCCACGATTCCCGCCCCCACCCGGGGGAGGTCCAGGAGTTTCCCGAGCAGCCCATCGAGATAGGTGATCTCACTCTTGTAGAGAGCCTCGGTGTAGTCCGGGTCAGCAATCTTCTTGTTCCAGTAGGGCGAGAGAGCGAGATCTCGACCAGCACCCTCGACCTCGAAAGGATCCTTGTCCTCGTCGTAGTACATCCGGTCTAGCTCTTCAGGCACCGAGTACGGCCCGTGTGCATCGTAGACGTGTAGCCACATGAAGACCGGCTCACCACCATGATTCTCGAGCCACTCCAACAGGATCTCAGTTGTCTCCTTACCGTCACGGACACCTTTTGCAGTGGGTACTGAGTACCGATCAAAACCCTGATCGAGGCCGCAGTGCTTGTAGTTGACCGGTGAGGCGCTGACCGCTGCCATCGTCATGTAGCCAGCATCACGGAAAGCCTCGGAGAGTGTCGGTGCAGCCTCGGAGAGCCGCTTGGCATTGGCCACGATCCCCGTGTCTCTCGGGGATAGACCCGTGAATAGAGAGACATGCGAGGGCGTCGTATTGTTGACGCTTGAGACAGCGTCGAGGAACACCACGCCCTGAGATGCCAACCGGTCGATTGCATCGGTCTTCAGCTCTCCCTCCTCCATCAAGAATCCGAGGTGGTCAGAGCGGTGAGTATCTGAGGTGATCAACAAGACCGTCTTGGTCTCCGCATCCGCAGTGGCCATCCGCGGTTGCCCCAGGATGCACATGGCCTTGCTCCCGGAGGAGCCCAGGGTCCAGGTCGCCTTGACCTCTTCCCCCGCGAACTCCGCCAGCGAGACCTCCGCGTCGTACCAACGGGGCCTGTCGAATTCGAACTCGTGAGAGGACGACTTGCCGCCACCCTCCAGGTCCAGGCGCAGTGTCGACTCCTGGTTTCCTACCCGTAGGTCCTCACGTTGCGCGTAGGCAAACCGAAGAACGTCGGCTTCAGTAGAGACCTCAAAGTCAACACTCAGGTCCGCGCCGCTTGGCAGCGCAGTACAACGCCGTGCGTCCCCATTGATTTCGAGCAGGTCGTACCCTCCGAAGGCGGCAGGCCCAAGCCCCATACCGAGCGCCCCCTGCTTCACCACCAGCGATCGAATCGAGAATGCATGCTCCCCCTGCGGCGCTTTCAAGACCAGTTTGGTGGCTCGAACAGTTGCATCACCGTCGATCTTGATCGGGATGATTGCCCCACGCAAATTGGGGTCAGGGTCAATGGTCACCTGGGACATGCCCACCTTCTTCTTGCCGCTGAACAATGCAGCGCCAAGGGTCATCGGCTCTCCCCTCACAAGCATCAATGCGCTGACCACGCAGCTGCGGCTGACCTCAAAGTCGAGAGGGACTTCGATTGCAAGGTCTCCCTTGCTGTGGTCGAAGCGAAGAATCTCCTGCCCCTGGTACTCCTTGATCTTCATTAGACCCCCCCGCAGCTTCCAATCGACATGCTGCTTGCCCACGACAAAGTCATTCCATCGTTCAAGGACAACCAGTGCGGGGGGCTCGATGGGAGAGGTCGAGGGCGTCGGGTTGAGCCGCAAGAAGGCTCCGGTTCCCTTCCAGTCGGCGCTCTCTTTCGAACAGCCAACGCCGAGGCTCGATAGAGTCAAGAGGATGAGCAAGAGTCCCCACCGTCGGGGGACCATCGTGTGGAATCGCATGCGGATCGTGGGAGGGGTTACAAGTGAGAACCCGAGGCCTGGAAAATCGAGGGGGCATCCTATCAAGACCCAGCTGGATCAAGGGCTACCGAGGCTGGCTGAGCCCTATTCTTTCGTGGGTCTGCGGCCCCTGCCACCCATCACAGGCCGAGTCGTCGGGCGGGCCGCCTGCTGTTCCATCCAAAACTCGCTCAGCATCGCTCGAAGCCGCTCACGGGGAGCGCGAACAGCTGGGTCCTTCGCCAGGTCTCGCAGCTCCCAGGGATCGTTCTTCATATCGTAGAACCTCGCTCCCAACTTACCGGCTCCCTCCCTCCGAATCGTGAGCTTCCATCGCCAATCCCTGACCGTCAGAAACAAGAACGGCTCGGCCCGCAGGTCCATGGCATAGACCACTCGATCAAGTGGGTCTTCCATACCATTGATCAAGGGCAAGAGGCTGCTCCCTCGGGCAGTCGGCAAGGGGCTCAGATCCAGGGCATCGAAGATGGTGGGCAAGACGTCTATCAATGAGACCGGGGCATCGGCCACCACCCCACCACGAACATGACCCGGCCAGCGGATGAAGAAGGGGATGCCCAGTGACCCCTCTTCGGACACGCCTTTGAACAGCCGGCCAAACTCACCCATCATGTCCCCATGGTCTGAGACCATGATGACGAGGGTGTCCTCCCTCAACCCCAGATCATCCAGACCATCCAGGAGCTCTCCGATGTAGTGATCGACCTGGCTGACGTAGGCGTAGTAGTGACGCATGATCACCTTGAACTCCTCCGCCGTGAACTCGTTATTGCGAACCTTGGCCTGCGACCAGGACTCCGGCAGCACCATCTCATCATCCGCGTAGAGGTCGTAGAACTCCTG
>JABACD010000013.1:104028-151748 GCA_014237855.1 Planctomycetota bacterium | reverse complement strand
CCTTCACCGGGCTGGTGATGGGTTGCATGGTACCTGTCTGAACTTGGGCAGCCGCCAGGCTGGCGAGAAACGAGACTGGAATAGCGAGCAGGGTGAGGCGAGAAAGCAGCATTGGGTCCTCCATGGACTGATCGTGAGAAGTTATAGGCAGAAGGCAACAAGGTGAGGGCGAGCAGGCCCACAGCAGCGCCATGACCTCTTATCTAATGCTTGTGTCACGGCAACCCCAGGGGTATCAGGAATTCCTTCAGGGAAGGTAAGAGTGCTCCGTTTTTACAATCCACTTGAGCTTCGAACCGACCAAGGGCACCGTCCAAGCGGGTTAGAGCCGGGTGTTCTGGAGTGTCTGCATCGATCCGAAGTTGGGTGAGCGCCAGCCAAGCAGGGGTCGATACTTGAACGTCAGTGAACTGCCCCCCTCACCGGAACGATATCCGTAGCTGAGCTCGAAGACGAAGTCGTGGCCGATTCGACGTAAGACGAAGTCATTCGAGAGGCTCGCGTTGTCCTTGCGGGAGATCGTCTGGCGCCCTTCCACATGCCACTTTGGGGTCGCATCCCAGCGAGCGCCCAGGCTTACGGCGTCGTACAGCTCATCCCTGTTCTGATCCAACCCACGGTTATAAGCCACCTCCACTCCGAGCTGTGGGTGAGGCAAGACGCTGAGACTCGTGAAGGTGAGGGGTGTGTTGCCTTCGTCCAGGTCGTAATGGCCCTCGTGGGTGATCGCGAAGGGAATTCCTCCCGCCATGGCAAGTAGCTCGCCCAGCGCCTGTACAGGAAGCCACCCCTCTTCTTCTCCTTCGGGCACATCCTCGGCGTGCACAGCGCGGATCGAAGTGTCGAGATATCGCCGACCACCGGGGACACGCCAGCGAGCCCGCACGCCCAGATCAAAGAACTTGCCTGTCAGGGGGTCGTCGATTGCGTCCATCCGTACTGGCTCGCCATCCTCCTGGATGTCGATCAGGTCTCCGCGGTATCCAGCGAACGGCGTGATCGAGTTGACAACCCCGTGGCTCCAGGTCTTGAAGAAACTCGACTGAACCTCTGCGCCGGCGATCACGGCGGCGCGTGTGGGAGCCGTAGATGGATCAACTCCCTCGCTCCAGGCCGTACCGGCGAAGGAGGCGAATGGCGACAGACGAGCACCCGCGATACCAAGCTCGAAAGGGGTCTCTATGCGATGGCGTGTGTCCCCTCGAAGAACATCTCGATCGCCCAGCCCATCGTTGAACACTGGATCGAACGGTGAGATCAGATCGCTCGAACCCTCGAGCCTGCGCAGGTAGACGGCATCAGCGCTGGCACCGTAGAGCAGGGGCTGGCCCCATAGCTCAGCAAACGGTGTGAGCCCACGCACAGCTCCAAGGTCTGGCAACCGCTCGTAGTCGTTACGAAACCCGTTGGCACGATAGCGCACGTTGGCGCTGTAGTAGTTTTGATCCTGGGCCTTGCGCCAGCGCACATAGGTGTCTCGTCTCTCGTATCTGACGAACTGCTTCTCGGTGAACTCCGCCTGCACGCCAGGATCACTCTGGGTTGACAAGACAAAGTCGACCCACTCCTCTCCAGTAAGCAGGTATCGCGACTGGGTGTTGAAGATCCAGCGCAACTCCCCCCCCTTGTCCTCCTTGTACCTCATCATTCCGCGGTCTTCGCCATGGTCATAGAGGCCGTCGAGATACATGTTCATCCAGAACTTGTCCGCAGCTGTGACCTTGAAGCTCTGGTCAAGAAGCAACCCGCGAGCGTTGTAGTAGGAAGCCTTGATGCGGTAGCTGCCGTCGATCTCATCTGGCTCGACCCCTAACACCGACGCAACCTTCTCACTTGCGGTCTCGCCAACCTCAACGTCGAGCGAGGCCTCGACAAAGTTTCCGTAGCGGGCCGAGTCTCCAAACCCCAGGCCGCTAAAGGTCGGGCGCCCCTTGCTGTCACTCTTGTAGTGAACCTTTGGCAGTGGAATTCTGAGCCCGCTGTCGAAGATCAGACCGTTGTCCTTGAGCGTTACATCCCAGACCGAGGACTCGCCCTTCAGGGGCTTCAGCCGCAGGTTCTTGGTTCGGATGAAGTAGTGGGGGTCTGCAAAATTACAGGCTGTGACTTCTGCAAAGTCTGCGCTCAGGCTGCCGTCGGCAGAGTGCCGCAACCAGTCCGCTCGAATGATCAGATCCGTCTCGATTCGCCCGATCTTTGTTTCGATAGATAGCTCGCAATCCTGGATCCAGCCATGGCCATCAACCAGGTCCACATAGAGGGCCTCCATGGAAGCAACGCGCTTGTTCGCAATGGAGTAAACAACGTCTCCCTCGAAGTACATCTCCTTCAAGACCTTTGAGATCTTGCCTGCGTCGAAGGAACCAAAAATCGTCGGGGCGCTGGCAGCCTCGACTTCGGGCTCTGGCCCAAATGGTGCCATCTCATCTTCCGAAGGCGCATCGGACAGCCATTCCTCGGTCTTGCTCAACCACTCCTGGCGATCGAGCCAGAAGGTGGACCATGCCGCCCGAATCTCGCGATCTCCGCGACGAAGGACTGGGTTACGCATGACCATCATGGTCGCGTCTGCGCCGTCGAAGGGCTGCAGCGACTCATATGTTGCAGTCCAATCCTCCCAGGTCGAACCGGGAGCCCCGTAGAGCCTTCCCTGGTCTGTCGTGACCAGGACATTGGGTACGTCGTACTCGATGTTGTCCGACTCCCAGACAAAGCCATGGACATCGAAGCGAGCCGGTCGACCCTCAAGACGGAGCATCTGGTAGCCAACCTGGAGGATTTCACCTCGACCCAAGAGATCGTCACCGACAACCAGCTCAAAGCCATCCCAAGCCACGAGTTCTTGCACTCCCTGACTGCGCTCGTCTCCCTCCTCGTTGCGCTGGACATGCATTGAGGTTGCGTAGAGGTCCAGCTTCTCTCCCTCTGCGTTCTCGCCCCTGAAGTGCGCATTGCCCGAGAGCAAGAGCCCTGACTCATCTGCCGTCATCCATTCGGCCTCTCCCGAGTGAAGCTCGGTGGATGACCGACCGACGAGGAGTTGAGGGAGTGCCGCTGGACGATCCAGAGTAATCTCGGGAAAGAGAGCCTGAATCTCATCCCCTACATACTCGATCCATGTCGCGGTCAGAACATACGGCAGGCCACCCTCCTGGAAGCGGCCCCGGGCTTCGACGCGCTCGCCTGGCGAAGCCTCGAGCCTCGTCCCGCCGGTGGTGCTCCAGGTAATTGAATCGCCACTGGCGCGGAAGACACCCAGCTTGCCCTTGTAATCCACATCTACCTTTCCGCTGGCCTTGAAGCCCTCTACCTGAATGATCGACTTGCCATCCTGGTTCTCGAGGAGAGCTCCACTTCCCAGGATTCGCTGGGCACTCACGCGTGTCTCGGAGTCAGCGTCTCTCAGCAATGCTCTGGAGATATCACGGGCTTCAAACTCGAAGGGCGTTGGCACACCCTCGACTTCCTCCGCCATGGGGCGCAGCTCGAACCACTCACAATCGATCTCCTCGTCGAACTCACCGCCCTTGAAGCGCAGCTCGACCCGGGTCTCTGCGCGTGCACGACGCCTGTCGAGATCGATGTGTTGAGCCCGGAGCAGACCGACCTCGAAGGCATCGCCCTTTCTGGGGGCCACGTCATAGGTTGCTGGAGTCTCCCCAGCTCCAAAGAACTCGAGGTGCTCCCGCGAGTGCCCGACTGCCCGGACTGCCGTTCCAGACCCCGCTGGCCCGGAATACACGACGCCACCACCCGCCGTGAAGGTTCCCTGCTCGATGTCCAGGTTGCGAACCTCCGCCAGGCTCACAGTCCAAAGCCCTTGATCGATCAACTCGAGCGTGACGTCCTGTCCCAGAACGATGAACGGCTTGCCGTTGTCGAGCTTGGCCTGGAGCCCCTTCTCGGTGCGTAGATCTACAGGATTGCCCCGGTCATCACTACCCTCCAGGTGCGAGGGCCGCTGGGTCTCGAGGAAGAGCCGACGATCCTCGTCCTCGGACTTGCTCCCGCGCAGCTCTACCTCCGAACCCGAGAAGCTCATCTCTCGGAAGGACCCATCTACCTCGCCTCGCAACAAGATGTAGGCCAGCCCCCGCCCCCAGAAGTTGCCCTCCATTCCTGCACTGGCATTCAGGACGACGCCGGCTCCGGGGGCTGCGATCTCCGCTGGACCAGGGAGTTCGAACTGGGCCAATGGGCTGTCATCCTTGTAATCGAGCGTCATCGGCCCGAGTCCACTGATGCGCACCTCCGTCGGTTCGCGCCCATCAGCCGTGGCCCCTTCGAGATCGAGAACACCGGTGGCCACTGGCTTCTCACTCATCTCGAGACGCTGCAAGGCTCCCGTGGCATCAAACCGAAGCTGGGCCACCCCTCCGGATACTCGATCGCGATCCCTGGAGAACTCGACGTTGCCGACCAGTCTCGCGTACTCGGGATGGAATGCCCGATGACCACTCTCTGCCTCGGAGCCTTGCTGCTCGAACACGCTTCCATTGAGCGTGATGTCATCCCCCTCCGCGAGCAGGTGCTCTTCATCCCTGGTGATGAGCCGCCCCCCCTTGGGCAGGTGAACCTCCACCTTCTCGAGCCTGGAATCTATCTCCGTGCGCCTGAATTCGATGGTGCTCAGGGGAGACGCGAAGAGCTCTATTTCATCTGTGCCCTCTGAGCTGAAGCGCATGTAGCCATTGCGATCGAGGACCAGGCGCTGCTGAGTCTCCTCTGCGATCAAGCCCTCTCCGGTGGCGAATAGCCCCTCACCCTCAACCCGTACCAGGGCATCCGAGTAGAAGCTATTGTCTCCGAGATCCGCCTCGGCCACAGGCAGATAAAGATCGATTGGCGCCATTGGAGAGCCCTCATGAAGGGTCACGACCGCGTTCACAAGTTGAACACGCTCGGACTCCCCGACGGTCAATTTTTGCCCGTCGCGCTCGATCTTGACGACCCCTTTTTCTGAAACGAGCGTGGTCCGTTTCTGATCAGTCTCGGGGTTGTAGAGGTTGACCGTGATCCCAACCACATCGTAGAAGCCATCGCCGCGGGGCTGCGCATCATCAAAGTGAAAGTCATAGAGCAGGTTCTTCCGGTCATTGTCCTCTCGCAACCGACCAGAGAGCTCCCCTCGCGCAACCGCGGCCGAGACGACCGAGCCGTCGTCCTCAGCTGACTGAGTCTCGGAGGGTTGCCCCGGACCACTAATCGTTGAATTGGAACGATCGGGAAGCTCGACGAACGGCTCTTCATCCTCCCTGCCATCCCGAACGATTTGCCCCTGCTCTGCATCAAGGCGATCCTTGCTCTCCTGCTTCTTCTCCTTGGAGAGATAGACAAGGAGGGCCAGCCCCCCCCCAAACAGCAGGATGAATATCAGAACCCGTCTCATCGTCCCGCTGCGGAATGAATCGACTGCCAGCCACCCTTGGCCCGCAGGATCACCTCACAGACCTCGCGAACGGCCCCCTTCCCCCCAGGTGAGCGCGTGACCAGGTCTGCCCTCTCAAGGACCTCGGGGCGTGCGTTGCTGGGCGCTGCGAAGAACCCCGATAGCTCGGCGAGGGCCAGATCGGGGAGGTCATCGCCCATGCTTACGGTCTGCTCGGCTGAGAGCCCCAACTGGGATTGAATCTCCCGCAAGGAGGCGCTCTTGTCCTTGCACTTCAACACAAGGTGCTCAACCCCCAGCTCAGAGGCACGGCGGCGGGTTGGCTGAGAGCCCCTTCCACTGATCCATGCCAGCTGAACACCCGACCGCCTCAGCCAGACCAATCCCTGGCCATCGTGAACATCGAAGCTCTGGCTCTCCGTATCGCCGACAAATACGACGGCGCCAGTGGTCAGGGTTCCGTCCACGTCCAGGACGAAGAGCCTGGCTTCGTGCAATCTCTCGACGGCCTCGACGGGGAGGTTGAGGGGTTGTTCGGACAAGGATGCGGTGAAGGGTCGCAGACGAGCGGCGGTGGTCGTCAGATTCGGATGTCTAGCAGATCCTGAACATCAAGCAAGCCGACCGCGCAGCCCGAATCATCGAGCACGGGCACCTGGTCAATGTGAAACTCTTGCAGGAGGCGTTGTGCTTCCTCAACGAGCGCGTCCGGCCCGATGGTCTTGGGGTCTGTCCCCATGAACTCACTGACCGGCGCATGCATGTGTTTTAGGTCTCCAGTCTCGAGCATTCGACGAACATGACCATCGGTAAAGATACCGACAAGCTTACCGGTCTCGTCAACAACCAGGGCTGCTCCCGGGCGCCCCGGCGTGTGCGTCATCGTGATCAACACCGTGTCGATTCGCGCATCGTGTTTGACCAAGGGTAGCTCTTCGCCCTGTCGCATGATTTCGCTGACACGCATCAGGCGACGACCAAGGCTGCCCGAGGGGTGGAAGAGCGCGTAGTCCTCACGAGTGAAGGCCCGTTCACCGAGGACGACCATGGCCAGCGCATCCCCCAAGGCCAGCATCGCAGAGGTCGAGGCCGTGGGAGCCAGCTTGTGGGGACAGGCCTCTACGATGTCGCCAATTTCCAGCACCGTGTCAGCAAGCCGGCCCAACGTGGAGTTCGGCCTGCCGGTCAGGGCGATCACCTGCGCTCCGATCTTGCGGGCGACCGGAATCACCGCATTGACCTCGCCGGTCTCACCGGAGTTCGAGAGCGCCAGCAGAACATCTCCCGGGCGCAGGCGTCCCAGGTCCCCGTGGAGAGCCTCAGCCGGATGGAGGTAGAAGGAGGGCGTTCCCGTGGAGGCCATCGTCGCGGAGATCTTCTGGCCCACCAGGCCCGCCTTTCCCATGCCGGTGACCACCAACTGCCCACGAGAAGCCAGGATGAAGTCCACAGCCTTGCTGAAACGCTCATCCAGGAGGGCCTCGAGGCGCTCAATCGTCGCTGCCTCGAGGCGGATCACCTCTGCGGCGCGTGCGAGTCGCAACTCGTGCTTGTTCGTGGTCATTCTTGAAGGGGTCAGGGCGAGAACCGGGGCGCCGAGAGGATTCTAGACAATGCCTGGGGCCGAGGCGATTGGCCGGAGGGCACAGGACTGCTATAAGGCGATATTGTTGGGGCTCCCAAGCAGGCCCAGCTTCCCACTCCTCCCCAAAGTAAAGGTGACCCCAATCTTCCTAGCCGCCCTCGACAACCAGACTCTGATCGTCGGAGGACTCACCCTGGGGTTCCTGATCATCTCCCTGGGCATTCACGAGGCCGCCCACGCCTTCGTTGCCTGGCGCTGTGGGGATTCCACGGCCAAGGACCTGGGCCGCATGACCCTGGACCCGATCCCGCACATCGATCCATTCATGACGATCCTGCTGCCCGCCATCCTGTTCTTCACGACGGGATTCATGTTCGGCGGCGCAAAACCAGTCCCGGTCAACTACCACCGCCTGCGCAATCCCCTGCGGGATATGATGCTCGTGGCGCTGGCCGGCCCAATATCCAACTTCCTACTGGCCGTCCTTTTTTTGCTGATTTCGAAGCTCCTGGTCCATACCTTCGGTCTGGGGAGCAATGAAATCGCCGTCACCGTGATGTACGAGGCCATGCGCTGGAACCTGCTGCTGGCAGCCTTCAACATGATTCCGGTGCCGCCCCTGGACGGATCTCGCGTGATGACCTTCCTGCTCCCCCAGGGGTTGCGTGAGGGCTACGCCTCCCTCGAGCGCTTCGGAATGCTGATCATCTTTGGGCTCTTCTTTCTCGGCGTCTTCCGCGTCATCGTCTACCCGATCATGAGCTACCTCTTGAAGGCTGCAGACTTCCTGACCGGTGGAGTCTGGGCATGAAGGACTACACCGTCTTCCTGGAGAAGGTCTTTCGTGGCCCGATGGACCTGCTTCTGCACCTGGTGCGGGAGCAGGAGGTCGAGATTCACGAGATCGAGATCACCAGCGTGATCCAGGGCTATGTCTCCTATCTGTCTGCCCTCCAGGATCTCGACATCGAGGTCGCCGGGGACTTCACCGTGATGGCCGCCACCTTGATGGCCATCAAATCCCGTTCCCTGCTACCCCAGGAGGAGATCAACCTCGAGGACGAGCTCGACCCCAAGGACGAGCTCATCCAGCGCTTGCTGGAGTACCGACGCTTCAAGGAGGCCTCGGACGTCCTCGCCCGGGGCTTGGAGACGCGGCAGAAGCTCTTCCCCCGAGGGGCCTTCCCGGAGCTCGCAGAGGAGCGCGCAGCGGACGAACCGAGCCTCGACCTCGGCGACCTGACGTCCTGGGACCTCCTGGCAACCTTCTCGCGGCTGATGCGGGAGACCCTGGCCAACCAACCAATGCAGGTGCGCGGCGACCCGCGGCCGATGCGTTTTTACGTCTCCACCCTCGCCGACAAGATGCGCCGGGTAGGCCGGCTCTCCCTTGCCGAACTGGTCACGGCCATCGACGAGGAGGTCACCAAGGAAACGCTCGTTGGCTCCTTTTGCGCACTACTAGAGCTGATCAAGATTGGCATCGTGACAGCTTCCGAAGGGGATCAGAGCGGTGAGATCGAGATCATCTTCGCGGAGGACTCCTCGGAGGATTTCGAGCACCTGCTCGACGGCACGACCTTCGAAGACGAGATTGACCCCTCCTTGCTCGAAACAGAGGAGGGTGAAGAGGCCGACGGTGGAGAAGACCAAGGGGCCTCCGAGCCCCCTGTGGAGGCTTCCAGCCCCACCTCCACTTCCCCCCTGCGAAGCTGAACAGTGCGCCACGCATGCACCGAGGGGGGCCGAATACCCAATCGCGAGAAGAGAGCCAAGAGAGGGGTGGACGAAGCGAGACCGAGTCCCCATATTCCCGGATCCCCAGTCAAGTGATCCCGACCCTGCGGCCGCGCTCCGAGCGACGCAGGAACACGAACTCCCACGAGTTCCATTCAGCAGCCCACACGATATGAGCAACGCCCTAGACGTCACCGACAGCACCTGGGAATCCACCGTCCTGCAGAGCGAAACTCCTGTCTTGGTTGATTTCTGGGCTGAGTGGTGTGGCCCCTGCAAGGCAATGGGGCCGCTGGTCGACAAGCTAGCCGAAGACCTTGGCGAGAAGATCAAGGTCGTCAAGCTCAACACCCAGGACAACCCTGAGGTCCCTGGCCGCTACGGCATTGTTTCGATTCCAACCTTCATGCTCATCAAGGGCGGAGAAGTCGTTCACCAGATGCTCGGGTCGATGCCGTATCCGAACTTCAAGAGCGAAGTCGAATCGAAACTGTAGAGCCCAAGCGCGCGATGCGCAGCATCTTCATGGGCTCGCCGCCCTTCGCCATGCCCGTCTTCGAGTCCCTGCTCGAGAGCGGGCATGATCTCTTGGCCCTCGTCACACGCCCGGACAAGCCCCGGGGCAGGGGGCGCGAGGTCATCGAGTCGGACCTGGTCAAGCTGGCGCGCTCGAGGAATCTGCCGGTGCTGCAGCCGTCGACCACCAAGTCCGCTGATTTCGTGCAGTCACTACGAGAGCTCGAGCCCGACGTCTTGCTGGTCGCGAGCTATGGCGAAATCCTGCGCGAGGATGTGCTGAACGTTGCGCGCCATGGAGCGCTGAACGTGCACGGCTCATTGCTTCCCCGCTGGCGAGGCGCTGCGCCGATCCAGAGCGCTATTGCGGCGGGCGACAGTGAGACAGGCGTCTCGATTCAGCGCATGGTCCTGGCCCTGGACGAAGGCGACCTGCTGCTCTCGCGCGCCATCAAGATTGGGCCGCAGGACACCTCCGGGGACCTCTTCGATCGGCTTGCGGCACTCGGCGGTAGGGCCGCTGTCGAGGCCCTCGATCTTCTGCAGTCTGGCAAGGCCAGGTACACCCCCCAGGACGAGGCGCTCGCAACCTACGCCGGCAAGCTGAAGAAGGCTGACGGCAACATTGACTGGAATCGATCCTCCGAGGATCTCGAGCGCCACATCCGCGCCATGCACCCCTGGCCCGGAGCAAGGGCAGCTACCCCCGACGGTAAGCCCCTGGTCGTCCAGGCCGCCGCCCTGGCCCAGGCCGACCAGGAAATTCCTGGCGTCCTGCTGGAGACCTCGCCTCGATGCCTGGTTGCCTGTGGATCAGGCGCCCTCGAGCTCACCCTCGTCAAGCCAGCCGGTAAGCGCGCCATGGAGGCAGACGCCTGGTTGCGGGGAGCGCGCCTCAACACCGGGGATCGCCTGCTCTCTGGAGAGGGGCTCAAATGACGCGGGAACTCGCCTGGGAGATCTTGCGCTCCAATAGCTCGGTGCCGACCCGCGAGGTGCCTGCTGTCGCGCTGCGCGCCGGCCTCGATAGCAGAGATCGCGGGCTCCTTGCCAGGATGGTCCGCACCGAGGTGCAGAGGCGCGCCAGCCTGCAAGCACTGGTGCATGCCTTTGCCAGGGGCAAGCCCAACCGAGATCTGTCCGCGTTCCTGCGGCTTGGGTTCGCGCAGCTGTTCTTCATGGACCGCGTGCCCAGTCACGCAGCGGTGAGCGAGACCGTTCGAGCGGCCTCCGATCAGCTGGGCCTCTCGAAGGGCAAGTACGTCAATGGAGTTCTGCGCACGGCCTTGAGGGCAAGCCGGGCGGAGCTGTCCGGTGATCCTCGACGTGACCTGATCGGTCGCGATTTGAGCTTCGAGGAGCCTGTCTTCAAGGACCCAGAGGAACACCCTTACTTGTGGGCAGAGGACGCGCTCTCCATCCCAGCACCCCTCTTCAAGGGTTGGGTCAAGCGATTTGGTCTTGAGCTGGCCACGGAGCTGGCCAAGGACTGCCTGGATGATCCCCGGCTCTCCCTTCGTGTCGTTCGCGGCAAGCGAGAAGAGCTGCAGGCCGAACTACTTACCCACCAGGTTTCCACCTCTCGTGGAGAACACGACTCGATCCTGACGGTTGAGCCAGGAGACCTCGAGCCCACCCTCTCTTCTCCTGCCTTCGTCGAGGGCCGCCTGACTGTTCAGGGAGAGGCCGCTCTGCGCGCAGCAGAGCTGTGCGGGGCTCGAGAAGACGAGCGCTGGCTGGACCTCTGTGCTGCCCCGGGGGGCAAGACGGCGGTGCTTGCCGCGACTGGCGCCAGCGTGCTTGCGTGTGATGTCTCCGAGAGCAAGCTAGAGCGAGTCGGGGAGACCCTTGATCGCCTTCAGCTCTCCGCCAATGTTCGCACCCTTCTCCTTCCAGAGGGTCGCGAGCCTCCCGCCGAGGAGTTCGACGGGGTGTTGCTCGATGTGCCCTGCTCCAACACGGGCGTCCTTGCGAGGCGCCCCGATGCGCGCTGGCGCTGGGGACCACAGTCACGTAAGGCGATCGGAGAGATCCAGGCGACAATCCTTCGTCGTGGCGCTTGTTGTGTTCGAGCGGGTGGGGCACTGGTCTACTCGACCTGCTCCATCGAGCCTGACGAGAATCAGCAGCGTGTCCGTGGCTTCCTGGAAGAGCACGCCGATTGGAGCCTCGAAGAACAGCACCTGGTCTTCCCGCGCCCGAGCCAGCCCGCAGGCAGCATTGACGGGGGATTCGCTGCCCGTCTACGCAGGAGCTAGGCGGCCGCCCCCGTTGGTCGTATCCTTGTGGGCCTCATGGCTAGGAGAACGCGCTACGACAACGAACACGACGAGCCCTCGCGCTCACGCCGACGGCCCAGCAAGAATGGCCCCCCGATCCTCCTGATCGTTGGCCTGGTTATCTTGATGGGGGGCGCTGTCGTCGTGGCTCGCATGGCCGCCAAGAACAAGCCCGAGAAGGCGGAGCCCAAGCCGGAGGTTCAGGCCTCCGAGATCTTTGGTGACCTTCCGATCGAAGAGCCGCCGAACATGCCTGCTGGCAACGGCTCCAAGAAGCTCGTCAATACAGCCCCAGCTGGACTGGCCGACAACCCCGACTTCCTTCGCGCTCGAGGGATCGCCCTGGAGGCTGCGAAGAAGCTCGAAGAGGCAAAGAAGGCGAAGTCCGCCGGCGATCACGGTCAGTGGAACATCAAGGCTGGCGAGTCCAAGGAGCTCTACGATCAGGCCATCATCATCACCGCTGTATGGGAAGAGGAATTGCTCGAGCTCTACGGCGACCGAGATCGTCAGGTCAAGGCGATCATGAACGAGCGCAGCAAGTGGATCGACATGTTGCGCACCCTGCACAAGACTTCGGGGCGCTAGGAGCCGGTCCACGCCGCCCAGAGTCACGTGGCGACTTCATTCCGTCGAGCCCTGGTCACTGGTGCCTCATCGGGCATTGGCGAAGCTACCGCTCGGCTCCTGGCCGCCGAGGGCTATGCGGTTGCTCTGCTGGCACGCAGCTCCGAGCGACTTGGGCAGGTCGTCGAGGGGCTGCCGGGTACCGGCCATCACACCCTCATTTGCGACCTCTGTGATTCAGAGCAAGTGGAGCGCGCCTTCCGCGAGCTCGGTGAGCATTGGGAAGGGCTTGATCTCCTGGTCAACAATGCCGGGCTTGGTTATCGCGCCAGGGTCGCCGAGCTCGACGACGGCCTGCTCGAGCGCCTCTTTCGAACAAACGTGCTCGGGCTCCTGCACTGCTCCCGCTTGGCGCTGCCACTGCTCAGGCAGGGAGACCAGCCCGTTGTCGTCAACGTCTCCTCGGTTGTGGGGCGCCGCGGCATTCCTGGCCAGGTGGCCTATTCTGCATCAAAGGCTGCTGTTTGCTCGATTGGCGAGGGCCTGCGAATCGAGTGGGCGCGGGAGGGCATCGCCGTCTGCACCCTTGATCCGGCGCTGACCGCCACAGGCTTCTTCGAAGCGCAGCCCAACCCATCAGATCTGCCTCACCCCAGCCTGGAGAGAGCCTCAGGACCAGAGATGGTCGCGAGTGAGATCTTGAAGCTCGACCGGTCTCCTCGACCGGAGCGCTACCTGCGCTGGAAGTGGCGGCTGCTCTCGGCCATTTCAGTCTTCGCCCCGCGCCTCTCCGATCGATTGCTCGTGCGTAGCCTCGGAGACGGGTGGAGCGCGCCCCTGCGCTGAGTCTCTAGCTCGGTGCTAGAGAATCGTTCCGTCGGGCGGGTCCGGAATGACCCTCTTGGGCCTTTCGGATTCGATCGGTCCATCGCCCGGGCCAGGAAGCGCGCTCTCTTCGGAGAGATCCTGAAGAATGGAGAGCTTCTTGATGGGCTCGATATCCACATCCAGTTCCTGGAGAACGGCTGCGTCTGCTTCGTCAAACAAGTTGCCCCATTCCGAGGACTCAACGGACAGGTTGATGTCTGTGGATGCCAGCTCGGCTGCGGGCTCCATGTTCTTCTCAAGCCACCGGCGGTTTGACTGAACCGTCCCGACAACTGCCAGGATCTGGAGGTCACTCTCTGCCGCAATGCACCCGAGAATCTCTGCTGGAACGATTGCTGGCATGCAGATTGTCAGCACCTGACCGTGGCGACTCAGCGGAACAAGCCCATTCTCGATCAGGAAGTTGAGGTCGAGTCCGCGCATGGACTCCGTATCGGGGTCGGCTATGTCCACGGTCAGGAAAGGAAGGCCGTAGAGCTCGCAGACGACATTCGAGAGTTCCCAGTCCGAGACCAGCCTCGCGGTCACGAGAGCCTCGGGAAAGGGAAGTCCCCCGTGAGACGACATGCTCAGGGCATCCTGAATCGCCTGAGCCTCCACGAGGCCCCGGTCGACGAGGGCCTCCGCAAGCCTCTGATATCCCAGTCTTTGGTTATTCATCCGCTATAGCCGTGCGGTGCCCAGAGGGAAAAAGAGGGGACGGCACCGGAGACATCTATCGGGCCTGGCGAGGGCCTCGCTGGAGGGGATGCCCAGAACTCGGTCCCTGGAGAGAACTCACGCCAACGCCCCAAGTCCCTATGCCTCAAAAGCTTGGCGTAATTGACCTCACACGCATCGGGAAGAGGCTCTGAACTGGATTCTCTCCTGCGGGTCAGACGTCCAGGTTTGTCGCCTCGAGAGCGTGACGCTCGATGTAGCTGCGCCTCTGCTCCACGCCATCACTCATCAACACGGTGAAGATCTGGTCAGCGGCTACAGCGTCCTCATTGTTGACCTTGTAGAGGCTTCGGATCTGAGGATCCATCGTCGACTCCCACAGCTGCTCGGCGTCCATCTCGCCCAGACCCTTGTAGCGCTGAACCTCGACTTCACCCTGGCCAGCCTGACGCATGGCCTCCGCAACCTCACTCAGGTGCTTGCACCCGATCTCCCCGCGAGGACCCTTCACTGTCCAGGACCCTCCACCCTCGATGGCGAGTCCACAAGCGGTGATCGCCGCCAGGATGCCCTTGAGCTCCTCGTGGCGAGCGATGTGAGCAGTGATGATCTCTGCGTCCTCGAGTTCCACCTCGCTATCGGGGCCGCTGTGAATCTTCAGGGCTTCCTTACCCAGACGTGCCTTTTGAAGCTCGAGATAGTCATTGAGTTCCTGGAGGGACTCGAAGAAGGAGTCTTCATCGCCCTGTCTCGCCCAATGTGAATAGACCCTTGTTCCATCCCACGATGCCAGAACTGCATCGATAGGTATCGGCATGCCGATCGGAACGAGCTTGGGAAGTAGCCCTTCCAGCCGCTCTAGCTCGGTGCTCAGCGACTTCAGGTCAGCGCCTTTCCAGACCTTGCCATTGGTATTGTCCGTAACAGCGAGAGACTCGATTCCGAGGTTCGTCAGGTACTCACGCAGTTCAGGGTCGGTGATGATGTAGCGCTCCTTCTTCTTGTGCTTGATCTTGTAGAGCGGCGGCTGAGCGATGTAGAGCCGGCCAGCATCGATAAGCTCGTGCATGTGCCGGAAGAAGAAGGTCAGCAGGAGCGTGCGAATGTGAGAACCATCCACATCCGCGTCCGTCATGATGATGATCTTCCCGTATCGCAGCTTCTCGGTATCGAATTCCTCAGCGATGCCGCAGCCCAGTGCTGAGATGATCAGCTGGATCTCCGAGTGACCCAGCATCTTGTCCAGCCTTGCCCGCTCTACATTGAGGATCTTTCCCTTCAGCGGCAAGATCGCCTGGTTTCGACGGTCCCGACCCATCTTTGCCGAGCCACCCGCAGAGTCACCCTCGACCAGGAAGATCTCCGACTCGGCCAGGTCCTGGCTTTGACAATCGGCCAGCTTGCCCGGCAGGTTACCGCTCGCCAGAGCGGACTTCCGCCTGACCAACTCACGCGCCTTACGTGCAGCCTCTCGCGCCTGCATGGCTCGCACAGCCTTGTTGATGATCGTCTTGGCGATCTGGTTGTGCTCCTCCATGTAGATCCCGAACTGTTCGCCGACGATCGACTCAACAACACCCTGAACCTCCCGGTTGCCGAGCTTGTCCTTGGTCTGACCTTCGAACTGAGGGTCCGGAATCTTGATAGCAAGAATTGCTGTCAGACCTTCACGGAAGTCGTCACCTGAAGGAGCCTTCTTGTCATCCTTGAAGAGCTTCTCCTTCTTTGCATAACTGTTCAGTGAGCGGGTCAAGCCTGCACGCAAGCCAGCCAGATGGGTACCACCTCCGTGAGTGTTGATGTTATTCACGAAGGTGAAGACCGTCTCTTGATAGGCGTCGGTGTACTGAAGCGCCAGCTCAACCTCATAGAGGGCCTTGGTCTCAGGATCCCTGACTGTCTTCACGAAGTGAATGATCTCGTCGTGTAGGCCGTGCTTGTTGCTGTTGACGTCTCGTACGAATGACAGCAGTCCTTCAGGATACTCGTGATGCTCTTCTTCACCGGAGCGCTCATCCTTGAGGTTAATGCTGATCCCGCGCGTTCCCATGAGGTACGCCATCTCCCGAATCCTCTTGACGACGATGTCGTGCTCGAATTCGGTTGCTGTGAATATCGTCGCGTCGGGCTTGAAACGAATACGAGTGCCGGTCTCATCGCTGTCACCGACAACCTTGAGTTCTTCTGTCCGACCCCCCTGCTCGAAACGCATCTGGTATCTCTTGCCGCCTTGGTCGACCTCGACTTCCAGCCACTCTGACAGCGCGTTGACACAGGAAACACCTACCCCGTGAAGTCCGCCAGAAACCTTGTAGGCATCACCATCAAACTTGCCGCCAGCGTGCAGCTTCGTGAGCACCACCTCGACCGCTGGTTTTCCTTCAGAGGCAATGATTCCAACAGGGATTCCCCGCCCATCATCAGCCACGGAACATGAGCCATCCTCATGAAGGGTGATGGAACAGGACTTGGAATGGCCTGCCAATGCCTCGTCCATCGAATTGTCGACGACCTCCCAGATCAGGTGATGAAGCCCGCGAACATCGGTATCACCGATATACATCGCAGGTCGAATACGGACAGGCTCTAGCCCCTCGAGGACCGTGATCGAATCGGCGCCGTATGCGGCATCTACGCGACTCTCCAGGGTCTCAGTTGACTTCGACTCCATATCCTCGGCGGGCGAGAGTTCTTCTTCGGGTGTCTGATCGGTTTCCATCACTAGCGTTTCAGGCGGAACAGTATCTTCTTGATTCGTTCTTCACCGAGACGACTATTCGCCTCACAGCGGTACTGCTCTCCGGTGAAATTCTGTAGTTCATGCAGATGAGTTGCCGACTCGACCTCAACGGTGAGTTCACCAAACTTGAAGTGAACAGGCTTGGCCCTCTCGCTCATCTTCAGGCCTACCGCATCGGACCAGGCTCGGTAGGTGTGTGCGTGTCTCAGCTGCTCACCAAGACCACTGGCACTGAGAAAACCACGAAGCGCGTCCCCTAGCGGTACGGGACCTCTGCGTGGGGTGCGGGGCTCCCCCTGCAGTCTTCGTATCCGGCTTCCGTCACCCATGGTCACATCCTGCCCGCAAGTGGTGCCAGGAGAGGCCCACGGGAGCCATGTATCCTCGAGAGACTCAAACGTCGATCGTGATGGGCATCACGATGTAAATGTAGCTCTCCCCCAGGGAGAACTTTCCAGGGCTCGACTTGTCATTGAACTCGAGTCGAACCACATCGCGTTCTGCATTCTTGATGCCATCAAGAACATAATCAGGATTGAAGGCGATCTCTGCGGGGGCTCCGCTGTAATCGATCTCCATGTGAGCATGGGCCTCACCTCGACCCACGGATTGTCCGAAGAGCTCCAGCTCACCCTTGCTGAGCTTCAGGCGCACCGCACGGGCCTCATCTCCAGTCACATTCGCAACCAGGCGAAGCTTGCGACTGATCATCTCGGCATTGGCCTCGATGTTGATCGCGGACTCTTTCGGAACGACGTCGGTGTATCGGGGGTACTCACCGTCGATCAACCGAGCTGAGATCTCAGCGTGTTCGGTCTTCATGCTGATCTGATTCTCACCGAAGCTGATCTTGATCAACGCCAAGGGGTCGTTGATGACCCGGCAGAACATCTGAATTCCCTTGGTAGGACAGATTGAAGCTTTTGAGTTCTTCGGTACCGAATCCACCGGTGCATCCGAGAGGGCCAGGCGCCTGCCGTCGGTAGCCACCATCTGGAGGCGATCGTTCTCGACCGTGATCAGCACTCCATGCATTGCATACCGGCCAGCTTCACGGGCGGCGGCGAAAGCCGTCTGGTTGACCAACCGGGTGAAGGTGCCTCCCTGGATCGAGAGCGTATCCTTGTCATCGAAGGCAGGGGTTACCGGATACTCGTCGGCATCCATGGTCACAAGCTCGCAGCTGTCAGCGCCGCCAGTGATCGTGCAGTTGCCCTCCTCCGTTTGAATGCTGATCGTCTCACTCGCCAGGTCGCGGATGAAGTCGAGTGCAACCCGAGCCGGAATGACTGTCACTCCAGGGTCGGCCACCTTCACATCGGTCAGGACGTAGCGCACTGACACCTCGAGGTCCGTGCCAACCAACTCCAAGGAAGAACTGGTGGCTACAAACCGAACGTTCTCCAGAACTGGCTTGGTGCTGCGCGCAGGGATGACGTTGTTGACGATCGCCAAGCCTTCGCGAAGTTTCTCGCGATCACAGAGGACCTTCATGAGGGACACTCGCTGTTGGAGGTACGGAGAACTTGCTGAGTCGTTCCACCTCTGGTCCCTACTCTTAAAAGATTCATAGTCTTAATAAGGGCAGGGTGATTTGGTGGAGTGTTGAACGTTGATGCGTCACAAGCTGCTACAAGCGAATGATTTGTGCGCTCGAAGGGCCTGTTGAGAAGAGATCGAGGGCTGTGGAAACCCCGTGAGCAAGGCACCGGTTATGAACGCTTGTCCAGAGTTCGAGGAGACCGTCGCGGAGGGCTGTGCAATACGGCGTGATGTTCCACACGAGTCCATAGTTCTTGCACGGCTTGTTCCGCTTGTTTTCCACGGTGATTGTGGGTTGTTTGCTGGTTCGGAAATTCGCTCGAGACGTCTCCAGAATGCCGTTTTAGCGGGATTCCAGAGCCAGCCCCAAGACCCGCATAGTTTATGCAATTGGGCCCTGAAAGTACATCTCGCGGGACGCCTCTGGGGCTCCCACAGCGGGTCAGAATTGGACACCGCCCTGGAGGCCGCAGAGGGCCACATCTCGCGCCTGGAGAGGCTCTGACCCGGGGACAATTCCGAGGGCATCGGGCAGGCCCGAGAGGCCTTTACAGGCTGCTGGATTGGAGGTCCTCGAGAAAGCCCAACACGAGGTCCCGAGTCGCCGTGTCGTCCTCGATGAGCTTGCTGACCTTACGGACGGCATGCAGGACCGTGGAGTGGTCTCGCCCACCAAAGAAGCCCCCGATCTCCTCCAGGGAGTGTCGTGTGATCTTGCGGGCCAGGTACATGGCGATCTGACGAG
Organism: Planctomycetota bacterium; assembly: GCA_014237855.1. Classification (GTDB taxonomy): domain Bacteria; phylum Planctomycetota; class UBA1135; order UBA1135; genus JABACD01. The sequence continues at coordinate 133,100 of JABACD010000013.1, read as the reverse complement.
GGAAGGCGATCTGGTTGGTGCGCTTCTTGGACTGCAGGTCCGAGAGCTTCACCCCAAAGTGTGAGGTGACGACCTCGATGATGTCCTCCATGGCAGGCTGGCCCCGCCGCTTGGTGAACACCTCGGTCAGGACCTCCCTGGCGAATTCGACCGTGATCGCCTGTCCGGTGACATTCGAGAAGCTGTAGAGCTTGTTTACTGTGCCCTCGAGTTCGCGAATGTTCGTGTCGACCCGCTCGGCGATGATCTGGGCCACCTCTTCAGGGAGTTCCTGGCCACGTTCGCGACCCTTGCGCTTCAGGATAGCCATCCTGGTCTCGTAGCAAGGGGGCTCGATTTCAGTGACCAGGCCCCACTTGAACCGTGAGACAAGCCGATCTTGCAGGGTCGGGATGTCCTTGGGAGGCGAGTCAGAGGAAAGGATGATCTGCTTCCCTGCGTTGTAGAGCGAGTTGAAGGTGTGGAAGAACTCCTCTTGGGTGCGCTCCTTGTTGGCGAGCAGATGGATGTCGTCCACCACGAGCACGTCAACGTTCCGGTACTTGCCCCTGAACTTCTGGAGGTCACCGTTCTCCAGGGCGCTGATGAAGTGGTTGACGAAGGTCTCGCAGGACAGGAAGAGGATGCGGACGTCCGGCCAGTTATCGATCAGCGCGTAGCAAATCGCCTGCAGCAGGTGGGTCTTGCCCAGCCCGACGTTCCCGTGCAAGAAGAGGGGGTTGTAAGTCTTGCCGGGCGCCTCGGCCGTTCCAAGGGAGACCGCGTGGCAGAAGCGGTTGCAGGGCCCCACGACGAAGTTGTCGAAGGTGTAGCGCGGGTTGAGCCCGATGTCGCTGCCACGAACGAGGCCGCCCACGGTGCCATTACCGAAGGCTGAGGACTCGGGTGGCATCGGAGCTTCGCTGGCAACGGGGGGTGCTTCCTCGGCGAGGCTTGGGCCGCCGTCGGGTTCCGCCCTCGTTGCGTCGGTCCCGTCTTCTTCACCCTCGGAGAACGGCGAGTGAACCGTTAGTTCCGGATCTACAGTGAACTCAACTCGTAGCTTTCGTGAGAGGACTCGGTTGGCTGCGTCCTCGATGACCTCTTGGTAGTAGCTACGAAGCCAGTCTCGAGAGAAGCCATTTTGAACAGCGATGCAGAGCCGATCTTCACCGACGCTCTCGAGGTTGGCTCGTCGGAACCATGTCTCGAACTGCTCGGGCTGGATGCGCTTGCGGATCGACCCTCGCAGCTCCTTCCAGACATCAGCGAGCTGCTCCTCATCGAGGTCGGCAGACCCCGGCTGCAGCACAGCCTCGGCCGCGGTGCCTCCCTCGTCAGAGCCCCCCGGCTCGAGTTCAATCGGGGTGATCTCGCCCCGAATCAGCGCCTCTCTCGACGAATTCGCAGACTTCAAGTCACCCTGTGAGTCTGTGTCCGGTGAGGGACGAGCCTGGGAGGTGAAGACCGCCTCGCGGGGCGTCTCATCTTGAAAGCTAGGAGTGTTGGCCTCGGGCTCGGGCATGCTTTGGATGGCGCGAAGGAGAGACAGTCGCCAAAAGGGAGGCGAGGGCTCTTGAGGATGAGTGGAGATCGTTTTCGCTAATCGAACACACGTCGGACGGGGGCCGTGCTCTGGGAGCTGGCGGAGACCTGGGGCTGGTGAGGAGGTAGGGGGAGGTCTCCTCACTGCCGCGTTTCCACAGGCCAACAGTCAGCTCTCGAATTCACGAATCAAGACAACGAGGGAACGCGCTCTCGAACTCCATCGACATGGGCTAGGGTCGTTCGCTGGGTGAGCGATGGAGACGAGGGCCGCTTGGTTCCAAGCGGTCTTGCGACGGGATGCATTAGAAGCGCGCCCACATGACGGGTCAACGATCACCCGCCAAACCCGTGGAGGACTGTTCACCCATGCGCGGGTTTTGCGCCCGGCGTGCTCGGCCGCAAAAGTTTCCCCATGATTTCCACAGCGGTGTTGATATCTGCTTGAGTTGTGCACGGTCCCAGAGAGAGCCGCAAGCTGTTGCGGGCATCGCTTTCCTTCATGCCCATTGCGGTCAGGACATGCGAGGGCTCGATGGCGCCACTGGCACAGGCGGAGCCCAGGCTGACCTCCACCCCCTCCAAGTCGAGTCTGGCCATCAACGTACGTCCGTCGACTCCATCGAAGAGCACGTTGATCGTGTTGGGCAATCGGGGGCTGACGCTCAGGCCGGGACCCATCAGTCGGGCCCCCGGAGCGACCTGACTCAGGCCCTCCCAGAATGTGGAGACCAGCTTGCCCACAGCTGTGGAGTAAGACTCCTGCCTCTCGCAGGCGAGTCGGACGGCAAGGGCTGCCGCCCCGATGGCGGCAGCATTCTCTGTTCCGGCTCTCAGGCCCGATTCTTGCCCCCCACCAAGGACTTGTGGCTGCAGGGGTAGGCCTGGGCGCCGAACCAGGAATCCCACCCCTGGGGGCCCACCAACCTTGTGGGCGGAGAAGCTGGCAAGGTCGACGCCCCAGGACTGCAAGTGCAGCGGGAGCTTTCCGAGAGCCTGCACCGCATCGGTGTGCCACAGCGGGCGGGCCTCGCCCAGGTCCCGCAGGCAAGCTCCAATCTCTGCCATGGGAGCGACGCTTCCGACCTCGTTATTCGCGACCATGACAGAGAGCAACCGACACCCAGGTCTCTCCAGGGCCTTCCTGGTCGCGGCAAGACCCTGAGCCCCCCGCTCGTCCACGGGGATGACGGTCAGCTCGTGCCCTTTCGTGGCGAGCTCTCGGGCTGGTTCGAGAATGGCGGAGTGTTCGATCGCGCTGACAGCGAGGCCGGCTCCCGTCCCAGCGGCCTCCAGCACGCCGCGCAGGGCGAGGTTGTTCGCCTCGGTACCCCCCGAGGTGAAGACCACCCACTCCTCCGGGACATTCACGGCAGCGGCAATTTCCTCGCGCGCAGCGTCGATCACCGCCCGGGCTCTTCGCCCGGCGGCATGGGTTGAGGAGGGGTTACCTAGCCCCTCGTCGATCAGCTCCACGAAGCGCTCACGGACCTCCGGCAGCAGCGGTGTGGTGCCGTTGTGGTCCAGGTAGATGGTCACGACACTGTTGTTGGCGGTCGTCAGCCCTCGATCTCGAAGGCCTCAGGGGGAAGAGGCGGAAGGTTCTGACTGCGCATGACGCGCAGCTCCTCCTCGACGGCGTCCGCCTGGCTGTTCCGCTTGCTGGATGGCCCGGCATCTTTCTTGTTCCTGGCGGGCTTGGAGACCGGCGGCGCCTGTGGGGTCAGGACAGACCTGTCTTCGGCGGGAGCGCGGTCGACCGGCCTGGCTGGAGCGGGGGCCGCTTTCTGTCTCGCTCCGGGGTCCTCGGGGGTGGTGTGGGCCAGATTTGCAACATCCTTGGCGGGGGGCAGATGTTCGAGGCCTGCATGGCTCGATTCCTGGGCAATGACCTCCAGAGCCAGCTTGCGATAGTCCAGGGCCCCATTGGACTCGGGGGCGTACTCGATGATGCTGGAGCCGAAGCTGGGAGCCTCGGCGAGCTTCACGTTACTGCGGATCGGCTGCCTGAAGACCTGGCCTGGAAAGTACTTACGGATCTCCCCCAGGACTTCCCGAGCAAGGCGAAGGCGGCTGTCATAGAGACAGGGAGCGATGCCGGTGATCTTCAGCTTCGGGTTCAGGCGTCGCTGAATGAGCGTGACGACCTCGACCAGCTTGCTCATGCCCATCAACGCCAGGAACTCGGTCTGGACCGTGATGATGACCTCCGTGGCGGCGGCCAGGGCATTGACTGAGAGCAGCCCAAGGCTCGGAGGGCAGTCAAAGATGATGTAGTCGGCCGGATCAGCGAGGGACTCGCCTGAGTCGGCCCACTCTTTTACCCAGTCTTCGATTGCGTCCGAGAGCAGGTTGTCGCGCCCGATGGCGCTGGCCAGCTCGAGCTCGGCACCGGAGAGGTCGATGTTGCTCGGCAGCACCCGCAGGTTCTCGTCGGCTGTCGACCTCAGGGCCTGAGCGAAGGTCGTGCCCCCGTGCAGGACGGTGTAGGTGGAGGGATCCTCACTCGCGGGCTCGATACCCAGGTGCAGGCTCAGGTTGGCCTGGGGGTCGAGGTCGACGATCACGACCCGACGACCCTGCTCCGCCAGCGCCGCGCTGAGGTTCACCGAGGAGGTGGTCTTGCCTACTCCTCCCTTCTGGTTGATGATGGCGATTCGTCGCATGATGGCGGGGATGTGGCGTGATGGCGGCCGAGAGCTAGCACTATACCGACCAGGGCATCGAGGTCGAATGTCTAGCAGCAGTCGATGCTCCGGATTCGATTCCACGACCCGGGCTCGGGGGGGGCTGACTACCCGAGGAGGATCGCCACGTGGGCCGAGGCGAGTGGGTCGAGATCTTCGAGCACCTCACTGATCCAGTCGGTCCCCTGGCTGGCGACCCACCCGAAGGGCCCCAGCACCCGGTCCTGCGGCCGATCGTCGGGGAGAAGCCCATTTCGGAGACAGCGTCGCCTGCGATTGCGCTTGCCAGCCTGGTTGGACTGGACCCGGTCGATGGTCTGGCCCAGCTTGCGAATCAGGGCCTGCAGATCCCTCGAGCAGCTTCGCAGGGGTGTTTTCAGGGCCGGGTCCAGCTCGACCACCCGGGGCTTGAGTCGGGCCAGCTGCTGGCGCGCCCCCGCGGCAATCCCCTCCAGCTCCTCGATCAGGGGACCCCCGGCACCTTGCTGGGGCTCGGGCGACCGTATCTCCCCACGAATTGCCCCCGCCAGGGAGATCCCCAGGCGCTGGAGGGCGGCCTGGGCGTCTCCATCCACCAGGCTTACGCTGAGTCGGGGGGCGAAGGCAGGTGTGGAGCGCTCCAAGCTCGCGTGCAGTGGCGCAACCAGGATGTGTCGCAAGAGCTCGCCGGAACCACCCACGGCGGCGGCGACCGGTAGGACCAGGTCTCTGACCAGGCCGCGCGCCAGGGGGCCGGGCCACCAGGCCAGCGGGTCCTGGACGATCTCGGCAGCGAGCTCGCTGCGGGTTCGTGAGCCAGGCTCGTCGGAGAACCGATAGCCATCCCCTCCCGCAAACAGGACCCTGTGGCCCCCTGCTCCGAAGTGATGGACCAGCTCCTGTTCTTCGAGAGCAAAACTCTCCGTGTTCGGCAGGTTCTCCATGGACTCACGTACCTGCCGGAGCAGGCCCGCGCCCACGACCCCTGCCAGGGCATGAGAAGACTCCTCGCGCAGCACATGCGACTCCAGCACGATCAAGCCGTGCCTGCCAAGCAGCTCGTACATCGTGCGGGTGAAGGCCCCGGAGAGATTCTCTCCCTCCCGTGGAAGGAACATCTCGAGTGCTGTTTCTATGTGCTCGTGGTCACCGTAGAGCTGGTCGAGCAATGCGCGGAGCGCTCCAAGTCCATGGCGCTCTACGGAGAGTGGAACCTCATGAATTGCCCGGGCGCCCCGGGTGACGGGTTCGAGCCGCACAGCTTGTAGCTCGAAGTTCCGGTTGACAATCGAGGCGCTCTCCAGCTGTGTCGAGTCGCGGCCATCACTCTGTGTCACCAGCACGGGAACGACCGGCAGCCCTGACTGTTGCTCGAGCTGTCGAGCCATCAGGATCGACTGGAGGCACTGCCAGAGTGTGGCGAGTGGCCCCCCGAGCAGGCGAGGGTCGGCAGAGCTCACAACGCAAGCAGCCCCTGGCCTGGAGAGTGCCCGCACGGAATCGAGCACGGCTACATGTGGGCCGTAGGGGGTGACCTGGGTTTCGATCCACCTGGAGAGGTGTGCACGCTCCGCGGGAAGATAGGGGTCGCTGGGCGTGCTCACGTCCGCGAGCCTTGTCGCGACGCAGGCTGAACTCAGCTGGCCAGCCAGGGCTGCTCTCTCGAGGGGCCCCATCCCATGGATGTCCGCCGGCAGATGTTCAAGGCGAATCTGCACGGACGTGACCGCTAGAGAGTGCCCAGCGCCTGACGAAACTCCGCAATCATCTTCTCGATTGCGGCGAGGCTGGCATCCTTCCAGTGCAGGCCGTCGTTCTCGGGTTTTCGCCAGGCATAGAGAATGCCGCGTGATGAATTGACGAGGGCTCCGCGCCCGCCTGGTAGGAATCCTCCAAGCGTTTCCGTGGCGCCAGCGCCCTGGGCGCCATAGCCGGGGATCAGTAGCGGTGTGTGTGAGAGCTGCTGTCTCAGCTGACCGAGCTCCTCGGGGTGAGTTGCGCCGACAACCGCACCAATGCTGGAGAGTCCACACTCCCCGCGCAGCGACTCTCCCCAGCGCTCGACCTCTGAGGCCACCAGCTGAGTCAAGGGCGGGTCGCCGTGGTTTTGGAAGAGCCCGCTTCCGGGGTTGGAGGTTCGGACGAGTACGTACAGGCCGGCTCCGTTTCGGTCACAGACCTCGATGAGGGGCTCAATGGAGTCGGCTCCCAGGTAGGGGTTCACCGTGATTGCGTCGCAACATGACTCACCGGCGTCCTCCAGAAAGGCCTGCCCGTAGGCACGGGCGGTGCTTGCAATGTCGGATCTCTTGACGTCTCCGATCACCAGCAGGCCTGCACGGCGTGCCTCTGCGACAACGCGCTCCCAAGCCAGTGCGCCATCAGCTCCCAGGCGCTCAAAGAAGGCGGACTGCGGCTTGACCGCCGGGACGCGACCGGCGGCAAGTTCGATGATGCCCAAGAGGAACTGTTCCACTGCCCTGGCGCGCTCACTGCGGGGTGCTGAAGGGTCCCGGGCCACCGCGAACTCCTCGGGAAGCAGGTCGAGGTGTGGATCCAGGCCAATGAGGCAGGGGTTGCCTCGCTCGATCTGGGCGGCTTCGATTCTATCGGCGTAGTTCATCGGCTGGACTGTCCTAGGTGGGCTCGTCCTTGCTTTCCTTTTCATTCATCTCTGCGCCCAGGACCTCGAGCGTGTCCTCGAGCTCCTGAACTTGCTCAGCTGCGGGGATCAGGACTCCAGCCGAGACCGTCACGCGCAAGGCCTCGTCCACGCTCAGGGGCAGCGGAATCAAGCGGTCCTCCCGGATGAAGATGGTGAAGCCGGTCATCGGCATGGGGGATGTTGGAACGAAGACGGAGACGTAGCGAGCCCCCAGCGCCTTGTGAACCGTTCGCAGCCCGGGGCTGGTGACAAAGGCAATGGCCCAGACCCCTTCGCTCGGATAGGGCGCAGCCACGACCGTGTCGAAGTCGAACTCCGTCTCGGCAGCAAAGAACTCGACCAGCTGCTTGGTGTAGGGATACACCGAGCGAATGACCGGGAGGTTCTGAGCTGCTCGGTCGACCGCCGCGATCATGCGTCTCCCCAGGAAGCCACTGGTGAGGTAGCCAAGCGTCAAGACCAGGAGCAGGCTGACAAGCACGCCAACCAATGGGTGGACGACTGCTCGTACCTCCCGTCTCAACTTGTATGGATTGATTGCGAGGCCTTGGAGGTCGCGGAAGAAGCCCAAGCCCGGCTCGCGGAACTTCTCCAGCCGGTCCTCGAAGGCCGGGCTGTTGATGCCGAAGTTGCGCAGGGCCTCCTGGACATCTGTAGGCAGGTTCTCAGATTCGAGGAACTCGGGAGCCAGCGGATCCACATCCACAGACTTCAGTACCTTCCAACCAACCGCGTTCCCCTCGAGGAGCCAGTAGATGGTCGTGTTGATGGGCGTCGTGACGTAGTTCTGGGCGAACTGAACGACGGTGACCAGGATGAACAGGGTCAGAACCGCGGGCAGAATCGTGATGATCCCGCGCAGGAAGAAGTTCTTCGGCTTGCGGATCCTGGGCCGGGACTTCTTGGGCTTGGGGTCGGGTGCGGTTTGGTTCATTCCGGCGGCCGGGGACGGTTGAGCGCATGGTACCCCCTGGGGCTTCTCTTGGAAGAGAGGAAGGTGTGTAGCTCGTTTGTCGGGATCATGTCCCGGACGTTTCATTGGCCGGAAATCGGCCCATGATCACTCGCTCTCTGCGTCGGGAGGAACCCAGAGAAATTCGGCCGCGACGCGATCGGCGACAGGGATTCCCTTGGATGTAAGGGCAAAGCGGCCCCCCTCCTGCCTCAGCATCCCGACCTCTTCGAGGTGCAGTGCTGTCTCGAGGGCTGGATCGCCACCACCCTGGAAGCCCGCGGTACTTCGTGCCTGCTCGGGGGAGACCCCCGCTGATCTTCGTAGCCCAAGCCACCAGGTCTCGCCAAGCCGGGCCCGCGGAGCTAGCTCCTCTGTCCAGGAGATCGAGTGGCCCTCCTCGCTGATGCTGGCCATGTAGCCCTCGATTCCCCTGGCATTGCCCGCCCTGCAGCCCTCGACGAAGCTGACAGCCGAAGGTCCGATGCCAACGTAGCTCTGGTTCGCCCAGTAGTTCTCGTTGTGCTTGCACTCTCGACCTGGCCGGGCGTAGTTGGAGATCTCGTAGGCGTGGAGCCCTGCTGCCGAGGTCAGCTCTCGGGTCAGGCGGAACATCTCCAGCTCCAGTTCCTCTGGCAGTCGTTGGAGTTTCCCATCCCTCAACCAGCGACTGAAGACCGTGTCTTCCTCGAATGCGAGGTTGTAGGCGGAGATGTGCTGCGGCCCCAGCTTGATGATTCGTTCGAGAGCCTCGCCCCAGAGGGCCAGGCGGTTCCCCGGTGCGGCGTAGATCAGGTCCACGTTGAGATCCTCCAGGCCAGCGCTGCGAGCTGCGTCAAAGGCGCGGAAGGAGGCGTCTACATCATGTACGCGGCCAAACAGCTGCAGGGTATCTTGCTCAAGCGACTGGAACCCGATGGACAGACGCCGAACGCCAAGATCGAGCATCAGCGCAGCCTTGTCCCGGTCGAGGCTCTCCGGGTTGCACTCTAGGGTGACCTCAACCGCGGAGTCTGCGAAGGAGGTGATCACATCGAGCTCCTCGAGGAACCGCCGCATCAGGGCGTGATCCAGGAGTGAGGGGGTGCCCCCACCAACAAAGACGGTCCGCGGTCGCTGCGGCGCTCGCAGCTCCGCCTCCTTGAGAACAGCCAGCACTGTGCCCTCGATATCCTGGCCCGCGGAGGGCACGGAGAAGAAATCACAGTAGTGGCACTTGGCCTCACAGAAGGGCAGGTGCACGTAGAGTGGAGTGCCCTCAGGCGCGCGCTCCCGTGCGAATGATTCAGCTCGTTCGGGGCTTTCCCTTCGTTCGATTGAGGTCGTGATGGCTCTTTTCTCCGCTCATCACGGCGTACAGCTTGCGCAGTGCTTCCTGCTCGATCTGGCGGACGCGCTCCCGTGTGAGTCCCACGATCTTACCGATCTCCTTGAGTGTGAGGGGCTCCCCCTCCTCTCCAAGTCCATAACGGAGGCGAAGGATGACGGCGTCTCGCTCGTCAATCACGTCGAGAAGCTCGTGAAGGCGTCTCAACAGGTCCACGTCCATCATGTGCTCATCGGGCGAGCGGACGCCCTTGTCTTGCACGGTGTCCTGGTTCTGAGAGAGCACATCGAGGGAGACCTGGGGCCCCATGCCCGAAGTCGAGATCGTTCGCTTCAGCAGAGGCCAGTTATTCCGTGGAACTCCGAGCTCCTCGGCAACCTCCTCGACCGTGGGAACGCGGCCCAGATGATAGGCAAGCTCCTGGCTGACGTAGCGCCACTTGGAGATCAGTTCATTCATGTAGCTGGGCACGCGAACGGACTTGACCGTGTTGGTCAAGGCGCGACGGATGGACTGCTTGATCCACCACGTGCCGTAGGTCGAGAAGCGGCACCCGGCTTCGGGGTCGAATTTCTCGGTAGCCTTGATCAGGCCGATGTTTCCTTCGGCAATGAGGTCGGCGAGGTTGAGACCACGCTCGGCATACATCTTGGCCACGGAGACGACCAAGCGGAGGTTGGCGCGTATGAGGTGTTCGCGGGCCTCCTGATCGCCCGCCTGGATTCGGCGTCCGAGCTCCTTTTCCTGGTCGGCTGTAAGGAGGTCGACTTCGTTGATTTCCTGGAGATAGGTCTCGAGGCAGCGTTCGGCAGAAATGGCTGGCCTCCCTGCCAGGGGTCTGGCGGGTTGCTGGGCGCTGATAATTCAGTGCCTCGGGGGGTCGCTGGGGAGCGGATTGGTTGATACACCCCGGTGACGGGGTCATTGGTACAGGACTCAGATCGGATATCGAGTGCTGCTGTCTTGAGCCTGGTTGGGGCCCAGACTGGGTCTTTGGCCCGATAGCCCTAATTCATAGGATATTGCGATCAGGATCCCACCCAGGCGGTCCTCTCGACTGCCAAGGGATCCGAAATTTCTGGGTCGAGCACCCCTCTGCACCAAGTTCAGAGGGCCGGGAAACCACCTGGGTCGGCGGTCAGAGCCTCTCCATCGAACTGGCCTCTCTATCGAGGCGCTCCCCGCACACCTCGACGCACAAGCATGGTCCGGAAGGAACTTCACGATCGGGACCCGGTAGCCTTCGGCCAGAGAGTGGGACAATTCTCCCAGGACCCCCTGTGGGTCGGGCCCACAACGCCGAGGGTTACGAGCGGCCCTTACTCGCGGGTGACGTCCCAGACCTCTTCACCGAAGTGGTCCCAGGGTAGCCGGCCCTCATCGCAGTCGTCTCCCACCGAGAACTGCACGTCGACGAAGTAGATGATCACGGAGGTTGCCTCGGTACGGAGGTTGCGACAGCCATGGGCGACGCCGGGAGGGATGCGCACGAGCCTGGAATTGCAGTCTCCCAGGACAATGCGCATCACTGATCCCTCGGTCGGAGAGCCCTTGCGCACGTCGGCCAGCACCAGAAGCATCTTGTCCGAGGGCGGGACGTACCAAACATCTGTCTGGCGCTGGTGCAGGTGGAAGGCCTTGATCGCCTGAGGTTCGACCACGCTGTAGTTGATCTGGCGGGCCTCAAAGCCCTCGACCCCTTCAAGCAGGCCGCCGGTGATCCGACCGAGCTCGGTCATGCTCCCACCATCATCATTGAAGCGTCGGAGCTGGATGATCTCCACACCCTCGATTGGTGTCCTGGGGCTGTAGTCCTGGTGGGAGTAGCTGGACTGTGCTGACTGGCTGAATTCGACCATGAGGTGAGCGTGGCTTTGGGGTCCTGGCGAGTGAACCAGTCTAGGGCCCCGCCCGCGCCTCTCAAGCTCTGATCAGCGAGACCGGGGCTGAGGCTGGCAAGGGGTCACTGGGGTCCTGAAGAGTGAGGGGTCACGCCTGGCCGGCCATCCCCAGGTTTTGACATGAGGGCGTAGCCCACTGACCCTCTCAGGATAGAAGCAGGAGCCGACCTCCTTTCTCGCCTTCGAGGAGGCACTCGACCCGGGAGAGACCAACCTCACGCATGACGAGTGCGACAAGCTCGTCGGACGAGGATGCGTTGCCCTCGGAGGCCAGCGGATCCTGATCAGCCGCTCGGGCTTCGAGGGCCACGCGCCGGGCGTTCAATCGACCCAGAAAGCTCGTGAGGCTGTCGAGCTGTGCGCCTTCATGGAGAAGAGGGCGAAGGGACTTCATGGCTAGGACCAGGTCGTACTCCTGTCTCATGATGTCGTCGTCATCGCTGAGAAACGAGGATTGGCGAACCACGAATCGTTTCTTCTCAGCGTCGCGAAGCTTGGAGAGAATGCGGGCGGCCTGCTCGTCACCCTCGAAGGCGACGCAGTCCAAGCCCAGCTCCTCGAGGCGATGGCAGAAAAGTCCGAGGTTGCCGCCCAGATCCAAGACCCTTCCGCTCGTCAGGCCGAGCCTCGAGACGATTGCTTCAACCTGACCCGAGCTCTCCTGGTCAGCCGGGATCGAGGCCAGGTCAGGGTGAGTCAGTGGCTGGCTCAGAGCTCCAGAAGGCTGTGACCTGGCGTAGTGGGCTAGCTGCTCCTTGAACTGCACCCACTCCGGGTGCCGAACCGTGACGACCACCGGGATTTCTGAAAGGCCCAGGAGCTTGGCAATGCACAGCCGGTGAGCTCCATCCGAGAACAGGAACTCTCCATTGCGGCCAATTGCAACAGAGACCTCGCCGTCCCCCTGCGAGACCAGCTCTCTCTGCGACTTGTAGCCATCCAGTTCGATCGTCTCGAACAGCCTGGTCAGCGCGCCGCAGCGGGCGTCGAAGTCGTCCTTGTTGCGACAGCCCCAGAGCTCCTGGCCAGATTCGATTGCTGCAACCGTGGTCTTGTAGAAGGACGTTTCCTGCCAGGGCCTGGCTCGCTCCTTGCAGACGGTCTTGAAGGCGTGGAAGACGTCGAGCCGATCGAAGCGTTTCTTGGATAGGTCCCAATCGCCAGGGTGCACCACGCCCCGGTAGTAGCTATAGGAGAACTCGGTTGCCGAGCAGATCTTGATGCAGGCGGGATCGAGGCGCAGGGAGGTGTCGCGCAGAGAATCCTGGTTCAAGCCAGGCGGGCTTACGCCAGCTCCCCGCTTGCCGGGGCCCAGGCCATGCAGCAAGGATTTGATCGCTGATGCGCCACCACGAAAAAAGCGGGCGGTCCTCTGGAGGGCACCTCCGCTGACGTTGCGGCATGCACCTTCGGTGGCTGGTGCGGGAAGGGACCGGACTTCGAGTTCTTCTGAGTCCAACGGGGACCTCCTGCGATTCGAGGAGAGGCAAGGTACACGGTAACGGTCGAGCTCACAATCAAGTGCTGGCACATCTCCACGGAGTTGGCGGCTCTTGTTCGCGGGGTAAGCCAGTGCTCGAAATTACACCTCTCACCTCACCGCAATAGAGGCATTGAGGTGCCTGGAACTGTCGAATAGCCAGGACCACTCAGTCGCTATCTACTCGACCAACCCGTGTCTCGAGCAATCGAGTTGTCACTCAATCACATTGGGAACCAGGGGAAGAGAAGGGATCGCCATACCGCAGTGCGAACTCTTCGTACAGGGCTGTCAGGTCGGCGTTGACCTGATCCTTGTCGAACAGCTTTCCGAGCAGGTAGAGCTTTTCCCAGTGGGAGAAGAACTCTCCGGGGGTGGCGTCGGTCATCAACTGTTGCTGTTCACGGGTGCTATCAACTACTGACTGCACAAAGAGCGAGCGGGCCATGAACAGGAAGATGTTCCGGGGGTCTTGCATCAGCCCCTTACAAAGGCGCTGAAAGCCTCCCGATGCCTCAGGAGACATCGACACGATCGTGCAGGGTCCGGTCGCCTCCAGATCCTCCCAGAAGTGGTCGTACAGGTTCATCTTCTCCAGCCCAGTGATCTCACCCTCAAGGGTTACGGCTGGAGCAAATGGATACAGGCGACAGATGGAAGGCCTCCAGCCATGATCACTACAGACTCCACCTAGCTTGCAGGTCACCATGTCGATGCTGAAGGCAGCTCCGTTCTTGAGGCTTATGGTCTTGCAGCGGTGGGTCTCTTCAAAGGTGTCCTGCAACAGACCGCTGTGCTTGAGGAACTCGTACTCTCCGGCAAAGAGCGGCAGCAGCGGTCCCCCGCCCTGCTCCATGAACGAGAAGCTACGGGTAACCTGGGACCAACCGGTGCAGCAGTAAGACTCACAGCCTCCTTCCCAGCAGCGGCTCTGGTACATGAAGTCGTCGGTGTAGAGGGAGTGCCAATCGATCAACGCATGTCTCCGGATTTCAAGAGTGCCGAGGAGCGTGTTCTGGTGCGGGGTCTGCCCTCTGGCGGTGATGGAAGCGGCAAGATACATGTTTCGAGAGATCGGGGTAGCCCATCAGGCTCTTCGGCTAGGCCAGGTGAAGCCTCTCGAGCAGCCGAGTCCGGGCTGGGCGCACAAGGTACTCGAGTTCAAGTGCCAGCCGATCTCCATCCCAATCCCCGACGCCCCTCCTGGGTAGCAGCAATGCGGGGCTGTCAAGGCGTACCTCCTGTGGAATACAGGTGCACGCATACTCGAACTCCGAGGCCTCGAGGATTCCAAGAGTTGTCTCGTTGTAGTGCCCAAATGGAAAGGCGAAGGCTCGCACCCGACGACCCAGGGCTCGCTCCAGATCTTGCTTGCCCTCAAGGATCTCCTGCCTCTGTTCCTCCTCTGACAGGAGGCCGAGGAAAGGGTGATTGATCGTGTGACCCCCGACTTCGATCAGGCCGCCACTGGACAGCGTCACGGTTTCTTCAAGCTCCATGGCCCGCACCACTGGGCGTACCATCGGTCGGCCTCCTGACCAACTCTGGAGCTGGTCAAGTACCGCCCATTGCTCACGATCTCGCATCGGCCGGATCAGGGAGTAGATCTCGCCAAGGACACGGTGGCGTGCCGTGGGTGCGTTGGTCAGGTCTTCCGGATCTAGCAGACACCAGGGGGGCGCCCCCGAATCCGCCTGGCTCTGACCAAGGTTCCAGGTGCGCCTCTCGCCATTGATCTCTAATTCGAGCGTCTCCGGCAAGTCGCCCGAGCTCAGGAACAGACCCTGGAGCTCATCCCACCAGAACTCGCGATCCCGGCCTGACCGACCGCTCGTCACAAACACGGTTGCGGGCACTCCATAGGCTTCGAGCAGGGGCTTGGCGACCAGCAAGTTGTCGCTATACCCATCATCAAAGGTCACGCACACAGACCTGTCCGGGAGCCGACCGCTGTGGAGCGAGTCTCCCAAATCGGACAGGCTCATCGGGTTGAACCGGTCGCGGATCACTCGCAGGTGTTGTTCGAAGTGCTCCGGGGTGACGCAAAGCCCGTAGCAGTCGTCCTCCACGGGAGCAATTCGGTGGTAGGCAAGGATTGCACCGCGGGGGCCAAGGGCGCCTCGCGTTTCTCTTATCGCTCTCTTCAGTCTCGTGATCACTGGGGTTGCCACAAGAAGCCACTCGAACAGGGGGGGCTCATCGCTGAGCCATATCAGGTTCGATCAGTAGAAGGGCCTTGACCGCCCTGGCATATACCCATCTTCGGAGATTTGAGCACTCATTCTCCAGGGTCGGAGAGTCCTGTTGTCCGCAAGGCACAACCACCACCGCAAGGGGGGGGTCAGGCCTGATGCTCAGCAGCGGCCAGAGAAGGTCCTAATGGCAAGCCCTGACGCTGCTAGCAAGAAATAATCGAGTCGCTCTCCATACGAGGATGCGTGAGGCTCGCTATCACCAGGACCTCTTCACGTGCTGTCCAGCTCCATGAATCAGCGCGCGACCCAAAGCCGGCCAGCTTGACCGTTTGAATGGCCGGTGCTAGCCTGTCCCACCGGCATGCAACGTCCAGAAGATCCGACCTTGGTGGTCAGTGTCATCATCTGCACGAGGAACAGAGCCAGTCTCCTTGCCGATGTTCTGCAAACACTTTGCGAGCAGGATTTCGATCGGTCTCGTTACGAGGTCGTCGTGGTCGATAACGGTTCCACTGACGAAACACGACGGATCACGGAAGACCTCATCAGGCGGAACTCCAACGTGCGTTATTGCTGTGAAGCGACCTGCGGCTTATCCCACGCGCGCAACCGGGGTTGGCAGGAAGCTAACGGTCAGTACGTGGCCTACATCGATGACGATTGCAAGGCGCCCCCGCAGTGGTTGACGGCGGCAAGTGAGATCATCGACGAGCACGCACCGGCTGTCTTTGGCGGCCCCTACTATGCGTTCTACCAGTCGAGTAAGCCGAACTGGTGGGATGACCAGTATGGCGCATTCGAGCTCTCTTCCGAGTCTCATATGCTGGAACCCGAGGAGTTCCTCAGGGGGGGGAACCTGTTCATTCGCCGGAGTCTACTGAGCAAGCTGAAGGGGTTCGATGTCAGGCTCGGGATGTCTGGACAGCGGCTGGGTTATGGCGAAGAGACAGAGCTTCAAGACCGTGTACGCGAAATGGCGCCGAATGAGCGCCTCTACTATGATTCCAACATGTACGTTCACCATCTTGTTCGCCGCGAGAAGATGACCTGGCGCTGGATCCTGCGGAGCTGGTTCGCGTCCGGGCGCTCCTCCTGCGACTCATCTGGCGATGGGGCGGAACCCTCGGGGGGGGCGTCGCGTCCTGTGCTGTTGTTTCAATCGATCAAGATGATCATCCGCGGTCTCTCAGGAGTCTTGAATGGCGCCATCTGGCGGGATCGAGACAGGTACCCATCCCTGCAGAACCACATTTATGAGAACTCCCTCGGGCACGTGCAAGCACTAGGGATGCTCTACGAGAGGTTTCTCCGCGTGGGAGCGTAACTCCAATTTTTCCTGATGCCGCTATCAACGCCTGTTGCCTTCCTCATATTCAACCGTCCGGATGTGACGGAGATGACCTTTGAGCGAATCGCCGAGGCGAAGCCAGAAAAGTTGTTCGTCATTGCTGATGGACCACGAAACGTGACAGAGGTCGAGTCGTGCCAGCGGGCCAGGGCGGTCTTGGATCGAGTCGATTGGGATTGCGAGGTCTCCCGGAACTTCTCGGAGGAAAACCTGGGCTGTGGGCGGCGCGTTTCAACGGGGATCGAGTGGGTCTTCTCAGAGGTGGAGGAGGCTATCTTCCTCGAGGACGACACGGTGCCGAGCGCCTCGTTCTTTCCATATTGCGCGGAACTACTCCAGCGTTATCGCCATGACGAACGGGTCATGACGATAAGTGGAAACAACTTTCAGCTAGGCCGGGAGAGGAGCAAGTACAGCTATCACTTCTCGAAGTATCCGGGGTGCTGGGGGTGGGCATCATGGCGGAGGGCGTGGGAGCACTACGATTACGAGATGAAATCGTGGCCGGAGTTCAAGCGGAGCGACCTGGTGGAGACCCTCGGCCGCGGGAGGTTCGAGCAGGGGTTTTGGACCTCTCTCTTCGACGACATGTATCAGGACCCCGACCGTATCGACACCTGGGACCATCAATGGAAATACGCGTCCTGGTCGCAGGGTGGGCTGGCGATAGAGCCCAGGGTCAATCTGGTGGCCAACGTGGGCTTGGAGCACCCCAAGGCCACCCACGCCATGGGAGGGGCTCCCCACTTGGGATCGCTGGCGGTGTCTGCTGAGCTGCATGATCTCGAACACCCTCCATTCGTTGTGAGACACTCGAAAGCAGATGACTACATCTTCGACACATACATCAGTGACAGGAGGGCGCGACTCAAAGGCTCCTTGTTCGACTCTGTGCAGCGCCCGCTGTCGGTTCTCAGGGGAATGCTTCCCGGGAGGTGAACGGCCATGAAGGAATGTCGAACTTGCCGCGCAACTCTCAGCCCATTCATGTCGTTCGGGAGGATGCCGATCGCAAATGGCTTTCTAAGTCCGGCGGAATTCGGGGAGGAATACTTCTACGACCTGTCTGTGGCCTTCTGTTCGGACTGCGGCATGGTGCAGTTAATAGAGCAGGTTGCGCCGGAGAAGATGTTCCATGAGAACTACGCGTTCTTCTCTTCGACGTCCACCCGGATGGCGACGCACTTCAAGGAGATGGCTGATGGAGTGATGAACGAGTACCTGGGGAGCGTGGACCCCTTCGTGGTCGAGATCGGCAGCAATGATGGAATCATGTTGCAGCACTTTCGCCAGGCCGGCCATCGACACCTGGGAATTGAGCCCTCTCTGAATGTTGCTCAGGTCGCCATGGAGAAGGGCGTCCAGACGATCTGCAGGTTCTTCGACGAAGAGCTCGCCAGCGAGATCCTGGCGGAGCACGGTCCGGCGGACGCTTTCTTGGGAGCGAATGTCATGTGCCACATACCCGACATTCACTCCGTGATCGCCGGCGTCAAGCTCTTGCTAAAGCCGCAGGGGGTGCTGATCTTCGAGGATCCTTACCTTGGGGATATTGTCGAGAAGACGTCCTACGACCAGATCTATGACGAGCACGTCTTCTACTTCTCACTCAAGTCCATCAGCCACCTCGTGGAGCAACATGGTCTCGAGGTGATAGATGTGAGGTCCCTGGGAGTGCATGGGGGATCCATGCGCTACGTGATTGGACACAAGGGCGCGCGAGTTGCATCGGAGTCGGTGGCCGCATTGCGCGCCACGGAGGAGAGGCTTGGCCTTCACCGCCCGGAGACTTACGCCCAGCTGCGCTCCAATATTGAACGGTCTCGTGATGAATTGATGGAGCAGTTGCGGCAGCTCAAGGCGCAGGGCAAGAGGGTTGTGGGGTACGGTGCTACATCGAAGAGCACGACGGTAACGAACTACTGCGGAATCACGCCGGACCTCGTTGAGTTCATCAGCGATACCACCCCCATCAAGCAAGGCAAGTTCAGCCCAGGCGCACACATTCCTGTTCGCCACTATCAGGAATTCGAGGCTGACTACCCTGATGTCGCCTTGCTCTTCGCCTGGAACCACGCAGCCGAGATCATGGCCAAGGAGGAGAGCTTCCAAGGGGCTGGCGGCCGGTGGCTGGTGTACACGCCGCGGGTTGAGGTGCTTGGATGATCTTCTGCGGTAATCCGGGGCTCCAGTATCTGGCACACAAGGCAGAGATCGACGAGGCGATCTCTCGAGTGCTGGAGAGTGGTTGGTACGTGCTTGGTGAAGAGGTGAAATCCTTCGAGGCGGAGTTTGCGACCTATGTTCAGGCTGACCACGGTGTTGGGGTTGGCAGCGGCACCGACGCCCTGCGCATGGCAATCGAAGCATGTGGTTTGGAGCCTGGTGATGAGGTGATCACGGTCTCGCACACCGCTGTCGCAACCGTCGCGGCGATCGAACAGGCGGGAGCAACTCCAGTGCTGGTCGACATCGAGCCGGGTTTCTTCTCGATGGACCCGGAGCGAGTTGCGGCGGCGATAAGTGCCAGGACCAAGGCCATTGTGCCAGTCCACATCTATGGTCAGACAGTCGATCTCGACCCGATCTTGGCGATTGCTGAAAAGCATGGTCTCCGGGTGATCGAAGATTGTGCTCAGGCGCATGGGGCAACCTACAAGGGAGCTCGACTGGGCTCTCGTGGAGACCTCGGGTGTTTCAGCTTTTACCCCACGAAGAACCTGGGAGCTCTGGGTGATGGCGGAATGGTCGTGACCAGCAATCCTGAGCTCGCCTCACGGGTTCGCCTTCTACGGGAGTATGGCTGGGAAGAGCGGTTCGTCAGTCACGTTCCTGGCGGGAACTCTCGTCTGGATGAGCTGCAGTCCGCGGTCCTGAGGGTCAAGCTGCGCTATCTCGATCAGGACAACCAAGCGCGATCCCAAATTGCTGCGCTCTACAACTCAGGCCTGGCGAGCTGTAAGGTCGTCACTCCGGCGGCACGGGAGGAGGCAACACACGTCTATCACCAGTACGTCCTACGCACAGCTCAGAGGGACGCGCTGAAGGATCATCTCAGAGAGAGCGGTATTGCCGCTCAGGTTCACTACCCCAGGCCTGTTCACCTTCAGCCGGCCTACCAGGGGAGGCTGACAGTCGGGAGCGGACTGTCGGAGACCGAGGCTGCAGCCCGCGAGATCCTCTCTCTTCCCATCTACCCGGGGTTGTCGGCGGCCGATGCCGAGACCATCATCGAGGCTGTTCAGGCCTTTGCCGGCTGCGATGAAGGGGGTGCACCTCGATGAGGGTGGTGAGCGAGACTCCGGGTTATGGTTGGAGGGGAGCGCAGGGTTCTCCTTGTCCGTGGTGTGGAATTCCGGGTGCTCCGGGATCTGGGCATGGGGCTCCAACTGCCCAGGCGACCGGCTGTGCGCGATCGAAGATTCATTTTCTCAAGTAATGCCCACCCCCCACGATGACACGGCTTCCTCAGCTCCGCTGAAAGTGCCCTTGGATGCGTACTCCGGTCGCACGGTCCTGGTTACCGGTGGTCGTGGCTACATCGGGTCGGCGTTGACCCAGTCGCTTGCAGCCGTTGATTGCCGGATAGTCGTCTTGGATCAGTCCCAGGCTGATGCGTGGGCTCCCACTGAGTCGGTGGCAGATATCTCCTTTCGTTGTGGCGACATTTCCAACCGAAAGACCTGGGAAGAGGTGCTCCCCGGGGTCGATTGCGTCTTCCACCTGGCCGCGAGAGAGTACCACTACCGCTCTGGCTATGACCTGGGGCAGGACCTGGCATCTAATGCCTTGCCTACCCTGCACCTGTTGGACGTGTGTCGCACACAGGGAATCAGCCCGCGCGTGGTGTTTGCCAGCTCGGCGAACTTGTTCGGTCGCGTCAGTTCTTTGCCCGTGAACGAAGAACACCCTGATGACCCCCTGACCGCTTGGGCCATTCACAAGCTGATGGCAGAGAAGTACCTCAAGCTCTACGAAGACCTGGCGGGAATTTCTTCGGCCACGCTGCGATTGACGAACGTTTATGGACCGACAGCACGGACTTCTGTGGTGACCCGGGTGGTGATCAACCACATGATTGCCAAGGCTCTCGCCGGCGAGACGCTCCTTACTTATTCCAATCATGATCGCGTCCGCGACTATGTTTTCTTGGTTGATGTTGTGAACGCATTCTTGCTCGTTGGTGCACCTTCCGTGTCGTCAGGCCATGACATGTATGTCCTCGGGAGTGGAGAGGGCCATACCATCGGAGAGGTGTGGCGCCTGATCGCCGACCGGGTAGAGGCAAGCACTGGTGGTCAGGTGTTGGTGGAGAGTGACGACTCGGTGGAGATTGAATTGCTAGAGCGGCGAAGTTTCGTGGCAGATACAAGTCGGCTGACAGAGGCAGTGGGGTGGAAGCCACAGACTTCGTTGGCGGAGGGGATTGATGTTACTCTCAGGGCTCTACTACCGATGGTCAGGAGGATGGCGTGAGGGTGTTGATCTTGGGCGGCGCAGGGTTTCTCGGGAACAACCTGGTGCGCCGCTGCCTTGCTGAGAGTGCCTCCGAGGTGACAGTGCTCGACTCTCTTGCACCCCTCTCTCACTCAACGAAGGACAGCCTCAATGCTGTTTGGTCCGATATCAACTTCGTGCTGGGTGATATCCGAGATGAGGAGCTAATGGCCGAGGTTGTCCGTGAGAAGGACATCATCTTCTGCTGCGCGGCACAGACCTCGCATTCTCTTTCGATGCTGCACCCGATCGAGGATGCCGAGATCAACAGCCTCGGTAGCCTGCAGGTGTTGGAGGCCATACGCCTGAACAACAAGAAGGCGATGGTGATCTATAGCTCAAGCAGCACAGTGATCGGCAAGGCGGAGCAGAGCATCGTTGATGAAGATCATCCGGAGAGGCCTCTGGACATATACTCTGCTCATAAGGGTGTTGCGGAGAAGTACTTCCGGATCTACCACCGAAGCCATGACTTGAATACGGTCGTGCTTAGATTCGGCAACCTGTACGGGCCCTACGGTAAGGGTTACTCGCAGTTCGGTTTCGTCAACTACTTCATCCACCTCGCCCAGACGGACCAACCGATCGAGATCTTCGGCACGGGAGAGCAGACTCGCAGCGTGATGTATGTGGAAGATGCCGTGGACATCATGTGGCGCGCTGCCCACGAACCCCGGCTCATCGGCGAGACCTACTTCGCTGGTGGAACGGAGCACGCAACCGTGCGCGAGATCGCAGAAGCGGTGGTCAGCGTGTTCGAACGGGGCAGCGTGACGTACTCTACTTGGCCGGATGATCGCCGCCGTATCGAAATAGGCCCCGTCAGCCTCTCCTCCAGCAGGCTACGGTCGATTATTGATTGGGAGCCGAGCCATGACATCAGGTCAGGCTTGGTGCGTACCAGGGCAGTCATGGAAGAGGCGAGTCGTCAGAGAGAGGTTCGGTGAAGCTGGTCGTCACAGGAGCTCTTGGGCACATTGGCTCGCGGCTGATTCGTGAGCTCCCCAAGACGTTTCCCGAGGCCGAAATCCTGCTGATTGACGACCTCTCGACCCAGCGCTATTGCTCGTTGTTCGACCTCCCCAAGGACGGGCGTTATCAGTTCATCGAAGCAAATGTCCTGACCGCTGATCTCAGGCCTCTTGTGGCGGGAGCGGACGTTCTGATTCATCTGGCGGCGATTACTGACGCGACAGGCAGCTTTCAGATCAAGGATCAGGTGGAGGAAGTTAACTACCGTGGAACCGAGAGTGTTGCGCAGGCTTGCCTCCAAGCGGACTGTGCCCTGATCTTTCCCTCCACGACGAGTGTGTATGGATCTCAAGAGCAGGAGGTTGATGAGAACTGTCCTATCGACGAACTTCGGCCGCAAAGCCCATACGCAGAGGCGAAGCTCAAGGCTGAGCAATTGCTCCAACGCATGGGCCAGAAGGAAGGGTTGCGCACAGCGGTTTGCCGCTTCGGTACGATCTTCGGCACTTCTGTTGGCATGCGCTTTCACACTGCAGTCAACAAGTTCTGTTGGCAGGCGGTCCAGGGGCTTCCTCTGACTGTGTGGAGAAGCGCACTTCACCAGCACCGTCCCTACCTTGATCTTGGAGATGCTGTGGCCGCCACCACATTCATCATCCAAGGAGAGCAATACGACGCGCGCATCTACAACGTCGTAACGACGAACACCTCGGTCAAGGGCATCGTGGACATCATCTCGGCCCGCCTGCCTGAACTCGAAGTCGAGTATGTGGATTCTGAGATCATGAACCAGCTCTCCTATCACGTGTTGAGTGAACGCTTCCGTGGCCTGGGGTTTGAGTACACGGGTGACCTCGAGCGCGGTATCAACGCCACGATAGACTTGCTCAAGAATGGTTCGTGACGCCCCGCGTCCCACTCAGCCTGCTAGAGGGGGTACTCGCGTTAGACAGGAACTCTCGGGCCCAGTAAGCTCGAACCAGGAGAGATCAATGATGGAGACTCAGCTGACGTACGCTCGGATGATTGAGAGGAGACCTGAAGCCTTCGCGCCGGTCCAGGTGCGCTGCGCGATCTGGGTGTAAGCATGTGCTCTCCCTTGTTTGCGGAGCTTCCGCCTGCCCCGGAGGGGAGAGCAGGCTGGATGTGGAAGGAGGGCAGCGAACAACTTCTGCAGGGTGGAGAGGGCTCTCGGGCATTCCCGAAGATCACCATCGTCACTCCCTCCTTCAACCAGGGTGAATTTCTTGAGGAGACCATTCGGTCCGTTCTTCTCCAGGGGTACCCGAACCTCGAGTACATCATCATTGATGGAGGCTCGACGGATGACAGCGTCGAGATTATCAAGAGGTACGCTCCCTGGCTGGCATACTGGGTCAGCGAACAGGATCGAGGGCAAACCCACGCGATCAACAAGGGCTTTGCGCGTTCTACCGGTGATATCCATGCCTACCTGAATAGCGACGACTGGTACGAGCCGGGTGCATTGCTGCGGTGCGCACAGGAATTCGAGGCCGGAAACCCCTGGGTCGTGGGGCAGGTTCAGTGCTGGCAAGAGTCACTCGGTTGCAGGCCATTTCCCAAGCTACCGGGGAAGAGCTTCACGCGTTGGCTGCTGAGTTGCCCAATCGCGCAGGCCGGTTCTTTTTGGTCATCCCAGCTGCACCGCGAGGTGGGCGATTTTCGCGAGGACCTGAACTACGTCATGGACTACGAGTTCTGGCTTCGTTTTCGATTCATCAAGCGCATCGAGCCCCGGACTCTCGACCAGCAGGTCGCCGTCTTTCGGCTTCATGGGGACGCGAAGTCGATCGCACAGGACTCTTCCTTCGCGGCGGAAATCAGTGATGTCGTGGAGCACTACGAGAAAGTGCTGAGCCGGCGCGAGCGGCTGCGGCTTTGGAGTGCGCGTCAGCACCGGGCTGCACGCAAGCGCGGAACAAGAGCGGTATCACTCCTGCTTTCCGGCAAGGTCATGGGCGCTCTCGGCGAGCTCGCAAAGGCGGTCAAGGCCTGGCCGCTGGTGGTGCTCGATGTTGTGGGCGTCTTCTTGGCAATCAAGGAGCTTGCTCGCGGCAAGCAAGAGGCGCCGGTGCTACCCGAGATATGGCCCGAGTAGCGGGGTTGGGCCTAGGGGGGTGGTCTTCGTGCCGTTCTGGACAGGAGCTGTCCAGCTTGATGTATGAGCCGCGAGATCCGATATGTCCGACGCTGGAACTCATACTCGGCGCGTTGTAAGAGCGGGTGGCGACTGCGGAACAACATTGCACGTAGGGTGCGACGAAGTGCCGGGTCTCGTACCCCTTCCTGGTTGAAGTATGACTCGACCCAGGCCAGGTAGGTGCGTTGATCTGAATTGCCCCTGCCCTCCGCGAGGGTCTGATGCGTGTTCGATTCTGGGTGCTTGCGGTACAGATACCAACGCTTGCTCGAGATGAAGACGGCTGAGCGCAAGCACAGCTTGACGAGAACAATGGAGTCAGAGTACGAGTCGCGGAAACTCTCCTCGTAGAGTCCAGTGCGGAGGAGGGCGTCTCGCCTGGCGAGGAACCCGTTAGGGAAGAACTCCTCGTGCTTGAGAAACAGGGCGAGTAATCGCGGCGCTTTGACCAGGGTGTCGCTGAAAGGGTGCTTGCCGTTTACCCCAACACCGTAGAGTTGATCCAGGTCATCGTCCCGATGATCTGGCGTCCAGCGAACGCGAGCGATCAAGGGTGCTGCAACCATGTCGGCGTCAGGTTGGGCCTCCATGATTGCTAGCTGCTCTTCTAGCTTCTTGGGGAGCCAGGCGTCATCACCATCGAGATAGGCGATGTAGGAACCGGTGGCTTCTCGCACACCAAGGGTGCGTGAAGCACTCATGCCGCGGTTCTCGTGCCCCGGATGCTCGAGGTACCGCACCCTGCCCGGATGCTCTTCAGCGCACCGCCGAGCGATCTCGGTACTGGAGTCGGTGGAGCCGTCATCCACCAGGAGCAGCTCCCAGTGATCAAGAGACTGCTCAAACACGCTGGCAATGGCTTCCTCCAGGAACCTCTCCTCGTTCCAGAAGATGATGATGGCCGAGATCAGGGAGGACTCAGAAGGCATCAGAAAGAGAGGCTCGTAGATCCCAGTGAGTTGGTTCCAAGATGTTGCGATCGCCCAGGGTCCAATCACAGCTCTTTGCAGGCATGCCCGCTGGTGCTATCAGGATCAGAGTGCCGTCGATGTCTTGGATCGCACTCCCGGTCTTGTCCCGAAATTCGAAGCCCTTTTCACGCAGGACTTCCCTGGCGCTCTCCGGGAGGCTGGCCGACCAGATGTTGATGCGCTGAAAAGCGCCCCACTCCATCGTTGCCTCCAGTAATTCCCGCCAAGTCTGTTCGTCACTAACATCCCAGTCGACGATTTGTACGTGGCCCTCGAGGCCCGGCGCTCCCACCAGCATGCACAGGACGAGGTAGCCCTTGAGCCGGCCATCATCGGCATAGAGGAATCGATATTCCGAGAGCGGGTTGTTCAGTCGCCATTCGAAGTACGCTTCATCTCTCACATGCCGGATGCGGCCATCGCCCTCAAGTCGTCCGGCGAGTACGGCCATCTCACGCGGTCGCGGTGCCAATCCAAGAGTCACCTGTGTTGTGGTTCCGGCCTGTTTCGCACGTGCATCGAGAGCTGCGAATGCTCTTTTCGAAGAGGTCAGGCGGCGAAGAGCTGGGCTCTGCATCAACCTGCGGAGCCACCGACTCGGTGCCCTTGGAGGGACCGGATCCACATGCGTGTAGGAGGCTGTCTGTACAAAGAGGGCCCGCCATCCTTGGAAGAGCAGGATGAGGGCTGTCGGACTGTAGGCGCTGAAGCCGAATGCATAACCCGTATGAGTCGTCGAGAGGTCCTCAAGGGCGAATGCTGTCAGCTTAGACGAGAGGTTTCCCTCTCGGTGGTCGGGGTGGATGACGAGGTCAGCAAAGCAAGGCCCTGGAGCCGTCTGTGTGCTGCTGCCAGCCTGCCATCGAGCCCCATGAGCGCCGACCATCCCTACCAGTTGCTGGCTCTTGAAGGCCAGATAGATGTTGATGTCATCCGTGTAGGGGTTGTTCACGTACTTCCAGTCAAAGTAGGCAGCCCGGGTGGCCTGGTCACGACGCCACAGGTGGGCTTGCAACTCGATGACAGCGTCTCGGAACTCTGGCCGAAACTGGATGATCTGGTAGGCCTCGCTCTTCACGAGTCTCCATCGGCCCTGGAGCCAGGGGCTGGATCCCTCGAGACTTCAGTCATGTCTTGAAGTGTTCCACGCTGACGGATCAGGCGCACTCGGCCGTCCTCAACCCACACCTCTGGTGGGCTGGGATGGCTCAAGAACTCCAGCGGGCTGGCAGAGCGGGCATAAGCTCCGGATTGAAACACCCCAACGAGGTCCCCCACCTCAGCCCTTGGCAGTACAACGTCACGTGCAAGTGCATCCAGGGGTGTACAGAGTGGGCCGACCACGTCGACCACCTCAGTGTCGGGGCTGTCCAGCTTGTTGAGGACCGCCACGGGGTAGTTACGTCTGATGACCTGGCCCAGGTTCCCGGAAGCTGCCAGGTGGTGATGCATTCCACCATCGACCACAAGGAACTTCTTCCCCCTGGACACCTTGATGTCATTGACGCGCACGATGTAGATGCCCGCCTCCCCGACCAGGAAGCGCCCGGGCTCGAGCATGAAGCTAGTCCCCTGAAGTCTCCGGTCGCTCCGAGCTTCTTCCATCAGCTGGAGCAATCCCCGGGTGAGTGCGGCCATGTCCAGCTCTGACTCATGCTCAAAGTAGGGAATACCCAATCCTCCACCAAAGTTGAGGGTCTGTAGGGGGTGGCCTACGCGTGTAGCTACTCGCCTCGCGAGCTCTAGCCCGTGCCGGTACTGACCCAAGAGGAGGTCTGCATCGAGGATCTGGGTACCGATGTACAGGTGGATGCCCTGGAACTCGACAGAGTCTTCCGTGAGAACCCGATTCAGGGCGTCATCCAGACACTCCTCGTCGAGTCCGAATGGAGCAGACTTGCCGCCCATGCGGAGTGCGCCACCCTGGCTGCTCTCGCAGGGATTGATTCTCAGGGCAACCCTGCCTGTCACACCCCGACGCTTGCTGATCGCAGCAACACGCTCGAACTCAAGGAGCGACTCAACATGAATCTCTCCGACACGACTTGCGATGGCAAACTCCAGCTCGCTCTCGGTCTTACCTGGGCCCGCAAAGACGATCTTGAGGGGGTCGCAGCCGGATTCGAGTGCTCGGTGCATCTCGCCCCCAGAGGCAACCTCGAGCCCACAGCCCTTGCTCAAGAAGTACTGCAAGAATGCCAGTGTGGGATTCGCCTTGACCGAGAAGCTGATGGCAAACTCCTCGGGAAGAGCAGCCCGCAGCGCGCGCCACTTTCGCTCCAGGAGCTCGTGGCCATAGACGTAGAGCGGCGTTTCAAAGTCAGCGGCGACGTCAATCGCCGATACTGTGCCGACTCGCAGCTCACCGTGCGCTGTGCTGAAATTGCGCTCAATCAGTTTGGTGACGTGGTCCATGGTTTGGCGAGAAGAGCCGGAGGGTGTGTCTCGAATCATTCGCAGACGGCCTGCTACGATTTCCCCCGGTGCCGCAAGGCCGGATAGTCGACCTTGCCGCTAGTCGTCTTTGGTAGGTCGCTGAGCATTTCAACGGACTTGGGCACCATATAGCTGGGCAGGTGTTCGGCACAGAGTGCGATCAATTGATCGGGATCCAAGATCTCTGAGCTCCGTGTCACCACGAAGGCCTTGATGTGCTGGCCGAGGACTTCGTCGGGTACTCCGATTACTGCTGCAGCCTCTACCTCTTCACACTGAAGCAGGACGAGTTCGACTTCCGTCGGGCTGATGCGAAACCCCGAAGACTTGATCATGGCGTCGCGGCGGCCTACGAAGTACAGGAACCCCTCATCGTCCGTCCTTACGAGATCGCCAGAGTAGCAAACCTTCTTTGGGCCGCCGAGTTCGGAAGAGGAGAACGGATGTGGCCGAAAGACCGCGGCGCTCAGCTCCTTGTGACCCCAGTAGCCCATGGAAACTGTGGGACCACAGTGCACTAGCTCCCCAGTTTCTCCTGGCTGACAGGGCTGCCCCCTGTCGTTGATCACGAAGACCTGGGTTTGGGGAATGGCCTTGCCAATCGAGGTAGGGCGACGATCGAGTTCTTCTGCTGGAAGGTAGGTCGAGCGGAAGGCCTCGGTGAAGCCATACATGAGGACGGGGCTCGTTGTCGGCAGGGCACGCCGAAGCGCCGCAAGCACGAGTGGCGGCATCGCTCCACCCGTGTTCGTGATTGTTCGCAGACAGGGGAAGCTGTGCTTGTTGAGGGTCGAGTCAGGCCGTGCTAGCAAGCTCCAGAGAGTCGGAACTCCCGCGAGGACGGTGATTCTCTCCTGCAGCAGAGCCGCGACGATCTCTCGGGCAAAGATGAACTTCAGCAGGATCAGCGTTCCACCCTGCTGAATGGCGGTGGTCAGCTGGTTGAGCCCGGCGTCGAAGCTAAAGGGAAGCACAGCAAGGAGCCGGTCAGTCTCGTTTATGCAGAGGTACTCGGAGACGATTGTGGAGCCGGCGACAATGTTGGCGTGCGAGAGCATGACGCCCTTCGGCTTGCCGGTCGACCCTGAGGTGTACAGGATTGCGGCGAGCGCCTGATCCGGGTGATCACCTTCGGGCGCCTGGGCTACGTCGAATCCACCAAGTTGAGAGAAGCCAAGCGTCGGAATGCCGAGGTCGGTTGGAGCCTCTCCCTCAAGCAGCACTACAAGCTCTAGAGAGCTGGGCTTGGTGAGCGCGCAGGCGATCTTCGCGAGTTTTCGGGAGTCGGTGATCAACACCTTCATCGCGCAGTCGTCGATGATGTGCGCGACCTGGCTTGGGAACAGCGACTCGTGAATCGGAACAAAGACTCCGCCCGCCTGGGAGACGCCGAATATCGAGAGTACCTGGGGAACGCAGGGCCCGAGATAAAGGCCTACCCGGTCCCCGCGCTGGAGCCCCTTGAACTGGAGTCCTTGCGCTACGGAGGCGGCCCCAGCCACGACTTCGGAATAGGTCAGGCGTTGATCGCCATGGACCAAGGCCTCCTTGCCCGCTGAACGCTCAGCGCTGGCTTGCAGCATCAGGTGCAGGCCAGTCCCTGACTGTGCGTTCTCGGGCGCAGGGGGCATGTGAGGATCAGGTGTTGGCAGGTTAGGGGTCGCAGCGCTTGCTCTCGACGAAGGTGGCCATGCAAGAGATCGATTCGAAGTTCTCTGGTCTCAGGTCTTCGTCAGAGATGGCGAGGGAGAATTCGCTCCCCAGGAAACCGATCAGATCCATGACGCCGAGGGAGTCGATGATTCCACTCTGCAGGAGTGAGCAGTCATCATCCAGGCTTGGCTGCTTGCGCGCTAGAGGGAAGCGCTCCATGACGAATCCACGAATCCGGGAACGTGCGTCTTCCTTTTCTTCTGACATTACTCCGTGAGATCCAGTGCTGCCTGTAACTTGTGACTGCAGGAGCTGCTACCTACT
>JABACD010000013.1:89384-103773 GCA_014237855.1 Planctomycetota bacterium | reverse complement strand
GCAGTCCGATGCATTGTCGTCCCGCTCAGTGGGGCGAACTCCGCTCTCAGTGAGAAGAAGAACGGAATGACACGGTTACGGCTGAAGGCCCCTTCGCCGGCCCGGGCCTTGCCGAAGTACTCCCCGGTCACAAAACGCAGGAGCGCGGTCAAGTTCCTTCTGAAGTCGACCCTCACGCCAGGGCTGGAGAGCACAGCGATCCCCCTGCCAAGGAGCCCCTTGCAGGCCTCTCCGTACAGCAAGAGGTCAGTGGTCGAGGCCCCCCAGGAGGTGTCATGGATGCGGTAGGTGACCAGGGGGGCGTCGATGTGCATTACCTGGTCTTGGAGGCCCGCGAGCAGCAAGAGCAGGTGCTCCGAGTACAGCGGCCGGTTTGTTTGGGCGAGGCACTCCACTCCTCCTAACCCCACCAGGTATTCACGAGGGAACACACCCGCACACCCCATTGCCTTTATCTGGCCGGACAGGTACTTGGCGAGAAAATCCCGGCCGGTGTAGGTGCATACAGGCTGGGAGGGAATTGCTTGTTGGCCGGATGGCGAGACCCCATGGATGATGCCATAGGACGTGAAGACACTCACCGGGTGGTTTGAGCTGGAGATTGCCGAGTGCACCTCGGCCAAGAAGGTCGGAGCGTACAGGTCGTCATCGCACTGCCAGGTGAAGAACCGCCCCTGACTGAGGTCGAGCAAGGCGTTCATGTTGTCCGCCTCACCCAGGTTTCGAGGATGGTTCACAATTCGAATGCGGGAATCCTCGAGGTCCAGCTGGCTGGTTGTCAGGGGTTCTTCTGTGTAGTCGTTGCCAACCAGAACTTCGAAGTCAGAGAAGGTCTGGGCGAG
The DNA here is from genome assembly GCA_014237855.1 of Planctomycetota bacterium. Lineage (GTDB taxonomy): Bacteria > Planctomycetota > UBA1135 > UBA1135 > JABACD01. The sequence goes on along the minus strand of JABACD010000013.1, from coordinate 102,931 downwards.
GATCGACAGCAAGGTCTCCCTGAGGAGTTCGGGCCTATTGAAGGTGGTGACAGCGATGGAGAATGTGGGTACCACTGTCCTACTTGCGTTTCAGTAGCCATCCACGCATATCACACTGCTCGGGTGCATCCTCGATGTACGGTGGCTCACCAACGACGAACTCGCGGACGACGGTCAGGCCCGCTGCACGCACGACTGCCAGGAGTTCATCCTGATTGACTTGAAGGTGGAGCATCTGAGAGCCGTGCAACTTCTCGACAGAGACAAAAGACCCGCAGCTCTGAACTATGGGCAGGCGAAAGAGGAACACATATTCGCGCGCTGAGCGTGCGATGCGATGGAGGGCCTCGGCCCAGTCAGGCATGTACATGATTGAACCATTTAACATGACCAGGTCGTACTCACAGTCGAGGCAACTTTCGTCTTCGTGCCATTTCACTTCCGGGTTGAGCCTCCGGCCCGCTGCGGCGATGAGCGGCACTTCCTTCACGTGATAATCGAAGGAGACTTCGGGGAGGACGGCTCGGGCGACCTTGTAGTAGTGCCCGAGACTGCCACCCCAGTCCAGTACAGAGAGACTCTTCTTGTCACGTGCGGCCAGTGCAGCCACGTACGCAAACGAGATGTGAACGTTGTGGAAGTTCGTATTGCGGACCACAGACAGGTCCGCGTGCTCGTGGGAGAAACCAAGCGGTCCCTGGCCTTCGAGGTTCTTGCAGAATTCGTTCCACTTGTCCGACTCTGTCTCTACGACTGAGTCGACGCTCCACCCAATACTCGCGTTCTGGTCGAGCTTTGTGTCCCAGCCGTCGGGAGCGTACTTCAGGTGCTGGGTCCGGAAGACCTCTCGCAGCATGCTTGGGCCGCGCAGGATGATCGGCGGGACGAGGAGGACAAGTAACCGGTTGACCCAACTCCTGGAGCGGTCAGCTGAGTTGTTGGTGTGAGCCATTCAGTTACCAGGTCGGTAGGTGTGTGTCGGCAATGAAGACATCTGAGCTCTCCTTGAATGACTCGGCGATGAAGATTTCATGGCGCTCGTGGTCAGTGGCCTGTGCGGCCGGGTGGCCATCAGGTCTTGCTGGTCCCGCCTGGACAGAGACTTGCAGCTACAGCTCTGCCCCTGGGGCGGTGACCAGGAGTAGGGCTGTTGCTGCGGCCACCCAGGCCCTCGCTTGATGTCTGCAGGAGCGGCAGGGCTCTTCGATGACGCCGCTTTCAACGGATCGCATTGTCCCGTACCTCGCTGTGGTTCTCCAGGTAGGAAGTAGCAAAACTTGGGCCGCACCTGGGCGGGTGGTGACAGGGCACGGGTGGCCTCATGGCAGAAGACGACTCCCCTGCTCGAGAGCCATCTGGATCGCCCCGGTCGCGACCAGCCAGCTCGCAGTCTAGCGCCAATCCAGAGGGAAGAAGTCCGCATCGAGTCGGAGCATCTGGCAGAGGGTTGCGATGTACTCGCCGTCGGTCCCCGCACGGTGTGGACTGACCCACTCCCAGACGATCTCGTTTGCCTTGGTCACCTCGAAGGCTCGACCCGAGATCGAGTCTGTCACGAGAGTATTGCCATTTGGGAGCCGCTGGCACACGCCCATTTTCGGACAGGAAAAGGGGCGTTGATCTGTCCCCTCGTAGGTCCATGAGATCGATTGCTGCAGCGGATCGAACTGCATGATTTTTGAACTCCCGAAGTAGGACTCGCCCAGCTCTGGATCCCGACCTCGATTGTCAAAGAGCAACATGGAGCCGTCATCGAGGAGTCGGGCGCTGTGTTGCCGCAGCCACGGCCCAGCGAGTGCCCAAACGACCTGATGAGAGTCCGCATCGATGATTGCGACAGCATTGTTCTCTCGACAGCTGATGAGGATGTTCCCCTTGCGGAAGACTTCGGAAGCCCCTGCCAGTGACCCGTCAAAGACCTGAATGCTGTTGGCGTGGAGAGAGTGGTACGGCGAGCGGACGATTGGCTCAAGCAGGCTCGAGTATGGAGATGACCGAAAGCTCTCTATCACAGAGAACCTATCCCGCTCTGCGCCATCGGGGCCGAGTATGGAAATGTGATCTTCCCAGATCGTGCTGGAGTCGTTGACCGAGGGCACGTTCTTGCCACGGTCATACGTAAGCACGTAGACCTCACCTTCGTCGGTGACCCAGAGGTCGTGATGGCATCCCGAGGGGCGGTCGTGGGTTGCACCGGCGTAGCTCCAGAGGACTTCGGAGTCTCGGTCGAGCTTGACGAGTCCGTGGCCTTCGAAGAGCGCGAGTAAGTCTCCATTGGGGAAGGGCCAGGCACGGAAGATGTAGTGCGGAGGGTCTTCCGGTGACGCTTCTTCTCGATAGTGCTCGTAGTCCGGCCAGATTGTCAGGAACTCACGGCGCCAGACATGGAGCGCCTCCCCCTGCATGTTGATCAGGTGGACTTCGGGCGCATGACCGGAGACGTAGAGGTTCAAGCCATCTTGAGCGAGGCTTGGATCGTGAGTGGTCACCTGGTCCACCTGAGGGGGGGGGATGTAACCATCCAGATAACCGAGCGCGGAGAGCCTGGCCTCCGTCTCCCCACTCTCTCCATCTGCGTGGAGCTCCAGATCCCGGATCCAGGCCGGAGTCTTCTCCCAGCGCCCGCCGGTGTGAGGCGGGGTGCTTGCGATGGGCTCGGGTTCGACGAACAGGCTCCTGAGAAGGTGGTAGGGCGGCAGCTGATACTTGTGAGTGAAGAACCCGTAGACGAAGCCCGCGGCCAAGATGGCCAGAGCCGGCACTGCACGGGCCAATACTCTTGAGTTTGAAGCTCTCATTTAAGATGTCTCACCCCGCGCAGGCAAAGTGCGCGGCTTCCAGGCTCTCGGGGCCACACCTGGAGGCCGAGATCGGGATCGGACCAGCTGGTCGGTTCCCTCCGATGCCGGTTTCAGAGTCTATGTGAGTCTGCATGCAGTGGCCAGAGAGGAGAGCTCCGTGGAGGGCCTCTGCTCTGAGCGGCGTCCTGGTTAGATCACTGAGGTCTGCGGGCGCCCCCGCGGTCAGCGCGCTCAACAGCGCGTAGGGCCTCATCACTCGGCCGCATCTTCACGTGCAGTCCACGTGTTGTGGAGCAGCCCGACCGACCAGTCACGGGTGGGGAGGCGCCCCGTACCGAAGAAGTCGTCGGCTTCCACGTCGAAGGTGGTGGCCTGTTGTACATAGTCGCTAGTTCCCCCACTACACGTGATTCGGAGGTTAACATAGCAACGCCCGGGCGTGAGATTGATCGGCTCGGTAGTGCAACTGACCCAGCCCTCTGCGGGCATTGTCTCCGGCAGTGGCCCGCTGGCATCGCTATCGAGGATGAACAGCCCGACATGAGTCAGGTCATAGACAGACACGACAAACCGCGCAAACATCAGCGGCCCGTCGCTCTTGTAGCGGAGACGAATACGCAGGCGACTCGAACAACGCAGGGTGCCATCCCCATCGCTACGCTCTACCCTCACCTCCTGTAGCCGGGCTGGACCTTCACCACCCCTGTCCAATCGTTCATCCAGCGCCACAGGGTGGACTGACGAGGAGGCCTCGAGGTATTCGGTGATCACGGCTTGAGGCTGTCCATCGTCCACGACCTCGCCCTGGTGAAGGCGAATAACCCGGCTGCACAGGGACTGCACAGATGCCATGTTGTGGCTCACGAAGAGCACCGTGCGCCCCTGCTCGGCAACTTCGCTCATCTTTCCCAGGCACTTCTTCTGAAACGCCGCATCTCCAACCGCAAGAACCTCGTCTACGATCAACACCTCCGGTTCGAGGTGAGCGGCGACAGCAAAGGCCAGGCGTGTGTACATGCCGCTGGAGTAGCGTTTCACCGGCGTGTCAAGAAAGGCGCCGATCTCAGAGAACTCCACGATGTCATCGAACTTCTTCCTGATCTCGGCGTGGGTCATGCCGAGGATCGCGCCGTTCATGAAGATGTTCTCGCGACCGGTCAGCTCCTGGTGAAAACCAGTTCCTACCTCCAAGAGGCTCGCCAAACGACCATAGATGTCCGCGTGACCCTGCGTCGGATCTGTGATGCCGGAAATGATCTTCAAGAGGGTGCTCTTGCCTGATCCATTCGGCCCAATGATCCCGAGCACCTGGCCCACGGGGATCTCAAGGCTCACGTCCTTCAGCGCCCAGATGCCGCGCTCCTTCTTGATAGCATTCGCATCACCAAACCAGCGGCGGGTGGTGTTCACGATTGCCTCCCGCAGAGTGGGGTAGGCATCCAGCTCGCCAATTGGATAGTACTTGGAGAGTTTCGAGATCTGTAAGGCCGTGATGGTCATCGAGCTCTCAGACAATGTCGGCGAACGTGCGCTCCATGCGGCGGAAGTAGAACAAACCACCCACGAAGAAGATCGTTGTAACAAGAACGCTCATGACCATGACGCCGAGAGCCGGTTCGGGGCCACCCACCAGAGCCCAACGAAACCCATCGACGACACCAACCATGGGGTTCAAGCCGTACACGGTGCGCCAGGCTTCGGGGATCAGGCTACTCGAGTAGGCAACTGGGGTGGCGAAGAGCCACAGTTGAACCAGGAACGGTATCGCATAGCGCACATCTCGATAGCGGACGTTGAGTGCGCTCAGCCAGAGACCAACGGCTAGCGAGGCGAAGATGGTAAGTAAGACGAGAAGCGGTAGCGCAGCCACCGACCAACCCGGTGTGATTCCGTAGGCGGCCATCATGATCACCAGAATCACGAAGGCGATAGCAAAGTCAACCAGGCCAGCAATGACGGAGGCGAACGGCAACACCAGCCTAGGGAAGTACACCCGGCGGAGAACTTGAGCGTCCTGGAGCAAGCAGTTGCTCGATTGGGTCACGGCATAAGAGAACAGCTGCCAGGGTAACAGTGCGCAGAGGGTATAGATTGGATATGCCTGTCCATCTGAAGGGAGGCCCGCCAGCTTGCCGAATAGAACGCTGAACACGAGCATCATGAGAAGCGGCTGAAGAATCGCCCACAATGCACCGAGTGCAGTCTGCTTGTAGCGAACCTTGATGTCTCGAACCGCGTAGAACATGAGCAGTTCTCGTGAGCGCCAGAGCAGGGCGAGTTCGAGCGGGTTCCAACCAGATCTCGCCTGCCGCCTGGTATGGACACGGGTTGTGTCTGTTTGGGGCTCACTCATGGGGTCCACTCTGCCGGCTGTTGCTGCAATCCAGCAACCCTCCCCATCGTCGCGTTGACAGGGTCTCCTTGCACGCCTGCCGTGGGCAAGGAAGAGGGCTGGGGGTGGATACCTGAAGTCATCGGTGCGTCGATCTACTCTGCCAGCGCCCTCTTCAGCTCATCTGAGTCTGGAATGGTCGGACGAATCCGCGCAAGGGCCAGGCGCCATGTCATGTTCGCAGTAAATGATCGTGTGAGGCGGCCACGCTCTGTACAGAATGTCGAGGAAAAGTGTGTTCACCTTCAGCTTGTACGACCCCACGCATTCATGGGGGAGCGGGCTAGAGAGCGGATTGGTTGGGCAAGAGTCGAGGTGAGTCGCTGCTCGCTGCTTCAGGGCTTGTGACAGAGCATCAGCTGGCAGGTCTTCTCGCTCCCTACGGATGATGACTCGACGAGCTCGTGCAGCTCGATCTGCAGCCCTCGGCTCTCAACGTAGCTGGCGAGCTCGGCGCAATTCCACTCGCGGACATGAGCTGGGTTGAGGGGAGGCCCAGTGCAGCCCTCTCCTCGCACGAGATCTCTCTCGGGGGTAGACAGCAACACCCACGTACCGGGGTGTGAGAGGCCTTCGATGTAGGTGAAGAGGTGGTCTGGATCGACAAGATGCTCGATGACGTCGGACGCAATGACGAGATCGAAGGTCCTTCCGAAGCTGTGCCGCGGCTTCTCGAAGTCATCGATCACCCAGACCCCACGATCACCGTGCTTCTGGATGCAGTGACTGATCGAGTGGTCCTGATCAACTCCAACGATTTCCTCGCAGACAGGGCCGAGCTGCTCGATCAACTTGGTGGCGTAGCCACATCCCAGGTCAATGACTCCTTGGAGGCTGTGCTGGGTGACAACTTGCCTTGCGTACTGGTAGACCGCCTGCTGATAGACCGCCGCGTTTGCCTCGGTGTCGGGATAAAACTCTGGCTTAGAGCGTGAGCGATAACCAGGCTTGATTTGATACGTCTCCATGGTTGCCTCTAGATTGCTGCAAGATCCTTGGCAAGCGAGACTCGAACCGGCTGTCTCACTCCACACCGCGTAGAGGATAGCAGGCAAATTACATGTAGTGAGGGTACTGATGACCGAAGGCTGGGTGGAAATCGTTGCAGGTGATGGGGCTTGCCACAGAGAGCCAGGGGTGAGAACTCCACCTTGCTCCTCGAGAGATAGCCCTGCCTGGCCTACCCCGTGACCTCCTTCAGCTCTCCGGTGTGCTCCTCGAATTCGACCACCAATCGACGGTCATTTTCAGGCCTTCGTCGAAGTCGACCTCAGCTTGAAAACCGAACAGCTCACGGGCAGCGGAAACGTCCAGGCGACGTCGCGGCTGGCCATCCGGCCTGCTCGAGTCCCAGACGATCTCGCCTTCAAAGCCGGTCATTGCCCGGAGCTTCTCCACCAGGTCTCGGATCGTGATCTCGAAGCCGGCTCCCAGGTTCACTGGAGCGCCTGCATCGTAGTGTTGCGCCGCCTGCACGATGCCCCGTGCGCAATCATCCACGAAGAGGAACTCCCGGCTCGCAGTACCCGTACCCCATACCTCTACGGTCGGCTCTCCACGGTCCCTGGCCTCGACAAACTTGCGAATCAGCGCGGGGATGACATGGCTGCTGTCTGGGTTGAAGTTGTCGCCCGGGCCGTAGAGGTTCACCGGGAGGAGGTAGATACCATTGAGCTGATACTGCTTGCGGTAGGCCTGCAACATCACGAGTAGGGCCTTCTTCGCGACACCGTAGGGTGCATTCGTTTCCTCGGGATAGCCCTCCCAAAGTTGTGACTCCTGAAAAGGGACGGGGGTGAACTTCGGGTAGGCACAGATCGTCCCGATCTGGATGAACTTCTTGAGGTTATTGATCCTTGCATGCTCGATCAGGTGCAACCCCATCGCCATGTTCGAATAGAAGAACCTGCCTGGATTCTCTTCATTGGCTCCGATTCCTCCAACTTCGGCGGCAAGGTGGAAGACCACGCTTGGCTGCATTTCGGAGTACATGCGCACGACGTCAGCCTCACTGGAGAGGTCGAAGTCTTCGGCGTGGGGAACGTGGAGTTTCTCCGGATCGGCACCAGCGCTGACCAGTCTCTTGAGAAGGTTTCGACCGAGAAACCCGCCCCCTCCAGTTACCACGATGCGCTCCCCCGCAAGGTTCAAGGCAAACTTCGTGGGGTTCGGGTCAGGCATTGCGATCGAGCTCTGCTCTGGATTCTCGATGCTTCACTAGCGCTCGCTCCTCACGGGCCAAGCTCCAGTCGTGTTCCACCATCATGCTGACCAGGCCATCGAAGTCGGTTCGTGGGCTCCAGCCGAGCTCCTTGCGCGCCTTGCTTGAGTCGCCTTGCAGTGAGTCCACCTCCGCGGGGCGGAGGTAGCGCTCGTCAAAGTCAACGAATTCGTTCCAGTCGAGGTCTAGCTTGCTGAACGTGGCCTCTAGAAACTCGCGAACTGTATGGGACTCCCCTGTCGCAATAACGAAGTCATCGGCGTGGTCCTGCTGGAGCATTAGCCACATGGCTTCGATATAGTCGCCTGCGAATCCCCAGTCGCGCCTCGCATCAAGGTTGCCGAGGAAGAGCTTCTCCTGAAGGCCCTCCTTGATTCGGGTCGCTGCGCGGGTGATCTTGCGGGTCACAAAGGTCTCACCCCGCCGGGGGCTCTCGTGATTGAACAAGATGCCGTTGCAGGCAAACATCCCGTAGGACTCTCGATAATTGAGCACCTGCCAGAAACTGAAGGCCTTGGAGCAGGCATAGGGACTGCGTGGATTGAATGGCGTCTGCTCGGTCTGCGGTGTCTCTCGTGCCATTCCGAACATCTCGCTGCTCGAGGCCTGGTAGAAGCGAGCTTCTCTTCCCAGGTTTCGCATACCCTCGAGCAATCGCAGGGTTCCGATCGCGTCTGTCTGGGCCGTGTAGACCGGCTGGTCGAAGCTCACTCGGACGTGTGACTGTGCGGCGAGGTTGTAGACTTCGTCCGGCTTGATGGAGGAGAGGGTCTCCTGGATTCCGATACCATCGGTCAGGTCGCCGAAGTGCAGGAAGAGTCGAACGTCCTGGAGGTGCGGGTCCTTGTAGAGGTGGTCGATTCGGGCGGTGTTGAAGCTACTCGCTCTGCGGATGACCCCGTGGACCTCGTACCCCTTCTTGAGCAAGAATTCGGCCAGGTAGCTGCCATCCTGGCCGGTGATCCCGGTAATGAGTGCTCTCTTCGTCATTGGTCTCGCGAGTCTGATCAGGAGTGCACGAGAGACGGCCTCCTTGTTCTTGGAGCCACGACCTTGAGGCGCCCAGGCTGGAGGCTGGGCTCGGTCGCGACATCGCCGGAGATTCTAACCCCGCACCAGGGAGTGCCCCCGCCACTTTTTGGTCAGGGCATGGAGCTTCGCCTTTCACACAACCGGTGTAGACCACGTCAGGTCGGGTTGACACCTCCTCAAGCTCTGGTCAGATCCTGCTTTACCTGCAACAATTCCACGCATAGCGAAATGCTCAGAAGTCCTTACAAGCTGAAGTCTCGTGGTCTGATGACCCTGGTGCTGATCGTTGCGCCAGGTGTCTTGGTGGGCTGCTCGGATGCAGAGAGGTCGCGCAGGCCGAATATCGTCTGCGTCCTGGTTGACACCCTACGTGCTGACCATCTGGGCTGTTATGGCTATGAGCGGGACACGTCTCCGAGGATCGACGAGATAGCGGATGAAGGCCTGACCTTTACTCGCTACTTCGCTGCTAGCTCTTGGACCAACCCGTCGATAGCGACGCTGTTCACCGGGCTCTACCCACAGGCTGTGTTTCCACCGGCTCCACACAGGAAGGCCATCGACCTGATTCTTCCCTCCAAGCTGGACACCCTGGCGGAGTGCCTTCAGGCAGGCGGCTACCGGACGTTTGGCATCGTGGATCACCCGGGGATCGACCCCAAGCATGGGTACGCACAGGGGTTCGAGGACTATGCACTCCTCTCAAGCAAGCTGGGGTGGCACCACTGGACCGGTACAGCGCCGGACCTGGTCCTCGAGGAGTTCAGGGTGGCCATCGACTCACTCGAGGCAGACCCATTTTTCTTGTATGTGCACCTGGTCTATCCACACCAGCCGTACACGCCGCTGCCGCCGTTTGAAGGCATGTTCGGCCCGGGATTCAGCACCCTTGTCAAGGCCAAGAGGCAGGCAGTGATCAATAGCTATGACGCTGAGATACGAATGACTGATGACCTCGTGGGCAAGATGCATGATCTGCTTGGGGACAGGGGGCTGCTCGACGACAGCTACTTCATTCTCACCTCCGACCATGGTGAGGGGTTCTGGGAACATGGCCTCAGCGAGCACGGCAACTCTCTCTTCAACGAGCTGCTGGCCGTGCCGCTTGTGATCTCACCTCCCAGGGCGACGAGCTATTCTTCGGGGGTTGTGGACAACCTGCAGGGTAGCGTCGACCTCTTTCCGACCATTCTTGACATGGCGGGTGTCAGCATTCCGCGCCATTGTTCCGGTGAGAGTCTGTTGCCTTACTTCCATGGGAGCAAGAGCCTCGCTACCGGGCGAAAGGTCTTCAGCGAGAGTCCACACTCGAGGATGATCCACGGCCTGTCCTGTCAAACTGAGGACCGAAAGCTCATCTTTTCTCCCGGCGAAGTGATCGATGATCCAGATGTGTTCGAGAAGCTGAGCTCGGAGGAACATGTGATGTCTTTTGACCTTAAGGGGGACCCTCGTGAACAGAGAGACCGCGGCCCTGGAGATTCAGGTTGGAGGGCAGCTCTTGGGAGGGCACTTGTCGACCGCAAGAGCCGGAGCGACGATCACAGAAGGGCGGTGGGTAACGAGAAGAGCCCGGTGAACGAGGAGACGATCCGACAGCTAGAAGCTCTTGGATACACGGGGGAAGAGTGAGAGCGTGCGGTCTGGACGAGTCGAGCTTGTACCTCGGCATCCCTGGGCAATTGCGTCCACATGGGATACTGTCGCCTTGATCCGATAGCCGCCCCCCCCACCACTCTTGTCGATGGATAGTCCTCGTTCGCGCCTTGCACTTGCAGCTGTGCTCCTCGTCGGCCTGGAGTGCTCGTGTGGTCCAGCGCAAGACTCCAGTGGTGGCGCCCTCCCCCAGCGCGTCCTCTTGATCTCCCTGGACACCCTGAGGGCGGATCACACGGGGTTCGGCGGTTACTCGAAACCGACGACACCATTTCTCGACACCCTCGCAGAGCGCGGTGTCGTGTTCGACAATCACTTCTCGAACTCGAATTGCACACTTCCGTCCCACGCAACGATGCTGACGGGCCTTCACTACCCAAGCCACGGTGTGCGTCCGGTTGACGAAGAGAAGGAGGACATCCACCCTCTGCCTTCTTCGGCAATAACGATGGCAGAGCGTTTTCAAGAGATGGGCTACGCCACCACGGCGTTCACCAGTCACGGCGCCTGGCTCAACTCTGACTATGGATTCGACCAGGGTTTCGATCACTTCGTCTCGCGTTGGTGCGAGGCGGACTTGATCATGAGGGACTACCTCGAACTCGTTGATGAGCGGCCGAGTGAGAACAGCTTCACCTTCCTGCACTTCTTCGATATCCACTCGGATTCGGCCCAGTCAGGCCCATGTTTGCCCTACCAGTCGAAACCCAGGTTGGTGGAGCGATTTGCCGGTGAGGCCCCGCCAGGGTTCACAGGGTGCTCGACAGGGGTGGGCCGCGAGAATAACTGTGCCTCCAACTACCTGAAGGACATCTCTACAAAGGCCGAGCCCTTGCTGGAGAGTCACCGCCAGTACCTGATCGGGCTCTATGATGCGGGCATTCGCCTTCTGGACGAGAAACTGAGGGTCTTCTTTGCCGAGCTGGAGAAGCGTGGACAACTGGAGAACACACTCATCGTGATCACCTCCGATCACGGAGAGTCATTCTTCGAGCACGGCTCCATGCTGCATGACACGCACCATGATGAGGTGGCGAAGGTTCCCTTGATTCTTGTGTTTCCTCCAGAGACTGGGGTGGCCCCGCGACGTGTCCAAGCCCTGACCCAGTCCACAGACCTGGCCCCCACGATCCTCGACCTGTGCGGCCTGGAGCCGATCGGCCAGGTGGCCTCCCTCGCTCCGGCGATCATGCTGAATGAGGAGCCTGAGGATGGCCAGATTCTCTTCCATGGTCATGTCCTGGTCGGGAGCGACGAACAGGGTGAGTACAAGTACGTGAAGGTGGGCGAGAACAGGCCCCCTCACTTCTTCGACCGCAGCTTGGATCCAATGGAGGCTCACAACTCATGTGGGGACCCGCAGTTTCAAGTCGACCACCGAGACCGATTGCTTTCTATCTCCAGGTCACTGAACAAGCTCTATGAGGATTGCAAGAGCCTCAATGAGACGCTGGTCAGCCTGGACTCTGGCCAGGGAGCCAAGCTGAGTCCCGAGCGTATCGCCGAATTGAAGAGCCTTGGATACCTCGGCGATAGCGATGGTGAGGAAGACGAGCAGAGCCAGAGCCCCTGAGTCCCAGGCCGGGAACCCCGTGGGTCGAGACGGCTCTGAACAAGGCATCTGACGACCTGCTGTGGTGCCCCCCTGACCCCGCCGACACAGCTGTTGTCCGGGTAGAACAAGAATCAGCGCGTTTTCGAGCAACCCCGGGGCCTCGAGCTTGGCCACCAGTGCGCCGGGGCTGTTGTCGAGCGCCTCGACCATGCCCACCTGGATGGAGTTGCGCACGCTGGGTGGACCCAGCCGCCCCTCACGCGAACTGGCCTCAGTGGTCAGGCCGATCAGGAGTTCGGGCTCCGCCACTCCTGACGACTCCTCGTACGAGCAGGAGCACGGAGAGCACCCAGCAAGCGACCGCTGCCCAGAGCCACCAGCCCGCTCTCTCCTCCAGGCGCTCGAAGGCTGCGACCCGACTCGAGGAACTCCATGCTCGGAATACGAGGTCACGGTCAGGAAGAGACAGCTCTCCTGTGGTCATTCCACCCAGCCTCGGTGTCGGCCCCTCGACTCCGTGATAGGTCTTCAGGGTGGGGCTTGAGCCTCTCGTGACGAAGCGTGCCGGCGATGTCGCCTTGATGTGATAGCCGTAGATTCGTCCCTGGCTGCCGGTGATTGCAGGGAAGCTGAAGAATGCGTAACCATTCTCGATCTCCAGTGGCACGGGCAGCTCCAGGTCTCGACGCAGCTCCCCTTCGCTACCCAGGTCAAAGAGCTTGAAGCGAACTGATCCCTTGGTCGTCGAGAGTGCCTCGCAGGAGAGGGCGACAGCTCGGAGGTCGGCGGAGTGAGACACGAATTGCCCCTCCACGACACTTGCCTCAAGCACCTCGGTTCCCCAGGGCTGGTCGTGGCCCACCCACCCGTGGAAACGGACCCATGGGGAGTGGCCAGCGGACGGGAGGCCCGAACCCGGCAGTAGCTGGAAGTGGTACCAGCGCCCTTTCGAGTCCGGCAAGGGATCGAACGCGAAGGTCACATGCTCCTGCCCCTCCTGCATCGAGGGCAACACACTGGCACGGCGCAAGATCTCACCTTGAGGCCCGTCTTCACGCAGGACCAGATCGATCTCGGAGCTCCTTGAACTCAAGGGAACGAGGGCGACGTCGATCTTCTCCAGACCAGCTTCCGCGCATTGGAAGAGCTGTCCTGGTGGTGCTTCACGTCGAATGCAGCCTGCCTGGCTGCGCAAGGGGCGAGCGCGGATATCGATGTCCGGGTGTCCCCCCAACCCGACCCAGGCGGGAAGAACCAGGCCCACCAATATCAGGGCGACGAACCAGGTGCTTGGGGTGGCAATTCGCATGGCTCTAGTTCCAGCAGGGAGAGCCGGGTGCCAAGATTCGAAGGCGCTCCCTGTGGGGCGATGACCACCCAAGGATCGCGTGAGTGGTGGACTTTTCTAGGTACACGGGACTGCTTGTCGTGCCGTGGTGATTGGTGTTCTCGCTCAATGGATCTGCCTCGCCGCCCGGACAGGAGTCATACCTGGAGCTGGAACGTACTTGCGCAATGGTTGGCACCGCAGAGGTGGTAATAGATCGGCTTCTGGTCATAAACAATAGAGCCGGGCGGAGCTGGGAACCGATCCAATCTCTAAAATGACACTCATCGTGAACAGGTACAGAGAGCACACGGCCGGGGCGGTCTCGAAGGAATCCGCGTCCGGATCGAGCTGCGCGGCCAGGGTGGATGACCCTACTCTACTGAACTCTACTGACGCGTCACTACCAGATCTCCTCGGCCACAGTTGGTCGCGGTGGGGCAGGGCGCTGAACTCCAGGAGAAATCAGCTGTGGGCTCAGTGAACATCCCGGAGATAGCGAGCAGCGTGTCGCCCCCCCAAAGAGCAGTCGCCTGGCTGTTCGCTGCCGCGATCCTTCATGG
>JABACD010000013.1:0-89146 GCA_014237855.1 Planctomycetota bacterium | reverse complement strand
TGGGAGAGAGTCGACTTCTCCGGTTGGGAGCACGGTGCGTTTGACCTGGACCACTTCGTAGCAAACCACTCCGAGGCCCAGCAGCCACCGCTGTACTACAAGATCAGTGCTGCTGGGATCCGACTCTTCGAATTGGAAGGCATCGATCAGGAGCTGGGGTTTGTGAGGTTTCTCTCCTTCCTTTCATATCTGGCGGTGTTGTTGTTCACCTACGCTCTTGCGAGCCATGTTCAGAGTGATGGTTGGGTTCCTCTGGTCGCGATGCTCATCGTTGCGTGGCTTCCCATGCACGCGCGTCAGGCTGCTGTGGTGAGCAACGATGTACTTGTAAAGGTCTTCGTTGCGGCGGCTCTTTGGTTGATCAGCGCTTGCCTGGCTCGGGGTGGTAGCCTGCCTCTGGTCCTGGCAATTATCGGTTGTACGGGCATCGCCATGGCGAGCAAGGCGACTGCTGCAGGGCTGGCTGGCCCCCTGTGCTTTGCTGCTGCATGGGTTCTGGGCAAGAAGAAGGGTGCCCTCGCGGGCTGGTCACTAGGGCTCATCTCGTTCGCGATCACGATTGGAGCGCTGATTTCTTGGGTGACCGCTGGAGCGGCTCCAGAGGCTCGCGACAGTCTTGACGGCCTGGGCGTTCCCGTCAGCCTCCCCCAGCTGGAGACGCATCTTGCCTGGGTCTTCTCCAGTGACTTCTGGGGAGAGGGTGCCCGGACCCTGGGCGGCACCTTCAACTGGTACTCGAGAGATCTTCCTGCGGTCCAGGTGGCGGCCCTCATCTGCTTTCTCGTCCTGGGGTTACTTGGAAGCCTCGCGGTCCTGGTCAGGAGTTCAGCGGGCGGCAGCCGGGCGGTGCTTGTGATGTGCTGGATAGGTGTTACCTCTCAGCTTCTGGCGATGGTCGTTCGTGGCTTTGCCGCCGGGAGGTTCTTCTTTCCGATGCTGCCAGCTCTTGGGACACTCGTGGCCGTTGGCTGGATCCTCTTGCTGCCCCCGCGCTGGAGAGGAGTTGCCTCGCTGGGAGTGGCCTGTGCTTTGGTTCTCTACGATGGCTTCTCTCTGTGGAACGGCCTCGTTCCGAACCAATACCTGATCTGGGGGAGCTAGCGAACATGAGTCTCCAACTCCACACGCGAGAAGATCACTTCAGGTACAGTGCCATCTGGAATGCGGCTGGAGTTCAACAAGACTCTCGATGGTCAGGGATGGCCCACAGGCATCGAGTCCGGAGCGGAGGTCGTGAGTGACCCGTGATGAGTTGATGATGCTGAAGGCTCGGGAGCTCGATGCTCTGGTTGCAGAGAGGGTCGAGGACCTGCCCGTGGTCTGGGAGGCCGACCCCTTCCGCGTACCGGACAGGCGACTCGACCCCCGGTACCCTTGGGTCAAGGGCGAGAGAGATGGTCGCACCTACGAGCGCACCTCGGTGAAACGCTACGCAACCGAATGGGGCGCAATGCGAGACGTGGTTGAGGCCATGCGCAAGCATGGTTGGTCTTTTCGGCTCTGGTCGGGCTCCCTCGAGGGCGGAGAAAAGACCTACTATGCTGCGTTCACTCCCGAGGGCGAGACGAAGGAGGGGGTCAACCCCGCACTCCAGATGGAAGGGCGGGATGCGCCCCTCGCTGTAGCGCGGGCCGCTCTGCTGGCGATCACGAACTCAGCTTGAGCTCGGGTGGCTAGTAGCGCATCTTGACACCCGAGAGGATGTCCTCGAACTGATCCTCGACCTGTTCACCCAAACGGAACCTGAGGCTCTCGTAGAAGATAGTCTCACCGAGTTTCTCCGCAGCAGAGTCATTGATGTCCATCTCAATGAGAGCACGCATCCAGCGCTCATCTACCTGATACTTCACGAAGAATGCCGCCATCTTGGTGATGTTCGTCAGCCTCCTCTGGGTGTTGTCGTCGAACAGAATCGAACCGGTTCCGCCGTAGAACTCGTACGTGCAGTCATCCCTCATCTCCACGCCTTTCTCGACGCACCACTTGTGGAGAGCTGTGCCTGGGTAGAGCATCAGCGGAAAGGCCACGACGAAGGTGCTGGCTGTACTGACCCTTTGGGCGAGCTTGACCGTGTCGATCGCGTCTCCAATCGGGTCGTCAACTGGGTTGCCGACGATCAGCTCCAGCTTCACGGGTATGCCGTGCGCCGTGAGACGTGCGATGGCTTCCGCGACCTGATCTTCGTCCTGAAACTGACGGTTGAAGAGGGCCAGGGTCTCGTCGCGGTCTGCCTGGACTCCCATCTGGACCACGGCAACCAGCTCGGCAAGCGTATCCAGGGTCTCGTCGGAAACGCGAACCACAGTCTTGGGGGTCACGTTACCGAAGATGGGTAGCCCGATCTCTCGCTTCCAGGCCGCCGTGAACTGGGGCAGCCAGTCGTCGATCTCGTCGCCGTACAACATGTCGTCATCTTCCAGAGCCACCTCTTTCGTGGGGAAGTCCTTGAAGATTCTGGCTTCATCGATGATGTCCTCAATCGGGCGTCGAGTGAGCCAGTACTTGCGGTACTCGTTCCAGCTGTACTCAGTCCTCAGGCGAGAGATTGAGCAGTAGGAGCAATTGTAGGGACAACCGAAGTGCGACATGATCGTCTTTCGGTGGCGGTTGCCGATGCTCGGGACTGCCTCGAAGTACTCCTTTCGGGAAGGAGTCATCTGTTCCATCGGCACAGGGTGGCCCTTGAACACCTCGTTCGTGGCGCTCTCGATGACCTTGTTGATCGTGCCGTAAACAGGGCCCGAAACGATGATGTCGATGCCGTCGATGTCGTAAGCCTCGGGTGCTGCTGTGACATGATGGCCCCCGAAGATCGAAGTGATCTCGGGACTCTGAGACTTGACCTTACGGCTGAACTCCAAGCACGGAGGGAAGAACGTCGTCAATGGGGAGAAGCACATGTACTCCGGTCCCCACTCGATTACTTCAGCGATGGCTCCAGGGTCGTCACCATCGAACCAGCGGATCTGATGACCGGCGTCCTTGATTGCGGCCGCGACATATTCGAGGCCATAGACCTCATCCGAGCCCACATGAATGAGGGCGAAATTCTTTACCTCGACCGGAGCACTTCCACTGTCACCATTCTCCACACTACCCGAGGGGATCGGTGCTTGGTCGGTGGTGGGGACCCGATATCCGGTCGGTAGACCACGGTCTTGATTCATCGACATATTCGCTCTTTCGAGACAGTTCCTGCCTGGGAGGCCTAATTCTACCTTGGGTAGGCCTGCGCGGGTCCAATTCTAGTGGGCGGCGGGCATTCGGACTGGTGCTTCCACGCGCCGGAAGCCCTCACTTTCTGCTTCCTGGGCGGCCAACTCGGTTAATTTGCACGAGTCTTCAAGCCCTCGCAGACCCTGAAAGATAATAAAGGTCACCTGGCACGGCAGCATCTGCATGTTACTTCCAGATGGTCAAGGACCTAAATTGCAGACGTCCGTATCGGCTTTTGCCTTGTCCGGCTTCAGGCGATGCATGGGGGTCATTCAGGTGAGGGACCAGGGAAGCTCCGAGTACTTGCGGCGCTGCGGCCAGGAGCTTCAGCTCACAACGCCGCTGCCTTGGTTCGTGGTGGTCTCCTGAGAGCTCGATAAGTTCTTGCCTGGCCGTGGTCTTCTCGAATCCTTACTTCTCTCAGCTCATGATGAGGCAGGGCCTGGTGTGGCGCTGATCGTGCGGCTGGCCATGACAGCGTGTAAGTCTTTGGTTGAGTGGGGTCGTGGCGACCGAGTCGAAGGGGTCAGGCGCTGAGCATTCGTTAGTCGAGGCTATGACCCGCGGCTGAGTTCCTGGACATGATGCGCGGTCTCACGTCATGCTAGGGAAGCGACGTGCGCAACCAGGCCCCCGGTCGCCAGGCACCCTCCTCAGCACGCCTTGAAGGACGACCCGAGCCCCGATCCCGACGATGCCCAGCAGGGCACCGACCTGGTCGTGAGACTCTCCAATCTGGCTACCGTGAGGATCGGGTTGGTGCTGATCGCAGCGGTCTGGCTCGGCTATGAATTCGTGCGCCTCGTCTCTGGCTTCTCGGACGGCGGCATCGATCTGGAGCAGAGGCGGGGCGAGGTCCAGCTCTGGTTCGAGGGGGCCGCTGTCTACAGGGAGGTCGGGACGGCCGTGTATCCCCCCGCCAGCTACGTGATCTTGTGGCCGCTCTTGGGTTGGATCGAAGAGGCCAGTCATGCGCGGTGGATGTGGGCGCTCACCTCGATGCCATTACTCGTGATCCTGGTGCGTCAGGTCCTCGCGGCCAGCGGGGCACAAGGGCTCCGAGAGCGTCAATTCGTGGCCTTGATGCCGCTCACGCTCTATGCAACAGGCGCGACGATTGGGAATGGACAGCTGACCTTGCTGGTGATGGTTACCTTGTTCGCAAGTCTCAACACTTTGGGACTGGCAGACAGGCAATCAAGGGTGGCGGGTGCCTGCTGGTTTCTCCTGGCCCTCGTCAAGCCGACCGTGGCTGCTCCATTTTTCTGGTTACTCGTCTTCAGGCCCCGAGCGGCTGCAATGGCAGTTGGAGTGGTGCTTGGCTATGCGGTCGTGACACTGATTGCGGTGACCTTTCAGGAGGCGAGCGTGCTTGTCCTCTTGGATCAGTTCTTCAACCAGGCTCAGGAGGGCGTGAATTGGGGAAGTGTTCATGATAGCTACGTCAATCAGAGTAGCTGGCTGTCGGGGCTCGGCGTACCAGAACTCAGTACGCTGTCGTCCCTGGTCACCCTGGGCCTCCTGGGGCTGTGGGTGTTCTGCCAGCGCCACAAGGACCCCTGGCTCTTGATCGGAGTTTGCGCGCTGGTGTCGCGTTTCTGGGTTTACCATCTTTGGTACGACGACCTGGTCCTCTTGATGGTGCTGGTCGGCCTGCTACGAATCAGCCGGAAGGAAGGCGGATCAAGACAAGGCAGGATCGCGGTTTCGCTGATGTTGGCTCTCTGGCTGAGTCTGCTTGCACCAGGAGGCCTCTACCTGCTGCCCGATCCGTGGAAGGGCCTGTATGTGTTCTTCCAGCTGTGCGTCTGGTTGTCCGCGCTGATTTTTCTCATGGTGAGGACGCTTGGCGATCGCACAAACGCTGGTTCTGGTCGCATTGCCTAGACTGCCCCGGACAGTCACCGGGGCTCTGTGACTCCGTTGGGTTTGGCGGAGCTGGCTCTTGAGTCCAGCTAAAATGGCTTACAGCCATAAGGCTGATTGTCAGGAAACGCTTGGATTGTCCAATCAAGTCTCCAAGAGCCGAATTGGCGGCTATACTGATTCGCTACTGACCTGTCCCCCCTACTCGATCTTCAGCTTCGTCAGAGGCTTAGCACAGGACCTGATTCGACTGTCCATTCGGTTCTGCCCAACCGAGAACTTCCAGGAAGCCGATCAAGCGGGAAGATCCCAACCCCCGCTGACACCCCCTGACCAGATCAGGGGTCGCGTGACTGGGATTAGCTCGACTGCCCTGGACCCTAGATAGGCTTCTTCACCCCCCATTTCAGTGAACTTCGATACTCAAGAGAGAGTCGTGGTCGCCGGTGCCGGTCCAGCTGGCCTGACTGCTGCACATACACTTGCGAGGCTGGGAATGCCCTCCATTGTGCTTGAGAAGACCGCCGACGTAGGGGGATTGGCTCGGACGGAAAGTTATCGCAACTTCCGCTTCGACATGGGGGGGCACCGATTCTACACGAAGTCGCGGCGTGTCATGGATCTTTGGGAGGAGGTCCTTGGCGACGACTTCTTGGTACGGCCACGGCTGTCACGGATCTACTACCGCAAGCGGTTCTTCTACTATCCACTACGAGCATTAAATGCCCTTGCGGGCCTCGGGCTACTTGAGAGCACCGCTGTCATGCTCAGCTACGCTCGGGCGAGACTCTTCCCCCAGCCCCGGGAGGAGAGCTTCGAGGACTGGGTTACCCATCGCTTCGGTCGGCGCTTGTTCGAGATCTTCTTCAAGTCCTATACAGAGAAGGTCTGGGGTCTGTCATGTACCGAGCTCCGCGCGGAGTGGGCCGCTCAGCGTATCCAGGACCTGTCGTTGATGAAGGCGCTGCTTGATATGGTGCCCCTGAATCGGGGGAAGGTGCGCTCCCTGATCGAGGAGTTCCATTACCCGAGGCACGGCCCCGGGATGATGTGGCAGAAGTTCCAGAAGCAGATCGAAGAAATGGGAAGCGAGATCGAGCTAGGGACGAGCATGAAGCGGGTTCACATCAGTGGGCGGCGCATTACAGAGGTCGTCGTGGCGGACAGGAATGGGGAGAGGACCCTGCCGTGCAGTCACCTGGTATCCAGCATCCCCTTGCGGTCCCTCATTCGTCGAATGGATCCGCAGCCGCCCCAAGAAATCCTCGATGCCGCAGAGCAGCTTTCCTACCGCGACTTCCTGACGGTTTGTCTCATCGTGGACTCACCGGAGGTATTCCCAGACAACTGGATCTATGTGCACGATCCAGAGGTACAGGTCGGCCGCATTCAGAACTACAAGAATTGGAGTCCGGACATGGTCCCCAATCCCGAACAAAGTGGGATTGGCCTGGAGTACTTCTGCAATGAAGGTGACTCCCTGTGGACACTCTCTAACTCGGAATTGATCGAACTCGCTACGAAGGAGCTCGACCAACTCGGGCTGGTCCCACGTTCAGCGGTCAAGGATGGCTGTGTCTATCGAGTTCCCAAGGCCTATCCGATCTACGACACGGTCTCTGGCGAGGGGGTCGAGACGCTGCGGCAGTATTGTGAAGGGTTCGAAAACCTCTATTGCATCGGCAGGAATGGCCAGCACCGTTACAACAACCAGGACCATTCCATGTTGACGGGAATCCTCGCAGCAGAGAGCCTTGCAAGCGGCACAGCTCAGGACCTTTGGGATGTGAACACGGAACAGGACTACCTCGAGGAGGTCCGCGCTTGAACGAGGGAGCGCTGCGAGTCTCAGTCGTTGTTCCAACCTACAATCGACCCACGTCGATTGAGCGCTGTCTCGACAGTCTAGCGGCCCTCAAGTTTGACCAGGGAGAGTACGAGGTCATCGTCGTTGACGACGGTAGCAAGCAGCCTCCGGTGAGTGCCGTTGCTCGCCTTGCCAAGTTGATGAACGTGCGCTTATTGGAGCGGCCCCATGCGGGCCCGGCCGCGGCTCGGAATGCAGGAGCAAGTGAAGCTCGCGGGGAGCTGTTGGCCTTCACCGATGATGACTGTCAGCCCGAGCCCGACTGGCTCATGGGGCTGGTAAGAGAGGCTTCACTGGGCCCTCCGCGCGCAGTCGGTGGCTGGACTGTGAACGCCCTCGATGCCAGCGCCTTCTCTGAAGCGAGCCAGTTGCTGGTTGATTACCTCTACAGCTACTTCAACGTCGATCCGTCTCGGGCAACCTTCCTGACCTCGAATAACATGCTCGTTCCACGCGCAGAGTTCGAGAGGCTTGGTGGCTTTGATGAGACCTTTCCACTTGCAGCAGCGGAGGACAGAGACTTCTGCGCTCGCTGGGTCTCGGAGGGCCACGAGATGGTCCTGACCCGCGAGGCTCGGATACATCACTTCCATGGATTGGATCCGTGGCGTTTCCTACGACAGCACTTCAATTATGGACGCGGCGCCTTTCAGTTTCACGAGCGCTGTGCAAGCAGGGGGGACGAGGGTCCGCAACGGGAACCCCTGGCCTTCTATACGGATCTCTTGGGATATCCATTTGGGCGAAAGCCCCTTGCTACGGCACTGGGTGAGAGTTTCTTGCTCGGCCTGACCCAGATCGCCAACCTGGGCGGTTATGCCTACGAGCGCGTCAGCTGCCGGCCAAGATCTGGCATGACTGGTCACGAGGCGAGATGACAAGGATCAGCGTGGTCCTTCCCCTGTATCAGGGCGAGCGCTACTTGGCTCGCGTCTTGCCCCCCATCGTCGAGGCCGTGCAGCGCAAGGAGCTGCACGAGTTCCTGGTCGTCGATGATTGCTCCACGGACAGAGGGCCCGGGATATGTCGGGAGCATGGTGTGCGCGTGCTCAAAGCGGACACTCGACGGGGCCCAGGTGCAGCGCGCAACCTTGGCGCAAGCGAAGCGACCGGTGAGGTGCTCCTGTTCTTGGATGCGGACACTGTCATGAGCGGGGATGTGCCGAGCTTGGTCAGGGAGACCTTTGAGCAGCGGCCCGACTGTGAGGCACTCTTTGGCTCCTACGACGATCAGCCCGCTGATCCGGGGTGGATCTCGAAGTATCGCAACTTGCTTCACCACTACATCCACCAGGGAAGCGCGGAGGAGGCCAGCACCTTCTGGGCCGGGTGCGGAGCGGTTCGGAGATCCACCTTCCTGTCCATGGGAGGGTTCGACACCAACCGCTTCGAGCATGCTTCGATTGAGGACATAGAGCTAGGGCACCGGCTGAGACGAGCCGGGTCTTGCATCCTGCTGCGCAAGAACATCCAGGTGAAGCATCTCAAGCGCTGGACGCTGGGAAACATGCTCTTCACCGACATCTTCCGCCGTGCTCGACCCTGGTCACAGCTCATTCTTGAGCCAGGGGCCGAGGCTGGGGACTTGAACCTCTCAAGTCTCGAACGTCTGAAGGCCGGCCTTTCTCTCGCCTTCTGGGGGTGTTCCTTCGTGAGCCTCTTCGAGTTCAGACTCTTCCCGCTGGCGATGCTTCTCATGATCCTCTCCTTGGCTGCCAGCGCGAGGTTCTACAGCCTCGTCTTGCGGGAGGCGGGTCCAGGAACCATGGCGACAGCCCTGTTCCTCCATCAGCTGTACTATCTCTACTCGAGTGTCACCTACGCTTTCACCTGGATGGAGAGCCGCGTTTTCGGGAGAAAAAACGGGTCCTTGCCGCTCTCGTGAAGAGGGGGAATTCTTGTTGGTCGGAAGCCATGGGAGTCGCACTGCGAGTGAGCCTGACCAGGACAGCTAGAACTTGAAATAGGTCGCCAGCTGGCTGAAGTTGGAGAAGTTGCCGCTGGCCCCCTACCCCGGCGCTCCTGGCTCCTCGCCCCCCACGGCAGCTGACCTGACACGCCCTTGGTCGAGCGGGGTTTGGGACCCCTTCCGGGAGTGCGGTGGCATGAATCACCGGCTCGATGTCTCAATTTGTTAGGGTATGTAGGAGAGATCCCCCCGCGGGGCCCCTCCCGACCACAGATGACCGAGACCTCCCTAGACCGAATCATCTCGGAAGAGAAGTTTGCCGCGCTGCTGGGGACTGAAGCGGAGCTTTTCTTCCGCATCGGAAACAGTGTTCAGCACCAGTCCGAGGCCGGACAGCGGCGCCAGCGCTTCTTTCAGCTTGGTATCGAGGCCAACCATCTTGAGTCGTTGCTCGATGACCACGGCGCCAAGCGCAATCAGAGCTACGGTTTCTTCAGGGAGCTAGTGGCTTCGATCAGGGGCTTCTCTCGTGTCGGCTTCTCACTTGAGCACCTTCAGAGGCGATTCGATAGCTATGGCACGCTTCTGAACGAACTTAGTGATCGAGATGACCAGTTCAGAGGTGCTCTTGAGGCAGCTTCAGGCTTCACCAGAGATACCACGAACCGATTACTGGAGGAGTGTCGTTCGGAGGCTGTGACCCTTGGAATCAGGGTGACTGACAAGTTCTTTCCAGAGGACCGATACACGACGGGGCTCGTGAACTTGCAGCTCCCTCACAACCTGGGTGACGAGCGCATCGAGGAGGAGGCGCTCCGAATCGCGGAGGTGACCAGCAAGTACTTGCAGGTTTGCGCGATGTTCCGGGACATCAATGTGCAACCGATCACAGACCCAGAAAAGCGAGAGCTGTTCTTCGCGAGAGACTGCACGGAGGAGCAGGCCAGGGTCTACGAGGCAACAGTTCATAACCTTCAGTCTGCCTACGACACCTACATTCGAGGGTCTTCGCTCGAAGGAGAGGACCCTCGGCTGGCCGGACTTCGTGGCCACGCCTCCGCAGCCTTCCACCTCTTGAAGTCGGTGACGGGGCTCACACACTTCGTGGAGCGGCATGAGTCAGGGGTGCGGAAGGAAGAGTATCGCAGGCGGATGGTGAAGCTCGTGAATCGAGCAGAAGCACGCGACATGACGCTCAATAGCCTTCTCTATTGGGCGAGCGAGTTGATTTTACTTGGGGAGTCACTGGCGAGAGAAATTCTCTCGAGCTTCAGCAACTTGCAGGAAATCGAACTCGAGGTACCCGAAGGGGTGACGATTCACGCGCGCCCGGCTTCGCTTGTAGTGGCAATCGTCAATCACTATGAGATGCCCGTTGAGATGGAGGTTGGTGGCAGCGCCTGCAATGCAGCCTCAATTCTCGAGGTGCTGATCACCGCTGGCTCAAATCCAGAGGAGGGCCGATACGTGTTCCGCGGTGATGCTCGTCCTCTAGAGGACATCCGCGCCTTGTTCGAGGCGAGGTTGGGCGAGGGTGGGCTCGACCTGCTGCCAGACTGCCTGAGCTATCTGAACGACTGAGCGGTCCCAGCTCTACCCCGGCTGTGTCTCTTCGTGTCCCTTGGCTCTCCGAGTGTCGGGTAGCGACTGTTCGGGAGAGATAGAGTGTCTGGCGGGAGGAGCAGAGGCTCGAGCTTCGAGAGGCCTTGCCCCCCCCACCGCCCACGTTCAGGGTGTCCAGGTTATCTCGAGGGCTTGTGTCACGTTGAACCCCGTGCCACAGGGAGTGCCGGCTACATCGCGGTACATCAACTGGTAGTAGCGCGTCTCCCCGGCAGACACCGCGGTCTTCTGTGGGATGTTCACGTTCGTGTTGGAGTTTCCCCCGCCGTCCGCTATGCGTGGCTGAATTCTGATCAGCTGACCACCGGCACAGCGTAGCCCGTCACCGAAGTTCACACCCAAGGCACCTCCAACGAGGGCCACACCTTCGAAGTAGACGCCCGGTGTGCTTGGTGCGAGCCTACTCCCCCAGAGCTTCAGGTCCCCCGCGCTGACAGAACTGGAGCCGGTGCCACTCAGCAGCCCCCCTGAGCCCGTGCCATTCGCGCAACCCTCTCCAGCTCCACCTTGGTTCAAGCAGGGGCAGGGGTTGCCAGATCCATCACCAAGACAGAAGGCCAGCCCGGTCGTGCCTCCGCTGGTCGAGTTGAAGCTCCGTGGGCTTGAGGAACCCTGGTTCCCGTACTCATCTTCAGAGCTGACCCAGTACATGATGTGGCCATTCAGCATGCCTGGAAGTTCGCCGCGGAAGATCTGTCCACCAGAGCTGGTCATGGGGACAGCGCTCGTTGGGCCACCATCGACCGTGTAGTTGAGTGTCGTCTCGTTGTACCAGGTGATGTAGTAGGGCGCGTTGTCGTACACCTGGGCTCGAATCACTGTGGGTTCGGAGCCAGGTTCACGATTCGGGGCTTGCTCCAGATTGGGAATGTAGGGCCCGTGAGTATCCGGGGTTCCGGTGACGTTCTCGACGTAGAGGTTCGGGCCCTCGCCAGTCGTCGTCAGTGCCTTGCTGGCTGTGAAGGCGTCATAATCGCCATCACCATCGACATCACAGACATCCACATCGCGGCTTGTCGCTGATGTCCCTTCTGGAAGGGGCTTCAGCTTGAAGTCGTATGCGGGGGCCCCTGTGTTCCTGTAGAGCCGGTCGACCCCTGAGAAATTTGCGACATAGATATCCAGATCCCCGTCGTTGTCGTAGTCGATGAAGTCGGCTTCCTCGTCGTCATCCTGAGAACCGGGCAGGGTCATATGGTGGTCGAAGTGACCACTGCCGCTGTTGAGTAGTAGAGCGTCAGTCCAACCGAACCAGTTCACTCCCAAGATGTCGAGGTCTCCGTCACCGTCGAGATCCCCCATCTCTTGCTCGTAATTTCCGCCCCCCACGGCATGGCCGCTGGGAAAGTGCGAGTTGGTGACATCTCTAAAAGCCAGGACACCACCGTTCTCAGCCTCCCTGTTCACGAAGAGTCGCGGCAGGTTACTACGAGAGCCGAGAAGGATATCGACATCGAAATCTCCGTCGATGTCACCTAGGTCGATGTCGATGGCGTCGCTGGCGATGTCGCATTGAGCACCGCTGCTGTTGGTCGTGTTGTGTTGTTGCGAGCCTTCGCACCACAGCCCGGGACCGCCGGCGAGAATTTCCTCTCCCGCCAGCTGGAATCCGGAAGGGTTGAATTCGCTGAAGAAGCCGGCCCCATCGTTGAGGAACACTCTAGAGGGGGTTCTGCCATCGTAAGCCCCGCCGTAGCTGGAGTGAAACAGGTCCATGTCCCCATCGTTATCGAGGTCAGCGAAGTCGCCGTCCCCGGAGAAATCAATGAAGCCGCCTTCGCCTAGAAGTTGAGACGGAGCGATTGAGGAGCCCGAACCTGCAATGTTGATCCAGCGCGCTGAAGTCTCATCGACATAGAAGCCGCCTCCAGTGTTCTGCCACCACCGGCAAGGTTGTGCGACGAATGATGAGTGATTTGCGATGTACAGATCCAGATCGCTGTCGCCATCAAAGTCGACGAACTCCACATCGCGGCTCTGGTCGTTGACGCTGGGGAGTTGCGTGATGGTCTGATCTTGAAAGGTCCCGAGGCCGGCTCCTGGGCCCTGATTGATCCAGAGCCGGTTCTGGTCCAGTGACGAATCTCCGCCGTCGGCAAAAACAGCATCCCAGTCGCCATCATTGTCCACATCACCAAAGTCCACGTTCTCGCTGTCGGAGAAATTGCCGCCTGCCGAGACGGGAGTGTCGGCCGTGTTGAGGACGAAGCTCTGAGCGGCTCCGATTGGGGCGAGAAGGGTCAGTGGCAGGATGGCGCAGAGTGCATGAGAACTCGGGAGGGGTTGTCGCATTGTTTGCTCCAATCTCAAGGAACCGTATGGGAGAGTGTTCGAGGTCAAGCGGGAGGACCTGAGAGCTATGAACGGAGTCGTTATTGATGAAGCGTTGTGAAGGTCTCTGCGTTGCACCTTTCTTGGCTTTTTAGTTCGCAGCACGAGGTTTCACTGGCATCGAGGGATTCTGCGCCGGCTCTGCCGGGTCCCTACGGACCATGCCATCCTTGGGGAACAACTCTTGTTGTTCACTGCGGCTAGAGCCATGACTTGAGCTGCCGCTTCACCTGAACGTCTCCACTCTCGTTGAGATTGTCTAGTTGATGCTACCGAAAGGGAGCCAGGTCCTGGGAGGGCTGGTCGCTTTCCTACTGGGCTAGCGGGCAGAATCGCGGTCTCTGCAGGTGCCTGGTAACGCAGGAGCCTGCACCAAGGGTGCAGGGAAGGAGTCAAACTCCCAGATAGAGACGCTCTGCAAGAACTGCCGGCAGACCGGCTGCGCGGATACGCGCAGCTTCGCAGTCTATGTCGTACTCGATGCGTCGGATCGTCATCGTGTCGGCAGTGGAGTCATAGATGGCGCAGGCTGCTCTCGGGTCATCATCCCTGGGTTGTCCGACGCTTCCAACATTGATCAGGGCCTTCTGGATGTCGGCCAGGTCCACGAAGTCCTCGGTGGTGTAGGCCGTGCGGTGTGGATCGTCCTTCATGCGCAGGAGGCTGACCGGAATGTGAGTGTGCCCTACAAAGCAGACCGGCCTGCACATGATGTCCAGCGAGGGGTCCGCCTCGCTGGTTGTCTGGATGTAGCCGAAGAGCTCGGGGCGCTCGTAGGTGCCGTGGGCTGCAGAGCAGTCCTCCAGGTCCACCAGGTACGGAAGGTCAGCCAGCCATTGGATCTCCTCCTCGTTCAAGACAGCCTGCGTCCAGCGGATGGCTTCACGCGCGAACTGATTGAAGTACACCAGATCGATTTCCCTGGCGGCGGCTGCATCGTGGTTGCCCTTGACGACGATGGCCTCAATGTCCTTGAGGTACGCGATGCACTCGCTGGGTGCAGCTCCATAGCCCACAACATCCCCCATACTTATGAAGGTGTCTGTGCCTTGGTCCCTGAGCAGCCCGACAGTGGCTTCGAGCGCGGTCAGGTTTCCATGGATGTCGCCTAGGATGCCGTATTTCATCGTGGGTGAACCCGATGGGGTGGGCCGCCAGAAGTGATGAGAATGGAAGCCATCCCGAGGGCCAGGATTGGAGCCAAGCTGGAGAGTGCTTCGGTGACTCCTGGATCAGTGAGCCTCGAGAGTTCTCGGTGGGGATTCAACAGGGTGATCAACAAGGCAGTGGCAGGCACTTTGGTGGAGAGCAGGCTGGGAATGATCCATGCAATCAGCGGCAGACTGAGGGCCTTGCTGCCAATTCCCATGGGTAATTGGAGCAGAATTGCCCCGAGAGCAGCCAGATGCAAGGCACCCAAGCCAAGGGCCAGGAGTGCTGGTTGGTCCAGGGCGGCAAACCCACCCCACCAGAAGGAGGCAGCAAGGACCATGGCGGCTCCTGCCAGGGCCGTGACTGTAAGCCCTGTCCATTGGGAAAGAAGCCTGCGCGGGGCGCTGCACTGGGCGAGAAGCCAATCGCTCTCCTTCAGCGAGCCCATGGCCAACATGGACCCTCCAAGCTCTGACAGAAATGCAACCTGGTAGATAAGCCCCAGACGATCGTCGTTGTGACCAAATAGCCCCTTGGGCGTCAGGGTCTCGAGGAGGGGCAGCGAACAGATAGAGGCGGCAATCCATAGCCATCCGACGGGGGTCAGAAGGGCTCTCCGGCACATCCAGCGGCTGACGTTGAACAGGAACACAGGAGAGTTTTAGACCTCTGAGGGGCCAGAATCCAGGATCCCATGCCCTGCCAGAGGGAAATCCGAGCCATTTTGACCTGGAGCTTGACCCAACCCCTGGGAGGTCTAGCCTAGGTGAAGAGCAGGATTCACTTTTACGGCGCAGAACGACATCCAGGAGGGTGGCATTTTGGAAAGAAGGCTAGGCAGGGGACTTGGCTCCCTACTGGGCGGCAGCCGCCCGGAAATCGAGAATGAAGAGACGGTCGAGACTGTTGTGGCTGATGCTGAGGTCTTGGTCTCCGAAATTCGACCGAACCCCCATCAACCGCGGAAGACCTTCAACCCCGAGGGATTGGAAGAGCTGTGCTCCTCGATCCAGCAGCATGGGGTCTTGCAACCTATCGTTGTTCGCCGGACTTCCCACGGTTTTGAACTGATTGCTGGTGAGAGGCGTCTCCGTGCTTCAAAGCTAGCTGATCTCGAACGAATTCCGGCCGTGATCAAGGAGGTCTCCGATGAGGACCTGCTGGAGCTTGCCCTGGTCGAGAACGTCCAGCGTCGGGATCTGGATGCCATGGAGAAGGCCCTTGGTTACCAGAAGATGATGGGCCAACTGGGCCTTACTCAGGAGCAGGTGGCCGGAAAGGTTGGGTTGAAGAGGGCGACCGTGGCCAATCACCTTCGCTTGCTCGAGCTGCCTCCCCAGGCCCAGGAGGCCCTGGTTGGTGGATTGATCAGCATGGGGCATGCACGCGCTCTGCTGGGACTCAAGGACAAGGAGCAGCTTCTTGAAGCTCTGGGGAAGGTGGTTCGGGAGGGACTGTCCGTCCGTCAGGCAGAGGAGAGAGTCAAACAGCTCTTGAACCCTGCTAGCAGTTCCAAGAAGTCCGGCTCCAAGTCAGATCCAGTGGCCGATGATCAGGACCAGGAGGCACTCGAGCCCTGGGTGGCGGATCTTCAGCGTAGGATGCAGATTCACCTTGGCACCCGGGTGAAGCTTCACAATCGTGATGGCTACAAGGGGCGGATTTCGATCGAGTACTACGGGCGCGACGATCTCGAGCGACTGATCAAGCTCCTGGCGCCTGAAGAAGAGCTCTAGACGCTCCCGCGCAATCACGCAGGGCCCGGTGTTCCACGTGGAACACCGGGCCCTGCTATTTTTCACTTGGGGTGCTGTTCCACGTGGAACATCAGGCCCTCAGCCTCCCCCGTCAGGGCAAGAAAAAAGCCCCGGCTCAATGAGCCAGGGCCAGGACGGCGGTCTCCCCTGCGTCGCAGGTGACCCGATTGGGCTCAGGCGCCGGGCACCATGGTCATCGATTGAATGATCACGGGGTCAAGCGGACGTTGACGGGTTTCATCCAGGGGCAGGATGGCGATTTCCTCGACAACATCCATTCCTTCAATGACCTTCCCGAAGATCACATTCTGACCATCCAGGTAGTGGATGCCCCTGGCAGAAATGGAGAAGAGGCTACCGTTGGAGCCCTCCTCTTCTGGTAGTGATCCCGCAGCAAGGTAGCCGGCGAAATTGCTGAGGTCGTTCTCTTCGACCTCGAGGGTGTAGTCAGCCCCTTGATTCCCCCAGGTGAGCGGGTCTGAGCCCTCTTCCTTGGTGGTGGGGTCTCCCGCTTCGAGGAGCTGGCCGAAGCCGGTACGGTGGAACTTGATTCCGTTGTAGAAGCCCTCGTTGACCAGTTTGGCGAAGTTCTCGCTATGGAGAGGGGCCAGGTCGCTGTAGAGAGCAACCACGATATCACCATAATCCGTCTGGATGCTCACCCGGGGAGACCCAGCAGGGGGCTCGGGGTTCGAGAAGAGTCGAGGCTGGATTTCGCGCCATTCAGCCTCGCCGTTGTAGACCTTGGTCAGGTACTCCACCGTGCTGAGAGGGGTCACGGACTCACCATAGTTATGGGTGTCCTTGACCAGGGGGTGATCGGGGAACTTGGCCTTGATCTCGAGCAGGGTCTGAACAGCCCTCTCGTACTCTCCGTCGATGCGGTATCCCTGGGCTTTCATGAATAGTGCCCAAGGGGCGGCGATCGTGCCATCCAGTTGATCACCAAGTCCGTCGATCAGGAGTGGATCTCCAATCAGGTCGCCGCGTGAATCCTGTCCGACCGCTGACATCAGGCGGTTCCAGCTCTGGTCCACGCTCTGCACTTCCTGGCCCTTCTGCCATTGCCCGTAGAGGATGAAGCCCGTGACGAGGATTGCGATGACAGCGCCCTTGGGCCACTGCTTCTCCACGAAATCAGCAAAGGCTGACTTCTCTTCGTGGGGGACAACGGTGACCTCGGTGGGTGCCTTGTGATCTGCCATGACGACGTGAGGCGCTTCGTGGGCGCTAAATGGTGTCTAAATGGGTGGTAAGTGGCTCAGGGCGGCGTTCGAACCCCTGTTGCCAGGCAATGGATGATCTGGGAATGCCTGGAGTTGTAACGGGGCCGCCTCATTCCTGCCCATGGACCCGCGAGAGACACTCCAGAACTCTCGAGCTCGAGGAGGTCGACGGCGAGCCGCACTTGCGACGATTGGCAAGCACGAGGGGAAAGGGCGAGCATTATAGGGGCCGGATCAAACTTGCAAGGGTCCTGACCAAAGCCAGGGCCTGGAGGCTCCCCAGGCCCGCTGACCCGGGTCTCGTGAGCAGGCTCACGGAGGCATCCATGTCCCCGCGCTGGCAGTCGCCGGGAGTACCCACGACAGGCTACGATATCTGGACCACCCAGACCGCGTGATGCCGATTGATAGCAGCTGATGACGATTGCTGGTCGGCCCGGTCTCCGTGAATTGGCGCTGCTGACCACTCTCAGTACTCATGATCTCCACTCTCGTCCTGCTATTCGCCTTCACTGCCCTGGCCCCCGCTGACGCCACGATTCAGACAAAGGAACGAGCATCGTTAGCGATCAAGGACAAGACGGCCGAGTACAAGAAGAAGCGAGAGGCTGCAGGCAAGGACATCGAGAAGCTCTGGGACCTGTACCTGTGGTGTGATGCGAACGCGATGGGGAAGCAAGCACGCTCCTGCCTCCGCGCGATTCTCAAGGAAGACGAAGGTCACCGCGATGCGCATGAGGGCCTCGGCCATCTCGAATACGAGGGCCAGTGGTTCACCACCAAGAAGAAATTAGAGCGGCACAAGCAGGAGCAGGAAGAACAGCGAGCCAGGGAGAAGGGTCTCGTTCGCTACAAGGGCGAATGGGTACCCGAGGAGCATGTTGTCTACCTTGAGCGTGGCCTGGTGCAGGACCTCGACGGCAACTGGCTGAGCGCCGAGGAGTACGAAAAAGTTCAGGCGGGCTGGACGCGGCAGGATCTTCTGTGGATCAAACCTGACGAGAAGTCACAGGTGGAAGCGGGGTTGTGGAAGTGTGGTGAGGAATGGAAGTCCTTGGAGGACGCAAACACCTTTCACTCATCAATCGAGACCATGTGGGTGATTCCCACTGAGGACTTCATCCTCTACACGACCTGCGATCGCGAAACCGCGAAGAAAGCACTCGATCACATGGTGCGGGCCATGGGGGATGTCAAGCTCGTCTTGGGCTTCCTCCCCGAGCGTCCAGTCAGCGTCGCGATGCTTCGGGACCAAGGTCAGTACAACATCTTTTCGGGCGGGACTGATTCCATGCCCGCCACGGAAAACAGCGGACAGTCGTCCATTCACCATGGCTACTTTGCTGATCACTGGTATACCGAGGAGGGCAATGAGTTCCTTGGTGCCGGCGTTGGCTACTGGGATGCATCTACCGATGCAGGTAACTCCTGGGGCGTGCACTCTTCCCGCTTCGCCGCGGCGCAGGCACTGCTTGAGGGGATCGACCCCAGCCCAAAGGTCACCGAGTTGGTGAGGAAGAAGGGCAAGAGTGCGTGGAAGGCCGAAGCTTTTTGGGGCGAGAAAAACCTACCCCTGTGGTTCCGCACTGGCGTTGCCTCGTACGCAGAGCGCTACTTTGTCGATCAGTTCGTTGCCGCAAATGGGGACTACAACTGGGTTCGCAAGTGGTCCTTGAAGAGCCTGGCAGACAAGGGCGGGCTGCGCCCGGTCAAGGATGTGTTCTCAAGCGAGCTATCCATGGATCGCTATGATGACTCAACGAAGCTGCTCAACGAGTATGGTCTGCTGGTGGCATTCGCTCTGGACGGAGGGAACGAGTCAGTCCAGGGGAGCTACTCGAAGCTAAAAGAGGCAATAAGGGAAAATGACCCCAAGCTCATCACGAAGGCCTTCAAAGCCTTTCAGGAAGTTCTTCTAGAGAATGAGCCCGCCATACAAGAGTTCGCCAGCATCTAGTTGCCCTTCAAGGCCAAAGCTCAGAACCACGAATTAGCCCATGTATCCCAGTCACTTCATCCCCTTCTTGGCCTTTAGTCTTGGGGGGGGGCACACTGAGCTTCACCCAGCGACGGCCAACCTCTACCTGGAAGTGCCGGAGATCAGCCAGGTGTTGGTTGCTTATGAGCAGGCTCCTGTTGCTGTGCTCTTCAGTGATGAGTCAATCCAGAGGTTCGCAGCCAAGCTCTTGGGCGCAGACCCCGAGTCGATCACGTTTCAGAGCCTCCTGCTGGATCTAACACAGGGGCTTCGATCCAGCCTCGCGGGAACTGGAAACCAGGTCCTCGACTTGATTCCAGAAGTGGAGCACCTCTCCCTCTCCATCAGTGATCTCAAGCTTGAAGGCATTGCGGATGAATCGCTCGCAACCAAGGGGGAATGGTTGGACTCGGGACTGCCGATCGATGTATTCCTCGACAGATTGAACCAAGTGAACCTCCAGCTTGTGATGGACTTCTCTAGCGAGGAGATGGCCCAGGTAGCGGTCAGTCTCATTCGCGAGCAGGTTGAGACGGGGGGGCCTGGCGGCAAGCTTGATCCACAGACCAGCGCCAAGGCGGTGCTGGGTGGACAAGACTTCGAGTTGATTGTCATGGAGAGGGTGATCGGCGGCGCCCCACGCAAGTTCTGGGTTGGGGCTACCGGAGCGCGAATGATCGCAGGTACAGGCGCCTACTCGCCCCTTGACCCCCAGTCAGTTGGAAAGCCGATGCTCTCCGAGAACGCGCGACATGGCGCGGCCGTAGGGCACCTCGTCAGGGGCGAGGGGGTTGTGGTGAGTGAGCTCTACACTCATGTCAGCGGCCTCAACGAACTACCAGGGTTGCTGACCACCATCCTCGATGCTCCGCCCGAATTCCAGGGCATGGCAAGTCACGTCATGGACTTGCTGGTACCGGGCGGCGAACTCGAGCATTGCAGCGCCACGCGCCTCGTCGGCAATCGGTTCATCACGGAGAGCTTCGATCGGGACTTCGGCACAGAGGGCGCTCCCCAGCTACTTGGCAATGAGGCTGTTACCAAGGACTCCTTCGAGATGGCACCGGCCGATGCGGTCGCTGTTTGGGCAACCCATCTGGACAAGGAGGGCATGAAGGCGATTCTCATGCAGTGGCTCGCCGAGTTCAGCGGGCAAGAGGCTACAGAGGTCATGGCCGCTCTTGAGAACAACCACGGCTTCCGGCCGGACCGCGACCTGATCGATCCTCTCGGTGGAGGGCTCGTCTACTACAACCAGCCCTTCACTGGTATCGGAATGCCGAAGCTGTACGTGGCCCTTGAGCTCGATGACCCAGAGGCCTTCGCGCGAGGCGTCGAGGGGCTCGGCAGCTACCTGACTGAAGTTGGAGAGGGGGCTGTGAAGTTCACCTCTCGGCCTTATCGCAAGAAAGCCTTCATGGACTTCTCGTTGGGCGAAGCTGCGAGCGATGGGTTGGAGGGCATTGATCCAGATTTCGCTCCCCTGCTCGCCTCGCAATCGATAGCGGTCGGAGTGCTTGATGATCGGGTCATCATTTCACTCTCGAGCATGTTCACCAAGCGTGAGATGAAGCGGCTACTCAAGTCCCCGAGTCAAGAACGACATCCTCTGATGGAGAGCGAAGAGGAGTTCCCCCCCGACATCTATAGTTTCGGGAGCACTGACTACGCGGAGGTCTTGGCTGGTCTTTACGACTCGGTTCGCGGCTTCTTGCCGCTCATCAGGCAGGGGGGGGGCATGGCGCTGCCCTTTGAGATGTCCGACATGCCATCCAGTGATATTTTTGCCCGGTACTTTCAGCCTACCGAGACCTGGAGCCGCAGGGTCGAAGGCGGAGTCTACACCTACAACGAGTCTTCCTTCGGGCCGGAGGTGCTCCTGGCGGCCAGCTCTGCGATCTTGCTCCTGGTGAGCACTCAGGTTGAAGCCCAGCTCGAGATCGCCGAGGGGGCCGTCAGTGACTTACAAGACTCAGGAGGAGACAGCAGTGACCAACCCCTTGGGGGCTCTGAGGCAGAGGGTTTACCTGTCGACGATCTCTCTAGGACTCAGGAGCGGCTGAGGGACCTCAAGGTCTCCCTTGTTGTCTACAAGAGTGATGTGGGCGCCTACCCCACCCGACTTGCAGAGCTGCTGGAGCCGACCACCAACTTCCCCTCCGGTTTCTTGGGTGATGAGGGGCTTCCGAATGATGGTTGGGGTAGAGCATTCAGGTATGCCCTGCCGGAGGATGGTGACAGCTATCGCCTCTGGTCCATGGGGGAAGATGGCGTGGATCAGGAAGGGGCCGGCGACGACGTGCTCCTGGCGCGCTAGATCCAGCGGGGGCCAGCGAGGCCGAACCGCACCCGCGCAGCTCAGCTGCAATGCAACCGCTATGATGTTCGGCACTCCTCGTGGCCAGCCGAGGGCCGCAACTCCCTCGTGAGAGCATGACTTCATCCAGTTCCGTTCCACTCCAAGTGCGGTTGCGCCGTATCAAGGCACTCCGTCGCGCTCGGCGTTCCTCGGCAAAGTGGTTCATGCGAATTGTAGGGGCGCTCTGTTTTCGGCTGCTTTCGAAGACCTGGACCGTGGAGATTCACCACGAGGAGCAATTCGCCGCCTCGAAGGGCAAGGGTGGGGGACACTTCATGGCGCTCTGGCACGGCAAGATGCTGGTCGGTTTGCCGCACTACAGGGATCGGGGCTACAAGGTCTTGGTCTCCTCGAGTGGTGACGGAGATATCTCGGAGCACTTGCTGGAGACGTTTGGCTACGGGGTGATTCGAGGCTCTTCCAGTCGCGGGGGGGCCAGGGCACTTCGAGAGATGCTGACAGCTCTGCGCGAAGGGTGTGTCCTGGTCATCACACCGGACGGACCACGAGGCCCACGTCACTCCATGAACCCCGGCCTGGCCTGGATGTCGAGAGCGACAGGCTACGGGGTAGTGCCTTGTGGCTTTGCAAGCGAGCGTCACTGGAGAGCGAGGAGCTGGGACCGTCTGATGATTCCAAAGCCCTGGTCGCGAGTCGTGTTCTATTACGAAGAGCCCGTCTTCGTGGGGCGGGAGGCGACCGAGGAGGAGCAGGCGGAGGCGACAGATCTCATTCAAGAGCGAATGCTCTCCGCGGAGCGCGCGGCTGCAGCAATCCTGGGCCAAGAGCTGGAGACGTGATACGGGTTGGCCCGGCGGGGTGGTCCTACTCGGATTGGGAGGGAGTTGTCTACCCAAGACGGAAGCCGCGAGGCTTCCATGGGCTGGAGTTTCTGGCGGGTTACTTCGACTGCATGGAGATCAACAGCAGTTTCCATGCAATGCCGCGCCGAGAGCATGCCGAGCGATGGGTGGAGCTTGTCCAGGACCACCCGAACTTTCGCTTTCTCAGCAAGCTGAATGGCTCCTTCACCCATGGAGAGGAGCTTCAAGGGAGAGAGCACTCAGAGGCAATCAGTGCTTTCCGCTCCGGCATCGAGCCTCTGATTTCCAGCGGCAAGCTCGGCTCTCTCTTGATCCAGTTCCCGGTCAGCTTCCGGTCTACTGTCGAAAACCGCGGCAGGCTCAACCGACTCATCGAGGCCTGGTCTGATCAGCGGGTGTCCTTGGAGCTCCGCCACCGTAGCTGGTTTGACGAGGAGAGCTATGGGTTGCTTCGATCTCACCGGGCCACCTTGCTCAACATTGACCTTCCGTCTGCGGCGGACCACCCTCCGGAGGTCATTCCAAGCACGGGTGAGCTCGGTTACTACCGGCTCCACGGACGCAATCGGACCCAATGGTTCAGACAAGGGGCTGGACGCGATCAGCGCTACGACTATCTCTACTCACCAGAGGAGATAGAGGGTGTCGTGGAGAAGACCCTCGAATTGGCAGCAGAGCATGAGGACGTCTATGTCATCACGAACAACCACTTCGAGGGCCAGGCGATCGTGAACGGCCTCGAGATTCAGGCGTCCATCAACGGTGGTCCTGTTCCGGCCCCGGAGACTCTTGTGGACCGCTATCCGAGACTTCGGGAGATCTCCAGGACCCGCGGCCAACAGAGCCTGTTCTAGGCCCGGCCTAGGAGCGGTTGGCTACAGCAGGAAGTCCGCACTCAAGATCAGGGCCTGACCTTCGGTGTGGTTGTAGACGTTGAGTTCCTGGTAGAGACGCACGTCCACCTTTCCTCCCCAGGATGGCATCTTGTAGCTCGCCCCCAGACCGATGGCCGAGGTGCCATAGAAGCCGATTTCCTCATTGGCGTCGGAGCCCTTGTCGCGCGAGGTCTGCCAGATGCCGTAGCCGACCAACCCCAGGTTCCAGCGATCGGTCACGTGCTTGCCAAACGCCCAGTCGGTCACCAGGTCGTCCCCTGGCCGAAGGTTAAGGCCGTCCACCTTGCTGTGCATCCCCAGGCGGGTGTAGAGGGAGAAGTTCCAGAGGCGCTCTTCGTTCGGCCAGTAGACAAACCCCATCGCCAGCTGCCAGGTTTGGAACCCCTTGCCGCTGTTGTTGTTGCTGTCGGCTGAGAAGTCTCCCGTATCGAACCAGTAGCCAGCTGAGAGGGTGGCCCAGCCCTTCTCTCCAGGCCAGTACAGGGCCAGTGGTTCCAGGTAGGTGTCGCCCATCTTGAAGCCCCGGTTGCCGGCATCAAGAGAGCGAGGGTTGGGGGCACTGTTGCCCATCGATACGGTTGCACGGGCGACATA
Organism: Planctomycetota bacterium; assembly: GCA_014237855.1. Lineage (GTDB taxonomy): Bacteria > Planctomycetota > UBA1135 > UBA1135 > JABACD01. The sequence continues at coordinate 65,548 of JABACD010000013.1, read as the reverse complement.
GTTTCCGCCGAAGATATTCCAGGGGGAGCACCAGGTCGCCGTGAAGTGATCGCTGATGTGTCGCACGCTGCCCGAGACCCCGGTGTTGTTCCCGTTCCGGTCCTTCTCGGTGGTAGCGTTGTACATGTAGGCGATGTTCTCGTAGGACATCCCCAGGGGGGGCTTCATGGAGGCCTCGAAACCAAAGAAGCCGGGGACCGCGTGACCGGTGTACGGCTTTCCATCCGACTGGGCTGGGCAATCCCCAACCACGACGAGTCCGGCCAGGAGCGGAGCGCCGATCCAGTGGACGCAACGGTGTAGGGATGAGGACATGGGAGGCTATTGAAGGGCTTGCAGATGTCGTGGCCAGGAAATCCTAGCGAGTGGTTCCCTGCAACCAACGCAGAGACCCGCCCCAGGTGTCGCTGTCGGCACCGGACTTGACCTGACAGTAGCCCGACCGGGAGAGAGGGGACTTATTTCCGGCTATGGCTGGTTGGCGTGGGCCTTTGAGCCCCTGCGCCAGGCCAGTCCGCCCTCGACGGCGACCCACACTGTGAGGACCGAGATCGCCCCGCCAACGCCACTGACGAGCCATTTCTCGGCGGTGAAGTCCCGCAAGACTTGCACGGCCATTGCAGAGATAGTGATACACATCACGATGATAGCAGGGATCGAATAGAACGCCGATTTTCGCCCCAGTCCCCGCAGGTAGAGTGCTGTGATGAGCAGGGTGAAGGCCGCCAGAACCTGATTCGTCGCCCCAAACACAGGCCACAGGCTCTTTGCCCCATGATCGTAGTCGGCGTAGATCAGGACGAGCACCGAGCTGGCGGCGATGGCACCCCCGATCCAGCGGTTCTCCAGGGGCTTGACCCGATAGATGCCTCCAAGCTCCGCGAGCACCATGCGCTGGATACGGAGGGCCGTATCGAGGCTGGTGGCGGCGAAGGAGATCACGAGTACAGCGACGACCGTCATCCCGATCTCGTCAGGGATTCCGATCGAGGACAGGAAGCTGGCAGAGCCATTCACGAAGGCCATCAGGGCCTCCCCAACCTGGGGCAGAGGCATGACCCCTCCCGCCTCGCCGGCGTGGATCTTCGCTTGCAGGAAGTCCCAGGCGTGACCGTGGGCGGCTCCGCTCCAGAGCCCACAGGCCACGGCCATGGTGGCAAGGATGGCGAGGCTGGCCTCGACAAGCATCGCTCCGTAGCCAATCGGCCGTGCATCGGTGGCGCGCGCAATCTGCTTGCTGGTGGTTCCAGATGAGACCAGCCCGTGGAAACCAGAGATGGCGCCACAGGCAATCGTGACGAAGAGAAGGGGGAAGACCGCTGGGAGTGCACTCAACTCACCCACTGCGGGGGCCGCAAATTCTGGCTGGGTCAGGAAGAAGCCCAGGTAGAGGGCGCTGAGCCCGACCACGAGTTGGTGGCTGTTGATCAGGTCGCGGGGTTGCAGCAAGCACCACACCGGCAAGCTGCTTGCAACAAAGGCATAACCCATCAGGGCTACCAACCAGAAATCCTTCGAGAGCAGGAGAGATCCTTCGGCGGGAACCCAGAGCCTTCCCGATGCCGTCCCGAAGATCATCAGGTACAGGAGTACAAGAGCAACGATCGAGGGGATCGTCAGCGACTTCTTGCGCCGGTAGCCCCACCAACCAATGAGGATGGCAATCGGAATCTCCAGGTTGACAGGCAGGATGCTGGCCGGGAACTTCGTCAGGAGCCCGGCGATCGCGAAGGCGAACACTGCTCCAACCAGCCAGATCAAGAAGAAGATGATCAGCAGGAAGAGCACCCGGGATCTCTCGCCGATGAAGAGATTGGCCAGGTTCCCGATGGTGACGCCACGGTGACGGATCGAGAGCACCAGCGCTCCGAAGTCGTGGGCTGCTCCCATGAAGATCACACCAAGTACGATCCACAGGAGTGCTGGTGCCCAGCCCCACACGATCGCCATGGCTGGACCAAGAATCGGTGCTGCGCCGGCGATCGACGAGAAGTGATGCCCCCACAAGACCTCGGGCTTGGTGGGGACGAAGTCCACCCCGTCTTCTTGCTCGACAGCAGGAACGGGCTCGCCGGGATCTAGCCGAAAGACGACCTGGGAGAGATAGCGAGAGTAGAGGCGGTACCCAAGGAGCAGGGCCACCAGACAGCCAATGGCGACGACTATCGGATTCATCGGACTCGCTCCGTTGAAGTCAATTCAACCGGCTCCCCTCAGCGTGGGGCTGCGTGCGTCAGGCTGTCGACCAGGTCCATCTTGGTGATGATCCCCTGAACACAATTGCTGTCATCCACGACAATTCCCACCTCGCCATTGGAGAAACATCCAAGCAGTTTGCCGGCGTCCTCGTCCATGTTCAGCGTGTGGGTCGATCGGAACATCACCTCTGCAACGGCTGAAGCGAGCGAAGCATGCCCCTCGACGATACGAGAGAGCAGGTCGGACTCCGTGATGATTCCGACCAGGTGTCCATCATCGATGACGGGCATCTGACTGACACCGAACTCTTTCATTCGCATCACAGAGTCGGACAAGGTGTCAGAACTGGATGCCGTGATCAGGTCACGTTTGGGAATCCTGCGCAGCAGATCACCAACGGTTCCGGATTCCCAGCCGGCCTCAGTGAAGCCGTGCGCCTTCATCCACTGGTCGTCCATGAACTTCGTCATGTAGTTACGAATCGAGTCGGGCAGCAGCGTCACGATTCGCTTGTCAGGCCCCACTCGCTTGGCCGTCTCCAAGGCGGCCCACATTGCAGAGCCTGAGCTCCCCCCGCAGAGCAGGCCCTCCTGGCGGATCAGTCGGCGAGCCATCAAGAATGACGAGCGATCCTCAGACTTGACCCAATCGTCGACGAGCTCGCGATCGAGTACGTCCGGGATGAAGTCGTATCCAATTCCCTCGACGTGATAGGAGGAGATGTCCCCCGGCCCCGCCAGGATCGAGCCGAGTGGGTCGACCCCGATGATCTTGATTCCAGGGATCTCCTCCTTGAGGATCCTTGCAACTCCGGTGATGGTGCCTCCTGTCCCCGCGGTCATCACGCAGTAGTCGATCTTCCCATCGGTCTGCTCGATGATCTCGCGACCGGTGCCCTGATAGTGCGCCTCTGGGTTGTTGGGATTGCCATACTGGTCAAGAATGACCGCGTCATCGAGGATGTCACGCAGCTGAATGGCAACCGAGATGTGGCTCTCAGGATCGTCAAAAGCAGCTTCTGTTGGAGTACGGATGATCTCTGCACCGAGCGCTTCCAGGGTGACCTGCTTCTCCTGGCTCATCTTCTCGGGCATCGTGATGATCATCCGGTAACCATGCACCGCGGCTGCCATCGCGAGCCCGATCCCTGTATTGCCGCTGGTCGGCTCGATCAGGGTGTCTCCGGGCTTGATGCAACCCGCAGCCTGGGCTTCCTCGAGCATCCGTCGGCCAATGCGGTCCTTGACCGAGCCTCCAGGGTTGAGGAATTCGCACTTGGCGAGGATCTCACAGCCCGTGGAGCGGCCGATTCGGCGCATACGGACCATGGGGGTGTTGCCGATCGCTTGAAGAATTGAGTCGTAAATCATCGCCACGTCTGGTTCGTCCTGATTCTCGTCGGGTGCAGCTTCTGAGGACCGTTGGCTCCTGGGACCCGACGGACTGGTCGCCGCATTGTATTCCCCTGGCATGAGTAAGGGCTACGCCGTTTTTGGCCACGAGCGAGCCCGCGCCACACTGGAGAGACCCCGCGAGGGAGGAATGAGCCTCTTCTCATTCTCCGCACGGCCACTCATCTGACAGAATCCAGGGGTGAGCCAGCAGACCCTCGTCATCTCGATCCCGGCCGCAGACCGCCCCGCGCTCCGTGAGCGCCTGGCGGGTGGTCAGTTCGAGTTTCGCACCGTTCCCCACGCGCTCTTCAGCATCAAGGGTGAGGGCGTCGTCGCCACCTTGTATCAGTCGGGCAAGTTCGTCGTTCAAGGCCCTGACCCGGCGCTCTTCCTGGCTCGATACGCAGGGGTCGAGGCGCCAGCTCCCTCGGAAGCACGTGACCCTGTTGTGTCGCCGATCACCGAGAGGACGACTGTAGGTAGCGATGAGACTGGCAAGGGGGACTTCTTTGGTCCGCTGGTCGTGTGCGCCGTGCGCTTGGACCCTGATGAGGCACGCACCCTGCGGGACGCGGGAGTGATGGACAGCAAGCGGGTCACGGACCCCCGTGCCCTCAAGCTAGGGGCCTGGTTGAGGGGGGAGGTGAGGCACTCGCTCCAGGTTCTTGCACCGGGTGATTACAACGAGCGCTGGGAGCAAGTCGGCCTGCACACACTCCTGTCACAGCTACACGCGCAGGCCATCAGGGAGGTCGCGGAGCCCGGGGACCGGGTCGTGATCGACCAGTTCTCCAAGAAGGATGAGATTGGTCCTGCCCTGAAGGATCTGCGCCTCGATATCGAGCAACGGCCGCGCGCTGAGTCCGAGGTTGCCGTGGCAGCTGCGAGCATCCTGGCCCGTGCCGAGTTCCTCGCGAGCTTGCATGATCTCGGTCAGACCTTTGATCTCGAACTACACAAGGGGGCGGGCCCGCCGGTCGACATCGTGGGTGCGTCCTTTGCACGTCAGTATGGTGTTGAGCGCCTAGCAGAGGTGGCCAAGGTTCACTTCAAGAATCTCGAGAAGGTGAACGCGCTCTTGCGTGGGAACTAGACCATCGTGCTCTTCCATCGCTACTCCGGTGCGGACAACCGCTTTCTCCTGATCGAAGCCGACCTCGAGGGACGGAACTGGCCGATGATTGCCCGCACTGTCTGTGGGTTGGAATCATTCGATGGCCGCAGGGCTGACGGCCTGCTGCTGGTTGCGAGAGAAGCGGAAGACACCTTTCGAATGGTGATCTACAACGCGGACGGAACCCGACCTGAAGCCTGCGGGAACGGTCAGCGCTGTGTGGGCTGGCATCTGGCCCGAGTCGGCCACGCAGCAGCCCTCGAACTGCAGACAGATGTTGGTCCGCGTCGAGTCGAGTTGCTCTCGAGAGTCGGTGATCTTGCTGAGCTCGCAGCAGAGATGGGAGCAGCCAGCATCTCGAGCCTTACTTCGGCCATGCCTTGCATCGACGGGCTGATCAGCGCTCGGCGAGTGCTCGTGGGCAACCCCCACTGCGTCCTCCAGGTAGAGGACGAGCGTGACCATGACCTCCTGAACTTGGGTGGGCAGATGCAGGTGCACCCCGATTTTCCTGAGGGTGTAAACGTTGGATTCCTGGCCAAGAGAGCGAATTCGTGGCATCTACGGGTCTGGGAGCGGGGAGTCGGTGAGACGGCTGCCTGTGGAACTGGGGCCTGTGCCGCCGTGGCGACGATTGGTTCACCTGGTGAAGAACTCGCCGTGCGAATGCGAGGTGGCCTCTTGCGAGTGGGCCTTCGTTCGGGGGGGAGCCTGGCTCTCCTTGGTGACGCGCTCTACCTGGGAGCGTGCGAACTCCCGGTAGCTTGCGTTCTCGAGACGCCGCCTGCTTCCAGGTAGCTCCAGTCTCCATGGGCTTTCTCTTTCCAATCCTCCTCGCCCTGGGGAGCTTGTTCCTGGGAGAGCTGGGAGGGGTGCCAGAGACAGAGCTTCCGTGGGCTGTCTTCGCGCTTGCCTTCCTGCCGTATGTGCTCGTTGGCCTTCGCCGCAGAGCTGGTATTGCGGGTGCCTTTCGCCGTGCGGCCCTCCTGTCACGGCTTGAGCGCCTGCTTCCCGTGCTGCTGCAATATACGGCGATCGGGTTCTTCGGATGGATGGGGTCGGTCGAGGCCTGGTCTGGTGTTCGGCCCTCGATTCTTGCCTGGCCGGAGCCGGCGCTGCTCCTCGCTCTCCTGCCCTATGTTCTCTACACCCTTGCAGGGATTGATGCTGGGGCTCGTGCAGGTCGGTCGAGCAAGGGAGCCAGGCAAGGTCTTCGGATGTTCCAGACCCGCATGTTCCTGACAGGGTTGGGGCCGATCGTTGCCTACATCCTGCTGGCCTCTCTGCTGGGCCGCTGGGAGCTCTTGAGAGTGGGCGTCGAGGAGATCACCCTGTGGAGCTTCGGGTTCACGGGAATCCTGGCGGCGTGCTTCGTGATGTTCTTGCCGGTCTTCTTGCGAGTTACCTGGGACACAGAGCGTGTGCCCGCTGGGCTTCAGCTGGACGTGCTCCATGGCGTCGCTCGACTGGCAGACTTTCGCTACGGCGAGTTGCTCGTCTGGAAGACGGGAAACCTGATGGCGAACGCGGCCATCGTCGGGATCGTGCCGGGCACTCGAAGGGTCTTCTTCACGGATGCCTTGATGGGGCAGCTGGGTCTCCGTGAGCTGGCCGCGGTCTTCGCTCACGAGATTGGCCACGCCAAGCGCTATCACGTCTTGATCTTGCTGGTGAACGCCTTGGCTTTCTTCGGAGTGCTGGATTTCCTCATGAGCTTCTTGGCCTTCGAGAATGAGCTCTTGCTCCTGGGGGTCCTGTGCGTGGGCCTGGTCGTGTGGCTGGTCGTCTTTGGCTGGCTCTCCAGGCGGATCGAACTCGAGGCCGACCTCTACAGCCTGAACCTGCTACGCGATGGGATCGGGATCACCAGCGCCTTGCGGGCCGTGGCGCCGGCGAGCCATGATCGTGGCGGCTGGCGCCACTTCAGCACGAACCACCGGATCGCCTTCCTGGGGCGGGCAGCGGCTGACCCGAAGGTGGGAGAGCGCCTTCACAGAGGGCTAGTCGCCGTTGCGGGGACCGCCCTGGTGGTTCTCGTGGGGACGCTGGGCTGGAGATTCGTGGCCATCACCGAGGCCTATCCGGTGGAGCGAACCGTGGTCGATCTGCGCCTGGGACACTACCAGGCAGCGATCGAGCGTCGGCTCGACTGGTCAGAGGGGCTCGAGGGCGAGCGAGTCGAGTCCCTGGCCGCACTCGTCGATCAGATTGCCGAGGCCGGCCTCCAGCCGGTAGACGATGCAGAGACTGCCCGGGCTGTCTGCACTGAGCAGGCTCTCCTGGCCCTGGGATTCGGCCAAACCCGGCGGGCCGAGGGCTGGCTGGCCCTGCTAGGCCTGCTTGGGGATCGTCAGGCGGCCCTCGCAGCTGAATTCCTGGGAAGAACCGATGGCAAAGGCACCGGAGACCTGGGGGATCCGCTGGAGCTGGGTGCCTGGGGGACTCAGCTGGGGCTCTTTACCGCCGATCAATGACACCCCCTGGGGGGAAGGTCAGTCAGCAGACCCCCTATATAAATGTAGGCCCCCCGTTGAGGGTCAAGGTCCGTCTGGCGATAATGCTCGCCCGGACCGCAAGCCTCGTGGCAGCGGTCACCCCCTATTAGGCCCGAGACGGCCCCCATCGCCCTCTGCTTCGATTCGATGCCTGCCCACCGTATCCGATGGTCCTGGTCGCCCTCCACTCGGGAGGAGCGTGCCGGGGCAGCCAGGAGCCTCAAGGAGCGACTCCGGGAGTGCAGCCTTGATCGAGCGGCATCCTCGATTGATGTGACGCTGGAGGCGGCCACCTTGACTAAGTCCTGGCTGGCCGACCGACCCCGGGGCTGGGGTCACCAGGGTACTGGCCATGAGGATGCGGGATTCGAACTAGAGCTCGGCTGGCGTGAATGGGTGACCAATCATGGATGGCGCGGGGTTTGCTCGAAATTCGTCGACGGAGTTCGCGCGGCCTTTCACCGCAGTGCATCCACCCAGGACGCCGGTTCCGAGGAGCTCCTCCGCGAAGAGCTCGGCCAAGTGCTGGAAGGCTGGTTGATCTGTAGCGAGGAGGAGAGTCCAGCAGGAGCGGAGAGACTGACCACTCCAACGAGGAGGTTGGTTGCCCCCGAGTCAGTCGTGCCCCACGCCCTGCGTTCGCTCGAACGTCACGAGACGATCCTGCTTTCCGGCTATTCGGAGACGGTCCTGGCCTGCCTGGGCGGAGCCCAGCAAGGCGGGCTCTATCCCGAAGTCGTCGTCGGCCTTGGTGCTGCCGACCAGAGCGGCAAGCGCATGGCTCGGCAGTTGGCCTCTCTGGGGATCGGCGTGAGGCTCCTGTGGGATACTGCAGTCCTGGGAGCTGTTCACTCAGTGGATCGAATCTGGTTGGGAACGGAGGCTGTGGGATCGACCAGCTTTGTTGGCCTGGTCGGAACAGGTCTCTTGATCTCAGAGGCGGCTCGCCACGAAGTGCCGGTCAATGTGATCTGCACATCGGACAAGCTAATGCCCGCAGGGATCACCGAACTTCCCGGTTGGGGAGAGTTAGAGCGCTGGAACCTCTGGAGCCACGGGCCGGAGGAGGTTCGCGTGGAGAGCCAACCTTACGAACTCACGGATGCAGATTGCGTCCGTGTCTGGATCACGGAGGAGGGGCCCGAGTCCCTCGCCACCATCTGCACGCGCAGCATGCGCACGAGCATCTCGGACCCTTGCACTCCAAGGCAAGGGTCCTGAAAGCCGTCATCCAGGTGGACAACGAATGTATGAGATCAGCCGGTAACGAAGCAGGATGACAGACCAGGACGAAAGCACCGCCATGCCCACGGGTGGGAATATCACGACACGATCAATCGTGTCAGAGATGAAGGAGTCGTACCTGACGTACGCCCTCAGCGTCATCAAGGCACGGGCACTTCCCGATGTACGAGATGGGCTCAAGCCTTCTCAGCGCAGGATCCTGGTCGCGATGGACGACCTGAATCTTGGCCCACGGTCGAAGTACAGGAAGTGCGCGAAGGTAGCCGGAGACACATCGGGAAACTACCACCCCCATGGTGAAGCGGTCGTCTACCCGACGATGGTTCGCATGGCGCAGGACTTCTCATTGCGCTACCCACTGGTCGATGGCCAGGGCAACTTCGGATCGATCGATGGGGATCCGCCCGCGGCCATGCGATACACAGAAGCTCGCATGGCGGGGACCGCTGTCGAGCTCCTGACCGATCTCGACAAGGACACGGTTGACTACGAGTGGAACTATGACGAGACGCGCAAGCAGCCGACTGTCTTGCCCAGCCGTTTCCCCAACCTGCTTTGCAACGGCTCCGATGGAATTGCCGTTGGAATGGCGTGCTCGCTACCGCCCCACAACCTCCGCGAGATCTGTCAGGCAATCAAGGCGGTCCTGACCGACCCCGGGATCGGTCTGGCCGAGCTGGGCTCAATCGTCAAGGGCCCCGACTTCCCCACCGGGGGGATCATCATGGGGCGCAGCGGCATCGCCCAGGCGTACTCGACGGGTAGGGGGCACGTCCGCTTGCGCGGTCGCTACCACGTTGAGCCAAAGGGCATCAAGGAACAACTCGTCATCACCGAGATCCCCTATCAGGTGAAGAAGACAACGATCATCGACAAGATCGTTGAGGTGGTGCGCGATGGGCGCATCACCGGAATCGCGGACGTCAGGGACGAATCGGACCGTCAGGGGATGCGGCTGGTCGTTGAACTCAAGCGTGGCGAGGACTCCCAGGTCATCGCCAATCAGCTATTCAAGTTCACGTCGCTACAGACGACCTACTCGATCATCAACCTGGCGATCGACAACGACAAGCCACGGACCTTCCCATTGCGCGGTCTGTTGGACGCCTATATCGACCATCGCCGCGTGGTCATCAGGCGCCGGACCAGCTTCTTGCTCAAGAAGGCTGAGGACCGCAAGCACATCGTCGAGGGTCTACGAATTGCCGTGGACAACATCGATGAGGTGATCAAGATCATCCGTGCCAGCGCGAGCCGAGAGGACGCCAAGTCAGCACTCTCCGATCGCTATTCCCTCTCGGACCGTCAGTCTCAGGCAATCGTCGACATGCGCCTGGGCAGCCTGACAGGGCTGGAGAGAGAGAAGCTGGAAGACGAGTACAACAAGCTCGTGGCCGAAATCGCCGACCTGATGGACATCCTCGATCGCGATGAGCGAGTCGTGGCCATGATCCGCACGGACCTGGATGACGTCGAAGCCAAGTACGGCGATGACAGACGTACGGAGATCTCCGATGAGGAGATCGATGGCAGCTTCAACATCGAGGAGTTGATAACCGAAGACCTGATGGTCGTCACCTACTCGAGGGACGGCTATGTCAAGCGAACTGCGAGCGACATCTATCGCGCCCAGGGTCGTGGTGGTCGAGGAGTGCGGGGCTCCGACTCAAAAGAAGGTGACGTGCTCAAGTCGATCTTCGTGGCTGGAACGCACGACACCCTGCTGTGCTTCTCCAACACCGGCAAGGTCTACTGGTTGAAGGTCTACAACCTTCCAGAGGCCGGACGAACGTCGAAGGGGCGATCGATATCAAACCTCCTGACGATGCAGGAGGGCGAGGAGATCACCAACATCCAGCGTGTGGTGGAGTTCGACAACGAGAGCAGTGTGTTCTTTGCGACCCGCAAGGGAATCGTCAAGAAGACGGCGCTCGAGGCCTTCTCCCGACCCAAGAAGGGTGGGATCTGGGCCATCAAGCTCGAGGAAGACGACGCCGTTGTCGGAGTGGGGCTGACCCGTCCAGTGGACACGATCTTGCTCTGCACGGCAGCGGGACGATCGATTCGCTTCGATGAAGCTGCGGCCAGGGTGATGGGCCGTACGGCGCGAGGTGTCCGTGGAATTCGACTCAAGAACGATGACCGGGTTGTAGGCATGGTAGTGGCCCACGAAACCACGACAGTGCTTACAGCTACAGCCCGCGGTTATGGCAAGCGCACCCCGATTGAGGAGTATCCGATCAAGGGACGCGGAGGCCAGGGCGTGATCAACATCCGATGTAACGACCGCAATGGCGAGGTCGTCGGGGTTACGGTCTGTCAGGAGGGTGACGATGTGATGTTCATCACCGAGCTGGGCATGATCGTGCGAACCGAGGTCGGAGCGATCAGCACCATGGGGCGCAACACCCAAGGGGTCCGCCTGATCAACCTCAAGGGGGAGGACTCGCTGGTGGCGATCGAGGCGGTGGCCGAGGCTGACATCGAGAAATACACAGCCGAGAACGAGGGCTTGGAGGTCCCTGGCGACCTACCTGAGGGCGCCAAGATCGACCCGGTCGAAGAATCGGATCAGGCCGACGGCGAAGAGGAGATGGAGTAAGTTCATGTCACTCTCTACACGCATATCGGAAGACCTCAAGAAGGCCATGCGCGAGCAGAACGCCGTCGCGCGCGACACCCTGCGGATGGTCGTGGCCGAACTGAAAAACACTCGCATCGAGATTCAGAGAGACCTCAGTGATGCGGATGAGCTCGCTGTCCTGGGCCGTTGCGTGAAGACGCGTCGCGACTCAGTTGAACAGTATCAGGAACACGGCCGCCCTGAACTGGCCGAGAAAGAGCTGGCGGAGATCGCCGTGATCGAGGGCTACCTTCCGGAGCAGATGTCCGAGGATGAGGCTCGAGCTGCTGTTCAGGAGGCCATCACGGAATCCGGAGCCACTTCCATGAAGGACATGGGGCTGGTGATGAAGGCGCTGATGGCGAGGCACAAGGGGTTGATCGACGGCAAGCTCGCCCAGCAGCTGGTCAAGGATCTCTTGGGCTCCTGAAGGCCCCCGAGTGAGCGAGCTCGGTCCCGAAGCGCGCACCGACGAAGCCCTGGCCGCGGGTTCTACAGGCGACGGAGTCATCGGCCGCCAGAAGGGGGTGGGCAAGCGTACGGTCTGGATCTCTCTGTTGACCTTGCTCTCCAGGGTCCTGGGTCTGGTCCGCGAGACAATCTCTGCAGGCTTGTTCGGCGACGCCTCCATCGTCTATGACGCCTTTCTGTTCGCCTGGCGGATCCCGAACCTGTTCAGACGTTTTCTCGGGGAGGGAGCCCTGTCCACGGCCCTCCAGACCTCTCTGACCGCTGCCGATGCGCGAGGCGGAAACGAGGCCGGCTGCTCGCTGTTTGCAGCCACCATGAGGCTGCTCTTCCTGCTCCTGATTGGCCTGTGCGGGGTTGTCATGCTCGCGGTTTGGTTCCTCCCGGACACCCTCCCGGGAACCACCTTCGAGTGGCTAGGGCCCAACCCCGAGCTCATTCGAGAGTTCACCCTTCGCCTGATGCCCTTCGTCATCTTCGTCTGCCTCACGGCCGCGGCAGGTGGAGCTCTGAACGTGCGGGCGCACTACTTTCTGCCGGCTCTGGGCCCGGTGGTCCTGAATGGGGTGTGGATAGCGACCCTGGTGCTGCTTGGGGTCTTCCTGACTGGGGGGGGCAGCGACGCCCTTGATTCACAGCTCGGCCTGGTCCGCTGGCTGGCCTGGGGGGTGCTGCTGGCCGGCCTGGCTCAGCTCCTGCTGATGTGGCCTGCCTTGAGAAAACGAGGGCTCATCCCCCGAGGTGGCTGGGTTGCCATCTCCTCTCCCGAGGATCGTCGTTCGGCCTTGGCCGTCTTGAAGAAGAGCGCTCCCCTGGCGCTCGGCGCTGCGGTATATCAAGTCAACGTCATGCTCGACGGTCTGATGGCCCAGAGCCTGCTGCCTCCCGGAGGGCAAACCGTTCACTACCTCGCGAATCGTGTGCAGCAGTTTCCGCTGGCTCTGGTGGCCTTCGCCGCGACCACGGCGGTCTTCCCTGCTCTGGCGGCGCTGGGCCAGCAGCGCAAGCTAGGAGAGCTGAGGCGATTGCATGACGAGACTCAACGCAACGTCCTGTTCCTTGCGTTACCGGCGACTCTCGGACTCTTCGCACTCTCGATCCCCGTAACCTCAGCGCTCTTCGAGTACGGGAACTTTGGGGCTACAGGTGTGGACCGCACGGCGGCAACTCTTCGAATGCTCTGCCTTGCAATCGTCCCTGCTGGGGCAGTAGGCCTCGTAGCGCGCACTTATTACGCGATGGGCGACTTTGCGACACCGGTGCGAATCTCCTGCCTGATGTTGATTCTGAACGCGGTCCTCAACGTCGTTCTGATTCGTTTCGCTGGGATGGATGCGGACGGACTGGCTCTGGCAACAACCATCACCAGCTTTGGAAACCTCTTGTTCCTCTTACCCGGACTGCGGGGTCGGCTTGGCCTGCCCGGCGCTCTTCCGGGCTTCGCAAGTGGGCTTCTTCGCATGCTCGGCGCGGCAGTCTCTTGCGGTCTGTCTGCCGGGTTGGCTCAAGCCGCTCTGGAGACCGTGCTCCCCGGATTCATGGCCCTGGCAGCCTCGATAGGGACGGGCATTCTGACGTTCATACTGGCCACCCTGATTCTTCGTGTTCCGGAGCGGACATCATTTGCGCTCCGTTTCCAGGGGATTTGGTACAAGATGCGCGGGAAATAGCGCCCCTACATGTGGTGTGGATCTAAGTGTCACTGCCACAATATCTAGGGTTGGTTCTCAGTCTCGGGAGCTTAATCTTCTTGGGGGATGTCCACCCCGTCATGTAATTTGAGTTCTGCATCGACGGGGGGAAAGACCTGCTCGCCAGGCAAGGGGTGTGTGCCACGGATTTGGCTAAGCCGCTACTGGAAAGCAATTTAGGGCATATTACCTAGGTCTTCTTGGGGGTGATGGACTCTACCCTTTCGGTCATGGATACCTGCCCAAACACGAACAGTCCCGAGAGAATCAGGAGACCAGCGCGCCCGTGAATCCCACTGCACAGATCACCCACGGCAAACGCACCGAGATTTCAGCCCAACTTCACGGAGATAAGGTGGCGGCCTTCAAGTCGGTCGACCCCCCCTCTTCGCTGGTTGAGCCGGACCTGACGCCCAACGCCATCACGGTCCTTGAGCGTCGATATTTGAAGAAGGACCCAGAAACCGGAAGCCTGATCGAGACGCCTCGACAGCTCTTTTGGAGGGTGGCCTCACATGTAGCCCGAGCGGAGCTCATGTTCTCACCGGAGAACGAGGAGCGGGCAGTTCGCGTTGCCGAGGAGTTCTACGAGCTCATGGCAAAGCGGGAGTTCATGCCGAACAGCCCCTGCCTGATGAACGCAGGGCGGGAGATGGGCATGCTGTCGGCCTGCTTCGTGATTCCGGTGGAGGACTCCATCGACGGCATCTTTGAGGCGATCAAGGCCACGGCCTTGATTCAGAAGGCTGGCGGAGGAACAGGGTTCAGCTTCTCCCGCTTGCGCCCCCAGGGTGACCTGGTGCGCTCTTCGGGGGGCACGACTGAGGGGCCGCTCTCGTTCATGCAGGTCTTCTCGAAGGCCACAGATGCCATCCAACAGGGTGCTTTCCGTCGTGGTGCGAACATGGGCATGTTGCGCATCGACCACCCGGACATCTTGCAGTTCATCGTCATCAAGGACGACCGGACCAAGCTTGAGAACTACAACCTCTCCGTCGCCGTGACGGACAAGTTCTGCGAGCAGGTGCGCACCAACCCCGATGCGGTTCACGAGGTCAAGAACCCGCGGACGGGCAAGATTGAGAAACTGGCCAAGCTGACCGAAGCGGGGGCGCCCAGCGGGGAGTTCTGGAGGGTCGGTGAAATCTGGGATCGAATCATCGAGCATGCTCACCAGAGCGGCGAGCCCGGAGTGGTCTTCATCGATCGCATCAATGCTCAGAATCCGATCAAGAACGTCGGCGAGATCGAGGCGACGAATCCCTGTGGGGAGCAGCCTCTCCACCCCTACGATTCCTGCAACCTGGGGTCGGTCAACCTCGGCATCCTCGTCAAGGAGGGAACGGACGGCGAACTGGCCTTCGATTGGAATCACTTCAAGTCGGTCATCCACAGCTCGACGCGCTTCCTCGATGATGTGATCGAGGTCAATCGCTACCCGCTGCGAGCGATCGAGAACATGTCGAAGACGACCCGCCGCATCGGCCTGGGAGTCATGGGCTTTGCGGATGCTCTCTACAAGCTCGGCATTCCCTACAACTCCGAGGAAGGTCTGCGCTTTGGCGAGGAGATCATGCGTGTGCTCAATGAAGAGTCACATGTGGCTTCCGAGATCTTGGCTGAAGAGCGTGGCTCATTCCCTGCCTGGGAAGGATCAGACTGGGAGGCGCAGAACCGCCCGATTCGTAACTCCTACACCACGACCGTGGCCCCGACAGGAACCATCTCGATCATCGCCAACTGCTCAGGCGGTATCGAGCCGATGTTCAGCCTGGCCTTCGATCGCCAGGTGATGAAGGACACAGCTGGCCGCCCGACGGTGATGCGCGAGGTCAACTACGTCTTCGAGCGCATCACCCGTGACCGTGGTGTCTTCAGCGATGAGTTGATTGAGGAGGCGATCACTACGGGAACGATCGCGCACTACGAGGGTTTCCCTGAGGATCTGCGCAAGGTGTTTGTCACGGCTCACGATATCGAGCCCCGGTGGCACATGCGCATGCAGGCCGCATTCCAGCGGCATTGTGACGCTTCCATCTCGAAGACCATCAACTTCCCTCGCGAAGCAACGCCGGAAGATGTCCGAGAGATCTACGAGCTCGCGATCGAAGAAGGGGTCAAGGGCGTCACGGTCTACCGTGATGGTTGCCGCGAGATGCAACCGATGTCGCTCAAGAATTCCGGCATGGAGAAGGCTGAGGCCGAGCCCGCGACGCCGAAGCTTGACGAGACCGCCATGCTCATGCAGAAGACTGCGGATGGCGAGATGATGCTGGCTCCTATACGTCTGCCGGAGATCATGAGCTGTCTGCGCATCCGCCAGATGACGCCCTTTGGCAACATGCACGTGAAGGTCTCTGTGGATCCGGTGTCTGGCCGAGAGCGCGAGGTCTTTGCCCAGCTTGGAAAGGGCGGTGACGTGGCCAACTCCGATCTCGAGGCAATCTGCCGGATCTTGAGCCTCTGGCTGCGTTCGAACGGTGGCCTGGAGCTTGCGGTCAAGCAGCTCGACGGTATTGGTTCAAGCATGACAGTTCCGACCAAGGACGGTCGAATCATGTCACTCGCAGATGGTCTTGCGAGAGCCTTGTGTCGCTACCTCGAGGCAAAGAGCAAGCAGGGTCTGCGCGGACTTCTGCTCGGTGACCTTCGCCCCGACGTTATCGATCCTGCCAAGGAGACCTCGTCTGCCGCTCCGGCACCGAAGGCCAGTAGCGCGCGGCCTCGCAATATCTCGCAGTACAAGCTCAAGTGCCCCTCGTGCACCTCTGCGCTTGCCTTCGAGGAAGGCTGTGTGAAGTGCTACTCCTGCGGCTTCAGTCAGTGCTAGCCAGCTAGTCGCGCAAGGCGCGCGACCGGAATCAGAAGCTCGGGGGCCCCTTGGTCTCCGGGCTTCCTTCTTTCTCTAGGTTCGTGGAGTGATCGACAGGAGCAGCGTCGCCCTCCACGGAAGCCTCAAGGATCCTCGTCGCTGCTAGCTCCTCCCGCTCTTGTGCACCGGGAAGCCAGTCGACTTCCTCATAGAGCAGCTCAGTCAGTGCTCCAGTCTTGATGCGCTCGAACTTGAAGCGCGAGTAGTCCTCGCTGATGAGGGTGAGCACATCTCCATGAACGTCGGCTTCATAGATCGAAACGACGCCTGGGATCTGAAAGTCTGTGAAGCCATCACCGACATCCATTGTGCCGATGAGCAGCTGAGCAAGGAGGTCGGACTCCTCGTTGAAGTTCAGTCTGTAGGAGCCTGTCTGGTGAAGTCGGGCTCTCAGGGTGTCGTTCTCGTCGAAGTAGCCCATGTGAATTTCGATGGTGAGGAATTCTCCACCGACGACCACGAAGGCAATGTCCTGACGCCCGGGGTCGGGCATGATTGTGGACGTGTAGTCGATTAGCTGCCAGCCGCCCTGCATCGCTCGCAGCGTGTCGACATTTCGTGCTCGACGGGCCGCACGCTGCTCCTCATTCTTGTTCTCGAGGCGCTCGAGCTGTTCTGCCCTACGCTGCTCCGCATCCGAGAGCTCCTGGCCAGGCTCGAGGCTCGGCTGGGGGGCGGCAGAGGACACGTGCAGGCCGGCGAGAGCCCCTACCGGCACCAGCACCAGCCCTCCCATCATCAGTTTGCGGATCATTTGCTTCTCCTGAGCTCACTCACTGCCCATCTGTCGGCCGAACTCGCGCGGAACCGTAGTCTTGAGGCCCAGGCGAGTCACGGGCCTGGGAAGTCACATGAGCCCTCAAACCCCCCAGATCAAGCAGGTTTCGTCACACTCTCGGCTGGTAGGTCCGTAATCGCTGACGTGGGCAGGCCTCATTTTTCTGCCCCAGGGACCGGAGTCCCGCATCCCAAACGCGTTGGCATTGATAGAGTTCCACCCATGAACCGGACCTCCCTACTCCTCCTTGCGGCTGTCGCCACCCTGGCCCCCGCGGCCACGGGCCAGGCGGCAAAGGCCAGCGCCAAGCTCTTCACCCGAACCGAAGGCACCGACCTGCGGTTTGCGATCCAGATCGAGATCGACGAGGGCTTCCACCTCTATCACCATGAGCTGGGAGCACCGGATGCCGTGGGCAAGCCCCTGACGGTGAGCGTCAGCGGCGACGCAGAGCTGGATGAACTTCACTGGCCAGACCCGCACCGGTATGAGCAGCCAGAGCTGGGAGATGACGGTAGGGACACCTTCATCCTGGGGCATGAGGAGGAGCTGGTGCTCTTCGGGCACGGGGCCATCACCGATGGGGCCACGCCGACCCTGAGCGTCAAGCTGAGTGGCCTGACCTGTGAGGACAGTGGTGCCTGCTACCCCTACAACGAGTCGATCAAGTCATCGGGCAAGGGTGATGATCAGCTGTTCGCGAACTACCCGGACGAGGCTTTTGGCCTGGTCGAGGAGGTCGAACAAGAATCCGGGTTGGATGCCGGGTTCTCCATGGGGGAGGAAGCGGGCTTCGGAACAGGGGAGGGAGCGGAGCCCGAACCTACCAACGACGACGACAAGGCCAGGGCGACTCTCTACACCCGGGTTGAGGACGACGCACTTCAGCTCGCCATCACCATTGATATCGAAGGTGGCTGGCACCTCTACCATCACGAGCTGGGCGCGCCCGACTCAATCGGCTTACCGACGAGGATCGAACTCGAGGGAGAGGTAGCGCAGTTCAAGGAGCTCTTGTGGCCAGAGCCCCACAAGTACGTGCAGGAGGGGCTGGCCGCGGACGGCGGTGACACCTTCATTCTTGGGCACGAGGGCCAGATCACAATCTATGGCCAGGGAGAGCTGAAGCCGGGGATAACCGAACCGCATGTGAGCGCCAGCTTGCGCGGCCAAACATGCGAGGACTCCGGCGTTTGCCTTCAGTACGCCTCCACGATCACCTCCGTGGGGTCAGGCCCTGCTGAGGTCTGGGCCAGCTACCCCGAGGGCGACTGGGACCAGGCATTTGCCAACACGGCGCCCTCGCAGGACAGCGAGAACCAAGACGAGGATGAGGACGAGAAGAGCGGGCTGCTGACCCTGATTCTCGGCGCGATTGGCGGGGGGATTTTTGCCCTGCTGATGCCCTGCACCTACCCGATGATTCCGATCACGATCTCCTTCTTCACGAAGCAGGCCGAGGCTCGAGGTGGAAAGGTGCTGACGCTCTCGTTGATGTACGGTGCCGGCATCGTCCTGATCTTTGTAGCGATTGCCCTCACGGTCGGGTCGTTGATCATGCCCTTCGCGACTCACCCGATCACCAACCTGGTGATGGGCTCGATCTTCGTGATCTTTGCTGCGGCCTTGTTTGGTGTGATCACCATGAATCCACCTCAGGCGCTGATGAACATGGCTGGCAAGGCCAGCACGACAGGAGGCCTCCTCGGAGTCTTCTTGATGGGGATGACGTTAGTGCTGACCTCCTTTACCTGCACAGCACCCTTCGTGGGCACGCTCTTGTCCGCATCGGCAGCAGAGGGGCGCAGCATCTGGGAGATCACCCTGGGGATGGGCGTCTTCGGGATGACCATGGCCGTCCCATTCACGATTCTCTCGCTGGTTCCGGGCAGGCTACAGGCCATGCCCTCCAGTGGTGAGTGGATGAACACGCTCAAGGTCAGCCTGGGGTTCATCGAGCTGGCCGCAGCTCTGAAGTTCTTCTCCAACGTGGACCTGCGTTACGGGTGGGGCTTCATCTCCCGCGAGCTGTTCCTGCTGCTGTGGGCGTTGATCTTCTTGCTCGCGGGTATCTACCTCCTGGGCTGGATCAAGATCAAGGGCTACGCGGTAAGCGAGATATCTGCGGGCCGAATGATGTCGGCGATCTTCTTTCTTGGAATGACTGCCTACTGCCTCCATGGGTACAGCGGCCACTCGATGGATTCGATCATGACGGCCATCATTCCGAACTACTCGTCGGCGCAGGGTGCGGGAGCACATGGCGGAGGGGGTGGTTCGTTTGACGCCTCGCGGCCCGAGCAACACGAGATCATCACCGACGACTATGAGGGTGCTCTCGCTTCAGCGGAAACACAGGGCAAGCCAGTGTTGATCAACTTCACGGGCTTCTTGTGACCGGCCTGCAGGCAGATGGAACAAAAGGTGTTCCCTGCCCCGGCGGTCGCCGGAATCATGAAGGACTTTGTCGAGGCACGCATTCACAACGATGGTGAGAACCAGGATGAGGTGCGGGCCTGGCAGGATAGCCTGATCAAGACCCTGGCAACTCCTTCCTATGCAGTGATCGACCCCGTGACAGGGGACCTGGTCGACATGAAGGGAGGGCCTGACCTGGATCCGAAGAGCTTCGCCCGCTGGCTCGGTGGAGCCTACGAGAAGTGGGAGGCTGACTGGTAGAGGCCTCATCCCCTGGCAAACTACCGCGGGGAGAGCCCTAGTCGAACCCGATCCAGCGGCCGCCCTGATAGATGATCAGGCTGCCGATCCAGGCCAGGCTGGTCATGTAGACAAACATGAACACGGGCCACCTCCAGCTGTTTGTCTCGCGGTAGAC
This sequence comes from Planctomycetota bacterium, assembly GCA_014237855.1. Lineage (GTDB taxonomy): Bacteria > Planctomycetota > UBA1135 > UBA1135 > JABACD01. The sequence continues at coordinate 45,833 of JABACD010000013.1, read as the reverse complement.
CGCGGCAAGTGTGCTCATGCACTGGCAGGCCAGGGCGATGAAGACCATCAGGGAGAGCCCAACGAGTGGGGTGTAGACGGTACGGCCGTCCGCCCACTTCTCGTTGCGAATGCGCTCACGAAGAGACTCCGACCCCTCATCTACCTCGTCGCTGACTCCGTAGACGATGCCCATGGTGCTGACGAAGACCTCTCGGGCAGCAAAGGCGCCAATCAAGCCGATGCCGATCTTCCAGTCAAATCCGAGGGGCTCGATCACGGGCTCGATGGACTGTCCGAGTCGAGCCCCGTAGCTCTTGCGGAAGATCTCTCCCGCTTCGAGGTTGTCAATGCGAAGGAGCTCGGACTGTAGTTCGTCGCCCATCACCTCCCGCTCGATTTGAATTCGCATTGCCGAATAATCAGTGTCGAGGGTTGGCTGCTTGGGGAAGGAGAGCAGGCCCCAGAGGACAACCGTGCAGACCAGGATGACCCCACCTGCTTCCCTGAGGAAGACGCCGGCTCTCGACATCATCATTCGGATGACGCTGCGGAGCTGGGGCATGCGGTAGGGGGGGAGCTCCAGGATCAGTGGCACCTGCGGACCCTTGAAGACTGTCTTTCCCAGGATCGCGGCAGCGACAAGCGCGATGATGGTGCTGAACAGGTACATGGCTACCATGAGCAGGCTCTGCACCGGCAGGAAGCCAAGCACCTTTGACTCCGTGTCGTAGAGGGCTGCGATGAGGAGCGTGTAGACAGGGAGTCGTGCGGAACAACTCATCAAGGGGACGACCATCATGGTGATCATGCGGTCGCGGCGCCTCTCCATCGTACGGGTGGCCAGGATTGCCGGAACCGCGCAGGCAAACCCACTCAGCATCGGAACGAAGGCCCGACCATGGAGGCCGATGGACTTCATCAAGCGATCCATGAGGAAGGCGACTCTGGCCATGTAGCCACTGTCCTCCATCAGTCCGATGAAGAAGAACAGCAGGAGAATCTGTGGGAGGAACACGACGACCCCGCCGACGCCTGCGATCAATCCTTCGGTGATGAAGTCGCGCAGGATTCCCTCCGGCATGACTGCGATCACACCGCTTGAGAGGCCATTGAAGGCTGACTCGACCAGGCCGATAGCGGGATCGGCCCAGCTGAAGAGGGACTGGAAAACCAGGCCCATGGTCAGGAGAAAGAGCGCGAACCCTGAGACTGGATGCAAGAGCAGTGAGTCCAGGCGCCCGGTGAGGCTTGTCCGGGGTTCATCAGGTGTGCTCAGGGCGGGCGAGCAGTGCAGGTCGATCCAGGCGTAGCGAGCGCTGATTATCTCTGCCTCGATGTCTCGGCCCTCGACGGCGGCGAGCTGACGACGGGAGTCGACAGACTCCCTTAGCTCGGGTGCTATCCCCACCAGCTCATCTTCCTCGTCAATCGAGAGCAGTGCCCAGAGGGCCAGAGCTCGACGACGCGAAGAGGTGTCTCTCGTCCATTCCTCTGGAAGCTTGTCAGCGACTGCGGAGACGTCGGCCTCGAGTTCGGGAGAGGGCGGCCAGAGAGGGCCATCTTTGGACTCAGTTGCTCTTGATAGAGCCTCCCCGGCGGCCTTCTTCAGCTGGTCGATACCTCCGCCGGTCAGTCCCGAGACGGGAACGACTGGGATACCCAGGGTGCTCTCGAGGTGACCGACATCGATGGTTTGCCCGGACCGTTCAAGGAGGTCGACCATGGTGAGGGCGACGACAATTGGGGTCCCCGTTTCAACGACCTGTAAGGTCAGGTACAGGTTGCGAAGGAGCTGGGTCGCATCAACTACGACAACAACCAGATCTGGAGCAGGGAGAGGGGAGAGGCCTACGATTGCCTGGCTTGCTATCTGCTCCTCGGCACTTCGAGCAGAGAGGCTGTAGGTGCCGGGGGTGTCATAGATCTCTACTTCGGACCCCGAAGGCAGTTCGAGTCGACCAGTGTGCCGTTCTACGGTGACCCCGGGATAATTTCCGACCTTCTGAGAGCTGCCCGTCAGCCAGTTGAAGATGGAGGTCTTGCCGGCATTGGGATTACCTGCCAATGCGACTCTCGAGAGCCCCGTCACCATTTCGGGCGTCACAATAGAAAGGTGTGCAGAGCGTTCAGCCGCGGATTCCATCCACCATGAGGTGGTGGGCGTCGCAACAGCGCAAGCTCAGGTGGCAGCCACGAACTTCGAGTTCGAGCAGGTCGCCAATGGCAACACGACGGACCAGCCTGAGCTGGGTTCCCGGGAGGAGTCCGAGTTCCATCAGGCGTCGGCGAAAGGATCGATCCCCACCGACCTCGAGGAGGGCGGCGGAGCTACCAGGGTTCAGTTCGCTGAGTCGTGTCATGGCCGTTCTTGAGACTGCATCTCATTCTAAGGTATCGAAAGCGATCTGCCAGAGCATGAACGGAGTTTCCTGAATACGGTCGCCTGGAGGCTCCAGGGGGGATCGTGAACACGGACCCGCGTAGAATGCCCCCTCGCGATTCTCGGCTCCAGGCCCATCCAGGCCCCGTCCACCAAAGGAATATGGCACCCTCGAACCCCAAGGAAGTCTCCGGCCGACACGCAGCAGATCTGGTCCAGAGCGGCATGACGGTGGGCCTGGGCACCGGTTCAACCGTCTTCTTCACGCTGCAGCGACTGGCCGAGCGCATCGCGGAGGAGTCACTACAGGTACGCGGAGTCCCCACCTCCGTGGACACCGAGAGGAAGGCCACGGAGATGGGCATTCCGCTGGCGAGCTTGGATGAGGTCGAGCGCCTTGATCTGACGATCGACGGAGCCGACGAGATCGATGGGGACTTTCAGATGATCAAGGGCGGCGGAGGCGCCTTGCTGCGCGAGAAGGTGGTCGCCTCGATCACCGAGAAGGAAGTCATCGTGGTTGGCCGTGACAAGGTTGTTGACCGCCTTGGGTTGGGGTTTCTCTTGCCTGTGGAGTTCGTTCCGTTTTCTTCGCCCACTGTGGCAGCGGTGCTTCGGGGCCTCGGCTCGGAACCAATCCTGCGTCTGTCGGATGGTCAGCCCTTTGTGACGGACAATGGCAACCACATCTTCGACTGTCGTTTTCCCGAGGGGATAGCCGACGCGCGAGGTCTTGAGCGCGCAATCACTCACGTGCCCGGTGTGGTCGAGTGTGGATTGTTCATCGACCTGGCTCACGTTGTGGTCATCGGAGATGAGGGTGGCACGGTCGAGGTTCGAGAGAAGGCCTAGACGTCAAACCACCCGGCCCGAAAAGGAGAGCAGCCCAGAGGCCGAAGCCTCCGGGCTGCTCTCGCATGATCTCAACCAAGTCTAGAGGGACTTGATGAAGGCCAGGATCCGCTCGGTGTCAGCATCCGGGTCCGTGCTGTTGAGTGTCTGCTGCACCTTCGAGTCACCGGGTGAGCCGGGGAAGGACTCGTGGCCACGAACGTCGTGGGCCTCGTTGTAGACCTTGAAGACACCGGGGCGATCAACCGGTAGCCCATACGCGACGTCTCCATAGACCGGGTCAAACATCTGAGCTTCGGGATCAACCAGGCCTCTCAGGGAGTAGACAGAGTGATCATGGAAGTACGGGCCTGTTGCAAAGACCCCTAGCTTGGTCGGGATCGAGAAGCTAGCTGCCGAGCGCTTGAACAGTCTGAAGGGGTTCAGCGGATCGCAGGTCGGGTCGAGAGCGGGATCGCAAGGACAGAGGTAGCTGTTGGGGTCGTCGCGACGGAAGTCATCCTCGCTGTCCAGGTTCATGACCGCATAGGTCTCGAGGTCAGGGAAGCCGTCGCCGTTGCGATCGGGGTCGGGTGTCCCGTCCATGTCGAGGTCAACGTTTGCTCCGGTGTTCACGTTCCTGACGCCAAGGACTGCGACGGACTCCCTGAGCGAGAAGCAGTCGGGGTCCAGTTGCCCCAGGCTTTCACCGCCGGAGAGTAGGGGGTTCACGAAGTCCACCGTGAAGAAACGCGGCCCCGGGTTACTCAGGATGTTGGTCTCGGTGCTGTCGTGACACTCGAAGCAGTTCGCGGTGCGAAGGGTGGGGTTGAGCCCCGTGTCGTCGATGCCGAAGAACAGGTCTCGCCCAAAGGCAGCTGTAGGGCTGAGCACGTGGCCGGGGTCCCTGTTGGGGTTCAGCGGGGGCGTGACCACCTCATGGTAGTCGGAGAGACCCTGCTGCTCCTCGTCGGTGAAGATTCCGTGTCCACCGTTCTCTCCACCGAACATCGGGCCAGTCTCGCCCATGCTCAGGCGGACGCCTTTCCACAAGATGAGCCCGGTTCCAAGGGTGCCGCCATAGACGGGCATGGTCGACCGAGGGCCCGCAGGGCGCTGCCAGACGTTGCCGTCTGCACCACCTTCGAAGTGGCAGGAAGCGCACGAGTTGTTGAAGTTACCGGTCGTCTGATCTCGAGATGCGTCCTCGAAGATCTCCTGTCCAATCCTGATGGACAGGCTGAACTCGTCTTGAGAGATGATTGTCTTGGCAGGTGCAAAGCGCTGCAGGATCGTGCCTGCGGAGAAGTCAACACGCAGCGAGCTGACGGTTCGGTTGCCCTCGTTGATCACGAAGACCAGGGCATCATCGTTGTCAGTCGTGGGGTCAGGGATCATGGTGATGCCCAGCGGAATGTCACCCATGGGCATGTTGCTGGAGAGCGCAGGACGCTCGGTGAACTTGATCCTCTCGGGGAAGACAGTCCGAAGCGTGAGGTCAGAGCCGCTGGCGTCGAAGAGGAAGAGATCTTCCGATCCGCGGTTCAGCATCAAGACGCTGGTTCCTGCCTCGTTGTAGAGAACTCGTGACGGGTGGCCTGCGCGATAGCCGAGCTCGCCTGTTCCGTAGGTGTCTGCACTGAGGCGGAAGCGCACGGCGTTGGTCGTCCCTGGCTCGCCAGTGACTCCGTCGATCACGCGGGCCTGGGCAATCAGGACCTCGCCCTCAAGGCTGGGAGAGTTCGGAACAGAAAGGCTGAGGCTCCCGCCGGGTGACGGGATGACGAAGCGGGGGCGCAGATAGCGGAAGCCCTCGGGTCCCAGGTCGTCGTTGCGCTGGACAGACCCCACCCACATCTCAACGGTGTCGCCGGGTTGGGTTCCCTGGACCTGGAGGTCAATGGTTCCGCCCAGCACGGGTGACCCACTGCCGCCAAGGACCAGCGGGTTGCCCGTGGTCGTCATGACGTGAGCTTCGCCGAAGCCGGCATAGCCCGCAGGAGTCAGGGTGTCGGTGAGCTCGTGGTGCAGGCGTGTGGAGTTGTCGCCGGCCTGGTTGTACGTGTTTGTTGCTGCATCGATCACGGTCAGGGCGGGATGGACACGGTTGGCGAAGTCACCGGCCAAGGCCGCACCAAAGTTGTGATTCACATCATGATTGATGTTGTGAAGCACGTGGGGCAAGAGCGCTCGAGATCCGTCCGGGGAGATCGCGATGTCTTCGATAAAGCGGGGCAAGCCCTGGCTCTCGATGGTCTGTACGGGGACCGGGTTGAAGAACGGGTCCTTGTCGTAGTCGTTGAAAGCAATCTTGGCGCTGCGCGTGATTCCTGTGGGAATGCCGTTCCCATCCAGGGAGATGTCGAGCACGGAGATGTAAGGAGACTTGTTGTGCGTGACGTAGATCTGAGCGCTGTCAGACTTGATCGTGAAGCCTCGAGGATCACCAAGGTCGGCGATGCCGTCGCGGTTCTCATCCACGTCCGCGATGGTGAAGGGCGCCGGGATCTCGGAGAGGTCGTTCAGGTACTGGTGGGTGACCAAAGGGGCGAGGGTGTTGGCGTCGTACAGCCTGAAGGTTCCGGACCGGAAGCCAGAGACAGCGAAGTACTTGCCGTTCGGAGCGACCACAACGCCATAGGGCTCGACTGCAACACCCGGAATCGTGGTCGTGACACTGCGGCTGGCCGTGTCGATGACGCTGATGGTTCCAGGATCGGCGTTTGCCGGGAAGCCACGGCGGGCGTTGGCCCGCAGGGGGATGTTTCCACGCTGGTTGGCCACGAAGAGAAGCGTTCCGTCGTCTGAGAGGGAGAGTGACCGAGGCTTGATCCCGACCTTGATCTCAGCAAGGACGACATCGTTCTCCGTGTCGATGAGGGAAACCGACTCGTTGTCGCGGTTACAGACCCAGACATTGGTATCACTGCCTGGTGCGACGGCAATCGCGCTGACCTGCTTGTGCTGCGCTGATGAGGTGGAGACAGCAAGGGTCGCGACTAGCAGTGTGGGGAGAAATTTGGCTTCCATGTATTGTTGGTCTGACGCGAAGTCGACTCGTGTGCCGCGAGCTAGCTGTTGCGGCGGGGGGGTGCCTTGGGGGTGAGGTAAGGAATTGAGAGCCATCTATCCGCTGACCCCTTTCGGGGAAAGCGCTGCGAGGGCCCATACCGAGGACCTGTTCTTCTTGTACAAGCATACCCTGAGTCGCCAAAGACGGGTGCTGATCGGGTGCCTTGCAGGTAAGTACTGCACGAATAAGCAGTCCCCTCATGACCATCTGGGGTTCGCAGGGCCTATTTATGACGTAATCAGCCATTCGCCAAGTGCCAGATAAGTCAGGGTTTCCAGGGCATGGGCAATTCCTTCGCAGGATCTGGAAAGAAACTCATGGGGTGGAGGGGGTCGGCTCATCAAGGTGGGGTGGCGTAAGCCTTTTTAGCACTGCTACTTAGATTCCACCGTCGAGCTTGGCATTCCCCTTGCTCCCACGGAGTCCATGGGAAACTCAGCAAGTCTCCCTTCCTTGGAAAGTATTGGGCGGCCGCTCGGCACGGAGCGGTCGCTCAACTCTCCTATCAAAGGGCACCTGAACCGTCGTGGTGACGGGAAGGGGCCGGTCGAGCGCCTGGACCGAGAGGTCGGGGCCGGCGGCCGTCGACGCGCCCGGAGAGAGGAAGATGGATCCGGCCGCGAGAGCCGTCGTGGAACCCGGCCTGAAGAGGCCAGGGCCCGCCGCCAGTCCGATAACAAGGAGACGAGGCGCCAGGTCGAGACCCGCGACCGCGAGCAGGCCCGTACCCGTCGAAATACCCGAGGCGCAGGGTCGGCCAGGACCGCTTCGGAGGGACCCGGAGCCACCCTCTCTGGTCAGTCCGAAGAGTTCGAGGGCGATTTTCAGGCAGAGCTGGGCTCCCAGCTCGCTGCCGCCGAGGAACAAGGGGTTCAGCCGCCCGTCGAGCTTTCGGAGCTGGAGGCACCGACTCCGGAGGCGTCGCCACTGAACCCCCTGGTTCAGATTGAGGCGGCCGGTGGTGCCAAGGCTGGCGGCGTGGCGAGTGCCGGACCTGCCCCGTCCGGTTCCGTGAGGTCTGTCGGCCAGCGAGCCCAGGTTGCCCAACCCATGCCGGCCCCAGAGAGCGGTAAGGCCGATAGCACCGGAGCCGTGGAGCGCAAGACCATCACCAAGCCCGCTCCGACGCCCGAGAGCCAGGAGGCTCAGAAGGCCTCTCAGGTCCTGCAGCAGTTCCGCATGCACCTGCACCCGGGCCTGCGGTCTGCGAGCATTCAACTAGCGCCGGCTGAACTCGGAAGGCTATCGATCCGTGTGAGGGTCGAGAACGACCAAGTGCGCGCCTTGGTACGTGCCGAGAGCGAGGACACCCTCGGCATTCTCCAGCAGCACATTCACGAACTCGAGTCCGCCCTGTCAGACCAGGGATTCCAGGATCCCAGCTTCGACTTCGAACTCGAACAAGGGTCTTCGGATGGAAAGGGAGGTTGGCCCACAGGGCAGGACGTCTCCCGCGAACTCGAACAACTCGTCGACGAACATTTCACACCCGAGGACCGTGTTCGAAACCATTCGAACGCCCTCGGCGTGGACACCTACGCTTGAACCAACGACATCCAAATGGACATTTCAGCACTCTCATCGGGACTCAACGGATACGGGACCGAGGGCGTCAGTACGGGCGAAGAGCTCGGCAAGGACGCCTTCATGCAACTGCTCGTCAGTCAGCTGCAAAACCAGGACCCGATCAATCCTCAATCAAATGAGCACTTCATCGCTCAGCTGGCGCAATTCTCGTCGCTCGAGCAAATGGAGAACTTGAACGACAACTTCCTTGGGCTTGCTGTTCTTCAGCAGAGCAATGCGCTCATGTCTCAGCTCACTGAAGGCAGTTCATTGATTGGACAGAACGTCACCTACATTGATCCTGCGACCCAGGAGAGCATCAGCGGCAGTGTGACCTCCGTAAGAATCGAAGAGGGCATCGCTGTCCTCAACGTGGGTGGTCAGGATGTTCCGCTTCTCAACGTCGTGGAGATCACCGGTGCATCGGACTCCGGTGACGGTGATGATGGCGACTCGGGGGACGAGGAGTAGCGCGGATGACCTCAGCACTATTCACGGCCCTCTCCTCGCTCAAGTCCCACCAGGACTGGATTGACGTCATTGGCCACAACCTGGCCAACTCGAACACACCAGGCTTCAAGAAGTCGACGGTGCGTTTCTCAGACAACTTCTCTCGCACCATGCAGAACGCCCTTGCACCAAACGGCCCTCTTGGAGGAATCAACCCCTCCCAGCTGGGTTTGGGCGTCAACATCGGGTCGATCGTGCGTGCTTTTGAACAGGGCGCACTGAGTGGAACAGGGCGGACCTTTGACCTCGCTCTGGAGGGACAGGGGTTCTTCAGCGTCACCGATGGAAGCGCTAACTACTTCACGCGCGTTGGAACCTTCGGACTGGACGCTCTCCAAAACCTTGTTGATCTATCTACGGGATACAGGGTGTTGGACCCGAACTCTTCGCCAATCTCGCTTGATGTCGACTCAGCCTTTGCCCCCGCAAGTACGGGCAACGTGGAACTAGCTGGAAACCTGCCGGCGGAAATCACAGGCCCATTGGCCGAGGTTCTTACCGGAGCCTCTGCCCTGAAGCATGGATCTCCGGCGGTCCTGACGGGAACGATTGGAGGGAACATCCCGATTCCTGTTGGTGAGACCTGGACCATGGAGGTGGTCATCAACGGTGGTGCACCGGCAGTGGTGCAGGTGCCTGGTGCACCCGGTGGTGTCTCCGTGGCAGACATTGCAACGGCAATCGATAATTTAACAGACGTGAGCGCAACCGTGAATGGAAGCGGTTTCATCGAGGTGACAAGTCAGCTCGAGGGAGCTGATGTGACTCTCAAGATCAATCCGGGTGAAGCTGGTAAGGACCTAGCTTCAGCGATTGGAATCCCGACGACTCTCGTGACCGGTTCAGAAGGCCCCCTGATTCCAGGTGTGACCACGCTCAATGACCTGCCCGGGAACCTGGTCGATTATGAACCTGGAGATGTGATCAACATCTCCGGTGTGGATACCGACGGCGCTCCAGTCAATGCGAGCTTCCGTTACGGTCCGGTGGGCGGCGGCTTCGATGGCGAAACTGTTGACGAGTTCATTGCTTATCTGGACTCACTCTATCCGGATGCCCAGGTTTCGCTGAACTCAGCGGGCCAGATCACCCTTGAAGCTCAGACGGCCGGCGAGACGGACCTACTCCTCTCCCTCAGCGATAATGCCGGCCAGGTGGGGTACAGTGATTGGGCAACTTATGCGACCTCGGTGACCACCGAGGGGACCGGGCCTGACACGGTGGTGACGTCGACTGAGGTCTATGACCCGGCGGGGATCCCCTACACCATGACTCTCACCTACGAGCGTCAAGGGGATCTGACCTGGACCGTGACTCCCGAGCTTCTCGATGGTGCGGGTACGATCTTGAGTGGACCGATTACTGGCCTGCAGTTCGATGAGAATGGTGCGCCCACAGGGCTTGGTGCTGTGAACAACAACATCTCCTTGCAGTTCACCGGCTCACCATCAACTCAGAACATCCTGGTTGATCTGGGCACTGACGGTGAGCTCGACGGCCTGACACAATTCGGGTCGGATGCCGAGGTCTACGTCTCCGGTCAGGATGGCTTTGGTGCAGGTGAACTCGCCAGCATCAACGTACTCTCAGATGGGGCCATCAGTGGGTTCTACTCCAATGGGCAGAGCCGCACCCTCGGCGCCGTTGGGATTGCGACCTTCGCGAACCCAGAGGGCTTGAATGAGGTGGGCGACAACCTCTGGGGCAGAACTCCGAACAGTGGAAACCTCATCATGGGGGCCGGCGGAGTTGCGGCTGCAGGAACGGTTGTGGGAGGCTCTCTTGAGGCCTCAAACGTCGATACTGCCGAGCAGTTCGTTCGCCTGATCGAGGCCCAGCGTGGTTATCAAGCCAGCTCCAGGGTGATCTCGATCGAAGACGAGATCCTGGCAGAGACGGTCAATCTGATCTAAGAAGCCGGGCGCATGGCCATCCAGGCCATCTGAACCCACAGACCGCCGCCATCCGAAGGGATGGCGGCGGTCTTTTCTTAGGATGGAATTTCTTTCCGAGCCAATTGGGCACTGAGGGCCTGTGGGGCCCTGGAACCTCCCCCTGAAACCACGGTATTGCGCCGGATAGGGGCCTCTCGGCGGTTGGCACCCTCATTGCTACCGGGAGGGTGTGAATCTAGGACTTTACAGCGGCGTCTCAGCCGGTCGAGCATCCGAACGTCGCCTCGAGGCGATCACGGCCAATCTCGCCAACCTCAACACACCCGCCTACAAGCGAATTAGCACTGGTACCCGAGCCTTCGTGGTACCCGGTGGTGGCCCGGGCGAGATCGAAATAGCCGCCCACTCGAGGACCGACTTCAGCCAGGGCGACCTGGAGCCTTCGGGGAGTGCCTACCACATGGCACTGATGGGGTCGGGTTTCTTTGCAGTCGAGGGTCCGCAGGGTGAGTTCTACACCCGCAACGGCGAGTTCCACGTCAACCAGGACGGTGTCCTCATCACCACTGAGGGTTACCCCGTTGCTTGGGAGAGAAACAACGCGCCCATCGATCCGACCGGGGAGATGGTCACCGTGGACGCCGCAGGCGAGATGCGCCAGGGCAACCAGCAGATCGGTCGCCTCAAGGTGGTCGACTTCGCGAGCCCGGCCAACTTGAAGCAGCTCGGTGGCGGTTACTTCGAGCCCAAGCGCGGAAACAGTCCGGAGGCATCAGATGCCGTGGTCCACCAGCACAACCTGGAGCGCTCAAACGTCGCCAGTATCGACGAATTGGTCGGACTGATTTCAGCTCAGCGCACCTTCGAGTCTGCCAAGAACGTCATGCAGCTCATCGATCAGTCTTACGGACGCCTCACGTCCTTGCGCTAATCGAACCTCCTCCTCAGCACCTCCCTCTCAGCACTCCTTCTTCAACTAACTCCATCTAGCACCATGATTCGAGCGATGATGACCTCGGCCTCAGGAATGAAGGCCCAGCAGAAGATGGTCGACACGATTGCGAACAACATCGCAAACGTGAACACCGGGGGGTTCAAGCGCAGTACCTTGAGCTTCCGCTCGCTGCTCTACCAGACGTATGCCGAGCCCGGCGCAGCTACTTCCCAGTCGGGAATGAATCCCACCGGGTTGCAGATCGGAAGCGGTGTCGAGATCTCTGGTTCACGCAAGGGCTTCCGCCAGGGCGACCTGGAGCCGACCGGCGCGCCCTTCGATGTGGCGATCAATGGTCAGGGGTTCTTCCGGATTCGTCTGCCTAACGGCGACTTCCGCTACACCCGAGACGGCAGCTTTCATCGTGATGGAAACGGCACGGTTGTGACCGCCGATGGCTATCCCCTCGAGACCTTCCCGACAGTCGGCTCCGACGTGATCGACATCAGCGTGGCCGAAGACGGGACAATCACTACTCGCAACTCGGATAGTGATGTTGGAACGGTCGCCGGCCAGCTGGGGCTCTTCCGCTTTGCCAACCCCGAGGGCCTCAAGGCTCAGGGCGGCAACATGTTCAGCGAGACCGCCAGCTCAGGCACTGCAGGTCAGCAGGTCCCTGGAACAACAGGTACCGGCCGCCTTGTCCATCGCCACGTAGAGCGCTCGAACGTCGAAGTCGTTGAGGAGCTCGTCGGCCTGATCATGGCCCAGCGGAACTACGAGGTGAACAGCCGGGCAGTTCGCGCATCGGACGAGATGCTTCAACAAGTCAACCAGATGATCCGCTAGGTCGGCCATATCATGCTCATTCTAGGAACCCTCCTCCTCAGCAACATCACCATCACGCTGCCCTCCGAGGTAAGCGTGATGGGTTCCGAGATTACTCTTGGCCAGATCGCAACCATCACCGGCGCAGACGAGGCTCAGATCGCTCGCGTCAAAGAGGTCGAACTCGGTTATGCCCCTTCGCCGGGCTTCACACGCGTCTTCCATGGCTGGAAAATCGAAGACCAGATCGCCCGCCAGTTCACGAACCATTCCTTCGTGATCGATGGTGAAGCGACCTGTCGGGTCCGCCCGACCGTCGCAGTCATCACTGGAGAAGAGCTACGCCTGCAGGCCAAAGAGGCCCTGAAGGCCGTGTTTGAAGGTGAGGATGTTGAGATTCGCTCCGCCAAGCCGCTCGCCGACCTGACGGTGCCCAAGGGGATCAAGAGTCGTGAGTTGATCGCGCGGCCCATTCTCTCGGTCTCGAATACGAACCGCCCGATGCCCGGCGTTTGGAATGTTCCGATTCACATCGTGATCGACAACATGCCCTACCGCACCGTCTGGGCAAGCTACGACGTCCAGGTCTTCCGTGAAATGCCAGTGCTCCTGAGGGACATTGCACAGCACCAGCAAATTGGTGCGGGCGACCTGGGAATGCAGCGAACGGCTGTCAGGGCAGGGGTCAACACCAAGCCGCTCCGTGGTACAGAGCTCCTGGGGGCAACCGCCAAGCGACCGTTACGCCGAGGCGACCCAGTCACGGTAGCCGACGTTGTCCGGCAGCCCGCTGTGTCGAAGGGCGAAGCCGTCAACCTGACCATCGAGAACGGCCTAATCATCGTGAAGACCCACGCCGTGGCACTCGAGGACGGCTTTGTGAACGACAGCATCCAGGTGCAGGTGCAAGGGACTCTCAAGGTGCTGTCGGCAAAGGTCCTTCACAGGGGACATCTCCAGCTCGCTCTTGGCAGCAAGATTCAATCCGAAATTCTTCAATCAAAATAGTCATGCATATCAAAGGACTCCTCCCGATCGCAATCTCCGTTGCAACGATCCTCGCAAGCGCTACGCCCTGTCAGGCGCAGGTTCGCCGTGGATCGATTTATAACCCGGCCAACGGGCCCTACGGCTTGATCGCCAACAAGACAGCGGCTCGACCCGGTGATCTCGTCACAATCTTGATCTCCGAGACAACGGACGTGAAGGAAGAGGAGAAGTCGAATTTCACGCACTCTTCGGATCTCTCGTACTCGCTGAACTCATTCAACCTGTATCCGGGTGCGTTCAACGTCCTTCCGGACATCGGAGCCAGCTCCTCGGACGACTTCAAGGGAGAGTCGAAGCAAGAGCGCAAGGGAACATTCAGTGCCCGCCTGACGGCCATCGTCGTGGATGCGCTTCCCAATGGGAACCTGGTTCTCCGAGGCCGCCGCGAGGTTCGCGTGGACAAGCAGGTCAAGACGATCGAGTTTTCAGGCATCGTTCGTCGCTACGACATCAAGCAGAACAACACCGTGGAGAGCGAGCTCGTCGCAGAAGCGAAGGTCTCCTACACAGGCGTTGGGCCCTCAACCGAGGCTCAGAACCGCCAGGGACTGGGCGGCATGATCCACAGCGCAATTGTCTGGCTCTGGCCTTTCTAGGCAGCCACGTAGAAGAAGAAAGGACACATAGATGTACGCAATACTCCTCCTCAGCCTTGCTCCCTTCATGGGCCTGACATCATCCCAGGACACTGGTGGTGATACAGGCGGCGATCAGGGCGGTGTGGTCATCGATCCCGCGATCTGGACTGGTGGTGGCATTGAAGCCCCCACGCAGCCCAACCGGAAGTCGACATCGAATGTTCGCCGCTCACGACGGACAGCACCGATCCTGGACCGCACGCCCAACCTGCAGGCAACGCAGACGAAGATCACCAGCCTCGTCTCCGTTAGAGGGATGGAGGACAACCATGTCATGGGCATTGGCCTCGTGACTGGCCTGGCTGGCACTGGCGACTCGAGCAGCAGTGCGAAGCTCCTGCTTCAGAACCTCCTGTTGACCCGCAATATCAATGTTGATGTTCAGGACCTGAGCTCCAAGAACATCGCGGTGGTGCGAGTCGAAGCGACGATTCCTGCAGGGATCAGACCAGGGCAGCGGGTCGACGTGCGAGCTTCGACGATCGGGGATGCTAGCAGCCTGGAAGGTGGAACACTCGCGATGACCGAGCTCACCGATGTTTCGGGACGCTTCGTATTCGTCACCGCCTCTGGTCCCGTCACGGTTGGCGGCTTCAGCTTCAGTGGCGAGAATGCTTCCGCCACGCGAAACCACGTGACCGTGGGCACCCTCCCGGGTGGCGGGAAGATAGAGCGAGAGATTGAAACCAGCATCGTCAGTGAGCACGGCTACCTGTACCTCGACGTTCGTGCAGCTCACGACACCCTTGGGAACATCGTGCACATCACCGATGCGATCAACAACCTCTACCCCCAGGTTGCCAGACCCTCGAATGATGGAAAGTCGGTCCACGTTCGCGTGCCGGACGACCTGCCCAAGAATGATTATGTGGCCTTTGCTCACTCAATTCTCAGCCGGGAGGTGAGGGCAGAGAGTGTCGCACGCGTGATCATCAATGAGCGCTCGGGCGTGATCGTCATGGGTGGCGACGTCCGGCTTCAGCCAGGAATCATCACCCACGGCAACCTGACGGTGACGATCGCCGAGACCAACGAGACCAGCCAGCCCGGCGCTTTCTCTGGGGGTACAACCCAGACGCAAGGAAGCACCGACCTGGACGTGGTTGAGGAGGACTCCGCCCTGATCCTGGCGCCCGGTGCCAGCACCCTTCAGGAGGTCGTAGACGTCCTCAACGTCCTGGGAACGACCCCCCGGGACATGATCACTCTTCTCCAGGCCATGTCCCAGAGCGGCACGCTTCTGGCTGAGATCAGGAGAATGTAATGAGACTTGATGCCACTGGCCAAGCGCCCATCTCGGCGCAACTTGCGGGTCTTCAGGCCCAAAATCTCGAGGTTCCCAAGCCCGGCGGCGACTCCGCGCAGACGGCCAGGGATTTCGAAGCGCTACTGGCAACCATGCTCGTCAAGGAAATGCGGTCCACGCTATCGGAGGGCTTCTTTGGCAGTGGTCCGGGTGCAGACACCTTTGGTGGTTGGCTCGACAAGACCATTGGCGACAGTCTGGCCGATACCTGGGACGTGGATCTCGCGGGGATGGTGAAGACCAGCCTCGACTCCAAGCAGGCACAACTAGATCAGCTGAACGCAGCAGCAGGAAACTCAACACGATGAACGTACGTAGCTTGACCAATCATCTCGAGGACTACCTACGGGGCGAGATCAGCGCCAAGAAAAAGGTGTTGGCGTGCATCGACGCACAGGAGCGCTCATTGGCAAGCAATGACATTGCAAGCTTCGAAGAAGCCGTGCTCCAGGCAGGGGGGTTTTGCAGCCGTGACGAGCAGAGTACTCTGAAACGCACGAGAGTGCTTGAGGGGCTTGCAGCTCACTGGAATGTTCCTGTGGTCACTCTCACCCTGGGTGGTATCGCCCGGCGCCTGGGTGAGGATGGAAGTCGAGTCTCTGAACTCCGACAGGAACTGCGCAAGGTGATCGCAGAGATGGTCAAGCGCATGCGTCGTCTCTCGGCCTTGATCGGAATGCATCGCCGTATCAATACGGACATCATGCAGTTGATCCTGGGTTGTGACTCGAAGGAAGAAGTAGAGAGCGGCGGCTCCTTGGTCAACGCGGAGGCCTAGAATGCCTGGTATTGGCTTGAACACTGGGCTCAAGGCCCTCTTGGCGGCCCAGGCCGCCCTTGAGACCACGGGGCACAATATCTCGAACTCGAGTACGCCGGGGTTCTCCCGTCAGCGCCTCGAGGTGACGGCCTCGCGGGCGCTCTTGCAGCGTGGCGTGAGGATTGGTTCGGGTGTTAGCGGCAATACGATCGTGCGCTCGTCGGACGCGCTGCTGCTGGTACGGACAACCAAGCAAATTGCCACGGTAAACCGGCTAGATGCAGCGCTGGGCGGGATGACGGAGATCGAGGCCCTGATGGGTGAACCCGGCAACTTTGGACTCAGTTCGGGGATCAGCGACTTCTTCGGCAGTATTTCGGAGCTCTCTGCGTCGACCGAAGATCTCGTCTTGCGAACTGGCATGGTCCAGATGGCCACGGCGATGACAACCCAGTTCAATCAGCTCTCCTCGACCATGACGACGGTACGCCGAGATACCGCGAATCAAGTTGAGATCCAGGCCCAGAAGGTCAATGTGATCACCGAGCGAATCGTGATGCTCAACGAGGAAATCGGCAAGACCGAGGTCTCGGGTGTGCCTGCTAATGACCTCCGGGACAAGCGCGAGGAGAGCCTGCGCGAGCTGTCGAGCTACGTTGACGTTCAGTTCAATGAGGACCAGAACGGCGTCATGCGAATTACCACGGGCGGAAGGCTCATGGTCGGTGGAAACAAGGCCTTCAAGCTTGAGTCCGTCGTCGGCGTCGATGGTGATGTAGAGGTCTTCATGGAGGCAAGTGATGTCCCCGTGAAGCTCAAGCATGGCAAGATCGCAGGGCTCATTGAGGTCGGCGACCAGTTCATCCCCAATCTTCAAGCGAAGATGGACCGCCTTGCGAAGAACCTGATCTTCGAGATGAATCGCCTGCACTCAACGGGCACACCTTCGGAGGGTAACTTTACGACCCTGACCTCAAGCTACCGGCTCGAGGACCAGGATCAGGACGGTTCTCTCAGTGATGAGCTGATCTCAAGGTCCGGCCTGCCCTTTGATATCCAGAGCGGCGAACTCTTCGTAAACGTCACCCATCGGACATCAGGAGACCTGAACAGCACCAAGATCTTGTTCAACCCGAATGAGACAACGGTCGGAGACTTTCTTGACGAGCTAAACGCCATTGATGGAGTGAATGCAGCTCTCAACAGCTTCAACAAGATCCAGATCTTCGCGGATGCCGGGTTTGGATTTGACTTTGCCCCGCGACTCAATGCGAACCCAGATAAGTACGGGACACTCGGGGGTGACCGCGCCTCGCTGGGTGCCGGTCAGGCTGGGCCCTATTCGCTGGTCGATGGCGACACCATGAACCTGACTGGACCCGTCAGCTCCTTCAGCGTGGCCTTCAATAGCGTTGAGTTCGAGGAGATGTCGCAGGCAACTGCAGAGGAGATGGCGGCAGTCTTGAACTCGAATGCAGACATGCAATCCAATGGACTGCGGGCCGTGGTCACAGCCGATCGGCTCTACGTCCAGACGGCCGCCACGGGTGTAGCCAGTACATTCACTCTTGATGGTGGCACCTCCTTGGCTGCTCTCTCCATGGCGCCGGGTTCCACGGTCTTCGGGTCGAGTACAGCCGTCGACCTCAAGATCGGCGGGGCCTACACAGGTGAGGGAAACAACAGCTACCGCTTCGTTCCAACTTCAGATGGGGTCATCGGTACAACGCCTGATCTCGAGGTGGATGTGTACAACGCAGGTGGCCAACTGGTTGCGACGCTCGACCTGGGTGATACCTACCAGCCAGGAACTGAGATCGAAGTGGCTGAGGGCATCACGGCTACCTTTGGCTTTGGAAGCCTCTCTGCCTCTGAGAATGATTCCACCCTGGTCAACCTGATCGCCGATTCAGACACCTCTGATGTTCTGGCGGCTCTCGGAATCAACGCCATCTTCACAGGGACCGGTGCCGCGGACATCGCGCTGCGTGATGACCTCGTTGCCAACCCCCAGGCCATCTCTGCTGGGTTCTCTGGAGCGTCTGGAGATAACCGGGCGCTGCTCGCGATGATGGGTCTGCAGTCAGAGAGCATCAGTGCCCTTGATAACGACTCAATCGGCAACTTCTACGGCGACACGATCAGTGGCGTCGGTTTCGAGATCTCTCAGGCCGGTTCATCAAGGGAGATCGGCTACTTCTTGCTGCAGAACCTGGAGACACGTCGAGAAGAGACCTCGGGCGTCAATGTCGACGAGGAGCTAGTCGACATGGTGCGCTACGAGCAGAGCTTCAATGCAGCCTCACGATTCATTCAAGTTCTGAACGAACTGTCGGACGAGATTCTCTCACTGATCTGAACCATGTCTATTCGACCTACACAGCAGAGCCTCTACAGTCTCGTCACGCGGGGTCTTGGCTACAACCTCAGCCGGCTGGCTCACGCGCAGGAGCGGGTGGCTACTGGTAAGGAGATCTTACGGCCGTCGGATGATGCCGTGGGGACGGCCCGTGCGCTCTCCATGCGTCGGCGATTGGGCTTGATCAACCGCTTTCAGGAGAGTGTTGGGACGACACGCCCAGTTCTAGAAACCAGTACATCGGCTCTTGAAGAGGTCTCACTCGTACTGAGAGAGTCCAGAGAGCTCATGATAACGGGAATGAGCGGGTCGTTGAGTTCAGACGACCGCGAAGCCATTGGTCAACAGCTGCACTTGTTGCTGGAGAAGCTGGTGGACGTCGCCAATACCAAGATCGGAGACAGGTTTGTCTTCGCAGGTACGGAGACGGTCAACAAGCCCTACACCATCACCTCAAGGGATGGAAAGACGGCTGTCAATTACAACGGGAATGACCAGGTCCAGCGGATTGCTGTGGGCTTTGGAACAGAGATACCAATCAACATCCCAGGGTCGAAGGTCTTTGGGTCCAGCTCAGTGGAGAGTGTGGACCTCTCCGGTATCACCGGGGTGAAGCTTGGTACGACTGCAAACCAAGGGGAGGGCTTTGCAAACCTGTACTTCCGCCACAATGCGACGACAGGCACTCCTGGCTCGGGGATCACGCTGGTGAACGGTGGCGATGATGACACGATTCTCAACAACCACTCCCTGACGGTCGATGCTGTCGCCGGTACGGTTCAGCTGGATGACGGTGTGCTATTTCAGATTCCCGATCCTTCGAGTGCGGAATACACCGACCTCACCGTCGTGAACAATGGAGGCGAAGAGGTGCACCTGGACTTCTCTGGCTACACAGGCGCTAGCAGCACTGCAGCCCTGTTTGGGGAGGGCTCTGTTTCCATCAATGGTTCGGTCTACATCCCTATTGATTTCACAGAGACAGACCTTGAGTTGGTGCATCCGGGCAACGGTACCGTGCTTCACATCAACACCACGGAGGTTCACCGTGCTGACGCTGAACTGGTCAGCTTCAGCGGGGCAACAGACATTTTCAACGTGCTTGCTGGAGCTGCAGCAGACATGAAAAACGCTGCAGGGCTAGAATCTCAGGAGGCCGTAAACCGCCTTGAGCTGCGCTATGACGAGCTCCTGCGGGGGCTGGACCAGGCACTCAAGAGCTTGGGAACCCTTGGGGCGAGAACTGAGAGGCTCAACTCAAGCGAAATTCGATTGGAGACGACAACAGTGAACCTCGAAGGGCTCCTCGCCCAGGTGGAGGACGTGGATATCACCACCGTCATTCTTGACATGAACCAAGCAGAGCAGACCCTTCAGTTGGCTCAGGCGACTGGTTCTCGCCTCATTCAACACACCCTCCTCAACTACCTGAGGTAATCACATGGTCGATAAGCTCCCCACAAACCAACCAGGTGCCAACTCACCGATCAAGCGAGTCGGAGAGACCCAGCCGACCGACGCCGGGAAGGCATCGGAATCCTCTGAGGGCGGCCCGGCATTCAAGGCCCTGCTCGACAAGCTTCAGGAGCAAGCGAGGACGCTGCATAAGGACAGCGAAACTCTCGCGAAACCCGAGGAGTTGAGTGGCGCAGTCGACCGCGCCCGATCTTCACTCAGCGATGCCCTCTCCCTCAGCGACAAGCTCCTTGAGGCATACCGTGAAGCAGTACAGAGCGACGGCTCGGATCAGCCCGAAGATGGCGGTGACCCGGTGAAATGAAGGTCGTCGTCGGCGACGATGCGGGTGGCGCACTTGAATTGATGGAGAGTGTGCTTCGCCAGGGCGGTGAGCTCGCCGCGGACTATCCGCTGGTGTTTGGCGCGCAGAAGCGCGGCAAGATCGTTGCTGTCAACGAGGCAGACCGTGTTCTCTCGGCCTGTGCTCTGCTCGAACAGGAGCTCGTTCAGCCTGGAGGGCGCGTTCGAATTGGCATGATTGGGTCCGTTGCAACTGCTCCGGATGCACGCGGCCGCGGACTGGCCAGCGCAGTCCTGGAGCGTGCTGAGAAGGAGCTGCGTGTCTCCGGCTGCCTGCTCTCCCTGCTCTGGGCCGATTCCCCGGAGTTCTACACCCGGCGGGGTTACTCGGCTATTGGTGCAGAGCGAGACTTCGTTCTGGAGATTGAGCTGGCCGATCGACTGCCCGTGACCTGCGAGACTCGTGCCGCTTCCGAGAGTGACCACGGCCGACTCCATGAGCTCTACTCGAGCCAGGAGTTGCGTGTGGAGCGCTTGCGATCCGAGAGCGCCCAGCTCTACCAAGCTCCCGGGATGAAGGTCCTGGTAGCGGAGGCGGGGGGAAGAGTCATCGGCTACGTCTGTCTTGGGCGAGGCGCGGACCTGGCAGGAGTGGTACATGAATGGGCTGGCTCTCCCGAAGGGGTGCTCAACTGCCTGGGATCCCTGCTTCGTGCCTGTCGAAACTCTGCGGAGAGCGGTCCGCTCTTCTTGATGAGCCCGGGCAGATCGACCCCCGTGAGTGCTGCCCTCGAGGGTCTCGGCGCTCGGTCGGCAATGGGGTCCTTGGGGATGGGCAAGCTGCTCAACCCTGGCGAGGCGGCGGCCACGGTGGCCCGAGCCGCCGATCGGCCCATTGACTGGAGCTGGGGACCTGGGGGAGAGTGCGTCCTCCGGGCAGGCACTCGAAGCATGGAGCTCACGAGCGAGGATCTGATCTCGGCCCTGTTCCCCGCCCGGGGAGAGCGCAGCATCATCGAGGCCATCGAGAACGGCCTGGAGGCGAGCCTGGAGAGCCTGCCCTGCAAGGCCTTCCTCTGGGGGCTGGACTCGATCTGAGCCCCAGAGGCAAAAGAGTCTTCCAAGGCCGGCTCGAAGGCGCCCTCCTCGACGGAGCGTGCGCTGGCCACGTTCCATTTCAAGCCCTGGGCAAGAGGCGGCTGCTCTCGGGGCGGCCGGGATGGAGGCTGACGACTAGGTAATTCCCCCTATACCGCCGTTCTTGGCCCCGAAAAGGCGGTTTTTGGCAGTTCAATTTGGGGTGATTACCCGAGATCGAAGACGGCGCGAGAGGGCTATACCGTTAACCCAAGTGAGTGCATTACTCGTAATTCCCAGGGAAGAGCAGCCGCTCGACAGCCTCGATCGCGATGTGGAGTGTCTTGATATGGACCTCCTGAATTCGGTCGGAGGTCGTCGCGTGGGGCACGATGATCGGAATGTCGACCAGGGGGAGCGCCTTGCCGCCTCCCTTGCCGAGCAGTCCGACGGTCGTGATACCCCTTTCCCGGGCCGCCTCAAACGCCCTCAGGACGTTGGGAGAGTTCCCACTCGTGGACATTGCCACGAAAAGGTCTCCCTTCTTCCCGTATGCGGTAACGAGGCGGGCGAACACTTCATCGAATCCGAAGTCATTGGCGATACATGTCAGATGGCTCGGGTCCGAGAAAGCGATTGCAGGCAAGGGGGTACGGTCAGAACGAAAGCGTCCTGTCCATTCCTCCGCGAAGTGCATGGCGTCACACATGCTTCCCCCGTTTCCACAAGCCATCAGCAGGCCTCCACCTTGGAGAGTCTGGTGAGCGGCTTTAGCGAAGCGGTGGACTCCCTCGAGACAATCGGGGTCGTCCAGGAAGGCCTTCAGGGTGCGGGCGGCTTCTTCAAAGGAAGTCCGGATCGTAGCGTCGGTCATCTTGGGATGCATTCTGGAGTGAGGCGCTGTGCTCGGCAAGGAGAAGCATCGTGTCCTGGTGATCCGAATCAAGTAAGCCAGCCCATATTCAGCTCTCTTGTTGCCCTCCGGGGGGGAGGCGACCTCAGAGCAATGGGTGGAAAGCGGAGATTTGGATCCCCGGAAACGAAAAGCTCGGCCCCACGGGTGGCTCTCAAGCGAACGTCCCAAAGTCAAGTAACAGGGGGATAGCCCTAATAAAATGCGTCTAGGATCAATACTCAGGAAGGCCCGCGGTAAAGACTCTCGTGTCCAGTTTGCTCGCAAGCTGGAACTCTCCTACACCTTCGTGCGAGCCATGGAACATGGCCTGCGCTTCCCTTCGGATAAGGTTCTGCTCGAGATTGCGGAGCGCCTTGGCGAAGACCCGGAGAACCTCTTTCTCGCTGCCTATTGCGACCGCTCGTCGCATCTCGCAGAAGTCTTGAAGGATCGAGGTATCTCGATCCCCGAGCTTGAGGGCGAGGCGGCCGAGAAAATCAAGCAGGACACCACACCGATGGAGTCCACGATTCACATGCGTCCGGCGGCCATGAGCACCACCACTGCTCAGGTCATCCGCGCTCACGACCCCTTCTAGGGTCATGTCGCGCCCCACGCGGTGCGTGAGCCAGTCGCTGGTTCGTGCACCGTGGGCGGGCTCCACGGCAAGGGAGTGTTCCCCCGTGGAATGACTCAGTTCGTCCGGCTTTCCCGGCGCTGATGAAGAACAGCTGCGACCTCGGCCTGTAGCCGCTCAGTGATCTCCTCGTACCCGTAGGTACCCACGGTCACAGGTCCCCGCTTCAGGTTGACGACCTTGGGCCCACACCACAGGCCTATATCAGCATCATCCGTTTCACCTGGGCCGTTGACGCGGCATCCCATGACGGCGATGGTCAGGTTCTCTTCCGAGTGCTCCTTCGTGACGCGCTTGACGTCCTGAGCTAGCTCGATGAACCGCTCGTTCTCGACTCGAGAGCAAGAAGGGCAGGCAATGATATTCAGACCGTCGTAGAAATTCGGCGGTACAGATCGGAAGCGACCATTCTCGATGTCCGCGATGAGCTCGCGCCCGGTCGTGATTTCCAGGCCCTTGTCGGCAAAGGGGACTGTCAGCGAGACACGGAGGGTGTCTCCAATACCGCGAGCCAGCAGTTGCTCAAAGGCGATACGGGTCTTGATGATCCCGTCCGGGGGCATCCCAGCCTCTGTAACCCCCAGGTGGAGGGGAACATCGGGCCGAGCCTCGGCAAAGCGCGTGTTGGCTTCGATCACCAGTCGTGGATCCGAGTCCTTGATCGAGACCAGGTAGTCGTTGAACCCCAGGTCGTCCAGGAGCTGGCAGTGATCGACTGCGCATTGAACGATTGCAGCTGTATGGTCATCCCCAAACCGATCCTGGTATTCGGGGGCAATGGAACCGGCGTTGACTCCGATCCGGATGGCGCAGGACCCCTTGCGAGCGCACTCGACGATGAAGGCAACCTTCTCCGCTACCGTGAGCTCCCTTTGATGGTGGTGAAGGTGCCCGGGGTTGTAGCGGATCTTGTCGACCAGCGGGGCTACCTCTGCAGCCAGCCGATAGTTCTCCTGGAGATCAACCGATAGCAAGGCGTCTGTACCCAAGCGCAGCTCACGAAGGGCCTCGACATCGGCCGAGCTGTCCACGGCGATACGGATCAGATCGGCTCCGGCGCCCTCGAGAATCCTGAGCTGCTCCCGCGTGGCTTCCAGGTCACGGGTCGGAGTCGCGGCCATGCTCTGGACTGCAATCGGTGCAGTGCCGCCGATTTGCAGGCTGCCGATCTTGATTTGGCGAGTCTTACGGAGAGGAATCAAGCGGTTGATCTCATTTGCAAGTTCCTAGGGGGGCGGTCCGGCTGTGCCGGCCCGGAGAGGGGCCGCGCCCAAGTATCGGACCTGCCAACAGTAATTTTGCCGAAATCCTAACCACCCACTCCGGGAGCATTCGGAGTCAGGTCGGAGAAACCTGGCGAGGTGCTCTGATCTTCCGTCCCCTGGGTCGTCCCTCGTTCCTCATGGGCGGCAGAGCCGATAAATTCGCACTTCTCCTCCTTCGTCCCACCGAGATCCCCTCCCGGTGGGGCGTCTTGATTTGCGTCCGCATGGGGGATTCTCGCTCCAGCCCGGGTGAGCCAGGGCTCCTTGGGCTGAGCGGGCCATCCGTGCTAAGCTGTGGATCTGCGACCTTTTACAATCCGTTGGCCCCCAACACGAAGGAGGTGTGCCCTTGAGAGCTCGAATCGTGATCGTCGGAGGAGGTGTGGTTGGCATCTCTATCGCGCTCCACGCAGCACGCAGGACGGACCCCCTCAGTGAACCCGTGATGCTGCTGGAACGGGATGTCATTGGCAACAGCCCCTCCTCCTGTTCGGCCGCTGTTCTCGGACAGTTCTACGGGTCGACCCAGGCCTCCGGGATGGCTCGCGACTCCCTCCGGTACTACGCGGGGCTCGAGGGCAAGACGGGGCGCTCGCTGGGCTTTCTCAGGTCAGGAGTGCTGACCCTGGCGAAGGGCAGTTCAGAGAAGGCCAGGCAACGCCTCCGCGAACTCGTCGAGATGCAGGACTCCATCGGAATCCGTGTCGAGTGTGCTGATTCCGAGCAAATCCGCGAGCTCTGCCCTGGCATCCAGATCAGTGACGAGGAGATTGCTGCATGGGAGCCGACGGCGGGCTGTCTCGACCCGCAGCTGGCGGTCGAGAGTCTCACCGCCCTTGCCAGGAACCGAGGAGCCGTGATCCGGGAGGGTAACCCGGTCGAGAAGATCCTCGTCGAGGGGGGTCGGGTCGTGGGAATCGAGAGTGACGATGGGCGGATCGACTGTGACCAGGTCGTCGTGGCGGCCGGACCCTGGACCCGTAGCATCCTCGAGGAGCTGGGGGTCAGCCTGCCGATCGAGTGTGTCCTTGCGGAGCACTACTACATCGGCAGCCAGGAGGAGCACCAAGAGGAGGTTCGAAAGCAGGGAGTCCTGAGCATTGCCAGCCCCGAAGCATCAGGTGCCACAGGTTGGTACTCCCGGGAGTCCTTGAACCTGGAAGGGGGCGAAACGGCGCTTGAGGAGCGCCACTCAGAGGAGGCGGCACCGATCAAGACAGCGCACCCTGTCCTCACGGATCCCAAGACGGGCTTCTACGTCCGCTGCGACCCTCTTCAGAGCCGTGTCAGCGTGGGCCGTCGGGGTGGGGACTTCATTCCGATCTCGAGTCCGGATGACTATGACCCCAACGTGGGTCCGGCCTTCTCCGCCTGGGCACGAGCGGTCCTCGAGTCCAGATTGCCGCACTACGCGGAGCAGCCAGATCTGGGTGCAGAGACTGGCCTCTTCACTCGTACCCCGGACAATCAACCCCTGCTCGGAAAGGTTGAGGGGGTCGAGGGCCTCTACATCGCCTGTGGCTTTTCTGGCCACAGCTTCACCATGGCGCCATCGGTCGGTGAAGGTATCGCCCAGATGTTGATGGGTGAGCCGGTCAGTGCTTTCGACGAGGAGTTCTACTCGCCCCAGCGCTATCTCTGAGACGGGCGGGGTATCAGATGGACTTGACTTCGCTGATGCGAACGGCGTACTTCTCGTCGATCGTGACGATCTCTCCGTGAGCAACGAGCTTGCCGTTGACGTAGACATCGGCCGGCTCATGGGCGTTGCGGTCGAGCGGCACCAGTGATCCGGGGCCTAGCTCCACGAGTTGGGCCAGGCTCATCTGGGCCTCGCCGATTCTCACCGTGAGCTTGACCGGGACCGAGAGGACACCGTCCAGGCCAATTGGCTGGCCAATAGCGCTCTCCTCGGTCAGGTCAGCGAGCTCGTTCGCCTGAACGGCAACGGCATCGGTGGCCTCGTCGATTGCACTCTCGAGGTTCTCCTCGACAGTCTCCTCGACGTCACCATCAACGTTCTCCTGCTCTTGGACGTTCTCTTCACTCATGGTTCTAGCGCTCCGTTCTTGGGGAGGCGTGCTTTTCCGTGGTCTCCAGGGATTCGATCGACAGGGCCAGCCAGCCGTTCAGGTTGCCCCACTTGGCTGTCCCTGCCTTGTTACCTTCGACAACCAGGTCTACGGGGTCTCCAATGAAGCTATCCAGGGGTATGACGTCTCCTGGTTCGATCTTCATCAGATCAGCAAGGGATACCTCTGCTGAGCCGAGCTCCGCACTGAGCTGAATCGGGACCTCGTCGAGGTGTACAGGTAGCGGAGCGGCTGGCTCCAGTTCGGTCGTCTCTACCGGGGGTAGGATCCCTGGCAGGTAGAGTCGGGCTGTGCTCGTTCCACCAGGCCCTTCCAGGTCAAAATACAGGAAGAGTCTTTGTGAATCCGCGCTCGGATCGGGTGAGTGGAACGCGAAGAATTCCGCGGCACTCTGGCTGAAGTGACCAGGCTGGACGGGCAAGTCAAAGAGCTCACCAGTGCAACGCGAGAAGATGGTCAAGAGGTCGGTGACCAGGCCAGATTCGATGGGGGAAAAGGATCTCGGCTCGGGGTTCTCGCCTACTTCAGAGCCCAGAGCCGTCATCACGGAGCAGAGGGCAGCCTTGTTCTCCCAAATCAGCCAGCCCTGATCGTCTCCCACGTCCAGGGTGAGGATCGTTACTGGATCCTCAAGTCGATCAAAGAGTCCGTTCGCGTTCGCCTCTCCGACTCCGGAGATCTTGACAGTAACCTCCGAACGCAGCCAGCGCGTGAGCTCCGATTCGATGGTCGGGAGGCACCCTCGTGCACCAACCCGAATGGCCTCTTGCTGGGCCTGGCTGAGGCGTCTCGGCTGACGGAAGTCACGCAACTCGACCGACTCTTGCGGAGTCGCCGTTGCATCGTCACCCACGAGGGCTTCGACTTCTTCCGGGCTGACGTTCTCGGACAAGGTGCTGAGCTAGGGTGTGGGGTTGATTGATCTACTGAACCAGCAGCTCAACGGGCAGGATGCGAATGATCTGACCCTGGACGCCGACCTTGACACTTCCCGAGAATGCGGCCTTGAGGCCGCTCACGTCCACGAAGAGAACCTCGCCACCAGCCGTAATCAACCGAACGTCGAGTTCACCCTCTTCGTAGGGGCTCTTGGGACCATCATTGACCCAAAGCTCCTTGGTTTCAGGGTTCACGTTCAGGACGTGATCCTCTATGCGACCGCGAAAGGTGTTCTTGCCACTTGAGATGCCAGGCCGAAGACCGGAGTCGTCGTCGAAGTCCCAGGGCAGCTTGCTGTCGCCAATGTGTACCGGGAAGAGGACTGGATCGAGCGCATCACGAAGCTCCTCCATGAAGATGGCGGTATTCACCTCTCCATAGATGTCGTCGAGGCTCTTGCGCGAGGCGATCTGAAAGACGGTGTTCTGGACCTCAGCCCGGTACAGCTCATCGGTGATCCGAGTCGCCATGTACTGGGGGTCGTAGGTGAAGTAGGTCGCCTGAGGCTTCATTTGCAAGAAACGGGTGCGGCCCTGTTCCTGGATGTTGCAGTTGAAGAGCTCTTCGAACAGGGCAATCGTGAAGGGGCCCGCATAGGGCCGCTTCGCGCTCGTGGCTGGGATCGCCATCATTGCCGCAATTGCTCCTGCTGCAACGAGTCCGACGAACCCCCCTCCAAGCAAGAGCTTCTTCTTCTTGGTCTTGCCGCCGGCGTCCTCGGGCTCCGGCTCGGCACCTTCTTCTACTTCAACTTCTTCTTCGGCCATGATTCTGAGCTAGTTGTCGGCTGTTTCGGCCCCAGGGGTCAGGAGGCGAATGTCCACAGATTGATTCTTTTGCCCACCAGTGGGAACTTCTTGGTGCCAGGCGCGTGCCTCAACCCTTTCGGGGGCGAACCCATACTTCTCGACCAGGTAGCCCTTGATAAGAATGGCCCTCGCTGTGGCTAGCTGCCGGTTGTTGCCCCCAAATTCAGGGCCAGCATCGTTAGCGTGTCCTTCTATCAGAAGGGTCTGGCGGTGTTTCGGTTGAAGCGACGGCGCAAGAAGGTCCAGGTAGCTGGTGCCCTTTTCTCCGATCAAGGCGGAGCCATCGTCGAACTCGACTACAGCGGGGTAGTGTAGTTCCGAATGGGGCTCAAGGGCGTGCAGCAACCGAGTCCGGATCAGCTCCAGGTTGGAGGCATCGGCAACATCCGTGAGGCGATCCTCCTCTACATCGTAGGGCACATTGAATTTTCGCCGTACGTACTGAAAGACGTCTGCTTTCTCTTGTCCGGTGAGGACTCCGTTGAGCCCGTGTGACTTCACTGCCACGATGAAGGAGCCCAAGCCCGCGGCCATGAGACCAACCTGCTGCTTCTGCGACATCGAAACAAGCAGAATGAAGAAGGTCAGAATGAGCGTCATCATGTCGCAAAAGGACACCATGTACGCCGGCGGCGAGGCTTTCTGGGGAGGTTCGAACTTACCCATCAGATCGATCGGAGAGCTTTAGCGCATCAGCCTGGCGCTTGCTGAGGGACATGACCCTTACCTCAACACGCCGATTCATCCGGCGACCGTCGGGCGTGTCATTTGTCTGTAGTGGTCGATCAGATCCGTGCCCGGCTATTTGAACCTGCAGCGGATTGAGTTCGCTGGTGGACAGCGCGAGGTGAGCCACTGCTTCAGCTCGTGCAACGCTCAGGTAGTCCTCCGAAGGAAACTCGCCGGTCTTTCGGAAGGCCGAATCAGTATGACCCTCGAAGATCACCGTGTAGGGGTAGTGCTCGAGGACCCCGGCTAATTCCTTGATGGCCTTGGAGAGGTAAGGCGAGAGTTCGATCGATCCGGGCTTGAAGGCGGCGCGTTCGTCGTACTGGATGTGGATACCGTCCATTAGAGCGGACAGATCGATCTCCTCGTGCTCGTCAGTGTCCTTGGCCCCGAGGTCAGAAACTCCCTCGAGCAGCTCCGAAGAGGGCCTCGAATGGGGAATTTGAGCCCCCCTGAGAGCATCCTTTGCACACATGATGTCCAGCTCAGGCGGAGGTTGGCTGCTAGAGGCCCCGTTTGAAGCGACCACTCCAGGAGTGCCGACGTTGTTTCCCTTCACGCGAAAGAAGTCGAACGACTCCAAGCTGCTGAAGGTCATGAGAAGGATGAAGAAGGTCACCAGCAGCGAAATCATGTCCGCAAAGGTGACAATCCAATCGGGTGCCCCGGGGGGCGGGTCTGCTTTCTTGGCGCCCATGACGAAAGATGCGGCCGCTCAGGCCTCGACGACCTCTCGAGATCCCGGGGAAAGGAAGCCCTTGAGCTTCTCCTTGATCAATGCGGGCTTCTCACCGGATTGGATGGCGACGATTCCCTCAACCATCAGGTCCCGCAACAGCCCCTCGTGCCCAGCCAAAACCTCGAGCTTTCCGGCGAGGGGCAGGAACATCATGTTCGCGAGCATGGCTCCATAGAGCGTGGTAAGCAGTGCAGTCGCCATACCCTGCCCGATCATCGAGGGGTCGGAGAGGTTCTGCAGCATCTGCACCAACCCGACGAGCGTTCCGATCATTCCAAACGCAGGAGCGAAGGCTCCCATTTGATCCATGATCTTCTTGCCGGTCCCGTGACGTTGGCGTTCCCAATCCGCTTCGAGCTCCATGATATCTCGAACGGTCTCAGCGCCGAAGCCGTCAATTACGAGCTGGATTCCCTTCGCGAAGAAGCTGTCGTTGACATCTTCGAGCTTGGTCTCGAGAGCCAAGAGGCCCTCTTTCCGCGCCAGGTTGGCGTACTCAACGATGCGATCAATTTCTTCGGTCGGTGTTACCGGCTTCCGGATAGCGGTGACCAGCATGACCTTGGCGATCCCTTTGATCTCGGAGACCGGGAAGCACATCATCGTCACCGAGATGGTGCCGCCAAAGACGATGACCATCGACGGGAAGTGCATGAAGATCCCGACGCCGCCGGGGCCGGTGGCCATGGCAAACAGAACCAGGCCAAAGCCCAGAAACGATCCGATGATGGTTGCTAGATCCATTGAGTGGGGTCGCGCGCGGGGAAAGCATGGGGAAGCGCTGCAACTATTATCGGTCGAAGTGCCCCTGAAGCTTGAATCGGAAAAATGCCCTGGGGCGGCCCCAAGGCATTGTTTAGCAGGTGGTTAGGGCCGGAGCCCCAGGCTCTCCTCGATCTCACTCAGGGGCTGCCGGTTCAGCATCCCGATAAGCGTCTGAGTACTCCTTTCGCACCGAGTTGGGAGTTATCAGCCGCAGGATCTCTCCAGCATCGGCATCGGTCAGCTGGCGGAGAATCTTGGCTGCATCCTTGGGGGACTCCTCGGTCAGCATCTTGGCGTTGACCGCGGCATCACCTCCCGTGTACAGCTTGGCAAGGTCCTTCCAGCCCTGGAGTTCCTTCTCGTCTCTTGCTGACTCATCCCGGATCAGCTCCGACATCCGTAGGTCTACAGCGCCTTCGAGATCTTCCAGCTTGGTCCGAAGCTCGGCCAGTTCAGCCTGTCTCTCACGCAGTGCCTGTTCCCATTCGTCGAGCTCGAGATTGCGCATCCGCAAGCGCTCACGTTCGATGGTCTGCTCGCGAACCTGTTCTTTCAATTCACCGACCAGGTTGCGCAATTCAGAGCCAGAAAAGGGAGACTCGATCATGTAGGCACCGAGCAACCCCACATTGGCCTCGATGAGTTCCGAGGGGGTAGGCACTGCTCCCTCCACATCGGCCATGTTCGAACCATCTCCCGACTCAGCCGCACCCTCGGGAGTAGAAACAAACATGCTGATGCCTGCGACCTGATGCAGTGGTGCACCTGATACGAGAGCGATGCCAACATAAGAGCCAGCGAAGAGGGTAAGGCCAATGAGGCCGTACATGATCTTGGGGATGAACCTGTTCATTGTGTGTGTGTATCGATGATTGCAGCTTTTGCTGCACCACTCTCTAGGCAATCTTGCGCTGCTTGAACTTCTTTCGTGCGGCTCGTTCCATGGCTAACTGATCCGCGTTCTTGGACTCTTCGCGCTCCTCGTTCAGGAGGAAGCGCTTTTGTGCCTTCTTCTCGAGGCGCTCCAGGCCTTCGAGCTCACTTCGTGCGGACTCCCAGGACTTGCGTGCCTCATCGGCAGCAGCACGGGCCTGGCGCGCCCGTTCGGTGAGGATCCTGTGTGAGTTTTCTTGGAGCTCGATCGAGCGCCGAGCGTTGAGAACCTGCTGGGCCTCGAGGACCCCGCTCTCTTGAAGCTGACGAAGGAAGTCCAAGGAGCCCTCGAGCTGAGACCGCGAGCCTTCCACTCTGTCGAGTGCGGTACGCGCTAGTGCCTCTGCCTCTTGCCAGGTTCCACGAGCAATCTCCTCGCGGACGATTCGAACTCGCTTGAGCCGTGCTAGCCTGAATTCGAAGCGCTTCACGATTGATTCTCCGGGTCGGAAGTGACCAACTCGAGCAACTGAAGAGACTCGGAGAGGCTGGAGACATCAGCACTCGTCTGCCGAAGAAAGGTCTCCAGTACGGGCATACGCATGATGGCTGCGTCTAGTTTGGGGTTGCTCCCCGGCGAGTAGGCGCCAATCTCCACCAGGTCCCGGCCATCATGCCAGGCAGCAAGTAATTCGCGAACGCGAGTTGCATGCGCCAGGTGAGCCGGCTGAGCAAGGGATGGCATCAAGCGCGAGAGACTGTTGAGAACATCCACCGCCGGGAAGTGCCCAGCTTGCGCAAGCTCACGGCTTAGGAATATGTGCCCATCGAGCAATCCTCGAAGGGTGTCCGCAACGGGTTCGTTGGGGTCGTCCCCATCCAGGAGAATGGTCAAGAGCCCGGTGATGCTCCCACGGGACGTTCGCCCCATCCTCTCGACCAGCTTGGGGACAGTGGCGAAGAAGCTCGGGGGATACCCACGAACGGTCGGTGGTTCGCCCGCGGCAAGGCCGATCTCGCGGCAGGCTGCGGCAAAGCGTGTGACCGAATCCATGACCATCAACACGTTCTTCCCCTGATCCCGGAAGTGCTCAGAAACGGTCATCGCCACGAAGGGGGCCAGGTAGCGCTCGATAGGTGTGCGATCAGAGGTTGCCACGACCATGACGGACTTCTGGCGATCCTCTTCACCTAGTACCTCGTCAGCGAACGCTCGAACTTCTCGGCCCCGCTCACCTACCAGGCAGACAACGACGACGTCCGCATCTGTCCCATGGGTGACCTGGCCGAGCAAGGTCGACTTGCCCACTCCGGATCCGGCGAAGATTCCAAGGCGTTGTCCACGACCAATGGTGTTCAAGGCATCGATAGATCGTACGCCCGTTTGAAGAGGCTCGTCGATCGCCGGCCGTTCGAGAGCGTCTGGTGCATGGCGTCGCACACTCCGCGTCTCGCGCGCAGTGATCGGTTGCTGTCCATCGAGCGGGCACCCGAACCCATCGATTACCCGACCGAGCAGGCCGTCGCCAACAGGTATGGCGAACGCCCGGTGGAGGGCCGTAACCAGCTGCTTTGGAGCAATGCCCTCGAGCTCGCCGTGGGGCATGAGGAGCGTGCTATTTCCACGAAATCCGACCACTTCGGCGTCAATCGCACCACGCATACCTCGATCGATGCGGCACATCTCACCAAGGGCAGCCGGAACTCCGGTAGCCTCAACCAGTACACCAGAGACGATATCAATACGTCCCCTGTAGACGGGTTGTGCGCCCGCTCTGATGGCGGCCGAACACTTGCTGAGGTCTAGCATTGATTCAGTGCCTCCCGCAGGTTCTCGCCCATGGCGGCAACGCAATCATCGACGTCTCGAACCAGTAGACCTCCATCGGTTTCCACCTGGACGTTGCCGCGGCGCAAGGACGGATCCGCATGAACAGTGGTCCCGCTTCGGAAGCGAACATCCTTCAAGGTCTCAGCGTCATCAGGGTGCACGTGGATGGTCATCGGCCCCATGGAGCTTCCTGCCGCAGCAAGGGTCTCGCGGACGATTGTCGCAAGGTCGTACTGACCCTCGGCCAGTTCCTTGCAGAGGACAACTTGAGCCATCTCGACAGCTAGTGTTGCGGCAGTCTCTGCGAGCGAATCAAGCAAGGACTTGCGGTACTCCTCGAGCGAGGCCTGGGCCTCCTCGAACAGAGTCAGCGCTCCGGCAATCGCTTGGGCTTGGCCCTCGTCACGAAGTACCTGCTCCCGCCGAGCCCTGAGTTCACCCCCGAACTCGTCGAGAGACGAGTCCAGGATGCGCACATCGACGGGTGCGAGGGCTGTAGCTACCCGCGGTTTGGAAGCTCGTGAGCTCAAGATACAAGCTCCTCGCCACTTCGACTGGGCTGGAATTCTCCAGAGTCAATCAGCGCGTGGACGGCCTTGAGAACCTCGCCTCGAGATGAGAGGACCTCGGACATCGGTACGGCACCAACGAGTTCGCGCTCTTCGATAACCATCGCCTTGACTCGTGTGCTGAGGTTGCTGGCAATGTTCTCCTCGACATCAGCGGCGCAAGCTTTGAGGGCGATCGCCAGAGTACGTGTATCGACCGAGCCCAGAATCTTCTGCATCGAACGCTTGTCGACGTCTGCAAGGTCTGTCCAGGTGAACATGTACTCTCGAATCTCCTCGGCCATCTCCTGATCTTCACTCTCGATTCCTTCAAGGACCGAACGCTCGAGATCAGAGCTCGAGAAGTTGAGCATCTCCGCGACGGTCTTGAGCCGTACGGAGGGATCCGGTGCAATTGGCTGGTCTGCAAGCAGAACAAGGCGCTCAACCAGGTTACTGGCCATGCTGCGGAGAACCGAGCCATCGGGAGACACCATGGTTGCCATGTTGGTGACCGTCTCCAGCGCTAGTTCCGGGTCAAGATCACTGATGATGTCCGCGGAGAAACTGGGGTCTACATGGCTGAGAATGATGGCGATTGATGCAGGTGTCTCATCGCCCAGGGCTGAGGCAAGAAGCCTCGACGAATAGGCTTCGATCTCGTGGAAGGGCCGCTCCAACAGCTGGCGCTGACGAATTCCCTCCAGGACACCCTCGGCCCGGTCGTTGTCGAATGCTTCGGCGAGCAAGACCTTCAGCTGGGAGTCGCTCTGAGACACGACCTTGGGAGGCGAATTGACATCCCTGGCGATCATGGAATAGAGCGCATCGACAGCTTCGCTGTCCCCAAAGGAGTCGCCAACTTCCATCATGGCCGAGGCGACCTCGGAGACCAGCTCGCCATCCAGATGCCGCAAGACCTCGAGAGCATGCTCGCGATCAAGGCTCAAGAGGAATGCCGCGATTCGCGTCGTTCCTGTGACTTCGTTTTCTTCGCTCATCAGGCTGCTCCAGCGTGCTCTTCGGAGGCAGTTGCCCAGCTAGCCAGGATCTCGCTAACCTTCTCGGGGTCAGAGCGAACGAGCTCTTCTACCTGAGCCTTGGCAAGCAACTCAGGGTCAATGTTCTCCGCCTCTTCAGCGGCTTTTGCGGCCTGGGTAGCCGCCGCAGCAGCAGCCTCCGCCTTGGTGCTCTTCGCCCCCCTCAAGCTCTTCAGCAGGACAATGATGAAGGCCAGGGCTGCAATCAGCTCAACGCCATGTTCGAGGGCGAGCTCGAGATACTGATTCGGCTCCTCAAGAGGGAGAGGGGCCTCGGGCAGTACGGGTGTTCCTTCCTCGTCACGCTCGATCGACGCCAGAGGGGTCGTGAAAGACTCGAAGTAATCACTGCGGGTCGCATCAAAGCCCACAGCTGCCTTCACCAGGCCCTCAAGCTTGGTCAAGCTGGCGGCAACACTGTCATCAGCAACCAACGCAACATTGAGTCGCGTGATTAGTGGAGTACGGCTGAGCCGGTGTTCGGTCGTACGGCCAACCACGCTGCGTGTGACGTCAGTGGTAGATGTGCTTGATGACCCTGCCGCCTCGCCGGCCCCGATCGCTGCGTTCTCATTACCGAAATCCTGAGTGATATTCGATGAGACGCCAGCTGGACCCCCGCTTCCCGATGACGCACCTGCGACGTCCTTCTTGGTTGACTCTACATAGTAGGGGGCGGAGTCCTTGGGAACGGCCGACTCCTTGATGGACTCGAATTCATCGTAGCTCCAGACTGAATTTACGGTGACTCTTGCCATGCCCTTCCCGAGGGCCATCTCGAGGCTCTTGTTTGCGCGCCTCTCAGCGTCGAGGTCGTAGCGGCGCTTGTAGGCGTAGAGATCTTCACCTGAAAACCCACCGATCGAGTCAGAACCATCGTGAAGGAGGTTTCCGTGCTCATCGACGATGGTGATGTTCTCGAGGGGCACGTTGAACCGTGAGCGCACCAGGGTTGCGACGGTTCGCCCCTGGGCGTCGTCGAGCATGAATCCGTGCCGCAGCCCGAGGGTCACGGAGATCGTCACGTCTTCATCAGTCGCGAAGGCGGAGTGATTCTGGCTGGAGCTGCAGACTGTGGCTCGTTCGATGAAGTTCAAGCGCTCCAGTTGAAGCTCACACTCCTGCCACTCACGCTTGTCGGCCATTTGGTCCCGGGTACGAGCGCTGAGGAACGCGCTGTCCACGCCACCATCAGTGACCTGGATGCCCTTGGCAGAGGGAACATAGTCCCCGAGGGCAACCTGGGCCTCAGCCTGGTCGCGATCAGATATGTCTACCCAGATGCCATTTTCAGGCGGGGGAGAGGATCTGAACGAGATTCGGGCTTGAGCCAGCGCACGCTTGTAGTTGGCTGCTTCAGCGGAGGAGAGCCCCGACCAAAGCTGCACAAGGTCCGGCCGACTGGCATACCAGCTTGAGAGTCCCGCAACGGCAAGGACTGCAACCGTCGACATCACCAGGGTGATGCGAGTCGCTGCCCGAGCAGAGCGGAAGAGCTCGAAGAGTTGAAGAAGTCGTTCTTTCATGATCAATGATCAGACGCTCATCCGCATGACTTCGCGGTAGGCGTCGATAAACTTGTTCCGCACGGCGAGTGCAAACTTGAACGAGAGATCGGCCTGCTTGACCTGAGCGGCGACTTCGTGGAAGTCGGAAACCTTTCCGCTGACGAGCCCCTCGATGAGTTCGTCACCTCCTTTGACTTGAGCATTGAGCTCGTCAAGTCCACTCGAGAGCTTGGCCTCGAAGTCCCCCGAGACTTCAGTCTCCTGAGACGTTGACCGCAGACCATCAGCGGCAGCGTCGATGCGCTGCTGAGCTTCGGCCTGGCGAGCCATGGCTGCGCGGATCGCATCAAATGCGTCGTTGCCTCCACCTTTAACTCCGTTGACCATCTCGTGCTCCTGTGTGAACCGCTAGGGTGTGCTTGGTGTGTTACTGAGCGATGCGCAGTGCGCGCTCCGCCATACGAACGAAGGTGTCCTGTGCCTTGAGGTTTGCCTCGTAAGCACGAACGGCTGTCATCAAGTCAGCCATCTCCTTCATGGTGTTGACGTTCGGCATACGAACCACCCCGTCGGGCCCAGCGTCCGGATGAGAGGGGTCGTAGATCTCGTCGAAGGGTGTCTTGTAGTCGCCGCTGATCTCGGAGACTCGAACACCACGGACCTCATTTCGACCATCTTCAAGCTCATGCAAGATGGGGGCGAAGTGGACGACCTGGCGCCGGTACGGCTGTGGGTCACCACCACCAGGCATCCGTGTTGTTTGGGCGTTGGACAGGTTCTTGGCGATCACGTCCATGCGGACGCGCTCGGCAGACATGCCCGAAGCCGTGGCCCTAAAGCCGGAGAAGAGTCGTTTGATCGAGTCCATTACTAACGTCCTTCTTCAATGGCCGAGCGCAGAAGTTCCATGCGACCGGCGAGGAGGGTTGAGTAGAGCTCATACTGCATCCTGTTTTGGAGCAGACCGTTGAGCTCGAGTTCGGGGTTCACGTTGTTGCCGTCGGGACTTCCAGGTGTCAGTTCGTCGGCACGCACTTTGGCCTCAACCGAGAGCAGGTCGGGGTTTAGTTCTTGGAGCTCCTGCGAGAGGAGGTCCTCGAATTCCACCGTCTTGCGGGTGTATCCAGGCGTGTTCTGGTTGGTCAAGTTGTTGGTCAGGACGCGATAGCGAAGCGTCGAGGCCGACATGAGCTTGATCAACAACTGGTCTTTGGAGTTTCCGATATTCATGGCGCGAGCCCTCAGGTAAGCAGGCCCGTACTCTTCCAGAGCTTGAGCTTGTTGCTCAAGGTTCTTGCGGTCAGGCCCAGCCGCCGTGCGGCCTCGGTCTTGTTTCCACCGGTGGACTGAAGCGTTGCGAGGATCGCGATGCGTTCAATGTCGGCAACGGGCAAGTTGGCGAGCCGATCGAAGAGCTCCTCCTCCCAGTTGTTGGGATCGAATGAGTCTTCTACCTGGGGTAAGGTCTGGTTCGCTTGTTGGATCAACCCTGTGGCGGGGCCAAAGGACAGGTCTTCCGGGCAAACGGTGTCCGACTCGAGCAGAACGACCGAGCGTTGGATCACATTCTCCAGTTCCCGAACGTTGCCCGGCCAGTTCCAGGCGAGCAGCTGAGTCTGTGACTCTTCGCTGAAGCTGGGGGTCTCAAGACCGTTCTGCCTCGAGTAGATCTCGAGGAAGTGATTTGCAAGGGGCAGGATGTCTTCCTTCCGATCCCGGAGCGCCGGGATCTGCAGTGGAAGGACGTGCAGGCGGTAGTAGAGGTCTTCCCGGAACTTACCCGCTG
Source organism: Planctomycetota bacterium (assembly GCA_014237855.1). Lineage (GTDB taxonomy): Bacteria > Planctomycetota > UBA1135 > UBA1135 > JABACD01. The sequence goes on along the minus strand of JABACD010000013.1, from coordinate 8,430 downwards.
CAATCTCGTCGGGCAGGTTGCGGTTTGTACTGGCAATCACCCTGACATCGACGCGCAGGGTCTTGGTTCCGCCTACACGCTCGAATTCTTCTTCTTCGAGGACGCGCAGGAGCTTGACCTGCATCGCCGGGGAAATCTCACCAAGCTCATCGAGCAAGATCGTGCCGCCGTCGGCGAGCTCAAAGCGCCCGGGGCGTTGTCGATGAGCGCCGGTAAATGCCCCGCGTTCATGACCAAAGAGTTCCGACTCCAAGAGAGTCTCTGACAGCGCAGCGCAGTTGACGCGGATAAAGGGGCCATCCTTGCGCGGAGAGTTCTGGTGGATGTGTTGAGCGATCCGCTCCTTGCCAGTGCCGCTCTCCCCCGTGATGAGGACGGTACCTTTCGAGCGCGCGATCCGAGATGAGGTGCGCAACAGATCGACACTCGCCTGGCTATGGACGATGACCTGTTCATTGGCGTTACCGATCAATTCGGAGCGGAGGTACTCGTTCTCATCCTGGAGTCGACGGGTGCGATCGATGCGCTCGATCACCATTTCGATCGTGTCTGGTGAGCAGGGCTTCATCAGAAAGTCCACGGCTCCGTTCTGCATGGCATCGACTGCCGCTTCGACGGTTCCGTGAGCTGTTACCAGGACCGTGGGGAGGCCAGGGTGGAGCCGATGTATCGACTCGATGAGCTCAGATCCGTCCATGCCGGGCATACGCAGGTCACTCAGCACCAGGTCGGGCATCTTGTGAGTGATCGTCGTGAGGGCTTCCTCGCCAGAAGCGGCCTGATCGACGGAGAATCCGAGCGATCCAACGGCTTCGGCCAGGAACTCGCGCGAGAGAGGGTCATCGTCGACGATGAGAACTCTTTGAATGGACATATTCGAGATCAGCGGAGGGGAGACTTGGGAATGTGAAAGCGGATGCGTGCTCCTCCTAAATCGGAGGGTGATGGGTCTATCTCCATCGTGCCGCCGTGCAGTTGCACGATCGTGTGGACCAGAGAGAGGCCCAGGCCGGTGCCTTCGGCACGAGTGGTGAAGAACGGGTCGGTCAGCTGTCCAGCAATCTCCTTGGAGATTCCGGGGCCGGCGTCGTCTACTTCAAAGGTGACTTCGTCGTTCGATTCGCGGACCTCCACGTGGAGTGCTCCGCCCTCTGGTTGAATGTCAAGGGCGTTGGAGATCAGGTTGCGCAGTGATTGGCGCAGCTTGATGTGGTCACCGCGGAAGGTGCTGGCGCTGCAACTGGAGGAAATGGTCCAGGCACCAGGGTCCAGATCACCAGGTGTACGTTGGAAGGCTGCCTGTTGCGCACTCTCAAGGAGCTCCTGTGGATCGATCTCCTGGATCTGAAGCTTCTCGGGTCGTGAGTAAGACAGGAGGCTCGTGATGATTGCGTCAACCTCCTTGACGCCCTCGGAAATGAGGCAGGCCCAGCGGTAGTTCTTGGCCTCAGGGCTCAGGCTGCGCTGGAAGAGATCGGCAAAGCCCTTGACCGCATTCATGGGGTTGCGGATCTCGTGAGCAATGCCAGCGGCCATGTTGCCGAGGGCTGCCATCTTGTCCATTTGGTGAACTCTCTCGGTGAGTGAGACCAGTTCTGTGTGGTCATCAAAGATCTCGATCGAGCCGCTGATCTCACCATCTTCGGAGATGATCTCTGACCGGTGAGAGCTGAGTACGCGAGAGGAGGAGTCCGTGCGAGTCCAGTTGATTGCACGGCCCTCGGGGCAGTGGCGAGGGAGCTGGACCGTTGATGGAGATCCCATGAACTGTTCGGGTCTGATTCCAAGGATGGACGTCAGGGCACCATTCACGCGCACGACCTGATCGTCGACATCTCGAACAACGACCCCAACGGGCAGGGTCTCGAGGATTGCCTCCACCTCGGCAACCTTTTGCTCGAGGTCGCGATTGGCGATACAGAGCTCCTGTTCAACCCGTTCAGCTCGCTCGGCCAGGCGATCGTAACTTTCGAGCAACTCATTGGAGATAGTCGAAAGAGACTGGACCATTGACCCGAGTTCTTCGGGGCTCGGGGTGCCGTCGAAAGACGGCTGAACGCTGGGCTTCGCAGCGCTCACTTCTTGGCCTCCACGACTTCTTCGTGATCAGTGACCTTGCGATCAAAGTCAATCAACCAGCGAAGGAAGGAACGGTCTGATTCTGCGCGCTCGCCGAGCACACCGCTCTCTTCGTTCTCGATGACGCGAGTGTAGGCTGCCACAGCCTCTGTCGGGCGATTCATTCGCTCGAGGCAGCGGCCAATCCAGTAATCGGCTTGGGGCTCACCTTCACGTGTAGTGAAGAGCACGAGTGCCTCGCGGTATCGTCCAGCGCGGTAGTAGGCACGACCTTGTCGAAGCGCGTCGACCGTGAAGCCTGGCTTCTCGACTGTGATGAGGTTGCCTTCGAGGCGTACCCTGGGACTCCCGTCACCTGGAATGGGCGGCCAGACCTCGCTGACTTCCACACGGTCGGTGTCACTTAGTCCCGTGGTCGCTACCTCTGTGCCTCCGTTCTCCGGAAGTGCGAGGACCTCAGTCGGATCGGTTTGGAGATGCTCGAGGGGAGAGGGAGTGTTGAACTCCTGCAGCTGGGTGTCGAGCACGCCAATCTGGCTACGGAGCTGGTCGAGCAATTCACTTCGCTCTCGCTCCCCACCAAGGGGCGCCTCGGTGGCCGCCAGTATTTCTTCGACAGCGGCATACTCTCTCTTCTCGAGGTCAACCTCGATGGCTTGCAGTGACCTCAGCGCGTTATCGGTAGTTTCGATGGCCTGAGTCAGCTGTTCAACGCTGGCTCCTTGATTGACCATTCCCGGAACGACAAGCGCTCCGACCAGTCCGAAGTTGAACAGGTAGGTGAACTTAAGCATTAGAGCTGTCCTCCATAGGCAGCTGCGGCCTCGTTGAACATCTGGTTTCGCTCGTAGATCTCACCGGCGACCAGATAGAGCTTGGAGCGATTTTCAACGGCATCGAGAGTCAGCGTGACCTCGCGGATGAGGTCGATTGCATAGCTGACACCTTGTTCATTCTCGAGAAGCGGGCCGTACGTGGTTCCAAACTCGATACGTTCGGTGACGGGCAGCTTGTGGAACTGGGGCTTCAGTGCCGTGAAGATGCGAATGGCTTCTTCACCAAGCCCGGTGGTCGCAAGCTGGACTCCTCGGCGTAGACGCTGACTGATGGAGCCGTCGGTGTAGCTCTCGGCATCGAGGCCAAGGCGCGTACGGGCTTCATTCAGGTAGGGCATCAGGGCCTCTCCGAGCCCGTCTTCTTGCGCCTGGTGATGGAGGAAGATGACTCCGAGCTCCTCACCCTCTACCTTCAAGGCAGATTTAGCGGCACGGACGAGTGCGTCACGCTTCACGTCATCACTCTTGTCGCGGCTGAAGTGTAGCCAAGCCACGGCCGCCTCCACGGGGTGGCCGTTGGCCTCGAGAGCCTTGGCACGGAGGTCCATCGTCTCGAACTCGTTCAGCTGCTGGCCGGGAATGCGTTGAGCTCTATCCAGGCAGAGGAGGGCTCCTTCGTAGTCGCCCATGCCTATCTTTGCTCGCGCCTCGAGTGCCAGGCGCTCAGCGGCATCCCTGTCGTCGAGGGGCTTCACGACCTGGCCAAGGCCCTCAAGCATGTAGTAGGCACGGCGACTTTCGCCGCGCATGAGAATGCAGCGGGCAAGCTCTCGGCGAGCGAGCGCGATCACCCCGACCTCTTCCGCGGGTGTGGTCTCGTCCAGCTCTATATTTCCCACGAGCTGGTAGTGAGGGATTGCTCGACTCCAGTCCTGAAGCTTCACGTAGAGCGCAGCTGCGCTCATATGAGCGGACCTTGTCTTGGCAGTGTTGGTGTTCGACTCGGAGAGCAGCTCAAAGTATCGAGCGGCCTTCTCCGTCTCTTCTCGCATCAAGGCGATTTGCGCCAGTTGCTCTCGCGAGTCGAGAGCCAAGGATCCATCCGGGAAGCGCTGCAGCGAGCTAAGAAATGATATCTCTGCGGATTGCAGGGAGTGTTCTCGAGAGGGGAAGGGCAACGTCTGAACGGTGACGTCGATGCGGTCAGCGCCAACTGTTCCACTGAGCCCGGCTGCGCCAAGTGCATACTCGATGGCCACGTTCAGAGGTCGGTTCCGTAGGTACACCGTCACGCGCGGGGAGTCCTCGATGTCCTCGAAACCGGTCAACTCGAGATCAAGCTCACTACAGAGTCTCTCCATCATGTTCTTGATGGGAAAGTCGCGAGCCTGGATGTCGCAGTAGATGTCTCCGTTCTCGACCGTGTGCTCGATGAAGACAGAGTTCTGGGGCGCCGGCAGCGCACACAGGGCAGTAAGGGCCAGGGCGATCATTCGTTGCTCCCGCGGAGGAGTTCTGCCTCCGACTTGTGGCTCTGGGCAATCAAGAAGGTGGCCTGTTCCTCGGCGATCTCCCGATTGACGTTCGGGACACGATCAATCTCGGCCAGGAGCATGAAGAGCATCTTGCGAGCCTCCGAGAAGCGTCCCTCACCAATGGCACTCTCGGCGACGATCAGAATGCTCTCGTGGGGTTGATCGAGTTGCCCCGACTTGGTGGGGTTCACCAGGTTCAGAGAAGTGGTTGTCTTTGTGACCTGCGGCTCCAGCAGTTCGCTCGAGTCGAATGTAATTGAGCTGTTGGCCGGCGGAGTGACCTGGTGTTGGGGTAGAGCCCTGCCGACTGCCGCCAGGTTGTTGGACGCTTCGATCTGCTGCTGAAGCGTCGAAGTCAGGTTCCAGGCAATCAGGAGGATGCCCCCCATGAACAGGATGGCCGCGCCAGTCAGCACCCAGAGCGCCTTGGGTGTGTTTGCCAGGTTGAAGCGAGGCGATGCGAGGCCGGGTTCGTGCGATGCATTGAATTGCTCGGCGAGGCCTTGATGTAGGTAAGGATCTGGCAGTGAGCCCTCCGCAACCGACGATTCCGCAGGCTGTGTTGCCAGCAAGTCAATCTCACTTTCGAGGAGGGGCTCTTCGGCCACGGGCTCCTCAGTCGGCTCCGGAACGGATTGCGCGGGGCCAGGATCGAAGGGACTCGCGGAGCCCTCGACCGGAGGGAAGCCGAATAGATCCTCGTCTTCCGCATCCATACTCATGTCGATGCTGGAGTGGTCGCTATCGAGCGGATCTCCAGTGGGTAGCGGGGCCGACAGATCGTCGACGTTCCCCTCGACCTCGAAAGAGGGATTTTCGGACGAAGCAGGACCGGGCGTGGGGCCAGGTGTATCCATCGACGGAAAGTCGAAGAGATCATCGTCCAGGTTGTCGGAAGGCTCTTCCGACGGATCAATTTCGTCCGATGACATGGACTTAGCTCCTGAATGCCTGGGCGATCAAGCGCCGTGGGTCGGGCTTTGCCAGCAGCCGACCGATGACCACGGCCAACGAGGGAGGTAGCTGGAAGAACTGCTCACCATCTTCGAATTCGAGGGTGTTCAGGATCTCGCGGGAAGTGTCCGGTGTCAGGAAGTCGAGTTCGGTCAGGTCGGCTCTGACCTCATCCCCGTAGTCCACCAGGTAGGCACCGAAGCGCAGGGTCACGGTGGTTCCGCGCGGAAGGCCGGTCTGAATCTCGAGATCTTCAGCGAGGGCTGAGGCGCGAGCCAGGCCTCCACCTATCGACATGAAGTCAATCGCAAGCTCACAGGCATCAACGCCGACCCCATCGTCGGAGACGGTCACGATCAAGTCCCGACGATCGATGGTGGCGGTGACTCGGAGCTCGCCACCAGGAACCAGGTAAGCATGGCGACAGACGTTGTCGAGAAGCTCTCCCAGGGCTGTGCAGCAACGTGCACGGCAGGTAGGCGCAATGCCCTGGCGTAGTGCAAAGGCGGCCAGGTCTCTCATGGCCACCTCAACGCAGGACTTCGATGTGATGTAGGTCTCCTCGAACAGAGCCTCAGGGCTCCCAGTCTCCAATTCGACCGCGCGGACGAGTTCTTCGAGCCGGAAGGGCTTGGAGAGGAACTCACTTGCGCCAAGGCGCAGGGCCCGGCGACAGCTCTCGAGGGAGGGCTCTGAACTCACGAATACCGTGCGGGGCGCGAGGCCCTGACGACGGTACCGTTCCAGTAGGTCCAGCCCAGACAGCCCAGGCCGTTCCGGATCGGCGATCAGTACCTCGGGAGTGGATAGAGCGAGTGCAGCCTCAATGCTGTTCGCTATGTCAACCCGATGTCCTCTGGACTCAAGGGCGTACGACATCGCCTTGGCGACGACGTGTTCGTTCTCAACGATCAGGACGCGCATTTCAGGCCACTCCTTCGGTCGACTCTTCTATTGGGAGGCGCACAGAAATCTGGTTTGTCCCAAGGTCCAGGGTTTGATGTTCGAAGGAGCCGCCCATGCGTACGATTTCTTGTTCGGCCACCTGCAACAAGAGCTCATCTTCCGATCGACGGAATGCATTTCCGGCGGACTCTAGCGCTGACCCGCCCCTTTGGCGGGGGAGAGAGATCAGGTTGAAGACGGCCTCGCCGTCTTCAACTTGGCCGCGTAAGAGAGCCTCGCGTTGTCCGCTGACACAGGCGTGGACGAGGTTCGACAGCCAGCCGCAGAACTTCGGGCCATCTACACTCGTCATGACTTCAGGGTTCTCGACAGCAATGAGAACGCAGTCCTGGATGTACTTGGGAGTGGCTCGAACGGCGGAGCGAGCAAGTTCGTCCAGTGTGCAGCGCAGCGGAACGATCTCGGACGGAGCCGCGATGGCGGTTAGCACCTCGATGTTGCGCTCCAGGGTGTCGATCAGATTGAGGGCACGTTCGAGGGTTTGTGTCTGGGGAGATTGCTCAGGAAACTCCTTCCCAAGCTCCTCCAGTGACGCACGCAAGACGTGAAGCGGAGTCTCGATTCCTCTTCGAACCGTCGTGCGGACCTCGAAAGTCCCGGCCTGCGGCTCGTGTTCCGTCTCTGTGAGTTGAGGGGCTTTTGCGTGCATCTGTGCTGCCTGGTTCGGGGCCGTGTGTCGACGGACCGTTTCGGTGGGCAGCAAAGATTTCGACCATGGGCTCCAAATCGCTTGATGGGCGAGATGGCGAATGTGGCACTTTTTTCCAGATGGGACAGAGGACCGACCTTTTCTGCCCGGTTTGCATGGTGAAGGGCGGTTGAGCCCTGACCATTAATTCAACAGGAGGCCCTCGAGTGCCCTTCAGAGAGGCTCGAGAGCGGCAGCTAGCCGTCGATCTGGTAGCTGCGCAGCTTGTTGTAGAGCGTCGTTCTGTTGACGCCGAGCAACCTGGCGGTGTGGCTGCGATTCCCTCGAGTCTCCTCGAGAGCCCTGCGGATCAGCTGTTCTTCCATGTCCTTCAACAGGAAGCCCTGGAGGTCCAACCTGAGCTGGGGGTTGGAGTCCATACGGGGGCCGACCTCCAGTCCCAGATCTGCACGGGTGATCTCTTCACCAGTAGCTCGTAAGGCCCCGCGCTCGATCGCGTTTCGAAGCTCCCGGACATTGCCCTGCCAAGGGTGAGCGAGGAGGGCGTCCAGGGCATCGGATGAGAAACCCGTGTAGTTGCGTCCGAACTCCCTGCGGAAGAGCTCGACAAAGTGCAGGGCAAGCTCGGGGATGTCCTCACGTCGCTCCCGCAGGGGGGGCACGACGATGGAGAGCACGTTCAACCTATAGAAGAGGTCTTCCCGAAACTGCCCAGCCTCGACTTGTTGAGCTAGATCGCGGTTGGTCGAAGCGACGAAGCGTACGTCCGTCTGGCGATCATCAGAGCCGCCAACCCTTCGGAAGACCCGTTCCTGGAGTACACGGAGCAACTTGGCCTGCATCTCGGGGGCCAGTTCGCCAATCTCGTCCAGGAAGAGGGTTCCGCCTCTTGCAGCGGCGATCAAACCCTCCCGTCCCTTAGGGTGAGCGCCACTGAAGGCACCCGGCTCATAACCGAAGAGTTCGGCCTCCAGTAGATTCTCAGCCAGCGCAGCGCAATTGAGAGCCACGAAGGGCCCATCGGCTCGAACGGAGTTCTCGTGGACAGCCCTGGCGACGAGCTCCTTTCCCACCCCGGACTCTCCCGTGACGAGCACGGTGGTTCGAGGGGTTGAAGCAACCCGTTGGATTTGATCGAGCATGCGCGCCATCACCCGAGCCTGACCCACGATGGGGCCAGAGCGCAGCCGGGCAACCTCTCCTCGCAACAGGTCTCTCTCGCGTGTGAGGGCCATTCCACGCTGAACGCGCTGCAAGACTCCCTCAATTACCGACCTGTTCACGGGCTTTTCTAGGAAGTCGCAGGCGCCAAGCTTCATGGCCTGGACAGCGGTCTGAACATCGCCCAGCCCCGTGACGAGGACAACCTGGGGTTTCGGCTCCAGCTCCATCAACTCAGGCAGGATCTCGATTCCAGTGCCCTCTGGCATCTCGATATCGAGGAAGACCACATCCGGGCTGCTGCGCCGAG
>JABACD010000012.1 GCA_014237855.1 Planctomycetota bacterium | reverse complement strand
TAGCAGTCGAAGAGGCCGCCATCGTCCTGGCTCGGGATACGACCCGAGTCAGCCATGGTGCATCCGTCGGGAAGACCGGTGTAGTAACCGACCGTGCAGGTGTTGTCGTACAGCTGGCTCGGACCCACGAGGGCGGTTGCCCCTGTGTCACGGGTCCAGGTACCGGTTGCCATGTGATAGGTGCCGGCGTCCTTCACCGGGCTGGTGATGGGTTGCATGGTACCTGTCTGAACTTGGGCAGCCGCGGTACTGGCCAACACCATCGCGCCAGCGGCGCTAAGAGTGAAGCGAAGAAGCATATGTGTGATCTCCTAGTACTGAAGAAATCTCGGGAATTCGGAGAGAACCGAAGACGTGGTTCTAACTCCGACGGTCAAATCTGTCTAGCTGTCCAGGCACCCTCGAAGCGCCTCAGATGACAAGACAAGCAAGAACAAAAAAGAACCGGAAGCGTGCTTCGCACAGCGCGAGGCACCAGCGTAAGAGAGTGAGTGACCGGTAGATGTTCCACCGAGTTGGGCATTCTTTCTGACGCCCCCCATGCCGCTCAACATGCTGCTGAACAGACTAGAGAATAGATGTTGGGGGAGAAATCGGTCCAATTGCCGGGGCTACAGTGGGGATCCGTAAGGAGCCACTCGCTCTGGTTGAAATGAAGCCTATCCCCCGCTTGAGATTCGTGCCGACAAAAGGGCAGAAATCGCCCAACCGCCGGACCATTTCCTCCGCCTCCCACGGTCATCTGGGGCTCCATGAGGAGCTCAAGCCCGGCCAGGGCCCAGTGGCAGCCAAAGGCAAAAACAGGCCCCAGGCCCCCCTGATCCCGCCTCAAGCGTGAGATCTCCCCCCAGATCTCGAGCAAGACCACGGGAGATAGAGAGCCCCAACCCCACTCCGGGGTTGTGTTCCGAGATCCCAGAACCACCGCGCTCGAAGGCCTCAAATATCGCTCGCCTGGCCCCAGGTGGAATCCCGCCCCCCTGGTCACGGACCCTGTATTCCAGGCAACCTGTCCCTCGGGAGACCTCGATCTCCACTTCCTCTACACCCTTCGCGCGGCCGTACTTGCAGGCGTTGTCGACCAGATTGAGCAGGATCTGTGCCACGGCGTCGGGGTCAGTGGCCAGTTCCACGTCCTCGGCCGGGTCTCCCGTGATCTTCAAGCGCATGCCAACCTCCTCCAGCCGCCGCTCGAGAGCGGGAACTGCCCGGTCAAGTAGTTCAGCATGAGTCGTAGCTCCCCGCTGAAGTGCCGCTCGCCCACGCTCCAGGCGAGCGTAGCTGAGCACGTTCTCTACGAGAATCATCAGGCGATCGGACTCAAGCTTGAGTGTCTCTAGATACTCCTGACGCTGAGCATCCGGAACCAATCCGGTGGAGAGCATGTCGGAGTAGAGCCGGAAGGTAGTCAGCGGAGTGCGCAGCTCGTGTGTCACAGCACCCGCAAAGCGACTGCGCTGTTCTCCATACCGGATACTCGAGCGCAAGCTGAGACCAACCACACCCAGTGCAGAGAGTGCGACCAGCCACCCGAAGAGCAAGGTCTTCTCCGCAGGGGTCCATGTCGAGTTGGCCGCAACGGGAAGCTCTCCACCATGGAGCATGGCAGGCATCGTCGCCAGGAGACGCCCCTCTTCATCAGCTCGTGGATCACCCTCGAGCTGCGGAAGCACCGTCGCCTCTGGCAGCAAGTCTTTCACCAGGGCAATCAATCCGGATCGTAGGCGCGGCCAATCTGCCTCGAATCCCTGCACGACCCACCCTCGCTCCGTCAGAACTCGCCGGGCAAAGCACAGCAAGGGCTCTCTTCCTGGGACGTCGATCCACAACGGTACAAGTGGTGAAGAGCTCATTGCGGGAGAGGCCTTGGTCACCACATCCCCGCCACGTTCCTTCCCTACCAGAAGGCCATCAAGCTCCACCGGGATCTGATACTGCTGGACGAGCTTGGCACGCCACCCTCGCTCCCGGATGCTCTCCTGGTTTGCCAGGAGAGGGCTCTTGGCTCGCGAGTCTGTCTGCGCTATCCAGGACTCGGAGGAGTCCGATTCAAAGAGCTGACCGAAGTTCTCCTCGGCACCCCCGAGGCGTTCGATCAGTTCGGCGTAGCTGATCGTGCTCCGTAGTCCCTCGAGGGCCCTTCCACGGCGAGCAAAGCCCAATGGTTCGATGCATCCACTGGCCTCAGCAAGGTCGAGGCTGTTGCCGGCCGGGATCTGTGGAGAGCTCCAGCTCCCCTCTGAGTCCACCTCGAAGTGCAGCCGGATGATCGGAGATTCGAAGGTCAGCAAGGGTGAGGGAACCAGGACCTCCCCCGGCTCGATCTGGTTGAGCACGGTCGTGTAGGCCACGGGCTGAGGCATGTAGGCCTGGTACTCTCCCGGCAATCGAGCAACCTCGGCTGTCAGCTGAGGCCCTAACCAGGAGTCCATGCGCCAGAGCGCCAGGCGCAGGTCATGCTGCCGACGACGGTCCACCTGAGCCTTGCGCTCGGCCTCTCCGAGCTCCAACACCGTGGTGCTCACCCAACCCAATGCCAGCAGCGTGAGGAGCACGCCCAGACCGTAGAGAACCCACCAGGGGCGCCGAGTGGCCGCCATCAGACCTCGAACTCCACTGACTCACCAAGCATGTAGCCCTTGGAACGGACGGTCACCACGAAGCGCGCGTCACTCGATGCATCACCGAGCTTTTCCCGTAGCCGTGCGATATGCATGTCCACGGTGCGGGTTTCGATTCCCCTGGGGTCCAACCCCCAAACTCGCTGCAACAACTCCTTGCGGGCGACTGCACGGCCACGGCAAGCTGCAAGATAGGCGAGAATTTCAGTCTCACGCTCGGAGAGCACCTCGCTCTCACCACTCGCACGAATCACCTCTCTGCGCTCGAGGTGAACCGCTATCCCATCCGAGAAAAGATGCCCGACCGCATCAGGTCGCTCAGCGCAACGACGCAAGACGGCCTCGACACGCGCAAGAAGTTCGGTCGAGCTGAAGGGCTTGACCACGTAATCATCTGCCCCACCTCGCAGGCCGAGCACGCGGTCCTCCTCCGAACCGCGAGCCGTCACCATGATCACGGGCAAGGAGGGCTTGCTACGCCGAAGCTCCGGCAAGATCTCGAGGCCACTCATGCCCGGGATCATCACGTCGAGTAGCACGAGATCGAGGGCATTGCCCAGGATCATTCGCAGAGCCTCCTGCCCCTCACCCGTCTCAAGGACTCGGTAGCCAGAGAAGGACAAGCAATCGACGAGCCCGCGACGAATCGCGGGGTCGTCCTCGACAACCAGGATGGTCTGCTGGCTCACGCAGTCAATCGTAAGGATTCGACGAGCCGCGAACAGTAATCTATTGCATCAGAGGGCGCTGTCCGGTCGGGCACCTCGGCCGGCTTGGTACCCTGACCGCTGGGCTGGGTGGGCGTTGCAGGCTCCATTGCTTCAGGGGTCACCGGCGGGGCGTCCTGAGCCCCCTGGCCAGGGTTGGTCTGCGGGACAGGCGAGGGCTCGACCAGCTCTGCCTGGGTTGCCCCTGTTGCTGACGCAGGCTCGACGGTCTCCTTCGTAGGCGACACGGGGGCCAGGACCTCTTCAGCAGGGAATCGATAGCCCTTGGCTCGAGCCTGAGAGCGCAAGGCAGAACGAATGGCATTGTCGAAGGACTCGGGCTTGGTCAGGGCCTGCGAACTGGTGCCCAACCCTGTCCTGTCGCCCAGCTTCTCAAGCCTTGAAGTATCGAGGTACTGCTGCCGCTCCACGGCCAAGGCATTGATCTCTCCCTGAATCTTGGCTCGGGCAGCTGCAAATTCACTCACGTGAGCATGGCGCTGGACCATTGTCATTTCACGCATGCTCTCCGGCAGGTCCTCGGGCTTGACTTGAGCCAGGTCGAATCCTTCATCCTTCACGGCATCGACCAGATCCCATGCAGCACAGTTGTAGAGGACATTGGCCTTGCAGAAGGCTCTGGTGGCAGCTGCCTCTCCATTCAGCCCGCTGGCATTCGCGTCCTGCTGGACCTGATTCGTGCCAAACCAATCCCCCTGCTTTCCGTATCGTAGATAGGTCTGATTGAGGCTCGCACTCAGAGCGGCGAGCTGGTCGTCCATCGGCGTGGGCATCACGACCGTACCGGAGTTGTGATCAATTGCAGCAAACTGACCATCGGCTAGCTGAGCGACCTGGCGCCAGTCCATGGCCTCCCTGTCAGTCTGAGCACCACAGTAGAGCGAGTTGACCATGATGCCTGCAGTGATGGCTTCCTTGGATGCCTCCCACCACGGGACCTTCGGGTCCTGGCCAGCGGCCTCGTTGCCCGCCACGACAATCAGCTTCAGAGCACCAGGCTCCTGACTCCATTGCAGTTGCCTCGTGGCGGCGGAGACGACTCGCCCCACGAACTCCGTTCCACCGTTCGTGGTCTGCTCGAAGAGAATCCTCGAGACCAGGTCGAGATCCTCCGTCAGTCCAGTCTCGAGCTGAACCCAGCCATTCTCCGGGGTGTGGAAGTCATTGCCGTAGGTCAGAAGAGCCACCCGCAAGACTGGTAGGGGGTCGGCAAAGACGAACTCGTTGACGATGGCCCAGATCTTCTGCCTCGCCGCATCGATGAGACCATCCATCGAACCGCTTGTATCAAGACAGATCGCAATCTCCACGATGGGATTCTCCGGGGCCGGCACCTGAACCACAGGTACTGCCACCACCGGTGCTGCGGGCTCCACTGGCTCGGTAGCCGGGGATTCAACCACCGGCGCCTGAACCACACTCTGTGGACTGATCTCCTCAGAAGCCGGACTGTTCTGGGCCCCCTGAATCCCAAGGGCGTAGGCACCGCAAGCGGTCACTGCGAAGATGCTGCTAAGAGAGTTGAACGAGTTCATCATGATTGGTGTCTTGTTACGGGTTGAGTTGGATGATTGTGAGGAACTCATTGCTTTCCTCCGTTGACCACGAGCACGGTCTTTCCCCCGTACTCGAGCAGGATCTCTCCGGGCAGCGACAGCAGACCTTGACGTCCCTGGGCAGCCAGTGCTGAGACCATCGTGTGGTGCACCTCGCTACCGAACAGGACCGTTTCCTGTGGTACGAACTGCTCTTTGGACTGAATCAACCTGGAGTCGACCCACTGCCCATCGCAGAGAAAGAAGGCACGGTCGGAGATCTGCTGAACTCCCATGCTCTCCACGCGAACGTTGTCCTCGTTCCAGAAGGCGTTCTCCAGGTTGAGACACTTCTGGAGCTTGCGGTCGTTGAAGTTCCGGCCCTGACTGACCGCACCGCCACCAGAACGGGTGCGCACGGCTCGACGCTCCAATTCCTCGTTGCAGGCGAGCAGAAGAGAGCCCCACTGCTTGAGGTCGGTTCCCTCCAGAGCCAGGAAGGAGGTGTACTCACTGAGGATTCCGAACTCGGTTGAGAGCCGAAGGATCTCCTCAGCCAGCTCCGCATAGCGCGGATCTTGAAAGAGGCTGGCTCCACCGGCGAGGGGAAGAGCCCCAGTGCTTGCGCCCGCCTGCCGGATCAAGTCCACCAGGAGAGTGATCCGCCTCGCTGCCCACAGACGCGGAACGAAGGTATGGCCTACGTCCGCTTTCGAAACAGGTAGGTCAAAACGAAAGCTCCGCGGGGTACCCAGGTGCATGCCACTCAGTCGGAACCGCAGGGGCTCCGCTCCCAGATAGCGCCCCAGGACGACCAGCTGATCCCCCTCGTACAGATCGGGCAGTCTCTCGGGCAGGACGTCACGAGTGGACCTGGTTGAAATCGCCCCGGAAGCGTCAAGGGTCTCCAGCTCGAGGTCGGAGAGCAGCGGTCCACGCAGGCGGCCGAAGACTCGCACGACCTTGGCCTCCACATCCTCACCGGGGAGCACGTAGGTACTCAGGGCGCGAGTCTGGTCGGAGATGCGATCGAGCAGCGGGACATTCACATCATTGCCAACCCCGAAGGTGAAGATCCTCCGGGAGTGGGCGTTAGTCGCCGTGACGGTCCCGTTGATCTGGTACTCCAGGGTCTTACCCACCGTTGGTAGCCCATCAGTCAGGAACAGGACCAGCCCCAGGAAACCCGGCGAGGGATCCTGTGAGAGCGCCGCCCCAATGGCATCGTTGATGTTCGTCCCTCCACCCGGACGCAAGGAGGCCAGGTACTTTCGAGCCGCAAGGATCTCACCCGAACCCTTCACAACGGGAGCAGGTGCGAACATGGAGACTCGATTGGAGTAGTCGATGATGTTGTAGGCCTCGCCCGGTTCAAGCCTCTCGATCACCTCGAGAGCGGCGGCCCGAACCTGATCCATCTTCTCCCCTGCCATGGACCCCGAACGATCAATGACCAGCGTCACCTCCCGCTTGATCGGTTCTGCCCGGCTCTCCGGGAGTCCTGGCAAGCCGGCCATGAGCAGGAAGTACCCCCCTCCTGCCTTTTCGTCTGGACATGCGATCAATGAGGCGCTGACGCCCTCTTCCGCCACCAGATAGCAGAGCCTGAAGGGCCCTGGGGTCGTTGTAGCCTCCGGGCTCAGACGAAGGATCTGATGGTGCGAATCGTGCTCGAGGACCTCAAGGCCATGACTCGGTGAGTAGGCCATCGAGATCGGCTTCTTGCTGCGCAGCTCGATCTCGATCCGGCAGGGAATCCTCGCGCCCAGGGACTCGCTGCGAGGCAGATAGTAGTCTCTCCGATCTCCGTCGACCTCCAGGATGTGCTCGTAGGTCAGCTGAATGATCCGGTTGTGGCCGGGCTCAACCGGAAACACGCTCGAGCGAATCAGCTGAGAGCCAACGAACTCGAGCAAGGCCGGATCCTTCACACGACTCACGATCTCGTCGTAGGTTCGGCGAGCCTCTTCCCGAGGTAGAAGCTTGGCGCCTGCCCCCCCGGATGACGGTCCCTCTCCGGAGAAGGCGAAGTTCGAAACGGCAGCACCACTGGGCACGGGAAGCATGACAACGGCCTCTGCCTGAGAGGCCCCTGGATTCGTGACGCTCACTCGAAGCGTCGTGCGTGCACTCAGCTCGAGGATTTCCACTCGGGCCTCCATCCAGTCGACTCGCATGTTGCCGTGCTCGGAAGTCAGTGCGTAGCTGCCGACCTGCGGCAAGAGGACATGGCTGGCCCTGGGGAAGAAGTTGGAGCTGAACTCCTCCTGAGCCGCTGTGACCTGACTGGCGCTGAGTGCCATACATCCAAAGAGGAGGGCAAGGCGGCTGAAGGATGACCAGCGGTCAAGGTATCGATCGATTCTCATGGTTTGATTCCGGTCCCCCCGGTTACGGGCTTGCAACCCAGCTGGGCTGACAGGAGACACTACGCTCGTGTGGGGGGCGATCTTGGTAACGCCCCCGTAACGACCCCCACAGGGCCCCGGCAACTCCCCGTGCGGTTGGCCAGCGAACTGGCCTGGAATCAAGCGCAGCGGGCGCCTCCTGGTCAGGAGGCGCCCGCTGCTTGAATGGAGCCAGATATCGGATTTGAACCGATGACCCCAGCTTTACGAAAGCTGTGCTCTACCACTGAGCTAATCTGGCCTTGATCACCAGGGCCCAAGGCCCCAGGCGTCGTGGATGGTAGCCCGGAGGGTCTAGTTATTCACGTCGACCCGAGTCCCGGCCGTGATGGCGGCACGTTCCTCGGCGGTGATCGAAAGGCTGCTCAGGGCACGGGATGCTGCCAGACGCACGGCGAGGCTGGCGTCGGAGCTGAGGGTCGCGGTCAGCGCGGAGACCAACCCCTCGGTACCCCCGAGGTTCATGCGGCTGGCGATACCCGCAATCGCATCTGCGGCGGCGATCCGGGCCTCGTCGCTGAGATTGCTGTCCTCAAGGGCTGCTCGCAGACTACCCAGCTGCCCCACGTTTCCAATTGAGGCAAGCGCGGCCATGGCGGGGATGGAGACACTCTCCGAGCGACCTCCAATCGTACTCGCCAGGGCATCCACGGCGCCTTCAAGGCTCCCGTTGCCAGCAATCGCCAGGGCGGCCAGGGCCGTGGCAGCTCGGCTGGCAAGCTCATCAGCACGGGCGCGGTCGCTGTCCGCGGACATGGAGACCGCTCCAGCGATCGCCTCGATATCGACGGCCCCTGTGATGATCCCGGACACGCGATCACCCCAGGCGTCGGACTCGGTGATCATCATGACCGGCGTGCCGGCGGTGCGCTCGTCAGCACCGATCTCGTGCAAGACCTGGTCCGCCGTGAGGTCGGGAAGCTGGTCCGCGAGAACGATGACGTCCACACCCGGAACCCGCTTGAGCAAGGAGAGACCGGAGGCGCCGCTGTCCCAGTGATTGACCAGCATGCCCGCAGAGCTCATGGCCTCAGCAATGCTGGCGCCGCGCTCACTGTTCGCATCGATGACCACACCAATGCTCATGATCCGTCGGCCCGCTGCTTCCGCGAGGCCCTGCACCACCGAGGCGGAGGGGGCACTGTGGCTCCGAAGGGCGATCTGCCCCAAGGCAACGGCTGCCTCACTCTGCATGGCCCCGTCATCGCACGCCAGCGCTGCCTGGAGTGCGGGGGTAGGCGTCAGGGAGGACTGTCCGAGCAGGCGAATGAGGCCCACACCGGTGATGGCATCGCCTTCGGCCACGCACCAGGAGAGGGCGCGCTCGAGAGCATCCGCGCCAGCGGAGTTGACGGCAATGAGCGACTCGGCGACCTGCTCGATGAGGGAGGAGACATCGGCTCCGCTGATCGCACGCAGCGCGATCTCGACATCCTGCGAGACGTAGGCGCGAGCCAGACCTGCGCGGGCATCAAGAGATGTCGGATCCGCTTTCAGGGCATCGTAGTAGGCATTCTTGGACAGCTCGTCTCCGTAGAGGAAACGCGGCACACTGCGGGCCTGCAGACCATCGTTGCCCCAGCTCCAGACCACATCGCTGTAGTCGACCGAGCGCAGCACATTGGAGCGACCGTGGTGATAGTCATCACCGAGCTGCAGGAAGCCGGCCAGGGCATCGCCCGAGGAGCCGAGCTTCTTGGCCGAGTCGGCAGCAGCCATTCGCACCCCTTCGTCGGGATCGGTCCCTGCCAACCAGGCCAGGGATGCCGCTGCACGCTTGTCGCCAATGTAGCCGAGGGTCAGCGCCACGTTGCGTCGCAGGAAAGCGTCGTCACTGTTCAACGCTGCCACCAAGGGCAGGACCACATCGGTCCCCATCTCCGTGAGCGCGTGCATGAACAGGACGCGACGGTCCTCGGCGCTCTCGTCGGCAAGGGTGTCCATCATGTACTGAACGGCGTACTCGCCATGGTTCGCTGCCAGGGCTCGCACAGCACCGGTTCGCGCCATGGCATCGTCACCCTGGGCATCCCTCAGCAGCGCACGGATGGCGGCTTCATCGTCCTCCTTCTCCATGCGGCCAAGATCGGCCTTGCTGATGAAGCGCTTGGCGATCAACTCGAACTGGCCCTGCTTGACCAGCATGTCGATCCACACCTCCTGTTCGGTGGACTTCCAGAGTTCGTAGGCTTCCTCGTTGCTCATGTCCTCGGCCAAGGCCTCGGTGAACTTCTCGAGGGCTCCGGCATCGTCCCCCTGGCGGAGGAGCGCAACGCCCTCCTGGAAGGCGTCCGCGGCGTCGATCACGGATGCCGCGGCCATCGGTTGAAGACTGAGAGAGGCAAGGACGGCGATGAGACCGAAGTGGCGTCGCATAACGGCCATGAAGGAATTCCTGAGGTCGCAGGGCTCGCACCGGTTCGAGACGGCGCGTCGCGGAAGACGGGGATTGACCGCTCCGGGTGTGCGCTGTGCACGGGAGCAGCCATGGTCAGGGGGAGACGAAGAGGTGCGGGATGATACCCAGGTAGGGCCCGGGATCAAGCCCGGGAATCGGGCTGAGGTGCCACCGGGACAGTTCGGGGATCGCCAGCAGGGCTGGATCGCCCCGGATTGAAGGGTGACTCGCCCCACTACCCCCCCTCCCAGGCCCGGCTACAGCCCTGGAGGGCTGATCTTGCCCAGGATTCGGCCAGCTGCCGCCCCGGTCGCCGAGGTCCTGGTTACCGGCTCGCCGAGCACGCACCGGGCGGCCAGGACCGCAAAAACAAGCGCTTCCCGGGCATCTGGATCGACGCCCAGCTCAGTGCTCGAGCCAACCGGAAGTTCAGTCCTGCGCTCCAGGGCCCTCACCAGGGCCCGATTGTGGATGCCTCCCCCCGCAAGCCAGATGGCTTCGGGCCGGGCAGGCAGGAACCTCAAGCCGCTGGCCACTGACCCGGCAATCAGTTCAACAGCCGTCGCCAGGAGGTCCTCGGCGCTATTTCCCGTGCCGCTGGAAGCCAGGAGCCCTCGGACCCACTCCTGGCCGAAGCTATCCCGGCCAGTGCTCTTGGGAGGGACCTGGGAGAAGAAGGGATGATCTGCCCAGCGCTCCAGAAGCCCTGGTACTGGAGTTCCCACGCTGGCGCTGGCTCCATCGGGATCGAAGGGGCGGTGGAGCAGGGCCCTGGCAAGACCATCCAGCAAGCTGCCCGCTGGCCCCGTGTCGAAGGCCAGCAGCTGCCCCCCCTCTCCCAGCCAGCTCAGGTTCGCCATGCCCCCCAGGTTCAGGATCGCAGTGGGCCGCACAGCCCCGCGAAAGAGCACATCATCAGCCAGAATCGAGATCGGGGCGCCTTCTCCGCCCGCAGCCAGATCACGCTGGCGGAAGTCACTGACCACACAGCAGCCAGCGGCCTCGGCCACGTGATCACCCTCCCCGATCTGAAGGCTGGCGCGCATTTCCTTGGGACCACCATCATGGTGAAAGACCGTCAACCCATGGCTCCCCAGGAGGTCGAGCTGCAGCCCGGCATCCCCGGCCACGGCGGCGGCTGCCTCACCAAAAGCCAGCCCCAGATCCCGCGAGAGGATTGCCAGCTGCCCAAGCCCGGGGGTCACTCCATCCAGCGCTTCACGCACCTCGCCGGAGACCCCGGAGGGGAAGCGGCGGGTGTCAAAGGCCAGGCTGCGGCATCCGACCACCTTCGGCCGGCCTTGCCGGTCCCTGTCCACCTCCATCTCCGCCAGGACCACGTCGATGCCATCCGCCGAGGTTCCCGAGAGCACTCCCCCCACGATGGCGCGGCCTTCTTCCAGAGTTCTGATAAGTCTCCTCACCCCTCCAAAGGTACTCTCTTGGCATGGTGAGCCCCAAAGCTGCGGCGACGCCGGTCCTGGTAGTTGACGACGATGGAGACATCCGCATCGCCCTCGAGATGCTCCTGAAGTACGAGGGCTACGAGGTATGGACCGCAAGGAACGGCAAGGAGGCCCTGGCGCGCCTCGATGCTGAAGAGCAGAAGGGCCGCAGGCCAGGAGTCATCCTGACCGACCTCAAGATGCCCGAGATCGACGGATTGGAGCTGCTCGAGGCGGTCCGGGTGCGTGAGAATCCTCCGCCCGTGATTCTCATCAGTGGACACGCGGACGTGGCAACGGCCGTCGAGGCCATGCAAGCCGGCGCCGCGAACTTCCTCGAGAAACCACTGGTCGACAATCGGGTCCTGGTCACGCTCGAGAGCGCCCTGCATGCCGAGCGCCTCGAGCGTGAGAACAGCGGTCTCAGGCGTCAGCTCGCGAATCGCTGGGAGCTGGTCGGAACCAGCCCTGCAACGCAACGCCTGCGTGCTCAGGTGGAGCAAGTGGCCGACTCCGATGCCTCGGTGCTGATCACGGGCGAGAACGGTTCCGGCAAGGAGGTGGTCGCAAGAAACCTGCACTGGCTGGGCCCCCGTGCTCCCGAGCCCTTCGTGACGGTCAACTGCGCCGCCATACCGGACGAGCTGATCGAGTCAGAACTCTTTGGCCACGAGAAGGGGAGCTTTACCGGTGCACACGAGAGACGAATCGGGCACTTCGAGGCTGCAAACCTGGGCACCCTCTTCCTGGACGAGATCGGGGACATGCCACTCAATGCCCAGGCCAAGGTCCTGCGTGCACTGGAGACTCACGAGATCACACGCGTCGGTGACAGCCAGTCGATCCCCGTCGACATCAGGGTTCTGGCCGCTACCAACGCTGACCTGTCCAAGGCGGTGGAAGAGAAGACCTTTCGTCTGGACTTGTTCTACCGCCTGAACGTCGTGCCGCTCGGCATCGTTCCCCTGCGAGACAGACGCGAGGACGTCTTGCCCCTGGCGAACCACTTCCTCGAGGAGGCCGCTACCCGTGCGGGGCGGCGAGCGCGAAGCCTCACGCAGGACGCGATCCGGCGGCTCGAGGCCCTGGAGTTCCCCGGAAACGTGCGCCAGCTCAAGAATCTACTGGAGGGCGCCAGCGTCTTCGCGAGTGAAACCAGCCTCACAGCCGAAGACCTCGACCACATCCTCGAGTCGGGGCCGGCCATGTCCACTCCAAGTGCCCCCAACAATCGGGGCGAGGTGGACCCGTTCCTCGCCCCCACCTTCGAGGAGTTCAAGGACAGGAGCGAGGCTCTCTTCTTCAGGCAGAAGCTCGAAGCCAATGGCGGCAACGTCAAGCGCACGGCCGAGGAGCTCGGCATGCAGCGCAGCCACCTGTACAAGAAGCTCGACCGCTACGGCCTTCGGAACTAGAAGTTCACAGGGAACACCCACCCGACCTGCTGGTCGGTCAGGAAGCTCTCAGGGAATCTTGAGGCCCATCCCCGGCTTGACGTCGTCCGGACTCGAGAGTTGATCCTGGTTGACGTCGTAGATTTTCTCCCACTCCGATCCCTTCCCGTAGACCTTCTTGGAGATCACCCAGAGGCTGTCTCCCTCGACGACGCGATAGAGGTTGCCGAGCCCTTCGGAGAACTCCCCGGACCTGGCGGATGCTCCCTCGGCCGTGTCCATGACCACTGCCCCCTCACGTCCATCGAACACGGGAACGAGAACCCGCTCACCGGGAGCGGTGTATCCGCTACCCTCGTTGAACTGACGCAGCAGAGCTGACTTGGCGGTATCGCCGTAGAGCTTCTTCGCCACGGCCACCCAGCTGTCTCCACTCTCCCAGGTGTACTCCATGAGGGTGGAGTCGAAGGTCGGTGTCAGTCCGACCATGGTGATCAAAGCAGCCCCCTCCGGGGGCTGGTTTCCCCGAGGAGCACGCGTTGTGAAGCTATCGTCGAGGAAGAGATCGCTGGACGCGCCCCGATCCTGCTCCCGCCTTGTTGTCTCCTGCAGACCGAGGCCACCGAGATTGGAGGGCTGGTCCCCTCCCAGCGAGGCTGCCTTGGGGTCTGCGCCGAGGCCCGCCTCGCCACGGCGGGGGTTGGCGCCCGGTGCGGGTGGCTCACGCCCGATCTCCCCCTCTCCGCGGATCAGGGTGCTCCCATTGGATTGAGAATCACTCCGCGTGGTGGCCACCTCGTCGCCAGCCCCCATGGAGAGGTTCAGTGCCTCATCTTCAGGTGAGTTGAAGGTCACCACGAGGATGACTGTCACGAGGAAGAAGGCGATCAAGACGACGATCTTCTCGAACTGGCCCATCAGCAGATATGCGCCCGCAAGCGCTTTCTAGACAAGGGTTTAGGCGGTATGTAGTGCGCAGGTGCCCGTGCCTGCGACCAGGGACCTGTTATGGGCTTGCGGGGCAGCCGAGTCAAAAGGAAAGGCGAAGATTCCCCCAAGATGGTGTGTTCTTGGGAACTGGAAGCACAGCATCAGGTGGGGGCAGCCCCCAAAGCGCTGAAGCCACCGGAGCACACATGGAAAGCGCACTCCCATGCGGCTAGGCTCCCCAACAGCAGAGCGATGGAGACGACACCAGGGAACCCCTCCTTCATGGGAGATGACGACTGCCCGGACGAGGTTGAGAAGAGGATTCCCTTCGTCTCGCGCCGGAGGTCCGGCCACGACCCCCTCAGTTCTGAGCCCCACGGCAGCCCCAATCATGCCCTCCCCCGCCTGACGGAGCGCACGACCCTGCTGCTCCTGGGGCTGACCATCATGCTCCAGGTCTTCGCCTGGTCGAGCTCGAACGGCTATCAACTTGCGGACTCCGTCGAGTTCATGGACCGCGCGTCTGCCGTGGCTCGAGGCGAACGACTCGATACCACCGGAGCAGTTCGCGGGTTCGGGTTCTCCACCTTCCTGCTGCCCTTCTTCCACCTGGGCGAGTGGCTCGAATCCGGAGACATGCGAGGGGTCGTGCATGCAATTCGAGGACTGCAGATGCTCTTCGGCCTGGGCCTGGTCTTCTCCGTTGCGAGGCTGGGCGCCATCCTCGGCGGGCGCCAGGTCGGCTATGTAGCTGGCCTTCTTGTGGCAGTCAACCCGGTCTACCTGCAGTACAGCAGCGACCCGGTCTCCGGAATCGCCGCGGCCTTCTTCATCTCCTGTGCTCTCAACATCCTCATCGTCCGACGTGTTCTGTGGACGTCGGCAATAGGAGGCCTGCTCCTGGGCTTGGCCTTCATGATGGCCTATCAGTCCATCGTGATCGCGGTGCCCCTGATTGGGCTGCTCTTCCTTCGGGACCGATGGAAGAACACGAAGAACTGGGCTGGCGCTGCCCTCGGACTGACCCTGGCGCTGATCATTCAGGTCGTGCTCGACAAGCTCACCTACGACAGCTGGGGCATCTCGATTCGCACCTACCTCATCGAAAACACGGGTGGGGCCTCGATCTCCCTCCTGATCTTCCTTGGTCTCGAGGATGCCCAGTGGGTACGTGACGCCTACGAGAGCTACGCCCGCTCGATCTCCCCTGACGTCGTCGTCGAGGAGAACCAGACAGCCAACCACCTGCAGTCGCCGCTCTTCTACCTCACCAATCTACCAAGCATGCTGGTCTGGCCAGTCATGGTGATGGGCGTGCTGGGCCTCGCACACTCCTGGCTGAAGATGAACTGGCGTAGCAGCATCCTGATCTTGCTGCTGGCCTTGAACGTGGCTGCCATGAGCCTCAAGGGCTCGAAGTCATTCCGACTCTGGCTCCCCCTGCTTCCGATGATCGGGCCCATCTGCGCTCTGGGCTGGGGGTGGTTGGTCAGCTTGAATGAGGTCGAGAGGGCCAGCATGGCACGGCGCTGGCTGGGGGCAGCGCTCCTCGTAGCAGCACTGATCCTGGGAGTACGCTCCTTCGATGGCACCAATACCCGACGCTACGGTGCCTACTGGGAGGCGATGGAGTTCATCAACGAGCGTGCGGCCGCTGACCGCATGGAGGCCATCGGCGCAGGTGACGACCCTGGACCAGCGGCGGCAGGCTCGGCCTACAACTGGGCCGTCTTCTGCCGAGACCGTGAGGACGTGCGACTCATCAAGCTGCCTGAGCACCTGGACAGGTGGCACCAGCTCGACGATGAGCAGCGGGCCAGGGTGATTGAGCAGCTGGGAGAGCTCGAATGGCTGATTGTTCACGGTCCGATTCTGTCCAAGGCCCAGGACCTCAGCACGGCGATCAACTCAAGCTTCGAGATCGTCGCCAGCTTCTGGGACGAGGATACCGATAGGACAATCGGTGAGGTTCGCGTGCTGCGCAGCCTGCGAGAGAGCCCCCCCGACGAAGCTCGTGGTCTTCGGGCTCGAAGACTCTGGGAGGTGATCGAAGGCGTGGAGCCAGGGGTCTATCGCGATGAGGAGCAGCTTGACCATCTGATGCCACAGCCCGCACTCCTCCTGGGGCAGGGACAGGATGGACGCGTGGAGCGCTTGCAACTCCTGGGCATCGAGTATCAGACCCTGCCCGGGGCAGGGTTTGGCTGGATGACCTACCACTGGTACACGGACACCGGGTTCGACCGTGACTACGTCCTGGTCGACCGCATCTCCACCCGAATGTGCCCCTGGTCCTGGCAGAACAATCGCCAACCCGGTCATGGAGCCCTGCCGACCAGCGAGTGGAAACCGGGCTGGATCGTACGAGAGAGCTACCTGGTGATGCTCGGGTTCGAGCCCTTCGATGAGGACTTCAAGCCGCTGGGCGGGAGCTACCGTCGTGGCGACCTGCTCCCGGCCATGGTGTGGATTCGTGCGGAGAGCCCCCCTCCCAACATCGACGAGCACTTGCTGCTACCGGCCAGCTTCGAGACGGGGGAGGTCCTCGACTTCGCTCAGGCCGAGCCCTGGGTGGGCGATGATCTGCGCTTGCCCGACGGGAGGATCCTGAGCAGTGACCAGCTCTTGCTCGTATCGAGGCCCCTGCTGCCCTGCGCTGAGCGTTATTCCTGGCCTGATGACGGCCACCCCGGGCCCGACGATGCTGTGCTGCTGGAGAATCTGCGCAGGAAAGAGCAGCTCCTGGAGGATCTTCGCCTGCTCGAGAGCGGAGAAGCCTCAGGCGAGTGAGCCTGGACGGCTCGCCCCCGGGAGTCCCAGCACTCCATCCAGGGCCCGAAATCCACGGCTCATGCGGCGTGCCAGCTTGAGCACAAAGGCGGGGCACTCTATCCTCTGCGCAAGGGATGTCGGCCTGGCTTCGGTCCACTGCAACGAGCTCTGATGCGGAGCTGCACACAGACAGCCGAGACCTGCTAACCTCGACTCGGATCCACCAATGAAGAGACTTCTCACCCTTCTGTCCTGCTACGCCCTGCTCAGCGCCTGTGCCTCGACAAGCTCCGGGTACAGTGGTGAAGGCCCCGTGGTAGACGCTGCTCCGGGCAGAGTGACCTTCATCGACTACAGCGACTTTGTTCGGCTGAACCTCGTCAACATGGCTCACAGTGATCCGGTCGAGTACTACTCGGAAGTGCGATCCACAGCCTCCACGAAGATCACCTACAACGAGGTCTTTGCGGCGATGATCCAGTACTTCGATGACCAGGGCTTCTCACGGCTCTCCCAGCCCGGGTACGCCCCGCCCTCCGGAAGCCGAGAAACGGTCCAAGCCCTCGAGGTAGAGACCGAAGCCGGCACCCGCTTCCTCGTGTATGGCAAGCGTTCCACGGAAGCTGAGCGCAAGACCTTCCGCGAGTGCGTGGTCGCGTGGCAAGAGGTATTCAACCGTACACAACAAGCCCAGGCGGTCAGCAACACCGCAGGCGGCGGCCTGTTCGATGAAGAGCGGGCAAGAGTCAACAAGAACAACCGTTGAGTCCTGCCGCCCCGCAGCTCCAAGGGCCCCAGAGCCTGCTCAGCGCGGTGGCGATCATCCCGGCTCGACTCGGCTCCACCCGGCTCGCTCGAAAGATGCTACTGCGGGAAACCGGACAGTACCTGTTCGAGCACACCGTCGGAAACCTCCTCGAGGGCGGGGCAGTGCAACGTGTCATCCTGGCCACAGACAGCGAGGAAATCCTGGCCGCTGCCGAGGAGGTGGGCATCGAAGCACTGATGACCAGTCCAGCCCACCGGAGTGGTACCGATAGGGTCAAGGAAGCCTACGACCGGCTGCTCGAGAGCGGCTCAGAGGCCTACGACATCGTCGTCAATGTCCAAGGAGACGAACCAGACGTTGCGCCGGACGACCTGCAGAGACTCGTCGCAGCCTTCATCGATCCAGCAGTGGAGCTGGCCACCCTCTGGACGGGCATCAGTGATGCTGAGGAGCTCCTCGACGAGAGCGCTGTCAAGGTCGTGCTCGACGAGGGAGGAGATGCACTCTATTTTAGTCGTGCGCCAATCCCCAATCGGGCGCACGAGCGCGCCTCAGGTGTCGAGCAGTCCGTGGACTCCCAGGTCCACAAGCGACACGTCGGAGTGTACGGTTTCCGGCCTGGAGCACTCGCTCGCTTCTGTGCGCTCCCCGAGGGTGCCCTCGAGCGCCTTGAGAATCTCGAACAATTGCGCTGGCTAGGAGCCGGCAAGAAACTGCGGGTGCTCGAGGCCCGCCATCGTCCACACGGTATCGACACCGTGGACGACTACAGAGCCTTCGTCATTCGCCAATCCACCCCCTGACCCTCCAAGGAGATCAGTCGGTAACTCATGGTCAAACACATCTTCGTCACAGGTGGAGTCGTCAGCAGTCTGGGCAAGGGTCTTACCTCTGCTGCAATTGGGCTGATCCTCGAGCAGCGCGGCCTGACCGTCTCCCTCCAGAAGCTGGACCCCTACATCAACGTCGATCCAGGGACGATGAGCCCGTACCAGCACGGTGAGGTGTACGTCACCGATGACGGGGCGGAGACCGACCTCGACCTGGGGCACTACGAGCGGTACACCCACGCCGTGCTCACCAAGTCGAGCAACTTCACTACCGGAAAGATCTACTCCTCGGTCATCGCCAAGGAGAGGCGAGGTGACTACCTCGGCCGTACGGTACAGGTCATTCCTCACATCACCGACGCGATCAAGGAAGCCATCCACGAGGGTGCAAACTCCGGTGTTGATGTCGCCATCACAGAGATCGGGGGGACGGTTGGTGACATTGAGAGCCTGCCCTTTCTTGAAGCCGTCCGTCAGTTCGCCCTCGAGCGCCCGAAGGACGACGTGCTCTTTCTGCATGTCACCCTGCTCCCCTACCTCCGCGCCTCCGGCGAGATGAAGACCAAGCCCACCCAGCAATCGGTGGGAAAACTACGCGAGATCGGAATCCAGCCCGATGTCCTCGTCTGCCGTACAGAGAAACCGATGACTCGCGAGATGGCCCAGAAGATCAGCCTCTTCTGCAATGTCAGGCCTGAAGCCGTGATCGAGGAGCGCGACGTGGAGTACTCGATCTACGAGGTCCCAGTGGATCTATGTCGGCTCGGCCTGGACGAGTTGATCTGCAAGCACCTCGGTCTGCAGACAAACATGGAGACTGACCTGGCAGCCTGGAAGCAGATGCTCTCGACCCTGAAGGATCTCGAGCAGACCTGTGAGATCGCTGTCGTCGGTAAGTACATCCAGCTCCACGACGCCTACAAGTCGATCTACGAGTCACTTGCACATGCCGGCTTTTCAAACCTGTGCAAGGTGAAGATCCGCAAGGTCAGCGCCGAGGACGTGTTGGTCAAGGGCACCGAGATCCTCAATGGTGTCGACGGAATCCTGGTCCCCGGCGGCTTCGGTGAGCGTGGCATTGAAGGCAAGATCCAGGCCATTCGATTCGCGCGGGAGAACAACATCCCCTTCTTCGGCATCTGCCTTGGGATGCAGTGTGCCGTGATCGAGTTCGCGCGTAATGTGCTCGAGCTCGAGGGTGCCCACACACTGGAGCACTCGCCTCATACCACCCATCCGGTGATCAGCTTGATGGCCGACCAGCGAGAGATCGACCAGAAGGGTGGAACGATGCGCCTGGGTGCATATGACTGCCAGCTCGTGGCTGGAACACGGTCCCATGAACTCTATGCCACCGAGCAGATCTCCGAGCGCCACAGGCATCGGTTCGAGTTCAACAACGAGTACCGCGAACAGTTCGAGAAATCCGCAATGGGGCTGGCCGGCATCAACCCGCAGAGAGACCTGGTCGAGATCGTGGAGCTCCCCGAGCACACATTCTACATCGGGGTCCAGTTCCACCCCGAGTTCAAGAGCCGCCCCCTCCAGCCACATCCGATCTTCAGGGGGTTTGTCGAGGCGGCCTTGGCCCACACCAAGGAAAACAACCACGGCCCCAAGGAAGTCGAGACCCTGGCATGAGCGATACCAAGTCTGCCGAGCAAGTCCCTCTGCCCGGAGGGAGTTTCCGCCTCTTCATCACTCGCCTGTCCTATCAGGCCATGATGTCGCTGGGAATCCTGGAGAATCCGATCACGAACACCAAGCAGATCCAGCTCGTGAATGCACGGATGCTCCTCGATGATCTGATCATGCTGCAGGACAAGACCAGCGGAAACCTGGACCCGGACGAGCACGAACACCTGGAGAAGTTGATTCGTGATCTCGAACACGCCTACGGGCAGGTCGAGTCCGGGGCAATGGATCCGACGGTCGAGACCTGAGAAGAGCAGGCCATGGGGCGAGACCCTCTCGGCGAACGATGGCCGCTGGTGTATCGCCAGTCACCTGAGGTATTTGATCGCTTCAGCCGAGCCGAGGATCGGAGCAATCTCGTTGCACCCGCGCTCGTTGAGGCCGCAGGGCTCGAGGGAGCAAGAGTCCTCGAGGTCGGCTGCGGCACGGGTAGGTGGACCCGCCAGCTGGCTCCACTTGCAAGGACCTATTCCGCCCTCGAGCCCCAGGCTGGCATGTTGGAGATCGCTCGCCTCGCGGGGGCGTGTGGGGCCAGCCTGATGGTCGGCCAGGCCCAGTCTCTCCCCTTTGCCGACGGGAGCCTGGATCGACTCCTGGGCGCGTGGGTCTTTGCCAACCTTCGGCCGAAGACCCGAGCTGACGCGGTGTCAGAAGCGCTTCGTGTTACCGGAGAGAGGGGAGAGATCTGGCTGCTGGAGAATCACTGGGACGACGATTTCCAAGGCCTCCGGAAGGACGCTGGCCTACCGGTTGAGGTCGAGATCGCTCCTCTCATCGACGAACACGGGTTTGAGATCGTGGAGACGCTCGAGACGGAGATGTGCTTTGCATCGGAATCCGACGCACAGGACATCCTCGGACAGATCCTTGGCCCCAGGGTCGCGAAGGAACTTGGGATGCATCCGCGAAGGGAGCTACTCCACAGGGTGTGCCTGCTCCACAGGCCCTAGCCGGGCTCCACTGGGAGCAAGATGAGCTGCCCCCTCACCTTTCAACCAGGAGACTTTGAGCGAGCCAGCTCACCCCCCCCCATACAAAGCCGCCCCTGCTCGAACCAGAAGAACTCGACCGTCGAAGAACGTAGCATGTTGTCCCTGCGATAGACCGCACAGTCGAGCCCCGCATTCTTGGCTGTCGAGCAGGCACTGAGGAACTCCTCTCGCGAGACCGCCAGGTGCTCCGCAAGCTTCCTGGCTCCGCCTCGACCCTCGGGAAGAAAGTTGTAGAGGTGCCAGGCGTGAATCCTGGCCCCACGACCTTCCAGAGCTGCCATCCATCCGGCGATCTCTCCCACTCCCTTGTAATTCTCGGAGGTCACCACCGTGGCGAAGGTCAGCACGCGGTCCCTTGCGATCAGCTCCTCGATGGTCTCCATGACCATCTTGTGATGCCCGACCAAGCCTCGCCGAAGGTTGTCATGGACATCGGGCTGCACTGACTCGATGGGCAGGATGATGCGATCGACCGAAGCCAGGCCATCGAGTCGTTTGAGCAATCCGCCTCCGTGGGTATTGAGCTGTGAGATCATTCCCCGAGAGCGAGCGTGCTCCGCGAGGGCCTCCAGGCCGTTGGGCCAGAGCAGCGGCTCTCCACCTCCGAGGACAAGGCTCTCGATTGAGGACTCTGCAACTCGATCAATGAAGGCGGCCGCACGGTCGAAGTCGATCACGTCAAAGTCACTGTGACTGATGCAAAAGGTGCAGCGAATATCACAGTCCGGCAGCAGGAAGAAGGCCGCGACCTTCTTGTGCTCGGGCAAGGGGAGGGGGAAGTCCATTTACACGAGCACCTTCAGCGATAAGCCGGAAGACCGGTCAGCTCGTGGCCTAGTGCCAGAGTGTGAATGTCATGAGTACCCTCGTAGGTCACGACCGACTCCAGGTTGCAGAGATGACGCCCGACCTGATACTCAAGGCTGATGCCATTGGCTCCGAGCATGTCACGGACCTTACGGGCTGCCTCGAGCGCCTTCATCACGTTATTACGCTTGGCCATCGAAATCTGCGAGTGACTGACCGAGCCTGAATCCTTGAGCTGGCCGAGACGCAGGTTCATCAACTGTGCAAGGGTGATGTCGGTGGCGATGTCGGCTAGCTTGGCCTGTGGTAGCTGGAAACCAGCGAGTGGTTTGTCGAATACGATCCGCTGCTTGGAGTACTCGAGGGCTTCGTCGAAGACGGCCATGGCTGCTCCCGTGGCTCCCCAGGCGATGCCATACCTCGCCTGGCTCAAGCAGGAGAGTGGGCCTTTGAGTCCAGAGACTCCAGGGAGCTGGGCATCGAGGGGTATTCGCACTCCGTCGAGAACCAGCTCGGAGGTGATCGATGCTCGCAAGCTGAACTTGTGGCCCTGCTCCGGGGCACTGAAGCCAGGCGTGTCGGTCGGCACGACGAAGCCACGAACCGCTCCTTCACACTGGGCCCAGATGATGGCGACCTGGCTGACGGTGCCATTCGTGATCCACATCTTCCGACCGTCGAGGACCCACTCCTCTCCCTCGCGCTTGGCAGTGGTGATCATACCACCGGGATTCGAGCCAAAGTCAGGCTCTGTGAGTCCGAAGCAGCCTATGGCCTCACCCGAGGCAAGCCTGGGCAACCAGCGCTCCTTCTGAGCCTCGCTGCCATACTCGTGGATTGGCCACATGACCAGAGAGCCCTGCACCGAGACAAATGAACGCAATCCGGAGTCACCACGCTCCAGCTCCTGGCAGATCAACCCATAGGCGACGTTGTCGAGTGCTGCGCAGCCGTACGACCTGGGCAATGTGGCGCCAAAAACTCCCAGCTGGGCCAGCTCTGGCGCGAGTTCCATGGGAAAGGTCCCCTCCTCATAGTGCTCCTGGACGATTGGGATGAATCGATCGCTGACCCAGGCACGAACCGTGTCGCGCACCATGCGCTGCTCCTCGGTGAACTGGTCCTCGAGGTTGTAGAAGTCGAGCGGGTGGAAGGCGGGCATGTGGAGTTGATGGAAGTCGAGGGCTCTATCGGGCCCTCCAGGGGGCATCTTGTGATGCGAGCATTCTAAGCAGGCCATTGGCAGGGGTCTGGAGGAGCCCATCGATTTCCGCTCGGTTGAAACTCCAAGCAGGGAATTCCCACTCCTATTCTGTGGAATCAGGCCTGGGAAGAGGCCTCCAGAGAGTCATGCTGTCCATGCCTCGCCCCAGCACCTCAACAGATGAAGATCAATGCGACCCCCTGCCGACTCTGTGGCTACGACGCACCGGGCGCTGACTGCCCCCACTGCAGGCACCAGTCGTCGGACCGATCCCTGAACGACGAGCACATTGGCTGGGTCCAGGGATTGGTAGACGGGCTGAGGGCAGTGCCCAATGGCCTCTACCTGATCGGCTCGACTCGCGGAGTCAAGCGCTTCCTGATCCCTCCCGTACTTCTCACCAGCATCATCTTCATGGTGATCTTCTGGTGGATGATGGGAATGGTGGAACTCATGGTCCAGGCCGTCGAGGTCGAGGACATTTCCTCGCTGGGGCTCGACGACGGCTGGGTCAAGGTCGTTGTCGTCTGGTTCCTGGAGAAAGGGATCGCTGGCGCAATCGCCAAGGTGTCAGGAATCTTGCTCTGGCTCATGGTCTCGTCAGTAATCGCCCTCTACACCTTTTCAATCGTCTACGAGGCTCTGGCCGGGCCTTTCCTCGATGAGATTCAAGGGCGGCTAGAAGAGAAATGGTTCGGCACCAATCCACGAGATGCCCTCGACCGCCCAACCACGATACCAGTCAGGCAATGCATCTTGATGAGCTGCATGGCCGCGGGTGCTGGCATCCTGGTGCTCTGTCTTCTCTACTTCATTACCGATCTTGGCTTCTGGTGGAGTTTGCCGCTTGCGCTGCTTCCCTTTGTCGTCGCCTCTGTGATCGACCCGGAATATGGGAAGTGGCTTGGTTGGGTGGCTAGAGTGGAGGGGCACACCCTCTGGATCTCCATCAAGGCTTCCCTGATCGTGGTCGTGCTACTCGTGATCTTCTTTCCACTGAAGTTCCTGCCCGTGATCGGCTTCCCACTCTTCATGGCAATAGCTGGATTCGGAACGGCGATCACGCTGCTCGACATTCCATTTTCAAGAAGGGGGTGGTCCATGACAACGCGCATGCAGTTCATGGTTCACAACGTAGTTCCACTCACCGCGTTTGGAATCGTCTCGAGCCTCGTGTTCCTGGTACCGGTGATCGGCCCCATCGTGATGGTGCCAGCAGCTTCCATCGGTGGGCTGTGGCTGATCATTCGCCTGAACAAGGACTCCCTGCGCCCCAAGGAGCTGCGTAAGGCCGCGAGCGCTGGGGCGCGATCGAGCTGAGAGCACCCACACTCCAGCCCCAGGCTCCCGCAGGGGCGACCAGCTCTTCGCGGTGGAGTTCACGCCAGCTCTCAATTTGACGGCCGAGAGCCGCCGCAGGCACTGCCAGGCCGAATTAGTCCCGGGCGAGACTACTCCCCCACCTTGGCCAGACTCTAGGATCCGCGTCTCCCCATCCTTCTACATGAGACATCGCTGTGTCCCGATACCTCGTTACTAGTGCCCTCCCCTACGCGAACGGGCCGATTCACTTCGGCCACGTAGCAGGAGCCTACCTGCCCGCCGACGTCTACGTGCGCTGCATGCGCATGCGCGGGCACGATGTCCTCTATGTCTGCGGCGGTGACGAGCATGGCGCAGCCATCACGATTGGCGCAGAGAAGGAAGGAATCGGTTACGCCGAGTACGTGGCCCGCTGGCGTGCGGAGATCAAGCACACCTTCGACTGCTTCGGGATTGAGTTCGACATCTGGAGCGGGACGAGTATCTGCCCCCAGCACACCGAGCTAAGTCAGGAGTTCTTCCGCCGCCTCGATCAGAATGGTTTCTTGATCAAGCAGACGACCGAACAGCTGTACTGTGAGAACGACAGCATGTTCCTGCCCGATCGCTACGTACTTGGCACCTGCCCCAACTGTGAGCACCGCCCTGCCCGTGGGGACGAGTGCCCCAACTGTGGGTCATGGCTGGAGCCGCTCAAGCTCAAGGAGCCCAGTTGCAAGACCTGCGGAGGTAGCCCCATCGTCCGCGAGACGACGCACTGGTACCTGGACCTCCCGAAGCTAAGGGATGAGCACATTGGCGAATGGTTTGCCAGCAAGACCTGGAAGACCAACGTGCAGGCCTTTGTCACGCAGATGCTCGAGGAGCTACGCTCTCGGCCCATTACTCGTGACCTCAAGTGGGGCGTTCCCGTGCCTCCCGAGATCGCCGACGGGCAGGAAGACAAGGTCCTCTACGTCTGGTTCGACGCCCCCATCGGCTACGTATCCATGACGGCTGAGCTGACCGCCAAGAGGGGTGAGCCAGATGCCTGGAAGGGCTGGTGGCAGAGCCCGGACACCCGCCTGGTTCACTTCGTAGGGAAGGACAACATCCCATTCCACGCACTCGTCTTTCCGGCGATGCTCTACGGAGTCAGGCAAGACTACGTGCTGCCCTGGGCTGTCCCGGCCAACGAGTTCTACAACCTCCAGGGCTCCAAGTTCTCGACCTCCGAGAGCCGCACGATTCCCGTCGACGCCTTCTTCGGTAAGTACGATCCCGAGGCAGCCAGGTTTCACCTGATCGCCTCCATGCCAGAAAACTCGGACAGCGAGTTTCGCTGGGAAGAGTTCCAGACCACGGTCAACGCCTCGCTGGCGGGAACCATTGGCAACCTGGTGACTCGCGTCTTGCGCTTCATCGACAAGCACTTCGAGGGCCGCATTCCAGCGCTCTCCGAAGCCCTGGTTCCCGAACTGGATCGTGCGATACTGGAGGAGTGTGGCGAGATCAGCGATCCTGGTGCGTCCATCGAGGCGTATCGCTTCAGGCGAGCCTCCGAGGAGCTCGTGGCCAATGCTGCAGTTGCCAATGTCTTCGTCGACCGCCTGGCCCCCTGGGCTCTGCGAAAGACCGATCCTGACCGTGCCGCTGCCGTCCTCACCACCCTCTGTGACTACCTGGCACTCGTGGCCCGTTGGATGGTGCCCTTCATGCCTGGAAAGGCTCAGGCGATCTGGGAGATGCTCGGCCAGAAGGGTTCGGTAGCTGAGAGCGGTTGGCCGGAGCTCCCGACGGCGAACTCCTGGCGAAGCCTGAGCCCAGGCCAGGAGCTGGGCGAGGTCGAGGGCCTGTTCACGCGCATCGATGACGAGTCAGTCGCCCAGGAAATCGCAGCCCTTGAGGAAGGGGCGACCGAGAGCTAGTCGGGCACACCGGGGCCCCTCAGCCCGGGCAATGGAGACGAAGAGAGCGGCCCCTCGGCAAGCCAAGGGACCGCTCTGTACTTATTTTAGAAGACTACTTGTTGCTGTCGCCTTGTGCTAGACGGACTCGCGCAGTGCCTTACCGACTCTGAAGCCGACCCGTCTCCCAGCCTCGATCTGGATGGGATCCCCAGTTTGGGGATTCCGTCCAATCCGAGCCTTTCGCGGCTTGACCTCGAAGGTTCCGAAGCCACTCAGGGTTACCGAACCGTCGTCAACTAGACCCTTCCGGATCCCGGCAAGCACGGTGTCCACAAGCCCTGCGGCCTGCAGCCGAGACGTATGTAGCTCTCTGGCGACATATGCAACCAGGTGGCTCTTGTTCACGTACGTGCTCCTGGTGGGACCGAGTCCCTAGCGACGGCGGGCCTTCTTCTTGGCCTTCTTCTTGGTGGCCTTCTTCTTGGTGGCCTTCTTGCGAGTGGCCTTCTTCTTGGCCTTCTTCTTGGTGGCCTTCTTCTTCGCCTTCTTGCGAGTGGCCTTCTTCTTGGTGGCCTTCTTACGCGTGGCCTTCTTCTTGGCCTTCTTCCGCGTAGTCTTCTTCTTGGCCGCCTTCTTACGGGTGGCCTTCTTCTTGGCTTTCTTGCGAGTGGCCTTTTTCTTGGTGGCCTTCTTGCGAGTTGCCTTCTTGCGCGTGGCCTTCTTGGCCTTCTTGCGTGTTGCTTTCTTCTTTGCCATGTGTAGGGGAGTCTCCTTGGACAGGCAGTCCGAATTCTAGTTGTGCCTAAAGTTCACAAACGCCACGACATCAAGCGAACTATCGGTGCCTGCACCCTTGAGCTTGCCCCGCTTCCTTCAAACTTTCTTCGATAGATTCATCACTCAGGGAGTAATTCGAGCCCAGATGATCCCTTCTCGACACCTGCAAGAACTCGTAGCGATCATGCAATGAGTTGTGGTTTGGCAGCTCTCCCCAAGTGCATCAGTGATCACTGCCGACCTGCAAGTGGTCGCCACACCACTCGACCACTTCATCCATAAGCCGAGTGAAAACATGAAGTTAGCGGGACGCGACTGAGCATCTATTCGAACCGTAAGCCCCCACC
Organism: Planctomycetota bacterium; assembly: GCA_014237855.1. Classification (GTDB taxonomy): domain Bacteria; phylum Planctomycetota; class UBA1135; order UBA1135; genus JABACD01. The sequence continues at coordinate 143,286 of JABACD010000012.1, read as the reverse complement.
ATCAGCGCTGCCCAGGACACTCATTGCCCCGGCCGCGCCCTCCTACCGCGAGCGAGATTGGACCTGGAAAGGCGGCCTGAGAGCCTCCAAAACTCGCTTGCTCACTGCCTGGAAAATTACCGCCCCAATTCCCATTCTGGACACACAATCTGGCCATCGGCCCCCTCTCATGCCTCGCTAGCGGGTGCTCTCTCGAGATCCACTCCCGTCAAAACACCCTTGCAGGTGGCGTGAAGAGGCATACAAATTGAACTTCCTGGGAGTTAATTGAGGACGACGCCAGCGAACTCTCATTCCTCCACCGCAAGAGAGATTCATTGCACAGACTTATCCACAGGCGGCACTGCACCCCTCAGAGCCGACCCACTCCCAGCACAGAGACGACGAAGAGAGCCCAGGCCAACTGGTCCTGGGCTCTCTCTGTTTCGTGCCCTGCAGGCGTCGTCAGCACGCCTCGGGGAGTTCCTGTCCGGGGTCTGCTCCCGGGAGGGATCCTCAGGCAGGCTTCTTGATCTTGCCGCCCTTCATGCAGCGAGTGCAGATCTTGACGCGCTTGACGACGCCGTCCACAACGGCTCGTACCCGCTGGATGTTCGGCTTGAAGGTGCGCTTGCTACGCCCGGTGATGCGGAGGCCGACGCCGCCCTTCTTCTTGGGAAGGCCTCGTCGGGCAATGGTGCCGCCCACGGCCGTTCCTTTTCCGCAGTAATCGCAAACTCGTGACATGACTGGATCTGAATCTCTGGGGGTGCCCCTTGATGGAAGGGCGGAGAACATAACGAGTCCGGAATCATGGCGCAAGGGGCCCCAGGGGGAGGAAGGGATTCCTCACCGTGAGCCATGCCCCCCCTGACAGGCGCCCCGGGGCCTACAATCGGCCTCCAGGCCCCCAAATTGGACCTGGGGGCCCGCCAAGGCGGTCCCCCAGGATCCCAATCCAGCCCCCCCCGTGAGGGGCTGGGCTCAGAAGAGCTCGTCCAGGGCGGCGGTGGCCTTGGAACTGAAGTCGTCGGAGAGTCCCCCATCTCCCTTATCTTCCTGTAAGGAGATGGAGGCGAAGATCTCCTTCAGGCGCGCTGAACTCTCCTCTGCATAGAAGCGAACGAGTCCAAGGTTGCTGTGGTCGTCGAAGACGATCACGAAGAGTGAACGATCGCCGACCGCCGAGATCTGAATGCTCTCTCGGGAGCCCTGGTGGAAGAGGTGATTGAACTCCCCCTCTCCAAGCAGGCGAGCCATCTCACGCGTGGCCGAAAAGGAGCCTGCGGCAAGTGCGGCAACAGACTCCAGCGATCCATCAAGGGAAGTACCCCGACGGGTCACCATGTGACCACTGCGATCGACAAGCAACGCACAACGTGCACCCGAGAGCTCCAGGAACCCGTCCAGTTCCTGGTCAATTTCAGCGATGTCCTTTTCGTAGAAGCAGAGATGCGCTTCACGGAGTTTGTGATCTTTCGTCATGGCACTCCTCCTAGAGAATCGAGAGTACGAAGCTGCCGAGAATGGCTCCGATGAGGACCGAAGCAACGATGATGACACCGGTGACCATTGCATTACGCTTGGCCTTGGGGGTCGGACGCGCTTCCGGCATTGCCGGACTGCTAGGGAAGGAGCGCGAGTTGGGCGCCCTGCGCTTGGGCGCCGTGGCTCCGGCTTCCACCTCCATCGTGGACGCGGCTGCCTGTGCCGGCCGCTTGGCTCTTCGGGTCCGGGTCTGCACGGCAGACTGGGCCACAGGCTGCTGAACCTGGCTCACTGGATGGGTTGGCTGCGGGGCCTGCGGGGCCTGCGGGGCCTGCGGAGCAGGAGCCGGAGGATTCACTGGTTCCGAAGCCTTCATCTGCAGGCCAGATGAGGCGACCTGCGGGGGTGCCATCCTCAATCCCTGCGAGGACACTTCTTCTGATGCCGACGTCACGGGCGGCACCTCCTCCTCAACTCCCGCAGGACCAGCCTGCGAGATCGGAACCGATGGAGCCTCGTGGAAACCGGTCTGGCTCATCGGGATGGTGGGTCGGGCGGCCTCAGAACTCCCGTCACCGGCAGTCGGCGACGCTGAACTTGTGGGACCGTGCTCGTGAGCAGGAGCCTCATGAGCCGAGACGGGCATGGGCGTTGAGGAAGCGGAGGCGGCCTGCTGGCCCGCTGCCTGAGGTTCGTCCCCAGGCTCGGCTCCTTCCCTGCATGTCCCGCTACCGGTGACCTCACCCTGCTGCCTGTGAAGCGAGTCCAGCACGCTCGCAGCCACAGCCTTCAGGGTCGGAAACACCCCCTGGCCCGTGTTTGCAATGGCCTCGAACGCAGGCACTCCGGTGGGATTGAGCTTTTCCTCGAGCTCATCAATCGACAAGGCACCGGGGACATCCCGCTTGTTGTACTGAATGACCAGCGGCATGTCCTCGATCGAGCGTCCATACTCCGCGAGGTTCTCTGCGAGGTCACGGAGAGACTCCAGGTTTTCCTCCATCATGTTTGGAGAGGAGTCCGCCACGAAGATCAAGCCGTCGACCCCCTGCAGAACCAGCTTGCGGGTCGAGCTGTAGTAGACCTGGCCCGGCACCGTATAGATCTGAAAGCAAGTGCGCATCCCAGCGACCGTCCCCAGATCGAGCGGCATGAAGTCGAAGAACAGGGTTCGATCTCCCTCGGTACTGATACTCGTCAGCTCACCGCGATTGCCCTCGGGAGCTCTCTGGTGAATGACCTCGAGGTTCGTCGTCTTCCCAGACATACCCGGCCCGTAGTAGACGACTTTTGCATTGACCTGCTTCTTTGCGAAGTTGATCTGAACCATATCAGCTCTCTCTAGTGATTTCGGGGACTTCGTTCCCGGGTGATACTTGACTGCCAGCGCCATCGCCGGGCTGCTCAATGCTGCCGGGAAGGGGCCCCGGCAGGCTCTCGTGTTCCTCGGTGACCTCGGCCACCTTGTTCGTCTTCGACTCCCTCGCTAGCACCCGCTGCAGGCGTGCCACAACGGACTCGATCGGCAGGCGCAACTCTTCTGGGGCCATGCCTCGAACGAGCTCGACCGTCAACGTGGCCCGTTCCACCTGCACCAGAACCAGGGTTCCCCTGGCTGCACGCATCTCGATCCGCTGAGGAGCACTCCAGGAAAGTGGGTCAACGGACCTCTTGATCTCGACCAAGAGGCTCGCGGCCATACCTGCAAACGCACTCAGGTCCTCTGATGAGTCGGCCCAGGGACGTGGATCGACCCTTCCAAGCTCATCCTCGTTCGTGAGATGAGTGATCGGCACTCCATCCTTCGAGATCAGCATCGCCCGCCGAACTCCCGGAATATCTGCCAGGGGATCGAGTACCTTCTTCATCCAGCCCCTCCGGTCGATCGACTGTCATGACCAACAAGCTCGGCCAGGGCCCGGTCGCCGTGGGGACTAGGCGGACCAGCCCTCCAAACAGCTGCGGCGCCAAGTGTCCCAGGACGAATCGACAGGCTTCCAAAGTCTCCCTCTAGCGAGATCTCGAGTGGCCTGCCAAGACCGAGACGCCGCGCGAAACTTCGAGTCGATGTGACCAGTTCACGAACTCCACGTGCGTAGCGCTCTGCACTCGCCCCCCTTGGGCCCTGAACAAGCGCGGTACCACCGCGAACATAGAAAGCCCCGTTGACCCCGTCCTGACTCGCCAGCTCACTGAGCAGCGGTCGGATGCTGGTGGAAGAGTCGGCCTGGGCGAACTCGACATCATCGTCCACGAACTTCCCGGTGCGCTCGACCTCTCGAAGCGCCTGGTCGAGACTCTTGCCACCTTCAGCCATGGCAGCAACAGTCCTGAATCGAGCCTCCAGAGCCGGATCACCCGGACTGAGCTCGAGCAGCCTGGCCAGGGCCGTACGCGCCTCGCTCCAGGCACCGCACTTGCTGTAGATGCTCAGCGAGAGCCGTAGCACGCGCTCGGTGTCTGCCCCTTCACCAGTACAAGAGCTCAGGAAGTCGAGGGCAATTCGCGCATCGTCCCGGCGACGATCCACGAAGTAGCGCTCTGTACGAATCGAAGCCCGGTAGTAGAGCGCCTCGATGTCTTGCAGACATAAATACCACTGCTCCGCAATCTTCTCCGCGCGGGTCAGGTGTCCAGCAGAAAGCAGTTCACTGCAAAGCTCTTTCCAGAGTGCAGGTCGCGGAGAACGCTTGATCTCACGCTGTAGGTCTCGCACCCGATCCTCGCGTGTGATCGTAGTGGCGCGGTCCTTCAGTCTCTCCAGGCTGCAATCATCGGGAAAGAGCCTCAGTCCCTCCTCGCATACCTTGATCACCTCCTTGAGCTGACCTGAGGCTGCGTGGATCTGGGCGAGGGCTGCATAGTTGGCAGCTGTCGGTGAACCCGCAAGCCGCCTGGCCGCAGCACGTGCACGCCCTCGTGAGAAGAATCGATCAAGCATTACTCACGCTCTCGAAGGAGCCTCTCAATGGCCACGATGTTTGCTTCAACTCTCTCGCGTCGATCCCAGTCCTGAGGTGCACTCTTGAGCGCATCTCCGAACAGGCCCTTGGCCTTGGTCAGTTCGCCAGCGGAGACAGCATCGATACCCTTCAAGCGAATTGACTCTGCCCTGGCCTCTTGCATGTACAGTTGCTCGTTCTCAACACGCTTCTCGGCAGCCAACCTGGCTCCGAGGCGCTCTCTTTGATTTCGCAGGGCACTGCGCTCATCAACCACGCTGAACATCCCGAACCAGAAGTGATTACTGGAGATCAAGCTGTCGATTCCACGAATCCTCGTCTCCATGGCTTCCGTGTCGTTCGAGGGAGCTTGAGGCAGCGCCGCATACTCCTGTCGAATCTTGTGCTCGCGTAGGCCAAGAGCGGTGAGCGTCGTTGTGAAGACGACGAGTAGGAGAACGATTCGGTTGCGACGCTTGGCCGCCTTCTGGTTCGCCATCTCCTGGTAGCGCAGGTCACGAATCATCCTGGCTACATCGCGCCGTGACTGGTCATGCAGCAAGACCTCCTGGAGCCAAGCGATAGCTTCAGGCAGCCTCCCCTGCTCGACCTCAACCTCGGCCCGGGCCAAGCAGCGCTCAACAAGCTCATCGATCTCTCCTGACCGACGCATCGAGCTGGAGAGGTCCTGCTGAATCTGACGATCCTCTGGGAGCTCACAGCAGAGAAGCTCGAGCAACCCGCGTGCTCGCTCCGACTCACCATTGTTCTCCAATAGGACGCACAGGCGGCGCCCTTCTGGGCCCAGTGAGACCTGATGTTGTTCGAGAATGTGTGGGTGGGCCAGCCCAAGGATCAACAATGCCTCGAGCTTTCGGACGTTGCTAGGATCCTCGCAGAGGCTATCGACCAGAGCTCGACCAATGGACTCCGCAGCTCGAGAGTCGTACTCCTCGGCCGCTAGCTCCAATTGCTCCTTCAATGACCGAGGGCGATCTTCGCACCTGTCCGGTGGACAGGTGAGAATATTGACCACGTCATTTACCAGGAGATGATCTTCAGCTGATGTCGAACTCACGGGTTAATTCCTCAGTCCAGGCTTCAAGAAAGGGGCCCCAGGTGCCCCTCGACACCTACCTGCCGCTATCGGGCCGGCGCACTTCAATTCTGTAGATCAGGAGCAAAGAGTCGCGGAGAACTTGAAGAGGCCCGTTTCCCGATAGGTCGCGGGCCCCTCCCAGCCTCCAGACTCCTGGGGGCTACTCGGTCACCGTCACCGGCGTAGAGGCCACCGTGACATTCCCCGCCAGGTCGGGCATACCAGCCACAACCTCCAGCTCCTGGCCAGTACCAAGGGAGCTTGACAGGGAGACTCGATACTCGTTCTCCGAGACGCGGATGATTCCGAGCACCACCTGCACTCCGCCACCGGTCACGTTCCAGTTGAACGGGTTGGAGATGAAGATCTCGTCGGGTGCCTCGTCGAACAAGACATCCACCAGCAGTCCAAAGGTGTTTTCTCGATAGTTCGTATAGGCAGCCACGACTCCAGGAGGCGTACTCACGTCGCCTGTCACAGTCGAACTAAGAGAGACCGGAGCGGCCATGACGTTACCGCTGTGGTCCGAAACGCTCGAGACCGTCACGTTGATGGCCATCGAGGCATCGAGTTCCTCACCAGAAGCCAGGTAGAAGTTGGCAGCGTTGTTGAAACTGTCGTACCAAGCTCCAGTAGAGGTCAGAGCCACCGCACTCCCGCCGTTGGTCAGCGAGTAGTTGGAGACAAAGAGCCCCGAGCTGATCTGGACAGGCTCATCGAAGAGCACCGTCACGAAGTCACCGCCTTCACCCGGAACAGCAGTACCCGAGACACTGACCAGCAACGGAGGGTTGCTCTCAGAAGCCTGCACAACCTGCACTGCGGCCCCCGTCTGATTGCCTGCCAGGTCCATGGCATTGTAGGCCAGGTTGTTTCCTGCCACCGGGTCAGATGGGAAAGTCAGACGCACAGTTGCGGAGTCCACAAGCACAGCAGAGGAAGGGGTAACAGCCCCGTCATACAACCAACGTGAGACATCCTCTGCAGCATCCTCGTCGAGCGCCTCGTCGGCGAAGACAAGGATAGCATTCGAGTATGACCGGTCGATGCGCACGTCGGTAGCGCCAACAACCGGAGGCGTGACGGTGTCACCGCTAACAACATTTCCGGCCAGCACCGAGGGAGCCGACATTTCGACACCCTGGTCCGACTGAAGATCCTGAGCCGTGAATGAATAGGTGCTTGCTGCCTGGAGTGAATCGGCAGAGCTTCCATTCAGGGTGATGACCACTGAGTCAGTACCGCTGAAGTTGAACTCGGCGTTGGAGAGATCAAGATCGTCAACCCCATCGTTGATCGTGAAGTTGTTGTAATCCTCTGCACCCCAGGGACTGAGGTTGCGGTCAAAGATGAGGGTGATCTCGTCATTGCGATCGCCCGAGATCGCATTCAGAGGGGAGACCTGAACGCCCCAGTCGGGCTCGCTGACATTCTCGATGGGCATCGGGATCGCCAGGCTCGGGTACATGTAGTTCCCGACCAGGTCCGTGGCGCCCATGACGTCGATCGTGTCGCCTGCATTGATGACAAAGCCGAAGACGAGACGAACACCCAGGCCATCCTCGAGCACGGTCGCAGTCGTCGGGCTACCTCGCAATGCACCACCGTTATCGCGGATCACATAGCGGGTTCCATCCACGTTTGTTGAGCCGTCAAAGAGGTCGTCCAGGAAGTTCATGTGCTCACTGAAGCGCACTTCAACATCCGTATTGAGAGCTCCATCGCGCCAGGCAGAATCAGCGTAAGGGGCAACGCTCTCGAAGGTGATCGTTCCATCAAGAGCTGTCGCAGTTACGGCGTTGGCAGAGATATCCGTGGCGTTCTGGAGAGAGACTCGATAGCCGTTGCCACTTTGGAAGAAGACACCGTTACCAGCATCAAAGGTCAGCTCGGCCATGCGGGTCGGAACGTTGTAGACAACCGTCGCTCCGGCCGTATCCAGGACATTCCCTACCGGTGACTCGATGTTCCAGTTGCTCGGATCCTGGACATCTGCACTCACCATGTCATCGTCGAACCAGACGGTGACCTGATCGTTATCGGCGCCCGCGATAGCCTCACCATAGGTACTGGTGATGCTGGGTGCGACGCTGTCGGTTGAGGTGATCGCAACGCCGGTGGCCGCAACCAGTCCGTTGCCTGCCAGGTCTGTCTGGTTGATGATATCCACCGTGTGGGTTCCAGGAACCGCGGCTCCTCCCGTCAGGGTCAGGCGCACCACGTTGGGAGATCCAAGCAGGGTCGCGTTGGAAACCGTCAGCCCAGCAATCGTCCAGTTCCCGAGAACAGCTGCCGGGACCCCGTCGATATCCTCTGAGAAGGTCACGTCCAGGGTGTAGCCCGTCGGATCCTGGGTACGGTTCTGCAGGGCTCCAACCACAGTCGGCTGAGTCGCATCCCCAGCCACAGTGCTGGCGCCAGGAGCGCTGAACGTCTGTCCATCGACCTCTTGAACCGCCACTCCCGTCAGGGTGAATGCAGTCCCGTTCACCATGTCGAAGTCCAGATCGATGCGGAGGGTCTTCGCCAGGAAGTCATAGCTGATGACCTGGTTGCCCATGACGACAGGGACAGTGTCGACGGTCAGAGTCCAGCTGTTGGGATCTTCCGCTGATGAGGGCGTGAAGGCCTGTGCAAAGACCGCCTCGACGTAGTCACCACCAATGTTCTCGACGGTGACCGCATCGTTGCTGACGAAGGAGTTGGCGACCGGCGAGGGTTGGGTAACCGCCTGGGCACCTACGACGACGCTGTTGCCGTGGCTGTCCATCATGTTCGAGGCTGTGATGCTCGTGCCGGGAAGCACCGTCGAATTGAAGGTCACGCGCAGGACACCAGCCGAGGGCTGAGTGACAGTCGTGGCCACATTTCCACCCCCGATCGCGAAGTTTGCGATCGACTCACTGAAAGTCGGGTCCATGGACTCGTCAAAGGTGAAGTCCACCGCGCGACCGTACTCATCCGCTGTCAGGTTCTGCGTCACGCTCGTGAGAGTCGGAGCACTCGCGTCCCCCGAAGCCGTACCAGCAACCGGAGTCACGGCCAGCGCGGTATCAGCCACGCTCACCAGGCTGGTGGCAGCCAGCGTGAAGTTCGGGTGCAGGCTCGCCGAAGCGCCCAGGGTGATGTCCATCACCTGGGTGGCAACGTCCAGCGTGAAGGTCGACCCTGTCAGATCGACAGCGGTACCGCTGATCGCCAGGTTCCAGCTGCTGAAGTCCTCGGCGTCGGCTTCCACGACGCGCGCACCGGAGAAGGTCACCTCCAAGGTGTCTCCTCCGAGCCCAGCGACCATGCTGCTATCGGTGATCGTGAAGGTTGGAGCAGCTGAGTTGCTCGAACTCGGCGTGGTCGTCCCGTCATACACACCCGGCATACCCGTCACGGTGATGACGTGGCTGGGGGAGACTCGCGAGTCCCAGGTAACGGTGACTGTCTTGCCACTACCGACCGCACCAACGGCGGATTGACCACCATCTGCAGTGAAGTAGGAAGGGTCGACCCCCAATGGACTCCGGGAGAAGTTCACAACGGTGACCAGACCATCAGGATCCTGAGTAAGGTCCTGCAAACTGCTCTGGACTGTACCAGCGGATGAGCCTCCGCTTGATCCACTGGAACAACTCGCGACCGCAAGGGTCAAACCACAAAGAAGCGTCCAATAGCTGCAGCGCCAGAGGTTCATAGGGAACGTCCTCATGTACAAGGCTTGATTCGGATCGTCCGACGAAGTCACCCTCGAAGAGCAACAACCGGCCGATGGGGAGAAATAGGGAAATTGCACCCGCAGTCTTGTACGGGTGAGACAGAGCCCCGTATCGGCGACTGCACTCAGCGTCTTGATGCGAAGTCTCTATTCCTTCCAGTTCGATCAAGCTGGAGTCATCAATCGTTGCGGTGTGGGTACCTCGCCCACTCGGCACTTCTTTCCCAGTCGCCGCCCCCCCAGGCATCAGAACCGACCTATGACACCTCGGCGGCAAGCACCTGGCCGACCACGGCCACTTCACCTGTGAGCACTCCGGCCATCGAACTACCCCGGATACGAGTCAGATTGCTGCTACTATCTGATCAGCGGATCCAGGACCGTATCGCTGAATACGATCCTGCCAGCAACCCGATTGGCGACTTGCACCGAGAGGTCGACACCGACCATTCCCGAGTTCATCGGGATCGGCATCGAGAGATCAGCGCGCCCGGTGGCATCAGCAGCTCGACCAAAGACTCGTAGACGACTCGTACGGGCCAGATGAAGCTGGCCCTGCATACCTGGAAGGGAGGTCGGCTTGCTCGCCCTGACCCCCACCAGGAAGATCCCCAGAGCAGCCCCAGGCTCGAGAGAGGCCACCTCCAGAGACTGGCCCAGGCGTGCCGGCGCCAGCTGCGCCAGATCGCGCTCTCCAGTCTCGTACAGACGCACCTCACCAGTGGTGCCCACCTGGTTGGCATGCAAGTTCTTCGTGACGACCGCAATCCGCGTCCCGCTCGCATCCAGGTCCAGCCCCATCGCGCTCCCGGGAAGGTCGATCTCGAGCACTGGCTGCTGGACTCCACGCTCAAGCAACAAGACCTCGGGTAACGAGTTTCCCTGGCCCCAGGACGCGAGGGCGATCCGCCGTCCATCTGCGGTCAGTTCGAGGCCCGCGGGCGAGTTCTGAGGTCCACCGGGCAGTCCCGGCTGCACGACCATGTTCTGGAGGCTGTGTGAGGCATCGTAGACCTCGAGACGCAGGGAGTCGGTGCTCACGTAGCGGTACCAGGCCCCAGCATAGGTCCCGCCATCAGCCGAGACCGCCACCCTCAAGGGCGCCTCATTGCTCTGACCCTGATGCTCCTGAACGAGGTGAAAGGACTGACCGTCGTAGTCGTACACACTGAGGCGCTCGGGTGAACCGCAAACCAACCTTGAACCATCCTCGTCGAGTGCGAGGTCAAAGGCCTGGGACTCCAGCTGCTCACCGTGAAGTTCGTTACCAAGGGAGTCGAGCACCACCAGCTTCCGGCCTATGCCCAGGGCCAGGACCTCACCATCCCCAGATAGCTCCAGACCGTTGAGGCTGTCCGCAGGCAGATCGACCTGCATCAAGAGGGCTCCAGTGGACGTATCAAGGCGATGTACGCGTACGGTTGACGTCGTGTTCGAATAGACGGCAAAGGCGACCACCTCGCCCAGCTCATCGAGTGCCAGCTCCGCCGGCCCGTTGGCGACGAATCCGCAGGAGAAGCTCCACTGGGAGCCGAAGGGCACCCCACTCGAGGGGACCAGCGCGTCGTGGCTGGAGAGTACGGTTCGCCGCTCGAAGGGGTCGGGCTCCGGAAACTGAGCGAGACTGAACAGCTGGCGGGGATTCGCTCCGGCCTCGACCGCCAGGATGAATGAGGCGTCATCCAGCTCTTCGTCTACCTCCGTGGGCTGAACCACCCCGGTCCCGGTCCCATCCAGGAGCAATAGGTGGCGATTCGCGCCCTCGGTGCAGACCCAGACCAGCTCTCCTCGGGCGGCAAACTCAACGCAGGAGGGAATCCAGGGAGTGGTCAGATTGGCGGAATGAGTCCATCTGAGGCCCTTCTCGAAGGGCCCCACGAAGCCCTGTGACTGGGCCGAGGCGGCAAGGGAGGCAAGGAGCAAGGCCGGGAGCGCCAAGCGGACTCTGATAGCGTGCATATAATAGGGATGATGGATTTCAGCGAAAATGGAGCTGGGGCCGGTAGTCTCCAACTCAAACCTACTCCGTGATCCATCATGGGGCGCCGGTGGCTCGAGAATCAGGGCCCCAGGCCCCTCAAGCCTTGGCCCCCAGGCCGGAATGGACTATTCTGCCCTCGGAATACCGCAGACCTGCGGGAGAGTTCCGGGGGCCACGCCCGCCGGACGCCGAAGGGGCAAGTTCGAGCCATCGAACGAATCTCTCAGGCACCAGGACCCAGGTCTGATCCACTCCTGAACTGCCGCCCTCGGGCGGATATGACGAACAGGGGCGCCGCTGGCCATTGGGCTGAGGCGCCCTTTTTTTCATCCGGCGACCCCACCACCCTCGCCCTGCGGGTCCGCACCTTCCCACGTAATGAAACAGACACCTCTCCACGACGTCCACGAGCAGTCCGGTGCCAAGATGGTCGATTTTGGCGGTTGGCACATGCCCGTGCAGTACGGCCCAATCCTGGAAGAGGCCACGCGGGTGCGCACGAAGGCAGGACTGTTCGATCTTGGGCACATGGGAAGACTCTCGGTGCAGGGCCCGGATACCGTGCGCTTCCTCGACTCGATCGCTACCAACTACGTGGACCGCATCCCGGTCAATTCAATTCGCTACACCCTCTTCTGCAAGGAGGACGGCAACCCGATCGACGACCTCCTCGTCTATCGAGGAGAGGATGACATCTACCTGGTGGTCAACGCCTCCAACACCGATGCCGTGCTTGGCTGGATGGAGTCGCGGAAGGCTGGATTTGATGTGCAGATCGACCACCGGACTGACCGTGAGACGATGATCGCACTGCAAGGCCCCCACGCCCTCGAGGTCCTCTGCGGAGTCACCAGCGACTGCGATCTCGAGAAGCTCGGCTACTACAAGTTCACCTTCGGCACGGTCTGTGGTCTCGAGAACACACGGATCAGCCGCACGGGCTACACCGGGGAGAATGGCTTCGAGCTCTACTTCCCCAACGAAGACGCTGGCTCCATCTGGAACGCCCTGCTGGAGGCCGGCTCTGAGGCCGGCGTGAAGCCAATCGGCCTGGCTGCGAGGGACACCCTGCGACTGGAGGCTGGTATGCCTCTCTATGGTCATGAGATCGATGAGCAGCACAACCCGGTCGAGGCTGACCTGGGCTTTGCCATCTCCTTTGCTGAGGAGAAGGGAGACTGGGTTGGCCGCGGCGCGCTGGAAGCGATCAGACAGCAGCCCAGGCGCAAGCTCGTCGGCTTCACGACGGCGGGAAAGCGCGTTCCGCGCCAGGGTTACCAGCTCTATCGGGGTGAAGAAAAGGTCGGCGAGGTCTGCTCTGGTGCGGTCTCCCCCACCCTCGAGACGAACATTGGCACTGGCTACATTCCGGTCGAACTGGCCGTCATGAGCCTCGAACTCGACATGGACATACGTGGCAAGCGCCAGGCAGTCGAACTTCGCCCTCTACCCTTCTACTCACGCACGAGGAAGTAGCGCCATCAATCGATTCGGCACTTCCTGGTTCGAAATCACCATCTCCACGAATCTCAGCCCCAGGCGGACACGAAGAGTCCGCCAAGAAGCATGCGACCCGACGATCGACACTACCTGTCCTCTCACGAATGGATCAAGATCTCCGGAGAAACCGGCATCATCGGCATCACCGACTTCGCCGTTGAAGAACTCTCCAGTGGCAACGAGGGCGACCTCGTCTATTGCGACCTCCCCGAAGTCGGCCGAGTGCTCGAGAACGGCGAGACCTTTGGAGAAATCGAGTCCGTCAAGGCCGTCGCCGATCTCAACACCCCCCTCGCAGGCGAAGTCTCGGAGGTGAACACCGCCATCGAGGACCATCTCGAGATCGTCGCTGAGGATCCCTGGGAGCGCGGCTGGATGATCAAGATCAAGCTCTCCAACAAGGACACGGGCAAGCTCCTGAGTGCCGCTGCCTATGAGGAAATTCTGGCCAAGCAGAGCTGACCCCGCACTCCTCACCATCCCAACGACTCCGTTTCGACCATGCCCTTCATCCAGAATACCGATTCCGACAGAGCCGAGATGCTTGCGGCCATCGGCGTCCAGAAAGTCGAAGACCTGTTTGAGCAGATCCCTGCCGAGCTGCGGCTCAAGGGTAGCCTTCCAATCGATGCTGGCCTTTCGGAGAACGAGCTTCGCGCCGAAGTGGCCGAGTTGGCCTCCTGGAACTCCTCGATGGAGAAGGGCTGCTTTCTGGGGGCAGGGATGTACCGCCACTTCATTCCGACGGTGGTCGACTCCCTCCAGTCACGGCATGAGTTCGTCACTGCCTACACTCCCTACCAGCCCGAGGGGAGCCAGGGAACGCTGACTGTGTTCTTCGAGTTCCAGACCATGGTCGCGGAACTCATGGGAATGGAGATCGCCAATGCCTCCATGTATGACGGTTGCAGTGCAGCAACGGAGGCAGTGATCATGGCGTGCAACCTGGTTCGGAAGCGCAAGAAGGTCGTGGTCTCGCGCGGCGTACACCCGCACACACGGCGTACCCTCGAGACCTACCTGCGCTGGAGCGAGCTCGAGGTTGTGGAGGCGCCGCTGGGAAGCGACGGCACCACCAACCTTGAGGGCCTGCTGGATGATCAGACCTGCTCCGTCCTCGTCCAGAACCCCAACACCCTGGGAGTCATCGAGGATCTGGACGGCATTGCCGCGAAGACCAAGGAGGCTGGTGGCATATCCATCTGTAGCTGCTACCCGACCTCTCTGGGTATCCTGAAGAGCCCCGGCGAGGCCGGCTTCGACATCGCCGTTGGGGACGGCCAGTGCCTGGGGACAGCGCCGGCATTTGGCGGCCCCTCCTTCGGACTCTTCGCCTGCGCGCAGAAGCATGTCCGCAAGATGCCTGGTCGAATCGTCGGTGAGACCGTCGACAGCCAGGGAAGACGCGGCTTCGCGCTCACCTTCCAGGCCCGCGAGCAGCACATCCGCCGTGAGAAGGCCTCGAGCAACATCTGCACCAACAACGCGCTGATCGCCCTGCGAGGCGCCATCTACATGGCCGCTGCAGGGCCCGATGGCCTCGCCGAGGTCGCCAACCACAGCCTCGCCAAGGCGCAGTACGCATCCAAGGCCCTCTCATCTCTGGCCAATTTCGAGCTGATCTTTGGCGAGTCCAGCCACTTCAACGAGTTCGTGCTGCGCTGCCCGATCCCAGCGGCCGAGGTCAATCGAGCCATTGACAGCTCCGGCATGATCGGCGGCCTGGATCTCTCCAGCTGGTACCCGGAGCTTGGAGACAATGCGTTGCTGCTGGCCTTCACGGAGCTCACCACCCGTGAACAGATCGACCGGCTCGTGAGCACGCTCTCGAATATCGCCACCGCTATCCCGGTTGCCTGACACTCGGAGACTCGAACATGAACAAGGACAAGCTACTCTTCGAGAAGTCAACACGAGGCAGCCGCACACTCCGCCTGGGCAAGCTCGACGTACCCCCTGCTGACCTCTCGGCACTTCCCGCTGGCTCCCTGCGCCAGAAGGCCCCGATGCTGCCCGAGATCGGTGAGCTGGACCTCGTGCGACACTACGTGCTGCTGTCGAAGAAGAACATCTCGATCACCGACAGCTTCTACCCGCTGGGTTCGTGCACGATGAAGTACAACCCGCTGACGAACGAGGCCATCGTGCAGAATCCGGGCCTGGCAGACCTGCACCCGGCTGAGGATGACGGACGTGTCCAGGGCGCCCTGAGAATCATGAAGACCCTCGCTGATGGTCTGGCTGCGATCACCGGCCTCCCGGGAGTCACGCTCCACCCTGCAGCAGGTGCCCAGGGCGAGCTGACTGCACTCCTCGTGGCTCATGCACACTTCCATGCCAGCGGCCAGAGCCAGCGCACCAAGGTCCTCATCCCCGACTCGGCCCACGGAACGAACCCCGCCTCTGCAGTCATCGCGGGCCTGGAGGCTGTTGAGATCAAGTCCGGTGAGGATGGACTGGTCGATCTGGAGGACCTCTCCTCCAAGCTCGGAGAGGACACGGCAGTGCTGATGATCACCAATCCCAGCACGCTTGGCCTCTTCGAGACCAACATCGCCAAGATCAGCGAGATGGTCCATGCCGCAGGTGGCCTGGTCTACATGGATGGTGCCAACCTCAATGCCATCATGGGCATCGCTCGCCCCGCAGACTTCGGCGTGGACATGATGCACATCAACCTCCACAAGACCTTCTCCACACCCCATGGAGGTGGCGGGCCTGGAGCCGGACCGATCTGCGTGACGGAGGCCCTCGAGAGCTATCTGCCCTCCCCCAGAGTGGTGGAAGAAGAGAACGGCCTGCGACTCGACTACGACAGTCCAAGATCAATCGGGATGCTTCGTGGTTGGGCCGGAAACTTCGGGGTCCTTGCACGTGCCTACTCCTACATGCGGCGCCTTGGAGCCGAGGGAATTCGCCGGGTTGCAGAGAACGCAGTGCTGAACGCCAATTACCTGCGCACCCAGCTGAGTGATGCCTATCACGTTCCCTACGACCGCATGTGCATGCACGAGTTCGTCTGTAACAACCGCAAGCAGAGGGAGCATGGGATCCACGCTCTCGACGTTGCCAAGCGGCTGATCGACCTGGGCTACCACCCGATGACGATCTACTTCCCGCTGGTCGTCTCTGAGGCGATGATGATCGAGCCGACTGAGACCGAGTCCAAGGCCACCCTCGACGCCTTCATTGCGGACATGCTCCTGATCGCGGACGAAGCGAAGAACAACCCGGAGAAGCTCCACGCGGCCCCGGTCACAACGCCGGTGGGTCGGCTCGACGAGGCGCGCGCAGTCAAGCAGCCGGTCCTGCGGTACGCATCTAGCAGCTAGAGACCATGGGCCTCTGGCGCTCCATCACCACCTGGGGGGCGCCTCCCTCCTTCAACATGGGCCTGGACGAGGCCCTGCTGGAGGATCTGGAGGCCGAGCCAACGGCTCGCTTCTACTCCTGGAAGCCGGACACCCTGTCCCTGGGCTACTTCCAGAAGTACGAGGGAGTCGCGGGAACATCGAGCGCCGGAGCAGTGGTCCGCCGCATCACAGGGGGTGGCGCCATCCACCACGTGAACGAGCTGACCTACTCGCTGACGGCCGATGACTCTCATCCGGTCTTCGCGGGCAAGCTCGGTGAGTCCTACCAGCGAATCCATGCAGCCATTGCCCAGGCCCTGGCGACGTTTGGTGTCGAGGCCACGATTCGTGGCAGGGACACCGTGCTCGACTCGGAGCGTGATGACACCGGCATGTGCTTCCACAAGTCGAGCTGCGAGGACCTTGTCTGGGGAGCGAGGAAGGGCGTGGGCTCCGCCCAGCGGCGCAAGAATGGGCGTGTGCTTCACCACGGCTCGATCAAGCTGGGAACCACCCCGCTCGAAGGAGAGATCGCCACCGTGGGACAGATTGCGGGCAAGATTGACCCATCCAAGGTGGCTGAGGCGGTCCGCCATGCCTTTGCAGAGCAGCTAGAAATGCAGTTCGAGATTGCCGTGCCCACGCCAGCGGAACGCCATCATGCGCACGTGCTCGGGTCTCGCTACCTGGATCCGGAATTCGTCAGGCGGCGCTAGGCAGCTCCCTCTCAGGGGTGTAGCCGGAGCCAGTCCAGCAAGCCTTGAAAGTCGTCGGGGAGCGGCGCAACGAATCCCATGCTCTCGCGTGTTCGCGGATGAAGCAGCTCCAGCTTCATCGCATGGAGCATCTGCCGCTGGGCCCTGGGTGCTGTCGCGGGGAGTCTTGGATTCCGCGAGTTACGCAGCCAGTAGGTCTTGTCCCCCAGCACATCCATCCCAGCCACGTTCATGTGAACCCTGATCTGGTGGGTGCGGCCAGTCCTGGGCATGCAGTGCATGAAGGTGAAGCCTCCCAGTAACTCCTGCACCTCGTAGTAGGTCGACGCGGCCCGTCCCCCGTCCTCCTCCGCCAGCACGCTGATCCTATCCGGCCGGCGCGGATCCCTGCCCAGGGGGTCCTCGATCCAGTCCGACTTGAACCGGGGCTTCCCGGAGACGAGCACCGCGTAGGTCTTCTTGACCTCCCTCCCTCGAAACTGCTTCATCAATCCCTCGACCGAGGCCACGTTCTTGGCCAGAACGATCACTCCACTCGTCTCGCGATCCAGCCGGTGCACGATGCCGGGGCGATCTTCGCCCTGGGGCGAGGGAAGTTCACCGCAGTGGGCGAGGGCCAGCTCGGCCAGGGAGAGCTCCAGCCCCGCCTCCCTCCGGTGAGTCAGGAGTCCTGCCGGCTTGTTCACGACCAGCAGGTCCTCGTCCTCATGCAGCACCTCCAGCTCCCGTCGTGCCTGCTCCGGACTCGCCTTGGGGTGACGCTCGGGCAAATCCGCGGCCACGACTGCCCCTGCAATCAGGATGGTGCCCACCTTGCGCTGCTCAATTCCGTCGATCCGGACCCGGCCCTCCTTGATAAAGCCCTGTAGCTTCGACCGCGACCACTCCCCCAGGCGCGGAACGAGGAATCTGTCCAGACGCTCGCCCTCATCCTCCGCTGAGACCCTCCATCCATTCTGATTCGCCTCGCTCTTCATGCCCACAGGATAGCGATCCAGTCGGCGGGGCGCTCTTCCCCCTCCCTGTCTCGATTGGTACAAGGTAGATCATCACATCTCCCTGGTAGAGCCATGAGCGATCAACGACCCAATGTCCTGCTCGTCGACGACGAGCGCGCCACCATCGATTTGATGGGAGCCGTCCTGGAGACCCAGGGCTTCCGCATCAGCCTCTGCCATACGGCATCTGAGGCAATTCGGATGCTGGAGACGATCACCTTCGACGCAGTGGTCACCGACGTCGTCTTCGACGGTGCAGCTGAGGGCAACCAGGTCCTGGCCGCGTGCCGGCAGCTGCAGCCTGATGCCGTGGTGATCCTGATGACGGGCTATCCCGCCATCGACAGCGCTGTCTCGGCCATCAAGGGCGGGGCCATGGACTACCTTCAAAAGCCCGTGGATCCGGTTGTCCTGGCTGCCATGGTCCACAAGGCCCTGCGAGAGCGCCAGCTCGCCCAGGGTGACCAGGGGCTCAAGTTCGCCGAACTCGTGGACATCCTCTCGGGGATGGTCTCGAGCACGATCGAGCGCGTCGACCCCTACACAGCTGGGCACGCGGAGCGCACCCGGCGCTACTGCAAGATCCTCGGGGAGAAATTTGGCCTCGAGCCCTACACGATGGAGCGGCTGGAGCTCGGGGCGATCGCCCATGACTACGGCAAGATCTACCTGGACGATCTCGGCTTCCTGACCAAGAAGGGCAAGCTGACCCCCGAGGAGTACCGAGAGGTTCAGCGACACCCGGCCCTGGGGGCCGAGAAGCTCGGTGCCCATCCTCATCTCAAGGAAGTCTGCACCTACGTGGCCGAGCACCACGAGCGCTGGGACGGCGAGGGTTACCCTCGGAAACTCAAGGCCGAGGAGATTTCGCTGCCAGGCCGGATTCTTGGGGTCGTGGAGGTCTTCGACAGCCTGTCGACCCGGCGCTCCTACAAGCCAGTCTGGGAGCTCGAGAAGACCCAGAGCTTCTTCGCCGAGTACCGAGCCAAGGCCTTTGACCCCGATGTCATCGACGAGTTCCAGAAGCTCCTGGAAGTCCATGGCGAGGAGTGGATCGCGCAGCCCCAAAAAGACCTCATTGCGGCCGGAATCAAGCTGGATTGATCGCCTCCTGGGGTCTCCCCGTGGGATTGCGCTCCCAGGCCAGCTCCTGGAGGACTCCTGAGCCGATTTTGTGTCCGCAGGGCCTCCCTGGCTCGCGTAACATCTGCGCCCCGATGGCGTAACATCCGCCGGCAGATCGGCTAAGTAGACCTGAGCAAGTCGTCTCAGCTCTCCCCACCGATTCCCCCTTTTTTCACACCGCAGAGAGACAACTCTGCCAAGCGAGCCCTCACGAGCGGCGCAGCCCGCTCGATCGAACCGTAAGCATTACAAGGTCTCCATGCAATTTCTCACGACAAGCCTGGTTGTTCTCGCCACAAGCCTGAACAGCACCCCCTCTCAATACAACCCGAGCAACGACATCCTCTCGCCTCCCGGCCTGACAATGATCGAGGGAGGACGGACGAAGATCGGCACGGACTTCAAGGACATGGTGAAGTTGATCGAGGAGAACAAGTCGGCCCAAGAGAAGGCCGGCGGCTTCCTGTCCGAAGTTCCTCAGCACTCCGTCTCCGTCGATGACTTCTTCCTGATGGTGACCGAGGTCACCAACGAGCAATATCGCGAGTACGTGCTCGCTGCCAAGGTGCAACCTCCGCTGCTGTGGGGAGACGAGTCCATCAACAAGGCACGTGAAGAGTATCTCGCTCAAGAAGCAGAGAAGCGCCGTGAGGCCAAGGAGGCCGGCAAGCCTGCCCCTGCCCGAAGGTCCTTCGAGGCCTTCGAGTGGTGGGAGCGTAACTGGAAGGATGCTGAGTGGAAGATGCCGGAGGCTCTCGCGAAGAAGCCTGTGGTCTACGTGGACTACCAGAACGCCCGCGGCTATGCCGAGTGGGCCGGCCTGCGGCTGCCGACTGAATTCGAGTGGGAGCGAGCCGTGCGCGGCGACACCGACAACGACTTCATCTGGGGAGACTGGCAGCCCGGGATGTGTGTCACCAAGGAGCTGCGCGCGACCAGCAACATCCTCGACGTGGGCAGCAAGCCGGATGGAGCCAACTCTGCCGGACAGCACGACCTTCATGGCAACGTCTGGGAGTGGACGGGCTCGCGCTACGTCAACTACCCCGGCTGGAAGCACAAGACCTTCTCCGTGGGAAAGGGCCGTCTCAAGGAAGAGATCGACCGGATGCCCAAGTTCAGTCCCGATCGCCGTGTCATCCGTGGTGGCTCGCAGCAGACTGACAGGATCTTCGCACGAGGATCCTCCCGGGGCGGCTTTGACCGCACCCAGAAGGCAAGCGTCCTGGGCTTCCGTTGCGCGGCCTCTGAGAAGCCCGGCTTCGACTTCGCACAGAATGCCATCAAGGACATCCCCAACGAGATCAAGCCCCAGGACTCGAAGGGCATGGTCCCATTCGACACGACCCAGGTGATCGCTCGCGACCGCTGGATAGCCAACGATGGTGGTTCGGACATCTCGAACTACCGGGTCATCACCCAGTACGACTACATCCTCTTCACACCGGTCAAGGCCCTTCAGACCAATGGCCTGGCCGACATCCGCAAGGGGACTCAGAAAGACGAGATTTACCACGTTGGGTTCCTGGCCACGAACCAGGACCTTGTCGAGCCCGCCTTGCGTGCAGGCACCTACCTGGTGGCCATTCGTGGGATGGGCAAGTACCCCGAACGAGCGGAAGATGTGGGCGAAGATGAGGCAGAGGACACCGAGGAGGAGGCTGCCCCGGACGACAGCACGGACACTGCCGAGGACGAGCTGGGGCAGAGCGTCCTGCGCGTCGATGACTTCCTCGAGATCGATCCGCTGATCGACAACTACATCTTCATCGACATGGCCGGCACCCCCGTGGCCGCAATGCCTGCGGTGAACCTCGACTATGGCAACCCCAAGGCCGGCATGGGCAGTGCCGAGGTCGTTGACAAGGCAATCATGATCGAGGTCTCAGCCAACGACCCCGATGACCCCGAGGCCACCGAGCAGATCGAGATCACCCAGCAATGGCTGGACACCTCTTTCTTCGTCAAGGGGCGCTCCCGCAAGGGGCTCAAGGCCACCCTGAGCCTGCGCTTCGCGGAGGGTCTCCTCGACGGTGACTGGCGCTAGTTGCAGCCACTGAAATCCACGCGGAGGGCCCAGGTGATGACAAGCACGTTCGCCTGGGCCCTCCTCTGCTCTCCGATCGCGCTCGGCAGCCAGGACACCTCGGAGATCCCAGGCTCCAAGCTGGCCAGCGAGGATCGTCTGCTGGACGTGATCAAACAGGTGGACCCCGCCCTGGCCGGCTGGGACACCGAGGTCATCTCCTCAAAGGCTCAGCTGCTCCTCGGTGAACTGGTCACCTCGGTCCTGGCATCACCGGACAGCGGGGCACTGCCGGACTTCGTCGATTCCGCCGTGCGCTCCTCTGCCCTGCATCCTGAGGAGCTAAGAGTCCTTCACGACGCTGGTGGACTCAGGATTGCTCGCGGAACGATCGGACCGGAGATCCGCATCGGGCATGCGCCCCTCTTCAAGTCCATCATCGAGCTCTGGCCCGCCGGAAGCGAGACCTCCACCCCGCAAACCAAGATCAAGATCGTGCGAATCGAGGCCGGCCAGGCAGGCAAGGCCACAACCCAGGGGCTCTTTCGCATCTGGGCGGAGACTCCGCAGGGACCACGACAGAGCGATTCCATCTGGACAGCCGAGTGGAATCGACGTGGTGAGGAGTTGGAACTCACCTCCCTGTCTGCGATCGCCTACACAGAGAGCAGCTCCAGCTCTGTACGTTTCTCTGACTGTAGTGAGGCAGTACTGGGAGCCAACCAGGCCTGGAGTGAGCAGCTCTTGCGCGGTACCGATGATTGGTGCGGCCGGATCGAACGCGGCGCGAGCATGGACCAGTACGGGCACAATGGGCTGGCAGTCTCCGACATCAATGGAGATGGGCTGGAAGACCTCTACGCCTGCCAGGCAGGAGGATTGCCGAATCGCCTCTTCGTTCAGAACGTCGACGGCACCGCCACAGACCGCTCTGCTGAGTACGGAGTCGACTGGGTCGACGACTCCAAGGGAGCAATCTTCTGTGACCTCGACGGCGATCGCCAGGACGAGCTGGTCCTGACGACGATCAACGGCATCATCATCGCCACGCGTGGCGAGACCAAGGCCTTTGAGATCGCCGTGGTCTTGCCCCTCAACGGTGGCTACACCCTGGCCGCGGCAGACTACGATCAGGACGGATGGGTCGACCTCTTCGTCTGCGGCTATGCCACCTCCGACAAGAAGAGTGGCCTCCCGACCCCCTATCACGACGCGAATAACGGCCCTCCCAACTCCCTCTTCCGCAACCTGGGAGGTCTCGAGTTCGAGGAGGTCACCGACAAGGTCGGCATCAACCAGAACAACACTCGCTTCAGCTTTGCAGCAAGCTGGGCAGACTATGACAACGATGGGGACCAGGACCTCTACGTTGCCAACGACTTTGGGCGCAACAACCTCTACCGCAACGACGGCGGCAAGTTCCGTGATGTGGCCGACACCGCCGGTGTGGAGGACATCTCCGCTGGAATGGGCGTCTCCTGGAGGGACTATGACGGGGACGGTCAGCTGGATGTCTACGTCAGTAACATGTTCTCCTCTGCCGGGCAGAGGATCGCCTACCAGAGGCGGTTCAAGTCGGGCGCTGACAACGAGACTCGCGCTGGATTTCAGCGGCATGCGAGGGGCAACTCACTCTTCAAGAACCAGGGTGATGGAACCTTTGCAGATGTGACGGTGGGCGCCAACGTGTGGATGGGGCGCTGGTCATGGGGGGCCGGCTTCACGGACTTCGACAACGATGGTCGCCCTGATCTGTTCGTGCCCAACGGCTTCATCACCAACGAACAGGAGAACGACTTGTGAAGCTTCTTCTGGCGACGCGTGCCGTCGCACTCCCCCACTAGCGAGACCCTGACCCTCGACTACGCCGATGGATGGGCCGCCATCAACCGGCTCGTTCGTCAGGGCCAGTCATGGAGCGGGCGCGAGATGGACTGCGCCTACTGGAATGCTGGCGATGGATCCTTCGTCGACGTGTCAAATACCCTGGGGCTCGCCCTCAAGGGTGACGGCCGTGCCTTTGCTCAGGTTGACTGGGATGGTGACGGAGATCTCGATCTCTGGATCGCGAACCGCACCGCCCCTCAGCTACAGCTGATGCGCAACAACTCGAATACAGACACCTCTCTACGCCTGAAGCTCGAGGGAGCCGGCCACAACACCCAGGCTGTCGGAGCACGAGTCAAGGTCACCGCCGGCGGACGAGAGTTCATTCAGGAGAGACGAGTGGGTAGCGGCTACCTCTCCCAGTCGAGCGCTTGGCTGCACTTCGGAGTTGGGGCAGCCAGTTCGATCGATGAGGTGCAGGTACGCTGGCCGGACGGCTCCCTGCAGGACTTCCAGGGACTCGCGGTCTCAGGGCAATACGCCCTGCGCCAGGGGAGCACAGAGGCGCAAAGCCTGCAGTCGGAGCCACGCAGGGTAGAACTCTCTCCCTCGACTCCTAAAGCTCGCCGCGCGCCCTCCAATAGCAAGATCACGATCACACGTCGGCTGCCTCTCCCAGTGCTCGAGGCCAGGAGCTTTGATGGCGCAGCGCTGAGCACTCGAGGGGCACGTCCAAAGCTGGTCAACTTCTGGGCCAGCTGGTGCCCCAGCTGTATGCGTGAGCTGAAGGAGTGGGGAAGCGCGAGCGAAGGGCTCGCTGGACTCGATCTTGACGTCATCTCGCTCTCGGTCGACGAGGACCCAGACACCGCCCTGGAGACCTGGCGAAGGCTCGGCCTGCCATTCGATGCTGGGCTGGCCCCTGACTCATGGATCGCGATCTTCGATCTCCTGCAGCGCCTGGCCATCGACAGGCAGCGAGAGATGGCAGTGCCCACCTCCTTCCTGCTCGACGAGGCCGGTAGCATCGCGGTCATCTATCGTGGCCCGGTCGATGCCGGCGTGATCGCCAGCGACCTGGCTGCCCTGGCAAAGCAACCTCCGGCCTTCTCTGGCCTGCCCTTTGCTGGAAGACACCTGGGAGCCGCAAAAGCCCTACCGCTATTCGAGATCATCCGCCGCCTGCTCGACCAGGAGCAGCCCGAGCATGCGCTGTTCTACATCGAGGAAGCCTGCAAGCAGCTCGGCACTCCCGAGTCCAGGCCCGCAGACGGTGCGCGCCTCTCGGATGCACTCACTCGTACGGGGATGTACTTCCTCACCCAGGGGGACTTCGAGCAGTCGACCAGGGCGTTTGATCGCGCGATTGCCTACACCCCCACGGACTCGCTTGCGTGGTACGGACGCGCACGCCTCTGCGCGAGCCAGCTCGACCACGAGGGAGCCGAACGAGCTCTCGAGCAGACCATCTCGCTGGACTCCTCCTTTGCGCCAGCCTGGGAGCTCCTCGGAACGATTCGCTTCTTGAATCAGGACCTCGGCGGTGCTCGCAAGGCACTTCAGAGCGCTCTTGAGATCGACACCATGATGCCAAAGGCCTGGTCGACCCTCGGTGTCGTGGAACTCAGTTCAGAGCAGTTCGCTGCAGGCCTTCGCGCATTCGAAATGGCCGTGCAGCTCATGCCGAACTCACCCGACGGATGGACTGGCCTTGGCATCTGTCAGATTCAAACCGGTCAGCCCCAGGAAGGCATCAGGTCCCTCGAGAAGGCGCTCGAGATCGACCCCCAGAACGCGCGCGCCCTTCAATTGATGCAGCAACTGGGACGCTAGGGCCGGCGCCAGGGGCCCAGGACCCGGCGCTGCACGAACTAGCCGTGCGCTCCCCCTCTAGAAGCCTTCGAGATTCTGGCGCAGCATGCCCATCTCGAGCTCGAGCTCGGCACGACGGGCACGATCAGCCTCCACCAGCTCCGGATCGGCATTCTCCACGAAGCGCGGGTTACTGAGCTTCTTGTCGATCCCTTGCAGGGCCTTATCCATCTTGCCCAGGCGCTTCTCGAAGACCGTTCGCAAATCCTCCAGGTCGACCTCCTCCCCCAGGCGTACGAAGATCTGCAGGGAGCCGGAGACTGCACTGACAGTTCCTGGCGGCCGTGCCACGTCGGCTGCGACCTCGTAGCTCTCGAGATGCGCCATGGCACAGACAGCCGGCTTGTGCTGCTCCAGAGCGCGGAGATCCTCCGACTTGGGAGCCGAGATCGTGGCCTCGATCGGCTTACGCTCTCCAATCTGAGTCAGCATTCGTACCTGGCGCACCGCACGGACAACGTCCTGAATGCGCTCCATGTCGCGCTCAGCCTCGACATCAGCTTCCAGCCGATCACCAGTCGGGAAGGCGCTGTTCATCAACATGGGCACCTCCCCCTGGCCGAGAGCTTCTGCGCGAGCCTTCCAGAGGATCTCCGTCATGTATGGAGTGAAGGGATGGAGGAGACCCAGGATGTCCCCCAGCACCCTGGAGAGAATGCCGCGTACCGCAGGGCCCGTCGGATCATCAGGGTTCGAAAATCTCGGCTTGGCTAGCTCCAGATACCAGTCGCAGAAGTCATTCCAGACGAAGGCGTAGAGCCCCATCGCCGCATCGTTGAAGCGATACTCCTCCAGGGCCAGCTGAGTCGAGCTGATGGTCTCTCGCAGTCGCGAGAGAATCCAGCGATCTTCGAGCCGCTCCGCGCTGCTAGAAGCTCCCTCCAGGCGTTCTCCATCGAGGTTCATCAGCACAAAACGTGCTGCGTTCCAGACCTTGTTGCCAAAGCGATACCCCTGATCGATCTTCTCAGGAGCCAGCTTCGTATCCTGCCCTTCCTTGGTCAGCAGGATCAGGCTGTAGCGGACTGCGTCAGCACCGAACTGCTCGATCATGTCAACAGGGTCGATGCCATTGCCAAGGGACTTCGACATTCGTCTTCCCTTGGCATCGAGCACGGTTGCGTGAATGTTGCAGATAGCAAACGGACAGCGCTCTTCCTCGGGCAGTTGGTCCATGAACTCGTAGCCGGCCATGACCATCCGAGCGACCCAAAGGTAGATGATGTCTCTACCCGTCGAGAGGAACTGAGTGGGGTAGTAGCTATGCAGGTCCTTGGTCTCCTGAGGCCAGCCGAGAGTACCGAAGGGCCAGAGCCAGGAAGACGCCCAGGTGTCGAGCACATCCTCGTCCTGCCGAACGATCGGCTTGCCTGTATCCGGGTGAGGACTGCCAATCTCGAGAGGCTCTGACGAGGCGATCGGCGTCTCGTCCTCGTCATACCAGACTGGTATCCGATGGCCCCACCAGAGCTGACGGGAGATGCACCAGTCCTGGACATTCTCGAGCCACTGCAGGTAGACCTTTTCCCACCGGGCCGGCCGGAACTGCAGTCGCCCACTCCTGGCCGCCTCAATCGCCGGCCTGGCGAGCGGCTCCATCTTCACGAACCACTGCTCGCTGACCAGCGGCTCGATGACACTCTTGGAGCGATCTGATAGGGGCACGTTATGGACGATGTCCTCGATCTTCTCGAGCAAGTCCAGCTCCTCGAGCTTGGCCAGGACCTCCTTACGAGCCAGCTCACGTGATAGGCCAGCAAAGGGCCCGCCCTCCTGATTGAGCTTCCCGTCCTTCTCCAGGATGATGATTGTCGGCAGCTTGTGGCGTGCACCCCGTTCATAGTCCGCGGGGTCGTGGCCAGGAGTGATCTTGACCGCTCCACTGCCCTTGCCCGCATCTACCGTGTCATCAGCCAGGATCGGAATCTCACGGTCCACGAAGGGCAACACGCATGTGGTGCCGACTAGCTCCTTGTAGCGCTCGTCGTCAGGATGCACCGCGACCCCAGTGTCTCCGAGCATCGTCTCCGGGCGCGTCGTTGCGACGGTCAGGAACTCACCAGGACGTGCCTTGAGGGGATACTTGATGTACCACAGCTTGCCCTTGCGCTCGACGTTCTCGATCTCGTCGTCAGAGACCGCAGTCTCCAGCACGCAGTCCCAGTTCACCAGGCGCATGCCACGATAGATCAGACCCTTCTGCCACAACCGCTCGAAGGACACGCGCACGGCTCGGCTCATGTCCTCCTCCATGGTGAAGCGGGTACGTGTCCAGTCGCAGGACGCACCGAGCCTGCGGAACTGAGTGAGAATGCGCGCCCCGTATTCCTCCTTCCACTTGAAGACCTCTGAGAGGAACCCTTCACGGCCCAGGTCCTCTCGCTTCTTGCCCTCTTCCTGAAAGAGCCGCTTCTCGACCACTGCCTGGGTCGCAATCCCGGCATGATCCGTACCCGGAACCCAGAGAGTCTCGTACCCGCACATACGTCGGTGACGAATCACGATGTCCTGCACGGTTCCGTTGAGAGCGTGCCCCATGTGCAGGGCTCCGGTCACATTCGGCGGCGGGATGACGACGGTAAAGCGGCGTCCCTCCCCCGTAGGGTCCGGCGTCGGCTGGAAGCCACCGCTCTCCTCCCACAATTCGTAGATCGACTGTTCGTGGTCAGCAGGTGTGTAGCGTGTCGGCAGTTCCATGGTGGCAGGGCGAAGAAGAGCGGGACAGCGCGACACTTCAACGGGCACTCGCACGCCCGTCAACCCGAGCCTCGCTCAAGTGCGCATCTATTTGTTGAAACCTGGTGCCAGGAGGCGATCCTCAGGGGTAGACAGCCGAAATGACACCTGATCCCGAGCCAGCCGGGAATCCAGGGAGACATCCCTTGGGCGCTGCGGCTTCAGGTCGAGCTCCTGGCGGGTGACGCCGTGGAGCAGCCCGCTGGACTCGTCCGACTCGATGCCCAGGTTCCGGAGTACGAGCAGCCCCAGGTCAAAACGTGAAATCGAGCGGGGCCCCCCCACGTGAAGCAACCCACGCGCTTCACCAGCGTCGAGCTCCAACATGGCCCTGGCAGCCTCCGACACATCCAGGGGAGTCCGATACTCATCCGTGAACAGCGACAGGGACTTGCCACGCTTGAGAGCCGCAGCGATCGAGCCAGAGGCACCATCCGCCTCCCCGCTTGTGCCGCCATAGAGCAATGGCAGCCGCACCACGAGAGCCGAGGGACAGCCCTCGAGTATCCGTCGATCACCCTCGAGCTTGCTGAGCCCATAGGTGCTCACGGGGCTCGCCGGGTCGGACTCCCGATAACCGCTTGGCCTCGGTGGTTCACCGTCGAAGACCAGGTCGGTGGAAACATGAACAAGACGGATTCCTTCGGAAAAAGCAAGCCTTGCCAGTCGGTCAGGCAGCCCTGCATTCACCGTCTGGGCAAGCTCGGGGCTCGACTCACACAGATCGGGACGAGCTAGCGCTGCGCAGTTGATGATCGAGTGCGGACGAAACTCAATGATCAGATCCTCGCAGGTCCCAGCCTCCGAGAGATCCAGCACCACCGCTTGCGCCCGGCCCGGAGGGGGCGCCCCCCTCTCGTTCAATCCCCTGCTGGCCACGAGCACCTCGTGCTGCAGCTCCGCGGCAGCACTGACGACGCGCGCTCCGAGGAACCCGGTACCGCCCAGGACCAACAATCGTCGGGGACCAAGCTCATTCATGCCTCCAGGGAAACCCTCAGGCCACCTGAGGTCAAGTGTGACGAGTTCCAGCGCGGCCTCAATCCATTAGACTCTGCGACCGTGCCGTCCCCCCTCCCCTACAAGCAGGCCCAGGTCATCTCCAATCCAGTCTCAGGACAGGGCAATGGCGAGGGCGTGGCCCGTGATCTGACCGCCTCACTCAAGGCCAGAGGCCTCCCGACGGAGCTCTGTCTCACGAAGCGAGCGGGCGAGGCTCAGGAGATAGCGCAGGGCCTCGACGAGGGGGTCGACCTGGTGGTCTGCGTTGGCGGAGATGGAACCCTGCGTGAGATCTTCACCGGCCTGCGCGAACGAGCCTCCGGACCCGGCTCCGTTCGGGTCGGGGTCGTACCAATGGGAACTGGAAATGCACTCTGCGCCGACCTGGGACTCCCTCGTGATGTCGACCATGTTCTCGAGGTACTACAGGCCGGCAAGTTCGTTGAGACTGACGTGGCAAACGTCAATGGAGAGCTCTGCTTCCTGATCGCCGGCATCGGACCCGACGCCCTGGTCGTCCAGGACATCGATGACCATCGCCACGGGCGCCCGCTGTCGAAGTTCTCCTACCTCCCGGCAGGTCTGCGTGCATTTTGGAAGTATCGCAGGAAGCCACTGACTGTCGAACTGGACGGTGAACCGCTACCTGATGCCTACGCCCAGGTCATGGCCAGCAATCTGATTCACTACGGTGGACTGGTGAAGTTCTCTCCTGATCGCAGGCTGGATGACGGACTCTTCGAGGTCTTCCTCTTCCGCGACGGAGGACACCTGACAGTTCTGATCTATGCACTGCGTGTCCTCCTGGGCCTTGTACCCGGCGGTAAGATCGAAATGCGCAGGGCGCGGCGTATTCGCGTCACCTCAGAAGAGCCGGTTCCCTATTATGTGGACGGTGACCCGATGGGTCAGACCCCGGTCGAAATCGAGGTCACATCCGTACGCTTTCAGCTCCTTGTCCCCTGACTTCGCCCTGCGATGCAAGACGTCTCCTGCCGCACCGTCTCCCTCGGAACGACCAGCCTGGGCCCCGAGAGTCTCTTCTTGCTCGCGGGTCCCTGTGTCCTCGAGGATCTGGAACTCACCCGGCGAATCGCTGGCGAGCTGCACCGTCTCTCCTCCGATCGCAATATTCCGGCGGTCTTCAAGGCGAGCTTTGACAAGGCCAATCGCAGTAGCCTCGGCTCAGCGCGAGGTCCCGGCATCGAGCAGGGACTCGAGTGGCTGGCAGCGGTCAAGGAGGAGTTCCAGCTGCCAATCGTGACTGATGTCCACTCACCCGAGCAGTGCGTCGTCGCAGCTGAGGTGGCCGATGTCTTGCAGATCCCCGCCTTCCTTTGCCGCCAGACTGACCTGCTCGTGGCCGCTGCAGAGACAGGTCGCGCGGTGAACATCAAGAAGGGACAGTTCCTCGCCCCTTGGGACATGGGCAACGCTGTTGAGAAGTGTCGCGAGAGTGGCAATGACAAGGTCCTGGTGACCGAGCGCGGAACGAGCTTTGGCTATGGACGCCTGGTGGTGGACATGAGCGGCCTTGCGGACCTGGCTGCAGCCGGACAGCCGGTGGTCTTCGACGCCACTCACTCGGTCCAGCAACCCGGGGCCCTGGGAGCAACCACGGGGGGGGACCGGGAACGCGTGCCCCTGATGGCTCGGGCTGCGGTGGCCACAGGCCAGGTGGATGGCCTCTTCTTCGAGATCCACCCCGACCCCGACTCCTCTCCCTCTGACGGCCCCAACATCCTCCAGCTCGACACCCTCGGACCGCTGCTGGACCAGTTGCTCGCGATCTACCGCTGCGTTCGGGGCTGAATTCGAGGGACGGACTGCATTCCACCCGGCTGCAGGGAGGAATTCACGCCGAATTCAGGCTGATCTGGCCGCCAAACGAGCGCATAAACCGCTCACACGGAAGGGCTTGGAGTCTCCCGGAAAGCAATTCCGGCACAAAGCGAAGGGCACTCACTTGCCCATTTGCAATTTCGAAGTATTCTCCCCCGCCTTCTCGATGGCACGACAAGGGCAAACCAGCTGCAAGGCTGGGGCGCAAAGCCACGGGCCCCTCTGGGGTAGCCGAGTTACCGAAAGTCGTCGATCCATTCCGGACGTCACCGAGGGGCAACTGACTCCCTGCAACTTGGTATGAGGATGTCGCGGATTGGAGACTTGATTCTCGATCCCGTGCACTCCGCTCCGACCCTCGGGTCGGAGCGGAGCTGCAATCCTCCCCCCCCGCTGTAGGGCGTCCTAGCGAGCGCCAATCAGTAAGTAATGATACGAAGCACATCAATCCCGGTCTCACAGAGGCTGCCCAGGACCACCACGGTCGGCACCTCAGGGCTCGGATTGTCTTCTACCTACTCGGCGTTCGCCTCCCAACAGGTGGCTTCGAGCTGGATTCCAGTGAATCCAGCCGGCCACACCTGGGCTCTCCAAGGAAGGGAGCAAGACCTGCTGAAGGTCCGGCAGCCAAGAGCAGCCGAGATCGACGGCAACCATGATTCGCCGCCAAGTTCGTGGGGACGGGCTTTGCTGGCGAGAGGAGGAGATGCGTCTCCGTCGGATCCGTGGGGACAGATCCTGTCGGTACGCCTCTCGGCACCTGGGCCAATCCGCCCACAGACGTGGAGAGCAATCTCTTGATGCTCTGAGTGGGAAACCACGTCTTGATCCCCGAAATCGGTGATCACTGCTGAGACCGCGAGGGCATGGGGCCGCACCTCATGCCCTCGCTCTATTGACCTGGAGAGTCACGCCGCTCAAGGCGGTCAGGGCGACTACTCCTGATCCTGATGAACGCGCAGACGATCCTGCAAGCGCTCGATCAGCCGCGTATGAATCTTGCAGACGCGTGACTCGGAGAGGCCAGTGAGTTCTCCGATCTCCCGCATCGCCATACCTTCCCAGTAGCGCAGGTAGAGAATCCGGAACTCCTGTTCCGTCAATCTCTGAGTCACAAGCGACAGCAGCTCTTCTCTTGATAGCCCCTCGTCCGGATCCAAGGCGCTGGGATCGGGAACCACTTCCAGGGTCATCATCACGTCGTCATCGCTTCCATCGATCGCCATCGACCCCGAGGGCACACCCGGAAGCCCGACTCCGAAGAGCTGCTGGTAGAGGTCCACCGACAGCTCCATCTCATTGGCCACATCCTCGTCGGTAGGCTCACGGCCCTCCCTCGATCGCAGGGCCTCGACCGCACGTTTTTGATGCTCGACACGCTGTCGCCACGGTCGTGGCAGCCAGTCCTGTGTACGAAGCTCATCAAGCAGGGCGCCCTTGACACGTAGTTCACAGTAGGACTCGAAGCGCACACCACGCTCCGGATCGAAACCACTGATCGCGTTCATCAAGCCAACGTCTCCAGCCGTAGTCATGTCACCACGATCCACGCTGCGGGGCAGACGGGCAGCAAATCGGCGAGTCACCTCGGCCGCAAATCCGTGATAGGCCTCGACCAGAGCATTGCGGGTGTCATCGCCGGGATTGCCATGATAGGCCTTCCACAGCTGATCGATCTCCGCCTCTTGAGCCGGGGATGCACTTGAGCGAGTCCACCGGGGTGCTTCCTTGGCATCGGGAACCGCAGGTGCAGGAGACTGGTCTCCCTTTGCAGCATCGCGCGTTGGCTCACAGGAGATCTCGATCTCGCTGACCATGCCGCTCGTCTCCGAGTCTGCTCTTGTCGATGCTAGCTCTGTGCGATCCAAGATGTTCTTCGCTATTGGGCCTTCAACATCACGCCTCGATGTATCGAATTCGTTTGTTGATGCATCGGGAATAAGCATTCCGAGCTTCGGATCAAGCGAAGACACACCACATGAATGGAATTCTGTTCTGAGCCAGAGGCAGAGGCACTCAGAGTTCCGCATTCATTCAGCGAATAGATACGCTCAACGCGCCTTTCGCCAAAGGAACCCCTTTGTGAGAACACCGCTAACTTTTTTTGCTTTTTTGGGCAGAGAGAGGCTCTTGCGTCCCGCCGAAAACGTATTCGTAAGCGTCAGACTGCGCGGGCAAACAGGGTCATCCTGCCCCGAACTCGTGTGGTGCAGAGTCCTCTGCATAGCCAAGCCTGGCCAGCAACATTGACTCTGCCTCACGCATCCTCACTCGCTCTCCTTCCTCGTGATCATCGTGATCGCACAGGTGCAGGCAGCCGTGGATGACATAGAGAGCAAGCTCTCTCTGTATTGAGACGCCTCGCAACGAAGCTACCCGGCGCGCACAGTCAACACTCACGTAGACCTCTCCAGCCGGCCCCTCAACATCCTCACCGAGGTCGAAGGCCATGACATCGGTGACTGATGGGTCCCCGAGAAAGCGCTCGTGAAGAGCCGCCAGGGCCTCGTCATCGACGAAGACGATCTCTACCCAGGCCCCCCCGCGCCCACCGTGCTCAAGGGCTGCAAGCGCTGCAGCGAGCAAGGCCGTCTGGTCGATGCCAGCAGGGGCCTCCACATCCCAGGTCAGTGCTGCGCTCACGTCCGGCTGCCGATCGGCGTTCCCCTTCGCTCCGCCTCCTCGCGCTCGCTCTCCTCGACCACAGCCCGACGCTGCTCGCTGGGCTGTGAGAGATCCGCAGGGTTCGGCTTACCACCCTTCGGGTAAGTGGGACGCGTGTGGTAGATCGCCTGGAGCACCCGCACAAAGGCATCCTCGATCAAGGCCAGGTCCGAGAGCGTGATCGGGCACTCCTCGAACTGGCGATCCATCAAGCGCTTCAATGCCACCTCGTGAACCATCTCTCGCAGCCGCCCGACGCTGGGGTCGGGCATCTGACGGCTGATGGCTTCGGCTGCGTCTGCGATCATGACAATGGCCGTCTCGATACGCTGAGGCTTGGGACCCGGATATCGGAAGTCCTCTTCCACCACATGCTCCTCTCCACGCACCTTCTGGGCAGCGTGGTAGAAGTACTCGATCAGCGAGGTGCCGTGGTGTTCAGGCATGAAGTCCAGGATGGCCTCGGGCAGCCCGTAGTAACGCCCCAGTTCCACACCATCACGTGTGTGAGCGGAGATGATCAGCAGGCTCATCTCCGGAGTGAGCTCACGATGACGAACGCGTGCCTCCGGGCTGTTCTCCGCAAAGTAGCCAGGCTTGTTGAGCTTCCCGATATCGTGATAGAGGGCACCAACTCGTGCCAGCAGCGCATTGCCGCCCACTGCCTCCGCCGCGGCCTCCGAGAGCAGCCCAACGATGTACGAGTGATGAAATGTTCCCGGCGCCTGGAGCAGCAACTTGCGTAGCAGTGGTTGCTCGTGGGTGTTCCCGAGCTCGAGCAAGCTGATATCCGTCGTCACGGAGAAGACGCTCTCAATCGTCGGCAGGAGCCCCGAGACCAGCAGGCCAACGACCAGGCCCTCCAGGCCAAGCAGGAACAGCGTCAGAACCACACCACTCCCATCCGTGATCTCCGGGCGCATCAGAGTGAAGGTTCCAGCCACGATCACCTGAGCCAGGCCGATCACGAGGCCAACTCGAATCAGGGTGGATCTTCGTCGAACGTATTCCGCGGCCAGTGCCCCTACCAGCGCACCGGCAACGGCAACGGCCAATCCCTCGACCTCGGTCGCTCCTTCATTCGAGTGGAGGAAGAGGTAGAGGCCCATCAATGACGCAGCGAATGCTGTGCACTCGATGGCCACCGCTCGGCCCCAGACCAGCACCATCGTCAGGCTGACGAACGAGAGCGGTAGAAAACCCACGTACTCGAGGCCGATAAAGGCGTGAAACCCCCTCAGCGCGGCCAGTGAAAGCAACATGAAGCCCGCGAGCGCCGCCGTTCGAACGAGCGAGAGCAGGACCTCGCGGCGAAAGTCGAACAGATAGCGCAAGAAGAGCCCCAGAGAGACGCCGATCAGCGCCCCCAATCCCAGCCACCCCCGTGCCCCTAGCCCTGCGCCCCCACCGATCAGCAACGTTGCCATGATGGTGACAAGACACGCGATCGTGACCTTCTCTCCAGTCTGAGGCAAGCGGGTCTGGCGGGGTCGAGACTCGACCGCCTTGGCCTTCTCGATCGAGACTCGCCGGAGCGTCGGAGACCCTCCGCCCAGGATCTTGTTGCGCAGCCAGCTCACCTGTCGCTGTCCCCGGCTTCACTTCGAACAGAGGAAGACTCGTAGGCTCGCACCACGCGCTCGACAAGCGGGTGGCGCACGACGTCCTTGGGAGAGAACTCGACGATCCCGATCTCCTGGTAACCCCGCAGACGCCACAGGGCATCATTCAGTCCACTCTTGACCCGTGAGTCGAGGTCGTTCTGGGTCGGGTCGCCGGTGACAACCATGCGCGAGCCTTCACCCAACCGGGTCAGAAACATCTTCATCTGCGCGACAGTGGTGTTCTGAGCTTCGTCCAGGATGACAAAGGCCTCCGAGAGAGTTCGACCACGCATGTAGGCCAGGGGAGCAACCTCGATAACGCCGACCTCTTCCAGTCGCATCACATCATCGGCGTCGAGGAGCGTCGACAGGGCGTCATAGATGGGTCGCACGTAGGGATTCAGCTTTGCCTGCAGGTCGCCGGGTAGGAAGCCGAGATTCTCACCGGCCTCCACTACAGGCCTGGTGATGATCAGCCGCCGCACCTCTCCATTGCGTAGAGCCTGCACCGCAGCAGCGACCGCCAGAAAGGTCTTTCCGGTACCCGCAACACCCGTACCGAAGACCAGATCCCGCTTGCTGATCATCTCCATGTAGCGACGCTGGTTCTCACCCCGTGGCTCGACCGGCCGCGCACGAAGGCGCACCCCACCATGAGGCCGCTTGCTCTTGGCAACTGCCGTCATGTTTCCCGAGCTTGCCTGACTACTCGGGTTGCTGTCTGAGCTGGCGCTCGGATTGGATTTCTCGCTGGCGGCTCGCTCCTTGGGATTGCCAAGCAGGATCTCCTCGATCGACCGCAAGTTGAGTTCCCTTCCCTTGCGAATCTTGCCGAGCAGGTGATCGATACGACGTTTGGCCTCCAGGACGTCGGCGTCCTGCCCCTTGAGCCTCAGGTTGCCGTTACGCGTGAAGAGCTCGATGTCGTATGACTGTCGGAGCAATTTCGCGAAGCGATCGTAGGGGCCCAGGACGAGAACAGCCTCGTCACGAGACTGCAAGGGAATGGTGATCTCGATCAAGATAGTGTCCGGGAAGTGGCCGGGGATCCGGCGGCTGGAGGTCAGAGCATCGCCGCCACGAGGTGAGGCTGTCAACGTGATGCCGCTGGGCCTCGGTCAGGAGTCGAGCCGCCGACAATCCAGCAGCGCCAACCCCCTACGGGGTAGCGACTAACGTCAGCTGCTCGAGAGCTGTCAGGAGAACAACCAGGGCCAAGTTAGCAGGGCCATGGGAACGGAGAGGAGCAGGCTGTCGACCAGATCGAGCACGCCGCCCGCCGGGCCGAACCACGGTCCGGAGTCTTTCACCGACGCCAGTCGCTTGATCTTGCTCTCGAGGAGGTCACCAGCCTGTGAGGCCACATTGATCGTCGCGCCAGCGACAAGGCCAACCAGCAGAGCTTCCGAGCCGCCGGGCAGGAGCCCGAACCAGCTGCAGGCCCCACCTGCGATCGTTCCTCCTACCAGTGAGGCGACACAACCTGCGGTGGTCTTGCCTGGGCTGATTCCGGGAAACGGGTGAGACTTCCCGATGGCACTTCCAACGTAGTAACCACAGATGTCACCGATCTTCGAGAGGAGGACCAGGGCCACCACAGCTTCAGGACCAAACTCCTTCCAGACCAGAACGATCGCTGGCAAGGGCGCGAGGCACCAAAGCGAGAGGAACAAGGTCATGCCGGGCCTTGCCTGCTTTCGCGCCAACCACAGGCCGGCGAACACCACGCAGAAGCTCCCCAGTAGATAGCTGGAGAGAACTCCCCGTGAGCTGAGATAGGGCGCCCCGAGAAGTTCCGAACTCCCCAGGAGGTCTTCCCCGAAGTAGTGAACGAACCCCGGCGCCAGGGCCAGGATCAGCCCAAGCCAGAGCGGCCCCACCAGCTCCCTGGGCACAATCCGGGACATACGACAGAGCTCGAAGACCGACCCCACCGCAAGCAACACACCTGTCACCCACAGGACAAGGCCCGAGGTCGTCTCCCAGGCTGCGTTGAAGATCAGCACCAGGACAACAATCATGGTCGCACCAATCAGGGTGCGCTTCAGGACCTTGGGGAGTTTCGAAGCCATCGGGGAGCGATTACGCCGGAGCAGCCTCAGGAGGCTCGCTCAGCCTCAATGCCCTTGGGCTTGTCATCCTGGATCAATCCGCCGAAGCGACGCTCCCTGGCAGCGTAGCAACGCAGGGCCTCCAGTAGTTGCTCTCGTCGGAACGCTGGCCAGCAGACATCGGTGACGTGAAACTCCGAGTAAGAGATCTGCCACAGCAGGAAATTCGACAACCTCATCTCTCCTGCCGTCCTTATCAGGAGGTCTGGGTCGGGCGTCTCCGGGTCGTACAGATAGGCACGAAGGGTTTCCTCGTCGATCTCCTCGCTCTTCAGCCGACCAGCGAGGACATCCTCGGCGAGACGACGGGAGGCGTCAGCCAGCTCCGTGCGCGATCCATAGGAGAGAGCGAGGCGCAGAACCATGCCACGATTCTCCGAGGTGAGGCGCTCGGTCTCACGCAGGGTGGCGAGTGCATCCTCAGGGATATCAGCGAGTCGCCCGATTCCCAGCAGCCGCACGTCGTTCTCCATCAGCGTCGGGCGCTCATCGATCAGGTAGCGCCGCAGCAGACGCATCAGATAGCGCACCTCGGCACGCGGCCGCTTCCAGTTCTCCACGGAGAAGGCGTAGAGCGTCAGGCTCTTGACCCCCATCCTCGCGCACTCGGTGGTGGTCTCCCTGACGGAGTTGACGCCCTCCCTGTGACCAAAGATACGGCGCATTCCTCGACCCTCGGCCCAACGACCGTTGCCATCCATGATGATGGCAACGTGTTCAGGGAAGGGACCGCCTAGGTCCGGTCGTTCGATCTTGGGAGCCAACGGTTTCCTCAAGCCATGGATTCTTGCAACATCAGAGCCCCAGAGAGATGACCTCTCTGCGGTCGGGCCCAACTGAAAGCATAAGGATCTTTGAGCCAACCTGGCCCTCGATCCACCTCACGTATTCCCTTGCAGCCTGGGGAAGGGCATCGAAGTCACGAATTGCGCCGATGTCCTCCTCCCACCCGGGCAGGCTCTCGTAGATCGGCTGGATATCGTCGAGGTCCATTCCGGCGGGAAACTCCTCGTAGCGGACCCCATCACGCTCGTAGGCAACGGCACAACGAAGCTCTGGGAATCCAGTGAGTACGTCTAGATTGGTCATGACGAAGCCCTCTGCACCATTGAGCTCCAGGGAGTAGCGCATGGCAAGTGCATCGAACCAGCCACAACGCCTGGGCCTCCCCGTGGTTGCACCGAACTCATGCCCTGCGGTCCGAATCGCCTCGCCCTCTGGGCCGTGATCCTCCGTGGGGAAGGGCCCCTCGCCAACGCGAGTGCAGTAGGCCTTCGCTATACCCACTGCGCGTTCGATGTTCTTCGCCGGAAAGCCCACACCCGCGGGGATACCATTGGTGGCCGTACTCGAAGAGGTCACGAAAGGATAGGTACCGTGGTCGATGTCGAGCATGAACCCTTGGGCCCCCTCGAAGAGCACTCGCTTTCCGTCACGGTAAGCCTGACGTACCTCGGCGCCCACATCACCAACGAAGGGTCGCAGGCGATCCCCAAGGGCGACGTATCCATCGATCTGCGAGTCCAGCTCGAAAGGCTCCGACTCGTGCACCCGCTCGATCAGTGCGTTCTTCTCGGCCAGGACTGCGCGCAGACGAGTACGGCAGGTGTCCGGGTCCAGAAGGTCGCCGATTCGAAGTCCTGTGCGGGCCGACTTGTCCGCGTAACTCGGACCTATGCCGCGCCCCGTGGTTCCGATACGGCCATCACCACGCCAGCGCTCGGAGAGCTGATCGATGCGACGATGATGTTCGAAGATGACGTGAGCCGAAGCCGAGAGCCGCAGGTTCTCACCACTGACCTGCACTCCCCTTTCCAGGAGTCCGTCGACCTCCTCCAGCAAGGCCATGGGGTCGACGGCCAGACCATTGGCAATGACATTGACCCGTCCCTGATGCAGGATCCCCGAAGGGACGAGATGGAGCACGTACTTCTGCTCTCCCACGATGACGGTGTGACCCGCATTCGCGCCACCCTGATAGCGGACGACGTAATCCACGTCGCTGGAGAGCAGATCGATGATCTTGCCTTTGCCCTCGTCACCCCACTGGGCTCCGAAAACGCTGAGAGAAGGCATATTGGGGCGTTCCTGTCGAGGTAGTGAACTGGAGGGTGTCGATGCCGACCCGGCGGGTCGAATCAAGCCCCTATTGTTTCGATTGGACCCTGGCGGAGCAAGGCCCCGCGGCTCTATCAGCGCCCGGAACGAGCGCCCTTGCCAAAAGCACCGCCCCCAGGAGTGCGAACCTCGAACTCCGATCCCTCAGGAAGTTCAAATGAACCCTTGCTCGAGACAATCCGGTCGCGCTGGGCCCCCGCCAGTCGCAGCCTCGCTCCTCCGGGCTGGCCTGAGCCACCGCCTGCCAGGCCCCAGGGTCCCGACTTGGAGCGCTCAGCCACAAAACCGACCCGGACGCCCTTCGAGAAACGCAGACGGCGCACGACACCGTCCCCCCCAGCAAACCGCCCACGCCCTCCCGAGCCCCTCCGAACGGTGTAGCTCAGCACCTGGACAGGGAGCTGAGCCTCAAGGGCCTCGATGGGAGTGTTTCGCGTGTTCGTCATGTGAGTCTGAACCGCATGGGCTCCAGCCCCCTCAGGTCCCGCGGCCGCTCCTCCAGCGATCGTCTCGTAGTAGGCAAAGGCGCCCTGATCACCATCGGGCCCTCCTCCGAAGGTCAGGTTGCTCATCGTTCCGGCACTGGCCGCAGGAATTCGATCAGGCCAGACCTGGGCGAGAGCTCCGTAGATCACGTCCACCAGCCGCTGGCTGGTCTCCACGTTGCCGGCCGCGACCGGAGCCGGATAGCAGGCGTCGATCAAGCTACCAGGACGGGTGAGGAGGTCGATCGAGCGGAGGACCCCGTCATTGGCCGGTGTCCCCGGAGGGAGCAGCTGCTGAAGGCAGTAGAAGACGGCTGCGCGAGGAACAGCGCGAGGCGTGTTGAGAGCCCCGACCAGCTGATGGTCGGTCTCGCTGAAGTCGAACAGCAGCCGTCCCTTGCGCTTCGTCAGTGTCAGGCGAATGGATGCCTGCCCCTCTCCGTCAACCGTCGGGCTCTCAAGCTCGTCCTCGAATCGCCAGCTCCCCGTGGGGACCCGGTCGACCAGATCGCCGCAGAGTTCTTCCGTCCAGTCCATCAACTGACCAGCCCTGGCACACAGCTCGTCCTGGCCATACTCGGCGGCCATCTCCCGTAGCCGGAGCTCACCAATCCGATTGGCAGCCCACTGCGCGAAGAGGTCGGCCTCTCTCTCCCTTGGGACACGCATGTTGGCCAGGACCAAGGCCAGCAGTTCCCGGTCGATCTCTCCCTCCTTCACGAGCCGTGTCGGTGGAATACGCAGCCCCTCACCGTGGACATCTCGCGCAGGAGCCATGGAACCTGGCTGGTGTCCTCCAACATCGGCGTGATGAGCACGATTTACCACGTAGAAGCTCGGGGCGGTGTCGCCCTCGAGGAACACCGGCGAGATCAGGGTGAGGTCAGGTAGATGCGTCCCTCCCCGATATGGATCATTGAGCAGGACTGCGTCACCCGGACGCATGTCGCAGACCTCTCGAGCTGCAGCCACGGACATCGGGGCCGCGCCCAGGTGGACCGGCAGGTGCGCGGCCTGTGCAATCATGCGCCCCTCTCCATCGAACAGGGCGCACGAGTAGTCCCGACGCTCCTTGATGTTGGGCGAGAAGGACGAACGCATCAGCGTCACTCCCATCTCTTCCCCGGCTGCTGCATAGAGGTGGTGAAACACCTCCAGGCGCATTCGATCGAGCCCTTTCTGCTGTTCGATCACGAGATGGTGCCGACTAGTATCTCTCGTCGGGGTAGTCCTGGAACTCGAAGGGCCGGTAGTCGAGCACTTCCCAGGGAATGATAGGGACGATCTCGACTCCGTCTTCGCCTTCGCGGCGCCAGACCACTGCGCGCGCGGTACGGACCAGCGCCCCGCCAGGTAGCTCCTCCTCTCTCTCCTTCTCGCGGGAGTCGGAAAAGGACGAGAGGCTGCCATCAACGGAAGTCTCCCGACGAGCGGTTATGTAGATGGTGAAGACATCGCTCTCGGTCTCCAGCAGGGACATGATTCGTGACTGAGTCTCCGGATCGTGGTCCTCCCAGCTGGGAACCTCGGAGAGCTCTTCGAGGGACTCGAAAGCACGCCTATCCCTGATCTCCTCGTTGAACTGGTCGAAGAGCGGTTCTTGCTCATCCTCGTCGTCCTCTTCCTCCTCGTCGAGGTTGCGATACTCGATCACATCATCCCAGAAGCGAACCCGCACGTCGCGGTCATCGAACAGTCCCGCCAGCACAGCAAGAGGAGCAAGGTTCAGATTGACTCCGTACCCACCGGGGCTCTGACCTCCCGGCTCCGGGGCAGCCTGCGGCTCGTTCTCGGCTTCCGCCTCATCCCCAGCGCCTGGTGCTCCGCTCGAATCTGCCTCAGGCTCAGGCTCAGGCTCAGGCGTCGCTTCAAGTCCGGAATCATCATTTCCGGCAGGGATATCGGCAACCACTCCCGGCGACGACCAGACCGTCAGGAACTGATCGAGGCTGTACACACGCCGGTCGTCCTTATCGCGATAGCACCTGAAGAAGTGAGGCTCCCATGATTCAAGGACGAGGAACTCCTGCAGGGACAGGGGCAGAAAGACATTGTCACGATCCTCATCAAAGGTGAGCAGCTCTGGCTCCGGCCAGTTCCCTCGACTCCGCTCGAGGATGTAGTCCTTCATCTCGCGCACCATATCCTCCGCCTCGCGGTCGGTCAGGTCCGCCTCCGTGTCCTCGCGATAGAGGTCAATGATGCGAACCACACGCTGAAAGGCTTCCTCAGCCTCTTCCTCGTCTTCAACGAGGATGTTCAGCACGTTGTACTTGGCATTCTCGGCCTCGACGAGAATGCGCAGATCGATATCGTTGATCGAGGTCCGCTGCACCCTCGCCCACTCGTCCTTGGAGGAGTCCGCGGGTGCCTCTTCCTCCGTTTCACCCTCCGCCCCTGCATCACCGCCGGCCTCGGCTCCCATGCTGCCGCCGGGGAGTTCACCCCCGCCACCGGCAGTCGCATCCTCTCCGTCCACCTTGAGCATCTCGTAGACATCCCACTTGGCAGACTCCATGGCACGATCCATGATCGAGAGGCCCACATCGTTCTGGCTCACTCGTGCATCGGTCAGGGTCCCGATACGGATCTGATAGACGATGGCGATCAGAACGAAGAGAACGAGAACCGAGAGCAACAATGCGGCTCCGCTGCGCTCAGGGGATGGTTGGGGGTGTCGTAGGATCCTCATGGGTGCTGCTTCAACGACGACGATCAGGGCCGATTCTTCCGCGAAAATTGCTCGCCTCGCCCGGTTGAGTCTAGACGATCTTGGCCCTTCAGGTCCCGATTGGGGGCCGCGGAGGGTCTAGAAAGGCTGATTGAGGTCGGTTCCTTCGATCAGTCGAGGACGGATGAAGAACAGCAGGGTGGTCTTCTCGGTCTTCTCCTCGGACGATTTGAACAGGTACCCAAGCAGGGGCAGGTCCATCAGGATTGGGATCCCGTTCTCCACCTCCGAGATACGTTCGGCGATCAGTCCACCGAGAATGACTGCCTGCTGGGGCTTCAGATAGACCACCGTCTCCGCAGTCCGTGTGGACAGGATTGGGGTCGACACAGTCTGAGAAGAGTCCGTACCCGCTCCCGTGATCTCAAAGGTCACAGCCGTTCCAGTCTGCTGCGAGGCCTCGATGTCGATTTGCAGTGCGATTGTCCCGGTTCCTACCAGGCGTGGAGTCACGTAGAGCTGCACGCCAACGCTCTGGTAGTCGAGAATCGTCGTCGCGTTGCCTGAGTTGTTGATGCCCGTCACCTTCAAGTAGGGCAGCTTGGTGATGGCCTCAAGCTTTGCCTTGACCCCGTCCCGCACCGCGACCTTGGGCCGAGAGATGATCGAGACATTCTCGTAGGCTGCCAGAGCTTCAAACATGGCGGCATAGGTCACGCCATCATGAATCGAGCTGATTCCAGCGAAGAACTCCCCTCCTGTCGCGGTGGAAGCCGCGTTCGGGAAGGTCCACCCCAGGCTGTCGATCAAGGTGTTCCCGGGGAAGTCGACGGACACGTCCGAGATGCCAAGGTCGAGGCTATCGCGAACGACCCACTCGACAATC
The DNA here is from genome assembly GCA_014237855.1 of Planctomycetota bacterium. Lineage (GTDB taxonomy): Bacteria > Planctomycetota > UBA1135 > UBA1135 > JABACD01. The sequence continues at coordinate 100,555 of JABACD010000012.1, read as the reverse complement.
TTGGCCTCGATCTCGATCTGTGGAGGTCCACCGGCAAAGGTATCGATGAAGGCCTCGACTTCTTCCAGCATCTCGGGACTGGCCGTCACCATGAGCCAGTCCCCCATGGGCACGTCATTCCCGGGAGCGGGCCCAGCAGCACGCATGGTTGCTGAGAGGAACTCGGTGTCCATGTTCTCCAGGACCGACATGTGGATCGAGCCCGGCGTGTGGACTCCCTCACCATCCCAGACAGGGAAGTCCCCATAGGTCTTGATGAAGTCCATCATCTTCGTCGAGGAGCCCTTGCGCATCGGGTACGGCTTCGAGATCAAGCCCGTATCCCCGTGGATGATGATGCGCGAACCAAAGATCTGGTAGTAGTTGGGTGGCGGTTCGACCCGGACAAACTCACCCTCGGTCTCCGCCTCCACGACAGGAACTTCAGGCTCGAGGGGGCGCGGCTCGAGGGTGGGCTCTGTGACCACCTCCTCCACCACCACGGCCCCGACCTCCTTGACCTCTCGCTCGAGCTGCTTGTAGTCCTCGGGAGTTGCCCCCATCTCGGGGCGGAACTCCTGGAAGGCGTCCTCCATGGAGTCCACCGGACTGAGAGTGCCTTGCTGAATCAGCTCCCTCCACATTTCCATGGTGAGCCGATCCTGCTCAGCCTTGCGATCCTCGACCTCCCGGGACCTGCACCCCGAGAAGAGCACGGCCGACAGAACTACCCAGGCAAGTCCTGCATACCCTTGAGAAGGGCAGGTGAGTCGAGGTAATCGGTGAATCGCCATGCTCGGCAAGCTAGTTGTTCCTGAGGTCAGCGTTAAGCAAAAAGAGCGGCACCATGAGGCCCCGCTCTGATTCTGGAGTCCAGCGGCCTGGCCAGAGCCTCAGTCCAGCTTGGGGAGAATCGCTGATGTGAGGTCCGCCACCGTCTTGCCGCTCTTGTTCGAGATCTTCTTCCAGACACTGCAGTGGCCCTTCTCGGTCATCACCCTCTTGGCGGTCTCCCGCACTTTCTGGGTGGCCTTGGTCACAAGTGCCTGGCCTCGAGCCGAGTTCTTGTCGATCCCCTCCCGCCGAAGTTCCTTCATCTCGGAGGTCGCCTTCAGGAGCTTGTCATAGTCGACCTTCGCCGGATTTGTGATCTGTCGTGCGGTGGAGACCCCGCAGATGCTGTCCGCAGACTTGACGATCCAGTCTGCGAGACTGGTCGGATCCGAAAAAGCAACATCCTTGCTCTGTACAGCCTCCTCCAGCAAGACCTGTCCGCTGCTCGCCTGCGCCCAACCTGAGACCAGCAGCACCACCGCCGCTGACAAGTTGATCGTTCGTAAAGTACTGCTACCCCTCATAATCCGTCTCCCCTGTATCTGGCCTCGCCATCGTACGACGGGCCACTTCTTTCTCAGCCTGGGACCTCGACCAGTCCCTCATCCCTTTCATTCCGATTCTCAGGCTTGGAAGCCTCTGTCCCTCAAAGGTCACCTCACCGTCCAACTCGGAGTTCTATCTCTCAATTTTTCTATGGGAACCAGTAGACGGGTCCGCTAGGCACCTGGGAAGCCCCTCGTGACGTAATTTTGGACTTCGCACCGTTCTACAAAACGCAAACAGAAGGCCGTTGAACTCTCCACAGCGGAAATATCGAGGATCAACCGGCTGTTTGGGGCTCTCGCCTGAGGATTGAGTTCGACTCTCCGGGCATGAATGGAGTCGAAATTGTCTCCTTCTTTGTTGTCAGAAAATGCACGCGGAGAGCCCCTTCCGTTCCGCGGGAAGCTCTATCCCCACGATTGCTCGGCGCTCGTTCGCCAGGATCACGAGGTGTCCTGCATCGACGGGACCCGCCTGGAAATGCTCACACCCCCTCATCTAGCCGGCTCGAAACCAGACGCAGAAAATTAACAGAGCCGCCTCCTGGAGGAGGCGGCTCTGTCTCGAATCCGTGAGGTCAGTGCCCCACGACCAACGGGTCAGGCGTCGACCGTCTCGGGCTCCTCAGCGCATTGCTTGGCGGATAGCTTGACCTTGCCACGGTCATCGACATTGATGATGACGACCTCGATCTCGTCGCCCATGTTGACGATATCGGTCACCTGCTCGACGAATCCCTCCGCCAGCTCGGAGATATGGCAGAGTCCCTCGACTCCCGGCAGGATCTCGATGAAGGCTCCGAAGTCGCGAATCGACTTGACCGTTCCGGTGTAGCGAGTGCCGACCTTCGGCGTCTCACACATCGATCGGATCGCGTCGGCGCAGGCCTTGGTCTTGACGCTGTCCGTGCCGAAGACCTGGATATTGCCGTCGTCATCCATGACCGAGACCTTGACTCCATAGTCCGCCTGGAGGGCCTTGATGGTCTTGCCACCAGGGCCAATGAGGAACCCAATCTTCTCGCCGGGGATCTTGAGCGACTCGAAGCGCGGCGCGTGCTCACTGATGTCCGCTGCGGGCGATGAGACAACCTCGAGCATCTTGCGCAGGATGAAGCGACGGCCCTCGGCCGCTTGCCCCAGGGCTCGCTCAAGAAGAGCACGACTGACGCTCTTGATCTTGATGTCCATCTGAAGAGCCGTGATCCCGATACCGGAACCAGCGACCTTGAAGTCCATGTCACCGTTGTGATCCTCCGATCCCTGGATGTCGGACAGGATGGCGACCTGGTCACCCTCCTCGACAAGGCCCATCGCGATACCCGCCACAGGTTGGGAGATAGGAACACCGGCAGTCATCATCGCAAGGCAGCCGCCACAGACCGAAGCCATCGACGAGGAGCCATTCGACTCGGTGATGTTGGACACGATCCGGATCGTGTAGGGGAAGCTCTCCTTGGGAGGCAGCACCGCCTCCAGTGCACGCTCAGCCAGCATGCCGTGACCGATCTCACGACGGCCGGGGCCCATGATTCGCCGGGTCTCACCGACGCTGTAGGGCGGGAAGTTGTAGTGGAGGTAGAAGTGCTTGCGGTACTCCGTCTCGATGCCGTCGATGATGGCCTCATCGTCCGGGGTACCAAGGGTTGAACTGACCAACGCCTGGGTCTCGCCACGAGTAAACAGCACCGACCCATGGTTGCGCGGCACGAACTCCGGCTGGACCGTGATCTGACGAATCTCGTCATGAGCCCGACCGTCAGTCCTCCGGCCATCAAGGATGCACTCACGCTCTACCTTCCCTTGGAGGTCGTGGTAGAAGTTCTTGATGTCCTTGGTAACCGCACCAACATCCTGATCCTCGCCAAGACCGGCGGTCAGATCATCGATGACCTTGGTGCGCACTTCGCGCATCGCGGCGTCACGGGCATGCTTGCCCGAGGTGTAGATGACTCCCTTGAGGGCATCGTGGTAGGCATAGACCTTGTCCCGAAGTTCGGTGTCCACTGCGGGCGCAGTGAATTCCATCGCGGGCTTGCCGGCGACCTCTTTCAGCTCCTTGACCAGGGCGATGACCTCCTTGATGGTCGACTCCGCCAGCTCAAGGGCGTCGATCATCTCGGCCTCGGTCAGCTCCTTGGCTGAAGCCTCCACCATGGCGATGCCATCGTCGTGGCCAGAGACCACCAGGTTCAGGCGCGAGTTCTCGCGCAGATCCTCGTCGCTGGGGAAGGCAACCAGCTCACCATCGATGTGAGCAATGCGCGTGGCGCCCATGGTTGTCTGGAAGGGCAGGCCACTGATAGCCAGTGCTGCGAAGGCACCGATCATCGAGGCCACATCGGTGTTGTTCTCACCGTCGTACTGCATGGTGAAGCTCATCACCTGCACCTCGGCCTTGAAGCCGTCAGCGAACATCGGTCGGATCGACCGGTCGGTGAGGCGCATGGTGAGGATTTCCTTGGTCGTCGGGCGACCTTCTCGCTTGAAGAAACCACCCGGAATCTTTCCGGCAGCTTCGGTCTTCTCACGGTAGTCGACTACCAGCGGGAAGAAATCGATGTCCTCACGAGCACTGCCCGCGGTCACCGCACTGAAAACCTGGGAGTCGCCGATGGTGCAAATCACGGCGCCGCCAGCCTGGCGAGCTACCTGTCCGGTCTCGAGAGAGATACGGCGGCCAGCAATGGTTCGCTCGACTTTCTTGTATGTGTCAAACATCAGTTCTTTTCTTGTCTACTTTTCAACGTCTTATCAACTCATGTGCCGCTCCACGGCTCGTCAAGAGCCGTCCTGCGGCCTGGTCCCCAGGTGCGGTTCCACCGCACACTGCAGGTATCTCCGACGAGGTTTCACTCGTCAGCCGTGGCGCTAACGTGCCCACGGGCAGGGGGACCAGCGGTCGTCCATCCTTCACCAGCCCAAGGCTGCGTGAAGAGGGACATGGTTCCGGCGCCCGCAGCCGAGAAGGATGCGGGTACCGAAACAGTGATCGAATCGTGCTTTGCCCTGGCGAGAGCGCCCCGGCAATGCGTTGGTGGATCCTGGTGAATCAAGTGGTCCCAGGATGTGGCGCTATCGCCGGAGGCCGAGCTTGGCAACGATGGCCTTGTAGCGCTCGGGCGACTTGCGACGAAGGTAGCGCAGGAGGCGGCTTCGACGACCAACCATCGTCAGGAGGCCACGCCGGGTGGCGAAGTCCTTCTTGTGCACCTTGAGGTGCGCGGTGATGTTGGTGATGTGCCCGGTCAGCACTGCGATTTGAACCTCGGGAGACCCTGTGTCTCCCTCGTTGATCGCATGCTCCTTGATGAGCTCCTGCTTGCGGTCGGCTTGAATGGCCATGTGACTTCCCTGTGTTCCTTGATCTCTGAAGGACATCCGGGCTATCTGCCCGACTCGATGGACTTGCCCATGTTCCAGAGCAGGGGGCTCTGGAGGTCAGGGTGCGCCGGCTTCGCCCTGGATGGGCGAGACAAGGCCGGCTGGGTCTGGATCTCTGGATCCATCCCCTTTCGAGGCGAAGCAGTCTAACGACGAGTGGAGCCTTGTCCACCCCTCGCTCCCCCATGAATCGACCCTCCCACGGGTCTCCTGGAGCCATCCAAGGCTCATCGCGGCCAGGTTCCCGCCTCAGGGAGAGCCAGGAAGCCTACTCATTCCCACGTGGAAAGCTCAGCACGGGTACCTCAGAGTGTCGCAATACGGCCTCAGCGACGCTCCCGAGGGCCAGGTGGCGCCAGCCAGTGCGACCGTGGGTGGAGATGGCGATCAGGTCAACCCCATGCTCCTCAGCGAACTCGTTGATCGCCAGGGGTACCTGCGAGCCAGAGACAACCACGGCCTCTACCGGCACGGAGCCCCCAAGACTGTCCGCCAGCTTCGTCAGTGCCTTGCGAGCCCGGGCAAGCTCCTCTGGCAACTCGGGCGAGGTGATCGGGGGCATGAGCGGTGCCCCCAGGGGCGGACTCGTGAGCTCCTGCACGACGTGCAACAGGGTGATCCTCGATCCCCACTGCTGAGCGAGGCGAATCACCGTATCGAAGGGCCGAAGTGACTCCTCCGAGAGATCGGAAGCGATGAGTATGTGCTGCATGAGAGTTCTCCTCTACTCGATGGCTTCCGATCAACTTGCGGATGCCACCGGGGTATTGCCAGGAAGGACTCGAGAGATACGTGAACTCCCTCCTCGATTCACCCGGGAAGGAGCTGACGATCAGCGAGCTGGGATCACCCAGCTGGAGTCCATCCAACCGGCGGCCAGGACACCACCATCACCCCTGGAGAGGATCCCGCTGTCGAACACCGCATAGTCGGGGTATCCGACACCGCTGACGAAGGGAGCCAGAACACTCCCAAGGCGCGTGGCCAACACCCCGGTATCAGCAAGGACGCCAACCAGGGTCTCCTCCTCGCCACGTCGGGGGAAGACAAAGGCGCAGCCAATATCCTCTCCCTCGTATCGCTCTCTGTCTTCACCCCGTTTCAGCTCGACAACCCCCTGTCGAACCTGGATTGGGCAGCCCTCATCGAGCACGAGGCTCCAGGCTGAATTGGTCTCGCTATTGCCGTAGAGGATGATATTTCGACCGGCGGTCTCTTCCAGGGAGCTCTGAAGCTTCTCGTCTGTCCAGATCTCGGCCCGGCCATTACCACGATAGCGCCAGACGCCGGCGTCGAATGCCGCCCGAGCAGCGAGCGCCCGGTCCTCTGCCTCGTTGCCCCCTGTTCCTACGACCATCAAGAACTGGTTATCGAAGGCCCTCTTCAGAGTTCCGGAACGGGCGGCGCTCTTCTCGGTAGAGCTTGGTCCCCCCTCGACCTGGGACCAGCTCTCTTCGGAGCGCCTGAACCAGTGACCGCCCTCGTGCGGCTCTACCTCGAGCAGTTGGCCGTCAAGCTGGACAGAGGAGTAAGGCAGCTCGAACTGGAAGAGCTGGACATTCTTGGTGGTGAACTCTGCGAGCGACGCGTCGGGATCCAGCTTGCCTTGGATCCTGAGCGGCTCGCCGTAGCGCATGGGTTGTTCGACGTGGACATAATGGTGGGTCGAGTCGATCGAGGGAGCGACCGTCGTGAAGTCGATCGACAGCGGCATCTCCGGGATCGACTTGCCCCGGAAGAACTCGAATATCGGTGGCCAGTCCATGCACTGATCTCCCCACCAGTGCCCAGCCCCGCCCTGGAAGTGGGCCTCGAAGGTCCCATTTGCCTCGCTGAGTGCCCCCATCATCGTCAGGGCTTCCTTCGCGGAGACTGTCGAATCCGCAGTACCATGAAGCACGTAGACGGGTAGCTGCTTGAGATTGTCGATCAGATCGAGAGTCTTCGAGCTCGCGTCCGCTGCATGCCACAGCTCTCGGAGCTCTCCCTGAGGCCGCCCCCCGTAAGAGTCGAAGCTCTCCCATCCCGCGCTCGGGGCGCAGGCAGCAAAGCCGTCCAGGTCGTTGGCCGCCAGATGCCAGGCGCCATGCCCTCCCATGGAGTGACCTGTCACATAGGTCTTCCGCCGAGAGACATCGCTCTCCACCAGGGCCAGGTCGAGCACGTCATAGGCATCCCTACGCCCCCAGTCCTGCCAGTCGAACCCAAAAGCACGGCGATTCTCAGGAGCTACCAACCAGAAGTCCGGGCGCTGTCGATAGCAGGACGCCTGGCGCCAGGCCGTGACACTCGCACCGTGCAGGCTCAGGACCATTCCCATCTCCGCTTCCTCCACAGCAGCTCCTTCCTCTGCAGCCGAGGGGGGAACCAGCGCGTACCGCTGAACCGAGCCATCCACCCCTGACTCGTAGGTTCTCAAGACCTTTTGCCCAGGCTGAACGACCTTCAGGTCGAGGTTGAAGTCCAGGACCCGCGCCGGCCTGCTGGCTGCCTTGCTGGATGGAGGTGCATGCGTAACGCGCACATTCAGTGCGACAGGCTCCGTACGATCCACCCCGGGTCCCTTGCCACTCAAGGGCAGTGAGAACTGGTTCACACCCAGTGCCGCCAGTCCCTCGAAGTTGATCACGCGCTGGTCGAGCCCCTCTCCGCCGTAGCGAACCTGGATGGGACCCGTTGGGTGCTCGGAGAGGTTGGCCAACTCGAGCCCCAACGCCCCACGCGCGGCCTCACCCGCTGTCAGGTGCGGAACCGTGTCGTCCCACCCCCCGTGGTACAGGCCCGACTCCGAAACAGGAAAGGTCAGGGTGAATCCGCCACGAGACCCCGAGACGTAGAAATGATTGACGCCAGCCTCAAGCTGGACCGGCACACCACCAAATCCAAAGCGATAGACATCGCCCGAATACGCTCGCCCATTGACATGCAGCGTTGATGCGCCTGACAACCGAGCGAGGCGAACCTCCCTGGCAGGCAGCTCGAGGCTCGTGTAGGCATGGCCCACACCCTGAGAGAGTGTTCCAGCTTCGTTCGCCTGAGCCACCTTCCAAACCTGCTCCTCCCCACGCTCGCCTGTCAGCGACTCGCCTTCAACCGGAGGCTCAGCATCGAGGGGCCAGATGTGCTTCTCGAGGACTGCATCCGGCCGAAAGGGGCGGCGACCTCGCGAGTCGACAGGAGGAATCGTCAGGTAGTCACGGGGAATGAGATCCTGCCCGGTCTGCATGGCCGGCAGGTTCGGGAGGAAGGCGAGGAGCAGTAGGGTCAGCATCAGATCGCGGTGTACGGGACTCCAGAAGCGGGCAGGGGAGAGTACCGGCAAAGTCGCATCCTGGGCAGCCCCCCCCAACGCTCCGACTGACATCAAGCTCGCCTCTACCTGCCTGGCGAATGCACCATTCAGTCCGCCCTGGCCACCTCGACCTGCGGCAGGTCCAGGTCATGGTGCTCATCACAGCTCTCGAGGGCCAGCTTGACCCTCCCTGCGGCCGAGGGTCCCCGGGGAGTGCGTTCAGGGTCGAGTTCGACCCTCAGGCGCCCACCCACCCCGCTGGGTCCGAGGGTGTAGGTGACATCAGTCGGCTCCCCCCCCACAGCAAGGCGGTAGCCGGTGCCCTCAAAGACCAGCCCACCCTCGATGTTCTCTGTGACCTCCCGTCTGGTCAGCTGCATCCCTCCTCCAGAAGGGTGCCGTTGCGCGTGGTCGAGCAAGAGCGCTTCGAGCTCCCTCGGACGGAAGTCACAGTCCTCTCCAGCACAGATCGCCAGATGCAGCAGGTAGGGTGCGAGGTCCTTGAGTCCGGCCGTCATCCGCTCCAGCGCGGCGCCATAGCGAGGGTTCAGTTCGGTCGGCCGGAATCCATCAGGCGTCTCGACGCCGTCCACGGTGAAGGTGCCGCGATAACCGAAGTGCTCTCGTAGATGTGCTCCCACCCGTTTCGCCACGGCACGCATTTCTCTCGCGAGCGTCGAAGAGGGTTCCCAGAAGGTCGCCGCAGAGGCATAGATGAATCGCCCGGCATCAGGATCGCGAAACACCAGCATCTCGCAGGGGCGTAGAGCAGCCACGTAATCGTCGAAGACAATGCCATGCACGCTGCAAGGGACTCCATCGAGGAACGGCATCACCCGGACCTTGCGGCAGTGAGCGCCGAAGAAGCCTGCGGCGACCTCAAGGTGCTCCTCATTTCGGATCCAGCGAACATATTGAGCACCGCCATTGAACCCCTCCGCGCTATCTCCAGAGAAGACCACATCCCCACCAGCACCCAGCTCATGCCAGGCATGCCGAAGATCTTCCAGGCGTGCGTCGACGATCATGAAGGGCTCGTGCTCCACACCTGCCTTCTTCCACAAGTCGTCGATCACGGTCTTGTCCTCGAGATCCTGCCAGCTCCGTGGACGTGCTCCGTAGCTTGGTCGCCCGGCCACCGGGCGTCCATCCGAGAAGAGCGCGCAGATCGCTCTGGCCTCGCCTTGGGGGTCAAACTGATCCAGTCGGGCGACCACCTCAGGCGGCAGGTTCGCCAGGACATTCAGGCCATCGCGGATCGCTGACATCATGTCATCGGAGCGAACGCCAAGGTCTACCTGCGGTACCTCACTGGGATCTGGCAACTCCCCCGCTCCCCTGGTTGCACCGATGGCAAAGACCCCGGAAGCCCCATAGTCAAGCAGCTGCTTGGCGCGCTTCGTAGCTGAAGCCAGGGCATCGAAGGCTACAATCCACTTCGCACCACCATAGACGCCCTCCAGCAGGTCGCGATAGTATGCTTCGTCAGTTCCGCTCATGTGAGGAACAGCCTCTCAGGCTCCAGCCTGGGCCCCTTTGGATCGTGTACACCGAAGGAGTCTAGGGCGGACCTCGCTCTCTACAAGCGCATTGTGGTCGAGCAAGTTCGAAGGCTCTACGCTGCGCCCTGAAGACCTTTCAGGCCGCCACCGTGACCTGCAAGCGGCCGGGCGCAGTCAGCATGTAGTCCGGAGCAGTGACACCGAAGCGCTGCAGGATCATCGGAGCAATCTCGAGCGTGGAGATCCTGGGACGCTCTGCTCTCCTGACTCCAGCACCGTTCGAGATCAGCAACAGTCCTTCTGGCACGTGATAGGCCGTCTGTCCGACCTGATCCTCGAGCAAGAGATTCGCAAAGCCAAACTCCTCAAAGGTGTGGGCGCTGCCCTCAAAGAAGATCGTGCTGTCGATGACGTCCTTCTGGACCCCCGGGTGGATGCGATAGACGCCGGCCCCCAGATGATCCCAACCCAAGGCACCTCGGTCCGAGATCTCGATCCCGCCAAGCTTGCGTTCGAGCTCGGGATCACGACCGCCCTCCAGGGCAAAGATCGCTCGGGGGGCCATTGCCGGGCGCTCATCCCAGGTGCCCTCCTCGACCCCCAGGCGCCCCAGGAAGGTCGCGAGCTCGCGGAGATAGACCTGTGAATTTGCTCTCCGCGCCTCCGTGGCCTCCTGTCCCATGCTCGTGGTCACCCAGACTTCATAGTCGGGATTGCGTTCTGTGAAGGACAGCAGTCGTCCCAGCATCGCGTCGGCCCGATCCATGACCCAGCGCACCTCATGCCGATAGGTCTGTACCCAGTCGAAGCCACACTCGAAGTCCTGGTAGTCGCCCGGGTAGTGGGCCGCCCAGAAGCGGTGGAGCGTCGAGGCCACGTGATTCGTGAAGAAGGTCGAGAAGCAGGGCCTGGTCTTCTGGAGCTGGGTGAGGAACACATCGAAGGCCAGCACGCTCTGGTAGGTGCGGCGGCGGACCCTGGTCCACTTGCGAAGGCGTTCGTCCACCAGCTGGCGGCCCAGGTCGGCAAGGGTGCCCGGCCGCAGACCGATCTTGGGCCCACTCCCGAGCAGCGCAGCGACCTTGGGCCAGTCGATGCGTGAAGAGACATTGCGAGCTGACTGTCGCGACATCGCCAGGTTGAAGTCCTGGAAGGGCACGACCTCCTCGGGATGACAGCGACTCTCGCGGGCGAAGGGGTCGGGGATGTAGAAGGAGTAGGCGCCGGGATCAGGCGGACACGGATTGCTGTGGACCGAGCCACAGACCCCCACAGGCACGCCCGCCCGGGAGAGAAGTTCCCAGATCGAGGGATAGGCTGCGTCGATCTCGGTCAGGTCCTGGTTGAAGTCCGTGATCGTGTGTCGATCCTCTGCCACCCCACGGTGCAGAGAGGGCCAGGTGATCCAGGGTGAGAGCTCGCGCTCCCCCGCCCAGGTCTCGAACTGCGTGGCCCTGGAGTAGAGCTGGCTGAATGCTCCCCGGGGACGCTCGGCCATGTGGTCCTCGAGGACACGCCAGGGAACTTCGTTCAGCTCGAAGAGGATGACCTTATTGCTCATTTCGGAGTCGGAGAGATTGGAGACTACCCCCCATGAATCGAGCGTTTTGCCTGATTTCCAGAGCCTCTCTCCTCAAGTCGAACGCACTTTCCCATGTGAGAAAATTCAGGACCTGTTCCTCCCGACGCCCCACACCCCGCAACGCCTGACCGATCTCCAGCACAGAGTCGTCAAGATTGGATCGGCCCCAAGGAACCAGGGCCGGGCGAGTGAAGCTCGCCCGGCCCTGGTTCTGGTGCTCTGATACTCCTGTGCTCGAGTCAGGGCTGGGGCGTCCGTGCCGGCATGACCTCGAGCAGCTCAGCTGCAATGGTCGCCGCGGTCTCCGCCAGGGCCCCCTTCTGGGTCGCGCGTCCCTCCATCTCACGGGTGAGATTGATCGTGCGCACCAGGCGACCTCCCCAGAGTTCACTCCCATCCTCAGCTGAGAGCATCCAGGCCTCGACGTTGACGCTGACCTCGTTGTTCGACTTCCAGCGTGAGAGGTCCCACTTGCGAACCGTGATCTGCAGGATCGCGTCCTCGTAGAGCGCGCCCGGCTGATAGGCGGCGTTGACCACGCGGCGATCCGTGTAGGGCAAGGCCAGCGCACTGTAGCGCCGCTTGATCAGGTTCTGCTGGAAGGCCTGGCGCAGCTCGAGCGCAGGCACCCCGCCGTCCATCGAGTTGTCGATGATCGGGGCAACGACGACGTCCATGGGTCTGACAGTCTCCAGCTGGCCGTGGTAGAGCTCCTCGACATTGCGGCCGGGAGGCGTCGGCAGGTTCTGGCAGGCACTGAAGAACAGCGAGGAAGACAGCGCGAGCAGCGAAATTGAGGCCCGGATCCGGCGTCCGATTCGAGGAGCAGTCATGGCAGTCAGCGTTTCGTCCGAGGGCGTGTACTGGCACACCCGCCACCAGAGCGGATGTCGCTGGGATTGTAGGGAATCGCAAGGGCGACTTGAAACGTCAGGATCCCCCTCAAATCGACGGATCCACCGAATCGTCGCATCCCCCTACGGCCCAAGCCTCAAGGCCGCTGACACGGCCGTCGATTGGGCCAACTCAAGGCTCCATCCAGGGCGAATCCGCCCTCGGAGACTCAGGGCTGAGAGAAGACCTTGGGCGAGGCCGCTGTGAACTGCTCATGCCGGCGATCGACATCGCTGTACATCAGGTCCCCGGCATCAAAACCATCCCAGGCCCAGGCCTCCAGGACGCATGTGATGATCCCATCGGTGAGCGGCACCCCCCCCACGATGGCAATCGGCGGGACGTGAATGATCATTGAGCCTGCCCCGACGGCGAGGTCCGGCGTCCAGAGATCCCAGCGGCGCCCCTCGGAGTCCAGCAGGACAGCCCGATAGATCCCCTCCGTGTCGTAGGCTCCGGTGATCACATTCTCGAAGACCAGGTTGTAGGCACTTCCACCTGAGTTCGCAGCCGGGCCCAGGAGCAAGGGCACGCCAGGAGGCGCCAGGGTGCCAGTCGACGTGGAGAGCGGCTGACGAATGCCCGAGCGGTTCCCGGAGTCATCCACCACCTCGACGCGAAGCAGGCGTTCGTCCTCGATGACCAGGTCCGTGGCCAGCTCTCCACCGGCCTGGGCCGTGGCAGAGTAGGCCGCTCGAATGTCCCAGTTGTCTGCACCTCCGTTGAAGTACGCAAGCCCCAGCCCCGTGGTCATCATTCCCTCGACTCCATAGGTGAGGGCCTCGGTCGAGACGCTTGGATTCCCCGTTGGATTCGGGAAGTCGAGGGCGTAGTTCGGCGGCTTGGAGAATGACTGGGGCGAGATGCCCAGCGGGATATCAGCGGGCTCAACACTAGCGCCGGAGAGCAGCTCCGAGACTGCGATACCTGCCACGTCGACAGCAGGCGGCTCGCCAAGCGGCACTCTCGGATAGTTCAATTCGAAGGCCTGCAGGAAGGTCCCCGGCGAGAAGGCGTTCGGATCGCTCAAATCAGCAGGATCCTTGGTCGCCAAGAAGGTGAGCAGCCCGACTTCTCCAAGGCTGACGAAGACCTGCGAAAAGAGCGTGGCCGTCGAGTTGAGCAGGGGGTTGTAGCTCGAGTTGAGGGACTCCCTGACCGAGTCTCCAGGCAGAAGGACCCGGCTGTCAGCCATGAAGGCGTGCAGGAATGGCGTCGTCAGAGATGAGCCGGGTGTGGAAACAGACTGACCTGCGAGTCCCAAGGTGATCGTCGTTGGAGCCAGTGGCACATCCAGGCGAGTGGTAGGCACGTTCTGGTAGGTGAACAGGCCATAGCCCACGGCCTCGACCGTGAGGACCGTGTTCTCAAAAGGCGCAGCTGCGATCGTCACCTCTCCTTCAGCGTTCGTACTGGCCACAAGCGGAAGGGTCGGGGTGATCACCGACCCGTCAGACTCGTGGCGGTAGACCTGAGCCCCTTCAATGGGAGCCAGTGTCACCGCATCAAAGACAGTCACATCGACATTTCCGCCTGGCATCAAGGCGGCCCCGGTTCCCGCCGAACCCCGCTGCGTGTAAGTGAGGTTGACCGTCGTGGATGGGTTCAAGGCACGGTCATAGGCCACCATGTCCACCGCGACCAGGGTCTCGGAGAAGGGCAGCTGCCCGACGAATACGGGGGCGGCCACGAAGTTGCCATTGGACGAGAAGCTGGGAAGGGGCGGAAGTTCGCCCATCACCAGGTTGTCAACATCACCGGAGGCCAGGTGAGCGACGACTTCTGCGGTTCTGACCTGCTCAGTTGCCAGACCGCTGACCGAGAGCTCGCGCAGATCACTGACCATGTTGAAGTCCCCTTTCGCCTGGCCAATCAGGTTCAAGAACTCCGGGCCGGCAAGGTCGATCAGAGGATCCTGGACGCCTTCCTCGGAGGAGTCCACGTCGATCAGGCGCAGGGGAGTGCGCTGGTCCCCACGCCGGAGTGCGAAGCCCATCGAGAAGTCACCATCCGCGAAAACGGCCCGCAGTGGCGAGGTGCTGGTGACCAGGCCGAGGTCTGACTCTTCGAGCAGGAAGGGACCTGGGCCAGGGGTCAGGGGGATCTCTCGGAAGCGTGAGATCAGTGCGGGCGCATCGGGAAAGCTGGGGTCTGGTGGATTCGTCCCGACCAGAAAGATCTCGAGCACGTCGCCAGCCAAGGCATCACCGACGATGTTGGCGGAGACCATCAGCGGTCGCGTGCCTGTTGGCGATAGGTTCTGAATCCCGATGGCATCGCTGGGAAGACTCTCAATCGCCAGCTCCATGGGCAGATCGAAGGTAAGAGTCCTGAAGTCCACCGTCAGAGGTGCCATCACGTCCCCGTCCACGGTCGTGATCCTCTGAGTGATGTTCGTCGAGGTGGACAGATCGATTGTCACCGGCTGGTCGATGCCCAGGCTTGCACGTTCCCCCGTGGAAGTATCGATGCTGGTCCAGGTCCAAATGCGAGGGTCCGCGGTGGTCGTGCCGTTGCTCAACCTGATCGAGACCGGCTCAGGAACAGGATCGAAGGTTGGGTCGACTCCATCGACCTGCACACTCCACGTGGCCGGTGTCACCGTCGTCGCATTGAGAATGCGGTCAAAGACTGTGACGATCTCCGTGATGGGGCTCGCAGGCTCGCTTCCCGTGAAGTCCTGATCGATGGGCCAGCTCATCAGCAGCTGTGGCTCGGAGCCAGGCTCATTGTCCACCGAGAAGGTTCCCACCACGCCGTCCGCGGGCCTGGGCAGGATGGCGCCAGAGAGGTCACGGACGACCGCGTTCTCGTTGAGAATGACCCGGTACTCCTGGCCCCCAACCAGGATCGTGGGAATCAACACGAGCACACGACCATCACCTACGAGCACCGAGGAGAGCCCCCCTCCACCGCCACCAAAGCTGGTCTGCACGGTGAAGGCTCCTTCCACCGAGCCAGGCACCATGGCCTCGCTGAACACGATCACGATGGGTGACTGAGGTTTGGCAAAACCGGATGGATAGATCCGCCGGATGGACGGTGGCGCTGGGACGACCAGCTCGCCTGTATCGGCGAAGGCCGCCGATACCTGGTTTGCCCCGCCATTAGGCAGGGTCTGACAACCATTTGGGCCAAAGACGCAGGCTGGGTTGTCGCAGGAGGCCAGACTCGCAGCCACCGCGGCTCCAAGGAGGAGCGGCCAGCTAGAGGCTGCGAGAACCGGCTTTTTGGCGCGAGATCGGGTCATGTAATGGCGGGAGATCAGCGGACGGGCCACCAGGAAGCGGCAAACGGGGGTCTCAGACGGGATGGACGAGTCGCCCAAGAGTATCTTCCCGGAAGGCCGCGGGCGTTGGAAGGCGGGCCCCGGGAAAGTCGTGCCTGGAACATCCCGGCCTGAAGACCAGTGACCCGGCTAACAGGACCTCCTATGGCCAACCAGCGCCTGAAGGGGGCGCAACTCTGGCCCAGCCTGCCCCGAAAGCTAGAATGTTCGGCCCCTTTCTCGACAGATCAGATCACCAGGAATTCCATCGCATCGCGAGAAAGGCCTCAGCACCCACAGTCAATGACCCACCCGATCTCCATGAGAATGCCCACTCGAGCCGCTGCCCTCCTGACCTTGCTGTGCCTGGGCTGCGCCTCGAACTCAGCCCCCCAGACCGCTCCGACGAGCGATTCCAGCCCCCAGGCGCTGGCTCAACTGGCGCTGGCCGACGCCCGCCAGCTGATGATCGAGGGTGACCCGCGCGACGCGATGGTCGAGCTCGACACAGCCCTTGGATTCGAGAGCGACCGCAGCGAGGTTCAGTTCCTGCGAGGTGAGGCCACCCTCCGGATGGGTACCGAAGACGGCAACCCCTTCTTCTTCGAGGACTCTCGTGAGGCCTTCCTGCAGGCCGCAAGGAGCGGCGAGGTACCCTCAGCCTGGTTTGGTGCCGCACGGGCCACGTGGTTGCTCTACTTCCAGAGCGGGGACGCCGCTCAGCTGGAGGAGGCGCTGGGATACCTGGCGAAGGGATCCACGGAGCGGGCGAATGACAACCCCTCCGAGGCCTACCTCTCGTCGACTCCCGAGCGCACGATCGCGGAGCTCAACTTCTCTGCCTACACAGCTGCCAAGAACAGCGGCATCGCGGTGGACGAGATGTTCGAGACCACCCGCGAGGCCATCGAGGCCGAGATCGCTCTCGATCCCACCTCGACCTGGGGCTGGGGTCAGCTGGCCAATCTCTACCTTTGGGAGAATCGTCGCGAGGATGCACGCAAGACCATTGCCACGGGCATTGGCCTGGCTCCCACGGACCCGGCCCTTCATGACACCCAGGTCCGCCTCGCGCAGGAGGACGGAGGCTGGGCTGAGGTACGCGACTCCTACACCGCCTTCGTCGAGGCTCACGATGGCATCGCAATCGGACACTGGTGGCTCGGCCGCTCTCAGTACGAGCTTGCTCTCGAGAGCATCCTGGCCAATCAAGACGACCAGTATCTCACTTTCGAGGCAGCCGAGAAGTCCTTCGCGCGCACGCGCGAGATCGAGGCCAGCTACACCGATGCCTGCCTCGCCTACGAGGTCATCAGTCGCTGTGGCAAGGGGTGGAGCCTCTACTACGGTGGAGATCTTGCGGGATCTGCGGACGCTTTCTGGTCCATGGAAGAGCTCTTCGAGGGAGGCTTGCAGTGGGAAGTTCAGGATCGCTTGTGGTCCGGTGTCCGCTCGTTGAACTTCCTTCTCGCCAAGTACAACGCTGCGTGGGAGGAGGTCTTTGACCGCGAGTCGGACAGGAGCTACGCCGAGTGCTTCCCAAACCTCGAGGAGGCAGCCGCGCTTGCGAACCGATTGTTCGAATACGACAGCGAAGATCGCAACCACGGCAACAATGCCGGCTACTTCAATCGTGACATCGCGGTCCAGTACGAGACCCAGGGGACCAGCGCTCTTGAGCAAGAAGATAACGAGGACCGAGCCCGGCAGCTCTTTGCACTGGCCAACGAGCACATGGAACTCTCCTTCAGCGCCTACGTGCAAGCTGCCAAGCTCTCTCCGCAAGATGCGCGGGTGATCAACGACACGGGCTTGATCCTGACCTACTACCTCCAGCGCGACCTCGATACAGCCAGAGAGTACTTCGATCGATCCATAGCTGTCGGCCTACCGCAGCTTGAGGCCGGCATTGAGGACGAGGAGGAACTCACGATGACTCGCGAGGCCATCGGGGACGCCTATCAGAACCTCGGAGTCATCGCCCTCACGATCGAGGGTGATGCTGCCACGGCCAAGGAGCTCTTCGAGAAGAGCCTCAACTACCAGCGCCCGACCAATCCGCGAGTCGAGGTATCCACGTTCTACCTTCCGCTCTGCGAGCACATCGAGAGTGGCAAGATTGCCGCCGCCCGCGCCATCGAAGCCCACTACTGGAAGGACCTGAACTTGGATCAGGTGCGAAGACGCGAGGTGGTGATGAACGAACTACGTCAGTCGCTGAGCGCCGAGTAACCACACCTGACCTGACTGACTCCCGGCCCCAGCACCTTCTGCCATCATGATGCTCACCCTTCTGCTGATCCTCGGCACCTCAACCACTCCAATGGTGGTGTCAACTTCATACCAGGAAGTGATGCTCGAGGATCAGCAACCAGAGATCGGACGGGTTGTGGCCCTGGTTCGTGAGGGTCGTGCCCTGATCGCTCGAGGCATGGGCGAAGAGGCTCGTGCACTGCTCGAGGAGGCTGATGCTCTGGATGGTGGAAAGCTGCGCACACGTATCTGGCTGGCCCGGGCTCTGATCGAGATGAACTATCTCAACGACGCCCTGGACATCACAGATGACCTCGCCGCTGCCGGAAATGAGGGGCCTGAGATTGACTATCTCTACGGCATGGCCTTCACCTACAAGGCCCGCAAGTACATCGGCGAGGGCGTCAACAGCCGCATGATCGGGATGCACTTCTCCGAATCAGTGGCCTACCTCGGTAGTGCCACCCAGGCTGACCCGATTCGGTTCTACGATGCCTTCCTGCCGCTCGCAGAGGCCGCCTGGAATTCCCAGCAACTGGAGACAGCCCGCGCGGCTGCCCAGGCTGCTGTCGAGATCTCCAGCAGTGCCCCGGCCGAGCTGTTCATGCTCGCAGAGGTGGCCTTCTCTCAGTTCGTCGTGGCCAACGGCGACGAGACCCTTCAGAGCCAGGCCGACGCCCACTGGCAGGTCGCTTTCGAGTCCTTCGTGGCCGTGGCCGATTCAGCCGACAAGGAGTTGATCGAACTCAGAGCACGCGCCAACAAGAAGGCTGCCGACGCGCTTGTCTGGAAGCAGCGGATTCCGGAAGCCGCCACGAGATACGCGAACGCCATCGGCCTCTCCCCTGCTTCCGTGGCCTTTGACCAGATGCTAGGAAGCCTCGGTCAGGACTCCTTCCTCGACTGCCTCGAGTCAGGCTCAGCAGCCTTCAATGAGACGCATGCCGCAGAGGATCCGGCTGATGTATCACTCCTCTGGTGGCTTGGGTGGGCTCGCTTCATGGTGCAGGACTACACTCGCTCCCGTGAGGCATTCACAAGCAGTCTGGCCAAGTGGCCCGCCTTCACGAACTGCAACTGGTACATCGCGCTGTGCGACTTCCACACGCAAGACCCCGACGCCGCCATCAAGGCCATCCTCGAGTATGCCGAGCTGGACACAGGTGCCCTGGTAGGCTCAGTTCAGAGTGACCTGACCACCAATCTTGGAGTCCTCGACGGGTTGATCGGACACTGCTTCGAGGCTGGCCGCACCTTGGACGCAGCGCGCCTGAGCGCAGTGCAGGCCAACTCGGCCCCCGACTCGACCCGCTACTGGAACAACGTGGGATTGTTCTACCGGGATGCTGGAGACGAGCTCTCCAAGGACGAGAAGAACGACGAGCTCCGCCAGCAGTACTTCGAGAAAGCGTACGAGGGATATGGTCGAGCCCTCGACCTCGAACCGGAGAACCCCGCGCTACTCAACGATACGGCAGTGATTCTTCACTACTGCCTGAAGCGAGATCTCGAGGAGGCCAAGAGAATGTACGCCCTGGCCAATGAACAGGCAGTGGCTGAGCTAGCCAGGGCGGACCTGGCTGAGGACAGGCGCGAGCTCTACACCGTCGCCAAGCGCGACAGCTCCAATAATCTGGCAAGGCTCGAGAAGCTGATGCGCCGCCTGGAGGCTGCCGGAGAGACACCAGAGGACCCTGGCGGACCTTGAACCAGGCTGGAGATCACGACCGACTCCTCTGCTGAGAGGCCTCCGTACGACTCCCGCGGATCAGCGCCATCAGCAGGATCAGCGCACCAGCCAGGAACAGGCCGCGAATCCCGATCAGGTAGCTGGCGAATCCGCCAACCATGGCTGAGATCGAGAAGGCCAGGGTGCGGGCACTGAAGACCGCCCCCATGGCCGACCCCCGGTGGACGACGGGAATCTCAGTGGCGGCCAGGCCATAGGCCAGTGGACTTGCGCCCGCCAAGGCACCAGCCAGAAAGAACCGAAGCACGAATAACCCCGTCAGACTTGGCGTGAAGGCGTGGAGTAAGAGGGCCAAGAACACCAGGACAGAACAGCGCCGAAGGGCCAAGGCGTGCCCGAATCGGTCGCCCAGCTTTCCCCAGAGCGGCATCGCCACCAGGTTTACGCCAGCTGCGAAACTGAACAGCAAGCCGACCAGGAACTCAGCCCGCTCTGGTCCTGCTCCAAGCTCCTCGACGAAGAGCAACAGCAGGGGATTCGATGCGCCGATACCCAGGATCATCCAGAACAGGAGATTCAATCCATCCCGTAGTGCCGGATTCCGCCACACTTCCGCGAGGTCGTGCAGGCTGGAGCGAAGTATCTCCAGGGGTGTGAGCCCACGCTCCACCACCAGCCGGTCCTCCGCGTTCTCCTTGGCCAGGAACCAGACCAGGCAGGCCGAGAAGAAGCTGGCGCAGGCGACCCCGGCGAAGATCGACTCGAGCCCGTAGCTGACAATCATGACCCCCCCCAGCAAGGGCCCGATGACCGAGCCCAAGGCGAGGGCCGTCTGAAGTGAGCCGGCTACAGAGCCCTGCCGCCTGGCTGGCGCGACAACGCTCACCAGCGTGATACTCGGGGCGATGAACCCCGAGAAGCAGCCCTGGCCCAGGCGCAAGGCGAGTAGCTGCCAGGCCTCTGTGGCAAGAGCCATCGCCCCCACGAAGACCGTGATGGCGATCATCGCACGCACGGTCATCAGGCGGCGGCCGTAACGGTCCCCGAGGGCGCTCCAGATCGGAGTCATGATCGAAGCAACCAGTGGAGCAGCGCCGAAAATCACCCCCGCCCACAACGGGATGTCCTCCTCCGGTACTCCCAGCTCCGCGAGGTGAGCTGGGAAGAAGGGCAAGAAGCTCATCATCCCGATCGCGGTGACCAGGTTCGCCACCCACACGACCCAATATGTTCGCTTCCAGGAACTCATCGGCGGAGACGGTAGCGTCCGCCAGAGCCTGCGGCTCCTCGACCTCTTGGAAGTTGCCGCGGATTCGCGGCGGCAAGGTCAGCCGAGCTTCAGGACTGGGCCCAGCGTCGGAGGCAGCTCGAGCTGGTCATACCTCGAGACCCTCATACATTCGCTGAACTCCTCATTGCAGGACAAGAAGACATCCACCACCCGAGGGTCAAATTGATTCCCCCGGCGCTCCTCGATCAGGGCCACTGCTTCGCCGTGTGTCCAGGCATCCTTGTAGGGCCTCTGGGTGGTCAGAGCATCGTAGACGTCGGCAAGCGCCATGATTCGCGCCGCGAGCGGGATCTCGTCCCCGGCCAAGCCCAAGGGGTAGCCGCGACCATCCCAGTGCTCGTGGTGCGAGGCGGTGATGTCCAGCCCCATGTAGAGATAGCTCTGCGTCTTGTTCTGCTCAAGCACACTCCGAATCGTGTCTGCACCTACCTGGGCATGAGTCTTCATGATCTCCCACTCCGACTCCGTGAGCCTTCCCTGCTTGAGCAAGATCGAGTCAGGAATACCAACCTTGCCGATGTCGTGCAGGGGAGCGCTCAGAACGAGATCCTGAATGTACTGGGGTGTGATCAGGTTTCCGAATTCTCCCTTCGCTGCGAGGCTCTCAGCAATCAGCCGGCAGTACTCACTAACTCGCTCGAGGTGTTTGCCCGTGACACTGTCACGACGCTCCGAGAGCCGTGCCAGGGCGAAGACTGTGGCGTACTGCGCCTCATCGCGCTGCTGGCGGCGGAACTCATTGTGAGCCGCTACCGCCGTTGAAGAAGCGATCGCGGCCAGGATGTTCTGCTGGACGGTGGTGATCTCTCGTTCTGCCGAATTGACCACGTCGACGATGATCTGTCCGATCGTCCCGTCCATCGTGGTCACAGGCTCCGCCAGCATGCGGGTGGACATCTCGGGCCCGGCACAGCCAAGGGCATTCGTCCCATCTGGACCCTCAATCGTGACTCCCACACCCCGCCCTTCGAGGGCCTCGCTGGTAGCGTTCGCCACGATCTGTGTAATTCCACCCAGGTCGAGGTCCTTGTTCAGCGCAATCCCCAGCTGCCTGAGGCAATTGATCGAGTGCCCCTGATCGACAACACGCTCCTCGAGGTTGCGATTGATCGCCGACAGCGAACGATTCGAGAAGACCAGTAGCTCGGTCTTCAGTTCCTTGGCAACGAAGGCCTCATTCCACTCGACTCCGCTGTAGGCAGCGGCCAGTAGTTCCTTTGGCCCACATGGCTTGCAGAGGAAGCGGTGCAGACGCGTCTCCTGAATTGCATCACAGGCCATGTCCAGCTCCGGGACTCCAGTCAGCAAGATCCGTGCGATCGCTGGAAACCTCTCGGCGGCGAGCTTCAAGAGCTCGATACCTGACATCTCGGGCATCCTGTAGTCACTGATGATGACCTGAACCGAGCTGTTATTGGCAAGGACCTGGAGGGCCTCAGGCCCGGAGTTAGCGCAGTGAACCTTGAACTCGCTGGACAGCAGGCGCTCGAGAGAACCGAGCAACTGGGGGACGTCATCGACGAGTAATATCTCGGGGCGAGAGCTTGTCATCTTGTGGAGGGGGTTGCATCTGTTTCTTCCAGGAGGATGTTTCGGCCTCTTCCGGGCACCGTCTTGAGGCAGGTCACCTCACTTGCACCAATTCGTTCCGGAACACTTTTCCCAGTCCACCCCCTTGGGGCTGGGGTTCCGCTCTCCGGTCACCCAGCCGCCCCGAGCTCCCCACGCGTGCTAGTTCCTGAAGCTCTGAATCGGGGCCGGGATGCGGCCGCCCCTGCGAAAAAGCGTCTCACATCCGAATCGACCGGGATCCTGCACGATGGCAGTTCCAAGCAGTCCCCCCCACTCCACCGTCTCCCCAGGTCCCTTGCCCGGGACAGGGATGATTCGCACGGCGGTCGTCTTCTGATTCACCATGCCGATGGCCATCTCGTCAGCGATGATCCCGGTCAGGACGTCGGCCGGCGTGTCGCCGGGCACCGCTACCATGTCCAGGCCAACCGAGCAGACCGTGGTCATCGCCTCGAGCTTGGCCAACGAGAGTGCCCCACAGGCCACGGCGTCGATCATCCCTTGATCCTCGGAGACGGGGATGAAGGCCCCTGACAGCCCCCCCACGCTCGATGAGGCCATGACGCCCCCCTTCTTGACTGCATCCGTCAACAGAGCCAGGGCGGCCGTCGTGCCGGGCGCGCCTATCCGCTCCACCCCCATCAGCTCGAGGATGTCCGCAACCGAGTCACCGATCGCGGGGGTCGGCGCCAGGCTGATGTCGACGATTCCAAAGGTCGTCCCCAGTCTCCTGGCGGCCTCGCGCCCCACGAGTTCTCCCATCCGGGTGACCTTGAAGGCCGTGCGCTTGATGACGGAGGCCACCGCCTGCAGGTCGGCATCGGGGCCCAGGCGCTCGAGCGCCGAGCGAACAACCCCCGGACCGGAGACCCCCACATTGAGGACCGTCTCGGCTTCCCCGATGCCCACATGGGCCCCCGCGACGAAGGGATTATCCTCGACAGTGTTACAGAAGCAAACCAGCTTCGCGCACCCCAGTGCACCCGTATCAGCAGTGAGACGGGCCGTCTCCAGAACGATTTCCGAGAACCGTGCCACTGCGCTCATGTTGACGCCAGCTCGCGTACTCCCCAGGCTGATCGATGAACAAACATGATCGGTACTTGCAAGGGCGTGCGGTACTGACTCCAGCAGAGCGTGATCCGCTCTCGTGAATCCCTTGTGCACATAGGCCGTGAAGCCACCGATGAAGTCGACTCCGACTTCCTTGGCCGCTGTATCCAGAGCAAGTGCAAGAGGAGAGAGATCTTCTGCTCCCGAGGGCCCCGCAATCCAGGCCACCGGGGTCACAGCAATCCGGCGATTGACGATGGGCACCCCATAGTCGTTCTCGATCGAGTCAGCAACTTCGCTCAGGTGGCGAGCGTGATGAACGATCTTCGAGTAGACCTTCTCGCAGGTGCTCTCCAGATCAGGATCCGCGCAATCAAGCAGCGAGATCCCAAGCGTCGTCGTGCGAATGTCGAGCGTCTCGAGCTCGACCATGCGCACCGTTTCCAGGATTTCTTGGTCTGTAAATGCCAACGAATCTCGCCTCCGCTAGACGCGGTGCATGAACCGGAAGACGCGCTCGTGCATGACTCGAATCACGTATTCAGACTTCTTATCGAGCTCGAGAAGCCCCTGCTTCAAGCCAGCGAAGTCCGAGCCGGCCCCCAGCTCCACGACCAGCACCAGGTGAAAGTAGTCTCCAACCATCTTCTGCGAGACATCGTTGATGCTCGAGTTGTAGTTCCCGATCACCCCTGCGACCTCGCCAAGGACACCGGGGCGATTGCAGCCAACACAGGTGACGATGACTCCGGTGTCCATCAGCTCGTCCGTCGGCTCGGGGATGAACTGCGGATCAGGTCCCGCGGCATCGGCATCCGGCCCACGATCAGGGGTAGGCTCGGTGTAGGCTCCGCTGCCGGTTCGAATCTCGACTCCCATCGAGGAGGCCACCTCCTGGGCCTGCGGGGTGACGACGGTCGTCTCATCGACGATGATCTCCTGTCCGCCCGCGCGGCGCACGTCTTCTGCGGTGAGGAATCGACGGCTCATAGGTTGTGCTCCTTGACGGAGTCTGTTCCGAAGGCAACTGGACCATCCCCGTCGATCCGATTGACGCTGGCACGCCCCTGGACGACCTGAATGACGTAGGTACCGTCGTTCTCGAGGATCCGATGCCACAAGCAGGGGCGCTTGGCGCCTGACTTCCCGCACCCCGCAGCGTCGCCCTCGCGGACGATCTGAATACCACGGGTGTGCGCCTGGTCGAGGGCCGAGGGCGTGATGATCGTGTGCGCGTCGAGATGCAATGTCTCCCCGGCGCCCATGGCGAGCACATCCAGCTCGCAGATCAACCTCTTGCTCACCATGATGAATCCTGCTGCGCCTAGAGGTGTCGCACCAGATCGCCATGGGGCCGCGGAATGACAACATCACGAACCAGGTGTCCGCGCTCGGAGGCGCTTCTGGCTCCAGCCATGATCGCCGAGCGCACGTCGCTCACCTCGCCTGTGATCGTGAAGAAACTCTTGCCGCCAAGGCCATTTGCGATTCGCAACTCGAGCAGGTCAACCGTGGCTGTCTTCAAGGCCACATCTGCTGAGAGGACTCCCGAAGCCACGTTGTCGGTCTCCAGGATTCCGAGCGCGTCGAGCGTCCCGTTGATCTTGCCAGAGCGCCTGAGTCCCATCAAGACCTGGTCATCCACCTGCTCGATCAGGATCTGATCCAGCAGGCTATCAGCCGAGACCTCGGAGCCTCTCCTGAGGGCAGAACGCAGGCTCTGCACCGTTCCGGTGAAGAGCATCACGTAGCGCCCCGGCTGGATCGGCTCTGCGAACAGCATCTCAATATCCGCTTCCCAGAGGATGGTATCGGCCACCTCGATACCCTGCGCAACGGAGCCCAGTTCCAGCAGCCCGATTGCCGGTTGGACCTCTGAGTCCTGGCTGAGCACGGGATTCACATCATTCCTGGTCATGACCTTGTCAGCCTCCGTGAGGCCCCTTCTAGATTTGCGACTGATCCTGAAAGCTCGTTCTGCATCGCTTACCCCTACTCCTCGATCCTGTCGGCAGCCGAGGTCTGACCCACGATCCGCCCACCCTCGAGTTCCATCGAGTCAATCACCGCGACGATCGCGGTCTGGAAGCCAATATCGTGCCCCTTACCGATTGCATGCCGTGCCGCCCGACCGTGCACAACCAGCACTCTCTCGCCAACTCCTGCCGAGACCGTGTCCACGGCGATCATCGTCTCAGCACTCTGGCTGTCGTCGCTGGTGAAGGGTCGAACCACCATCAACCTCAGGCCCACCAGAGTACGCTCTTTCTGGGTCGCCCAGACGTTTCCGATGACGGTGCAGATGTGCATCAGGCTTGCTCCCTAGCTGCACGCCACGCTGAAGGCGCGCCAGGAACATCAAAGTCATCGACGATCCCCACCACGGCAGCCTCGAAGGCATAGTCGCCGTCTCCGCCACAGGCCACCCGTGCGGCCTTGCCAAAGGCAACAATGACCTGCTCGCCCAATCCTGCGCCGATGGGGTCGGCCGCCACGACCGGTGAAACCTTCGGGGCGGAGAGGCCATCACTGTCATCCAGGGGCTCGATCACAAGCAGGCGCTTGCCCTCCAGGTCGCGATTCTTCTGGGTAGCCCAGACCTCACCGATGACGCGCCCCAGGAACATCAGCCCTCGCCCCCGGAGTTAGCACGCCCCTGGATGGAGGAGAGGGTCCGCTCCACGGCCGCCACGGCTTGCTCGATATCTGCATCCGTGCCCCCCAGCTGCAAGCGCCCCACGGCGCCATTGTTCTGCAAGTCCACCAGACGCACGTCCGAGGCCTTTTCGGCCTCGTTGGCAGCTGCCAGGACGAAGATCGCGGGGCTCACCTCGAGTGTGTAGAGGGTATCGCGGCCAAGCAATAGCATCCCGGAACGGTTCCGGTTGATCAGCATCGCCTGGTGGTCATCGATCTGATGAATGACACGGCTCGTCAGGACCGCGGGCTTCAGTCCACTGTCGTACCCCCCGCCCTCGCCGAGCAGCTCCTTGAGAATCAGCGAGCCCGCCATCCGCACCTGACCTTGATCCGAACCGTGAACCTCCAACGTCCCGTAGGAACGCTCCATGATCATCGCACCGGGTTTCACCTCACAGCTCTTGAGAGCGATGTCCAGGAGTGTATTCACGACGATTCCGGGACAGACCTCGAGCCAAAACGCGCTCTCTCCGAAGATCGGAAAGTAGCCGTCTGAGTTCGTCGCGATACTCGCGGCGAACTGAGGCTGCAGCTGATCCAGCAGCACGGCTCCGCGCAACTCGGCGGAGAGACTTGTTGAGGTCGAAGTGGACATCACGGCTCAAACGCCCTGGCTCCTGGTGGAGACCGAGGCGGTTCGTCCGACTGGGCTCAGGCCTCTTCGGGTGCCGGCGGAATGAACGCCTCGATATCGACGGCTGGACGCGGAATAACGTGCTGGCTGAGCAGCTCGCCGACACGACGTGCAGCGGCGGCACCGGCCTCGACCGCAGCCTTGACCGCGCCGACCTCGCCGCGAACCATGACCGTCACGAGACCTCCACCGGAGATCTCCTTACCGATCAATGTAACTCGGGCAGCCTTGCACATTGCGTCGGCAGCTTCCACGGCTCCGACGAGACCACGCGTCTCGATCAGGCCCAGGGCGATGTTGGTTGTCATCTCTGTTCGTTGCTTGGGTTGGTGTGGTGGTTTCATTCCGGAAAGACATCCGGGTCAGCGCCAGGTGGCCGTCAGGCCGTGCACGCTCCCGTGGTCACCTCCAGATGTGGGCAGCCCTTGCAGGGGCCAATTGGACAGTTGGTGCCGGCATGAGTGAGGATCGCCTCGATATCCGTGCGGCTCAGTGAACTCTGTGACCTGGCAGCAGCAGGCCGCGGGGCAGGGGCTGCAGGCTTGGGGCGTTGAGGAGACGGAGGCCGCAGCGCCTTGGTGAAGACCGGCGCACTCTTGATCGCAGGCTGAACCTTCGACTGCAGTGTCTTGGGTCCTGCCGCTGCCTTGGGTGCGGCCGCTGCTCCTCCCGGCTCTGGCGCCACGCTGGCGCTGGCCTTGCGGACCGGAGCTACCAGGTCGGGCTGGCGCTGGGGAGCTCCTCCGAACGTGGGATTGCCCTGCCAGTTGCTGCTGGCATTCACCGCGTCCGAGATGGGGCTCTTCCTCAACTCGCTCGAGAGTGCCGGGTCTCCGGGAAGCATCGACCCACGCGGGGCGACCTCACCACCAAGACTGGCAGCCAGCGCGTGATCGCGCTCATCGATCTCAGCCCAATCCCGCCGCGTGTAGGCCACGCGCTTGATGTTGATCAGGTGACGTGCGGTGATGTTGTCCGAGCTGATGTTGCCTGCCTGGGGCCCACAACCGAGCGACACCGAGGGGTCGAGCTGGGTGCTGTAGCCCACGGCTCCCTGTGAAGTTGGGCCATTGACGATGATCCTGTTCGCCGGTTTCTCCAGGAAGAAGGCGTCCAACACGCTCTGGTCCTGGGCGTGAATCCCCATGGTGTGGCCAAGGCCACCGTACTTCAGGGTCTCGAGGCAGAGCTGGCAGCCCTCACGCCATCCCTCAGCCACGTGGACGGAGAGGACCGGGCAGAGGATCTCGATCGTCAGCGGCCAGTCACGTCCGACCCCACCCTGGGGACAGAGGAGGACTGTCGTGTTCTCGGGTACCTCGAAGCCCGCTCCGCGTGCGACCTTGACCGGATCCTGGCCGACAACCGCCGAGTTCATCATTCCACCCCTGTTGCAATGACTTCCAAGCATTGCGACCTCCCGCTCGTTGCAGAAGTGGGCACCACGCAGGAGCAGCTCACGAAGTAGGTCCTCGTAGATGGGACGGTCGATCACGAGCGCCTGCTCCGAGCAGCAGAAGGTGGCATTGTCAAAGCTCTGGCTGGTGACGATATGCCTGGCCACCTCGGAGGGTGAAGCTGAGCGGTCGATGTAGACCGGTACGTTTCCAGGGCCAACTCCGTAGGCCGGACGACCGGAGCTGTAGGCGGCCTCGACCAGACCCTCACCACCGGTCGCAAGGATGATCGCGGTGTCATGGCTCTTCATCAAGGCGCCAGTGGACTCGATGGTCGGGTGCTGCAGCGAGATCACCAGGTCCGGAGGAGCTCCGCAGGACTGGATCGCGCGACGCATGACTTCCACAGTCTCGGCGATACAACGAATGGCCCTGGGGTGTGGACTGAGCACCAACGCATTACGTCCCTTGACACTCACGAGCGCCTTGAAGGCCGCCGTCGACGTCGGGTTGGTCGTGGGTACGATTCCCGCAATGATGCCGGCTGGAGTGGCCACCTCCACGATTCCACGCCCAACATCCCGGTGGATGACTCCCACCGTCTTCTCGTGCTCGATCGAGGACCAGGTCCCCTGCGAGCCAAAGATGTTCTTGAGGATCTTGTAGTGCACCCGGCCAATGCCGGTCTCCTCGACCGCGGAACGCGCTAGCTGGTAGGCGGCCTCTCGTACAGCCTCGGACATGGCCGCACAGACACGATCGATCTGGGACTGACTGTACTCGGATACGACCTTTTGAGCCGCCTTCGCCCGGGCGAGGGCGTCGCGTACTTCCTGCAGGGAGCGGAGATCGGGATCGAGCTTGGACACGCGGGCCTCGGGGCGGATCGAAAGCACACGTCAGGCGCGCACCCCCTCCCCGCCTGGGGAATCAGTCGTTGCCTTCGCCGACCGGCTTGAGCGGCGGCAGGATGCGCCAGAGGTTGTCGTGAGGGCGCGGGATCACATGCACGCTCACCAGTTCACCGACCCGACGGGCGGCGGCAGCGCCGGCGTCCGTGGCGGCCTTGACCGCGCCAACCTCACCGGCAACGAACATGGTCACCAGACCACCGGTGGCCCGTTCCTTGCCGAATAGGTCAACCATGGCGGCCTTCACCATGGCGTCGGCAGCTTCGATCGATCCGACGAGACCCTTGGTCTCGACCATGCCCAGGGCGACTGATTTCATAGGGGGCACCTTGACTACAAGTTCTGCGCTCAAGAGGAGCAGATGGGTGTATGAACGGGGGATCTCCTGGGGGTTTGCTTCCCAGAAGCGCCCGGCAAGCGGCTGCGCGGAACCGCATGGGCGGAAGTCTAGGCTCGTGGCGACGATAAATCCACGGCGACCTGTTTAGCTAGGTGGAAGCTAGCCCTTTGGAGGTTGGCTACGGGGCAGTTGATCGCGCCCCGCGGCAGACCCGGATCAGAGTCCCAGCTCGTCAGGCACGAGAAACGCCTCGACCCCAAAGCCCCTGCCCGTGGTTGGCGAGCGCAGGCTGCGCTTCAGGACCAGGTCAAAGGCCAGCGGGTGCGCCTCGTAGATCTCCCTCAGGGCACTCACATCCTCCTCCTTCAGAAATCCCTGATCCACGAGGGGCGAGAGCCGAATCACGGCATTGAGGGCCGGCAGCGGATAGTCACTCCCATTGACCAGGCGCGGGTGCAGGTCCGGGCGGTCGAGGAGCTGCGCCAGCGGTGCACCAACCCGGTTGGCCAGCGTCATGGCCGAGATCTCGCCAAAGAGCAAGCCCTCGTAGCCGGGCTCATCCATCAGTCGCATGAAGAGCTCGAAGCACGGGACCATCTCGCGCTCTCCCTCCGGCTCATCGAGGTCGAGGGCCTCGCCCAGGCTGGCACAGTGAGCTGCAATCACCCGTACACCCCGATCCAAGGGGCGTCTCAAGTGCAGGGGATTACCGAGTGCCTGGAGGGCGCCCGCTTCCACAGCCATCTCCTTTCCGGTATGCGTCAAGATGGTCATGTCCAGCTCCACGATCTTCTCGTAGAAGGCATCACAGCGCGGACTGGACGGATCGATGTTCATCGCGTTTGGCAACCACTTGACGATACGAACTCCACGGGCAGCCCACCGCTCTAGCTCCTCGAGAGCATCTTCACGGTAAGGATGAACCGAAATCGCCGGGAGCAGACGTTCAGGGTCAGCCATCGCCTGCTGCCAGGCCCACTCATTGGGAACGTAGAACTCACTGGTCTCTCTATCGATCTGGCCATCCTCTCCGTAAGCATGATCAAAGGCCAGGAGACAGAAGCGCCCCTTACCCGGCGATCGATCGATCAGCCTTGAGAGCCGTGCGACGAACTCCTGATCAGCACGCTCGAGGTCCTCGACACCGGAGGCCGAGAGATACAGTTCGAAGCGAATGCGAGCAACGGGCTGGGACCACGACAGCATGTTCGGGTGAACTTCGCAGCCGGAGGATCCCGTTCCGATACCGGCGAGGTGGGTGTGGAGATCGACCAGGCGATCCGGATCAAGACCTCCGAAGCCGCGCTCGACGAGCAGCCTCGCCTCCGGTGAGAGCTCTTCGAGCCAGCTGTCTCCCGGCTCACTCCAGGCCCCACCAAGTGCCCCGATCAGGACCGGGTAGCCAATAGCCAGACACCAGACCCCCACCAAGACAATCACTGCACAGCCCCGGGTCCAGCCCGGAACCCGCCTCAGGAGCTGACGACCTTCCGTGTTCTGCTCTGCTGCCATCGACTTCACTGCTCGGCCCTGGCCTACAGACTGGCCCTCTCTACTGTCTGGAAGTTCTACTTCTTGCCGTCCGGGACGATACAGTACGCAAATGGGAAGCGATGCCAAGAGGCGCCTGCTCGCCGCCTTGATTCTGGTAGCCACTGGTTTTTGCATCTATGCAAACACGCTCCAGAGCCCCTTTGTCTTCGACGACAGGCCATCGATCCTCGAGAATCCCTTTATCGAGGCACTCTGGCCCCTCTCACGTTCATTCGGTGCTCCGCCTGGAGCCGGATCCAGCGGCCGTCCCCTGGTTTCCTTTTCCCTGGCGCTGAACTACGCGATCGGAGGCCGGGAGGTTCTCGGCTACCACCTGTTCAACATCGGCACGCTGGTCCTGGGCGCCCTTGCTCTCCTTGGGGTGTGTCGTAGGGCCCTCCTGCGCAGTGATTGTGCCGAGTCTGCTCTTGGGTTGGCGCTGACCATCGCGCTCCTCTGGATGGTGCACCCCCTGCAAACCGACACCCTCAACCATGTTGTCTATCGCAACGGGTCGATGATGGGTTTGTTCTACTTGCTTGCGCTCTACTGCGCCCTGCGCTCCTTCGAGCAAGACGCGAGCAAGGCCTGGACGGCTGGCTGCTGGATCTCTGCAGCCGCCGCCATGGCCAGCAAGGAAGTGGCCGTCTCACTGCCGCTGGTGGTCCTGGCATTTGATCGTCAGTTCGGAGCGCGAGGCTTTGTAGCCGCCCTGAAGGCCCGCACCACTCTCTATGCTGGCCTGGCCACCACCTGGGTCCTGCTCGCCTGGTGTGTGCTCACTGGAGACCGTGGTGATTCAGTGGGTTATGGGCACACAGATGTCATCGATGGCATGGACTATCTGCGAACGCAGATGGTCTCCATCTCGTCCTACTTGAAGCTGAGCGGCCTGGGCGCTCCCTTCGCCTTCGACTATCACGGTACCGAGGTCGTGCGTGACTGGTCCGAGGTCAGCTTCGAGACCGCCCTACTCGCGCTTGGCCTGGGCGCTTCAATCTGGGCCTTCGTGCGGGGCAAGATCGGAGGCTTGCTCGGTCTTTGCTTCTTCGCCCTGCTCGCCCCTACCTCGAGCGTGATTCCGCTGGCGGGCGAGTTGATAGCCGAGCACCGTATGTACCTGCCCCTGGCACCCCTGATTGCCCTGGCCGTTCTCTGGATACACCAGCGTCTCGGGTCCAGCTGGAGAGCACTGCCCTGGCTTGCACCGGTCACCGTCCTGTGTGTCGCGGGCTTGCTGTCGTGGAAGACAGTGGAGCGCAACCGAGACTACAGCTCGCGAGTCGCGCTCTGGCAGGACACGGTGGCCAAGCGCCCCAACAACCCCAGAGCATGGAATCACCTGGGCACGGCGCTCAAGGACGGAGGCGATCTGGCGGGAGCCGAAGCGGCCTTCTTGCGCGCCCTCGAGCTCGATCCACAGCACGGCAAGGCCAGCTTCAATCATGGAAACCTGTTGTTCGAGCGGGGCGATACCGCAGGTGCCCTCGAGCGCTACGCCAGTGCAGCGCGCAACAACCCAGAGGACGAGAACATTCGCTTCAACTATGCGTTCTCACTCGCTGCAAACGGCCGAGCAAGAGAGAGCCTGGTCCAATATCGAGCCGCCCTGGAGATCAAGCCGAACTGGGAACGCCCCATCATGCTCCTGTCCTGGACACTCTCGACCTCTGCCGATGATGGGCTTCGTGACGGTATCAGCGCTCTCAGTCTGGCCCGGCAGCTGAACGAGCTCTCCGGATTCAGACTCCCACGCCACCTGGACACCCTGGCAGCGGCCCTGGCGGAATCAGGCAACTTCGCAGAAGCAGAAGAAGTCGCTCGCAGCGCTGTCAAGGCCGCCAGCTCCCTTGGGAACTCACGACTGGCGAGTGAGATAGAGCGGAGACGGTTGCTTTACCACGCAGGGCGACCTTTCCGAACCGAGTGAACAACTGCAGCTCAATCAGTGGATAGAATCTCGCCAATGAATGCCTCGAAGCAGCCCCTCACCAGCCGTCTGAGTTGGGCAGTTCCGCTAGCGCTCCTGGTCGGAACGAGCCTGCACTCCTGCGGCGGCCCGCCAGAAGAGAAGCCCCCCACCGGAGATGAAGAGCTCGTGGTCATCGTGATCGTCGATACCCTGCGGCGGGACGCCCTGGGCTGCTACGGGCAACCAGACGCTCGCACACCGAACATCGACGGTCTCGCCGCGGAAGGCGTTCGATTCGACCAGGCCATCTCCGCATCGGGCTGGACACTCCCCTCGGTCTCCTCCCTGCTCACCGGGACCTGGCCATCCATGCACAAGGCCCTGGGAAAGAGATCGCGGCTGACCCCCATCACCGATGACCTTCCAGTTGCCGCCGAGGTCTACGCAGAAGCCGGTTACAGCACGCTTGGGTTTGTGAACGCCGCTTTTCTCAGTCCGCTACTCGGACTGGGCCGTGGCTTCGAGGTCTTCGACCACCAGCACGCCTACAACCAGGAAATCAGGCGCGCTGACGAGACGGTTGATGACGCCCTGACCGCCGTCTCAGAGCGCCCTGCAGACGACATCTTCCTGCTCGTGCATCTGTTCGATGTGCATCTGGACTACGACCCGCCGGATGGCTACGTGGCCCCCTTCGTCGGGGATCGGCGCGAGCCAGCCCCGCCGCTCTCCATGCGAGAGTGCATTCAGCTGCAACAGGACGACGAGACTTCACCGACCGAGGTAGACCTTGAGTACATCAGGGGTCTGTACCAGGGTGAGCTGGCCTTCGTGGATCTTGCCATCGGAAGACTCGTGGACGGACTGAAGGAGCTCGGGAGGTGGGACAAGACAACCCTGGTACTCACCTCCGATCACGGCGAGGAGTTCTGGGAGCACGGTGGGTTCGAACATGGACACACCCTCTACAACGAGCTCGTTCACATTCCGCTCATCGTACGTACACCAAGCTCTGGAGCTGGCCCAACCCACGTCGTTGATCGACTGGTTCGGACAATCGACATCATGCCCACACTCTTCGAGCTATCGGGCATCGACTACGCCCCGAGCTTTGAGGGCAAGTCGCTGACCGGGGACCTGCAAGGCGAGACTCCGCGCCGCATTCCAGCAGCCTTCAGCCAGGGGACTCTCTACGGCGCGGAGAAGATGTCCTGGCGAACTGAGCGCTACAACCTGATTGTCGATCAGGCCAAGCAAGGCCCCGATGCAGTCGAACTCTACGACATCGTCGAGGATCCGCTCGAGCGCCACGATATCTCGCGTTCAAGCCCACAGATCACACAGGAACTCTCCCAGGAACTACGGCGCTTCACAAACGACCTGGCCCTGAGAGCCCAGACAATCTCGACCCCAGAGGTCAAGGACATGGCGCCCTCGACGATCAACAAGTACCTGGAGAGCATCGAGTCCCTCGGATATAGCGGTAGGGAAGAGGGCGAGGACGACTAGGACGATCCATGCAGCCCTCGCCCAAGAAGCTGAGTCTTCTCGACGCCAGCCTGATGGTCATGGGCGCGATCCTCGGAGTAGGGATCTTCTTCACTCCCAGTCAGGTAGCCAGCCTGGTGCCCTCGACCGCAGCCTACCTCACAGTCTGGACGATCGGCTGCCTGGTGGCCGTGTGCGGAGCCTTCACCTTTGCGGAGTGGTCGGCAAGCTTTCCGAAGGCTGGAGGCGCCTTCGTTTACCTCCGTGAGGTCTACGGTCGGCCGGTGTCCTTTCTCCTCGCCTGGGTCTCACTCCTGGTGATCTCGACCGGGGCCATTCCGATAATGACAGGCTTTGGCGCCTCCATGGTCGGTGAGGTGCTGTCAGTTGAGGAGGGCAGCAGTTCATGGCTACAGCACTTCCAGGTAGGCGCGGAAGGCAGCCTTAGCCACAGCCTGGTAAGCGGCGGAATGATCGTCGGCATGACCCTCATCGCCCTGTGCGGCGCCAAGGCAAGTGCAACATTTCAGAACAGCTGCATGCTGATCAAGATCGGCCTGAGCGTCACGCTGATCATCTCAGGGCTGCTGCTCTTCACTCCAGCACCTGAACAGGCCGAGGTGATCGCTTCCGCCCCCCTGCAGGGCGACCGACCGATCTGGCAAGGGATGATCATGGCGATGCTACCTGTGCTCTTCGCCTGCGGTGGATGGCCACTGATCGCCTACATCTCGACGGAGATCAAGGATCCCGTTCGCAACTTACCCCGCGCGCTGATCTGGGGAGTCTTATCCGTCGTTGCCATCTACCTGCTCCTCAACTGGTGCTACATTCGCGTCATCGGCATAGATTACCTGGCAACCAACCA
Organism: Planctomycetota bacterium; assembly: GCA_014237855.1. Taxonomy (GTDB): domain Bacteria; phylum Planctomycetota; class UBA1135; order UBA1135; genus JABACD01. Next base: position 65,633 of record JABACD010000012.1, on the reverse strand, counting down.
GGTCTTCATTGGAGAGGTCGTAGAGCGCTCCCTCGGCACGGTCGGCAACAAGCTGATCTCGGCAGCACTGGCCGTATCGGCAGTCGGGGTCTGCATGGTCACGATCCTGACAACGCCTTGGCTGTACGTCGCGATGGCTCGCGAGAAGCTGTTCTTCAAGAGCTTCGCCCAGCTGCACGCCTCTACAGGCGCGCCAGTACTCGGGTTGATGCTGCAGTGCCTCCTCGCCCTTGGATACATGATGCTTGGCGACTCCGAGTACCTCGTCGATTCGGTGGTCTTCGTGGAGTGGATCTTCCACGTACTGATCGCCTCTGGGCTCATCTGGATTCGCGCGAAGCGCCCTGATCTCGAACGCCCCTTCCGCTCCTTCGGCTACCCGGCCATGCCACTGATCTATGCCATCTTCGCGGGCTTCCTCGTTGTAGGCGTGGTCTGGCAAGCAGAGGCCAGCCAGACGCTTCTCGGTGCAGGAGTCATTGCCGTGGGCATCATCGCCTATCCATTCTGGCAACGCTGGCTCCGGGCCCGGGCGTAGTCCAACCCGGTGAGGCAGTCACGGGGGACCCAAGCCCCCCCAGGGTCCATTGCTCGACAGCCCCCCGCCGCGCCTCCAACAAGCACCCAGGCTTTTTCGATTCAGCCACCACTCCCCAGGAAGGTCGTTACAATCCCGGCACGGCCCAGCCCCCATCGGCCGAGCTTCTCTCTACTGACCCTCCCCGGCTTGGAGCCCTTCAGGATAGGTAGAACAGTCAAACTTCGCAGGAGACATACATCATGAGGACTCATTTCTCGCCGAGCATCGGCACCAGCGCGCTGGCTGCAGCCGCCATTCTCGCCACCCAGGCAACCGGCACAGCCACGCCCCTTCAGGGCACCGAAGCCGGCCCCTTCCAGGTCCAGATCAACGAGGTCGACGCCGACACCGCGGGCACCGACAACCTCGAGTTTGTCGAACTCTGGAATCCGGCTGGCGCCCAGTCTCTCGACGGCCTCGTACTCGTGTTCTTCAACGGCTCGAGCGACACCTCGTACAGCGCCTTCGACCTGGACGGTTTCTCGACGGATGCCAACGGCTACTTCCTCTTGGGCAACACGGCAGTGGTGCCCACGCCTTCGATTATCTTCAACGGCAACGGCCTGCAGAATGGTGCAGATGCTGTGGCGCTCTACTTTGGTGACGACACAGACTGGCCGAACGGAACGCCAGCGGCGACCAGCAAGGCTCTCATGGATGCGGTTGTCTATGACACCAACGACGGTGATGACACGGGGCTCTTGACCGCTCTCGGTCAGACGACTCAGTACAACGAGGACGAGAACGGCAACAAGGACTTCGACTCGATCCAGCGCTGCCCGAACGGCAGCGACTTCGGGACCCGCCCGGCAACCCCGGGTGCAGAGTGTGACCTTGGAGCCTCCTTCGAGAGCTACTGCGTCTCATTCCCCAACTCCTTCAGCGTTAACGGCGCGATCATGGATCACAGCGGCAGCGGCGGAATCGCCGACAACGACACGGTCCTGATCTGCAACGATGTCCCGAATGGCTTTGGGATCTTCTACTTTGGTGCTAACCAGACCCTGGACGTGCCCTTTGGTAACGGCGCCATGTGCGTATCTTCGCCGATCACCCGCCTGAACCCCGCCGGAAGCACTGGTGGAACCAACCAGGCCACCCGAGTCCTCGACTTCACGAGCGCACTCAATGAGAGCATGATCATGGGTGGCGAGACCTGGAACTTCCAGTACTGGTATCGCGACATCGGCCAGGGAGCTGACTTCAACACCAGCAATGGCCTGAGCATCACCTTCGCACCGTAGGTCGAGCTCGAGGACCGATTCGACACGAGGGCGATCGCTGCAGGCGATCGCCCTCGTCTCGTTGAGGTGCACTTCAGTAGCTCTGGAAGGCGTCGCTGTCCAATGAGGGCTCCTGGTTCGCCGACAGCCCCACGGCCAAGCCGAGGGCTGTCAGGGACACCAGCAGTGAGGATCCCCCGGTCGAGATCAAGGGGAGGGTCAGCCCCGTCATCGGTAGGAGACCAAGGTTCACGGCGCAGTGGACAACAACGTGGCCGGCAAAGTAGATCGCGACGCCCCCCACGACCAGGCGAGTGAATCGGTCTCTCAGCTTTCCAGCTCCGAGCATCAGGAGCACGATCAAGAGGCCGTAGAGAAGGAGTACTGCCGTCGCACCCACCAGGCCGGTCTCTCCAGCGATCACCGCGAAGACCGAGTCCGACTCTCGCTCAGGTAGGATGCCGGCCTCATTGGCGATTCCTCGCCCCAGCCCGCGACCACGCCAGTGACCCTGGCCGACGGACATCCGCGAGTGATAGGAGTGAAAGCCTGGGCCGTGCCGGCCATCGATCAGCTCCTCCGCTCCGATCGACTCGTACCAGGTGTCAATTCGCTCGAGCTGGTAGTTCTTGACGCCGAACTCGAACTGATAGGCCAGCACACTCGCTCCGGCCCCGACAGCGAGGAGAAGAACGAGGAACCAACCACGTGCGCCAGCGAGATAGAGCATCCCCAGGGTGATGGGGATGATCGTCAGCGCTGTGCCCAGGTCGGGCTGTAAGACCACCAGCCCCATGGGCACGATTGCGAGCGCAATCGGGGGCACCCAATCTCCGACCTTGTGCAGGCGGTTCCGGCAGAGCACTCGCGCCAGCACGAGGATGATTGCCAGCTTGGCGAACTCCGATGGCTGAATATCGAACACCGGCGTCTCGATCCAGCGCCTCGCATTGTTGCGCTCATCACCGATGAGCGGCACGAGGGCGAGGAGTACCAGGCTTGCCAGATAGATCAGCCAGGCGTGTCTCCTGAGCCAGTTCGGACGCGCCAGGATTCCGATGATCAGGCAAGGCGCGGCCACGATCAACTTCTGGACATGGCTCTCAAGCCGGATTCCTGAGCGTTCGTGGAACTCGTCAGCCGCCGCCATCTCCGCCAGGAACAGCAAGCCGATTCCCAGGAGCACGAGCCCGATGAAGAGGGTGTGCCAGCCCATCTCCTGCCAGCGCACCCAGTGCACCGAGAGCATCCCCCTCGAGGGTGAGAATGAGCTGGGGCGCCGCATGGCGTTGCGCCGACTCATCGCAGCGCTCCCCTGACGTAGGCCTGGACTTCCGGGCTCCGTAGGAACTGAGCGGCCACATGCACAGCACTTCGACTCGCCGTCACACCGATGTCATGGCAGTAGACCACGATCACCTGAGTTGGGTTCTCTGCAGGGAAGTAGCCGACGAACCAGGTGTGCTTGCGCATCTGGGGAGCCTTGAAGCCCCCAGGTACTCGCAGCTGGGCCAGGTACCCGGATGTCATCGGTCGGTAGTCAGCGCTTCCAGTCTTTCCGGCGACCTGAAAGCCCAGCAGCTCAGCTCCCAGGCCCTTGTCCGTCGCAGAGCCCTCATTGATGACCCCGACCATGCCCTCACGAACCACCTGGAGGGCCTCTTCGGGGAGCGGCACCTCCTCGTACTCCAGCGGAACAAGATCATCGCCGATCCGGCGCACCAGGCGCATGGAAGGGAGCTTCCCAGTCGCGAGTCCAGCAACCGCCCTCGCGACCTGTACAGGCGTGGCCTCGATCACCGCCAGGCCATTGCCGGCCCGGTTCAGGTCGGTCGTGCTGAAGCGCCGATCATCATTGAGGCTGGGAATGCGGTGAACTTCCACCAGTCCACGGCCACTCCCGAACTCTCGCACCCCGGTCGGCTGGTTGAAACCAAACATGTGAGCCAGCTCTCTCACCCTCTCCTTCGATTCCAGAAGCTCGCCCACCTGAGCGAAATAGGCGTTGCAAGAGTGACGGATGGCCTCGTCGAGAGCGACTTCTCCGTGGCCCCAGGTGCGGTGACAGGCCACCTTGTTCCATCCAGCATCTCCGTCTGGACGCAGTGAGCAGGCATAGGTCTGTTGCTCGTCGAGCCCGCAACGGCTCAAGGCATAGGCTGCGATAAAGGGCTTGAAGATCGAGCCGGGTGGCTGGAACCATGGCATTCGGAGTGTGCGCTCATAGTTGTAGGCCCGCTCTCCATCTCGAACTGGAGAGGACTCGTGCGGCTGCTTGGGGCCGGAGGCCGCGGCGAGGATTTCGCCCTCGACGCTGGCAAGCACAATGGCTCCCACTGGATTGCGGAACCAGTACTCGTCTCGAACCTCCTCGTCACCCGGAAGATAGGGGTCCTCAATCGTACGCTGTGCTGCTCGCTGCAGATCGATGCTCAACGTGAGCTCGACATCGGTCCCGTCAACCTTGTGAGTGAAGAGGTCGCTACGAGTTCCCTCTTCTCGCTGCTGGAGTCCCTCATTCACCTGAAAGCCGTTGGTACCCCGCAGGAAGTTGTCCATCAACCCTTCGACCCCGCTCGTCCCATGCACCTCATCCAGCCTGAATAGCCGGCGATTCAGGTCTTTAGCCTGCTCCTGTTCGGCCCTGCTGCGATTCTTCTTGGCGAGGATTCGAGAGAAGACCGCCCGATCCCCCTGCTGCTCGAGGACCTCTTCAAGAGTCGACTCACGTACCACGCCAATCAGCTCACGTGCCACCAGAAGATCGTCCTCATCCAGTGCCATCGCCAGACGCCGGGTGCGTGCCTCGACCTCGAAGCCCTGGAACTCGTCGGCATAACGCGTGAGAGTATTGACCACGGTGTCGTCGGGCGACTCGTCAATTCGTTCGGGGCGACTGCCCCGATCCCTGATGAAGTAGTCACCCTTCTTGAGGGCACGCTTGACGCGCTCCTCCGAGAGCTGGAGGGGCAGGGAGAACTCTCGCTCCTCCGCGGCAGCTCTCAGCTCCGCGAAGAAGGCCTGCTGTTGCTCCTGAAATTGTGCCTCCCAGAGGCTCTCCACCCACGCCAGGAGCTCCTCTTCGTCGCCCGCCACGGACGGATCCACCAGGGTCAGGCTGGAGTCAATTCTCTCTGGCGGGTAGAGCTGCCAGAGCAATCTTGCCAGGGCCTCCTGCTTGGAGCGGGGTGCCTGCCATGGGGCGTGCTCATCGCCACGCCAGTCCAGGTAGGGCTCGGGTGGGTTGTTACGAGCCACAGTCGCTGCCATCTCGAACGGCAACACCCCTGCCGCCAGCGCCTCGGGCTTCATCCCCCGCTGATGAGCCGCCCGCCAGGTCTGGTCGAAAATGGTCAGAGGCACGATCTCGCGCCCCTCCAGATCCACTCGCTCGAACAGGTCTTCAAGCTCCGCGAAGACGGCGACCTGCTCGATCTCCTGCCACTCACGGCTGGCCTCACGCCGCTCTCGAGGAGTCTTCGGCTTGCGCGCGAATAGAACCGCCAGCTCACCTAGGTATGCATCGAGAGCGTCCTCGCCACCGTCCTCTCTCAGGCGCGCCCGAATCACGGCCCTGGGAACGTGAAAGCTGCGGCGGTCCTCCAGCCAGGATGAGCGCATGCTCTGGGCCCAGTCGCGGGTAAGCAGCCCGCCCCACCCCAGCTCGTCCCTCACGAAGGAGAGATCGATCATCGCCACCAGTGTGTCGGGATGCAGCCGGCCTGGCTCGAAGCCGGCAGCCTCCACGAACAGGTCCTTCGCAATCGCGAACTCCACCTCCCTGCGCTTGGTCTGGAGACCCTCGACGAGGTACCAGAGTGACTCCTCGGCCGTGACCGGAAGGAGCCCGTCCAGGCTGCTGACTTCCATCTGCACGGCGAGTTGCTCCAGCCGCTGAAGAGATCGTGAAAGTCTCAGGGCCACACGTTCACGTAGAAGATCAGTAGGCAGTCCTTCCTGATCAGCGGCGAGCTCAAGCCAGCTCTTCTCACCGCCGTCCCCCTTGCTGATGCGCTTCTTGATTGCGTTCCAGTTTCGGAACGTGACCTGCAGCAAGCCGCGAGTGTAGAACCGCAATTCGGCAGCACGCGCCCGCCGACGATCCTGTCCGCGCTCGACCTCTGGAAATGCGATACCGCAGACATCCGTCGCCTCGCCCCGAGCAAAGCGCTCGACATCCGCAGCCTTGGTCTCCACAAGCTGCATTCCCCAGCTCTCGAGTTCGAGTGCAGCTGCCTGCAGGGAGACACTCTCATTGGCCAGCGCGCCCCTGGCGTGGGCTACCTGCCCCAGGGGATGATGACGCCTGAACTCGCGATAGATGAAGCGGACGGCGTAGGCTTCCTCGTCTTGAACGAAGGGATCGCCGTTGCGGTCGAGAATTCGCCCACGCAGGTAGGGAATCGTGCGTGCAGTACGGGTCAGGTTGAAGGACTCACGGGCCCAGATCTCGTGCTCTTCGACCTGGACCTGATAGAGCCGGAAGACCAGGCCGATGATCGCAAGCATCACACAGACGATCAGGGGAAGCATGCGGCGGTACGACATCAGTCCTCCGCCCTCAAGGGTGTCAGGCCCGGTAGCCTGATCGAGAAGCCCCCGATAGCCAGGGCCGCCAGTCCGCTGGTAAATGCCAGCGCGATCAACACATCAAGGGGCGGCAGCGAAACGCCGACACGGGTGAATTGCACCACCTCCAGCCACAATGAGAGCCCAAGAGCTCCCAGCCCGGCAAGCACGGCTCGCCACAGCGGACTCGAGAGTTCCACCATCTCACGCAGGAGCGAAGCCAGCCAGGCCAGGGCCAGGAACCCACAGAGAATCGCCAGGCCGGGCTCAACCGAAAAGCTCTTGCGACAGATAGCGGCCAGGATCGCGACCAGAAAGAGATCGTTCTTGCGCACGACACCGAGGAGACCGACGAAGAACACCATACCCAGATCCGGAGTTGCCAGAGCAAAGGTCTCATTGACGCTCAGACGCTCCTGCAGAGCGTGTATCCAGGCAAACCAGAGCACCAGGAAGAACCAGGCGAGCAGCCGCGACGAGGACTTCACCGTGTACCTCCGAGCCGGGTGACCGATTCTGGACGCCTCTTCACCTCAGGACCCTTCCAGACAAAGACGCGCTCGAGTTCACGAACCGCCGGGTCTTGCCAGACCGTGATCTCGTGAGGTCGGCGTGTCGTTGGCAGCTCGGTCTCGCCGATGAACAGACCCCGTGGTACTCCGTCCTCTCCGGACCCCGTGTAGAGGTCGGCCTCGAGCAGCTCGCCCTCACGAGCCTCTCCCAGGTCGATCCGGCAGATCCAGCGAAAGCCCAGGCTCCCATCGTGCCGACTCCGGCCCAGAGCAACAAGCTCACCAAGGGGGCGGGGAGACGCCTCGCCCTCGATCTCTGCCAGCACGGCGAGCCGCACACCAGGATCTCCGAGTCCGATCAGGTCGGCCGCGAGGGGTCCGGTCTCACCCACCCGACCGACCAGATGAGCGCCAAGGGCAACCGCCTGACCAGTCCTCAACCCGGCGAGACTACCCCGCGCAAGCCTGCGTCCCTCACGGGTCGGAGTCACATCCCCTCGGGTCAGCGTGCTGGTCCGAATCCAGTTGTCCTCGACGAAGGTCTCCAGCTGCAACATCTCGACCGCAGACGCCTTGTCCTCGGGTGCCAGGACGATCACCTGGAAGAGGCCGCTCTTGAAATCAAGGGGTGACTGGATCAGGGGCAGCTCACTTCCGGAGATGGTCTGCAAGGTCTGCAGTTCGCCCAGGGAGAAGCCCCGAGAGAGCTCCGCCAGTTCAGGATCCATGTCAGCGGGCTCGAAGACGTGGACTGGTCCTTTCTTTATCCCCCGAAGACTCGGGTTGTGCAGCGCCAGATGCAGCTGCTCGTCCATCGAACGTGGCGCCAGACCACCTACAACAAACTCGACACTCTCCCCGATGGCCTCGCCACGCCAGTCCGTTCGCGCCACCGATGCACCGACGAAGAAGTCCTTCCCGGTGACAAGGTCCACCAGGATCATGTTCTCCTGGTTGCCCAGTCGGGCAACACGTCCAACGTATTGATCCCCCGTGATCACTGGAAGGTCGGGCACGATGCCCTCCGTCGAGGCCACGCGAACCTCGACGCGATCCAGATCGCCCCGACTGCGACGAATGACCTCACCATGGATCATCCGGCGCCCCACAAGTAACTTGGGACGAGTGGGCAGAGCACTCTGCTGCTCGATGGCAAGCAGGTCCGCGGCCGCACCGCGCACCACTCGAGCCTCGGCATCAATTTGCCTCTCCGCAGCGCGGACCTCGCCGGAGCGCAACCAGGCCAGGGGCGCCACCAGCTCCGCAATCAGTCGCGTCGGTACGAAGACCAGCTCGATCACTCCGCCTACCAGCGGGATCGGCCGCAGCGACAGAACCGCGCAGACGACCAGCAGGACGAAGTAGATCGTCCGCCGACGGCCGAGGTCCCGGATCACGGGCCCCTAGCTGACCGTGGAAACGCTGCCCTGGAAACGAACGAGTACGCTCACGGGAATCAGTCTTCTTCCGCCGCGAGAACGCGCGAGAACACGTCCAGCTTGTCGAGGAAGATTCCAGTCCCACGGGCAACCGCGCTGAGCGGATCCTCGGAGACCCGAGCCGGGACTCCAAGATGCGCGGACACGGCATCCGCGATGCCGAACAGAAGTGCCCCACCACCAACCAGCGTGACCCCGGTGTCGACCAGGTCCGCTGAGATTTCAGGGGGCGCCTCCTCGAGGATTGCCCGCACTGCTTCACAGATCAGGCGCACGGGCTGCTCGAGGGCCTCGCGTATTTCGATCGACGTGACAGTCGTCCGCCGCGGCAAGCCGGTGACCGAGTCACGTCCCTTGACCTCCATGGAGAGCTCCTGCTCCATCGGGTAGGCAGCGCCGATCGTGAGCTTGATTCGCTCGGCGGACTGCTCGCCAACCAGGAGCGAGTGATGTCGGCGCAGGTGACTGACGATGGCATCGTCCATCTCATCGCCAGCGATCCGCAGTGAGGTGGCCACGACGGCCCCGGCCAGGGACAGGACTGCTATTTCCGTCGTACCGCCGCCGATATCGACGATCAAGGAGCCTCGAGCTTCGGTGACCGGAAGGTCGCAGCCGATCCCTGCAGCCATTGGCTCGTCGATCAGATAGACCTTTCGTGCACCGGCACGCTCTGCCGAGTGAATCACCGCACGACGCTCGACCGCCGTGATTCCGACGGGAACCGCGATCACCACCTGGGGCTTCACCCAGTGCCGACCCTCGTGGACCTTGGTGATGAAGTAGCGCAGCATCTTCTCGGTCACATCGAAGTCCGCAATCACGCCATGACGAAGGGGTCGAATGGCCTCGATCGAACCGGGCGTCTTGCCCAACATGGCCTTGGCCGTGTTTCCGACGGCCATTCCATCGAGCAACACCTCTCCGGTGTCCTTGCGAACCGCCACCACGCTCGGTTCGTTGAGGATGATCCCTCTGCCTCTGACACTGACCAGAGTGTTTGCCGTACCGAGATCGATGCCCATGTCGACTGAGAATCGACCCAGGGCCCACTCCATGGGCTTCAGAACGTTCACCATACGGACTCGCAGCCACCGTGGCGTGTGGAATCGGGGGTCGAGAGCGCTCGGAAAGCCCGAGAATCGCCTTCATCGGCCTCTTTGGACGCCATTGAGTGCGGTGGTCCCTGCAGTGTAGCGGTCGTGTTGGGCCGATCAAGGATCCGACTCGCAGTCGCTACCTTCTTCTCCCTGGCATTGGGCGCGTGGGAATCACGCTTCCTAGGACCGCCTATTGAAAGCGCCCCCAGGAGGATCCAGATTCCACCAGGAGGCTGCGGGAGGGGTCGTCAGGTCCCGCAGCGCCTCATTCCCCACCCCCCCGGGACGCCTCGCTCTGTTTTGGATCGTAAATCAGAGCGGGCCGCATTCCTCGAGGAACGCGGCCCGCTGATCGGGTGATCTGTCCTGGTGGCTAGTTCTTGAAGAACATTCCGGAGTCGTACTGGGTCCCGAGGACGTAGTCGACCAGGAAAAAGGCCACGACCAGCAGGACCGTGGTGATGATCGGAATGCCGTCGTCGATCGTGAGCCCACCGGACTCCTCGACAACCTCAACCTCGGCAGCTGCCGGTGCCGAGGACTTCCGCGACTTGGCCTTCGACTGGCGGCTTCCGCCACCTGCGTTGCGTGAACGACTACGTGCCATGCTCAGCTCCTTTGAGTTCTAGGCCCTAGAGGCGAGTTGCGGCCTTGTCGCCGGCCTTGATCATCGCGCCATCTTCCATGCGGAGGATCAGAGCGGTGCACATGTCCTCACGGACGTTCTCCACGCGGACCTGACCCTTGTAGTCACTTCCCGCGAAGACCTCGAAGGTGTAACCCCTCTTGACGCCGTCTTTCGAACCGACGTTGAGAGCCACCAGGCCGGGCTTGCTGTCGTAGAGCGCCTGAAGAACGGACGCTTCGATTTGATCCTGAGCCATGATGTCCTTGTAGCTCACGCCCGTCACGTCGACGAGGGTGGCCAGTTGGGTCTCAAGCTGGCTGACGTCGCCCTGCTGAGCAACGATGGTCTCCTGCAGGTCCAAGATGGCCTTCTCAAGCGCAACGTTGGCCGCGAGCAGACCCTCTGAGGTGGTGTTTGCCTCCTGAGCTGAGGAGAGGGCATCATCGCGCTCGTTCTCTGCTTCGCGGCGTGCAGTCACAGCCTCGTCCTTGGCAGACTCGATCTGCCCCAGGGTGTTCTGAATGTCCGAGAGTGCGCCGGCGTTCTTGGAGTTCGTGGCGTTCGCCTCGGAGATCTGCTGCTGCAGGGTACCGTTCTGCGCCTCGATGCGAGCGACCGCTGCCTGAGCGTCGTCGCGCTCCGAGCGGAAGTTGTCCGCCTCGGTGCTCTTCGTGTCGAGATCTGCGCGAATCGAACTGAGCTGGGCTTCGAGGCCTGTCTTGCTCGCGTCGTGGGCTGCTACCTCGTCGTCATACTTCGCCTTGTATTCGTGGCTCGTTGCCACGTTGTGCGCGGCCCAAGACATGAAGAGGGCGGCGAGGATCAGGTTCAAGACGATGAAAATCCGTCCGATGGGGCTCATGGGAGTTCGTGATGAGGTGGCGGGATCCGGTGGAGACTCGTGGCCGTTCCGACTCGTCCAAGCCACGGGGTGCTACTGCGGTGTGGCAGTCAGCCGTGGATGTCGGTTTCGGGCGGCGTGAAGTATAGGGATCGGGGAGGACGTATCGGGATAGGTTTCTGAGAGCCTCGCGCTCCAATCCGATGGTCTGGGGTCGACGATCGGAGCAGCAGATGAGGCCGCTCGGCGGTTCCGCACCCTGGCACAAGCCATGGCTACGGGTTCTTGGTTGTTCTGGGAGTAGCACGGTAACAACCCCTAACCCCCTACCAGTCAAGGAGTTCGGCCTGATTGCACGCTACGGTCCCAAGAGCGGGGCGCGAGTGTACAGAGCAAGCTCAGGAGGGTCAAGGCCGAGGCAGACTCGCTCGATCGGCACTAACCTAGATCAGTGGCCAGGTTACGAACCGATCCCCCCCAAACTACGCTTCCGGCCCCGTAAAAACACCAGGAGCACCGGCAGTAGAGCAGCAAGCGGATCCAGGTAGGGCTCGAGCCAGACGAAGGGGGTCGCTGCAGCCCTCGACGAGGCCGGCACCGGCACATCGACCGCCAGGGTCCCAGAGACCTGTCGATCCTCGCCATCGACCACCAGGCGTGCCAGCTCCTCTCCCCCCATGCCGAATGCAGCGGAAACGCCACTGTTGGCGCAACGCACCAGGGATCGTGCGGTGCATAGTGCGTGCATCCGCGAGAAGGCGACCATCTGATCGAGCTCCTGAGCGTCCTCGTACCAGGCCTCATTGGAGATCACGAGGTGAAAGTCCAGGGGTCCCGCCCGCAGGGGCTCGGCGTAGACATCTGTGAAGGCGTTGTCGAAGCAGACCGTTGCGCTGAATGACCAGCTCCCCCCGGAGGAGCGCGGCAGACGCAACACGACCGGCTCCAGGGCCGGGGCCATATCAGGGACGTATCCAGCCACCGAGTAGATGATGTCCCGCACGAGTTCCAGCCTCTCCAGCCCCACCATGGTCTCACCGCCCGGCGCCAGGTGGGTCTTCTCCGCCCGCCCCAGCTGGCCTCCGGTCGCGCCCCACAGGACAACCGAGTTCGTGCGCCGCACTCGGCCATCTCGAGCGATCAAGACCTCGCGGCCGGACAGGAAGTAGGTCTCAGGATCGAGCACGCCCTTGACGAATCGTCGGGTGGCTTGCTCGCCCCCGTAGAGAGCCAGCAAGGCCTGCTCCTCCTTGAACTCGAGCAGATCCAGGAAGCCCTGGGTTTCCCTCGCGGTCATCTCCCCCAGCAAGTTCCAGGGATCCACGCGCAGGTTGGACAGGTCATCGGCCACCTCGCTGACCACCTCAGGATAGGGGAACATCGTCTCTCCCCAGCAGACGAGATTGGGGGCCCGCTCGCCCGCGCGCTTCAGCTCGGCGAGGCCCAGGGAGGTCAGCTCGAGGGAGTCGACGAAGAGCTCGTCCGGCTCTCCGGCTCGCTGCTTGCGAACCTGCTCGAAGGCTGGCTGGACCAGCAGGACACGTGGGCCGCTCTTCGAGGCCGGGGGCCGCACGACCGAGGCGAAGAGAACGGCCAAACCGGCCGTGAGGCCACAGAAGATCCACGACCCGCGTGTGAGCTTCAACCTGCCGTGCTCCCGGTAGCTGACGATCAGCTCCGCCAGTGAGCCCGCCAGGGTTGCCAGCAGAAAGCCAAGCCCCATCACTCCCCAGACCCTCCCTGACCCCGCCAGCCCAGGCCAGTCATTGAGATAGTGCCCGAGTCGTAGCCAGGACAGCCCGATCGGGGGCGATGTCCAGGTCAAGAGACTCTCGAACCCGATCCAGGCCAGGGGAGTCGCCAGGGTCAGGGGCAAGCAGGCGGAGAGACGCTTCATCAACCACCCACCCCAGACGGACCAACAGCCGTAACCCACGAACAACCAGATCAGAGCAAACCAGAAGACGATCCCCATCCAGGTCGTCTGCGCGGTGAGCGCGCAGGCACCAGCCAGCCACTCGATCCTCTTTTTCCAGGGACCCGGCCGGCTCGCGGCGAGCGCCCAGAACACCAACCCCAACGCTCCCAGGGGCGACCCCGCCGAGAGCAGGATTCCCGGACCAGCGAGCACATAGATCAGGTACCCGACTGCCAGCAGCTGGAGGCGATGCCGAGGAGAGAGAGGTTTCAAGGCAGCGCCCTAGTGAATGGAACGGAACATGACCGGCGCGCCCTCGACAAGGATCTGTCCAGGAGGAACCACCGCCAGCCCCTGAGCCCTGGAGAGGCCGACGAGATCCGCAGAGCTCTTCCAGCGCACGACGGCGAGCTCGTCAACACCGTCCGCGCCTTGAGTGACGGTCACGGGAAGATTCTGCTGGCGATCGTTCTGCCGCGTGGCCTCACCCGTCCAGCGCGCCCTTCGCAAGGGCTCGATCCAGCGCTCTTCAGGCAGGCCACAGAGCTTCGCCAGAGCAGGACGAACGAAGACCTCATGCCCCACCCAGCAGGACACAGGATTGCCCGGCAGTCCAAAGATCAGACTGTCGCCCGCCACGCCGAACCACACCGGCTTGCCGGGCTTGATGGCCACCTTGTGAAAGACCTTCTCGACTCCCACCGCTTCCAGGGCATCCCCCACCAGGTCGTACTTCCCCATGGACACGCCTCCGGTGGTCACCAGCACATCGCATTCCTCCAGGGCCGATCGAAAGGTCGCGGTAAGACCCTCGAGGTCGTCCCGCACCACACCTGAGTGCACCACGTCAGCCCCTCCAGCGCGGGCCAGTGCCGCGAGGTGCAGGGTGTTTCCCTCGCGAATCTGTCCCGGCCCGGGCTTGCGAATCGGCTCGACCAGCTCATCCCCACTGGTGAGGATCGCCATCCTCGGTCGACGGACCACCGGCACCGGCTCGCAGCCGACGGAAGCCAGAACCGAGACCATCGAGGAGGTGAGGCGCGCACCGGCCTCGAGAACTCGCTGCCCCAGGGCCAGGTCCTCTCCCCGCGAGCAGATGTTCTGCCCGGGGCGGGGCTGGTCGGCCAGGAAGACCTCTTCACCCTCCTGCCGGCTCTTCTCGACGACCACGACCCCGTCGCAGTCCCCAGGCACCTCGGCACCGGTATAGATCGCCACACATGCCCCCGGGGCAATTCCCCCGCTGAAGGGCATTCCAGCCCGGGACTCGCCCAGGCACCTCAAACTCAATTCTGACCCGGGAGCCAGCCCTTCAAAGTCCGAGCAGTGCACGGCGAAGCCGTCCATGGCAGACTTCTCGAAGGGAGGAAGGTCGATATCCGAGTCGATCCCCTTGCCCAGGACCCGGCCAACCGCCCTTGACAGGGGGCAATCCTCGATTTCCTGGGCGGATCGAGTCCTGCCCAGAATGATCGAAACAGCCTCGTCGGGGGTTCGCATGGGCGCAGTGTACCGCTGTTGGCCTCCCAAGTCGCCGAACGAGCCCCATCCCACTCCCCAGCAAGGTCGCGAAGTGCCCAACCGATCGACCGCCCGCGACCCCAAGACCACGCATCTCATGCGAAGACCTGCCCGTCCAGTCCTGCTTCCGATTGTCCTCCTGGTCCATCTGGCAGCCTGCAACCGTGCCGACCAGGCTTCCGCCTCGGAGGCGGTCACCGGAAGCCTCAAGCGGCACGAAGCCGTCCGCGTTCGGGTACTCCCGGTCCTGCGGCAGGAGATGCAGCGAGCCCTCGAGACCACGACCGTCGTGGAATCCGAGCGCAACGTCATCCTCCACCCCCAGACCACAGGGATCGTGACCGAGCTCCTGGCCGAGGAGGGCGACGCCGTCAAGCAAGGTCAGGTCCTGGCTCGGCTCGACCAACGTGATGCAAAGGCCCAGCTGGACGATGCAAAGATCGCCCTCATGGAGGCCGAGGACGCAGCAGCGAAGGGCGATATCGCCCAACGCGATGCGGAGGGAAACATCGCGAAGACCTTGCTCGCCTTCGAACAGGCCAAGCGGGACCACGAGCGCAATGCAGAGGCCCGCATGATCTCCGCCCTCGAGATCGAGAGGCTCAAGCTCTCCATGGATACTGCAGAGCAAGACATGCAGGCCGCGACCCTGGCAAGAGACAGCGCGGCGATCGACCAACGTACTCAGGCGACAGCAATCTCACGCGCCAAGCTCGCCGTTGCCCGAGCCGAAGTGGCTCTCTCGCATACCGAACTACGGGCTCCATTCGACGGGGTCCTGGCCATGCGTGGGGTGCAAGTAGGCGATAGCGTGAGCGGTGCAGACGAGGCCTTCACAATCACTGACCTCTCGGATCTGCGTACCGTCTTCTACAGGCCACAACGTGAGCTCGGCCTGTTCACTGGCCTGGGCCCGAGCAGCGGCAAGGATGCTCCGGCCGGATTCCAAACGATCGAGGTCACCGCCGAGTCAGAGGCCTTGCCCGGAGTGACCTTCACTGGCCACATCGAGCGCATCAGCCCGAACATCGACCCGACCTCCGGTTCCTTCCGCGTGACCGTGCGCCTCGACGAGGAGAGCGAGGGCATGCGACTCTTACCGGGAATGCTGCTGCGCCTCAGGCTCGTCACCGAACGTCACCTGGATGCCCTGACGGTCTCGAAACGATCCCTGCGCCGCGAGGGCGAGGCGACCATCCTCTTCGTCAATGACGAGGGGCGGGCCCGGCGGGTCGCTGTCGAGGAGGGCTTCTCGGGTGATGACTACGTGGAAGTAAGACCCCTGGGAGGAGCCTCACTCGAGGTGGGCATGGACGTCGTCGTCGTCGGCAACCGCGACCTCGAGGATGACAAGGAGATCGAGGTCAGCCCCAGGCTGAACTCCGCGCGGGCGAAGCCCGACGAGGGCGGCCGCGAAGACACAGCAGATTCCGAAGACGGCAGCGCCGCGCCGGAAGAGGAGAACTGAGCCTGCATGGACTCCACCGGTTCAAGTACTCCCCCCACGGACGAGGGTAGCCCCGCCGAGCCTCTCGTGGCGGGGAGCGGCAGTACGCCAGTCCCCGTCGAACGCAAGGGTGGCTCCACCTCGGCCCTGGCCTTCGTGACGCGGCGGCCCGTCGCGATCACCATGTTCATGGTGGCCATCGCGGTCTTCGGGATCGTCTCCCTCGCCAAGCTGCCGATGGATCTCCTGCCCGAGATCAGCTACCCCACCCTGACCGTTCGCACCTCGTGGCCCGGCGCAGCGCCCGAGGACGTGGAGGACCGTGTCTCCGTGCGCCTCCAGGAATCCCTCGCAACCCTCTCTGGTCTCGTGCGGGCCAGCTCGGTCAGCCGCGCGGGCTACTCCGACGTGGTGCTCGAGTACGAGTGGGGCACCGACATGACCTTTGCGGTTCAAGATGTGCGAGATCGACTCGACAGCATCTTCCTGCCGCAAGGGGCCGAGCGCCCCCTGATCCTGCGCTACGACCCGAACCTGGACCCCATCCTGCGCTTCGGCGTCACAAACACGAACGAGGCGACGAGCGAGGCCGACCAGATCCACCTGCGCTGGGTGGCCGAGGAACGCATCAAGCGTGAGCTCGAGTCCCTCTCAGGAGTTGCTGCCGTTCAGGTGCGTGGAGGGCTGGAGGAGGAGGTCCGTGTGAGCGTGGACCCCTTCAAGCTCACGGCTCATGGCATCGATCCAGCCGAGGTCGCGCAGCGCCTGCAGGCCGAGAACCTCAACGCCTCCGGTGGCATGCTGCGCGATGGCTCCACCGACTACCTGGTTCGAACCCTGAACGAGTTCACCGGGCTGGAGGACATCGAGAACCTCCCGATCGTCCAGCGCGGTGACGCGGTCATCCGGATCCGCGACATTGCAAAGGTCACTCGCACTCACCGCAAGAGAGAGGTGATCACTCGCCTGAACGGGGGCGAAGCAGTTGAGATAGCCATCTATCGCGAAGCTGGCTCGAACATCGTCGATGTTGCCGATCGCATGAAGCTGCGTGTCTTTGGCACCGACAAGCAGCGCGCCCACACCTCTCAGCTGGGGCCCGATGGCAAGCCCTCGAGGCCCCAGGGTGGGCGCGAACGCCGGTCCAGCGAGACGCGCGGGCGCGGCCGCTGGCAGGATCGCAGCCTGGAGGACTACCTGGCCTGGCGCCTGCGCAAGGAAGTGCAGATCGAGACCCTCTCGGATCAATCGACCTTCATCCGCGCTGCCATCGACGACGTGAGGCAAGCGGCCATACTTGGGGCCCTGCTGGCCATCGCGGTCATGTGGTTCTTCCTGCGCCGCTTCACCTCAACCGTGATCGTCGCCCTGGCCATCCCGATCTCGGTGATCGTCACCTTTGCGCCCATGTTCCTCCTGGGCGTCTCGCTCAACATCATGTCACTGGGAGGCCTGGCCCTGGGGGTTGGCATGTTGGTGGACAATGCCATCGTGGTGCTCGAGTCCATCTCGCGCTGCCGTGAGGAAGGCGACTCACTCACCGAGGCTGCCGTACGTGGATTACGCGAGGTCGTGGGTGCCATCATTGCCTCGACCTTGACCACGGTCGCGGTCTTCGCACCGATCGTCTTCGTGCACGGAATCGCAGGCCAGATATTTGGAGACCAGGCTGTGACCGTCGTCTCCTCGCTCCTGGCCTCGCTCCTCGTGGCGGTGATGTTCATCCCGATGCTCGCCTCGCGGCCCTGGCTGGCCGGAGACTTTGCCGGTGCGCTCAGGTCCGCTCAGGATCCGCCGAAGCTCCTGGCCGGAATGGAGTTCAGCTGGGCGTCGATCCTGCCAAGTTCGCTGCTCCTGGTCGGACGGCTCGCGCTGCGAACACTCTGGGCCCTGTCCGCGGTCGGGGCCGGTCTCTTCTGGCTCATCGGCCAGCTGTTGAAGATCCTGACCTGGCCCCTGCGACTGCTGTTCGATGCCTGCTGGAAGGCGACCGAGAGTCTCTACAAGCCCTTCCTGCGCGCCGCGCTCGCTCAACCACTCTTCGTGGTCATCGCCGTGGTAGGGCTGGCCTGGGGAGCCGTGAGGACCATCCCTCAGCTCGGTCTGGAACTACTGCCCGAGATCCATCAGGGAGAGTTCACCGCCCACGTCAGCCTTGGCGTGGAGAGCCCGCTGGAGAACACGGATACTGTCCTGCGTTCGATCGACCAGAGGATCAGAACTCTCGAGGACGTCTCGGTCACCGCGCTGACGGTGGGCGTTGAACAGGACACGCTCACCCGGGACATCGAGGGCGAGAACACCGGTCGGCTGACCGTACGTCTCGACGAAGACAAGAAGGATGCGGCCAGCGAGGAGGCTCTACTGCGCAAGGTCGAGGGACTCTTCGAGGTCAATCCAGAGGTGCGCAGCATCGATGTGACTCGCCCGACCCCCTTCGCGCTCGACTCCCCCATCGCCGTGGAGATTCGTGGACACGAGCTGGAGGCCATGCGCGAGGTCTCCGAAGAGGTCCAGGAGCTGCTCAAGCCAATACCTGGCCTCGCGAACCTGCGCACCACCATGCGAGAGGGCCATCCCGAGGCGCGCATCGTCTTTGACCGTGAGAAGACACTGAAGTTCGGCCTGAACCTCGCCGCAGTCTCAAACCTCGTACGCGACCAGCTCCTGGGCAATGTCTCGACGAGGTTAGTGGAGGGCGAAGAGCGCATCGACATCCGTGTGCAGGGAGATCAGGACATCCTGGCTACTCTCGACGATGTGCTGGCCCTGACCGTGAATCCTTCGGCGCCCACGCCCTTGCCACTCAACACGGTTGCCGAGGTCGAGCTGGTTCGTGGCCCTGCGGAGATCCGGCGCATCGGCAACAGTCGCGCCGTCGTCCTCTCCGCCGACAGTCAGGGCCTCGACATCGCTCGCCTCAACACCCAGATCGAGGGGGCGCTGGCAGATCTACAGACGCCCGACGATGTCTATGTCGAGCTGGGCGGCCAGAAGAGAGAGCTCGAGGAGGGCACTCAGAGCATGCGCTTCGCGCTCTTGCTCGCGATCTTCCTGGTCTACGTGGTCATGGCCAGCCAGTTCGAGTCCCTGGTGCAACCCCTGATCATCATGGTCACGGTGCCCCTCGCCGGTGTCGGGGTCGTCTTTGCGCTCGCGCTGTTTGACATACCACTCTCGGTGGTCGTGTTCATCGGCATGATCCTCCTGGCGGGAATTGCGGTCAACAACGCCATCGTGCTCGTGGACCGCATCAACCAGAAGCGCGAGGAGGGCCTCGCACTGAAGGAAGCGATTCTCGAGTCTGGGCAGGCCCGTCTGCGGCCAATCCTGATGACCACACTGACCACAGCCCTGGGGCTCTTGCCCCTGACCGGCTGGCTCGGTGGAGTCCCCTTCATCGGCGAACTCGGGGCTGGTGAGGGTGCTGAGATTCGCTCCCCCATGGCGATCACCGTCATCTGCGGCCTGCTCTCCTCCACCTTGCTCACCCTGATCGTGATCCCAGTCGTCTACTACCTGGTCTCCCGGCTGATGCCCGGCTCTCATGCGCCCAAGGCACCGGGCGCAGCCTCCTGATGGCGATCCTCTCCCACTCTCGACTGCTTGGCGGAGCCGTGAAGCGGCCTGTGATGCTGTTCGTGCTGATGACGGCCCTGCTTGTGATCTCGACCATCGCCTACGTGCGCATCCCGGTCGAGATGATGCCCGCAGGCATGCGCGCCGACGGGCTGCGGGTGATCGTGGCCAATCCGGGTGCCAGCGCCCAGGAGAACGAGACCAAGGTCGCGCGGATCATCGAGGAGCAGATTCGCACGCTCTCGGGAATCGAGGATGTCCGCAGCTCGTCGAGCGAAGACCGCGCGGTGATCCGCGTGAACTACGTTCGCGAGATCGACATGGACATCGCCAAGGCGGAGCTACGCGATCGCCTGGAGCGCGCACGCACGCAGCTACCCGACACCGTTGAGCGAATTGTCGTCTGGTCGTGGGACAACGATCAGATGCCCCTGATGTGGCTGGCGATCCTGCACTCGAGTGACTCAGACCGCACCGACTACCTCGTCGACTCGGTCGTCAAGCGAAAGCTGGAGGCCATCGAAGGCACCAGCCAGGCCGAGTTCTTCGGCATGCTCGACGACTCCGTTCGTATCCTGCTCGACGAGGAGAAGGTCAAGGCAGCAAACCTCGACATCGGGAGCCTGATCCAGCGCCTCTCAGCAGACAACTTCGCCTCGCCCCTCGGCGAGGTTGAAGATGGAGGACAGCGCATTCTCGTCCGCTCGGACATGCGCTTCGAGAGCCTGGAGGAGATCGAGAAGTACCCCATCGGCAACGGGCAGACCGTCAGCGATGTTGGTCGCGTCATCAAGGCCAAGACTGTCCGAGACCGACTCTCCCGCATCGACGGTCAGTACGCCTATTTCGGCCAGGTCGGCAAGGAGAGCACCGCAAATATCGTGGAGACCTCGCGGCGCGTGCAGGCGGCCCTCGATGAGCTCGAGGACGATCCACGGATCGCTGGGCAGCTGAAGTTCATGGTGCTCTTCAGTCAGGGCGACCTGATCGAGGCTTCCCTCTCGCAGCTGCAATCCACGGCCCTGTGGGGTGGAGCACTCGCGGCCCTGGTCCTGTTCATCTTCCTGCGCCGGGTCCGGGTGACTCTCTGCGTGGCCCTCTCGATTCCGATCTCGGCGCTCCTGTCCTTGAGCTGGGTCTACTTCACGGGCGGCACCTTCAACATCCTGACGATGACCGGGATCACCCTCGGCATCGGAATGTTGGTCGACAATTCCGTCGTCGTGATCGAGAACATCTCGCGTGTCTACGGCGAGAAGCGCAAGCCGCTCGATGCGGCGATCGAGGGTGTCACCGAGGTCGGTCTGGCAGTCTCTCTGGCAACCATGACGACGGTGGTGGTCTTCCTGCCCCTGATCTTCATGTCCGGGAACCCGATCGTGCGAATCATGTTCGGGGCACTGGGGCTGCCGCTCTGCGTCTCCCTGATCTTCAGTCTCCTGGTGGCCCTGGTCTTCCTGCCCGCCGTGGCTGCGCGCATCGTGGGGCCGCGGAATCCCGCCGTCGAGAAGCTCGCCAGGATCAGTGCCCCCATCGCGCAGGTGCCGTACAACCTCGCAGTCGTGCTCGGGAGAGCACTGAGAGCCCTGCTACAAGTGCTGACTCGACTGATCTACCAGGCCGAACGACTGCTCCTGATGATTGTCGTTCCCCTGCGATGGCCCCTGGCCTTGGGGCTGCTGCTCTTCGCCGGCTGGAAGGCCAGCACGGCTGGACCGTCCATCAGCGCCCTGGAGAGCTTCTTACGGGATGGAGTCGCCCTATCCTCGACCCGCAGCTCCTTGCAGGCGACCCCCGGACTCTGGATCGGCGCTGCGCTCATCGGTGCTGCGCTGCTCCTCTTCGGGACACCCATCTGGAGACGCAAGCTCAGTGCGCCTCCCGAGTTCTCGAAGAGCACGAGGACCCCCGCCAACTCCTTCGTCGAGCTTGCCATCCGGTCCAACACCTGGCTGCTCCGATGGAGCCTGGAGAACCGTCTACTGGCATGTTTCCTGGCGCTGATTGCAGCGACCTCGATCATGATCCCACAGGGCAACATGACGGTCACTCCCTTCGGCGAGGACGAGAGTCGCTCCGAGCTGCAGATGCGGATTCGACTCGAGGACAACTTCACTCTCGCACAGGCGAGCCGAGAGGTCGCCCGCTACGAGGACATCCTCTCCGACAGGCAGGAGGAGATCGGCTTCGACCACATCTCCTGCCGCTTCGATAACGATAGCGGCAGCCTCAGCCTCTACTGGGACGAGCCGCTCTCCGAGGAGCAGATGAGATCAACTCGGCGGATGCTCAAGGACACGCTCCCCAAGCTCCCCGGCCACCAGTTGCGGTTCTACGGTGAGGAGGAGGTCGATACTCGAAACAACTCGATGGTCGCCTTCCAGCTGCTCGGGCCCGACGAGGCCACCCTGTCCCGCCTTGGCGAGGAAGCCATCGTCCTCCTCAAGACCGTCCCAGGCCTGGCCGGACTCGAGTCACCCCTCCAGAACGCCCCGCCCCAGGTCCGGGTGGCGCTCGACCTGGAGAAGTCCTGGCAGCTTGGTGTGACCGCCGACCTCGCCCTGCAGAACATCGCCTGGGCGCTGCGTGGGTTCAGCCTGCCGCGCTTCCACGAGCCGGGACGCGAGCTCCCCTTCATCATCCAGTACGACGGAGAGGAGGTCGCAGGGCTGAACACTCTCAAGGATCTCTCCGTTTACACGGCCACGGGGCCGATCGCGCTGGCCTCGGTCGCTGACCTCGAGTTCGGTCGTGGTCCCCGGACGATCCGGCGACAGAACGGCCAGGTCTCCCACACGATCATGGGCCGTGTCGAGGACCCCAACCAGCAGGTCGCGGTCTCCGAGGCCGGATACGCGGCCTTACGCGAGCTCGAGCTCCCGCGCGGCTACATGCTCGGCGATGAGCTCTCCGTCCGTGCTCGGCAAGATCAGGAAATCCAGGAGATGCAGAACGCGCTGATGTTCAGCATCGTGCTGGTCTTTCTTCTGATGGCGATCCTGTTCGAGTCGCTGATCAAGCCCTTCGCAGTGCTCTTCACGATTCCCTTCGCCATCGTCGGCGCCTACTGGACGCTCTACCTGACCGGGACAGCCATGGACTCGGTTGGTTACATCGGACTGATCATCCTGGTGGGCGTGGTCGTGAACAACGGCATCGTGCTCATCGACCGCATAGACAGGCTGCACGTCGGAGGTCTGCCTCGCACTGAGTCCGTCCTCGAGGGCGGGGCGAGCCGGGTGCGGCCGATCATGATGACTGCGCTGACGACGATCTTCGGCCTGCTCCCGATGGTGCTCTCCGAGCCCCCCTCCAATGGCATCGACTACCGCGCTCTGGGTACCTGTGTGGCAGGAGGGCTGGCCTTCAGCACGTTCTTCACGCTCTGGGTAGTGCCGCTCTCCTACACGATCGTTCTGGACTTCGCCGCTTCCACTCGGACCTACTTCAAGTCGGGGCTCGCCAGGGTAACCCCTGGAACTGCCGAGACTCCAGCTGACCGGCTCGAGACATGATCGGAGCCTGGAGTCTGCATGTCCCTTGGTTGCAGCCATGCCAGCCCAGCGCACTGCAAGGGGGCAGACCCCCACAGCACTCGAAAGGTCTGGATCCCATCAGGCATCCAGATACCTAGATGTTACTTTCTGACCCGATTTCGTCGGCTCGGAGTTCAACCCCCACGACTCCCTCTCCATACCCCGCAAACACCCAATTCCTGTCATGAACAAGTACGCAATTGTCCTGGCTGCGCTCGGCATCCTTGCTGGCACCGCCTGCAAGAGTAGCGATGCCTCGTCGTCATACGAGGTCTCCGACCCCATGGCCCCCATCACCCTCGATATCTCCGGCATGACATGAGGCGCCGCATGCCCCCCGCGAGTGCAGGCTGCACTCGAGAGTGTTGATGGAGTTGATGGAGTTGAGATCGATTACCCGGCCAAGACCGCCACGATCACGATCGAAGGGCAGGTCGACATGGATGAGGTGATGTCCGCCCTGGACAATGCTGGCTACGGCGCCTCGGTCTCCGAGGTCGAGCTGGATGCCGAACTGAGTGCCGAGCAGGAAGAGGCCCTCAAGGGCCTGGGCCAAGTCGGATCTGGCGATTGAGGTAGCAAGAGAGCACAAATTTCGAGGGGAGCCCCGTGACCGGAATCACGGGGCTCCCTTCATTTACGCCAGTCTCTGAAGGTCCAGTTGTTGCCACTTCCGTTGGATGGCCTAGAATGCTGCGCCTTCCTGCGATCCGACCCCTCTCGATCCTTCCCAACCTCATGGCCACCGACTCCGGAATGGCAGAACGCGAGCGAGTTCAGCGCCCTGGCGCCAGTATTGCCTTCGTGGTCTCGACCTTTCACCACGAGCTGACCTCGGCCATGCTCAGGTCAGCGCAGCGAGAGCTCAGCGCATCGGGAATCAAGCAGGAGGATATGCATGTCGCCGAGGTCCCCGGAGCCTTTGAGCTCCCCATTGTCGCGCGTCGCTTCGCCAGACGCGACAACATCGATGCGGTGATCTGCCTCGGGTTGGTCTTGAAGGGAGAGACGACCCATGATGTCCACGTCTCCCAAGGCGCGACCGATGGCATCCGCAGCGTCATGCTGGAGACCGACAAGCCTGTGCTACTCGGTGTCCTCACCTGCAACACGATCGAGCAAGCCCGTGCACGGGCCCTCTCCCCCGAGGAAGGTGGTGAGCAGGACAAGGGCCGTGAGCTCGCCATCGCCGTGCTCCAGGTCCTGACCGCGCTCGACACAGCCTCACCGGCCGACACAGATCGTAGCCTCGGCTTTCCCTCCAGCAGCTCCGTCGGGTAGGCAGCCCCAATGCTTGATCCGGTAACCAGCCACGAATTGTCCAGTAAACTGCTCCATTGAAGAAACGCACCCGTGCCAGAGAACTGGCCCTCCAGTTCCTTTACCAGGTCGACCTCGTGAACAAGCCACTCGAGGAATCCGACGAGTTCCTGCGAGATGAGGAGCGCGACGCGGAGACGCGTCGTTTCGCTCAGCGCCTCATCAATGGAACCCTGGAGAGTCGCGACGAGATCGACGAGGCCATCCAGCGCGTCGCGCAGAACTGGAACATCTCTCGAATGGCTGTCGTGGACAGGAACGTACTTCGACTGGCGACTTACGAGCTGCTCAACTGCCAGGACATCCCGCCCAAGGTGGCCATCAACGAGGCCATCGAGATCGGCAAGCGCTACTCCACTCAGAACTCGGGTGCCTTCATCAACGGGATCCTCGATCGCATCATGAATCGCACGGCCACAGCCAGCGGTTCGGGCACCGACTCGAAGCCCGAAGAGGGAGAGACGACTTGAGCCTGCTCGACCGACTGAAGCAACGACTGACGCGTACGCGGTCGGCGATCTCGGACGGGATCTCGAGCCTGTTTCGAGGTGGCCGCCAGATCGATGAGGCCCTGCTGGGTGAGCTGGAGGAGCTGCTATACACCTCAGATATCGGCCCGATCGCCACCGAGATCTCCGCTGAACTCTCGCGCCTTCACAAGCGCGGTGAGATCAGTGGCGAGGAAGACGTGAGAGAGAAGCTTCGATCGATCCTGCTCGATAAGCTCGATCAACCTGACCACTCTCTGGACCTGAACAAGCACCCCACCGTCTTGCTCATCGTGGGCGTCAATGGCTCGGGCAAGACCACCAGCATCGCCAAGCTGGCTCACCACTTTGCCAGCCTGGGCAAGAGCGTGATCCTGGGCGCAGGGGACACATTCAGAGCCGCGGCCGCCGACCAGCTCGAGACCTGGGCCGGGCGAACCGGAGCGGAGATCGTCCGCAGCCACCAGGATGGCGCTGACCCCGCGGCCATCGCCTTCGACACCGTGACCGCAGCCGTCGCTCGCGAGAAGGATGTGGCAATCATCGACACGGCTGGTCGCCTGCACACCCAGAAGAACCTGATGAGTGAACTCGAGAAGGTTCGCCGGGTCATGGGGCGGGTCGTCGACGACTCCCCCCACGAGACCTGGCTCGTCATAGACGGCACGAATGGGCAGAACGCCATCAACCAGGCAAGAGAGTTCACTCAGGCGGTCGAGGTCACTGGCCTGGTGATTGCCAAGCTGGACGGCACGGCTCGTGGAGGAGCAATCTTCGGGATAAAGAACGCCCTGGGGCTCCCAGTGCGCTTCATCGGCACGGGCGAGTCCATGGAGATGCTCGAGCCCTTCGAGCCCGAGCCCTTCGTCGACGCCATCCTGGGGAAGACGCTGGCCTGACCGACGTCCGTCCTCGACCATGACTTCCACCAGCGCGTCCCAACAAGCGAAGGGCCCGTCTTGGCTGGTCTGGTACCTGCTACTGCCGGTGACGATCCTCGCGTGGCCCAGGCCCAACCTGCTCGCGCGTGACTTCGCCACCACCGAGATCACCGGTGTGGCCCTCAGCGCCCTGGTGCTGATTCCCCTGCTTGCATGGCTGCTACTGCGGCGCCCGCTCCCCTCTCGCGGCAGTCTGCTGCTCTTCGTTGCGCTA
This sequence comes from Planctomycetota bacterium, assembly GCA_014237855.1. Classification (GTDB taxonomy): domain Bacteria; phylum Planctomycetota; class UBA1135; order UBA1135; genus JABACD01. Next base: position 39,777 of record JABACD010000012.1, on the reverse strand, counting down.
TTCGTTCCGCACCTCTTCGTCCTGCCGACCGATACGCTGGAGCGGAGCCGGAGCGAACTGACTGCCCTGGTTGCCATCATCACCGCCACCGGCGCTGCGGCCCTCGGCGAGAGTGGGCGACTCGCCCTGGTTCGCGGACTGGCAAGTCTCTCACTCTTCCTGACGGTACCTGCCCTGCTCGATGGTTCAGCTGGCTGGGGCGGCGTGCTGGGAAATTCCGGCGAGCTCTCAGGAGCTGCACTCCCTGGAGCGCTCTGCGGAATGCTGCTCTGGAGTCGTGATGAGGGCCGCTGGCGCCTCGTCGGCATGACCGCACTGGGACTGTTCATACTCCACGCGCTGCTCGCCCCGGTCATCTCGGGTCTTCTGGTACTGGCACTGGTCTCCCTGGTCAGCACGGTTCTTGGGCGGTCACTCGGACAGGACTCTCGCTCCAAGATCTTCGGGACCCTGCTCATCTCCATGGCCTGCATGGCCTGGATTGGTCTCAAGTCGGGTGATGGCCTTGCTTCAAGGGCTCCTTCCAGCCCAGCCAGGGCAGAACTGGAGGCAGTCGTCCCCGCTCCGGCAGCTCCACCGACATCCTTCGGGGGGGTTGAGGTCCGCTGGCGCATCTGGCTGGCCACGCTGGAGATGTTCTCTTCCCAGCCACTGCTGGGTGTGGGTACCGGCCAGTTTCCAGTCGTCTTTCCCGACTACAGGGACCCTCGCGAGCGCGAGCTCTCGAACTTCCAGCGCAGGCTGGAGGCCAACACCGAGGTCGAGAATCCCCACAGCGACTGGCTGCTCCCCTGGGCCGAGGGGGGCGTGATCGCGGGCCTGGCCTGGTGGAGCTTTCTCGCCATCGTGCTGCTGGCGGCCTGGCGCTCCTTGAAGAGGACCGATCTCGTCTCTGGAGCCCTTGCAGCGGCGTCCCTGGGAGCCGTGGCGGGCGCCGCCGTGAACGCCCCGCTGCTCTACAACCCGCTTGCCTCCGTCACGAGTTTCCTGGTCATCGGGGCTCTCCTCGGGCCGATCGCACGCCCTCCCGCTGCTCAAGGCCGAAGGCCTTCTGTCGCGATGCTGCTCACCATCATCCTGGTGGTCATGACCTGCATGTATCTTCCACGAGCCTGGAACATGACCAAGCATGGAGCAGCCATCGCCTCACTGATCGACTCTTCGAGTACCACCGACCAGGGCTTGGCCGTCGCAGCAGCCCTGGAGGCATGTCCCGACTCTCCCGTCGCCCTCTCTCTCCAGGCGCGTCTACTCGCCCAGCAGGATGGAGATCTCGAGGCCGCCCTGGAGAGCTGGAAGATGGTTCGACAGCTTCGCCCGCTGCGCCTCGAAGCCTGGATGCAGAGCGGCGTACTGCTCGCCCGAATGGGACAGCTAGAGGAGGCTCGAGCTGCCTTTGATCGCGCGGTCGAAATCGACGCAGGTCACCCAGGACTCGCACGCAATCGCGTGCGTTGCTTCGCCGAGTCGGGAATGATGGACGAGGCCCTGGCCGAGATCGACCGTCTCGAGGAACTCGGACACTCAGACCCCATGTGGCTGCTCGATCTCTCCGTGGAGCTGATCCTGACTGCTCACATATCGGAGGGAGTGCAGCTCCTCGCTCGCACCGACGAGCGCCTTGCCGAGCTCGGTGGGGAGAGGGCCTGGGCCCTGGAAGCCGAGTACCGTCGCAGCGGCAACCCCAAGGTCGCGGATGCGCTGCGCTCCCTGGCCCACGTGCTGTGGGCGCGTGAGCAGGCGGCTGCTGAACAGTGGCAGGACGCGAAACGCTCCTACTTCCAGGCCCTGCGGATCATGCGCGACTACACCCCCCCCGCGGGCCCTCTCTACCTCCGACTCGAATATGCCTCGGCACTCTGGCAAGGCGGCCGTCAGGCCGAAGCCAGCGAGGAGATCAAGGACATCGACCCCGATCAAGCCAACCTGGCCCGCCTGCCAGCATGGGCAGGAGAGGCGCTCTTCGAGATGTCTGGCTCGCCGGACGAGCGCTAGCCCCGGGAGTACCTGGCCGACCTCACCACCTCACACGGTGGGTGTCCGGCCCAGCCTCCTCACGAGGCCAAGACCAGCGACGAGAGCGAGTAGCCCAAGACCGCCCAGGAGCTTTCCCAGCCTCCACGACTCTGGCCTGTACTCGAATCGAACGCGGTGGGTTCCAGCGGTCAGGAAGACTCCACGGAAGATCGAGTTCACTCGGAGTACCTCCCGCTCCTGCCCATTCACCTCGACCTGCCAGCCAGGGAAGTGCTGCTCGGTACACAGGAAGAGCCCCTCACCGTCGAGCTCGACCTCGTACTCCTGGTGATGCCTGGATCGTTCCACCGTGCGTACCACGCTGCTCTCGAAGGAGTCCTCGAGCTCAAAGGAGGAATCCCCGCTGAGGAAGGCCACCTGCCTCGGATCGAGGTCCAGCCCGGCCTCGAGGGCCGACTCGCGGCTCACGATACTCGGGACGCAGAAGGCACGAGGCAGCGGATCCATGGCCTCGTAGACAAAGACCTCCGTGTTGTCCTGAGCACCTTCGGGTCCCGCAATCTGACGCCACCCATCCAGCACACGAGAGTCGTGCAGCAGCAGGGCTCTCACGCCGAACAGCCGGAAAGCAGGACTCGTGAGCTGCATCCCATTGAGGTTCCAATCGAGCAACGGGCTTGCACCTGCCTGCAAGGCATGGGCGCGGTATCCGTCGAAGGAGGCCACGTCCATGGCATCGTAGCCATCGATCGTCGACGCCCCGGTGAGCATGGCAGTGTCGCCCGGGTAGATACCGGGCTCGCAGAGTATGCGCTCACCTGTGAAGCGCTCGGTGAGTAGCGCCCCTGTCCTCGTGGGCACCAGGTGCCGCTCGCGCTCCACCGCTGGATTCCAATCACGGGCGAGCCAAACTCCCCCCAGTGCCGTCACGACCATGAGCAAGAACGGAGCACTCCTGCTCTCGCCCATCAGCACGAGGAGCGCAGCGAGGCCAAACAGGACAAGCCCAACCAGGCTCCAGGTTCTTGACCGTGGAATGTGAACCAGCGCTGGGCGAAGTGCTCCAAGGAGCTGACCTTCACGTAGGAATTCCAGACGAGGGCGCCAGTCCCCGGGCCCCAGCGCACGGAGATCGAGATCTCCGAACTCGAAGGCTCTGATCCCGGGACGGTTCGTCGGCACAAGGACGGCGCGGCGAGAGAAGTCTGCCTCCTCGGCGATCTTGCCATCCGGTCCCAGTCGTTCCAGCTCGAGTCTCAACTCGTCGACGTCCAGATCACCACCCAGCTCACCATCAATCCTGGCTGTTCCGGACTCGAGCACCGCAGGGGGTAGCTCTGCGAAGGTCACGTACTCGACTGGTGTATCCAGCTCTGCCTCTTGGGGGTCCAGAGCCTGCGTCTCCGAGCGCATGAAGGCCACGAGGGCCAGTGCGCTGAACGAGAGGACGGCTGCCCAGCGCGCGGCCGGGCGGCCCTGTCCCATCACGGCCCCTGCCAGGAGGGAGAGGAAGAGTGCAGCCACGCAGGCAGCGCGCTGGGGTGCGGCCAGACCGACCAGCGGTAACCAGCGCCAGAGCTCGACCAACGCCGGAGCGCCGAGAGCGATCAGCGTTGAGAGGCCCCCCATCAGCATCAGCCAGCGACCACGTGGTAGCCCGATCCCGGAGAAGAAGGCCACCAGAGCGAGCAGCATGACGGGAGCTGGGAGTCGCATGCTGCCCGCCTCGATGGACTCACAGGGAGCCAGCGCCAGGTCGAACTCGAATCCACGCGCCGAGCTCACCGCTGCCCAGGCCCAGAAGACCAGCACCAGCGGTAGGGAGGAGAGCAGTCGCCTACCCACCGTGGACTCTCCAGTCGATCTCCCGGTGACCTCCCGCCACTTCCACAGGAAACCCACCAGGACGACCAGGGCTCCCAGGCTGACCAGGTCGGGACGTCCACGCAAGCTCGGCGAGAGCTCATGAGCGAGCAGGGCCCCGGAGTTCTGCAGGTACTCGACGAAGGGCAGGAGCACCGGTGCAGCCAGCAGCACCCCGGTCAGGAGAGCGAGCAGAGCCAACCCCAGGGCTCGCGCTGAGTCCGGTAACAGGGTCAACGACCACAGTCCCGCACTCAATCCGACGAAGAACGCCACTTCCGGATGACCACCGTAGATCGCCAGGGCCATCGAGAGGCTGGTCAGAAGCCAGGCGCCTCCACCACGCCGCTCCCCTCGGAACCCCTCGATACCCAGCAGGACCCAAGGGAGCAGGGGTGTCACATGGGCCAGACTGAATCCCAGCCAGAGCGTCGTGCTTCCGGAGAGCGCAAAGCCCAGGGCTGCGAGGCTGGCTCCGCCACGCGTCAGGGCAAGCCGACGCGCCAGCAGGTAGGTGCCAAGAGCAGCCGCCGCCACCCGCAACATCGCCAGCCAGGCAAACCCACGATCGAAGAGCTCGACCCCACCCAGGGAGTCCAGCACCACGAGCGCCAGGACCTGGGGGTCGAGGGCTCCCCACTGGGCATTGGCCAGCAGCGGCACCCCCACGAAGATGTCCGGGTTCCAGAGCGGCGCCTCGCCCTGCCTCCAGCTCTCGGCCACCCTTCGATAGTGGGGATAGAAGGCCACCGCGGAGTCGGAGAGTTCCCGGTTCAAGGCAGGCCCCTGAATGTTCCAGGGCGCCTGGACCGTTGCCGTATCCGTGGCCAGGTAGACCAGGTCCTTGTCCCAGACGGGCCGCCCGACCACGAAGAGGCCCAAAAGGAGTGCCAGGAGGGCCGCCAGCAGGGTTTCCCTGCGGCCAGCCGCGGGAGTGAGGGGTTCTGAAGCGGACACGGCCATGGTGTGTCTACTACTTGTTGATGGACGATGCGAGCGGCATCTCGGTCTCTCTGGGCCCCGGATCTTCAATCGACATTCTGGAAAGGGCCCCTCGCCGGTCGATAACCTCAGGACCATGGCCCAGCCCGACCTCAGTCTCGTCTTGCCGATCTACAACGAAGGCAAGACCTTGAGCGGTGCGCTCGACCACGCGATCTCACGGCTGGAGGAGTTCGATCTCGACTTCGAGCTCCTGTGCGTGGACGACGGATCCACCGATGATTCCGGCGCCATCGCCATCGAACGAACTCATCGGGACGGGCGCGTCCGAGCCTTCCGGAGCGTGCGCAATCTGGGCAAGGGGGCAGCCCTCCAGCGTGGAATCCAGGCTGCACGCGGGCGCTGGGTCGCCACCCTCGATGCGGATCTGTCCACCGACCTCGAGGTGCTCCCCTCCGCCCTTCGAGAACTGGAGCTGGGTGCAGCCATCGCCATCGGCGATCGACACCAGGTGGAGTCCCGGATCGTCTCGCGTCAGCCCTGGCCTCGGGCCCTGCTCGGCAAGGCCTTCAGCACGATGGCCAGACTGCTGGTCTCCGCCTCGGTGGCTGACTTCACCTGCGGGTTCAAGGCCTACCGGCGAGATGCAGCCCAGCAGATCTTCACCGACCTGGAGACCACACGCTGGGCCTTCGATGTGGAGGTCATCGCCATCGCGCGTAGCCGTGGGATGCGTATCAAGGCCCTGCCTGTGGCCTGGAGTCACCGGTCAGACACCCGGGTGAGATTCCCCTTCGACGCCCTCCGGGCCTTCGTTGACTTGCTACGTATCGGCTGGCTCTATCGCTTTGGCGTCTATCGCTGATGAACACCGCTGAGATCGAGCGCATGCGAGTTCTCGAGGAGCGGCACTTCTGGTTCCGGGCTCGTAGGCGAGGTCTACGCCCCTGGCTCGCCGGAGCCTTGGCTCGAGCGCCGCAGGGGCCGGTCCTGGACCTGGGCGCTGGAACGGGCAGCAACTTGGGACTGCTCACCGAACTGGCCGGGGACCGGCGAGTGCTCGGAATCGATTCGAGCCCTGTAGCTCTATCGCACTGCCAGGTGGCTTCCCACGGTACGGATCTACTTCGAGCCGACGCTCTAGAACCGCCATTCCAGGACTCCACTCTCGCAGTGATCACGGCACTGGATGTGCTCGAACACCTGAAGGATGACGATCTCGCCCTGGCACAGATCTCGCGCTGCCTGCTTCCGGGAGGAGAGCTGATCGCCACGGTTCCGGCACACCCCGCGCTCTTTGGCAATCACGACCGTGCACTCGGCCATCACAAGCGCTACGAGCGCAACGAGTTGGATCGCAAGCTGGAGGCGCAGGGGCTCGAGATCATCGATTCACGGCCCTTCAACACCCTATTGCTGCCAGCCGTCAGTTTCTGGCGCAGGGCTCGGCGAGGCTTCCAGGAGGGCGAGCTCCTGACCAGTGACGTGCGCCAGTTACCCTGGATTTTGAACGAATTCCTGGGAACTATCATGGCCTTGGATCAGTCTCTGCCGCGCAATTGGACAGAGTTCTCGGGTTTGTCCTGGTGGGTTCACGCCAGGCTACGTACCTAGCCCCGAGCCGGAAGATGAAGGGCTGATAGCGGTCATCTAGCCCCGTGGTTGACCAGGAATCTAGAGACCTTCGTGATTTCCCGAGCCGGACAGAAAACTGCCACGTTCCAAGGGCGTATTGGAACGTGAAGCTAGCTCGGCAGGGAGCTGGCCCATGAAACCTCGCACCCCGGAGAATCGTCATGACCATGTCTCAGATCCCCCCCCAGCAAGTCGAAGCGACCACCAAGGCGGAGCGAATCCTGGTGATCGAGGATGAGGAATCCCTCGCCATCGGAATCCGCGATGCACTTCAGCACGCGGGCTACGAGGTTGACATGGCCCTCGACGGGTCCACCGGTCTGCGGCTGGTCAGGGAAGGTAGCTTCAACCTCGTCGTGCTCGACCTGATGCTACCGGGGGTCAGTGGCCTCAGCCTCCTGGAGACCCTCAGGGCAGAGAAGGTCGATGTGAGGGTGATGATCCTCACAGCACGTGCGGACGAGTCCGATGTGGTCAGGGGCCTCGAAACCGGCGCAGATGACTACATGACCAAGCCATTCTCCCCCGCAGAACTCGTGGCTCGGGTCACGGCCCAGTTCCGCCGACGGGACCTCGACAACGCTCCGCCGGCCTTCCTGGAGCTCGCTGAGGACATCAAGGTCGACCTGGAACGGCTGGAAGTGCACCGTCCAACAGGACTGGTACCTCTGACTCCCAGGGAGGGAGATATACTCCGGTACCTGATCCAGCACCGAGATCGCGTGGTGACTCGCAACGACCTTCTTGTTGACGTTTGGCACTACAGTAACGGCAAGGTCGAGACCCGAACCGTCGACATCCACATCGTGGGACTTCGACGCAAGGTCGAGCCCGACCCGAGTCATCCCACTCTGATCCAGACGGTGCGCGGTAAGGGATACCGTTGGCACAGCTGAAGAAGAAACGAACCGCACTCGCTCTCTACTCCATTCTCCTGGTGCTGCCCACCTTCGTGCTAGGTGGGCTGCACTGGCGCCAGCTCTCTCAAGAACAGAGCCTGGAGCTGGCCGAGATGCCTCTTCTGGCTGAGGCAAGTCGAGGAAGACTTGTAGCAGGAGTCAGGGCACGTCTCCAGGCGCTACTCGAGACCGAGAATCAGCGCCCCTTTAATCAGTATCAACGCAGGGTCTATCCCGAGGAACTCCTCGGCCCTGAACTGGCCTTCGTCCCCTCGGAGCTGACCTCGGAGAAGGCACCGGATGGAATCCTGGCCTGGTTCGCCTGGGACTTCCGCGAGCAGATGAACGCGCCCTACGAGATCTTTCCCGGGGGACGGAGCGGCTGGGAAGAGAGGGACAAGCGCGAGCAGGACCTGTCATTCGCCATCGAGGAGCTGATCGCTCATGACTGGATGGACGGATTCCCCAAGCGAATCACTCGCCTGGAGACCCTTCGAGTGACAGACCTGGTACCGCTCTCTTTTGCCGTCATCAACCTGACGGAGGAGACTGACTTGGCCTGCCTCTCTCGTGAGGAGCCGGCTCTGCGCAAGTTCGACGACGAGTTCGTCGAGATCTACCAGTACGAATTTCATGTCCGCTTCTATGTCGATGATCTGGGCCAACCAAGACTCCTGGCAACCCGGTTGATTCTCGTCGACGGCAAGGAAGAACTGGCCAAGATGCCTGAGTGCTATTCGAACCTCGCGCTTGGCGCGACGCTCATACAGGGATTCTTCATCGACCCCCAGTGGCTATTTGGAGACCTCCCCAGCGAAGTAGCCAGGCAGGTACTGCGAGAGCCAGAGTCATTTCATCCAGCCGGTACCCCACCGTTCCCCATGGACGAAAATCTGGTCGTCGAGGAGATCTACCTGGTAGAGGAGCTGGACTTCGAGACCTACGAACCGCAGGACTCCAGCTATGGAGGACTGCAGGTCACGGTGAGCACGGAGGAGCTGCGTCAGCGACACCATCGCCAAACTCGTGGATTCCTGATGGTTGCTCTGATGCTGCTGGTGACACTCTCCACGGGAATGCTCCTGCTCCTTCGCTCGGTCAAGCGTGATCTGGATCAAGCCGCTCGCACCGAGAACTTCGTGGCCGCGGTGACCCATGAGCTACGCACTCCCGTCTCTGCAATCCGCCTGTATGGCGAGATGCTCCGAGACGGGTGGGCGCCCTCGGAGGAGAAGCGACTCGAGTACTACGGCCGAATCGTTCACGAGGCCAACAGGCTCGAGACCATGGTCGAACGTGTGCTTGAGAAGAGCCACGTGACCTCTGTCGAGTCCAAGCCACAGCCAGGGGACCTCAATGAGTTCATTGAAGAGACCTTCCTGGTTCAGACGAGAGCTCCCGCCGACCTGCACCTGGAGCTCTCTCCGGAGCTCCCGCCGGTTCTCATGAATCCCGAGGCTATCCGATCGATCGTGCTGAACCTCGTGGAGAACGCACGCAAGTACGCCCCGCCCCCTGCCGGCTGCCCCACGCAGGACAGGATCCTGCTACGCACCTTCCTGGAAGGAGGAAGGCCGATCCTCGAGGTACTCGATCGAGGCCCTGGGATTCCAGCGGAAGAGAAGGCGCTGGTCTTCGAGGCCTTCTATCGACGTGGCGACGAGGCCACGCGCAAGTCGAAGGGCACGGGCCTGGGCCTGCACCTGGTCAAGATTCAGGCCCAGGCCGTAGGAGGCAACGTCGAGCTCCGAGACCGGCCGGGCGGCGGCTGTATCTTCAGGGTGAAGCTCCAGGCAGCGACCGAGACACTCGCCTGACAGGGCCAACGCTCAGCGAGCCCGTTTTCAGGCTCCTGCGACCTTGGCCACGTAGGCCATCCAGGCAGCCTCGATGTCCTCGAGACTCTCTCCGAAGATCTTCTGGAAGTGCGTGGCGGCTCCTTGGCCATCGAACGCGCTTCGGAGAAACTCGATGAAGCGCTCCCGGTAGATGCCGTCGTCTCCGTTGACCAGGAAGAAGGCCAGGGTGTAGGACTCACGAACGAACTGCTGCTCGGCATCGCCTGTCTTGAAGGCACCACGCCCGCCATCCAGGATGCGCTTGAGGCTCTTGGGCTTGGGGTCTGCAGCCTGGTCCACGAACCAAGGCATGTAGGGAACGCCGGTCTGGATTCCGATATCACCGGGGTCCGCTCGCAAGGCAAAGGCGAACGCGTTCGAAATGCCCTCCCGGGCCCAGTTCGGAATGGAGCCCTCGCGGTTGCCCTGGGCCAGACGGAATGAGTTGCGGATCAGCTGATCGACCACACTCTTGCGAATCTCGTGCCGGTTGGCCTCCAGCCCTCGAACCATGACCGTGTTACCAATTCGCTCATACCAGGCTGTCCAGCTGGGCTGGGGCGGCCGCGGTGCATCGTCTGTCGCCGCATAGATGTGCATCTCTGGAACTTCCTCGAAGGGAAAGAGTTCCATGACCTGGCCGATGGTGTCGTAGTACATCTGATTCACGCGCTCGAGGTCGATTGCCACATCCAACGCGAGCATCGGATCAACATTCGTCTTGATCAGGTAGTGGGCCGTCGGGAGTTCAAGAGCTGTCTTCCACTCCGAGGCTCGCTCGCGAAGCTGCTCGAGGGTCTTGTAACGACCACGAACTCGAATCCGCCACTCCTTGCGCCCCTTGCTACCCCCCAGCTTGGTCCAGGCCTGCTCGTTCTCGTTGTCCAGAATCAGGATACGTATCCAGAGGTTTCGAGCCTCGCCAGGGAGGTTGTTGCTCTCGGCCCAGAGGGCCAGCTCGGCAAGCGCAGTCACGTTCGAGCTATCGAGCGATGCGAAGCGCTCCAGGAAGGTTCGAACACTGCGCTCGATCGAGTGCACCTCGGCAACCTCATCGCGAGCAACTTCCCTGGGCTTGCGCCCCGTGGTGTAGATCACCTTGGCGTCATCCTCGAAGAGCACGCGGCACTCGACCTCCTTGCCTTTCTTGAAGACGACCAGGTCGGGATTGTCGTGAGAGAAGATGGCAAGGGCGAGGAGGATCGTGGCGAGGAACGACATGCTGGAGCTCTATTCGGAGGAGGGCGGCGAGTGGGCGCCCAGGTCCTCCCGGGGCACCGATGATGCGCAGCATTCTAGAGGCTTCCGCTCACCACGGCGACTCCAGGGACCACCGAACCAATCGGCTTTCCACGGCCCTGGCCAGTGGCTCCGGGCGAGGGCTTGCTGGCAAGAGCCCCTATCCGCTTCGTCTGCAGCCCGCTCTCGATGGCTGGACCGGCAGCAGACCTACCTGGCGTGCCACTGAATCTCGCTGATTCCCACCTGGCCGGGTGATCTGGCGCCAGTAACCCGATCCAGAATGGTGACCTCGAACTGGCGCATGGCGACAGTCTTCTTGAGCTCGAGCACAAGCTTCTGCTCATCGTCCTGAGGCACATCGACCTCGAATGTCAGGTTGATCTTGTCATTGATCACCACTCGGACCCTCGTCGCCCTGTCGTAACCATTCCGGCTGGACTCCTTCACATTGAGCTGACTGAGCATCAAGCGACGGCCACGTTGGGCACGACGTAGCTCGACGGTCAGGCTCGGCTCGAGGTCCTCCTTTGCGGCCACCCACCCCGTACCGAGCAGGCCGTCCACAGCCAGATCTCCAGCCTGACCCTCCGAGTGCGCGCTCGATGATCGAACCGTCATGGCCGAGTTACGAAGGAGGTTGGCTCTCGAGTCAGGCAGGTACTCCTTGAGTGCGAGTGTGTCGCTCTTCTCGATCTCGATAACGAGGGGGGCTCCCATGATCTCGACCACTTCCTCAGAGATTTCTGGATCCTGCAGCTTGACCCGTACCTCGCACTTGTAGCTGCCACGCTTGTTGAATGAGTAGCGGGTTGCATAACGCTGGCCCGCCCAACGACGTGACTTCTCCTCCGTGATGGTAGCCACGACGTCTCCATTCACCAGGTACTCGACCTGCAGGACTCGCAGCCCCCTGGATGACCCTGTCCCGAACGCGAATTCTTCCAGCGCATCTTCGGAGAACCCGCTGATGAAAATCGTCGCCTTCTCTCCACCGGTCACGCGCCAGTGCACTGGCGCATCCGTCTCTTCTGCGATCCAGGTGCCTTCGGGGGTCCCTCGGTCTGCCTCGACACCGGTGCTCGGGCTCGCCGTTGCACGGGATAGGAAGAGAATTGCGAAGCATGTATCGCTCTCGTTCCCCGATGACCAGCCGCCCCCATCACCCTGATCAGCGACTAGCTTCTTGGCTCCTTCCCAGTACCAGTTGTTGATACCGAAGCTCTCGATCCCCAGGAGCGCACCGACTCGCTCGAGCCCGTAGAGATAGTAGAGGAGCCGACCTCCGCCGCCGCCGGGGTTTGTGGTGACGCTGAAGTTGTAGGTCAGCCAGTTGGTTCCCAGCTCCTTCGACTCCCTGAGTTCACGATGCAGCTTCGCTGGCATCCTCACCCAACCCTCTTCACAGATCCCCAAGATGCCCAGACCGGCGGTGGTCATCGAGGCCGTTGGAACACCGTTGATGCGATAGGGAAAACCAGCCATGTAGCTCTTGCCCCCGTCGTCGCTCATCGTCAGGGAAGAGGTCTCGACCTCGCGAGGCACCTCTTGGAACTGCATGACACCTTCGATGAGGCCCAGCCAGACACGGTCAGGGATCTTCATTCCAGTCTTGTGGGCAGCTCGGAGCCCCAGAGCGGCGTACTGCGTGTTGGAGAGGTCGGCGAGGTCAGAGTGCTCCGGATAGGAGTACAACCCGTTGCGTGTGCCGTTCGCAGAGCGCGCCCCTTGGATGGCAATCAACTCCTCGAGCACTTGCTCGATCACGGGCTCGTGCTCTGGGTTATCGAGGGCACAGAGTCCCATGAGGACCGTGCCCAGCTCATAGGTCTGCCTCGGCGGGTTGTCGAGCAGGTAGTTTGCAGCACGCGTGATCGAGGGGTGCGTCCTTGGAACCCCAGACTGAATCAAGGTGTAGAGGGCCAGGCCCGTCGAACCAGCTGGGTATTGATCCGAGTACTGCTGGAAAGAGCCGTCCCACATCTGCTGTCGCAGCAGGAACTGGACGCCCTCATCCACTGCGAGATTGATTCGAGGCCCGAGCTTGCTTAACTCTTCCGGAGATGGGCCGTACTTGACAGACGGAGCCTCAGTGAAGGGCACGATCTCTGACCGATACCTGGGCCGAGGAATGTAGTTGCGCTCCCAGATCAACTTGTGGCGCTTGTCGTACAGCTGCACGCTGAAGGCTTTCAGGCGGTCTTCGCAGCAATCGGTTCGATTCCAGACCACGACCCTGTCCAGCAGGAACTCGTCGCCCAGGTCGACCTCCCACCACGGGCTGTGCTCGGTCTCAGTGTGTGTCACCGATCCGTCTGTATAGACGCCAAGGGTGTTGCCATCTATCGCTCGCTCTGGAACGCCGCTGCTGGCAACCGAGGATTGCTGGACAGCCCGGCCGTGTGTGATCAGCTCACCTTCAGAAAATACCTCTACCTCGGCGAGAGAGAGAATCCGATCAACGCCCGGCAGCTCGATGCGAACATACCGGGCAGGCTTGGGCTCCTGCTTCTGAATGGAGGAGGTGAAGGGAGCAATGCTCAGGACTACCAGTGGAAGCAGGGGATTCATTGCCTCATGATATCTTCGGCTTACCAGTGATGCACATCGGGGCCCCAGAGGCCCTGCAGTCGGGACACCAGGCCACCTCCCAAGAGCCACTGATGGCTCCACTCTCCGGAACTCGGTTCCGGGGCTCCCTCGTGAACCCGCAGGGGAACGACTGCCCCAAGTTCTCTTCTGGCAGAAGTTTCCCAGCATGTTCACGATCTTCCGTCACCGGCCCAGATCGCGCTTCTGGATGCTGGAAGCAAGCCGGACCAGGATTTTGTCACCCCCTCGTGGGCCAACTGCCTTGGGACCGCAGGGCCAGTGTACTTTCGTGCCGCCCGATCCAGTAGTTTGGCTCCCCTCCGACCTCCCCGGGGGATAACCACATGCATGTCGTAGTCCTAGGCGCCGGGCTCGCGGGTCTTTCCGCGGGCTACGAACTCTCCTCTCAGGGGCATCGCGTGACCATCCTCGAACGTGAGCCGGTAGTCGGAGGGATGGCCGCAAGCTGGAGACGAGGTCCCTATTGGCTGGAGTACGGCCCGCATCGCTTCCACACTCAGGATCCAGAGCTCGAGGCAATCCTCTACGAGGTGCTCGATGGAGACATCGTTCGCCGGCAGCGCATGTCGCGCATCCACCTGCGCGATCGCTTCTTTCGTTATCCGCTCGAGGTCGGGGACGTGCTTGCCAAGCTCGACAAGCGCATCCTTGCAGCTGCCCTGCGTGACTACCTGCTCAGCCGCGGTCGCCAGCTGGCCCGCCCAACAGACGATGAACACTTCGAGGCCTGGGTACTCAAGCGATTTGGACGCACCCTGTACGAACTCTTCTTCGAAGCCTACACCTCCAAGGCATGGGGAATGCCCTGCACGGAGATCAGTGCTGACTGGGCTGCACAGAGAATCAGCCAGACCAGTCTGTGGGATACGATCATCAAGACAGTCAGGCCACCCGCTGATGGCAGCGCACGCTCCCTGGTCAGCGAATTCCTCTACCCCCGCAGAGGTGGCGTTGGGCAAATCGCCCGTAAGTACGCTGAAAAGATCAAGGCACGCGGCGGAGAGATCAGGCTGGGATCCAGCGTACGCGCGCTCGAATGCATGCATGACCAGGTCCATCGCGTGCGCTACGACTTCCTGGGAGAGCGCGCGGAATTGAGCGCGGACTGGGTCATCAACACCGCCCCCCTTGGCCCCATTCTCAAGCTAGTCGAGCCCCGGCTGGATGTACCCGTTCATGACGCGGCGGATTCCCTCGAGTACGTGGCGATCGTGTTCGTTTACCTGGAGGTTGATCGGCCGAGCGTCACGACTGACCACTGGATCTATCTGCCAGAGAAGCACCTGCGCGTGCACAGGGTTTCCGAGTTCAAGAACTTCTCTGATACCTCCGCTCCCGGTGATCGCACTGCACTCTGCTGCGAGATCACCTGCCGGGTCGGCGACGAGACCTGGAATCTCGATCTCGAGCGGGGTGCCGCCATCGCCCAGGCGGATCTGGAGCGCTGCGGGCTGATCTCCAAGGGCGAGTCACGACCACTGGACATCGCCAGGCTCCCGCGCGCTTATCCGGTCTATCGCGTGGGCTACCGTGCCCCAGTCGAGTCCCTTCACAACAGTGTTCAGAGACTCAAGAACTTCCAGAGTACAGGACGGCAAGGCCTGTTTCGCTACAACAACATGGACCACTCGATGGCCATGGGACGCGCAGCAGCGTTGGAAGTGGGCCACGATCACGCGAGTGTCTATGCCCTGCCCGGGGGGCACTTCGGATGAGCACGAGCTCCGAAGCCAGGACTGCGGTGGACAGCTGCACACTTTGCGGCTCGACAGACGCAAGGCAACGATTCCGTGAGGAGCCATTTGCTGTCCTCGATTGCCAGTCTTGCGGCCTGACCTTCGTCAGCCCATGCCTCGACCCTGAGAGCCTGGTGAGCGAGGTCTACGATGCTGATTACTGGCACTCCTCGCGTCCACGCGAGCGCGGATATGGGGACTACCGTCGGGACCGCGACCTCTACCTGCGCACCTTCAAACGGCGCTGGAACGTAATCCGCAAGCACTTCTCCAGTCCCGGGAGAGTCCTCGACGTGGGCTGCGCATCTGGAGACTTCCTGCACGTCCTCGAAGCAGAGGGATGGGAAGTCCTGGGGCTGGAACCCTCGAGTCCGATTGCCGAGACCGCGCGGGCAAGAATCGGCGCGGATCGGGTGATCGAGAGCTCCCTTACCGACGTTCAACTCGATCCAGAGAGCTTGGACCTGATCACCCTCTGGGATGTGCTCGAGCACCTCCCCGACCCTGTCGAGTCGCTACGCAAGGCCCACGGTCTACTGGCACCTGGAGGAAAGCTCGTCCTCGAGACCCAGGATGTTCGCTCCTTGCTCGCACGACTGATGGGCAGGCGCTGGCATCACTTCAAGCACCAGGAGCACCTGGTCCACTTTCACCCGGGCACCTTGCGCCGCGCACTCGAAGAGGCGGGTTTTGACTTGATCGAGTTGCGTCGTCGTGGCGCAGGCAAGTACGTTCGCGGAGACTTCGTGGTCGAGCGCAGCGCGCGCCTGCATCCCCGGCTCCCCGGACTCCTGCGCCCCTTCCTGGGTGGACAGTGGAGCACCTACGTGAACCTTGGCGACGAGTTGATTGCCATTGCCGCGGTGAAGCCATGAACTCCAGTGCCTTCGAGCAATTCAAGGCCCTGGAGGAGAGCCACTGGTGGTTCCGAGGTCGGCGACGGATCTACCTGGAGCTCTTGCGCGGCGTCCTGGGAGGCCGCAGGCCTGCCCGAGTACTCGACATCGGGTCCGGTGTGGGGGGCTTCTTGAGTCAGCTTGATGAGCTTGGCGATGGCCTCATCTTCACGGACCTCAACGCGGATGCGCTGAATCAGTGTCGCTCAGGCGGTGTAGGCCAAGGAGTACGATCCTCCGCCGACGCGCTTCCCTTTCGAGACGAGTCCTTCGACCTGATCTGTCTGTTTGACGTCCTCGAGCACGTTGAAGATGACTCCGGCGTGCTCTCAGAGGTATTTCGTCTGTTACGCCCGGAGGGACACCTCCTGATCAGCGTGCCAGCCCATGCATGGCTCTTCAGTCGAAACGATGAGATCGCAGGGCACCATCGCCGCTACAACCGCCGAGACCTGCAGGGCCTCTTCAAGGCTGCTGGCCTTGACCTAGTTCGCTGCTCCTACGCGAACACCCTGCTGTTTCCAGCAATCGCCATCTTCCTGCTGCTGGCAAGAGGTCTGACGGCGCTTGGATTGAGTGCACGGGATTCAGAGCGGACGAATCTGAGCTGGAGGGTGCCGGCCCCGATCGAGAACCTTCTCTATCTGGCATTCACCTCCGAGCTGGTCCTTTCAAGGCATTGGGACCTGCCGCTGGGACACTCCATTGTGGCAATCGCACGTCGCCAGGAGCTTGGAGCCCGACTGGTAACTCTACGACCTCAGCTCCCGACCGAGATCCGCGCGCGCTCCGCACGGGTCTCCCCTACAGCACTCGCCTCCGACTGAGGATTGGCGGTCTTGGCCACTGCCCCCACCTCTACTGTGAGTTCCTGTTCATCGCTTCGTTCGACTGGTTGGCTCCAGGACCAGCCTCTACCGCGCAACATCCAGATGATGGTGCGGAGAACAATCTGCAAGTCAAGCCCAAGACTCATCCGCTCGATGTAATCGAGGTTGATAGCGAGCTTCTCGGAGTAAGCCGCCACGCTCCGCCCAGTGTAGCCCTGAGTAATTTGAGCAAGGCCCGCCACGCCCGGCCGGATCGCCAGACGCATCTCGAAGCCAGGCACCTGCTCCATGGCCCACGACTCGACCTCTACCATCTCCGGTCGAGGCCCGATGAAACTCATCTCGCCACGCAGGATGTTGAACAACTGCGGTAACTCGTCGAGGTGTGTGTTGCGCAGGAACTTGCCGAACCTCGTCACCCTCAAGCGATCCGACCCGTCGGCCCAAGACCTCAGCGAGCTCAACGGCGCTTCGCTCATCGTGCGGAACTTGTAGATCTGGAAGGACCGACAGCGGTACCCGATGCGTTCCTGCAGGAAGAAGACCTTTCGCGGACTGCGAAAGACGACCGTGTTCACGCAGGCGATCAGGAGCATCAACGGAATGGCAGGGGGCAACAAGAGGAGCAGTAGGACTCGGTCCAGCCATCCATGTCCATTCCGCAGGTACCAGCTGGTAGATGTGAGCGACTCAATTCGCCAGCCCAATATGCGACTTCTTATGGGGCGATTGATCCTGGAGGCAAGACTCATAGAGGCTGGGGTATCCGTGAAGTGTGACTGCTTGAAATAGGCCTGCTTCCGCGAATATCGGCCAGATGGGGAGGGACCCTGAGCGGCACGCCAAGGCCTTACAAACTCCCCCTCCCGAATTTGGGCGAGCTGCCCCCCAGCGATGCGACCGCGCGAGGTGGCGTCCTACAGGAAAGGGGGCCGTTGGACGATCCATTCAGACACAACCGGACCAGGCTCCTGATCACCCTCGCGGTCATCGGGAGGAGACGACTGGATCCTCTATGACCACTGCGATATCGAGACCCCTGGAGTCTCCGTGCGACGACTCCGGCCAGGACCAGGCTTCCAACCTCAAGGAGGCCTCCCATGGCGTATTCAAGAGCCTGGCGCAGCTGCTCTGCAGCAACGCGCTCGTCGGCATCACAGGACTTGCGTGTCTGCCACTCCTGTTTCGAAATCTGGGTGCGGCGACCTACGGGCAGCTCTCCTTGTTCTTGCTCTTCCTTGGTCTCCTGTCGAGCCTCGACATCGCTCGTCCGACCCTGGTAGTCGAGCTCTCCAGTGATGGCAACACCAGGAGAGTCTCCCAGCTGCAATCCCTCGCAGGGGTCAGCCAGTGCCTGCTCGTGCCCATTGCCCTGGCCCTTGGAATCTGGATCCTCGGTCCTTCTGCTGGCATCGCACTCGCAATCGCAATCTGGCTGTTCATCGCAGCCTCTACCCCGTACGCCATCCTGGCAGCACGGGGACGCGTCGGGGTGGCTGCTGCGACCCGGAATTACGCCTGGGCTGCTGCTTTCATCGTCGCTACGGCTCTGTCCTTCGGTGGGCTCTCGGTGCAGGCCTACTTGTGGCCCTTTGCCGTCGCCAACCTGATCATCCTGGTTTGCAATCGGAGGCTCGCTGGACCCGAGGCTGGTCCGATCTTCATCCGACCGCGACTCGAGCTCTTCACCCGCTTCCGGGCTCGAAGCCTGGACATCATCTTGCTCAGCCTGGCCACCGCCGTCCTCGTCTCGGCGGACAAGCTGATCCTGAAGGCTAACTTCAGCGAGGAGACCTTCGGTCAGTACTCAGCCCAGTACGACCTCGCCATCAAGATCAACATCCTGAGCACGGCGCTGGGGACCGTGCTCTTCCCCGCCTTCTCTCGCCTGTTCGCCAAGGGTGGGCTGGAACTCGCAGGGAAGCGCTTTGTAAGACAGCTCTCCTGGATCGTCACGGGTTACTTCCTTGTGCTCGTGCTGCTGCTCATCTTCAGTGAGGAGGTTCTCCGACTGGTCCTCGGAGCCGAGGCACTGACCATGAGGGCCATCTATCCGCTGATGCTCTTCGGCATCTTCCTGGCTCTCTTCGGTCATCTGATCACACCCTGGCAGAGGGCTTGCGGTGACTTTCGAACCCACCGACGGATCTACTCGTTCTCTGCTGTCCTGATGGTCCTCGTGGGCCTCATCGCCATCCCGCTTTGGGGTCCGCCAGGCGCAGTGCTCACCTTCCTGGTGGCGAGAGTCGCAGACCTACTCCTGATTGCCAGCGAGGTGATCCGCCTTCCCCGCCCCACCCTCGGGCTGGGACGGATCGCCGCCCTCGGTCTCATGATCATCGCGCTCGGCACTCTGGCGGGCTACGAGTTCATGATCCAGGGAGGCCTGGCATGAACGAGCGCTTCATCCTGGCCGCTGCACTGATCTTGGTCGGGGCCATTGCACTCTGGCTGCTGCGGCGTCAGTCTCCCGCCAGCATGCCTGTGCTGGCCGTGGTGATCTCCGTCCTCTGTGGGATCTTCTACCCGATTGCTTCAATCTGGATCACACCGCGCAGCTGGCGGAACATCAGCAACCTCTCGGAGAACTCGATTCTCGAAACCCAGGTCGACTACCTTGCCTTTGGCCTGGGCCTTCTGGCTGCCATTGCAGCCGGCAGCATCATCTGGAGACGAGTTCTGGCTGCCGCCGGGCCGACCCCCGATGCGCCCGCGAGAGTGGTCTTCCGTGACACCTTCACCAGCTGGGTTCTCCTGCTGACGGGAGCCGCTCTCTACGGTCAGTACATTCGTCTCGTGGGTGTGGGAACCCTGATCTCCACCGAGGACTTCGCAGACAAGTACCTCGCCTCTCGTGGTCTGGGCGTCTTCTTGAGCGGATTGAACTTGATGATCGCAGCCTGCTTGTGGTCCGAGGCCAGCCAGGTTCGCAAGTTCACCAGGTGGTCGATGCGCTGTTTAGGTGTCACGATCATCATCTGGGCTACAGCCTTCATCGCGGTCCGCACCTATGCCGCTGCCCTACTCGTGGGCTACGTGGTGATCTACGCCCGCGAACGAGGTTTCCAGCTTCGCCATCTACGACTTCGTCTCGTCGTGTTGCTGATTGTGGGCTACATCGGGATGGAGTCTTACGCCATCCTGCGCAGTACCTGGAAGACGACCGGCGACCTTGGCTCGGCTATCGGGATGGCCAGGGCCATCGAGACAGATGATGCCTTCGGTGCCATTGTAGGCGGCTCGGAGATCTCTCACCCATTCCTCACCCTGGCCGAGATCATGGAGTACGAGGAGCCAGGTGCACTTGCTGGGCGCAGCTACCTGGATGCAGTTCTCTCGTTCATCCCCCTCTTCGTCTGGAGCGAGCGCCCCCAAACCCTGGCTCAGGTTTATGTCGCCAAGTACTACCCGGCCGTAGACGAACGCGGCGGAGGTTCTGCGTTCACCTTTGTCGGAGAGGCATGGTGGAACTTCGGTCACGTGCTGGGTCCCTTGGTCATGGGAATCTTCATGGGGCTGGCCCTCTTGTACTTTCACAATCGCTCGTATCGACTGCCCCACGGGATCATCAGTCGGCTGCTGCCATCCATGACGTTTCTCGTCCTTCTCTTTCACCGCAGCCAGTCCTCTGCCTCCTTCAAGCAAGTCATGAGCATCGTCATGCCCTGCTTGTTGCTGGCATTCTCGGCGAACCTGATCTGGCAAGCATTCATTGTGCGTCACTCTTCCCCGCAGCTACCTGGATCACCTCGACCCTCCACGGAGGTGTACTAGACATGTGTGGAGTCAACGGGTACGTGCTCAGGACTGGAGCTGTGGATTCCAGGCTGGTCGAGTCCATGAATGCAGCACTACAGCATCGTGGCCCCGATGAAGGCGGGGTGATCGACGCTGGTAACGCATGCCTCGGTATGCGGCGTCTCTCGATCATGGACCTCGCAAGGGGGCACCAGCCGATGCACTCACCTGGTGGGCGACACACCCTGGTCTACAACGGTGAACTCTACGACCACGACACCATGCGAGATGACTTGGTTCGTCGTGGACACCGGTTCCGTACCTCCTCTGACACCGAGGTACTCCTCGAAGCCTGGACCTCCAAGGGGCTCGACTGCCTCGAAGAGCTCAACGGAATGTTCGCCTTCGCTGTCTACGATCGAGACGAAAACCACCTCACGCTCGTGCGTGACCCACTCGGTATCAAACCACTCTACTACTGGCACGCCCCGGATGGAGAGCTCGTCTTTTCCTCCGAGCTAGGGAGCCTGCTCGAACATCCGAGAGTACCGAGACAGCTCGACCACCGCTCTCTTGCGATGCTGCTGGTAGACCGCTGTGTCGCCGACCCCTGGACCATGCTGGAGGGCGTCCACCAGCTTCCTCCAGGACATTGGCTCCGCTGGAAGGACGGCCAGATCGAAGTCAGGCGTTACTGGAGGATGGCCATACAGCCGGAGGCCATGGGAGAGGTCGCAGCGGCGGAGGAGCTACGCCAGCTCCTCGACGACTCCGTACGCTCGCAGCTTGTGGCCGATGTACCTGTGGGTGTCTTCCTCAGCGGAGGAATCGACTCCTCCACCATCGCGGCCTACGCCAAGCGCTGCAGCGAGGGCCCATTGCACAGCTTCAACGTTGGGTTTGCCAATTCCGAATTCGACGAGAGTTCAATCGCTCGCCAGGTGGCGCAACACCTCGGAACCGAGCATCACGAGCTTCGCATTCAAGATGCCAGCTTCGACCCAGGCCTGCTCGACTCCATCGTGAGGCACGTGGGACAACCCCTGGGCGATCTCTCTTGCATTCCGACCTGGATTGTATCCAGGTCAGCGAGAGAGCACGTCAAGGTCGTGCTATCCGGCGACGGTGGTGATGAGCTCTTCGGGGGCTATGACCACATTCGATGGGCCGCCAGGGTTCAGCGAGTCTCGCAACAGACTCCCGCCCTGTTGCGACGCCTCGGAGGAGCCGTCCTGGCAGGTGTGGCGCCGGTCACCAGGGGAACCACTCTTGAGCGCACACGTCGAGCACGCAAGGGGCTCGAACTGACGTTTTGCGAGCCTCTTGAACAGGTCCGAAGAATGATGAGCCTTTGGTCGGAGGAAGAGGCTCGCTCACTGATCTGCTCAGGTAAGGCCTTCTCCCTACCCAGTGCCTTCCACGGCGACCCGGCAACCCTGGATGGCCTCGAACCCGAGGACTTCGCGATGGCTGTCTTGGGCCAGAGCTACATGACCTCGGCGATCTTGGCGAAGGTCGATCGCATGAGCATGGCCAACAGCCTGGAGGTGAGAGTCCCTCTACTCGACAAGCGAATCGTCGAATTCGCCATGCGGTGTCCCCTCGATCTCAAGATCCGGGGTAGGCAGGGCAAGTTCCTGCTTCGCAAGGCAGGCCAATCCCTGCTTCCAGAGGTCGTTTACTCCCATCCCAAGAAAGGATTCGGAATCCCGATGCAGGACTGGTTCAACGGGGACTTCTGGGACCTCATGGACGAGCTCTATCGGCCCGAGAAACCTGTAGCCTCGCTCTTCAATCAACAAGAGCTGGAGCGGACCATCGCCGACGGCCGTCGCTCTGAGAGCCAAGTCGCTCGAGTCAGCTCCCAGGCTGCCTGCGCTCGTGTCTGGTTGCTTGCTCAGCTTGGCCACTGGATGGAGACCTTCGAGGTGGCTGCGTGAATTCGCTCCCCCGTCTACTACTGATCGGGCCTCTTCCGATCTCCGGTGACGTCATCGGCGGAACCAAGGTCTCCTTCGCTTCGATGGTGGCGGAATTGAAAGCCACTGGGCGCTATCAAGTGCTCGTGAGGAACACATCCCGACGCCAGCCAGCATTGGGACGCCTCGGCCGCTTCGTGAACAACCTGGCGGTGCTGACCCTGGTAGCCCTGCGGATCCTGGCTCCAGGCAAGAAGCCTGTGGCCGCGGTCTTCAATACCTCCTCCGGTGGCGCACTGAAGGCCGGCTGGCTCCTGTGGGCCTGCTGCAAGCTACGGCGTATCCCCCTGGTGATTCGGGTCTTTGGCGGTGACCTGGACCTCTTCTTCAAGAGTGCAAACCCCTTCGTCCGACTGCTGGCCCGGCGCACCTTGCTCCGTGCGGACCTCCTGCTCTTGCAGACCAACGATCTATGCGAGACCTTCAAGAGCGCCAGGAGACTGCGCCACTGGCCCACCACTAGAGAGCTCTCCGCCCCCCCCTCCAATGGTGCGGAGCGGGCATTGCAGTTCGTCTTCATTGGCCAACTGCGTCGCGAGAAAGGCCTTGCTGAGGCTCTCGAGGCAGCCGAGAGCTTGCCCCAGGGTGGACAGCTCTGGATCTATGGGCCGAGCATGCCCGGGTTCAACATCAAGGAGTCCATCAAGGATGAGCGCTGCTTCTACGGCGGTGCTCTCTCCAGTCAACAGGTTCCCCTCGTACTCTCCCGCTTCGATGCACTCATCTTCCCCTCCTATCACAAGGGTGAAGGCATGCCTGGCATCCTCGTCGAGGCCCTGCAATCTGGGTTACCAGTGATTTCAACACGCTGGCGTGCTCTCCCTGAAATCATCAAGCACGAGGAGAACGGCCTGCTCATCGAGCCTGGTGACTCTTCAGAACTCGCAGCCGCCATGAATCGTCTGGCGACCGAGCCCGAGCTCTTCTCCAGGCTGCGCCTTGGTGCACTGAGTTCCGGAGAACTCTATCGCGCATCACGCTGGGCCTCCAAGCTCTGTGGATGGATCGATGAGCTCCAGTCGCCAAAGGACATGTCGAGCCGTCGAGAGGCGCCTCATGGCCACGGGGAGGCCGCCTGATGTGTGGTATCAGTGGATGGCTGTCCTCACGTGGCATGGTCGAGGAGTCAATCTTGACCGCCATGCGCGAGAGACTGGCACATCGTGGACCCGATGGCGCAGCAACCTGGGTCTCAAGCGATAGGCGGGTTGGCCTCGCTCACCGGAGGCTCTCCATCATTGATCTGAGTGAGGCCGCCGCACAGCCGATGCACGTGCCCGGACGGGCGTCGCTAGTCTTCAACGGAGAGATCTACAATCACGCCGAACTTCGAGACGAACTGGAGCTGGAAGGACAGCACTTCGACACCGACCATTCGGACACAGAGGTCTTGCTCCGAGGTTACCTTGCCTGGGGCCTCGAGAGCCTCCTCGAGCGCCTGGTAGGGATGTTCGCATTCGCGCTCTACGACCACAGGGAGGAGTGCGTGCACCTCGTTCGCGACCGCGTGGGCATCAAGCCCTTCTACTTCAAGCGCATCGCCAACGACCTCGTCTTTGCCTCGGAGACCAAGGCTCTCTTCGCTCATCCCGCGATCGAGGCCAGCCTCGACCGCGAGTCCTTCTGTCACTTCCTCTCGTTTCGGGCCGTCCCAGCCCCTCGAACGCTCTTCGATGGAGTCGAGTGCCTCGCAGCAGGCGAACGAATCGAATTTGACCTGACGACTTCCAGGGTCTCACGTCAGCGCTACTGGGACCCCATCGCAAAGGTGGAGGCTCCTCCCGACACGGTTGAAGATGCTCGGAATCGTCTCTCCGAGCTCCTCGAGCGATCGATGGATCACCGACTCGTCTCTGACGTGCCGGTCGGTCTGTTCTTGTCGGGAGGCGTCGACTCCGCCTATCTCCTGCAGCTCATGTCCAGGCGACGTCAGGGAGTACACACCTTCACGGTCACCTATCCTGGACAGGATGCCTATGACGAGGGTGGAGAGGCCAGACGACTTGCGGAGGCAGCAGGCTGCCAGCACACCGAAGTCCCCATCAACGAAGAGAGCTACGCTGCTGCCCAAGCCAATGTTGCCTGGTATCAGGATGAACCTATCGCTGCGCCAGTCTGCACCTCTGTCCACTTCCTGTCGCGTGCAGCTCGTCAGCATGATGTACCCGTAATCCTGACGGGTGAGGGCGCAGACGAGCTCTTCATCGGGTACAGCAACTGGCTACGACTCCGTGATGCTGAGCGCTGGAACCAGCGCCTACCCGACTTTCCCGGACGCCCCTTACGCCGTTCCGCGGCTGCGCTGGGTCGGACCGTCATGCCCTGGCTCTCTCCTCATGCGGAGATCCTGCGCAGAGCTGCGGCGGGCCAACCCCTCTTCTGGGGTGGCTCGACGGACTTTGGCGAGAAGGCCAAGCAGAGCCTCCTGGGGCCAGCCATGCGCAGCGAAGTCCCCGATCCCTACGAGGCGGTGATCGCTCCCCTACGCCGTGATTTCCTCGACCATGGGGACGAAGACGACATCACCGGCTGGATGAGCTACGTGGATCTACGGTTTCGCCTGCCACAGCTCATGCTGCCGCGGGTCGACAAGATGGGCATGGCAGCCTCTGTCGAAGGACGGGTGCCCTTCCTGGATCACCGCGTCATCGAATTTGTTGGAGGGCTTCCGCCCGCGTGGCGTGGAGCAACAGATCCGATCGGAAAGGCAATGTTCAAGACCATTGCGAGCCGCGAACTCGGCAATGAGTTCGTCTACCGCAAGAAGCGTGGTTTCCAGGCTCCCGTCAAGGAGTGGAAGAGTGGCTCCTTCGGTCGGCGCTATCTCCCCGCTCTGGAGGCCTTCTCAGCACGCACGGAGCTATTCGACCCCAGCGCCCTGACAGCTCTCCTTCACCAGCCCAACGACCGGCTCTACTTCAGCCTCACCAATTTCATGCTCTGGTACCTGATCTACATCGAGGACGTTCTCGATGGACGGTTACCTGAAGTTAAGGACACTAGATCCACCTGCCCGCGACCAGAGCAAGAAGAGGTGCACGCTGCATGAGTACCTCAACTAGCTACCTCTCAGTCCAGGTTGATCTTGACCGGCCCGTCTTGATCTGTGGCGTTGGACGCTCCGGAACGAGCCTACTGCAGAGCATGATGAATGCGCACCCGGACCTCTGCTTCCCCCCCGAGACCCACTTCTTTCGGCGCTACGTCACTGGACAAGACCCTCAATCCAAGTGGGACAAGACCGATCGCGAACAGCTCGAAGTTGCGCTTGGACAGGATGAGGAATTCTCTCGGGCAGGGATCTCCAGTAGCGCTTTGCTCCAGAACCCGCTCTCTGCCTCCGGCCCGGCAGGCGTCTTCCGGGCACTGTTACAGCAAACGGCAATCGAAGAGGGCAAGCACAGAGTTGGCGACAAGGACCCCAAGAACATTGACTCCCTGCGGGAGCTAAAGCTGGCCTTCCCACGTGCCCATGTCATTCATGTCATTCGGGACCCGAGAGATGTCTTGCTCTCGCGAATGAAGGCTGCCTGGTCTGCTCAGCGCCCCTGGTGGATGCACCCCTTGATCTACCGGGAGCAGCTGCGCCGTGGCAAGGCCCTGGGGCGTACGCTCTTCGGCGCTCGCTACCTGGAAGTGATCTACGAAGACCTCATCAGGTCACCGCAGCAAACCCTCCAACGGGTCTGCCAGCACGTCGATCTACCGTGGAGACCTGAGATGCTCGCCTTTGGAGACTCCGCTGCCAAGCTCGTTGACGCCAAGGAGATGTCGTGGAAGCAGGAGACACTTGGCCCCCTGCTCTCGAAGAACAGTGGCAAGTGGCGCGGTCAGCTCACCATGCTTCAAGTTGCCGTCTGCGAGGAGGTCTGCCGTGAAGCCTTTGAGGAACACGGCTACGAGTTTTCGCTGCCGCGCAACCCCCTCCTGCGCCTTGCCTCCAGTGCAGTAAGAGACACCTCGTCTCTGCTCTACGACTTCAAGCTACGACGGGGACCCGCCAGATGAGTTCTTGGCTTCCCGAACACCCTATTTGCGTCGCGGAAGGCATCTCTCCGATGCTCCGGGGTAGCCTCCGTGTCCTGCACGTGGAAGACAAGACAATCTACGCCAGCAAGGCACTCGAGCTCTTCTCCTCTACTGACAGCGGAACCACCTTCAACAAGATCGCCTCGGCCCCCGGGGGACTCATCGAGAGCTATCTGGCCAGGACCCAGCTCACCTCGCGAGTCCTTCGAACGGGCTTTCATGGACTGACCCCTCTTGACTCAGGCGACCTGATTGCAAGTGTTCGGGGCGCCATGCTGCACCTCTCTCCAGGTGACCACCAATTCCGCTGCGCGCACACCATCTCACGTGGTAGTCGCCCACTCAACGTCTGTGTACATCCATCAGGTCGGGCCTACTTTGGTGAGTACTACTCAAATCCCGAGCGCAGTGAGGTGCACATCTTTGGGAGCCAGAGTGGTCGTCGCTGGGATGTAGTTGGGAGCTTTGACCCCGGCTCGATTCGTCACATTCATGGGATCTTCTGGGACCCTCACCGAAATGGAATGTGGGTACTAACCGGCGACGATGGTGAAGAGGCAGGCATCTGGTGGACCCCTGACGAATTCAGGACGATCGAGCCGGTGGTGCGCGGAAATCAGCGCGCCAGAGCTGTGACGATCATCCCCCTCGAGTCCGGGCTCATCGTTCCCATGGACAGTCCTGACGAGCTCAACTTCATCCAGCACCTCGACACGGCAACAGGAAAACTCGAACCGCTGGCCTCCGTACCTGGGAGCGTCTTCCACGGCGCGCGCTCGCGCGGATTGTGGTTGCTCTCTACGGCCGTCGAGAAGAGTAGCGTCAATACTGATCAGCGGCCCGCACTCTACGCAAGTCGTGACGGCTACGACTGGAGAGCTATTGCTCACTTCCGTCGAGACCTCCCACTACTCGCGAGTACAGGTCACTTACTTCAGTGGCCGACCCTGGTGCTGCCTACTGGACATTCGCAGCTGGACACGATCTTTGCCACTGGCCAGTCCTTACTTGGTGCCCACGGAAAGCTTTTTACCTGGGCTGCGTCCGACATCCTCGAACAGCTGGCGCGATCCATGCAGCGCAGGAGCGCTTGAACGACTCATGACCAGCGCCCGTGCACAGCTCTATCTGCATACGCTACTGAACCTGAGGCCAACTCAGGTCCTGGGACGCGTCTGGAAGGTCGTGCATACGACTCACGTTGACGACTCACCCGCACCGGCGACTCGACCTTCAGGCATCTGGTCTGATCCGGCTCGGCGAAAAGCCAGCTGGCTCTCTCCAACAACCCGTCGCTTCCTGGAAGTCGAGCGTGACGTCTCGAGTGCCAGTGCCTGGAACGACTCGGATCTCCCCAAGCTGTGGCTCTACAACCTGCATTACTTCGATGACCTCTGCGCGTCAAATGCAGGTGAACGCAGCCAGTGGCACGCAGAGGAGATAGCCCGTTGGATCGCTCAGAACCCAGCTGGGCATGGCAATGGCTGGGAGCCCTACACGCTGTCACTGCGTATCGTGAACTGGATCAAGTGGGCCCAGGAAGGCAACCAGCTCCACTCGGTCATGCAACACAGCCTGGCCGTCCAGGCTCGCTATCTCCGAGAGAATATCGAACATCACCTGCTCGGCAATCACATCCTCGCCAACGCCAAGGCCTTGATCTTTGCCGGCTGTTACTTCGAGGGAGCTGAAGCAACCGCGTGGCTCTTGAAGGGCCTGTCCATCTTGCAACGCGAACTACCCGAACAGGTCTTCTCCGACGGAGGTCACTTCGAGCGTAGCCCGATGTACCACAGCATCATCCTCGAGGACCTTCTCGATCTCTGCAACCTGGCCTCCTGTTATGCAGACAGTCTGCCCATGGCTGCGCTGGACCAGGAGAAAGAGTGGAAGTCCTACGCCCGGATCATGCGCCGCTGGTTGGTGCTCATGACTCATCCAGACGGAGAGATCGCACTCTTCAATGACAGCGCCTTCGGAATCGCACCCGCCCCGGAAGAGCTTCATGCTTATGCACGCCGACTGGGCCTGGGCCCTTGCCCGGTGCCCTCCGATGGCATTCACCTGCTCGGTGACAGCGGTTACGTGCGCCTGCAAAAGGATCAGGCGATAGCCATTCTCGATGTAGGCGAAATTGGACCGGGCTACTTGCCAGGCCATGCCCATGCCGACTCACTTGGGTTCGAGCTCTCAATCTGCGGTGAACGCTTCCTGGTTGACAGCGGGACCTCACTCTACGAGGCCGGCGAAGAGCGTCTGCGGCAGCGCGGGACAGGAGCTCACAATACGGTCCTGGTTGATGAAGAGGACTCGTCCCAGGTCTGGTCGAGCTTCCGTGTTGCTCGTCGCGCCGTCCCCCACGAGCTTGTCGTCCAGGAAGAGGCTGACCTGTTGCGGGTCAGCTGTGGCCACGATGGCTACATGCGGCTGCCCGGCCGGGTCTTCCACACGCGCTCCTGGCGACTCGAGAATGGGCGCCTGGCGATTCACGATCAGCTTGACGGCAGGTACAGGTCCGCAGCAGCTCATCTTCACATGCATCCGCGTGTGAAGCACCTCTCCCCCGGCTGCTACGCACTCCCTGAAGTGAGTCCCATTTGCCTGGAGTCAACCTCCGGCCCAGGAGAGCTCCAGCCATCTACCTGGCACCCGCGCTTCGGGATCAGCCAGCCCAACACTCGCCTGCGAATTGCGCTCTCTGGACCGGAACTCCGCTCCAGCCTTACCTGGTAGCCATGCACATCCTCTTCCTCTCCGACAATTTCCCCCCGGAAACGAACGCGCCCGCCACGCGCCTTCACGAGCATGCACGTACATGGATTCGTGAAGGGCACAGTGTGACCGTGGTCACCTGCGCACCTAACTTCCCTCAAGGTCGTGTGTACGCAGGCTATCGCAACAGGTGGATCCAGCGCGAGACCATCGACGGCATTGAGGTCATCCGCGTCAAGACCTTCATCACCAGGAACTCCGGCTTCGCCCTGAGGACTCTGGACTACCTCTCCTTCATGGTCATGGGCTTCTTCGGGGGACTCCTTCCAAGAAGACCTGACGTCGTTGTTGGTACATCGCCTCAGTTCTTCTGTGCGGTGGGTGCCTGGCTGCTCAGTATTGTTCGTCGCAAGCCCTTCGTCTTCGAGCTGCGTGACCTATGGCCGGCCTCCATCGAAGCCGTCGGTGCGGTACGCCAGAGCTTCGTTCTGCGAATGCTCGAAAAGCTGGAGCTCTTTCTCTATCGCCGGGCAAAAGCGGTCATTCCAGTCACTCATTCTTTCGCTCGCGACCTGGCTTCACGAGGAATTGACGGTGCCAAGATCTCTGTCATCACCAATGGCGTTGATCTCAGCAGATATAGCCCCCGGAAGCGCAGCGAACAAGTGGCCGAAGAATTTGGTGTCAGCGAGAAACATGTAGTCGGTTATCTCGGGACACACGGGATGGCGCATGCACTCGAGAATGTGCTGGATGCGGCCGAGGGGCTGACAGACCTGCCGAAAGTTCACTTTCTCTTCGTCGGTCACGGAGCGGCGAAGGAGAACCTTGTCGCTGAAGCTCATCGGAGAAAGCTGACGAATGTGAGCTTCCACGACTTGCAGGCAAAGGGACGCATGCAAGACCTGTGGAGTCTTTGCGACACGGTGCTGGTCCACCTGAAGGATCAGGAGGTCTTTGAGACCGTGATTCCCTCGAAGATCTTCGAGGCCATGGGCATGGGCAAGCCTGTTCTACTCGCCAGCCCCGATGGCGAAGCCGCCGACATCGTGCGAAGCACAGGATGCGGAGTCTGGGTCCCTGCCGAGGACCCCGTTCAACTCGCTGAAGCCGTTCGGCGGCTGGCGAATGATGCCGAGCTGAGCAGCAGCCTGGCTCATGCAAGCCATGCGGCCGCCTCGCTCTATAGCCGGGAGGCCCACGCAACCCAGATGATCGAGGTCCTCTCCTGGGCAGCTGCTGGAACGGGCCAACTCCCACAGCAAGCCAGAGTTGGCCAGCCTGAAGCTTCGGTCAGCACCAAGGACCGGAAGCCCATCGCAGCCTGATCGAGTGGTGCGCCGGGGCACTCCTTCGTGGCGGATCAGGCTGCGCTCTCGACCGAGAACTCGCCGAGGAGGTCTGAGCCAGAGAGGACAGCTGTGATTCGTTCTGCTGCCCGGCCATCACCGTAAGGATTCACGGCGCGTGCCATTCGAGCGGCGAGTTCGCCCCCAGAGAGCACCTCTTCGATACTCTGCTGGAGCAGGTCACCATCTGTCCCCACAAGGGAGACCGTCCCGGCCTCAACGGCTTCGGGGCGCTCGGTGACTTCACGAGTCACCAGAACAGGTACACCCAGCGAAGGCGCCTCTTCCTGAATGCCACCGGAGTCAGTGACGATCAGGTCCGCCTGGCTCATCAGCCACACAAAGGGTGCGTAGTCCAGCGGTTCCGTCAGTGCGACGTTGTGACAGCGCCCCAGATGCTCGTGCACTGGCCCCCTTACGTTCGGATTGAGATGTACCGGGTAGACGAAGAACCAGTTGGGGTGCGAGGCTGCCGTCCGCTTGATTCCCTGGCAGATGCTCTCGAAGCCTTCACCGAAACTCTCTCGCCTGTGCCCAGTCATCAGAACGAGCTTGTCGTGATGACCCTCGTACCGATTGAAGAAGCCCTCCGAGAGGTGGGCCTTCCAGTGGCTGGCGGGGACACCTGATACCCGGGTCCTCACGTCGAGCAAGGCGTCAATCACTGTATTTCCGGTGACATGTATCGAGGAGGCCTCGACACCCTCCTCAAGAAGATTCTCCCGGGCTCTAGCTGTCGGTGCAAAGTGCCGCGATGCAAGCCGCCCCGTCAGGACTCGATTCATCTCCTCGGGAAAGGGGTGCGCGTAGTCTCCGGTTCGCAAGCCGGCTTCCACATGAGCGACCTCGATACCCTCGTAGAAGGCGGCCAGGCTGGTTGCCATGCAGGTGGTCGTATCCCCGTGGACGAGCACGATCTCCGGGCGTTCTTCTCGGAGGACTGAACGAATACCGAGAAGAACACGACTCGTGATGTCATGTAGATCCTGACCTGGAGACATGATCGAGAGGTCATGATCCGGCTCGATCTCGAATAGCCGCAGAACCGAGTCGAGCATCTCTCGATGCTGAGCCGTGACACACACTCGTGAATCAAGCTGAGGGTTTCCCTCCAGCCGAGCAATCAGTGGAGCCATCTTGATTGCCTCAGGCCGCGTACCGAAGACCGAGAGTACCCGACGGCTCATAGAAAGACTCCTTTCGTATCGATCAAGACCTTCTCTTGAAGAGCTTCACGGCGGATTCGCAGGAACGGCTTGTGATCTACCAGCACCAGAACGAGATCAGCGCGTGTGAGAGCTTCTTGGACGGAGACCAGCTCAAATTCGTCGTGATGCTTGATGTTTGGCTCGCAGACCAGGATTTCACCGATGCTCTCAGCAACCAGGGCCCGGACAATGTCCACGGCCGGTGACTCTCTCAGGTCGTCAACATTGGCCTTGAAGGCCAAGCCCAGACAGGCGATCACGGGGTTACGCATCTTCCTGGCGTGGCGGCAGACACGCTGAATCACCCACTCGGGCTTGAGGTCGTTGACCTCCCGAGCCGTCTTGATCAGCCGCGCCTGCTTGGGTGCACCGTGCACCAGAAACCAGGGATCAACTGCGATGCAGTGCCCTCCCACTCCAGGGCCAGGCTGAAGGATGTCAACGCGTGGATGGCGGTTCGCAAGCCGGATGAGCTCCCAGACGCTCACGTCCAGTTCATCACAAATCAGCGAGAGCTCATTTGCGAAGGCAATGTTCACGTCTCGAAAGGAGTTCTCGGTCAGCTTGACCATCTCCGCAGTCCGAGCGTCTGTTGCGATCACCTCTCCCCTGATGAAGCCCTCATAGAAGTCCACAGCGACCTCAGTCGAGGCCGGCGTGATCCCTCCGACAATCCGATCATTCTCCACCAGTTCGGTGAGGATCCGACCGGGCAACACGCGCTCGGGACAGTAGGCAATGTGAAGATCATCTCCGGGGGTATAGCCACTCTCCGCCAGGATCTTGGCCACCAGCCCATCGGTAGTTCCAACCGGGCTGGTTGACTCCAGGATGACGAGGTTTCCTGGCCGTAGAACCGGAAGAAGTGATCGAGCTGCAGCCTCCACCGCAGAGAGATCAGGCACGTTGCCCTCGCTCGATGGTGTTGGGACGGCAATCAAGAAGACGTCAGCCTCGCAAGGCGTGCAGCTCGCGGTCAGCTGTCCTGACCCTACAGCTCCCTTGACGATTGCACCAAGATCAGGCTCGACGATATGGATTTCGCCACGGTTGATCGTCTCTACCACGTGTAGGGCAGAGTCAACGCCATAGACACGGTGTCCCCAACTGGCGAGCAGTGAGGCCGTCGGTAAACCGATGTAGCCCAGACCGACGACGCACACGGTGGACTCTCGAATACTTCCTAGCCTGGCGGGCTTGGGAGATACTAGTTCTTGAGTAGAGAGATCAATTTCCATCAGGCAACTTCTTTGAATTCGGAACCGTACCCATATCCATAGCCGTATCCGTACTTTGTCTCCGCACGTCCACGTCGCGCAGCGTTCAACACACAGCCAACCACGTTTGCGCCGACCTTTCTCAATCGTCGCACACCCTCTTGAACCACCTTCTCGGAGAGTCGCCCGGAGCGAGTCACCATGAGAACCGCATCAAGCTTGGAGGCAAGGCAGTCAATGTCCGCGACCGCCAGAACCGGAGGCACGTCGAACACCACGATGTCGTAGGCATCCCGGACGTCTTCAATGAAAAGGCCCGTTGCATCACTGGCCAGGAGATCTCCAGGAGAAGCCGGTTGGCGACCTGCACAGATGACATCCACCCCTGGGAAGATCTGCGGACGGACGCTCTCTCGCCAGCTCTTCTGCCCCTTGAGCACATCTGAGAGTCCGGGAGTGATGTCGAGCCCCAGATAACGGTTGGCCGAGGGTCGACGCATGTCGGCATCTACCAGGAGTACACGGTGGCCGCTGAGAGCAAAGGACAGCGCCATGTCCAGGTTGGTGACGGACTTGCCTTCACTCTGAGTGCAAGAGGTAAAGGCGAGCGTTCGCAGCTCGATCCCGACCTGCCCCGTATTCAGCACGAACTTCAGGTTTGAGCGTAGTGAACGGTAGGCTTCCGCCACTGGGCCTTCGGGGTCGTCACGCAAGGCAAGGAAGTCATCTCGATCTCCTGAGACCTTGAAGACCCCCCTGGAGTAATCAGGAATCGCCCCGAACAACGTCAGCCCGGTAACTCGTTCGAGGTCCTCGCTGGTGTAGACCCCTCGATCGAAGCTCTGCCTCACGAAGGCCAAGGCCAGGCCCAGGCCCATTCCGAGAACCAGACCGCCAACAATAAAGAGGGCGCCGAATGGGCCGCGCGGCGTTCTGGAGGGAATGGCGACGTCAATGAAGTCGGCAGTTGCCATGGTCGAGGCCCGAGTGATCTCGGCCTCTTTCTGACGGCCAAGCAAGAACTTGACTATTTCCGAGTGAGCTTCTCGGCGTCGCATTGGGTCGGCCAGCACGCGGACCTCCTCCGGGAGCTGGGCAAGCTGCCCCTCGATGCCGCTCTGCTCGGTCTCGAGATTCGAGAGTCGAGAGTAGAGCCCAGTCAGCCGGTGAGTCAGGTGCGTGACCGTACGCTGACGCAGGCCATCGATAGCTACGCTTATCTTTGAACTCTCTTCTTCTGGGTAAGCATCGACTCGCTTTCCGTAGTCTTCAAAGAGCTGCACATACTCCCGCCTCTGAGCCTTGAGGCCAGCGAGGCGTGTGTTCAGAAACTGTGCCAAGCGCTCTTCCAGACCGGCGATGCGGGCAGTGAGCGTCTGGATCTCGGGAAGCTCCTTCGTGAACTCGGTTTCCAGTTCAAGCAGGCGATTCTCCAGCAGGCTCCAGCTCTCCAGATAGCCTTCGAGCAGCGGATCTCGGTCAATGACGCCGTCCTCTTGAAGTCGGCCGCCCAGGGCACCCAACTCACCGGTGGCCAGCAGATGCAAGACATTCTCAAGCTCCGCAATCTCCAGCTCGAGCTCGTCCGACTTGCTCAAGATGTCCATGCGGCGAGCCATGACCATGCTCTTGTACCCACTCGAGTCCGAGCGATCGAGCAGATCTATCTCACTGGTGAGCAGGATCATCTGCTCCACATAATTGGCCGTTACGGGATCGGTGAATGTGCTCTGCAATCGAGAGAGAGCGTCGAAGTTGCCCTTATTCAGATGCTCCAGGGCTTCTCGAATTCCCCCGAGCAGCATTCGTAGCTGGACCTCTTCGAGCTGCAGGCTGGAGATCTGCTTTATCAGACTCTCCCCCATCACGCCGACATCTACTGACTTCGGATTCTCCTGCTGGAGTTTTACGACCTCTAGCTCAGCAGTCTCGAGTTTCTCGAGCTGCTCCTCCAGCTGCTTGGTGATGAAGTTGACCGTCTGAGACGCACGCTGCTCATTCCTTGACCTGCTGCCTTGGAGATA
Organism: Planctomycetota bacterium; assembly: GCA_014237855.1. Taxonomy (GTDB): domain Bacteria; phylum Planctomycetota; class UBA1135; order UBA1135; genus JABACD01. The sequence goes on along the minus strand of JABACD010000012.1, from coordinate 5,053 downwards.
GATGCGGCAGAGAGCGTTGGCGATGGCCGCAGCTCGCTCGGGATCTGTGTCCTGATAGGTCAGTCGAATCACATTCGAGTTCCGCCCGGTCTCCGACACGCGAGTGTTCTTGGTGACCTTGGCGACAGCCTCCTCGAAACGCAGACTGTTCAGGTAGAAGCGCTCATCGGTGAGGTCTCCAGCCGGCTGGAGGTAGAGGCCCATGCCGTCATATTCAATGCGCTCGCCGGGCACAAATCTCGTCGCTAGCGGATCCTTCCCTGAGAGGCCAAGTCCATAGAGAGGACCACGCTTGCTGATCCGCACCAGGTCAGCTCCAAGGAAGTCCACGATCAGCACAGGCTGAATGTTGCGCCCGGGATCAGGGTCGACTGTTGCTCTCAGACGGGGCTTCTCCCCGCGCTGCTCCCACTCGGAGTCACCTCCCAATCCCACGAATCTCGAGAGCGGGAGGAGTCGAGCAGAGTCAACAGTTGTCGTGAGCTGCCCGCTGTTCGACGACTCACCACGAGCCGCCTTCTCGGCGACACTACGGGAGCGTAGAACCTCCATCTCACTCACGGCCTTGGGTGTGGCCGTCAGTTCCACGAGATCCCCCAGAACACCTGAAGAGGACTCGTTCTCCAGCCGCATGGTCGCTTCGACTCGATACAACGGGTCTCTGCGTGAGAGTAGCAAGGTTCCGCAGACCAGGCCCAACAAGCCGCAGACCACAAAGGTCCGGACGTTACGCCGGACAAGCTCAGCAGCCTCAGCGAGGACTAAGAGTGCGTCCCGACCGTTTTCCGTCTCTTCTCTCATCTGGGGATCACTCCGGACGACCTAGTCTCTCAGTCGATCTTCGACCAGGAGGATCGAGGCCACCGCTGCGAAAGAGGCAGAGATGCCCGTGATGATGGGCAGCGCCTCCTCCCGGAATCGGCCGCTTCCGGTCCGCATGACAAACAGGAAGTCATCTGGCTGGATAGCCATCAGCCCGGCAGAGGTGGGCTCTTCTCCATTGATGATGAAGACCTCAACTTCCTCGGCCCCCTCTCTCATCAGCACGATCTTGTTCCGCATCGCACCCTGCCGAAACCCCTTACCAAAGGTCAGGGCCTCGTAGACGCTGAGGGGACGATCGATCGTGTAGGCGCCAGGTTCATCTATCTCTCCATAGAGGTAGAAGCGACGAGCCGAGTACTCCACCAGCGAGAACTCGATGCGCGGTTCATTGATGAAGAAGCTGGCGTAGGCTTCAGTGATCTTTGCCCGCGCCTCCTGCAAGGTCAGCCCCTCTACCTGGATTGCTCCAATGAGCCCCAATGAGAGATGACCGTCAGGGTCGATTCGGGTCCCGACGAAGCTATCGCTCGAGGGGGTTGTTAGCTCGGGATGGCCATGTACGGCACACTGCACGATGTCATTCGGCCCAAGGCGGAAGACCTGCGCCTCGAGGGCCTGGGTATCGCGTATGGGGAGTGGCAGATCTTTTGGAGCTGAGGGGCTAGCACATCCGGCGAGCAAGATCAGGAAGCCAACGACCGACGCGTTGGTCCCACGCTGGAGCTGGTCCGGTTGCGATATCATCGGGCGATTGAAGTGGACAGTTCGAGGTGAAGTTCGGCGTAACACAGGCGCTTTCGTGCAGTGCTCGCACTCACCCTTCTATCGGTCACCCCGCAGATTGCCCTTGATGAACCAGTCCCCCACGGGGCACTCCTGGGACACCAGATGAGCGCTCTATCTCAGTCCTGGGAAGGCCTCGAGGACCAGCGCCATTCCCACGATCGAGACTCGCCCAGCCCAGAGCGGTTCATCGGGAAAATGACCTAACGCCGTGGAGAGGGCATGACGAAGAGTTTGGTGGACCGAGGGTGTTCCCAAGCAGGCCACCCACCTGCAACTCCCACTCCCCAAGACACTCTCGGCATCAAGAGACATCTTGATACTCCATTCCCGCGCCGTCGGCTCGCGACTCTTCGTCATGAGTCGACGGCACTATCTTCATCTTGATCACGCTGCTGCGACATGACGACCTGGATCGTTGGTGACATTCATGGTTGCGCCACGGAGCTCTGCAAGCTGATCGAGCAATTGACTCTCGGAGACGGCGACCAGCTGGTCTCCTGCGGTGATCTGTTTCATCGCGGACCAGACCCAGCTGGCGTGATGGACGCCCTCAGGAGCGCCAACGCGCTCTTCATCCTCGGGAATCACGAACGCGCAGTTCTGCGACGAATGGCGCTCGCGCCACTCTCCGGCGATGCAAGCGACCGACCTCCCCTGAGGGAGGACTTCCCCCCCATTGAACCTGAAGACCTCGCAGGAGACGGAGGCCGTCCCTGCCACGTCGAGGAGAGCCGCCGAAGGGACATCCTCGTGTTTCTTCAGGGTCACTCGGGATACTACCTCAGGAATACGGACATCAACGGGGCTGGTCTCACAAGGGACGGGCGCCCCTGGCGAGTCGTCCACGCAGGAATTGACCCCAGAAAGCCCATCGAGAAGAACAGTCCCTTCGAGCTGACGCGAACCCGCCGCCTGGATTGTCGAGGCAAGCCATGGTGGTTTGAACGCTACGAAGGCAAGGAGTTGATTCTCTTCGGGCACTCCTCCTCCAGGCTTCCGATTGCTCATCGCTCGAAGAGGCACCTGCTGAGCCTTGGTATCGATACAGCCTGTGTTTACGGCGGTGCGTTGACGGCCTACTCACCTGAGCTGGATCAGTTCGTGCGCATTCCAGCGGAGCGGGACTACACCCGTAGAGTTCTGGCCGCCTGAAATCGCGACGACTGCGCTCCGGGCCCAGAGACACCAGGACAGGCAATCCAGGGTCAGAAGCTGACCTTCAGCCCAAGCCCCATGTAGTAGGGCGGGTTGAGCTCCGTCTCCGCCAGCTCTCCGGCATCGCCATCGTGGAAGACAAGTTCCCGCCACAGGATCTGACCGCCGGAGAGTTCAAAGGTGACGCCCTCCCTCACCTCCCACGCAATCGATCCACCCAGTCGAATCTCCTCGTCCCGGAAGGATCCGCCACTGAGAGGACCACTCTCATTGAGTCGGTACTGACGGAAGTCATAGACTGCCTCGAGTCCCAGGGTCCAGTCGTTGCAGAGAGAGTAGTCAGCATGGATCTCCGCAGCCTCGGTCTTGACCCGAAGGTCCTCGCTCACGCGCCAGTCGAAGCCGATGTACGGCAAGATCCATGGTGAGTCGTCGAACCGTGATAGTCCAGCGACACCGATCAAGAGAGCGAACTCTGCATTCGCGTTGTAACGCAGGGCAGCTGCCGCACCGGCATAGACCGAATCATCGAGGCCGACTGCGTCCTCGCCCGCATTCCCAAGCTGTACCCCGCCGTAGACCTCAAGTCGCCCAGCGCCCCGATACAGGAAGCGTCCAGCGAGGTGGGTGTCGTAGACGTCATTGAAGGGATCATTGACCCCTGTAACTGGAGAGCCGCCCCCGCCAAAGTCATAAAAGGATGCCTCGGTTCCAAGCTCCACCAGGAAGCTGAGGCCCCGGTTCTTGTGCTCGCCGATACCTACTTCCCAGCCACCCCGCTGCGTCGTGAGCTGACCCAACTCGCCCTCAAAGCTCGAGGAGCCAATGCCTGTACCAAAGATCCGGAGGTCGACCACTTCATGGGACTCATCGGGAAGGCCTGGCCCCATCACTCCGGAGCTGGGGAACTCAGGTGGCCCGATAAAGCCCAGGTCAACCCGGGTAGAGGCCGAGAGAGCCTTCTTGCTACCTGCCGGTGCCAGGGCGGGCACGACGGCGGACGCCCATGCCCTGGCGACCCGAGGAGTTGGCCGCACCGTTGCCTGAGCGCTTGCCAATGAGCAGACAAGAAGCAGACACGCGACGAATACGGGGACAGATGAGGCTCGATCCATGCGACGGCGCATTCAAGAGTGGCGATGAAGAGGAGAACGCTGATGGCTCACTCTCTCGCCGGAGGAAGCTTGCGGGCGTTCAAGCAAGCCTACCCCCCGATCCTGGGCGGGGTCGGATCGAGTTCAGCTGGCCGCGAGCCCCCCTCTTCAGTCCTCAGGCCGTTTCCAGGGCAGGACAAAGGGCCTCAGCCCCCGCCCACGAGCGGCAGGCAACTCGCCAAAGGTCAGCTCAGAGCCGTAGACCGGCTCGAGGATCTCCGGCACCAGAACATCCTGCACGGGGCCGAGTGCCACCCTCTTACCGGCACTCAGCAGCAGGGCCCGGCTCACGAACTGACTCGCCAGATTCAGCTCATGGGTGACCACGACCACACTGCGCCCGCTCTCACCGAGATCTGCGAGCAGATCAAGCACTCCCAGTTGATGGCCCGGGTCAAGCGCATTGGTCGGCTCATCCACGAGGAGCGTCTGCGCTTCCTGTGCAAGAGCACGGGCGATCAATGCCCGCTGGCGCTGACCTCCTGACAGCTCAGAGAGGGGCCGCGTCCCCAGGTCCACCAGGTCAGCAGCGCGCAAGGCAGCTTCCACCGCCGCCAGGTCCTCGGTACTGGGCCCCTGGAACGGACGGAAGCGCGAGTAGCGGCCATAGCCGACGAAAGCCTCGACCGTGACATCCGGGAGCGCTGTGGAACTCTGTGGCACGAGCGCCACCAGGCAGGCACGCTGCCTGGCACTCCAGGACGAGACAGGTTTGCCTCCCAGCTCGAGGGTTCCTCGCGTGGGTTCCAGCAAGCCAGCCAGCAGCCGCAAGAGTGTGCTCTTGCCGGCCCCATTGGGTCCGAGGATTGCGAGCATCTCGCCAGCCCCGATCTCGAGATCAATTCCCTCCAGCGCCACCACTTCTTCCCCGCCCACGTCGTAGGTGAAGTCGACACCTGCAGCGGCCATTCGGACTACCAAGTTCTCAGCTCCTTGCGCGAGCGCATCAGCAAGAACAGGAAGAACGGACCACCAACCAGTGACATCAAGACCCCTGGGCGCAGGTCGGCGTGGCCGAGCAGCAAGCGCTGGCCGAGGTCGGCCTGGAACAACAGGTCGATCAAATTGCCGGGGCTGTTTCCCACGGCGAGCAAAGACAACTGGAAATTGCGATGGCACTGGCATTGAAACCA
>JABACD010000011.1 GCA_014237855.1 Planctomycetota bacterium | reverse complement strand
GGCCGGGTTGTGTGAGGCGCTGAGCATGGCTCCCAGTCCGAAGTCACCCATGCGGGCCAGGAGCGCAAGGCCGGGGCTGGAGATCGGGCCGGCTGATACGGTGTGGAAGCCAGCTGCGTTGAGCCCGCGTGCGAGTGCCCTCTGCAGGATGGGGCCTGATTCACGGCCGTCATGTCCAAGCACGGCGACTGGCCGACTCGAGCCGGGGGCTGCTTCGGCGTGGGGCAGGTGGATTTTCCCGACGGCCCGGCCCAGGGCCGAAACGGGCTCCTCCGCGAGCCAGCCTTCACCAGCCCTCCCGCGGATTCCATCCGTGCCGAAGATTCGTTGCGATGCCATGATGTCTATCCAGGGGGAGTCAGTTCTTGGTGAGCAAGATCTTTGCTTCGCTTAGCAGATCGACCTCAAGGCGGGCCGAGTCCGCGAACTCGTCCTCTCGACCGGGGAAGAGCTCCTCGCGCCAGTTTGCGGGAAACTGCCATCTTACCGGGGCGATGTCCTCGCCCTCGATGAGCTCGGAGACATCAACGAAGGCCTTGAGGTTGGCCTGGCAGTACTCGCGTATCAGCTGGAAGGTCTCGTCGAAGGCACGGGTGCCGGGCGCTGAATCGAAGAGCCCGGCTGAGTGCAGGGCAAAGCGGGCCTTCTGGTCTGCCTGGGAGATCGACCATTGTTGAGAGTCGGCCATGGAATCTGCGCGAAGCGCCACCACTACCAGGTCGACCTCGAGCTCCCCCAGGGACACCGGGGCAGGTTGGATGCTCAGCTCCACGGAAACGCGCTCGTCACCAACGAGCGAAATGTCCTCATCGGTCATGCTGGTTGCCAGGCCAAGAAGCTCTCTTTGATTGCCGCGGTCAGTGGGTTGCACGACAATGGGTTCCAGCAAGAACTTCATCGAGCCGGCTCGTATGGCCTCGATGGCATCACGCGGCCCCTGAATCTCCACCGAGTCGTGGGCGAAGGACACGGCGTCCTCCGGGACCATGAAGTGGGGGTCGAGAGCAGATGCGTCCACGGTCACGTACTCGGGGCGCAGGTCCATGCGGTGGATGGAGTAGAGCTGGACCTCGAGCTGGGGGGGGCGGCTTGCCGCCCAGGCGAACTCCAGCTCGGAGGAGCCAGGTCCCCAGGAGATGTCCTCCACCTGGATGTCGGTGGACCCTTCGGAGATGTCCGGAGGAATGTCGAGGACGCCACCGGCTGCACCGAGTCTGTCCAGATTTGCCTGTGTCCCACGAACCACGACCTCAACGTTCGCACTGTTGTTGGGGGCTACGAGGTGGATCCTGCCCTCAGGAAGCCGGATCTGAAAGAGTCCTGAGCGGGCCTGCACCTGCACTCCCGGGGCAACTTCGACCACCTGCATGTCCATGGTCCGAGTGACGATGATGTCCTGATGTGCCAGGTAGATCATGCTGCTGGCAAGAGCGAGTGAGCATGCCTTGCGCAGCACGTCCTCGATGAAGAAGCCCTTGACCGCGGCGAGGATCGTTGCGAACTGGAAGCCCTTCTTGACCACCAGCTCCTCGTCACCAGAGGGTAGCCCGAGCGCATCGCGTAGGTTCTGTTCGAGCTCGAGGGGAGGAATATCACGATTCATGAATCCCTGGCGCGCAATGGAGATCGCCCCGGTCTCTTCCGAGACAATCAGGGTGACCGCGTCGCTTTCCTCGGTCAGGCCGAGAGCAGCCCGGTGTCGTGTACCGGTGGACTTGCTCAGCTGAATGTTCTCGGTCAGAGGAAAGAGACAGGCGGCAGCAACCACTCGGTCGCCGTCGATGACGACTGCACCATCATGCAGGGCTCCGCCCGGATGAAAGATGCTCTCCAAGAGCGTCGTGCTGATCTCAGCGTCAATGTGTGCGGCATTTGCCGTCCAGGCATCAAGCGGGGTTTCCTGCTGGAAGGCGATCAGCGCACCGTGTCGTCGGGAGGCCATGGCCGTTGAGGCCTTGGCGACACGGGAGACAATGTCCTTTCGTCCGCTGGTGAATAACTTGGCGAAGCGGTTCTGTTGCCCGAGGCGTGCCATCGCCCGCCGGAGCTCGGGCTGGAAGATGATCACGAGGATCACGGCCACATACGGGGTGAAGCCCTCGATGATGTGGTTGAGTTCCTCGAACTGGAGATACTTCGACAGGCCCCAGAGTCCGATCGCGCCAAACAGGAAGGCAAACAACAGCCCTCGCAGCAGTCCGCTGCCCCGAGTCGTTCGCAGGAACCGCAGGGTCAGATAGATCCCCGTCGAGAGGATTGCGATCTGAAGCGTCCAGGAGAAAAAGGGGCTCAACAGGGTGGTTGGGTCAAGGGGTTTGGGTGGGCGGCGATGGCGGCGGCCACTGCGCTCGCCTCGGCCATCACGGCTACATCGTGCACTCTAAGGATCTGGGCCCCGCCCAGCACGCAAAAGGTGATGGCTGCGGCGGTTCCTCCCAGACGCAGTTTCGGGTCATCTCGGGCCTCGACACGCTGCCAGTCAGCCTCCTGCTGAGCACCCGTCACGTGGCCGATGAACGACTTCCGTGATGGCCCGAGGAGCAGGGGGATCCCCAGGGAGCGCAGCTCGGGTAGGCGCCTGAGGATCTCCAGATTGTGCTCGAGGGCCTTCCCGAACCCGATGCCCGGGTCCACCCAGAGAGCAGACTCCTGGACGCCAGCCTCGAGGCAGTGGGCCACCCGACAGCGCAGGAAGTCACAGATATCGGCCACGGCATCGCCGTAGCGGGGGGCTCGCTGCATCTCGCCGGGGGAGCCCTGGCGATGCATGAGTACCCAGTCGCAGCCCGAATCGCGAACCACGTCGAGCATCCCGTCGTCGTCGAGGCCTGCCCCGACGTCATTGACCATGGTGGCGCCGGCCTCGATGGCCGCAGCAGCCACCCTTGCATGGCGGGTGTCGATGGAGAGTCGCTTGCAGCCCTCCTGGCGTAGGGTCTGAATGACCGGCACGACCCGCCTCAGCTCCTCTTCGATGGTGACTGGGTCGGCACCTGGACGGGTCGACTCACCCCCGATGTCCAGCCAGTGGGCCCCCTGGGCTAAGAGGTCCAGCCCCCTGGCGACGGCCTGGTCGTGCTCGAAGTGCAGCCCACCATCGGAGAATGAGTCGGGGGTCACATTCAGCACCCCCATCAGGAGGGGGCGGGGCGGCGGGGTGCTCGAGGCAGCCTGGGCCGCCAGCAGCACGGCAGCGAGGTCACAGTCTCCAGCAGCGAGCTCTAGCAGCGAGGAATCAAATTCGATCCAGGCTTCCTCGGAGTCCTCCAGTCCACTCCAGGTCCGCGACCAGCTCCGCAGCTGCTCTCGATCCTGCCGGGTCAGCCCAGCAGTGTGAAAGCTCAGGCACTCGCTCGACCCCCTGGCACAGTGCCGGGCCCCCAGCTTGATGGCTAGAGGCCCGAATCGATCTCGCTGTGAAGAGTTCACCCTTCCGCTCGTGGCCCTCTCTGGGGGCCTCGCATCAGGCTGGGGAGGGTGCGGCGCCGCCCGGAAGCTCGCCACCCAGGTCCTCGTGACCAGCCCGGGGGTCCTTGGTCGCGTTGCCGTTCGAGTTGGGGCTCGGAGTGGGCTCTTCTGGTGTCTCGGGACGAAGGTCGGAGACGGCCGTGCCCTCGAAGAGCCTGGCAATCTCATCCACATTGATCGTCTCGTAGGTGAGTAGTGCCTGTGTCAGGCGTTCGATCTTCTCCGAGCTTCCCTTCACTATGTCGAGTGCGCGCTGATAGGCATCCCTCAGGAGCTTCTGTACCTGGCCGTCGATCTGCTTGGCGGTGTCCTCCGAGTGCCAGCGGCTGGAGAGAAGCTCGGTGCCAAGGAAGTCGGAGCCCTGACGCTCCGCGTAGTTGATGGGGCCGACCACGTCGCTCATGCCGAGCTCGGTAACCATGGCTCGGGCCAGCTCTGTGGCTCGCTTGATGTCGTCGGAGGCCCCGGCGGAGATGTCACCACAGAAGACCTCTTCGGAAGCGCGCCCGCCGAAGAGCACGGCAAGCTGACCAATGAGGCGCTTCTTCTGCATGTGATAGCTCTCCTTCTCAGGGAGCATCATGGTCGAGCCGAGGGCGCGTCCACGGGGGACGATGGTGACCTTGTGGGGCGGATCCACGTTCTCGATTTCGGCAGCTACCAGGGCGTGACCGGCCTCGTGGTAGGCGGTGATCTCCCGGTCGGCTTCTTCGAAGTTACGAGACTTCTTCTGGCGTCCGTAGCGGACCTTGTCGCGGGCCTCCTCGAGGTGCTCCATGGTCACCTCTTCGCTGTGGGAGAGGACGGCACCAATGGCGGCCTCGTTGACGGTTGCAGCCAGGTCGGCACCAGAATAGCCAGGCGTCGACTTGGCAAGTACGCCGTAGTCGATGTCCTTGCGAGCCTTGACGTTGCCCAGGTGGACCTTGAGGATCGCAGCGCGGCCAGCGACGTCGGGCAGGTCGATGGTGACCTCACGGTCGAATCGACCAGGACGAAGCAGCGCAGGATCGAGCACGTCTGGCCGGTTCGTGGCCGCGATGACGATGATGCCCTCGTCGGTGCCGAAGCCGTCCATCTCGACCAGGATTGCGTTGAGCGTCTGTTCCCGTTCGTCGTGGCCACCACCCATTCCGCTTCCGCGGCGGCGTCCGACCGCGTCGATCTCGTCCAGGAAGATGATGCAGGGGGAGTTCTCGCGAGCCTGCTTGAACAGGTCCCTGACCCGGCTGGCGCCGACACCCACGAACATCTCCACGAAATCGGATCCTGAGATCGAGTAGAAGGGCACCTCGGCCTCGCCGGCGATCGCCTTCGCGAGCAGGGTCTTGCCGCAGCCAGGCTGGCCGACCAGCAGGATGCCGCGTGGAATGCGGCCTCCAATGCGAGTGAACTTGCCGGGGTTCTTGAGGAACTCGACGACCTCCTGGACCTCGTCCTTGGCCTCTTCGGCTCCTGCGACGTCGTCGAAGGTCGTGTTTGTGTTGTTCTCCTTGGTGTAGAGCTGAGCGCGGGAGCGACCAAAGCTCATCACGCCCCCTGCTCCGCCCTGGCCTCGCATCTGTCGCATCGCGAACAGGATGAAGAGCAAGATCACCAACCACGGGCCATAAACGAAGAGGACCGTGGAGAGGATGGAGTTGTTGTCGCTCCAACTGGTTCCCTTGTCACCAGAGGTGTCGAATGACAGGCGCTCCACCTGAGCTCCCAACAGCTCCATGTCAGCCATGAGAACTGCGATGTCCTCGACTTCACGCACCTCGACCCAGAAGGGACCACTGGTCTTGGGGCGAGGCAGCGGCGCGTCAGCGAGCCCGTCCATCGAGCTCTCTTCGCGGCCACGTGCGATCACCTCTGCGAAGACGCGCGAGGTGTTGTTGTCGCGCTGCACCTTGGCGACTGGCGCGATCGATGCATTCTCGGTTGTCCTGGGAGGTTCGTTGTACTCGGTGATCAACCGGAGTAGCAGCGGAGCGTAATCGCCATCGGTGATTGCTTCGCGGAAGCTCTGTTCACCGACCCGCTCATAACGCGGGATCGCCTTGAGCTGCTGGATCCGACTCTCCAGGCCTGCAACATCGGAGAAGCTGGTGACGAAGCGCTCGCCGCTTCGCAGGCGACCCTCGACTCGGTTACCACCCTTGATCTCCTGCTGCTCGACCTTGCCTGTGTATAGCTTCAGGAGGTACTCGTCCTGGGTGTACTCCTTCTCATTCTCAAAGGAGTTGCGTCCGACGAGGAATAGGATTGTCACCAGGATGGTGAGGAACAGGAGGAATGAGCCGTAGGACCTATTTCGGGTCGGCTTCTCCTGATTGGGCATCTTCGGTTCGGGCATGATTCAGCTATCGGTCGATGGGCGTCCCGACCGTATGGGGCGGGGCGAGCTAGCCTGTATTAGACCAACTATTGCGACAAAACAGACCTACGCTTCCGTGGGCCAATTGCGAGTTCGTCTGGGGCCCGGAATTGGAGTCAGGGATCCTTACGATGTTGTCACCTTGAGGGTCCCTCCTGAATGCCAGGGCGCGGCCAGGGCTCTAGGTATCCACGGTTGCAGGGTCCAGATCGATGTCCAGTGGCTGGAGTTCCAGGTCATCGAGGGACTCCTGCTCCGCCTCGAGGTCCTCGGGTGGGGGGGCCATCCTGTAGTCGGGCTGATTGAACAGATCGAGGACTAGCTCCTGGCAGAGCTGGGCGAGGGCCTGGTCGCGGGCACCGGCCTCCTCCTGGCGAGCGCGAATCACGTACCGGATTGCCTGGTCGACCTGGATGGTGTCTCCCATCCGCTCTCCCGTTTCTCGGTCCTCGAGCCAGGCTCGCAGCACGATCCGGACACTGCTCTGCTGGAGCATGCCCTCCCTGTTCAGGACTCCGTACAGCCGCCGGTAGTCCACGATTTCCCCTCGCACGATCACATCCGCTCGGCTGGGGGCAACCAGCTCGCCGTCGATCATCCGGCTGGCCTGGGTGGAGAGACAGGCGAACAGCTCGCGCTCGATCTCCGGGAGTGGGCTCAAGTTGTCGAAGACGGACACTCCGACAGACTCGGCGCCTTGCGGCAGACGCACACCGCTCGAGTAGCCGCAGCTTGCGAGGCAGCCCAGGCAGAGGCCGATCACCAGCGCGAGGGGCGACCTTCGAAGCCTTCGGGGTGACTTACTGGTCACGGAGCGTCCTCCGGCGGGGGCAGCCGGTCCAACATCCGTTCGGCCTGAGCACGAAGGTCATCATCTCCGGCGAGGCTTGCTTCTTCCACCGCTCGCGCAGCGTGAAAGCGGGTTCCTGGAACATTTCCGACCGTGTGGTAGAAGCCGGCAATGTCCAGATCGCTGAGGGTCAGCCGAACCAGCGAGTCCGTCAGATCAAAGCGAACCTGCTCTGTCAGCTCGTGACCTTCGTAGTCATCGAGCCAGCGCTCCAGATCCTGACGTGCGGTCAGGAGTGCATTGCGGTCGTATTCGGGGCTCTCGATGCTCTCGAGCAGGAGATGCGGGACTCGCGCCAGGCTATAGGGCACAAGCGGGCTCTGGGGGAAATTCTGTGTGAGCTCCTCGTGGCGAGCGATGGCGAGAAACCAGCGCTGGTCTTCCTCGTACATCTCCGCCAGGCGCCGGTAGACGAGGTCCCCGCGCGGCGTCAGCGGGTAGTTGATCGAACAATACTCGAGGGCAGCAAAGGCGTTGTCGCGATTCGAGCTGAACCAGCCGGACTTGAGCTCCGAGAGCGCCAGGCCGGACTCGACGAGCAGGCGTCCAGCCTCCGGACGCAAGTGGTGAGCGGGGAAGCGTCTGTCAATGCGCTCGATCAACTCGAAGGCATCGTTGTAGTCGCCCCTCTCGACCAGCAAGCGCGCACCCCGTAGTGCCCCTGTCACAGCCAGCTGTCGGGGGATCTCGAGGTCGAGGATTTCGGCCAGAAGCTCCGGCGGCGCGTCCTCGTCCGAGAGGCTATCCAGGAATCGCTCCGCAGAGATTTCCAGCAGTCGTTGAACTCGAGATCGTTGAGAGCTCGGTAGCCCTTCCAGCGCGCTCGCAGCTCGCATCCAGTCGAGAGCAACCTGGGGCCTGTCATCCAGCAAGGCTTCCTCCGCCGCACCGATAGCCGTCGCGACCTGGTCGGGTTCGATCTCCTTCGGCACACCCTCGCTGCGCTGGATGTAGGTGGTATTGCAGCCCGCAAGGCAGAGCAGCAGGGGGATGAAGCGAGTCGTGAATCGCTGAATGAGTGACATCAGTCGCCCATGGGGACAGGGAGGTGGGGAGCGTTGCGATTGTCTTCCGCGAGGAAGAGACGATGGGAGCGAGGTCGAGCTTCGAGGTGATAGTCGAGGAAGCGCTCGACGAAGTCCCGAACTCGTACGAGTCGTTCCGGGGTGGTGATCCGGGACTCGCCAGCGAGCATTCTGGCCGCTGTGACCAGAACATCCAAGGGCAGGGTCCCGACCCGTCGGCCGCTGGCCCGCGCCTCGGCGGCACAGGGGGCGCAGAGACGGCCTCCAGCTCCGGCCGAGAAGCCGACTCTTGGCCTTGAGCCGGGCGTCGGGGGGGCCTCGCCACCGCAGGCCGCGCAGCGCTCCAAGGCAGGGGAGAGACCGTGTTGCCTGAGAAATTCGAGCTGGAAACGCACGCGAATCTCATCCGCAGAGAGCTCTCCAGCGTCGAGTTCGGTGAGGGCTGTAGAGAGCAGCATGAACAGATCTGTCTCGACCTGCCCAGGACGTGAGCCGAGCTTGGCAAGCTCGAGGAGTGAGGTGGCGGCGGTGTAACGCCGGAGGTCTCGGGTGATACCGCGGCGACGCACGCTCATGGAACCTGACTTGAGGTGCGCGAGCTCGCTGCGCTTTGCCGGTGCCCACTCGAGCTCGAGTTCGTCGAAGAAGTCGAGGAGGGCGAAGAATCGCGACTTGGGCCGCTGCAGACCGCGTGCCAGGAGGCGTATGAGCCCGTGGCGACGGGTGAGTACGGAGACAACAGCCGAGGTCTCCATGTAAGGGTGGCGCTCGAGGACGAGGGCGTGATCGATGAGGGGCTTCATGTCCAGTAGGCCGGCCGGCGCTGCCAAGAGCCTAACGAAGCCCAGCGCGAATCAGCCCACTGCCTTGCGAACGCAGACACGAATCACGCGCCGATCGCTGGCCTCGGTGACCTCGTAGCTGGCGCGATCGAAATCGAAGCCCTCACCGGGCTTTGGCAGGTGTCCCAGTTCGGAGAGCACGAAGCCCCCCAGGGTCTCGTAGTCCTCGTCTTCGGGCAGCTCCAGCTGCATGGCCTCATTGACCTCTGCGATGCGCAGGCCGGCCTGAATCATGGCCACGCCAGGGGCCACGAAGTGCACCGGTTCAGGGTCGGGTCGATCGAACTCATCGCCGATGTCTCCGACGATCTCGCTGAGGATATCGCCCAGCGTGATCATGCCCGCCGTGCCGCCGTACTCGTCGAGCACAATGGCCATCTTGCGCCTATCCCGCCGAAACTCTGCCAGGAGTTCCGTGATGAGCTTGGTCTCGGGCACGAAGTAGGCGGGGCGAACCAGATCCCGCAGTGTGGCACCCTGAAGGCCACCTTGAGCCAGGAGCTTGACGATACCCCTGGCGGAGACGAAGCCCACGATGCTGTCGAGGTTCTCCTCGAAGATTGGAATCGAAGAGTGCCCTTCCTCAGCGGCCACTCGCACGACCTCATCGAGCCCGTCTTCGAGGTCAACTCCGTGAATCTCCGTGCGTGGAGTCATGATCTCCGCAACGTCCACATCGCTGAACTCCATCACGTTCTCGATCAGCTCTCGCTCAGTTTCATCGAGATCGTTCCGGCGCGCACTGTCCTCGATCACCTCGCGAAAGCCCTCGACGATTTCCCGAGTCTCCGTGGATTCCTCCGGGACGCCGACCACGCGTAGCACAGCTCCATTGAGCGCCTCGAGTGTGCTCGAGAGCACCTGCAGTGGTAGTTGCAGGATGCTGAAGGTCGGGAGTACACGAAGCAGGATGGTGTCACCCCAGCGGCGGGCCAGGGCCTGTGGCAGTGACTCCGTCAGAAATAGCTGGGCAGGAACAGCGATGGCTGCTGTGCCCAAGAGCGCCTGCCACCGAATGCCCTCACCAACCGCAAGGGCAGCCAGGATGACGGCAATGAAGACGAGATCGCAGGTGACCTTGAGGATGCTCGCACTGTTGGTGAAGCGATCGACTTGCTCGAGGAGACGCTCGATGCGCTCTCGAGAGTCCTGCGACGGCGCAATCGCTGCGACACGAGCGGTCCGCGAGTACAGAAGGGATGCTCGCAGCAGGGCAAAGCAGGACGACAGTGCCAGGACCAGGAGCGCCCAGAGGATCGCGTCGTGATCGCCCGCTGCTAGCAGGGGTGGAGGCGGACCCAGAGGGTCCGGTGTAGGTGGGCAGAAGGCCAAGGCTGTGATCGGCGGGGCAACGCGGGGGGCGGCAGAGCTGCGGCGGCGCGGAATTCTATCGGGAGTTCGGCAGGGATCTGTTCACTCATCCCTTCCAAGATGCTAACTCGGCTTTCAGAACCAGGACGGTTGAGAGTGTTACGAAACCGGAACGGGTGCTGGCTTCAAGCCGGCGGTTCCCGGTGGTGACGGGGCGGCGTTTGATTGTAAGTCTATTGCCTGTAGTTATTTGGAGGCAGTACGTTGGCTGGTGGTCGTTTTGGCATGGTGGGTGCATTGGGGGGGTGTGAAGCTAACCGAATCTCCCGAGAAGGCTCAGCTACCCACTGAGCATCGCCAGTTCGCCAGTTCAGGATTCCAACGTCCGCGCGGGTGCGTCAGCAGATCGCCGCAAGGCGGGGAGAGCCGGGATGAGCTTGAGGCTCGCACGCAAACAGCCCTCATGGCCCTGTTTCGGGACACTCGAGGCGAGGAGGAGTTCGCGGGCCTTCACTCCTACTGCTCATCTGCGGTTCTCCGGCTGGTTTGCAGCGGCCTGCGAGGTCAGAGCAGGCGCTTCGATCCGCAGGAGCTCTGTCAGGATGTCTTCGTCAACATCTACCGCTACCCGGGAAGCTTTCGTGATGATCACCCCAGGTCCTTCCGGGTCTGGGTAGCGGCCATCACTCGAAATGTGATCCGTCGCCATCTCGGCCGGAGGACCAGTCACTCGATCGACGATCTACCCGAAGGGTCTCAGGAACCACAGGACTCCCGCTCAGGGCCCCTTGATCGCGTCTTTCTGGCGGAGGAGCACCAGTCGCTCTCAGGCGCCTGGGGGATCTTCCTGCAGCACTATCTCCTCGCCTGGAAGGAACTCTCACCGAGGGATCAGGAGGCATTACGCTTGATCGAGGTCGAGGGCTTCACCTACGCCGAGGCCTGCGATCGAATGTCAGTGGGGATGTCGAACATGAAGATGATCATGTTTCGAGCTCGCAAGCGCATTCGCGCTCACATGACCAGGAACATGGCGATCTTGGATTGCTGGAACGAGACATCCGGATGTCAGGCTGGCTAGACCGGGTCCATTCGTCCCAGCTACACTGGGCGTATGCCCAACGCCCCCCAGAGCGCTGACCTCTTGATCACCGGAGTCGCGGAGGTCGTCAGTCCATGCGGTACCTCTGCGCTTGGCGGATCAGCCCTCGAATCGAAGATCCAGAGTGGCCACGCCGTTGCTGTGCGGGGTCGTGAGATCGTCGCTGTAGCTCCGGAAGACCAGCTCCTCGAGGAGTGGAGTGCCGAGCAGGTGATCGACGGTGCAGGGGGAATCCTCGTTCCGGGGTTCGTGGACTCGCACACACATCCGATCTTCTTCGGGACCCGAGAGGAAGAATTCGAGATGCGGGTGGCGGGACGCAGTTATGTGGAGATCTCAAGGGCCGGCGGCGGCATTCTCTCCTCGATCCGAGGGGTTCGTGAGGCTTCCAGGGAAGAGCTGCTTGGGCGGTTGCTCCAGCGTCTGGATCGCTTTCTCGAACTGGGCACAACGACGATCGAGGCCAAGACAGGCTATGGGTTGACGACAGCTGATGAGCTGAAGTGTCTGGAGGTCCTGGCCGAGGCCAATCGATTGCACGACGTGGAGCTAGTACCGACCTTTCTGGGTGCCCACGACTTCCCCCCCGAGTACCGAGAGCGTCACGAGGAGTACGTCACTCTCCTGATCGAGGAGATGCTTCCGCAAGTCGCGGAGAGCGGTCTCGCAGAGTACTGCGATATCTTTACCGAGAGCCATGTGTTCGGGTTGGATGACTCGCGCAAGGTCATGGAACGAGGCGCGGAGCTGGGGTTGGGCGTGCGAATGCATGTGGATCAGCTGACCTCCCTTGGCGGCGCTGAGCTTGCAGCGGAGCTGGGCGCTGCCAGCGCGGATCATCTGGAGTGTGTCACTCCAACCGGGATCGAGGCGCTGGCGTCCGCAGGAGTGATCCCCGTGCTCTGTCCGCTGGTACCACTCTTCCTGCGTCAGGACGAGGAGGCTCCCGCCCGCGAGATGATCACGGCGGGTCTCGCACCTGCGCTCGCCACGGACTTCAATCCCGGCTCCTGCTACGTTCAGTCCATGCCGGAGGTGCTGACCTGGGCAGCCCTACGCTACGGCATGAGCGCCAGCGAGGCACTGGCTGCGGCTACTCTGAACGCAGCCTGTTCACTGGGCCGTGGCGACCGGCTGGGCTCGATCGAGGTCGGTAAGCAGGCGGACCTGGCCCTCCTCGACCTGCCAGGCTACCGCCACCTGACCTACGAGTTCGGACGCAATCCTGTACGCGTGGTGGTCAAGGGTGGAGAGGTCGTCTATGAGAGGTACGATGAGACAACCTCCTAGGTGGCAGCGAAGTCTCCACATCAGCCTGATCTTCGCTCTGATGAGCGGCTCGGCAGCCAGTGTGTCTGCTACGCAGCGGGTGGGGACGCCCGAGAGCACCCCTCAGGTCAACCAGATGCTGGCTCGTAGAGCCGCCCTGCGGGTTGAGCGAACTCAGCTGCTCCTCGAGAAGTACTCCAGGGCGGAGAAGGCCGCCAGGGCCAGTGCGGATCAGATCCTGCGCACCGCAGGTGAAGAACTGGAGAGATCCCGTGCGCCCCTCCCGCTGGAGTCGATTGCAGCCGCTACTCGTGCTGTGGAAGGGGACCTGCGGAACACGAGCCTGGAGGCCTGGTGCGTGCTGGCTGATTCCATCGATCTGCGGGTCGTGCCGGGAGTCTTTGCCGCTCGCGAGGAGGGGCTCGGGGAACCCATGACGGTCAACCTCGATGGCATTTGGAAACCCGCGGCCCCGCCCGAACCCGAGGGAGGCGTGGACCTGAAGCTGATCTGGATTGCACCCGATGGACTTGAGACAGTCGCCCGGAGTGAGCCAGCCTCGGTAGCGGCGCTCGTCGAGGGCTTTCAGGCCTACATTCGCCCGCCCGTTTCCGATGCGGCGGTGTGGCATCTCGTTCTTGAGCTACGCGTGGGGCCGGGAATCATTCGAGGCCGTCCAGTTCCGATCGAGTGTGTCGAGGGCCTCGGGGAGACCAGGGCCCAGCTGGCGGCCGTGGCGGTCGAGGAGGCCAGCCCCCTGCAACGGCGAGTGCTGGAGCGGCTGAGATTGCTGCGGGAACTCGGTCTGCGGCAGGCGAGTGCGACAAGATTGTCGGACTGGATTTCGCTGACGGGTGAGAGCCCAGGTGGGCTGAGCCTTGAGGCTCTCAAGTACGTCCGCTTGGACCCCGAGGAAATCGTGGTCTGGGAGCATCCTCTCGGTAACGGTCAGCGCGCCGTTCTACTTCTGGCGGACGCCTTCGAGTCCCCTGCCGACCTCCTCTCGGGCCCTCGGGGTAGAGCCTGGGGTGATTTCGCCGCCAAGCATGGCTGGCGCGTGCTTGCTGCCGCGCCTTCCTTGCCCGGTCAGGCGGGGTTCCAGGTAGCTCAGCTGGTGCAGTCGCTGCGGGAGCAGCAGGGAATCGATGAACTGGTGGTTGTCACACGTGGTGACTTCGGGCGCACTCTGCCAGCTCACCCCCAGAGCGAGGATCTCAAGGGGATCGACGCGCTCGTTCTGAGCGAGACCCTTGCAGCCCGCGCAGGACTCAGTCCGGATCTCGGTCTGTCGACGCTGCAGCTGGTGCTCGGGGCCAAGGAGGAGCTTGCTCTCGATGAAGATGAAGGTCCTTCTACCCGGCGAACCCGTCTGTACCTGAGTGTGCCGGATCCAGTTGGAGTGCTCGAAGTTCCGAGGCGTCTGGCGACTTGGCTGAATCAGGACTAACTTCCGAGACCAGACGCCATGGAGTGTTCCTCCTCTGCGTGCTGGCGTTGATGGCATGGTTCGTTCTGGGCTGGCGCGATTCCGCGATTGACCCGGAGACCGGCGACTTTGCGGTGCTGGATGCAGAGTCCGCCTGGCGCTTACGCCGGATCGGTCTGGCGATCGAGAGCAATCGCCTCGCCCAGGTCGATGGTTACGGCAGCTTTCCAGGGGCTGCTGCATCGATGGATCTGCCACTCTTCGATGAGCTCGTCGCGCTCCTTGCACGTGGCTTCTCGGGAGGGAAGGTGGGAAGCCCAGGGACCCCTCTGGACGAGTTCGGGCTGCAACGCCTCAGCTTGTGGATTGGGCCTGCGCTCACGTTTCTGTGGCTGGCGGCAGTCTTCGGTCTGTTACGAGCGAGGACGGGGGTCTCTCGCGTGGCAGCCTCACTCTCTCTCGTGGCGATAGGGGCAATGCCGATCGTGATGGAGGCGGGGCGTCCTGGAACGATCTGGATCGAGCTGTTCATCGCACTCGTCTTCGCACTTCAATTGCGGGCAATCTGTGCAGTCTGGAGCTCATCCCAACCCCTGGACCAGTTCACGAATGCGATGTTTGCCGGTGTCCTGGGAGGGATCGGCCTGGCTGCATCGCCGATCTATCTGGCTCCGACAGCCGGAATCTGGCTGGCTCTCGTGATCGTGGCCACACGGGCAGAAGCAGCAGGACGTGCTGATCTGGCGCGTGCCGCCTTGCTGTTCTGGATTGCCACCTCTCTCGGTGGAATCTTGCCCTCGATCGGAGGTCCTTGGGCACCGGCAACAGGTGGGCCTGTTGCGGGCTGGACTGACCTCTGGGGCACCTGTGCGATTCTTGGCGCGCTGCCGTTCGTGTTGCTGCTCTGGCAGCAAGGCGAAGCCTGGAGTGGGGGCTTGATGCGAGCCATCAAAGGTGGCGCGGTCACCTTGCTGGTGGTGGGCGTCGTTGTCCTGGGGCTCATGGGGCCCGACCATGAACAGAGCGCGCTGCTCTTCGCTGCACTTGAATGGGATGCGGGGGGTCCGTGGGCGAGCGAGTCGAGAGAAGCGTTACTCGTGGGCGGATTGACGGTCCTCTTTGCGCTGCTCTCGATGATGTGGAGAGCTGACGGTGGGCCTGACTCCGTAGCTTCTCGCACCAGGGTCACCATGCTCTGTGCTGGGGGTGCGACCGTGGGAATCGCTAGCTTGCATCCGCCCCTGCTTCTCCTGTTCCTTGTTCCCCTGGCCTTGGTGATGGGAGTCTCCCTGGATGCGAGGGGTACGGGGGGGAGGGTCGCCTGCTTCTCGCTCGCGGGGCTCCTGATCTTCTCCGTCTCAGGAGTCGTGGGCAACCTCGAGGGGCGGCCCCAGGACGAGCGGCTGGATGGTCTTGCCGCCGCGCGCTGGCTGCGGCAGAACTCCCGGCCCACTGGTCCCTGGAACAGTGTCCAGGCCGTGCACGCGAACGGGATCTTGACGGACCCCCAGCTCGCGGCCCTGATCATCTATCACGGCCAACGGGCTTGCGCGAGCTGGGGAGTGCGGCGCAATGGCGATCTCGCCGGCCGCTTCGGGCTGGACGAGGCGCTCGAGTCCAACAGCCCGGAGGAGCTGTCACGTCAGGTCCGTTCACTGGGGATTTCCTACCTCGTTCTGGGGCCCAACAGTGCAGCCAGCTTTGCGCGGCAGGGGGCGCCTCGAGGCTTGATCGAGGCCCTGAGAGTTGGCGAGGCCGAGCTGAAGTCCGACTTCCGGACGATCTGGGAGAGCGGGCAGGATCAGGAGCGCACTCGCATTCTGGCTCTGGACTGAGGCCAGCTTCAGTCCTCGCGGACCGGCTTCCCGCCACGGTAGAGCTCCAGGTGAGCTGCCGTTTGCTCCATGAGAAGCGGGTCCTGCAGTGCATCAGCAAGTTCGATGGCCTTCTCAGCGTTGGTGATGGCGGCTGAAAAACTTCCAGTCTCCGCCTGCGCTGCAGCCAGCGTGTCGAGGAGTCTTGGCACACGGCCACCTGTTTCCTCCACCAGTTCCTGCGCGAGGGCCAGGGCTCGCTCTCCGTCGCGGAGCTCGTCATCGGAGGCCGTCGCCAGAACCCAGGCGCAGTAGTCGCGGGTGCTGAGGTCGCCATCGGCAAGCTCAAGGCTTCGCTCGATCGCCTGCTTGCGCCTGGCGGTGTTGCCCACTCGCTGCTCGAGTCCCGCAATGGTGATCCAGTGGCGAGCTTGGTTGGGGTCCAGTCTGACAATCTCCTGATACTCGGTCAGCGCCGCACTCAGGTCTTCCTGCTCGGCAAGGATCCTGGCGACCCCTTCACGAGCGGGCACGTACTCGGGGCGCAGCCGCAGGTTCTCTCGATAGGAAGCGAGGGCCGGGTCGAGCTCTCCCCGAGTCTCGTGGAAGGCGGCCAGATAGAAGTGGGCAGGGTCGTAGCTTGGAGCTATCTCCAGGGCGGCCTCGAGCTGTTCACGGGCCTGGTCCCAGCGCTCCAGACGCCGGTAGGCATCGCCCAGCAAGGCCCGGAAGCCAGCACTCTCCGGGCAGGCGCTGACGACTTGCTCCAGAGGCTCGATCATCTCTGCGAAGCGCCCATGGTTGGCCATGCCCACGGCTGCGTGGTAGAGCTCGAGGTACTCGATTCGTTCAATCGGGTTGATCAGGAGCCCGGATGCGTCGAGGGAAATCTCACCAGCGCCCTGGACATAGCCGAGATCGCTGAGGCCCTCGCTCATGCCTTCCTCCAGGACGACGGCGGCTGGGGCATAGGACTCCATGGAATCGAGCAAGGCCCTCAGGCGTCCTTGGAGCCTCGCGGCGACCTCTGCGGCGCTCTCCGCCAGGTTCTGAGTCTCTCCAGGGTCGGACGAGAGGTCGTAGAGCTCGGGGGTGGGGGCGTCGATGTACTTCCAGTTGCCCTCGATGATCCCGCGCAGTGGGCTCCAACCGAAGTTCAGCGCGCAGTATTCGCTCTCGACATAGATTGGCGCGGGCTCCAGGGAGTCCCCTCGCAGCAGCGGAACCAGGCTCCTCCCCGAGGCAGCCTCAGGCACGGACCAGTCGTAGAGCTCCATGAGGGTCGGCAGGAGGTCGACCTGTTGAACCAGATCATCGGAGCGTGAGCCAGCGACGATCTGTCCAGGCCATGTCATCACCCAGGGAATGTGCTGAGTTCCTTCATAGATCAGCGAGGCGTGGGTGTGCTCCCCTTTTTCTCCGAGGCTCTCACCATGGTCGGCTATCACGACGATGAGAGTCTCCTTGGCCAGACGGCGTGACTCCAGCCAGCCGAGCAGTCGGCCCAGCTGGGCATCGACGTAGGCTATCTCCCCGTCGTAAGGGTCCTCGAGGGTGAAGTCCGCAGGCGGCGAGTAGTCAGCGTGGGGATCGTAGAAGTGGACCCAGGCAAAGAAGGGAGACTTGCAGGTGGCCAGCCAGGAGAGCGCGCTGTCCACGACCTCGGACGCCGGGCGGTCCAGGAGCCTGGTGCCGCCCGGCCCCATGCTGCCAAGGTCGTCATCATAGATGTCGAAGCCCCTGTCCAGGCCGAAGGAGCCGTCGAGGGCGATGGCACTGACGAAGGCTCCTGTGGAGAACCCCCGAGCGGAGAAGATCTCGGCCAGGGTCGTGAGCTGCTCGCCGAGGGCGTTGCGACCGTTGTCGTGGATGCCATGCTCGGGGGGAAAGGTCCCGGTGAAGAGGCTGGCATGGGTGGGGAGTGTCAGCGGGGCATGGGCGTAGGCACGTTCGAAGCGAAGGCCGCGATCTGCGAGCTCGTCGAGTCGTGGCGTCTGGGCGGCGAGATGCCCGTAAGCACCCAGGCGATCAACCCTGGTGGTGTCCAGGGTGACCAGCAGCAGGTTGGGACGAGCTGTTGATTGGGAGCCGGGATCCGTGGGAGCCCCGGCATCCGAGCAGCCGGCCCCCGTGAGCGCCGCCAGGAGGGCAACCTGGAGAGTGATGAACTGGACCGGACGCGAATGCATGAGGCAGAGGGTACCTCGACACTCCCCTGGCACCTATCCTCTGCCTGCCCTGGCGTGGGCCTCGTCCTCACGCTTACCAGCCCAAGCCCCAAGTTTCTCCGATGGCCGACGCCCCTCAGAAGATCCAGCCGCGCACCCTCAAGGGCTTCCGCGACATATTGCCCGAGCTGGCCATCCCGCGAGAGCGCCTGGTTGTCCAGGCCTGTGAGGTGTATCGATCCTTCGGCTTCGTGCCCATCGACACCCCGGCTCTGGAGTACCTGGAGATCCTGGCAGGCAAGGGCAGCGACGAGACGGACAAGCAGATGTACCGCTTCCAGGATGGGGGGGGGCGAGACGTCGGTATGCGTTTTGACCTCACGATTCCCTTTGCACGATTCTGTGCCCAGCACATTGGAGAGCTTGGTACTCCCTTCAAGCGCTACCACATCGCTCACATCTGGCGGGCTGAGAAGCCCCAGCGAGGCCGCTATCGCGAGTTCATGCAGTGTGACTTCGATACCATCGGAACCGAGAGCTTGAGTTCTGATGTGGAGACACTGCTGGTGATCCACGACCTGCTGCTGCGGCTGGGCTTCGAGGGCTTCCGAGTGCGAATCAACAACCGCAAGGTGCTCAGTGGCTACCTGGAGGAAAAGGGGCTGCGGGACCGAAGTGTGCCCGTGTTGAGAGCGCTGGACAAGCTGGACAAGATTGGCGAGGAGAAGGTAATTGCTGAGCTTGAACGGGAAGCAGGCATGCAGACCGGAGACGCGCAGGACTTCCTCCGGCTGACAAGCGTGAGCGGTGCGCCTGAGGAGGTGCTCGGAGAGGTCGCGAACCTGATGGGTGATAGCGCGCTCGGTCAACGAGGTGTAGAGGAGTTGCGTACTGTGCTCACGGCAGCAAGAGATGCCGGAGTCCCTGACTCGCGAGTGGCCCTTGACCTCTCCATTGCCAGGGGGCTCGACTACTACACCGGGACAATCTACGAGACTCTGCTGGATGACCTTCCCTCGATCGGCAGCGTCTGTTCGGGGGGGCGCTATGACAATCTCGCGGAGCTCTACACCAAGCAGCGGCTCCCCGGAGTTGGGGCATCACTTGGGCTCGACCGATTGCTGGCCGCGATGGAGGAGCTCAAGCTACTCGAGGCACGTACATCGACCGCCTCGGTCCTTGTTCCCTTCTTCGAGAGTGAGCGTCTGGGAGACTACCTGGCAGTCTGCGCCCGACTGCGTCGCGAGGGGATTGACGTGGAGTTCTATCCGGAGCCGAAGAAACTCGGGGCACAGCTCAAGTACGCCGACCGCCGTGGCTTTCCCCTTGCGCTGATCATCGGGAATGATGAGTGGGAGCAAGGGCAGTGCCAGTTGAAGGTGCTGGAGAGTGGTGAGACGGTTTCCGTTTCCCTCGAGGGGCTGGCTTCTGCGATTCGGGACCGGCTCTAGGGGGGCCACCCTTAACTTGTACCGGGGCCGCAATAGTGGCCTCTCAGGCGCGTGATGTGGGATTTCCTGCCGCTTTTCTCCCGAATTGGAGTGATGGCTGTCCCCGGAACTCGTCTATCTACTCGTAGGATTCGATCAGCGTTTAGGTCGGGTGGCTGGGATGGCCGACAAAAAAGATCCCCTAATCCACTTCAGCCCTACATCTCCCAAGACGTATGTCTCAACAAGATCAGTTTGACAACAGCAACTCCGAGTTAGAAACCGGCACCGCAGACAGGCGAGGGGCTGAGCGCGAGTCCATGAAGAGTGAGGTCAAGGTCAACTTCGAGACCTGTGAGCTCATTGGTGTTTCAAACAACCTCTCAAACTCCGGGATACTGTTCTTCACGGAAGGTGATCTGCGAGTCAGCGTCAGTGTTGAGGTCGACGGGGAGCAGAAGACACTCTTTGGCAGCCTGGTTCGCTGCGAGCGAATCAAAGGCGACCACCGCGGCTGGGCCGTCGAGTTCACGGAAAACTAGTCAACCGCTTCGTCAGAGACGCGGAGTAGAAGAAAGGACCGGGTGGCCTTGCTGCCCGGTTCTCTCTTCTTACAGGCCTACCTCGTGCCACGGAGCACAGGGTTTTTTCCTCGCCTTGCAGAGCTCAGCAGGGAATTGCCGGATAGCCCGATCTCATGCCCTTAGAGCAGGCGATCGAGAAACCAGCCGGGGGCCAGGCCAAGCGCAAAGACGAAGAACACGCACATCCCTGTCGCGAATGAACTGCTTGGGCGGTAGGCGCTTGGTATCGGGACGTCCTTCTTGGCGGGCTGCATCCACATGGTCATGATGATTCTCAGGTAGTACCCCAGAGCAATCACGGACAGCAGGACCCCAATGGCGGAGACGAACATCATGTCTGCTCGCAGGGTGCTGGAGAAGACGAAGTACTTGCCAAAGAATCCGCCGGTGGCGGGGAAGCCTCCGAGCGAGAGCATGAATATGGAGAGTGCACCGGCAAGAACCGGCCGGCGTTGGCCCAGCCCGCGAAGGGATTCAATCCTTGTGAAGCGTTCCCCATCTCCCTCAAGGGTCGCGATCAGGCCGAAGGCGCCACAGGCCGTGAACACGTAGGCTGCCATGTAGTAGAGCGCTGCATCCAGCGGCCCATCGGGCAAGGGATCTCCAACCAGGCTGGCGGTGACTGCGAGGAGCAGGGTGCCTGCATGAGCTACAGCTGAGTAGCCGAGCAGTCGCTTGAGATCGGTTTGCACAAGGGCGCCCAGGTTTCCCACGACCATCGTGAGGAGGGAGATGATGGCCAGGGTGCCGGCCGAGCTCTCGGGCAACATGAACGCGATCTTGAAGAGGAAAGCGAAGGCTGCTGCCTTGGTGCCGGTCGACATGAAGGTCGTTACCGGAGTCGGGCTTCCCTGGTAGACATCGGGGACCCAGAAGTGGAAGGGAAACACACTGACCTTGAAGAAGAGCGCAGATGCCATCAGGGCCACTCCGGCGATTCCGAGCTTGGAGTGGATTCCGACCTCGCGTAGCTCCTCCAGCCGGAAGGTGCCAGTTGCGGCGTAGATCAGGGCAGCTCCGTAGAGGAACAGGCCCGCAGCAAAGGCACCGAGAAGGAAGTATCGAAGACCAGCCTCTACGGACTGGTTGCGCACGCGCCTGAAGCTGGCCAGGGCATAGAGGGGTACGGAGAGCACCTCCAGACCGATGAAGAAGGTCAGCAGATCCTCTGCGCCGGCCATGAGCATCATGCCAAGGACCGAGCAGAGCATGAGGATGTCGTGCTCCGGCTTGAAGGGGGCCTCGAGCTTGTAGTAGCGCTGGCTGTAGAGCCAGGAGAGCAGACCTGCAGTGACGAACAACGCACCCCAGGAGCTGGAGGCTGAGTCGGCCCTGAACGTGCCCTGGAAGATCAGGCCCTGAGGATCAGTTATGAGAGCCAGCTCGAAGAAGAGGGCGGCCAGGAGAGAGCCCACAAAGGCCAGAGGGCGGGCTGCTGCCAGTGTGGGTATGACCTCTGCCAGCAGGGCCAGGATGATCCCAAAGGTGACGCAGAGCATGGGCGCGCCACCGATCCACGCGGCGCTGGTCACGGTTTGAATGTCGAGGTCCTGGCTGAGGATTGCAGTGATCATCGAAGCTTCACTCCATCAAGCTCAACAGGTGTTGGGAGTACCGGGACGGAGCCCATGGCCTCGATCCTTGCCTCCCGCAGGTTGTCAACTCGCTCGACTATCTGATCAATCGAAGCCCCGGTCTTGTCCATGAAGTAGTTGGGGCGCACACCAATCCACAGGCAGAGCAGGACCAGCGGGATCATCAGGCCCACCTCTCGTCCATTCAGATCCTGGAGTTTCCGGTTTGCGGCCACAGTGATCGGGCCAAAGAGGAGCTTGCGGGTAGCCATCAGCAGGTAGACGGCGCCGAAGATCACGCCCGTGACACCGACGCAGGCCCACAGGGGTGAGGCCTTGAAGGTTCCCAGCAGGATGAGGTATTCGCCCACGAAGCCGTTGAGGAAGGGCAGGCCCACGCTGGAGAGCATGGCAAAGACGAAGAAGAACGCGTAGATGGGCATGACCGAGGCAATCCCACCGTACTGCTCGAAGTCGCGAGTGTGTCGACGCTCGTAGATCATGCCGACCAGAAGGAAGAGCAGTCCTGTCGAGAGGCCATGGTTGACCATCTGGATCACGCTGCCACGTAACCCCTCCTGTGTCATGGCGAAGAGTCCCATGACCACGAAGCCGAGGTGGCTCACCGACGAGCAGGCAACCAGTCTCTTGATGTCGGTCTGCGCCCAGGCGAGGAATGCGCCGTAGACGATGCCTATCGCCCCCAGACCCATGAACAGCGGCGCTGCGCTCAGCGCAACCTCGGGAAACATCCCGATGCCGAAGCGGAGCAGGCCATAGGTACCCATCTTGAGTAGCACGCCGGCCAGGACCACAGAGCCCGAGGTAGGAGCCTCGGTGTGAGCGTCAGCGAGCCAGGTGTGGAAGGGGAGGACCGGCACCTTGATGGAGAAGCCCAGGGCGAAGGATGCGAAGATCCAGGCCTGGGTCGCTCCCGGCAATTGAGCTGTGGCTCCTGTGAGCTCCGTGATGTCGGAGGTCCCCAAGGTCCAGGTGAGCCAGATCACGCCGAGCATCATCAGCAGGCTGCCGGCGACCGTATAGAGGAAGAACTTGGTCGTCGCGTAGATCCGCCGTTCACCTCCCCAGATGCCCAGGATGAAGTAGAGGGGAATCAGCGAGAGTTCCCAGAAGAAGTAGAACAGGATCAGGTCCATGGAGAGGAACACTCCGAGCATTCCCGTCTCCATCAGGAGCAACCAGATCATGAACTCCTTGACACGCTTGTTGATGTGCCCCTTGGTGGAGAGGACCACCAGTGGCATCAGGACTGCGGTCAGCGCAACGAGGAGGATCGAGATGCCGTCAACGCCCAGCTTGAAGTACACAGGGATGTCATGCGGCGTACCTGGCAGGCTGAACCAGGCATGTTCGACCAGCTGCTGTGCAGCAGGGTTGGAGCCGTCGAAGCCCAGATAGAGCGTGATGCCCAGTCCTGCAACCACCACCGTGAAGAGCAGGGCCAGCATGCGCTGGAGTGCCTCGGCCCCACCAGGTGTGAGCGCGATGAGGATGGCCCCGACGAGGGGCAGGAAGGTCATTGCGGTGAGCATCAGGCGGCCCCCCCGCTGATCCAGATCAAGGCCAGGACAGTCGCGCCGGCGCCCATCCAGAGTCCGTAGTTCGACACCCCGCCATCTGTCAGCGAGCGGAGCTTGCTGCCACAGGCCTTGGCCAGGTTGGCGGACCCGTTGACCGCGCCGTCGATGGTGAACTGATCGACGATCACGGCGATGACGAAGGAGACCAGTCGGAGTGGCTGCAGCAGCCACAGCTTGAAGCCGCTGTCGATTCCCCAGCCGTCCTGGAGCTTGGCGTAGATGGCCTCATTCTTGGCAGCCAGGACCTCATCGAACTTCTTGCCGTGCTTGTAGGCGTGGAAGCCCTTGTGGGAGAAGAAGAGGGCGATGAAGGCTCCAAGCGCGAGGAGTGCCCACTCGGCAGCGTGGCTGAGGTGGGGGCGGTTATCGCCAAAGAGGATCGCATCTCCCGGTGCGGTGACCGGTGCGAGCCACTGCTCGAATATGTGGGTGAAGGGCAGCACCGGGGGCAGACCAAACACGCCGCCTCCCACGGCGAGCAAGGCGAGGATGACCAGCGGAATGGTCATTGTCGAGGGAGACTCGTGGGGATGGACCTTGCTGGTGTCGAAGCGTTCATCTCCAAAGAAGGTCAGTCCAACCATGCGCCAGGTGTAGAAGGCCGTGATCGCGGCGGTGGCGACGCCCACGACCCAAAGTCCCAGATGGAGCCCACCCTGGGCGAAGTTCATGGCCAGGATCTCATCCTTCGAGAAGTAGCCGGATAGCACCGGCAGACCCGAGAGGGCCGCAGCACCGGCCAAGAAGGTGATGTAAGTCCGCGGCATGTGCCGACGGAGGCCACCCATCTTGTGCATGTCCTGTTCCTCGTGCATGCCGTGGATCACGCTGCCGGCACCCAGGAACAAGAGCGCCTTGAAGAAGGCGTGGGTTACCAGGTGGAAGATCGCGGATGCCCATGCGCCGGCAGCCAGTCCCAGGAACATGTAGCCGAGCTGACTGACGGTCGAATAGGCCAGGACCCCCTTGAGATCGCGCTGGGCTAGAGCCGAGGTGCCAGCGATCAGGGCCGTTGCAGCAGCGATGATGCCGATGAACAACAAGAGCCCCTCGGAGGCGGCGAAGACCGGGTTGAGCCGCACGACCAGGTAGACCCCGGAGGTGACCATCGTGGCGGCGTGGATCAGCGCTGAGACCGGTGTGGGGCCGGCCATGGCATCAGGGAGCCAGACGAACAGCGGCAGCTGTGCCGACTTGCCACAGGCGCCCCCAAAGAGCAGAAGGGCGGCCAGGAATAGCTGGAAGCTCCTGGAGCCATCTTCGAGCAATGCCGGGACCGCGGCCCCGATGTCTGACATGTCCAGGGTCCCAAACAGCCGGACAAGCAGGAAGCTTCCAATGATGAAGCAAGCGTCACCAATACGGTTGGTGACAAATGCCTTCTGACCAGCCTCTGCTGGCCAGCCCTTCTCAAACCAGAATCCAATCAGCAGGTAGGAGCAAAGGCCTACCCCTTCCCAGCCGATGAACATGCCCAGGAGATTGCTGGAGAGGACCAGCATCAGCATCGCTGCAACGAACAGGTTCAGGTAGGCGAAGAACTTCGCATAGCCTGGATCACCCTTCATGTAGCCGGTGGCGTAGATGTGGATCAGCAGTCCCACGCCTGTCACGACCAGCAGCATGATGCTCGACAGGGGATCGACCACCATGGACACATCGATGGCAAAGCTACCCGTGTCGATCCAGTCCCATGCCCCGCTCTCGAGCACCCGCTCGGCGGGACTGAGCCCCTTCAACTTATTGAAGGCCTGGAGGCTGAAGATGAATGGAATCGCGACCGCGGCACAGGCCAGCATGGCCGCGGCGCGTGTGACAGCAGATTCCTCTCGGCCCTGCCTGCGCGCTGACAGGGTGACGAAGTGCAGGGCTCCGCAGCCGATCGCGCCGATGAATGGGAGGGCCGGGATCCACCACAGCCAGTTTTCGTAGGGCACGGAATCAGTCTCCCAGATCGTTGAGGCTGGCGGTGGAGACCGTCTGCTTTCGACGGTACAAGGCGATCACCAGTGCGAGGCCGACTGATGCTTCGACAGCCGCGACCATGATCACGAAGACGGCAAACAAGCCACCTTCGAGGTTCGGATCCGCACCACTCGAGTGCATTCTGCTGCCGGCGACGAAGGTCAGGTTGGCTGCATTCAGCATCAGCTCGATGCTCATCAGGACAATGATCAAGTTGCGCCGGAGGAAGAATCCACCGACTCCGATCGCAAAGAGGATTCCCGCCAGGATCAGGAGGTGCTCGTTGGGTACCGTCATCGGACCGCCTCACCAGTGTCGCTCGTCTGTGGCTTGTCGGCCTGTGATCGCTCACGCTTGGCGAGGACGATCACTGCAACGGCCGCGGAGAGCAGCAGGATTGATCCGGCCTCGAAGGGCAGCAGGAACGAACCGAACAACAACTCGGCAAGTCCGGTGATCGTGTCGACCTCCGCCAGCGATGCGTTGCCGGCCTGGACGTCACCCTGTCCGAGGACGCCAATGAAGGTCAGGAGTGCCAGGCAAATGCTGGTTGCAATTGCGATGGGCACGCGGCGCTTCCCGATGAAGTCCGGAGCGGCCGAGGTATCGGGGTTGCCCAGGTTCAGCAGCATGACAACAAACAGGAACAGGACCATGACTGCTCCTCCGTAGACCAGGATCTGCGCCGCAGCCAGGAACTGGAATCCGGACAGGAGGTAGATGGTCGCCAGGCAGAAGAAGGTCCCGAGCAGCGAGAGGATGCTCGTGATCGGATTCTTCGAACCCACAACGCCCAGTGAGCCGACGACGGCTCCGAGGGCCATCAAGTAGAAGAGAAAGTTCGCCACCGGTCGTTGATCCTCTTGACGTAGTCGATTCGCTTCTGGAGCGCGGACGCGGGTCGTTTCAGCTTTTCAATTCCATAGATCAGCCCCTTGCGCGTGGTGTCGGCGAGCTCCAGCTCGTCGCTCATCCAGATGGCTTCCTTCGGACAGGCTTCTTCACAGAAGCCGCAGAGGATGCAGCGCAAGAAGTCGATCTCGAAGCGCTCAGGCTCGCGCTCGATCGGTCTGTCGATCTCGTGACCGTCGATCGTGATTGCGTAAGCTGGGCATGCGATCTCGCACATGCCGCAGGAAACGCAGCGCAGGGTTCCGTCCTCATTCTCGGCCAATCGCGGTTGCCCGCGGGTAACCTCGGTTGAGGGAATGGGTTCCTCCGGGTACTGGCGGGTGCTCTTCGGCTGAAACATCTTCCCGAGTGTGATACGCAGACCGCGCAAGACCTCCGGGATGTAGAGACGCTCAGCAAGCGTCAGTTCCTTTCGCTTGACGATGACCATACTGCTAGAGGGAAACGGCCAGGCCGGTCAGGAGGATGTTCAGTAGCGAGAGCGGCAAGAACACCTTCCAGCCCAGGTTCATGAGCTGGTCGTAGCGGAAGCGCGGAAGTGTCCAGCGCACCCACAGGAAGAGGAACATGAAGAAGGCGGTCTTTGCCACGAAGGCAGCGACTCCCAGGTACCAGGGGGCTTCTTCCCAGTAGGGCACCGAGAAGCCGCCGAGGAAGAGGGTCACCGTGAGGCTCGCCATGACGATCATCGCGCAGTACTCGCCGAGGAAGAACAGCGCGAACTTCATCGAGCTGTACTCGGTGTGAAACCCCCCAACGAGTTCAGACTCGCACTCTGCGAAGTCGAACGGGTGGCGGTTGGTCTCAGCGAAGGTGCAGACAACGAACAGGACGAAGGCCAGCGGTTGGTAGAAGATGTTCCAGTTGGGCAGGAAGCCGAAGGCGGTTCCGCTCGTCTGGATGTTGACGATTTCGCGCAGGTTGAGTGTGTCGCTCATCGCCACGACAGCCAGGATGCTCAGGATCAGAGGCAGCTCGTAGCTGATCATTTGGGCCGACGCTCGCAGGCCCCCGTAGAGCGAGTACTTCGAGTTGCTCGCCCAGCCGCCGAGGATGACTCCGTAGATTCCCAGGCCGCCGATGGCCACGACCCACAGCGCTCCGATGTCGAGGTCGGCGATCGAGAAGTAGATCTCCGTGCCATCGATCTCGGTGACCAGCCCCCCAAACGGGATCACCGCCACCGACATCATGGCGGCCATGGCCGAGATGGCCGGGGCCAGAATGAAGAGCCAGCGCGTGGCTCCCTCTGGCACGAACTCCTCCTTGAAGATGAACTTCACCCCGTCGGCGAGGGGCTGCAGCGCGCCGAAGGGCCCAACGCGGTTGGGACCGAGGCGGTGTTGGATCCAGGCACTGACCTTACGCTCAGCCAGGGTGGCCAGGCCCGCAGCGCTTACCAGGGCGCCGAAGATCACGACTGCCTTGATGAAGGTGGCGAGGAGTACCGTCACTGCACTGCCTCCTGAGCTGCTAGCAATCCCTCGATCAGCGAGAGTGGCTGGCGTACTCCGGCCGGGGCGGGCCGGGTGGCCTGGATACGTCCCACATGGCCGTCGATGTTGACCCAGGTGCCTCCGCGTTCGACCCAGCTGGCGATACCGCAGTGGACGGCGATCGCTGGGGCGTCGATGCCTGACACATCGAACAAGAACAACCTGAGGGATGTCGGTAGCTCGTCCAGGGGCTCGGGGCCGATCAGCTCCACGATCCGCTCTCCAAACAGGGTGGCGGTCTCGGCCGTGCTCAGAAGCTCGCGCACCTCCTCCGGAGACTTCGGTATGAACCCCAGGTCCATCAGACCACGGCGGTTGGGGCAGGGGTCACCGGTGTGGAGCAGGTCATCCTTGAGTTCGCTCGGAGTGGGTGAGAGAAAGATCGGCTCCGTCTTCAGGGACGCGGCCAGCTCGAGCAGGGCCTCGCCTTCCTCTACCGTGACCCAGGGAGAGACCACCAGCAGGTGACCATCGTGGGCGCGGTAGGCGCTGGTGACTGAGTCCAGTGCGTCCTCGACCTCGCAGGCTTCGAGCCCGCTGTAGCCTCGCAGGAGGGCGGGGACTCGCCCCTCTGGATTGGCCCGGTCACTTGAGAAGCGACCGGTGTCGCAGATCCACCAGCGGTTGACCTGCTCGTTGTAGCGGGGGCGGATGCGCTTGACTTCACCCTGGCGTAGCACCTCCACCGAGACCGAGCAGCCACGGCTGCACTCACCACAGGTCGAGCCCTTCTTGACCAGGTTCCAAACCCGCGCCTTGAAGCGGAAGTTCTTCAGGGTCAAGGCTCCAACCGGGCACAGGTCGGTGATGTTGCCCTGATAATTTCCCGTGAGATCCCGGTCGCCGAAGGTCTCGATGCGTGAGCGCGATCCCAGGCCGGCGACGGTCAGCTGCGGCTTCTCTGTGACTTCCTCGAAGAACCGCACGCAGCGCGAACACAGGATGCAGCGCTCCTGATCAAGGACGATCTTGTCGCCGAGACTCTTGCGCTTCTCGAAGTTCTGACGTGGTTCTGAGGATTGACCCGAGCTCTGGCCCTCTGCGTAGGTGTAGTCCTGGAGGGTGCACTCTCCAGCCTTGTCACAGATCGGGCAGTCCAGCGGATGGTCCTTGAGGAGGA
This sequence comes from Planctomycetota bacterium, assembly GCA_014237855.1. GTDB lineage: Bacteria > Planctomycetota > UBA1135 > UBA1135 > JABACD01. The sequence goes on along the minus strand of JABACD010000011.1, from coordinate 150,229 downwards.
ACTCCAGACACTCGCGACGGGTCTCATGGGCCGCCTCACTGTTCGTGTCGACGATCATGCCCTCGCTCACTGGTGTGCGACAGGCCGCGACCACTCGGGGAGGGCGCTCGCCTTCTTGAACCTCCACCTGGCAGATCCGGCAGGAGCCGACCGGGGTCAGGCCAGGGTGATAGCAGTAGTTCGGCACGTCCACTTCATTGTCGTGACAGGCCGCGATGAGAGGCTTGCTGGGATCGACCTCGACCTCTCGACCGTTGACGGTGATCTTCATCACGCGAGCACCTCCGACTCCTGCCTTGTCTTGATCGGGCAGCAACCCTGCTTGACGTGGGCCTCGAGTTCCTCGCGGAAGTGCTTGATCACGGCCAGTGTGGGGATTGCCGCAGCATCCGCGAGGGCGCAGATCGTCTTGCCGGGTGCCATATTGCGCGAGAGTCGCTCCAGGTTGTCGATGTCCTGCATCGTTCCGTGACCATCCTCGATGCGGGAGAAGATCTCCGAGAGCCATTGAGTGCCTTCTCGGCACTGGCTGCACTGGCCACAGCTCTCATGGTCGTAGAAGCGAGCAATCACCTTCGATGCCCTGACGGTACAGGCAGTCTCGTCGAGAATGATCATGGCGCCTGTCCCGAACATGGATCCAGTGCCCTTGATCGAGTCGTGATCCATGGGGGTGTCGATCAGCTCCGCGGGTAGGAGTCCCGTTGAGGATCCTCCGGGGATCCAGGCCTTGAGGCTACGGCCCTTCCAGACACCGCCGGCGTACTCATCGAGAATCGTCTTGGCATTGATTCCCAGCGGTACCTCGTAGACGCCGGGTCGCCGTACGTGGCCTGAAATTCCGCACAGGAAGTTGCCGGGGCTTGCTTCCGTTCCCATGGAGCGGAACCAGTCCGCACCGCGATTGATGATGAAGGGCACGTTGAAGATGGACTCGACGTTGTTGACCGTCGTGGGTTGTCCCCAGAGTCCAAAGCCGGCGGGAAAGGGAGGCTTGGGGCGTGGATGTCCGCGCTTTCCTTCCAGACTCTCCATGAGCCCGGTCTCCTCGCCACAGATGTAGGCACCAGCGCCCTTGTGCATGTGGATCTCGCAGGAGAAGCCCTTGCCCAGGATGTTGTCGCCGATGAGGTTTGCAGCGCGAGCCTCATCGATTGCCGCCTGCAGGCGGTCGTACGGTAGGCGGTACTCCCCGCGGACGTAGATGTAGACGGCCTCGAGCCGCATGGCGTAGGCAGCGATCAGGCAACCCTCGATCAAGCAGTGTGGGTCGTCGCGCATGAGCACGCGATCCTTGCAGGTGCCGGGCTCCGACTCGTCAGCGTTCACGGCCAGGTAGCGCCTGCGAGTGTCCTTCTCCGGATCTGGCATGAAGGTCCACTTGAGGCCCGTTGGAAAACCTGCTCCGCCGCGACCCCGCAGGCCTGAATTCTTGACGACCAGGGTGACCTCGGCTGGGTCCCGCTTTTCCTCGAGGATACTCTCGAGAGCGCTGTAGGCGCCGTCCTTACGAGCGACCTTGAGAGTGTGCGACTCCCTCAGCTCACTGCGCTTCAACAGGTAGAGTTCGCCGGCGGGAATCACGAGAGGCCTCCAATGATCGAGGTGACCTTGTCTCGGTCGAGATCCTCGTGGTACACGCCATCCAGGTCGAACATGGGGGCGTTCGCGCAGGCGCCCTGGCACTCCAGACGCTGGACGGTGAACCTCCCATCGTCAGATGTGGCTCCTACCTGAGCCCCTGTGATCTCGCAGACCTGGTCGATGATCTCCTCTGCTCCTCGCAGATCGCAGGAGATGTTATGGCAGATGCCGATGACGTGAGCGCCCACGGGGCGCAGCTTGAACATCGGATAGAAGGAAGCCACCCCAAAGACCTCGACCGGCTCCAGGTCGAAGTACTCGGCAAGGTCCTCCATGGTCTCCGGTGAGATCCAGCCGTCGAGTTCTTCCTGGCAGCGATGGAGTGCTGGGATCAGTCCAGCGCGCTTCTCGGGGTACTTCTTGACGAGTTCTTCGAACTCGGCCAGGAGTGACTGGGGAAGAGCCATCAGCGATCCACCTCGCCCATGACGAAGTCGACGCTGCCGAGCACGGCCACGACGTCGGACAGCAGCTTGCCCTCGGCGAGGAAGGGAATGACTTGCACGTTCATGAGGCTCGGGGAGCGCAGGTGGCAGCGTAGTGGAGCGGCTGTGCCGTCCGAGGCAATGTAGAAGCCGAGCTCGCCCTTGCTCGACTCAACTCCCATGTAGGCCTCGCCTCTCGGCAGGCTCATGTCGGTCACGATCTTGAACTGGTGAATCAGCTCCTCCATGGAGCTGGTGACGTCGGACAGACGCGGTAGGACATAGCGTCGATCGTCTGCGATGACGTTGGCACCGCGGGAGCTCTTCAGCCGCTCCAGGGCCTGAGTGCAGATCCTGGCCGACTGCCGCAGCTCCTCGATTCGAACCAGGTAGCGGTCGAACGCATCACCACGCTCTCCGATCGGAATCTCGAAGTCGTAGTCCTCGTACCCGCAGTAAGGCTCACTCTTGCGCAGGTCGTAGGCAACCCCACTTCCGCGCAGGTTCGGCCCTGTTAGGCCCCAGGAGAGTGCTTGCTCGGCAGTGATCGCGCCGATTCCCCGGTTCCTCTCGTACCAGATACGGTTGCCGGTTAGCAGGCTCTCCCACTCGTCCACCTGCTCGATGAAGTTATCGAAGAAGGCGGAGAAGTGCCGCTCGAGTTCCTCCTCGAGATCCGCGTAGACCCCACCCATGCGGATGTAGGTGTTGTTCATTCGATGACCGGTGTACGCGTCGATCAGGTCGTAGATCTTCTCTCGTTGGTCGAAGGTGAAGAAGAACATCGAGATTGCACCGAGGTCCATGGCTGACACGCCCAGGGCGATCAGGTGAGACATGATCCGGTTGGTCTCCATCATCAGCACTCGGATCACCTGGGCACGCTCGGGAACTTCCAGGTGAGCGAGCTTCTCGAGCGCCATCGCATAGCCGACGTTGTTGAGCATCGGCTGGAGATAGTCGAGGCGGTCGGTGTGTACAAAGAACTTGCGCCACCCCAGGCTCTCGCAGGCCTTTTCCTTGCCTCGGTGCAGGTAGCCGATGACGGGCTCAATCCTGGTCAATACCTCACCGTCTGCGAGAACCTTCAGGCGCAGGACGCCGTGGGTCGCGGGGTGCGATGGGCCTATGTTGAGCTCGACCTGTGCGCCATGCAGCGGGTCGTCATGATCGGCCGGTTCCGCCATCTGACCGGGGCGGTACTCGATCGTGTCAGCAGCGAGCTTGGAGTCCTCGGGACTCATGCCTCGCCTCCTTCTTCCTGGCGCCGCTCGCGATCCCAGGCCTTGTACAGTCGGTCAGGCTCGATGCCCTGATGAGGGAAGTCCTTGCGGAGTGGAAAGTGATCGTAGGCCTCAGGCATGAGCAATCGCTTGAGACCTTCATGGCCCTCGAAGATCACTCCGAACATGTCGAAGCACTCACGTTCACCGTAAGTTGCTCCGGACCACAGGTCAGCGATGCTGGGGGCGACGGGCTCCTGACTCTTGGCCCAGGAATGGATGCGGATACGATCTGCGTGGCTGACCGACTGGAACTGCCAGATCATGTCGAAGCGAGGCTTGTCTTCATCTTCGCGCTCGATCCCGTGGTCGACCGCCGTGACCAGCGTGTTGATCTCGAATGCGCACTCCTTGTGCAGGGCGAGTAGCAGCGCGCGAGCCTCAGTGATCTCGACGCGGAGCGTGAGCATCCCGTCGCGACTCTCGAGGGTCTCGTATTTCTGTCCCGTGAGCCCGCAGCTCACGCGTTCGGTGGTCGATGATTGATCGTTCATCAGCGACTCTCGTCGGACGCGACGCCGGCGCTGGGGTCGTGTTGAGGTACAGCCTGGTTCTCCTGCCGAATCATCTCGCCGTGCCCCTCGATCCACTCGTTGTCCGCGCTTCGATCTTCCATCAGGTTCTTCACGGGGCGCTCGAGCTCGATTCTCTTTTGTAGCTTGAGCATTCCATCGATGACGGCGTCTGGCCGGGGAGGGCAGCCGGGGACGTAGATGTCCACGGGCAAGATCATGTCGACGCCCTGTACGACCGAGTAGGTGTCGTACATGCCTCCGGTCGAGGCGCAGACTCCCATGGAGATGACCCACTTGGGATCGGGCATCTGGTCGTAGATGGTTCGAGCGACCTCGGCCATCTTCCAGGTCAGGGTCCCCGCGACGATCAAGAGGTCTGCTTGCCGAGGTGAGAAGCGCAGGGCCTCAGCTCCAAATCGTGCAATGTCGTAGCGCGGTCCGACCATTGCCATCATCTCGATGCCACAGCACGAGAGCCCGAGAGGCATTGGCCACAGGCTGTTCTTACGGCCCCAGTTGACGAATGTATCCAGCCTCGTCGCGAGGAATCCCTCCTCGGCGAGTGTCTTGTGAACGGCGTCTAGCGATCCCACTCAAGACCTCCCTTGCGCCAGACATAGCCCAGCGTGAGTGCCAGGACGGCGACGAAGGCAACGACTTCGAGGAAGATCAGGATGCCGTGGCCCGAGGCGGTCAAGCTCTTCGCCGTACTGGCCCACAGCACTAGAAACAGCGCCTCCACGTCGAAGAGGATGAAGAGCACAGCGACCAGGTAGTAGTGGATGGAAATACGTACGCGGGCGTTCCCCACAGCCTCCATCCCGCACTCGTAGGCGCTGTTCTTCTCCGCGTTCAGCCGCTTGCGGCCGACCAGGTTACTGATCAGCAGGGCTGCGATCACGAAAGCCGTGACCAGGCCGAGCAAGATCATAATGGGGACGTATTGGGTCAGCATGCGCGCGGCATATTAGCCCCGCCACGCGGTCCCTGAAAGCCCAACCCAGGCTCTATCCGCACCGAATTCTCAAGGAATCGGGGTTGCTGTCAGGCCTCGCCCGGGAAGACCTCCAAGGACTGCATCACTCCTGCACTCGCAGGTACGTCCCGCCGGTGTTCTCACACAGGCTCTGCAGGGTCCCATCGCCCCCTGCTCCCACCTGAACGGCGTAGAAGACGACCCTGGCATCGTCGTTTGTGGTCCTGAGAAAGCTCTCCACCCATGAGGGGCCCTCCGCGGTCGCCCCGTCACACAGCACGACGATGGTGTCGGTCTCGATGGCGTCGAGGTCTCTTGGAGCTCTGGAGTCGATGCCAATGGCCTCCTCGATCCCCAAACGGAGGTGTGTGCCGCCCTTGGCCCCTCGGCCCCGCACCCACTTCCTGGCACTTTTGATGGCCTTTTCGTCGGCTGGTCTCAGCTCCTTGCTCCAGCTACTGGCCTGGGCGTTGAAGAGCACCGCGTTGAAGCGGGTCCTCGGGCCCAGCTGCTCAAGTAATCGGGCCATCTGGTCGGCAGCCTCATCAAGGCGACTGTGGCCTGACTCTTCACCGAAGTCAGCCCCCATGGACCCGGATCGGTCGAGGACGAAGGTCACCCGGTCCGTCTTCGGTCTGAGGCCGAAGAACCCGCCGACTGTCATTCGGCCGGGCAGGAGCCCCTCACCACGGAGGTTGGCCTCTCCACGCAGGTAGCCCTGCCAGAGGGCATCCCAGCGCTGGGGGTGGGCCCCAAGGGTCCGTCCGGAGCGGTGCTGGAGCTCCGAGAGAAGCTCTCCCTGGATGCGAATCACGGCCTTCGTTTCGTCCTTGCCGCGCTCAATCCAGAGCTCCAGGGCCTCGATCAGCTGGGGAAAGATGCTTCGGTGGGGCAGGCATCTGGCCACCGTGATTGCCCGTGAGGCACGCCTCCAGTCCTCTGCCTGGATCGCCTCGTGGACGTAGGTCGAGACCTGTTCGATCACGCGCTGATCATCTTCCCGAGGCTTCAGGTTGTGAAAGTGCCTCTCCAGCCCTCCTTTCCAGACGTCGATCTCACCTTGCTCTGCCTGCGCCAGCAGATCGAGCAGCCGAAGGTGCACACCCAGGTCCTCGCGACCCGCGAGCCCGGAGATGGCTGCATCCATCAGCTCCGGGATCGCCTGGGTTTCCGGTGGATTGGGGCGAGTGCAGGAGAGCAGGGCCATGGTGGATTCCAGGGCCAGATCATTGCGCAGGACCTCACAGGCGGCCAGGCGTCGCTCCAGAGGGTGGGGGTGGCCGTCGACCTGTCCCATCAAGATGCCCAGGGTCAGTGAGCTGCGAGCTTCCGGGAGTCGTCTTCTCAGCAGGGCGGTGGCCCGTCGCCTCAGGTCCTCCTCGCCCATCGGGGTCAGCGGGGAGCCGGCGCTGGCCTTACCTCGGAGCAGAGAGACCTGATCCTCAATCCTCAGGCAGCGACCCAGGAAGTCCAGTAGTGCCAGCTGAACCTGATCTGATTGATCGTGGCCCCAGACCCAGGCGCGGTCCAGCTGCCCCAGGGTCTGAATGCAGTCGGCGACTTGCTCGGAATCTCGCATCGCTTCGAGCTTCGTCCAGCGCTCCAGCCTTGCCAGGATCCTCTTGGTGGAGGCCCGTGAGGGGGGATCCTGCGTTAGCTCCTTGTTAGGGCTGGCGATGTCGGGCGGTGTTCCAGCGCTGGCGAGCAGGAGGAGGGTCAGGAAGGCATGCATGGTCACTCCCAGCCTACCCACCTGGACGCCTACAACTACGACCCAGTTCTCATGAAGAACGCCGGAGCCAGCAACTTGGTAGAACCTCGCCCCGACTTGCGCAGCGTTGCTGTCCTCGAATCCACCCTGGCCCGCCTCCAATCACCATGATTTCGAACGCTCTACTGGCAAAGATGTACGACCTCTCCGAGGAGCAGTCCATGCTTCGCGAGACCCTGGCGGAGTTCGCTGATCAGGAGATCATCCCCAACCGCGAGCAGCTCGACCGGGAGGGGGTCTATCCACGTGCCATTCATGAGGCATTGAATGAGCTGGGTGTCCTTGGAATGGCAGTCCCCGAGGACTGTGGTGGCATGGGCCTGGGGTCGGTGGAGCTTGCGCTCGTCTATGAACAGCTCTCGAGAGGATGTGCGGGGGTGGCAACTGCGATCGGTGCCAATCTGCTGGGTAGTGACCCAATTCTCTTCTTCGGAACCGATGAGCAGAAGCAGACCTTCCTCTCACAGATTGCGGAGGGAACCATCGGGGCCTACGCAATCACCGAGCCCAACGCTGGGACGGATGCGGGAGGGATTCAGACGGTGGCTGAGCCCAGTGAAGACGGCCAGACCTGGAAGCTGAAGGGGCAGAAGACCTACATCACGAACGCGGGCATAGCCTCTATCTACACCATCTTCGCCCTGACGGACCCCGCCCGCGGGTCGAGAGGGATCACCTGCTTCATTGCTCAGATTGATCCGGAGAACCCTCCGGCGGGAATCGAGTTCCCCGAGAAGTTCGACAAGATGGGGATCAACGCATCGGAGACGCGAGAGATCATCTTCGATGGCTTCGAGGTTAGAACTGAGAACATCCTGGGCGGCAAGCTGGGGCGTGGATTCCTGCAGGCCATGGGAGTCTTCGATGTCTCGCGACCGATGATTGGCACCATGGGAGTCGGGATAGGGCAGGCGGCCTTCGACGAGGCCCTGGCCTATGCTCACGATCGACTCCAGTTCGGCAAGCCCATCATTCACTTCGATGGATTGCGCCAGATGTTTGTCGACATGTGGCTACGGGTCGAAGGTGCTCGTGCGCTGGTCCATGGTGCTGCCGTGAAGGTCGATCGCAAGTACCACGGTGGAGAGCGCGTCGATGTCACGGCCTGGGCGGCCATGGCGAAGTTCGTCGGTAGTGAGGCCTCAAGAGTCTCCTACGATGCGCTTCAAGCGACCGGTGGATACGGCTACATGAACGAGACTCCTTTCCCCAAGTTCGTACGTGATCAGAAGGTCCTGGAGATCTTCGAGGGCACGAATCAGATCCAGCGCGAGCAGGCAGGCCGCCAGATGATCCAGACCTTCCAAAAGGCTGGAAGCGCCATGCCGCCTGAGGCCGAGGACTGCCTCACGGCCTCGATCGGGTTTGGAGGTGAGCACGTGGCGATCGCCTGGCGGGTCATCGATGCGACGATGGAGCAGGTGCTGAAGAAGCGTGAGGGTGAGAGCTCGCTGAACGAACGGCAAGAGGTCCACTGGTTGCTGGGCGAGATGGTGGGGCTGGCGGAGTCCGCTCGATTCCTGGCTGCTGCTTGCGCGCGTTCCGGCCAACCCCAGGAGCACTTCTTGCAAGCGCTTGGCCAGGCTCATGCACGTGAGTCGACCCTCGGGGTTGCCAGTCGAGCGGAGACGATCCTGCGAGGTGGAAGTCCAGAGGCGATCGATGGGGTTCAGGGCCTCTTACAGGAAGCACGTACGTGTGGAGATGGATTATTTACATTCAGGGATCGGTTGGGAGACGTGTTACTGCGATTACAAGGCGTAGAAATGTGACCAAGAATCTATTCCAGGCGTAGTTTGGAGTGAGTTCATAGCTACAGCCCTCGACGAGAATGAAGGTCCTACTGATCAATCCGTTTGTCGAGAAAATGCACCTGGAGCTCTCTTACGCGGAGAACTTCAGGCCACCTCTCGGGCTTGCCTACAGTGCTGCTGTCTTGCAGCAGGGTGGGTATGAGGTGGAGATTCATGACGGACTCGTGCTGGGCACGCGTGATAGCAAGCTGCGCAAGTTGCTGCTGAAGTCCAGGCCAAACGTCGTGGGTATCAGCGTCTACTCTCCAACGCGCTATGAGGCCTTTCGAACCGCACAGCTGGTGCGTGAGACACTGGGGCCCGATGTGCCGATCGTGACTGGCGGACCCCATGTTTCCGTGGCCGCTGAAGATACCTTGAACCACGTGCCTGCCGTTGACTACGTGGTCAGTGGAGAGGGTGAATACACCCTGCTGGAGCTCCTGCAGTGCCTGGAGTCCGGCGGCCGGCCGGGGGATATTCCAGGACTGTTCTCCCGTGAGGATGGTCAGGTCGTCAGTGGGCCACCTCGGGGCAACATCAAGGAGCTAGACGAGCTTCCACGACCGGCTCGTGAGCTACTGCCAATGAATCGCTATGGGACGCGAATGCCGTCGACCATGCGTCAATGCACGACCCTGCTGACCTCTCGTGGATGTCCGGCGCGCTGTACTTTTTGCACGCGGGACTGGTTCTCACGCGAGACTCGCATGCACTCACCCGAGTACATCCTCGATGAAATCCAGGAGATCATCGATCGCTGGGGAATTCGGAGCTTCATCTTCCAGGACGACACCTTCACCTTGAACAAGAAGCGCATCTTCGCACTTTGCGATCTGATTCAGGCGCGCGGGATGAAGTTCGAGTGGCTTGCAACCACCAGGGTCGATTGCCTCAACCTGGAGCTGATGAGAGCCATGAAGGCAGCCGGCTGTCGAGTGGTGACATTTGGTGCGGAGTCGATGAACCCTGCCACGCTCAAGTGGCTGGCGAAGGGGTTCACGGTCGAGCAAGTGCGTCGCGCCGTGGATTGGGGCAACGAGGTGGGGCTGACCATTCGATGTTCCTATCTCATGGGGATTGGCGACGAGACTGAAGAGGACCTGATGAACTCGATCAAGCTCGCCCGGGAGCTACGAGTGAGCAAGCTCAAGGCGAATGTCGGCCTGTCGGTCTATCCGGGGACACCTCTGTACCCCATGGCCATCGAGGCGGGCGTGCTCTCCGAGGACTACTCATTCGCCGAGGGCTGGCAAGATCCGGAGAAGCGCTACGGAAACGGGGAGACGCCGCGCTGGTACACACCCCATGTGCCCCTGGAGCGGCTACTCGAACTACGCAAGGAGACCGAGGTCAATTTCCTCTTCACCCGACCCAGCCTGGAAGTCTTCAAGCATCGCGCCCGCAAGTTCATTCATCGTTTCCGGCGGCATCCGGGAGAGACCATGCGTCACATCGCTCAATTTGGCCGAGCTGCGCTGGCTGGTTCGCGGCTGCGAGGCTGACACTGTGCTGTCACGGCCCTCGTGACCGGGAGTCGCTGTCGAAGGCAGCTACTCCGAATCGAGCGTATTCTCGAGCCCCATCACTCCGAAAGAGGTGCCGTAGGGCTTCGTGTTCTCGGCGATCCAGAAGTCCCACATGGCTCCGTCCTGTTGCCTTGCTTCGAGTATCCCGCCCTGAATGAAAGTGGCGAACCTGGCGCGTTTCTCCACCGGAAGGAGCTGCAGCGCCTGCGAGGCGTAGTAATGAGCGAAGAGGTAGAAGTAGGCGGCGTTGGCATAGTAGCCCTCGTGAGGAATGGGCTTGTTACGCACGGTTGCGAGGAACTTGTGATGCTTGACGAACTGCTCGAGGCCCCACTCGATTTCCTCGTCCGTGATGTTCTCACCAGCACGGCGTAGAGCGACGTGACCGATCTGTATTCGACCTAGAGAGCCCTGGATCTGATTGATCGATTCCAGGCGCAGGTGATTGGGAAGCACGTTGACGCTGTACTCAAAGGCTCCACTGGGAAGGCGGGATCGTTCGAGAGCCTTCACGGATGCAGTGAACATCTTCTCGTCCACCTCAAGGCCTGCGGCCTTGGCTTCCACCAGTGAGATGACGCCTACGGCGGTCATGAACGAGGTGCACCACTCCGGTCTCCAGTTGGCTTCAGGGCTGGAGTAGTAGCCCCAGCCACCACGGGGGGACTGATACTTCTTGAGGCCATCGAGCATCGTCTGTCCGGCTTCGCGCAGGGCAGGGGTCTTCTCATGGTCCGCATAGCGCGGGTGCTGCAGGGCGCGAGCAATAGCATCCAGTCCATAGACCAGTGCCCAGTTGTTGTCGACGTCCCATCCGGCTGGACGCACGGCCTTCGCGTGGAGGATCAGGTAGTCGAGAGCCCTGTCGGCCGCCACCTCGTGCTCTTCGGTCGAGCCACGCTCGAGTAGCGTCCGTGCAGAGAGGCCCGTTGTGCCGATTTGCCACATACGGTAGGTGGCGGGGTTGGCAAACCCACTGGTGAAGGTCTGGTTGACCGGGCCTCCCCAGGAGCCGTCCTCATTCTGTTCGTCCAGCAGGTAGGCGATCCCGTCAGTGACGGCGAGGCTGACATCTTCTTTCTTGAACTCCTCCTGGGCTGCACCCGGAGTCTGCAAGACACTGGCCAGAAGGGCGACGAGGAGCAGGAGATGGGCGGGGTGTCTCAATGCTCCTCTCCGCGGTGGGCCTCTTCCAGGGCTTGCTCGGACCTGTCCCGGGCGTGCGTGGCCTCGAGAATCTTGAGTTCCTTGCCAAGTTTGGCGATCTCGGCCTCAGCCTTGGATTTCGCGAGGGCTTGTTCCGACCTGGCGACCGCGATCTCGTGTCGACGTAACTCCATTGGTAGCTCGTGCTGGACCAATGCGTTGAACTCCTGCTCCTGGATCTGGATGCGTTTGGCGGCGCGTTCCGCTCTGCGCTCGCCGCGGCTGATGACGAACTCTGCGGTCATGTCATGCAGGTCCTGGTCCTTGTACATGATCTCCAGCTGTGCGAGCTCCTCGGCTGATTCGACGGCGGAGTCCTTTGCGGCCTGCAGGGACAGCTCTGCTGCGGCGAGCCGAGTTGGCATTTCAACCTTGACGAAGTTGTCGAGGGTCGACTTGGTCATCTCCAGCTCTTCCCGGTTGTGATCCAGTTCAGCTCCGCTTTGCTCCTCGAAGGTGCCTAATTCCATGTTGGCAATTTTCAGCTTCGCCGACGCTACAGCGTGCTGATGCTTCAGGTCGTCAATTTTCTTGGGGTCGCTCTCTTCTCGGGTCTCCGGCTTGGCATGGGAGTCAGCGTCCGTCTGACTCTTGACCTCGGTGGAGGCGCAGCTTCCTGCGAGGACGAGGAGGGGCAGGACAAGGGATCGCGCGCGTAATGAGTGCAGCATGGCAGAAGTTGTCGGCAGGTCTTCAATGGAGTGATCGGCTGGCCTCATGCTAAACAGACAGATGACCGTCGGATATCCTCTCTCGAACTGAAGATGGAATTCCCCCTCGGGGTCACGGGGCTCGAGAGGTCGTCCACTTCGGACTGTCATGCCTAGGGGGGCGCCTCTTCGATCCGTCATCAGGGGGCTGGATGGACGGATGAGCCTCGTGCTCCCCTGTCAGGCTCACGTGATCCTCGAGATCACGAGGGAGGATACGCAGTTCCTACCGGGGTATGGGCATCTGGCCAGCAGGGCAGGCCCGCGCCAGCTCCGCGCCGTGCTGGACTTGGTTGTCAAGCTGGTAAGGGTTGCTCACGAGAAGTGGCTGACCTCAGCTGAAATCAAAGAGCTGGGCCTGCTGAAAGAGCACGCCGAGTATGCAGGTGGAAATATCAGCAGCGAGCGGATGATTGATATCGTCTACCATGAGATAACTCAGTAGGAGCCCCCATTCTCGGGGCTATATGGCCCTGCGCGCGACCTGCGCTCCAAAGAAAACCGCCCTAGCTGTCCGAAATCGATCCATGGCCGTTCCCCGTCAAATCAGCCTTTTTCACCTCTTGGTCATGGTTCTGGGCCTCGCGGGCCTCAGCGCTGCCCTCGCGCCTGGAGCAGCCTCAACAGGTGCTTCGCGGGTCGCTCAGCAGACAGCCCAGGCCATGGATCTCGAGCAAGTGGGCCATGAACAGGAGGTCATGCTGAGCAAGTTCTGCGCAGAGTGTCACCCCGCCATCTATGCGGAACATGAGCGCAGCACCCACGGTCGGGCATTCACGGACGATGAGGTGCGCCTGGCCACAGGCCGGTTCGATCACGGTGACTGCATCATCTGCCATACACCTCGCCCGATCTTTGAGACGGGAATCGGCATGAATCCGAGGCGTCGCCACTTTGATCTGGAGGGGGGCAATACGTGTATGACCTGCCATTGGAAGCAGGGCATCGACTACGGGAGCTTCCTGGGAGGGGCGGAGTGCAAGACCGCTTTCGATGACCGAGTGGGCGATGTGGAAGCCTGTGCATCCTGCCATCGGAACCATGGCACGCCCTACCAATGGGAACTGAGCCCGCTTGGTAAGGAGCGTGGAAAGCTCTGCATTGACTGCCACATGCCAGCCGTCAAGCGTCCGGTGGCGGTGGGAGAGGAGCCCCGCTGGGTGAGTTCGCACGGATTCCCCGGCTGTAGGGAGGAAGACCAGCTTCGCCAGGCGTACGACTGGACGGCCGAGATCGAGGGCAACGAGATTGTCATCACCATCAAGAACAAGGGAGTTGGCCACAACTTTCCTACCGAGCTGAAGCAGCGCTCTCTGGAGTCCCTTGTGGTCGTTCGAGACACGGAGGGACAGGAGGTCTCTCGCTCTCGTATGGTCTTCCGAGACCCCTACAAGAGGCCCTACGGATTGCATCTGCCTGTAAACACTCAAATACCGAGTGGACAGTCAGTGCAGCATCGAGTCCCGATCAAGATCGAGGGGGGCAGTGCAGAGTGTGAGCTTCACTTCAAGCTCTACTATCCGATCGAGGACCACCACCCGGACCTTGCACGGCGACTGGAGGAACGAACGCTGCCATTCGATGGGATCACGCCCTCGGATCTGCCGGTGGAGTCTGCACCTGATGTGCGTGTGGTCACTCCGGAGTCGATTGCAATCACTGCAGCCAGCCCTGCCAATCTGGTTGACTTTGCTCGTCCGCCAATCGGAGAGGTCGAGGTGAAGATGCCCGAGGGTGAGAGCGCCGAGGATATCAAGCAGCTGGTCGAGTACTTTCAGTTCCCGGTGCCGGAGGCGAATCGCCTTGCGCGCGCACGTCTCGCTGAGATCGGACTGCCTGCCATTCCGCAGCTGATGGAAGCTCTCGGCTCCTGGGATAACAAGACCTACAATCAGGCCATGACGGTGATCACGCAGATCGGGGAGCCGGCACTGCCTGCGCTGATCGCCGGGCTTGATAGCGACTCACTCTACGTTCGTATTCACTCGCGGGAACTGCTGGTCAGCCTTGAGGCTGGTGAGACCCCCGGACTGGCAGAAAAGCTGGTTGGTGCCCTGAAGTCTTCGAATGCTCTCGACCGCATAAGTGCGGCGGAAGCTCTGGGGCAGCTAGGGATCACCTCGGGGGTTGAAGGGCTGACCAGGCAGCTCGACTCATCGGATCCCGATGTCGTGCGGTCGGCCGCTTTTGCGCTTGCGCGGATGGGGCGCGGAGAGGCAGTACCGAAGATTCGTGAGTGCTACGATCACTTTCAGTACCCCGAGACTCGCCTGGATCTTGCCAGAGCTCTCGCCTATCTCGGGGAGAGGGAGTCGGTCCCGCTGTTGATGGCTGGTCTGGACTACGATGACGACCTCATCAGGGAGCGCTACTTCGAGGCACTCTTCGAGGTGACGGGATTGCACCTGGGCTACGATCCTTTGGCTCCGAGAAAGGATCGACTTGATGCGATTTCTCGATTGCAAGCTTACTGGGTGGCAGAGGGTGCAGACCACCGGATGCGCAGCGCCTCTCAGGTAGATGCACGACTCGAGGCTGCACTATGGACTGCGCTCAAGCATCTGGGAGACGGCAAGAACGACGAGGAGCTAAGAGCGCAGATCCTGGACGCAGGTGAGGACGCGGTACCGTCGCTGGTCAAGGCCCTCAAGTACCCGGCTGGCTTCGCGAACAAGCGAGCCATGGTTTGTGAACTGCTGGGCCTGATTGGGAGCACGGATGCTGTTCCGGCCTTGATCGGTGCCCTGAGGGATCCAGTGGTCTCTGTTGCAGCGTGGGCCTCCTGGGCGCTCGAGCAAATCGGTGATCGTGAGGCGCTCGACGCTGTTCGACGCTTCGAGAGCCGCTTGCTGACCTTGATTGCAACCGGGACCTTCCCTGCGCAGGCTGGCAGTCCTTCAGCGACCTTGGTCCAAACCACCCGTGCGCGCTTCCGTCTGGGGGAGGAGACCGCCTTGAGGGGGTTGGTCAAGCACCTGCTGTCGGAGGATGTGTCTGCGCGTCGGGCTGCGATCGAGTCCCTACGGAACCAGTTTGGCTACGACCTGAACTACGACCCCGAAGGCGAGGTGGGAGATCGTCGCAAGGCCGCTCTTGAATGGTCCCAAGCATTGGAGTGATCTCGTACTGTGCCCTGGATTGGTTTCCACGAGATCGAATCGGGCCACGAGCAGCTCAGCACCACGCCAATTGCACGCGCAGGTCTCGGACCCGTGGGGTCAGGAGAGCGCGCGCGGGATTGGCCCCCCTTGGATCCAGCCATGCCCCGACCGATCTCCAATCCGCCCAACCCCTGGGATAGCGAGCACATCGAGTGGCTAGGTGAACCGCCTGCCGCGCGCCTCGAGGTGTACGAGGAGCAGGCCAAGAGCCTGATCACGAAGAATGACTCGCCGGATGTGCCCTTCGACCATGGCGTGAACCCCTATCGGGGCTGCCAGCACGGTTGCGCCTACTGCTATGCACGTACGACCCACGAATTCCTTGGCCTTGGGGCAGGCACGGACTTTGAGACCCGAATCGTGGTCAAGCGCAATGCTCCTGAGCTGTTACGCCAGGAGCTGTCCAGGAGGCGTCTTAGGGGTGAGGGGCTGGCCTTCTCGGGTGCTACAGATTGCTATCAGCCCCTCGAAGCATCCTACGAGCTGACACGCCAATGCCTGGAGGTCTGTCTCGAGTTCAGAACACCGGTAGGGATCATCACCCGAGGGAATCTTGTGCGCCGGGATGCTGAGCTTCTTGCGCGGCTGCATCAACGAGCAGGAGTGAGTGTCTACATCAGCCTGCCAACGATGGACGCACGTCACTGTCGGGCGCTCGAACCCCTCGCGCCTGCACCCGAAGCACGCCTCGAGACGATGCGTGTGTTGCAAGATGCGGGGGTGCCGGTGGGGGTGGCGATCGCGCCGGTGATTCCAGGGCTGAATGAACACTCGATACCGGAGATACTGGAGCGGGCGGCCGAGGCAGGGGCTGGGCGGGCCTTCATGATCTTGCTACGCCTGACTCGCGGAGTTGCACCGGTGTTTCATCAGCGTATGACCGAGGCTCTGCCCGAGCGGGCCAGTCGGGTAGCCAAGGCGCTCGAGGA
The DNA here is from genome assembly GCA_014237855.1 of Planctomycetota bacterium. GTDB lineage: Bacteria > Planctomycetota > UBA1135 > UBA1135 > JABACD01. Next base: position 134,287 of record JABACD010000011.1, on the reverse strand, counting down.
GCTCCGTGCCGATCAGCAAGAATCCAGCTCGGGATTTCACGCCCGCATGCGCGGTTCAGGAGAGCGGTGGCGGCTCGTCGAGCAGCTCTTCGAAGGATCCTGTCGTCGACTGGGGTTGATTCATGGGGAGTCAGGTCTGGAAGACTCCCAGGTGCTGGCCCGCTCGCCGCTGCCCAGCGAGCACCAGAATGAACTGTTCTCCTGACTGAGCCGGCTACTCTGGAGCAGAGGTGGCAGCGGTCCTCCATGTACACTCCAGATCTCCAGGACTGACGTGAATAACCCACTTCAATTGGCGAATCCGATCGCATGGATACATTGAAAGAGGTCGTTTCCAGTCTGCCTTGGTTCGCGTGGGTTGCCATCATCGCGCTGATTCTGAGTATGATCAAGTCTGTCATCGCGATGACCCATGCGCATACTGAGCGCATGGAGAAGATCAAACATGGTGAGGGATAGCTCTGATGCGAGCCATGTGAACGGCCCTCTTCAGACCTTCATCCGCACCAATTACCATCACTCCCCGGGAGACTAATCATGACCCTCAGACTCGGAGACACTGCTCCCGATTTCGCTCAGAATTCCACGGCCGGCACCATCAACTTTCACGAGTGGATTGGTGACAACTGGTGCATCCTGTTCTCGCATCCCAGGGACTTCACGCCAGTTTGTACAACAGAGTTAGGTGAGGCGTGCAAGCGCAAGGCGAGCTTCGAGGCCCGTCATTGCAAGATCATTGGCCTGAGCGTGGATGCTGTCGCAGACCACGAGAGATGGTCAGGGGACATTGAGGAAACCCAGGGGGTCGCCCTGAATTTTCCCCTCCTCGGCGACGCAGATCGCAAGGTCTCTGACCTCTATGGCATGATTCATCCAAATGCCAATGACACGCTGACCGTGCGCTCCGTGTTCATGATCGATCCAGCCAAGAAAGTACGGCTGATCCTGACCTACCCCGCCAGTACTGGGCGTAACTTCGCTGAGCTGGAGCGTGTGCTTACCTCGTTGCAACTCACCGACAAGTACAAGGTCGCTACCCCGGCCAATTGGACAGACGGTGAAGATTGCATCATCGTTCCAATGCTGAGCAACGAGGACGCGAAGGAGCAGTTTCCCGATGGCTGGGATGAGCAGAAGCCTTACTTGAGAGTGGTCAAGCAGCCGAGTTAGAGGCGTTAGCAGCTGATAAGAATGGCGCCCGGTGGATCAGTTTCACCGGGCGCCATGCTTGTGCGGTCGTTGCTGATCAGGGGCCCAGGAGCACCTCGGTCTGCTCGCCAGCATGAACTTCGGCAAGCTCGTAGTTTTCCTTGTCGCTGTTCAGGTAGACCTTCCACTTGCCAGGTTTGAGTCCCCTGATGACTGCGCTGCCACCCTGCAGGAAGGCCATCTTGGGGCTGGGCTTCTTCTCGGAATCGTCCTCGAATTCTGCAGAGACCGGCTGAAAACTCGCGACGTTGTCTCCACTCACAATGCGGATTGAACCGCTGGGGTTCAGGACGACCTCGATACCGCGCTTGAGCTCGCGATCATCAACCTCGAATTGCTCCGACTGCCCTCCGGAATAGCCGGCAGCTTGCACGCGCACGACCAGGGGGGTCTCCGTGGGGACGCCCTCTATCAGGAACTCTCCGTTGTAGTCCGTCTGTAGGCCATAGGAGCGGTTTCCGCCGAAGAACGACATGGCCATCTCTATTCGGGCCATCTCACCTGCGTCGCTCTCGTCAGGTGCTTGAAGGGTCTCGACACTTGCTCCGGCCACGGGGTTGCCTTCGGAGTCAATCACTCGCCCCTCGACAGCTGCGCTGGGCATGTCTACCTCGACCCTGTTCAGCCCGGCCCGCAGGCTGACAGGGGCGTAGTGGGCGGGTGCGCCGTCTTCCGGAGCAACCCGGATGCGGTGATTGCCAAGTGGAGCGTCATTGAGTGAGAACCGGCCCTGACTATCCGTCCGAGAACCGGATGGTGAGTCAGGCATCATGCTCGACATGCGCTCTCTCATGCGAGAGGAGAGCTCGTCAGATGCCTTGCTCTCTTCTCCCTCGTAGAGCATGACGCGCGCCTGGGAGACGGGCTGTCCACGGAGCAAGACGATGCCTTCAATGGTCGCGACAGGCGGCAGTTGGAGTTCCACCCCTGATTCGGCGCCATCGGTGAGCAGGACAACCTTCCACTCTTTAGAGTCTTCAGCCGAGCCAGAGCTGGCCCCGGCTCCTCGATTCCGCCTTCGGCCACGGCCACGGCCTCCGGTATCACGTGTTGCTAGAAAGGAGTGATCACCTGCCTCGAGGTCATTGAGTGTGACGGTTCCCTTGGAGTTCGTCTGGTGACGCTTGGTTGATTCGTCAGGTAGGCGATGGGAAACGCCCACATTCGCGGCGGGCATCCCCTCAGCATCGATGACTGAGATCTGGATTCTCCCTCCGGTGAACAGGCGCACGATTTCCTCGGAGTCGCCCTCCTTTGGCATGCGGACATCAACGCGCTCAAAAGTTGCATAGCCACCCTTCTTCACCGTCAAGGTGCCAAGCTCGGTCGCGCAGGCGGGAAGCTCACACCAGCCATCACGGTCGGTACGGGCGACAGCTTGCTCCGAGTTCATCCCAGCAGTGCTGGATTCACTGTCATCCTGGGGGGTGAGGACAACTCGAGCCTTGCGTACAGCTTCACCCGTGGCAGTGTCGACAACTTGCACCCGAACGCGGGGGGCAAGCCGCAGGTAGATCGTCCCGAGATCGACCGGCCTTGCCTCGGTGACCTCGATGCCATCACGAGTTTCCTCGAGGTACCCTTCGCTCCAGACAGAGAGCTGCAACTCGCCGGGTGCAGACGCAGGGCGGAGATCCTCGATGGTCGCCTGGCTGCCTTTGAACTCGACTTTCTTGGCCATGCGGCCCATCCAGGACCTGGACTGATCCGCCCAGCGATGGCGAACAACCAGTCCCCGCAGGGGCTCTCCGGTGGCCTTGTCCTTGACGTCAAAACTGACACGACCGCCAGGCTTCCACTTGAGCTCGACGCCCCTAGCACCGGAACTCACCTCTTCCAATTCCGTACAGGCGGTTCGAGACATCAGGCCCGCCTGAACGGAGGCGCGGACCTCGTACTTGCGTCCGACCATGAGCCCCTTGATCTCGAACTCGCCGGACTCAGAGACCTTGCAGCCCTGATCGTTATCGATGCCGATTGAACCCAGCGTGCCCGCCAGTGTTGCCGAGTCGCTGGCGTTCTCCTCAACTAACTTGGCCTTGACCATGACTCCACGTCGCCCCTCCGGGTAGCCCAGGATCTTGCCACTGATCGTGGCCGCAGGAGGCATGCGAAGGACGAGTCCGAGACTCTCTCCCCCCACGAGAGGGGCCTCCCCTCGATGGCGCAGCTGGGGGTAGTCTTCCTGATCCACGACAAGCAAGTAGCTACCGGATTCCTCGTGCAGCAACTCGAATAGTCCATCGCTGTCGGACTTGCACTGGCTGTCGTTGCGGCGGCCGAATGTACTCGCGATTCGAACCATGCCGTCCATCGTTCCGTCGTCATCGACGGATGTCCTGCGCACGGTGGCGTCAGCAACGGCGTTGCCTTCGGAGTCAACGACCTTGCCGGCCAGAACGACCCCGCGCTTCACGACGAAGTCACCAAGGCTGCCATCGCCGGAGTTCGTGTCCGGTGCACGGAGCTCACGAACGACAAGGAATCCTCTTCCTTTTAGCTCCACCGATAGCTCCTGCAGGGGCCATCGTCCGCGCGGAACCCGAAAGTTCCCGCTTCGATCCGTGGTGGTCTCTTCCGCGATCTTCAGGGCCGCCCCAAGGATGGCTCCAGCCGCACCAAACTCACCCTTCACCGTCACCTCGACATTGGGGATCGGCATCCCGTCATTGCCGAAGACAGTACCGGTGAACGAGGGGCCCTCTGCCTTCTTGGATTCCTGGTCTGCCTTGCTGGCTGCGAGCTTCTCTTGCTTGCTCTGTGACCTGCTAATCTCCTTTCGCCCGGTTTCTCCCTCGAGGTCCGCGATGGGGGCAGCCAGCCCTGACGGCAGGGGGGCGGTGTCCGCCTTCCTCGCGCCCCCGGGCTCAAGGCCACCGGGTTCAATCGCCTGGGTGGGGAGGGAGGGGCCGCCACCCATGATTGCGTAGCCAAGGGCCACAATGGCGACCAAGGCGAGCAGGAGACCGATTGAGTTCTTGTTCATGGATCCGATGGGGCAGTACTGGTCCTCTACGGGGCTAGAGGGCAGACCTTTCTAGATTCTACTCGTCGGTTTGATGGTGGCTCTACAGGGTCTCAGTCGCCCAGCGGAAATCGCTGCTCAAGGAAGACCACGTCCTCTGTAATGCTCTCGGCCTCGTGCACGCCCCTGATAAGAAGACTTGCGGCTCCGACACCCGCAAGATCCACCACGATGGACTCTGCAACACCTAGAGGCTCACTTCGTGAGATTTCGACCTCGTCCCGGGCAATGGACGCCCCGCTCGCGTCCTGCAGGTCCAATTCGAAGATCAGGAATCGGTCATTGAGGCCGGGGACACGATGGCCAGCACGATTCGAGATCTCCAGCCTGGCGCCTCCCTCAATGCGCTCCACCTCTATCGCGAATGCCTGGCGGAGGAAGGCCGGGTCCCGTGGAGTCTGGAGGAGGTGGCTGCGCCCGAGTCTTGCCTCGAGACCATCCTGGTTGGCGATCGGGCGCTCAACCGGTGCCATGTGACAGCCGACGCACGAGAACCCTCGATCGCTCAGCTCTGCGTCATCGAAGTCACGACCAATCCCGATCACGGGGCCGACGCTGCGCGAGTGGCAGGAGAGGCACAGCTCATTGGAGCCAGTGGCATCAAACAGCTTGCTCTTGGTGGACTTGTGTGCCTCCGTGGGGGCTCCCCACGGACCATGAATCGAACCATCTGCGCCGAGGTGGCAGGACCGGCAGTCAATTCCAAGGTGGCGGTCATTGTCTCGGACCGTGACGCGCTCTTCGATTCCATTCACGAGGAGCGGCTGTGGTGCGTGGCAGGAGGTGCACTTGGACTGCCGCTTGATCGTCGCGAGCTCCTCTTGATAGACCTCCTCGTTCCATGCTTGGGCATGTCGGGTCGAGGCCCACTCCTTCGCAATGGTCTCATGGCACCGAGAGCAGTCGAGTTCCTCCCACGCCGGATTCGTGAGCGTGGTTCGGCTTGACTCCAGGGCAGGAGTCTTCAGCTCCCACTTCCGACCGGGCAATTCCTCCTCCTGGCCTTGTCGGGATACGACCAAGGTCAGGACAGTCAGCGCGCCGTAGAGCAGCGCACGGGGAGTAGGTTGGAGGGCGTGAGGCAGGGGAGGACTGGTCCGCGATGCTTGCGAGCCTACTTGTCGAAGATGTTTGTCTCGCTCGGGCTGAGCCGCTCGTCGACGCGTTCAACGGACAGGTCGAGCTTGCCGAAGTCCAGTCCACGAGCCTTCTCCTTGGCTGTCTCGGTGCTGACCGTGGTCCCGTCAAGCTTCTCAGCGTCCCGCTCGGGGGTGGGCTTGGGCAAATCCTTGCTCATCTTCTCCTCACTTGAATCTGTTGTGATCTCTCTTCTACCAGGGCGATCTGTGTCGTGTGCTCACGATGGCTGAGATCTCGGAACGCGCGCTGGTCACCTGCCCTCAGGGGCAAGTCCAGGGTCGCCTGAGATCTCAGGGGCGTCAAGGGATCAAACCCTGTCAGGGGCATCAGCGCACCTTCAAAACGCCGAGACGGTGTAATTTCGATGCGAATTCATCCAGGCTCTCCAGGGCTTCGCGGCCGGAGGACGACGAGCCATCGACAGAGCTTCGTAGATCTCTCAGGCTCCCCGCCGCACGCCAGGCCTCGAGTGCCTGAGCACCGTCAGGTCGGAGTTCCACGAATTCTGCTTCTTCACCGACGTAGATGAGGACGCTTGTGCGAGGCGCGAGCGCGCCGAGCTCACGAGCTGCTAGTTCTGCCGCTCGAGAGTCGTAGGTCCCTGTCTGGTTCTCGGGGCGCGCAGCGAGTGCCAGTCGTGACCGCAGCGAAGTGAGCGTTTGACTGTGGCTGAACGGCAGGTTCACCATCACCAGGTCATCTCCTACCGTCAGGCAGGGGTCGGCTGCACGCTGTTGCCGCTCCTCATTTCGAGTTCGGCAGGCTTGAGAGAATTCAGCAGGCGTGTTGCCGGCAGCCAGGTGCAAGAAGTAGTGACTCTTCTGCATGAAGTAGAGGATGTTCTCACCGCTGAAGATCGGAAGACAATCCCTCAGCCTTCCTCGCACCTCCGCATGGAGTTCGGCAGCTTCCGCCTGGCTCATTCCTGTGGGAACGGTGTAGTCGTGGTACAGCTGCAGGTCGGCTTCAGGGTCATCGAGGATCGTGATGTCGTAGCGGTCAGGACAGCGGAAGATCTCCGCGACCTCGTCGATGTGGAAGGTCTGCAGGCTGACCTCCTGGATGATGCCCGCGTGCTCCTCGATGAAGTCCAGGGTCTTGAGTGCTTCTTGGCGAGTCTCTGAGGGGAAGCCGACCATGGCGTACCAGGTAACGCTGATTCCAGCATCGTGGCAGGCCTTCGAGACGTAGGTGACGTCCTCTGGAGTCTGGCCCTTCTCCATCATCTGGAGTAGTCGAGGGGTGACCGATTCGAAGCCGAACAGAAGCTTGCGGCAGCCCGCATCGTAGAGGCGTTGTGCTCCGCCGTCCTCATAGGAGCGTCGTTCGACCTTGGCGTCGCAGGACCACACGATGTCGGCCTTGCGATCAAGCAGCTCCTTGGGGAGCTCTCGCATGGTTGCCGGCGGCATGCAGTCGGTGATGAAGTAGAAGTGCCGGCAGTTGTGCTTGCGCTTGATCTCCAGCAGATGGTCGACCATGCGGGTGACCTTGCGCGTGCGGAAGCCCGGACCGATGACTGTCGGTAAGGTGCAGAACGTGCACTCACTGAAGTAGCAGCCACGATTGATGTCGTAGGGGAGGACAACCTCCGCGCTCAGATAGAGATCGAGCGGGAGGCCCTCGAAGTCGGGCACTGGCGCCTCGTCGAGGCCGACAGGGTGCCCTCGTAGGTTGGTCACCAGCCGGCTCTGTTCTCCACTCCGGTCGTGCCAGGTCAGCGAGCCCACCTCGCTCAGCGTGGTACCGTCACGGAGGGCAGTGGCCAGCTGTTCGATCGGCCTCTCGCCCTCGTGCTCCACGATGGAATCCAGGCACTCTTCAATGCCGGGTGCTCGCATGAGCTTCTCACCGATGTAGGCCAGGAAACCGCCACCTGCTGTGACATGGCAGTCTGGCAGCTCTTCTCGGATCAGCCTTCCCAGGGTCAGCGCAGGTATCAGCTGGCTCCCATAGATGACACTCAGTCCCACGAGTCGGGGGCGCCTCGCGATCAGGCGCGGCATCACCTCGGTTCGGAAGTAGGCGATGTAAGGGTTCTCGCCCTCATCCAGTGTCCCGGCCAAGACCTCCTGTGAGCGGTCTATGGCGTACCGCATCGTGAAGTTGTGAGGCGTGAGTGCAGTCGGGAAGTGGGCAGCCGAGACAATCCTGAGGGCGTTGTAGATCGTGCGGACGGCGGGCAGGTAGCGGTCCTCGTCATAGAAGTCCTTCCCCCGCATGACGGCCTTGGCTTCCTCGACTCTCTCGATGACCTGCCTGGCGGAGACTCGGGTCTCCGCGGCTGCCCGGAAGGCGGCCATTTTCTCGAAGGGCAGCTCCTCACGCTCGAGGTACTCCTGCATGGGCAGCCTCTCTTCTGCTCGCAGGGCGCTTCGCTCCAGATAAGAGGGACTGAGAAAGTGCTCGTAGGCTTCCACCGAGAGGTCCATCTGCTCCACATCATGAAAGCCCTTTGCCTGCAACCAGGCCTTCAGGCAAGGCAGGGCCAGGTAGGGCTGAGTGAAGTGAGCCTGAGGTGGAAAGATCAGGCTGATCGGGAACGACGATCCGGAAGTCATGAGAGGGGAGTGCTTATCTCGGTGATGTTCGAAGAGCTAATTGGAAACAGCGTTGGAGGACATCCGAACCAGCCCTGCTTGGGCCAGCTTCGAATATGCGGCACCAATACCTGCATGCTCGCTCTCCAACTCGTCGAGGCGGCGTGGAGTCTCGACGAGTTCGAGGAGGCTGACAATGTCCGGGGAGACACGATGACTGCGTACGCCACCGGGGAAGGGGGTGATGGCGAGGTGTGTGGAACAGGGAGTCGGAGTGAGCTCCTCCTCACCCCTGGCCAGCTGTGCTGTGATTGCCGGCATATCAAACTGGAGCGACACGAGGGAGGCGAGGCTGGCCACCCGTCCGGCGGGGATGAGTTCATCGTCCGGTGTCTCGCTCGTGAATCTGGGCAGGGCACCATCGAGTGAACGAACGGTTTCTTCCCAGGTGAGTGCATCGGCCACAAGCGGGTCCGGAGAGAGTCGCGCAAACTCAGCGAACTCGAGCTCGGACGACTCCCAGGCAGCATTCAGCTGGAGGTGCGTACAGCTGTACGCCCTGCGAAGTAGCTCCCAGGATCGCGGGAAGTGCTGGAGGACGAAGGGGATCCGCTTGGTGAGGGCTGCCAGGTGGCGCAGGTGTGCTGGATCATCCGCAAGCAGGGCCCAGCTACTGAAGAGGTCCGGGTGGCTCTCGATCAGAGCCCTCTCTGGCTGTGTTTCTCCACTACCAAAGGCCATGTCCGGGGCGATACCGTCGAGTGGCCGTGCACCCTGGCCGTGCGTCTCGTTGAGTCCGCAACCCGGCTGCGGGTTGGGTAGATGCAAGGAGATGACCACATCGGTGATCAGCGCTGCTCTGGAGACCAGTACCAGGCTCTCCTCCAGCTGTTCCTGGGCTTCGCCAGGCAGCCCCAAGATCAGCGAGAGAATCGGCCGAATTCCGGCGCGACCGCAGAGCTCGACGACTCCCAGCACATCGAGGTCTTCTGGTTGATTCTTGCTGGCGCCTTCGCGAACGACATGTGCACCGGACTCGACGCCGAGCAGCACTCGGTAGCACCCTGCGCGCCCCATCAGCTCTATCAGTTCCGAGTCGAGGTGATCGACCCGTGCACGGCACTCCCATGGGCGAATGCCTCGATTGATCAACCGCTGACAGAACTCCATCGCATGGCTACGGTCAGCGCCGAAGATGTCGTGACACAGATAAGCATTCCTGGCCCCTTCGATATCGTCGAGTGCGTGTACCTCTTCCACCAGATTCGCGGGAGGTAGGCATCGTGATCGCCGTGACCAGTAGCGGCCGATGGTGCAAAAACTGCAGTCATAGGCGCAGCCTCGACCGGAGTCGATGGGGGTGAGGCCCTCGAGTTCGCCGGTGACACGCTTGTACTCGGCCAGGGGCTCGAGCAAGTCCCAGGCATAGGGAGCCAGCTCGCCAAGGTCAGTGATCATGCCGCGATCGGCCTCGACGTGGACCATGCCCTTGTGGTCGCGCCAGGTGACACCAGCAACGCCTCGAAGGGGGTCTCCCTGGCCGAGGTGATCGAGAAGTTCGGGTAGGGTGCGCTCTCCCTCACCTCGGACCACGGCATCGACCCAGGGAAAGCGCTCCAGGATGGCCCGATCACAGCCAGTCGTTCCGGGGCCGCCGAGCAGGAGCTTTACCCCGGGACGAAGATCACGCAGGCGCCGGGTAATCTCGAGGGCTGCAGGGAGGGTGGCTCCCATGACCGAGAGACCGATGACCTCGTGATCTCCTCTTCGGAGCAAGAGGCGAGCTGCGCTCTCACACATCAAGCTCCCGTTGGCAAGCTCTCCTCGAGCGAGCCTTAGCGCCAGGTCCTCGAGCTCGACAGCGATACCCTGCCTGGCGAGTTCCCCTCCCAGCCTCAATAACCCTGGCGGGGGCATCGAATAGCCAAAAGTGTCTCTAAATGGGGCCTGGGCCAGGAGGAGCTTCATGGAGGCCATCATGATCGCGACTCCAACGAGAATTGCCAGTGTCTTGGCTGAGTGCGATTGGCTGTGATTTGAACTCACGGCGCGAAATGTAATGGCTCAGAACCGTAGAATTCCCGCTCCGCAGGTGGGCGACTCATCAGCCACTTTAGATTAATGGCAGGAGACGCGCTGGGGCGTAGGTCATCCCTCCCAGCACTACCAGGTTCTAATTTTACGCGATGTCTTCACGAAAACTGATCGTCAGGCTGGTTCCTGTTGTGGTTGTGGGGCTGGCACTGAGTGGCTACTTCTTGCTTCACTCGGCCAGCAACAAGAAAAAGGACGAGGGGGGGGTGATCCCGGACTCGCCAGGAGCAGCCCAGCCAGTCCTTGAAAACGGTAAATTGGTAGAGGTGCAGACTCCGGAGGGAGCTCTCCTGGGGATTGAGCCTGACACACCGCGTGAGGAAGGATCCCGCGTGGACATGATCGAGCAAGAGGCCGCGCAGCTCGAGGCCCGCAAGGAGGATGAGCGCCAGTGGATCTCCGGAAAGGTGGTCTTTGCCTTCTCAGTTCCAAAGGACGAGGAGCTGTACGTTCTGAGTCTGGACGGGATTCACGATGCCGGGCGGCTGTATGGCTCTACGCAGATCGCAGAGGGTGCCTGGAACGAGGAGGCCAGGTTCTCCAATCTCTACCACTCAACGAGGGTCGCTGCGGACGGGTCCTTTCGGGTACATCTTCCCGCACACAAGAAGGTTGCCCATCTGGCACTGACCGGTCGCTACATCTACTCGATGCGTTCGACAGCCCTCACCCTCCCGGTTGATGAGGGTTCGGTTCGCATGACGGGAAAGCTGGGGGGCTGGATCACGGGTGAGCTACAGGCGCCGACTGGGTCCGATGGTCTGTCCCTGGAGGGAATCGAGGTTCAGCTTGGCCCGGACATTACCGCCAACTTCGACGCCATGACGATAGGGACGGACTCCTACAGTGTGCGCAAGGAGACTGCCGCGGACGGAGCTTTCGAGTTCAGGGCCGTTCCCAGTCAGATGTCTCACGCAATCATCGCGCATCCAGAGTCGCTTGCTGGATTGCTGCTGCTCGGAGTGGATGTGGAACCAGGAGAACACCTGGTGATCGAGGAGCGATTGCAGCAGGGTGCAACTATTCGTGGACGTGTCGAAGGGCCGGGAGGCGAAGCGATTGTTGATGCGGAGCTGAAGGTTTCCTTGGTGGGGCAAATAGGGGCGGTGGCCAAGGAGATGGGGGAGGCGAGGAGCGACGAGAACGGCGCCTTTGTGCTCGAAAATGTCTTCACGGGCATGTCCATCCAGATCAATGCGCATTCGGAGGGGATGCGTGGCGGTCGCCTCAAGCTCGAAGAGAAGCTGCGAGACGGTCAAGAACTCGATGGCCTGGTGGTCGTGCTAGAAGACGGCAATCGAATCTCCGGCCGTGTGACCTACCCGGATGGGACTCCTGCTGTGGGTGCTGAAGTCGATGTCTCGATCGATCTGACCGGGGGCAACCCGCAGATGATCGGTCTTCGCCTGGCAATGGCCGGGGACCACGAGGTCGAGACTGCGGCGGATGGAAGTTTCCATGTCGAAGGGCTTGATGAGGGACCATTTGAGATCACGGCGACGATCAACAACGCGGCGGGTGAGCATCCGGGGAATTGGAGTATGCGCAGGACGGGCGTGAAGCCGGAGGAGGGTCCGCAGATCCTCGAACTTCAAGGACTCTGTGAGATGACAGCTCAGTTACTCCCAGAGAGCGTCATCTCCTGGTCTGGAAACTCCATCGAGGAGATCGGTGAGTTCCGCGTCGTGATGAGCCTGGAGGGCTCGGGGGGGGTGATGGGGATCGGAGCCAAGCGGCTCTCGAAGAGATTCAAGGCTCCAGAAGAGGACAACACCTTCATCATGGAGGACGTGCTGCCTGGTGTCTGGGAGGTGACGGTCGCGGCGGAAGAGTTCGCTGTTTCCGAGAGCCAGTTGATTACAGTTCCACAGTTGCCGGACGACGGCATTCCGGTCTTTGAATTGACTCCTGCTGCGGCTGTTGCGGGGGTCGTGGTTGATACCTTTAACAAGCCGATTCCTGGCGCTCGCGTGTCCGTGGATGCTGATCTGGGCGCACGCCTCTCCGGGGTTCTCCAAGGAAAGGAGCACAATGCCGTGACTGACTACGAGGGCCGCTTTCTTCTGGAGGGTTTGAGTCCAGGAAGCGTGTCTCTCGTGGCGCGAATGACGGGATTTGCCGGGAATGAGCCCAGCAACGCGGAGCTCGTTTCAGGCCAGATTACAGATGGCCTTGTGCTGATGCTGCGGGTCGGTGGCGTTCTGACCGGCGAGGTCATGGACGACGAGGGTGAGCCGGCTGCTGGGAAGATGGTCGTTGTCCAGGTCATCCCCGGGTACAACCGCCAGCAGATCCTGACGACCGACTCCACCGGTAGTTTTCGCGTCGAGAACCTGGAGCCAGGTCAGTGGCAGGTCGTCTCCATGCCCAGTCCGATGACAGGTGATCTGGATGTGGGGGCGGGAGATGACCTCGGGAAGATGCTCGGAGAGCTCAAGATGGACACCGTTGAGATCAAGGAGGGTGAGGCAACCCATGTGATCCTCGGTGAGCCGCCTGAAGATCCAATCGAGGTCTTCGGGGTCGTGGTTCACGATGGCTCACCGATCTCCCAGTCCATTGTCAGCTTCATTCCCGAGGGTGCTGAGAGCATGGGCGACATGAAGGTCGTCTCGGTCCAGGAGGACGGGAGCTTCCGCGTGACTCTCGCAAAGCGAGGCCCTTATCTGATCAGCCTTCAGCAGGGGGTGGCGACGGGCCGCGAGAACCGCATGGAGTTCCGGGAACTGATCCCGGCGGAAGTGGCCAATCACAACCTGACCCTCGAGCTGCCTGGCGGTTCGATATCTGGAAAGGTCATCGGGCCGGACGGCCGCCCCAAGGCCAACTGCAGGGTGTCACTCTCGGTCGACGAGGGGATCGTATTCGGCACCTTGCTAGGGGGGCACTACACGGAGGTGGCAACCGGGAAAGACGGAGACTACGAGGTTCTGTTTCTGGCCCCAGGGAAGTACAGGGTGAGTGCCGGCGGCTCGACCCTCGGTGGCCTGCTCGGGGACGACAGTGTGGGGGGGCGGATCGTTCAGAGTGGAATCGTCGTGAGTGAGGGGCAGTCGGTTTCTAAGGTTGACTTCCGGCTCGAGCGGCCAGGGGAGCTGACAGGCCTCGTGCTCAGCTCGGATCAACGACCAGTCAAGGGGGCCACGGTCTTCCTGCGAGATTCTCAGGGACGAGTGATCGATCGTGTGTCTTTCGTCACGACCGATAGTGCCGGAAATTTCAAGTACAGTGGATTGGCCGAGGGTAAGTACACGGCGAGCGCACGTCTGGGCGAGCTCGTCAGCAGTCACAGTGAATCCTTGAGCCTGAAGGCTGGCGGGGCTGCCGATTGCCAGCTGACTATCGATGATGGAACCACCTTGGTCGTCAGCGTCATCGACAAGACAGGCAAGGAGGTCAATGCTCGACTGAGTGTTCGAGACTCTCGTGGCTACGAGATGGCCGGCCTGCAATCCATGCAGGAGCTGATGTCGATCTTTACTGGCAGCTTCTCGACGATGGAGCAACGGGTCGGTCCATTGCCCGTCGGAAGGTACAAGGTCTCCGCTGTCTTGGATGATGGTCGCTCCACGTCCAAGAACATCACGGTCTCGGGGCGCTCGACTCGGAAGGTGAAGCTACGCGTGAAGTGAGCCCGAGGCTCTTCAGCTGACCTTCGGCCTATCAGGCCTTGCCTGGGGGGCCCATGCCCTCCAGGAACGGCTGGGCCAGTCGATGAGACTCCTCGTTGCGCATGCGACCAGGTGCCCAGCGGTGCACGATCTTTTCGCGCAGGCTGAAGGCCCGCTTCTGGGCTTTCTTTCCGTTCGGATCAAGTGCCCGGAGCTTCTCAAAGCCGCGCGGATGCAGAGCCAGCGCAATGCGGTCGCAGGCCGGCTTCTGAAACTTGGCAAGGAATCCCTTGGAGAGCCCGACCTTTCCCAGGGGGTGCAACCTGGACATCGTCTTTCTCCAGGTGTCTCGCTCGCTCACCAGTAGCACGTGATTGAAGATCAACTTGTTCGTGCGCATCGAGAGTGCCTTCTTGGGAACGGTCTGGTTGACGAGGTCGTCGAGCGCCTCGATCCCCTCCAGATCCTTCAGAGCAGCAATCAGCTTCCAGCGGCTCTCAGGTACATAGCGATCAGCCGAGAGCTCCCAGTACAGGTGCCCGAGTCCCTTGGTCCGCGCGAAGCGACACAGGTGATAGGGGACGAAGTGATTGTGTGCGATGGTGTCCGCAGCCAGGTGGGAGAGGTAGCCGTAGATGAATGCCTCCTGGGCCCTGGTCTCCGCGATCTCTCGCATCTCATCGATGATCGTCCAGCGGTGACAGTGGTTGTAGTCTCCACCGTAGGCCTTGAAGTTGATGATGTCGGCAGCGATGGATCCGTAGTAATAGGCCTTGCGGTTCTCCCTGAGGAGGGATGCGACGCCTCTGGGTAGCCTCTCCGAGCGTCTCACGGTTCGTTCGGCAAATTCGAGGTGCTGGCCCGGTCCCCAGAAGACAAGGAAGCATAGAGCCAGGATCAGGAGGGCGAAGAGGGTCATCGATAGGTGCAAAGGCGGACGAGCAAGGAGACGGCCAGGAGCCAAGATAAGGCCGCTGCCGCGAGCTTCCAACCCGCTCGCTGGTGGATTCGATCGAGCAGCTGAGAGGGCGTCGGCGCGCCATGGACGCGGAAGATCAGGCTGCGGTCCACCATGACCTGCTTGCCCCGGGTCATGCCCAGGAGTGGTGGATGAGACGGTGTGCCGCCATGGAATGTCTTGACGCTCGGTCCATTCTCGAATCCGACCAGTCGGGCCGTCTCGTTCAGGTGCAGCCTGAACTTGAACCTCTCGTGACGGCTGTCCTCGACAGGCTCGAACGCGAAGAAGGTCCAGCCACCATGGATCTTCTCGTCGGGATGGAGCTGCACGCTGCGCAGGGGGGGCGTGCTCTCTGGGTCGTCATCAGAACGCCAGAGTTCGAAGCTGACCTCACCGCGTGCCGGATTGATGGATTCGGTGGCAAATGCGACGGCGGCAAGATTGGGAGCGATCAGGTGGCCGTGGCTAAAGTGGGCAACGCCACTGGGTGAGTGATCCGCGAGCTCGCTCTCGAGCAGCTCGCCGGTCAGGACCCTGGTTCCCCAGGGAGTGTCTTCCCCTGGGTGTCCGTGGTAGCGGATCCAGGGGGAGTAAGGACTGCGGCCCCTGCCTCCGGTTACCTTCAGCTCGAACCAGAAGCTCTCTCCCGCAGAGTCGGGGACGGGGTCGAATTGAAAGCTCACCCAGCCGCGCCCTTGCTCTAGCTGCGCTGGGTCGAGTCGTGCTCTGCGCAGGACCGCGGACTCTCGTCCACCGCGGCGGAGCACCAGCTCGAGCTCAGCTCCCTTGGTTGGCCCCAGCGTGACGAGGGCGACGTCGATCCTATCGAGGCCGTTCCAATTGGCTTGAAACCCCTGGCCGATTGGGGAGGCCTTTGTGACCTGGCCTGCATGGGTACGCCAGGGCGCGGTGCGTACCTCCAGATCAAAGGCATCCTTTGAGATGAGGACTAGCGGAAGCACGGCAAACAAGATGGCCATGACAGCGGCGGCGCCGAAGGCCTTGAGCGAGGGCTTGATGCTCATGAGCTCCACACGCCGTATTGGTTCCAGGTCAGGCCTGCCCAGGCGAAGTAGCCGTCAAGGGCGACCAGGGCGATCACCAGCAGGGCAGTCGCCCTGGTACGCCACTGCGGGGGCAGCGGGACAAGGAAGCCAGCTGCTATCAGGGTAGCGAAGGCGGGCAGCATCGGCATCACGTAGCGGCCCGCTGCTGTTCCGCGCAAGATCACGAGTAGCAACTGACAGGCGCACCCTGCCAGACACAGCAAGATCATCCTGCGGTTCAGGCCCGAACTGCGGCGGACGAATGCAACGACGAGTCCCAGCGTCGAGAGCAGCAGTGCGTAGCCCACAGCTGCGTACTGCCAGTCGGGAAGTCTGCGGGAGTACCAGTTGAACGCTCCGACTGCCGAGCGAACAAAAGTCCTCCGGAACTTGGGAGATAGCACCGCGTCCACTCGTGTCTGGAGGTTTTCCAGGGTGTCGGGGATGGCCGGGTTGTGGCTGAACCTGTAGACGAAGACCACGGTGACAACAAGCAGCACGATGGTGATCAGGCCTGCCAGGCGTACCCGTTGGTTCTGCAGGAGACCTCCGCGGGTGGTCCGCCAGAGAATCGCAAGCCCGAGCGGTGCCAGCACTCCAGCACCCGTGGTCTTGAAGGCCAGGCCAATGGCTACCAGGCCGAAGGCCAGGGCGGCTCTCTTCCAGGTGAGCCCCAGGCGTACCAGGTCCAGTGAAATGACCAGGGCCCAGGCGCTGGCGACCTTCACCAGAACATCATTGTTGACCACCGCCGCCTGACGTGCATGCATCGGCCACCAGGCGACCAGCAGTGCACCCACCAGGGCAATCTGAGGATCGTTGCAGACACGTCGGCCAACCTCATAGGCAGCCAGGACGACGGCGAGGTAGGCCAGGAGAGAGATCCCGCGCCCGACCCACATCTCCTGCAAGACGTCTCCACCCCCGAAGATTGCCAGCACCGGGCTGAGAACCATGTAGTAGAGGGGCGGCTGGTGCGTTGCGGTGAAGTAGGGCGCGACCTGGTCGAAATTCTCGACGCCACCTCCCCAGCTAGCCCAGTCAACGCGTTCCCAGAAGCGGTGCTCGGCCATCGAGTCGACGATGCTCTGCTGGGTACTCGCGATGGTCTCCGCATCCAGGCCGCCCAGCTCGCGTAGGACGAAGGCCTGAGACGGCGAATAGTCCGGTAGGTCATCACGGGAGACCTCCACTCCACCCCAGGGCATGTGCCCTGCGGCCACGTGGTGGCTGTATTCCACGTGCCAGGGCTCGTCTTCCCCCATCCAGGGCGGAAGCAGGACCAGGTAGGTCAGCCCATGAAGCAAGGCCGCCATCAGGAGCAGGCGAAGCCTGTGGCGATCTCGGGGGTTGGGGGTGGCCAGCGAGTGTGACTCCTCCCTGCATTCGACCTGCGTGTTGTCCGGCATCTTGGGCTCCCCGATGGGGGAGGCCCGATCCTAACTCCGGTCTCCTTCCACACCTCGCTGGTGTGAGCACTTTCATTCGGTACTCTCAGCCCAGGCGAGCTGACCCCTCCCAAGCCCTCATGAATCCTGCCCTTCAATTCGAGCGACCCCTGGCCTTCGCCGTACTCGCGCTGCTCTCGGCCTGTGGTGGCGGGGAGACCAGACCGGCGACCCTTGCTGAGCTCAGGCAGGGCCTGGAAGGGGCAGAATCAATCGAGATCCAGTACACGGCTGATTCCGTAACTGGTGGCCTGTTCGAGGCGATCGAGGCCGCTGGCCGAAGCCTCGAGCAGCGGCTAGATCGGCGCGTTCTTCTGCGAGAGGGGATTTCGGCCGACTCAACGGAGTCGCCGCGCATCGTGATCGGATGCCCCACGGATCCGGGCGTCGAGGACCTCTTCCTCGCTCTGGGCGGATCCATCGATGGGCAATCCGTGCTCTTTGCCGGGGTTGAAGTTGGTCGGGATGCCTCCCTGTTGCACATCTGCGCGGAGGACCCAGAGCGTCCGGGGCTTCCGCTGCAGCTGCTCACGTCAAGGATTCGGGGAGCGCTTCTGGAGAGTGTCGAGGATCTGATGCCGAGGGCTGTGCCCGGGGCGACCCTGCGCGAGGGGCAGGACCCGCTACTGCACCTTGAGGCAAACGTATCGGGCACCCCAGAGCAGCGCCGCCGAGAGGGCCTGACTCGCTTCACCTCGACCGTGCGAGGCGGCGGGGTTCTGCTCCGCCATCAGTCGGATGTGACAAGTGAGCGGGCCGAGAAGTACAAGGCTCGATCGGTGCGCTCCATCGCGAGGGTCAGCGAATGGATGGGGGAGACACCGGAGGCAAGACTCGAGCTGCTGGGTGTAGGCCGTGGCGATCGCCTGCGTGAACTCCTGGGCAAGAGCGACCTGGCGGTCGGTGACGGCCACCCTGGGCGGCGCGTTGTCTTGTTGGCCCCGGGAGTGCCTGATGATCGCGGGGCGCTCGCGGCTCGCTGGGCTGCAAACCAGGTGCTTGGCACTCCCCACTCGAACTGGCTGCTGGACGGTGTGGCCATCGATGCAGCCGGTCACTGGTGGGGGCGACCTCTGGACGAGTGGGGGCGATACCTCGCAGCTGCTCAGCTCCTGCCGTCGATCGAGGAGCTGGTCTCGGATCGTAGCGTGGATCGTTACTCTCAGCACGTGCTTGCGCCGGCTCGCGGTCTCTTGCTTCGTACGCTACGCGAACTTCACGGTGATGAGGTGCTCGGTGTCCTGTGGAGAGATTCCAGTTCAGTTGCCGGTGACATCGTCCTTCAGGAGGCCTTCGTCTCGCGGCTGGCCAACCTCAACCACGAGGTACCCCCCAATCCGACCCGGGGAGTTCCCGATGGAGTCTTCCTGCGGGGCCTGGCAATTGACTCGGATGCGCGCTCCGGCGGTGGGGGCTACGATGCACGCGGCCTCTATGGGGCCGTCAGGGCGGCAGCGGGGCTTGATGCGAACGCCACCTCGATCACCAGCTACTTCAGCGAGGATCCCGTTCCCAGTGGTCCATACGGTGGACGGTTACCGCTTGGGCGCACGTGCCTCGAAGGTGACGCCGCAGTTGCTGAAGCCATCAGCGTCGTGCGTCGTGCGGGCATCGCCACGGTGATGCTCCAACCACACCTGCTGCTGAGTGACAGTGCTGGCTACTCGGCCTGGTTGCGCCGCACCAATCGTGCGCACTGGGAGGAGTTCTTCGAGGAGCTGGATCCGATGATCGTGCACTACGGGTTGCTCGCCGAGCTGTGCGGGGTGGACATCATGTGCATCGGCACCAGTCTCTCGACTGCCTCGGCAAACTCCGGCTTGGTCGACGAGGTCAGGTCGTTCTACGATGAGCGCTGGCGACAGGCGATCGGGCTTGCCCGCCGCTCTTTCGGGGGGCTCCTGACCTATGCAGCCACCTGGCCTGGAGAGGCGACGAATGTGCGCTTCTGGTCAGAGCTGGACCTCATCGGACTCTCGATCTTTCCGCGGCTGGCGGCTCTGGACGAGGAGCCTCAAGGCAAGCCGGCACTACGCGCGCGCTGGAGCAACTACCTGGCTGGGATTGAGAGCTTGAGCGAGGAGGCTGGCAAGCCAGCCCTGGTCGTCGAGTTGGGTGTACGCTCGACCGAACTGGCTGCCACTGAAGTCAGTGTGGGCACAGGAGATCTCAATCTCGAGGAGCAAGAGCGAGTGCTCTCGGCCTTCGTCGACGCTCTCAGCGGTCGTGAAGAGTCGGGGGGAGAGCTCTGGGGCGTCTTCTTCTGGAAGTGGACCCACGACCTGCGCGGTGGTGGGGCTCACGACCGGGGCTTCACGCTTCAGAACAAGCCGGCAGCCCGTTTGCTCTCCCGACTTCCGAGAGCGGTCCGCAGCTCCTCGGGAGACGAGAACTCAGAAGAAGATGGCGACTGAGCCGGTCGAGGCCGGCCTCGAGCAGGGTGCGCTCGACGAGTCGCTTGGCGTGCTTCGAGGGGTTGGTCCCGCCAGGGCTCGGGCTCTGGAGCGCCTGGGGTTGGAGACTCTCCGTGACCTGGTGCTCTATCTTCCGCGACGCCTGGAGTCATCGGGGAGGGCGTCGACGATCGAGCAGGCACTGGCTGGTGCGAGTGATGAAGTGCTGGTCTTCAGCGGCCTGATCACCAGGCGACGATTCAACCGCTTTGGGCGCAGATCGACCCTACGGCTGACCGTACAGCAGGGCGATCACGAGCTGGAGGTAGTCTATTTCAATCAGCCCTGGCAGCGAGAACGCCTTGAAAAAGGCGAGACCTACACCTTCGCGGGGCGTGTCGTCGCTTCGGAGAAGGGGCCGGTGGTAATTGCACCACAGTCAGCAGCAGGGGAGGACAGCCTGCCGACTGATCAGTGGTTTGCGATCTATGGTGTGACCGATGGAATCGGGCAGGAGCTGCTTCGCTCGCTCGTGAGGCTGAGCCTCGATCGCGCGGCCGATGAGCTGGTCGAGTCGCTCTCGGCAGAGCTCCTGGGGAGCCTCGACCTGCCGGACCTTCAGGATTCAGTCGCTGAGCTTCACTCTCCGAGCTCACCCGAGGCCTTTCGCAGGGCACGTCGGCGCGTGCTCCTCGAGACCCTCCTGCCCCTGCAAGCTCGCGTCCTGGCGCGGAGCGAGCGCTGCGTGGGCGGCGCCCTACCGGTCCAACTCGAGAGCGCCAGCTCACGTCGGTTACGTCAGCTCTTGCCCTTTGAACTGACAGAAGGGCAGGAGCAGATTCTCCGGGAGCTGGAGGTGGACCTCTCGAGCTCAACACCCATGCGGCGGTTGTTGCAGGGGGACGTTGGAGCTGGCAAGACCGTTCTGGGCCTGTGCGCCTGTGCCGCGGTTGCTGCCGCAGGTGCTCAGAGTGCCTTCATGGCGCCCACCGAACTGCTGGCAGAGCAGCACTACTTCGGCCTGCGCGATTGGCTCGCTGCGGCAGACTTGCGAGCGGCGTTACTGACTGGGTCTCTACGTGCTGCCGAGCGGCGTAGGGTCCTATCCCGGCTGGAAGCCGGAGAGATCGATGTGCTCTTCGGGACCCACGCACTCTTCTCCAGGGATGTGCGGTACGCCAACCTTGCCTTGGCGATCATCGACGAGCAGCATCGCTTCGGCGTTGCTCAGCGCGCCCGTCTGGTGGACAAGGGCCGTGATGTGCACTTGCTCCTGATGACGGCCACGCCGATTCCCCGAACCCTGGCCTTGACGATCTACGGGGACCTGGAGGTGAGCATCCTGCGTGAGAAACCTCCAGGGCGGGGGGAGGTGCGAACACGCTGGCTTCGTCCAAAGGATGGTGAGCGTCTGCCGGAGTTTCTTGGCGAGAGGCTCGAGGCCGGTGAGCAGGTCTACTGGGTCTGTCCCCTGATCGGTACTGAGGAGGAGTCGGGAGCCGAGCGCGCTTTCGAGCGACTGAAGGCGAGCGAGCTCGTCAACCATGGCATTGAACTCGTTCATGGGCGGCTGCCTGCAGAGGAACGAGCCCGACGACTCGATGCCTTTCGGCGTGGGGAAGTGCGCCTGTTGGTTGCTACCACCGTGATCGAGGTCGGTGTGGATGTACCGCTTGCAACCGTGATGGTCATTGAGGAGGCCGAACGACTGGGACTGGCCCAGTTGCACCAGCTGCGTGGCCGGGTCGGGCGTAGTGAGCTGGCGTCGTGGTGCTTGCTGTTTGGTAAGCCAGTCTCGCGGGAAAGATTCGAGCTGCTCGAGAACTGCAGTGATGGCTTTGAGCTGGCCGAGCAAGACCTCGCACGGCGCGGGATGGGAGAGCTGGCGGGTCGGCGACAGTCCGGCGAGCTTGGCGGGCTCCTGGCAACCATCGACGTGGATGTGGATCTCCTGACGACCGCTCGCGACCTTCTTACAGGCAACCCCGAACTCCTCAATAGTTACCTGGGTGCTGTGGGCAATCGATCCGTTACGCCCTGATCGCGGCCAGGATGGCTGGGGATCCCCCTGCGGTACATGCGCCCGATTGAGTGAGCGAATTGCAAAGATCGAGGAGTACTGAGTCCGGCCTGCATCCGGAGTTCCGGTGAGCGCGAACCTCTTGGCGCTAGAGCGGTCGACCTGATCGCAGCCCACTTCAAGAACAACTTCAGCAGACAGCGAGACCAGATGTTTTCCCTCATCCTTCTTCCCTTCGCGCTCTCGGTTCCACCGACCTTTACGTTTCCGCAGCTGCCGACTGTGCAGTCGAATGCCGGAAACCAGCAGCAGGTTGACCAAGAAGCATTTCTCTTCCCCCAGCCCGCTGGTTCAGGTCTGACGATCCTCGAGACAGCTGCAAGCACAGGTCGTTTCGACACACTGGCAGCAGCTATCGAGCTTGCAGGCCTGACCTCGACCCTCGAGGGCCCGGGTCCCTTCACGGTCTTCGCGCCCACTGATGCAGCCTTTGCAAAGGTTCCGCCGCATCGTCTGGAGTTCCTCCTGCGTCCCGAGAATCAGGCCTTCCTCTCCACCCTGCTGACCTTCCACGTGGCTGGTGAGAGCTTGAATGCAGCTGCCGTCCTCGGCAGTCCCTACATCTCGACGGTCAGCGGTCAGCGCGCTGAGGTTGACGCGGCCAACCTGCAGATTGAAGGAGCGGACTTCATTGTGACGGACGTCTTCTGCAACAATGGCGTCATCCACATCATTGATGAGGTGATCTTCCCCGAGTTGCGCACGATCACAGCCATGACGACCACGATTCCGGACTTCAGTACTCTGAATCTCGCCCTGGGGATTGCTGGCCTGGACGACGATCTGGAGACCGCGGGGCCCTTCACGGTCTTTGCTCCTACAAACGCGGCCTTCGATGCGCTGCCCCCTGGAGTACTCGACAGCCTCGTGGCCGACCCCAATGCGCTTGGCAACGTGCTGCTCTTCCACGTCACCTCGGGGCGCCTCTACGCAGAGGACGTGCTGGCATCAGGACAGCTGACAATGCTCAACAATCTTGTCACCGACGTCACGCTGGACAATGGGGTCGCCAAGATCAATGATTCCGTGATCACGGTGACTGATGTCGAGACCTGGAACGGCGTCATCCACGTCATTGATGCGGTTCTCGTCCCCGGACCCTGAATCCGACCATCACTCCAAGACGAATGCTGAGGCGCCGCTCCTGCTGGGATGCGGCGCCTCTCTGGATTTTCATCGAACTCTCACCTACGATCGACCCATGGGCCTTCTCAGAAAATTCTCCACACTCGCGCTCCTCTCTCCGATGATTTCTGGCTGCTCGGGAATCACAACTGACTCCGTGGAACTGGACACTTCAGCGGCGGCAGACAGCTTCTACAGCTTCTCTGCGGAGAGCCTCGAGGGGAGTGAGGTCGACCTCTCGCAGTATCGTGGGCAGGTGAGTCTTGTCGTGAACACTGCGAGTCAGTGCGGATTCACAAAGCAGTACAAGGGCCTTCAAGAGATCCAGGACGAGTTCGAGGAGCAGGGTTTCACTGTGCTTGGCTTTCCCTGTGGTGACTTCGGGGGACAGGAGTTCGACAGTCCGGGAGAGATTCGTAACTTCTGCGACAGCGAGTTCGGGGTGACCTTCCCGCTGTTTGCGAAGACTCAGGTCAAGGAGGGCGAGGGTCAGTCAGAGATCTACTCCTACCTTGGGAAGTGCACGGGGTCCCTGCCCGGCTGGAACTTCGGGAAGTACCTGATCGATCGCGAAGGCCGCGTCCTGGCCTTCTACGCCTCCCCTGTGGATCCTGACGGGGAAGAGCTTCGAGGCGCTATCGAGGCGGCTCTGGACCGCAGCTGAGTCAGGTCCCATCAACCAGGAGTAGCTGAGCGAGACGATGGCCGTCCTCGTCCAGGCAGGCCTGTGAGGGAGTGAGTGCCGAGCCGGTCAGGAGCCGGCCTCAAGCCCGGGGCCTCTCCGGGCTACTGCTCTCTCCCACGCAAGACTGGAAAGATCAGCTGCCGGGGCAGATCCCTTGGCAGCTCGTGGTCGCCGGGATAGCCGATTCGATCGGGAGCTCGTTCACGGGGCCAGTAAGCGGTGCCGAACAGCCAGTCCCAGATGGAGAGGACTATCCCGTAATTCTTGCTGGCTCCTCCTTCCGCGGAGCTGTCATGGTGCCACAAGTGCATCTCGGGGCCGTTGAACAAGTAGCCCAGTGGTCCCAGCTTGAGACGCACATTCGCATGGTTGAGCTGTCCCCAGAAGGTGGAGAAGATCGCGGCAAGCAGCAGTGGTTCACCATCTCCGCCAAGCAGGGCGAGGGGTACATAGAGGAGGGAGCGATAGATGATCAGCTCCATCCAGTGAAAGCGGAAGTTTCCCGCCCAATCCATCTCGTGAATCGAGTGGTGCAGCTTGTGGAACTGCCAGAGGAAGGGCACACGATGGAGCAAGTTGTGGACACACCACTGTAGGAAGTCCGACACGATCAGGTAGAGCAGGAATTGGCCCCAGAAGGGCATTGAGGAGAGTGCCGAGCCGTCGACGGCGAAGGGCAGCACAGGGCTGAGTAAGCCCCTGGTGCGCAGTGCAATCAGTCCGCTCAGTCCACCCACGAGAACTGCGTAGAAGTGCCCGTTGAATAGCAGGTAGAACAGGTCATTGCCGAGCTGTTTCCGTAGCGGCCGCTGGCCCGGTCGCGCAGGTAGCAGCCGCTCCGCAACTACGAAGAAGAGCGAGAAACCCAGGAGCCAGTGCCAGTAGATCACTCGCTCTCCGACCAGAGTGAGCTGTCGAGGAGCCGCCCCCAGGTCTTGTTGTAGGGATGAACCTGCTTGACTGCCCTGGTGCCGCGATAAACGGAGTGGCCTTCGTTGGCCCACTCGAAGATCGATCCCTCTAGATTTCGGATCCTGTTGAAGCCCTCGTTCTGGAGAGCCTCAGCGAGGTAGCCCGAGCGATAACCAATCGAGCAATAGACGACGATCTCACGCTCTCGTGAGATCCCCTGGAGGAGAGCCAGGGCCTCTTCGAGTTCTTCAGCTCGGCGTGCACCGGGGAGGTGACTGACCGCGAACTCCTCTTCGGCGCGAACATCGATGAGCAATGGTGCGGTTCCATCGGCGACTCGCCGAGCCAGCTCGTCCACTTCGATGGTGCCGATCTCCGGAAGCTTCTCGCGGATCTCAAGCTTGTACTCCTCGAGGGCCGCGAGGTCTGCGTCCGGGATGCTTACAAGGGGGGCTGCCGGCTCCTGGTTGACCGTTGATGCCGGCTCTGAGGAGCAGCCGACCATGAGCCCACAAAGGAAGATGAGATCTTGTATGCGCATGATGAAACCGGCAGGGAGAGTCGCAAGGTCGCCCAGCTCTGTCCAGCCGGATTCGACCTTCTCGGTGCCAGGATTCGCTTGTGGGCAGGCTCCTGCCGATCAGTACGCCTCTTTGCACCCGCATCTCGTATCTTATGGGGCCAATTCGGGTAGCAAGAC
The DNA here is from genome assembly GCA_014237855.1 of Planctomycetota bacterium. Classification (GTDB taxonomy): domain Bacteria; phylum Planctomycetota; class UBA1135; order UBA1135; genus JABACD01. The sequence continues at coordinate 109,318 of JABACD010000011.1, read as the reverse complement.
AGTCCCTGCCAGGCCTCCGGCAGTCCCCAAACCGTCTCCGTCCCACGACGCAGCTCAACGATGCTCCGCATGACGCGAAATTTTCGCCGCTTTAACGCCGGGATCGCCTCCCTCGCAGTCTTCTGCCTTCTGTGTGCCAGCGCTTCAGCTCAGCTGAGCCTACCGAAGAGCAAGAAGAGTCCGAAGGATAGCGCACCGTCGAAGACCAGCCCCAAGGATGGACCCTCCAAGCCCAAGCCCGGAAGTCGTGGCGTGGTTCCGCACCTTGTCTGCTCAACCTGCGGTGAGCACAACTACCTGGCCGGCTTCGATAGGCCCGAGCCCGACGGGACGTTTTGGGCCCATTGTGCCTACTGCCGCAGGGACATGAAGCATCGGCGCTCGAAAGAGGTCCTGGAGGAAGGGCGCCTGAAACTACCTGGCGGGCAGAAGTACCCGCTCCCTGTTGGCGGGGATGCTCGGCGATCAGGAGCTTCGCCGGAAGTTCGTCAAGGTAGCGCGCGCTACGGAGATGGCGCGGCAGGATTCATTGTTCGCCAGGTCGCCAACAGCGAGAAGCTCGATGCCTCGGTGATCGAGAAGGGTGTCGAGTCCATGTTGGGCCTCGGCGAAGAGGGGTTGATCTCTGCACGAATCGTCTTGCACGACGATGTGGCATCAGTTGTCTTGATGGCCGGGCGCGTGTTGATTCGTGGTGGTCAGCCAGCGGATGCCGAGCGAGTGGTGGCTCGCCTTCGCACTCAGACTCCCGGTAAGAGCGGTGCAATCTTGCTCGACGATCTGCTCCGGCGTGACCCGGTAAACGGTTCTCCGCAGCTCCTGATCGAATTGCTTGATCATAAGCAAAAGCCGATGCGAACGGCGGCAATGCGCCACCTCCGTGGCTCAGCAACGGCCGAGTACTTGCCGATGCTCAAGGCCACGCTGAGTTCAAAGCGGACAGACACGAGGGTCTTCGCTCTCGAGCTGATCGAGGACATCGATGACCCGGAGGTCATCGATGTCCTCTTCGAGCACCTCGACGACAAGTCCTCCCGGGTTGCGGGGCGGGTGATCGAGGCCCTGGCGGTGTCCATCGAGGATCGGGTGGACCTGGAGCTTCTGAGCCGGGCGCTGAACGGCAAGTGGATCCTACGCGACAATGCCTATGCAATCCTGGCGATCATCGAGCGCGAGGATGACCAGCTGAAGCCCATCTTCGACGATCGCCATGCTGACGCGCTGCTGGCCGGGCTGCGCGCAAACGACCTCCTGGTGCGCGGAGCTTGTGCGGCGGCATTGGCCGGTATCGGCTTTCGCAGCGCGCGACCTCTGCAGACGACCTGGCTCGATCGCGAGGTCACTGGCACCATGGTGATGGCCGTCTCTGGGAAGGCCTTTCACAGTGATTTCACGGCGATGCAGCCTCGTGTGCTGCAGCGCCTGCGCTTGATCAGTGGAGTGGACTTTGGAACGGATGGTCCGCGTTGGACTCAGTGGTGGGTCGATAACCGGGTCGATTTTTACGCTAACCGCGCCTACCTGGAGGTGGCCGAAGGTGGTGAGTCGAGGATCGAGCTTCACTTTCGCGGAACCGGTCGGGCCACGGGGACCTACTCACTGCTCGGTTCCGAGGCCTTGACTCGCGAGGCAGTGAAGCGGGCTGGCACATCGGAGAAGGTCTTCATGACTCGCCGCGAGTGTCGTGACCTCATCTCGCTGATGCAGCGCGAGGGGATCCTCGGTCCTGAGCGTCAGCCTGGGGTGCGTGGCTCGATGGGGCCCGGACAACGGGAGATCGAGGTGGTCGTTGACGGGCGTGGCAAGAGCTTCCTGTTCGGCAATGGACGAACTGAGCCGTGGTTCGAGAAGATGGTCAGCGCCATGGACGATCTGCGGGATCGCAATCACTGGCAGCGGTTTCCCAATCGTGCTCGTTACCCCGATCAGCTCGACTTCTGGGCTGAGGAGTCGGGTTGGTGGGCTGGCGAGCACGACGCGCGGGAGCGTGGACTTCGCATGAAGTCGCTGATCTTCAGTTCGATCAAGCAGCTGCCTCCCTCCGAGCGAACGCTGGCACTACGCGAGCTGATGGAGGAGTACGAGGTGGAGGGCGTGGCGCAGGAGGAGGACTTCCTGTTTCTCCTGGACCTGCTCCGGGACGAGGGGTTCTACGCCGAGCGAGCGGAGTTGTTGATCGATCTGGCGGAGCTCTCCGTGTTGGTCGGGACTGAGCCGGGCGTGCCGGGATCGATAGACCGTGAGCACGCTGCCCAGTTGATCGATCTCTTGCTGGCGCGTTTCGATCGTAATTCGATCGGCGCCATGGGAGGGATCGCGAGGGCCTGTGGAAGAGAGTTCGTACGGGAGCTGGCGCGCGATGAGCGTCCGATCCTGCGTGCGGTTGCAGCCGGGGAACTCTCCCGGGATACCTCTGAAGAGGACGCCGCACTGCTGATGACCATGCTCGAGGACCCAGAGATACTCGTCGAGGGTGCTGCAGTCGTGGCCCTTGGCGAGGCCGGTGTCGAGGAGGCTCGGACCGAATTGCTATTGAGGGCACGTCTGGGATCATCGCTCGTGCGCGCTGCGGCCCTACAGTCAATCGGCCGGTTAGGAGGCGAGTACGTGCTCGAAGCTCTCGTGCTCGGAGTCTCCGACCCTCATCCTGAGGTCAAGCGGGGGGCTGCCCAGGGACTGGCGATCCTGCGTGATCCGCAATCCGCGCCCCTGCTGATCTCCCTGCTACGTCAGGGGCCTGATTCGGAGATCTTCGTCACGGCCAGGGCTGGGCTCATCGACCTGGGTGACTCGGCGAGTTCAGACCTGTTGAGGGTGGTGAATTCACCTGCGCACAAGGCTCGTCGGGAGTGCGCCCTGCTGCTCTCCGAAATGGGGAATCCCAGGGTCGTTCCTGCCCTGATCTCGATGGTCTCTGACGATCCTGAGGACAGGCAGCTGGCCTTCGAGCTGGCAGTGCTCACGTGCTACGACGCGCGAGACTCGGAGGACCCGGGTGAGCGTTGGACCACCTGGTATGGTGAGGTGACCCACGATGATTCACTCTCATGGCTGCTGGCAGCGATGGAGCGGAGGGGGATCCCGATCAGCGTGGCCGCGAGCTTCAGAGGTAGCGGTCCAGGTACCCGCGAGGGAGCCTTGCTGATGCTGGAGGTGCTCTCCGGTGAGGAGGACTTCTTGATCGAGCGGGCACGAAGGGAGCTGTCCCGCATGCTGGGAGGGGACCTGGGGGAACTGCCGCGCTCCGAGGCCGACCAGGGGGTCTGGCTGGAAGCCTTGCGCGACACGATCCTGGAGCGCTTCGAGTCCTGAGAGCCAAGCTGGAGAGATGCGCGCTCGATCTGCAATAGGTGCCCTGCTTCTGATCACCGGAGCTGGAATGCTCGGCTACTTTTGGCCCGTGGAGGCCAGGGAAGTCGTGCGCAAGCTGTCGGACCCCATTGTCATGGGGCGGGTGGAGAACTACGCAGAGGACATTCGGTTTGCGGCCCAGGAGTCTGGGCTGGATCCCAACCTCCTGGCTGGCATCGTCTACTCGGAGTCAAGCGGCAGGCTTGATGTGGTCTCCAGCGCCGGGGCCATGGGACTAACGCAGCTCGTGCCGGATGCGGCTCATGATGCTTCCCGTCGTCTCGGCATCGAGGAGCCAGATCGTGAGACCCTGCTGTCGGATGCCCGCATCAACCTGCGGCTGGGGGCGGCGCACTTTGCCTGGACCCTGGACAATGAAGGTGGAGACGTGACCCGTGCATTGATCGCCTACAATGCCGGCCGGACCAAGCTGCGCCGTTGGGAGCGTGCAGCTGGGAGCTACGAGGCCTGGTACGCAAAGCAGGTGCGCGAGGGGGACTCCATGGTGCTGGCTTATGCCAGGCGCGTCGCCCGCTATGCAGAGGCCTTTCGCCGGCGCGGAAATATCAAGCTGGCCGAAGATGTGACGCCCTGAGCTGGGCGCCATGGATAGGGGGTTCAACGAGGGAGCCTGGAGCCAGATGGCGGTGGCCACGGCATCTGACCGGCCGCCGGGCGGGCCCGACCCCCTGCAGGGCGTCTCCTGAAGACGATCAGCCATCGAGCCGCTGGGGAGCAGGCCCTGGCGACGCATGACGGTCCCGAGGGCCTCTGCTGGAGCCACTCGGGGGGCAGGTCTGGTGCTGGGCCTGCTCACGGGACAGGGGCGGCCCCCTGTGGGAGCGTAGGAGCGTCATCTGTGCTGGTGGCACCGAGTCCCAAGGTCTCACCGCCCGATCAGCACCTGGCGGTCGCGTTCTGCTGGCATCAGGGTGTTCGAAGGGAGTAAGTTCCCCCGGTGCTCTCGGAGCAGCTCTCCCCAGCAGGACCTGCCGTGAGTCTATTTTTGACGCTATCCTGTTCGCCGACAAAATCTTGGACCAACAGAGTCTCCTACTCATACGTAGGTCCACCCATGCCGTACATCGCTTCAGAGACCATGAATAGCCACGCAGCGCCGCCCCCCGAAGCCCATGAGATCGAAAGTGAGAGCGCCTGGATGCGGGAGCTCGAGAGTTCCCTCGGCGAGGTCATCGTCGGGCAGGGAGGTCTGATCAGGGGACTCTTGATAGGCCTGGTGAGTGGTGGCCACGTCTTGCTAGAAGGCGTGCCTGGCCTGGCGAAGTCCCTGGCTGTGTCCGGACTGGCGCAGGCCGTTGACGGGGCCTTCTCGCGACTCCAATTCACCCCTGATCTCCTGCCTTCCGACCTGATCGGCACCGAGATCTACAACGCGAAGGAAGGCAGCTTTGTCGTCCGCAAGGGCCCGATCTTCACCAACTTCGTGCTGGCGGATGAGATCAACCGAGCGCCAGCCAAGGTCCAGTCGGCCTTGCTGGAGGCCATGCAAGAGCGCCACGTCTCGATCGGAGGAGAGACCTTTGCGCTACCCGACCCCTTCCTGGTCCTGGCCACGCAGAACCCACTGGAACAGGAGGGCACCTATCCACTGCCGGAGGCTCAACTCGATCGCTTCGCGCTCAAGGTGCTGGTGAACTACCCCGACAAGGGCCAGGAGCTCGAGATCCTCAACCGAATGGCGAAGACCTCGAGTGTGCCGCCGGTAAGGCGGGTGGTCGAGCTCTCTTCAATTCAATCGGCACGTGAATTCGTCGACAAGGTCGCGATTGACGAGCGCCTGCGTGAGTACATCGTCAATGTGGTCTTCGCGACCCGTGAGCCCGAAAAAGCGGGACTCTCGGAGCTGGCGAATCACATCCAATACGGCGGCTCGCCGCGGGCAACCATCTGGCTGGCACTTTGCGCCAGGGCGAATGCCTTCATTTCAGGCCGTGGCTTCGTCACACCGGCCGACATCAAGTCGGTGGCTCCGGAGGTACTCCGTCACCGGGTCGTGCCCACCTACGAGGCTGAGGCCGAAGGTCTGGACTCAGACTCGTTGGTGGCGAGAGTCCTGGAGACCGTTCCGGTTCCCTAGTCCGCGTCCAGCGCTCCCCCCTTGGCCAATCTCCCGCGGCAGGCTAGACACGAGACACGCGTGCCCGGTGAGGGCCACGCGGGGGCTGACGGTACAGGGCTACTCGCCCCCGAGCTGATGGCGCGTGTGCAGCAGATTCAGCTGCGAACCCACAAGCTGGTCAACACGGCACTTGCGGGGGCCTACCGCAGCACCTTTCACGGCACTGGACTCGAGTTTCAAGAGGTGAGGCCCTACCAACCTGGGGACGACGTCCGCTCGATCGACTGGAATGTCACCGCACGAACTGGCGAGACCTTCATCAAGAAGTACGCCGAGGAGCGTGAACTGACCGTTCATCTCCTGGTCGACACCAGCGCATCGATGGACTTTGGAAGTGCTCGTTGGTCGAAGCGCGAGGCGGCGGCTCAGCTGGCGGCTCTCATTTCCTTCGTGGCGATGAGGAACCAGGACCGGGTCGGTCTGGGACTCTTCGGTCAGGAGCCAGGCCTGCACCTCGATGCGCGAAAGGGGAACCGACATGTCCTACGAGTCATTCGAGAGGTGATCGCGGCACGTCCGGACCCGGGTCGCAGCGACTTCGCCTCGATCCTTGAACACAGCGTGCGCGCGACGCACCGGCGTGGGATGTTCTTCCTGATCAGCGACTTCATTGGAGCTCCAACTGGGGCCCTCGAAGCGGGTGGGGCGAGTCCTGCTGGCTCGAGTGACTTCGGGTTCTGGGGTGACCACCTGCGCAGCCTTGCCATGCGCCATGACTTGATCGTGGTGCGCCTGGTCGACCCTCTCGAGGAAGAGCTACCTGCAGCGGGTCTGATCAACACCGTGGAGGCAGGCACGGGAGAGCTGCTCGAGATCGACTCCAGCTCGAAGGCAGTCCGGATGGCCTGGAAACAGGCGGCGGAGCAACGCCGGGCGGATCTAGAGAGTGTGCTGCACGGCGCCAGGGCTGAGATGTTCGAGCTGCGCACCGACTCGGATCTCGCTGATCCGCTGGTGAAGTTCTTTCGTAAGCGCGCCCTGCGACATGGAGGTCGGGTCAATTGAGAGTCCCGTGGCTGACCTTTCCCGCGCTGGCTGGAGCCCTGTTCTCCACGGGGACCCCGCTGCCTGCCCAGGACCTACCTGAGATCCGGGAGGCAACAATTCACAGCTACTGTGAGCCAGCCACCGTACGCATCGGTGAGCCATTCACCCTGGTCGTGGACATCGTTCATTCTGGCCGCCAGCGAGTGTTACTTGACGTCTCGCAGAATGATCAGGACATCGAATTGGGCGATCGCTGGGTGCTCCTGGACGAGCGCCGAACGGTCAGCCTGCCTCTCGCTGACGAACCTGGGATGCAGCTCACTCAGGCCCGCTGGCGCCTGCTTGGCCTTGAGCCAGGGGAATACGAGCTGACTGCCCTGGGTGCTGACTGCGTTGCTTCGGGCGCGGTGCAGCGTCTGGACGCCGTGCCAGCCGGGCTGGTCCTGCTGGGCGAGTTGATTGAGGGCGAGGACGAGGCCCGCGCGACTGTCGGATTCCGTGACGAGGTCCCTGAGGTCTCAGAGCCTCTACGCGCGCTCGTCCTGCTGCTGGGAGCGTTGGTCATGGTTGCCCTTTGCGGTGGGGTCTTGCTCCTCCTCCGGGGAAGACGACGCGAGAGCATCGAGACGCCCCCGTCTCCTCTCCAGAAGCTGAGTCGCATCGACCCTGACGACTCAGAGGGCGCACGAGCTGCCTTTTTTCTGCTCTCCAACGTCGTTCGCGAGGCGATTGACGAACAGGCGGGTTCGGTCCTCGAAGGCCTGACTGACGAGGAGTGGATTGAACGACGGCTCGAGCAAAACGGTGTACCACCCTCGCAAATCGAACGCGCCGCAGCCCTCCTGCGCTCCTGCGAGAGCATCAAGTATGGGACCCAGCTGCCCACGCGCTGGGCAGTCGAGGAAGCCCTCACTGAAGCGCGGGAATTGTGCTCCGCGACTCCGAGCGAGCATCGGCCGGAGGTCCAAGGGTCATGAGCAACCTCTACCTGGGGCTGTTCCAGATGCCGACCGAGCTCGAGCCGATCAAGAGCGCGGCCGAAGGGCGTCTTCACCTCTGGGGAGACCTGTTCCTGGCTGATCCGCTCTTTCTCGTGCTTCTGCCGGTAGCGATCATCGTCGTCCTCTTTGGGCGTTCCAGCAAGGCGCGAGCACGCGCGCGCTTCTCGGTGCTACCCGTGGTGAGGCTGCCGAGGAGTCTCTCCCAGCGGCTCGCATGGCTCTTGCCAGCTCTCCAGGTCAGCGCTCTCTTGCTGGTGATTCTTGCGCTGGCACGACCTCTGCGCGGGGATGTCGAGACGAACTCCGTGGCCGAGGGCGTTGATCTGGCGCTGCTGGTGGACCGTTCAAGTTCCATGGGGCACGAGGATCTGGAAGCCAATCGTACGCGTCTCGAGGTGGTCAAGGACGTGGTGTCGGACTTTGCTCGGCGCCGCATGACCGATCGCGAAGGAGCTAGCGACTACGTTGGGCTGTTCAGCTTCGCGCGCTACCCTCAGGAGCTGTGCCCCTTTACTCTCGATGTGGATGCCATCCAGGGTTTTCTCAAGGACATCCAGCTAGCTCAAGAGCGTTCTGAGGACGGAACAGGCATTGGCATCGCGCTGGCGAAGGCCGTTGCCGTCTTGCGTGAGAGTGACGCAGAGTCAAAGGTGGTTGTGCTCCTCACTGACGGAGAGAACAACCTGGATCTCATCACGCCCGCCGAGGCGTCCCAGCTAGCCGCCGAGGAGGGTATTCGGGTCTACACGGTGTTCGCCGGTAGCTTCGTGATGGATGCGTTTGGCCGCATGCGGGAGATCGATCCCACGCTTGATACCAAGGAGCTTCAGGACATCGCGGAGGTGACCGGGGGTCGCTTCTTCCGGGCTCGAGACCGGGCGGCCCTTGAGAGGGCTTATGCAGAGATCGAGGAGCTCGAGCGTACTCCACGGGAGGAGAAGCGATTTGTCGAGCACTACGACCTCTATCCATTCATCCTGTACTCAGCCCTGGCGTTGTACCTGATGGCCTGGATCTTCGGAGCTACATGGGCGAGGAGGCTACCTTGAACGGCTCTGAACTCTTCGGCTTCAGCTGGCTGCGACCGGAAGACCTGGCCTGGCTCGGGTCGGTGCCAGTCCTGTTCGGTATCGGCGCATGGGGGATCTCAGCACGGCGGCGTGGCTTGCGCCGCCTGGTCTCCCCGCGGCACTTGCAGAGATTCTCCCCCGGGCGCTCGAGTTGGACTCCACTTTGCCGACTGTTGCTGGCCGTCGCTGCCGCATTCTTCCTGGCGCTCTCTCTGGTTGGCCCTGTTCGTGGCTACAGTCTTCGTGAGGTTGAACGCAAGGGGCTGGACATCGTCGTGTGCATCGACACCTCGCGCTCCATGCTGGTAGAGGACCTGCGCCCAAACCGCCTTGAGCGCGCGAAGCGCGAGGTGACCGGCCTCCTCGAGAAACTCAAGGGGGATCGAGTCGCGGTCCTGGCTTTTGCTGGTGACGTTCGGCAGGTCGCGCCGCTGACCCACGACCGCAATACCCTGGGAAGCTTCATCGAGACCCTCTCGCCCCGCGACAACCTGATCGGTGGCACGAATATCGGGGCAGCTCTGGAGAGCGCTCTCGAGCTGTTCGATGGCAGGACCGGTTCTCATGAGGCGATCGTACTTCTTACCGATGGGGAAGACCTGACAGGCGAGGGCCAGTCGGTTGCCGAGCGTGCGGCAGAGAGGGGAATTCGGGTCTACGTCGTCGGCATGGGGACAAGCGAGGGCGGGAAGATCTCAGACGGTTCTTCGGGCTTCATCCGCGATGAGGCTGGCGCAGAGGTCGTCTCCTCCCTGGACGGTTCGACTCTAGAGGCGATCGCAGACTCCACCGGGGGTGCCTACCTCTCTGCCTCACGGAGTGCCCTGCCTCTTGAAGAACTCTACGACAAGCGCATGTCAAAACTCGAGGCTCGGGCCCTTTGGGCCGGACGCGAGAGAATTCCTCATGACCGTTATCAATGGCCCCTGGTCCTGGCTCTCTGCTGCATGCTGGCGGAGAGCTCCCTACGTGAGCGCCGCTCCGGTGAGGTGAAAGATGAAGGTGCCTGAGGTCAAGATGCACGAAATCTGTGCACTCTCATTGCTGCTCGTTGCCTCGCCGGCCGAGGTGGGGGATGAGCGCGGGGAACTGGCTGCCGGTCTTGATTCCATGGAGGCTCTGCATGCCGCCGAGGACTTCGACGGAGCACGTGCTAGGGCCCTGGATCTGCTCGCACCGAACGCTTTTGCTACCTGGAGAAGAGCGCTCGAACTGGAGGGTTCGGACCTGGTGGCCACGAGCCTGGACCTGGCCGAGCCCCTGATCGATCTGCTCAGGTTGAATGGTCTGACCGAGAAGAATCGGGCACATGTACACTTTGCCCTGGGTGTCGTTGAGCAGAGTGCAGGCGAGCTCGATGTTTCGATTCGCGAGTTCGAGTCGGCACGTAGCCGTGCAGGTGCGGGGGGGCTGCGCTGCGACGCGGCTTACAACATGGGCACCGTCTTGTTCCTGCAGGGTGAGGCCTGGCGTGCGCAGATCCCGGAGCTGGGAGGGCAGCCGGCTCAGTCAGCGCCCCAGCCACCTGTCTCACCAGGCGCGCCCCCTGTCGAGCCAGAGGAGCAGCCCGATCCGCTGGAGGAAGCTCGCGAGAAGTACCTGGAGGCTCGTGACGAGTTCATCGTTGCCCTGGAGTTGAACTGGCAGGACCCTGACACGCGCGCAAACACAGAGCTGGTGATGCGCCGCCTTCGGGAGCTGGAGGAGATCGAGCGTCAGCGAGAGGAAGACCAGCAGGACCAGCAGCAGGAGCAAGACCAGGACTCCGACGAGGAACAGGACCAGCAAGACCAGCAGGATCAGGAGGATCAGGAGGATCAGGACTCCGACGAGCAGCAGGATCAGCAGGACCAGCAAGAAGAAGGCGAGGACTCTCCCGAGGATCCTGAGGATCCCGAGGGAGAGGAATCACAGGAGGAGCAGCAGGAAGAGGAACCGCAGCAGTCCGAGGAGGCCGAGCCGGAGGAGCAGGAGCAGCCCCAGTCCGGTCAGGAGGTCTACCTCACGAGAGAAGAAGTCCAGCGCCTGCTCGACAAGCTGGAGCGCCACGAGGAGCAGGGCGAGGAAATTCGCGCCCGAGCCCAGCGCCAGCGACAAAGACCCACCGCACGAGATTGGTAATGAAGAGTTGCATACGCACCCTCTGGATCTGCCTGGGAGTCATCCTTGCAGTCGCCCCCGTATCCGCCACCCTCCAGCGCGGGGGGCCAAGTGTGACAGCCCAGCTGGGTACGGGAGTCGTCAAGCTCGGAGATGTCCTGACCTGCGCCGTGCAGGTCGAAGGCGCTCGTCGCGCGACCATCGAGGAGATTCCAGAGATCCCGGGGCTCAAACGCGAGCGGACCAGTGGGCCGAGCCTGAACGAGTCGACCCGCTTCATCAATGGCCGCGTCTCCTCGAGCCGCACCTTGAGCTGGGTGATCACCTTCCGGCCGGAGAAGACTGGCGACTTTGTGATTCCCCCCATGCGCCTGAATGTTGATGGCAAGAGTCTCTTTACCCGCGAGCTGACCTTGAGCGTGGTGGAGGACATGACTGGTCAGGAGCTTGGTTACTTCGAGTTCGTGGAGCGCCCAGCCCAGGTCTACGAGGGCCAGCCCTTCACCCTGCGGATGAATCTGGGGTGGGACGCAAAGCTGGACTCCATGGTCAACGTGGCCAACTTGATCCTTCCCTGGTGGAACGAGTTACCGGGTGCTCTGGAGGTGGAGAGTGGCGCTGAGGCACTTGGTTCGAGGCTGGTCGAGGTTCACGTGAACTCTCGAATACGAGTGCGTGCAGTCGACCTGGGGAACATGGAGGTGCGAGATACTCCCTTCCGGGTGCTCCAGCTAACACGCTCTTACGTGGCCACTCGTTCCGGTTCCCTCGAGTTCCCCCAGAGCTGGTTGGAATTCGGTCAGGTGAGGCGACGGGCTTTCAGCGAGAATCGAGAGACCTACTTCGTGGGTGTACCGGCCTTCTCCCTGGAGGTGAAGACCCTGCCAGAGCGTGGACGGCCGCCGGAATTCTCCGGTGGAGTCGGCTCATTCGAGGTTCAGGCGGACGTGAATCGTCGAGATCTCGACCTGGGTGAGTCCGTCAAGCTGACGGTTGACTGGACGGGAGCAGCCAATCTCGAGTTCTTCGAGCTACCCAACCCTGCACGAATCGAGGCCTTCAAGGACTTTCGAGTCTATGGAACCACGAATGAGCGCTTCTACGGCGATCGTCGCCGGGTGGTCTATGACCTGGCTCCCAAGACATCAGAGGTGCTCGAGGTTCCGCCTCTGCCCCTGGTGGTCTTCGATCCCGAGTTGGAGGAGTATCGGACGATCTCGAGTCGGCCTATCCCGCTTCGAGTTCGCGCCCTTGAAGGCGTGACCGAGCTGTCGGAAGAAGGGGAGCGAGGTGGCGGCGCCTTTGCGGCTCGCGACATTCAAGCGCGTCCTGGGAAGCGTTCGGAGGGCGAGGGGCTTGGGGCTGGAGTCATCGCAGCTGCCTGGCTGGGAATTCCGCTCTTCTGGCTCCTCGGCCGGGGTGTGGTGCGACGGCGTGGCGACCCCAATGCGCCGGCCTCGCGTCGGCGCAGGGCGGCCCGGCGCAGGCTTGCCAGAGAGCTTCGAGGTGCGACGACTGCGGGCGGTCAGTCGAGAGCGCTCTGCGATTTCCTGGGAGCGAGGAGCTGCGAGGAGCCGGAGGCCTGGGAGGGCCGAGACCTGCGGGCCTGGTTCGAGAGCAGCGGACTCAGCATCGACTCAGAGGCAATTGATGAGCTTGTCTCCGTGGGCGAAGAACTGGACAGACGACGCTGGGCGGGTGACGACTCGGTACTCGAGAATGGACGGCTCAGGTCACTTGCGGACACACTCTCAAGAGGAGGCTTCTGATGGCCGGTGTTTCACGAACCATGGGGTCTCTCTTGTTGAGTCGACTGCTCCTCCTGTTCACCATTGTCCTTGGCCATGGAGTGTGCTCGGCGTTTGGCCAGACCGTTCCAGAGCTTGACACCGATCCGGCAGCTGTGGCCGCCTACCGCGCCGGGGATCTCTCCACTGCACGTACTCTCTGGAGTGAAGCGCTGGAGAGCTCCAAGGATCTGAGCAATGGCGAGCGAGCGCGGATCTGCTACAACCTGGGTAATGTCTGTGCGCGGCAGGGGGAGCCCATGCAGGCAGTCGCCTGGTACAGCGCCTCCTTGCGGCTGCGCCCACGGGATGCGGATACTTGGGCCAATCTCGAGCTCTCTCGCCTCGCAGCGGAACTTCCTGCCGCTGATCGGGGTGATCTCGGCGCGGCCCTGCAGCGCTTGCTCGACTCGTTGACCTTGCCGGAGTCCTCCTGGCTGGCGTTGCTCTCCTTGCTGCCACTTGCTGTCGCCCTCGGCTTCGAGGCGACCAGGGGGGGCAGCGGCTGGCGCTGGAGCTCGCTCTTGTGCCTTGTTCTGGCCGTTCTAGGCGGTTTTCCCTGGCTGAATCACCAGCTCCAATCAGGGCAAGTCCCCCTGATGGTCATTGCGGATGGTCCGATCTCGATTAGGTCAGAGCCCCGCGTGGATGGTGATCGGCTGGATGAACTGGAGCCCGGGGACGTGGCCCAGTGGCATGACGAGATGGGGGGCTGGACTTCCGTCAAGCTCTCAAATGGGAGGGTTGGCTGGCTTCCAAGTCCCGAGACCTTCCAGTTGAATCGCTGAGGGATCTCGCTTGATGACCGCAAGGCGGCCATAATTGAGGGGTGCCTTTCTCTCCGCAGAAGGTTACTGGATTGCTCGTCAGCTGATCATGTCCACCATTTCCATGAAGCACGTATTCGTCTGTATAGCCAACCGACCGCCCACCGCGGGATCTTCCTGCGGGGCTCGCGATTCGGCCGGAGTGATCGAGAAGCTTCAATTCGCGCTGATGGAAGGGGGGCTGATGGAGAAGGTCAGGGTAAATGGCTGTACCTGCCTTGGACCCTGTGAGGATGGCGTCAATCTCGTCGTTTATCCTGATGCAGTCTTCTACGCAAAGGTCACGCCGGAAGATGTCCCTGAAATCGTCGAGAAACACCTGGCGGGTGGACTTCCTGTCGAGCGCCTCGTCTACACCGGTCACTAGGCTCTTGCGTATCCTCCTGCTCCTCGAGTTCTGGGCTTGAAGGTCCTGCTGGTCTGCAACGGCTTTCCCCCCAGTGGGCAGTGGGGAACGGAGTACTACACTCACCAGCTTGCGACAGGGCTGTTGGGGCGCGGAGACAATGTCGTTGTCGTGCACCCAGTTCGCGATCCCGCGCGTGAGCGATTCTCGGTGCGCAAGACTGAGCGTTACGGAGCGCGAGTGATCGAGGTTGCCAATTGTGGTGACCCAGCCAAGCGATTCGCTGACAGCTACTCCTGCGATGGAATCGAGCGAGTCTTTGAAGAGATCTTGCGAGAGGAGCGTCCGGATGTGGTGCACTTCATGCATCTGCTCTGGGGGCTCTCGATTGGACTTCCTGCTCTGGCGCGTAAGGTCGGCGTACGCACTGTCGTTACGCCCACCGACTTTGGCTTGATCTGCCACCGCGGACAGCTCCTCGACTGGCGCCTCCGAGGCTGTCAGGGACCGGCGGATCCAGCTCAATGCGCACGGTGTGTCCGTGAGCCGGGCGAGTGGGACCTGCCCCCCTGGCGTCGTCGAACTCGACGTTTCGCGGTGAATGGCCTGGCGAGGCTTGGTGGTCTGGGGCGAGTCGTACTTCCCAGGGACATCGAAGCGCGTGAGATTGCGGTGCGCGAGGCCATGGAATCAGTCGATCACTGGATCCTGCCCACGAGAACCCTGTGGGAGAGCCTGCGGCGCTGGGGGATCGATACGGCCAGCGCAACTCAGCTGTACTACGGCATAGATGAGAGCGCCTATCAACGTGAACGAGTCGGGTCGAAGGTCACGCGCTTCGTGTACATGAGCCAGTACATGCCGCACAAGGGGCTGACCAGCCTGGTTGAAGCTGCGCGCTTGCTTCAAGGGCGTCTGCCGGAGTCGGTTGAGCCCTGGACCGTCCAGCTCTATGGAAATGGAGCTGGCGACCGACATCGGCGATACGCGGAGAGTGCTCTGGCTGCTCCCCTTCCCCGGCGTGTGACCGACTGCGGTCCCTTCGAGCCGCTCAGCGCGCCAGAGGTACTATCTCGCACGGATTGCGTGGTTGTCCCATCCGAGTGGAGAGAAAATGCGCCACTCACGGTGCTGCAGGCACGAGCAGCGGGCGTTCCTGTGATTGCGAGCGACGTACCCGGTATCTCCGAAGTGCTCGAGCATGAACGCCACGGCCTGCTCTTCCGTCCGGGCGATGTGAACGAGCTGGCTTCAGCCATGAGCCGGGTGGTGGGAGGGGAGCTACCGCCCTATGAACCCGAGCCTCTGATTTCCTGGCAGGAACACCTGGACTCCGTTCGACGAATTCATACTGGTGAGATCGAGTTCGATTTGGAGCCAGTGATGCAGCGGCAGCTGGTGCAGCAGTCCTCATGAGCGCTGGCCCCCGGCGGGTCGGATTTCTGACCTCCGGCTGGTGGCCTGAGGTAGGTGGCGTCCAGGGCCTGACCAGGGGGCTTGCAGGTGAGCTTGGAGGACGTGGATATCGAGTCTTTGCCCTGGCCAGCGACCGTAGCGAGCTAGCAGCGAACAAGAGCGAGGAGCTTGTCGAGGGCGTCCAGGTGCGTCGTGTCAGGGTGGATAGTCGGGACCAGCAGTCACTGGATTCGCTCTCGCGGGTCGCACGTCTCGAAGAAGAGGTGGTGCGCTGGAAGGCAGATCGCTGCCTGGACCTGATTCATGTGCACTCCCTGGATCCCTGGGGGCTGGGAGTGCCCGTACGTCTGGAGGAGCTGGGCGTTCCGGTCCTGTGGACCTGGCATGACTACTGGGCTCTGTGTCCTCGGGGACAGATGTGGCACTTCGATGGCCACTCTTGCGAAGAGGCTCGGCCACAGGAATGCGCAGGGTGTGTCCGACAAACCTGGCCACAGCTCTCGGGGCAGGAGTCCGCGGAGAGAACGCTGGCCGGTCGCATGGAGATGATGCGGCGCGCACTGGGGGCCTGTAGCCGGGTGTTCACGCCGTCAATTTCTACCCGGGAGATCATGATCCGGCACGGGATTCCCGAGGATCGGGTTGAGGTCAGACAGAATGGAATCTCGACCCTGCACGAGGTCGAGCGCTTGAGGACTGAACAGCTCGTCAGGGTCGGTTACCTGGGAAGTGTTCAACCAAGCAAGGGCGTACTCGAGCTGGCTCGCTGGATCAGTGAGCTTGGGCATCCATTTCAGCTGGAGGTGCACGGACCATGCGTGTCCTATCACGGCGACATGGCGTACGTGCGGAAGCTAGAGGCTCTCTCCTCCCGTGAGCCTCGGATCAAGATGAAGGGAGCCTACGACGCACCGGAGCTTCCGGAAATTCTTGCTGGCCTGGACCTCGTCGCGGTGCCCTCTCTCTGGGAGGAGGTCATGGGCCTTGTTGCAAGGGAGGCGCGCTCCAGCGGCCTGCCCGTGTTCGTCAGCAAGCGGGGCGGTCTCCCTGACGGGGGCTTCCACGAATTGCCCGCAGGAGACGGCGAGGCCTGGAAGGACGCGCTACTGCGTTTTGGTCGCGACCAGGCCTGGCGAGCGGAGCTCAGGGCCCTGCCATTCGACTGCATGGGCCTCGAGGGTATGGCGGTTGAGCTGCAGGCTGACTATGAGGCTCTGATTGGAGGCTGATGTCGGCCGGAGGCCCCAATCAGACGTACATCGTGGGGGGGCAATTGCGGACACCGGGAAGCTTGGAGAGTCCTGCGCGTCTACCGGCTAGAGTGTGCTGAGCGAGCCCAGGGCCAAGAGAAAGTTTTGACGCAGATCAACGAACCGCGACGGGCCCTGGTAACAGGAATCACAGGGCAGGACGGCAGCTACCTGACAGAGCTCCTGCTCGACCAGGGCTACGAGGTGTACGGGGTGATTCGCCACTCCGCCAGTCGCAACGACTGGCGCATGGCTAACTTCTCCTCACGGGTGCACCTGCTCTCAGGAGATCTTGGCGATTCATCGAGCCTGGTTCGAGCCCTGCTCAGGAGTCGTCCCCACGAGGTCTACAATCTGGCCGCCCAGTCCTTTGTCCCGACATCTTTCGAGCAGCCCCTGCAAACTCTCGAGATCACAGGACTGGGAGTGCTGAGGCTTCTCGAGGCCCTTCGCCAGGTTGCGCCCGAAGCCAGGTTCTACCAGGCTTCAACATCGGAGATGTTCGGCCAGGCGCGCGAGATGCCCCAGAATGAGCGGACAGCCTTCCACCCTCGTAGCCCGTATGGTGTGGCCAAGGTCACAGCCCACTGGGCCACGGTCAACTACCGTGAGGCCTACGGGCTCTTCTGTTGCTCTGGAATCCTGTTCAACCATGAGTCACCCAGACGGGGCAGCGACTTCGTGACTCAAAAGGTCGCCACTGCTGCAGCGCGAATCTCTCGTGGGCTGCAGTCGGAGCTGTACCTTGGAAACCTGGATGCACAGCGTGACTGGGGTCACTCCAGGGACTTCGTCCGAGCCATGTGGCTCATGCTCCAGCAAGATGAGCCCCGTGACTTTGTCATCGCGACTGGAGCCACCCGTTCGGTCCGTGAGCTCTGTCAGGTTGCATTCGAGCACGTGGGGTTGCGAGCCGATGACCATGTGACCATTGATCCGTCATTCGTGCGCCCGAAGGAAGCCAAGCAGCTGGTCGGCGATGCGAGCGCGGCTCGCGACCAGCTCGGTTGGCGGCCAACGATCTCCTTCGATGCGATGATCGAGGAGATGGTCGACGCGGCGGGGGAGCGGCTTGACGGATTCAGCAGGGAAGCTCGCCAGGGGCGCAAGGCTGAGCTCTCTGGCAGCTGAGCACCTACCGGACTGGCCCCCTTCAGGTCCGCTCATGTCTGGGGGGGGCAAGGGACTGCCAGTAAGAGCTCATCCGGGAGGCCAGCCTGTCCCAGCCGTAGTGACCTCTCACCAGGGTCTGGGCGGCCAGGGCGCGCCTGCTTCTCGCGGACTCGGAGCCAAGAGCGTCGAGGATTGCCGCCGTCAGCCCACGTATTGAATCTGCCCGGAGGTCGTGCTCGTCACCCTCGAAGCACAGCCCGCTCGCCCCGATTTCGGTCGTCACCACGGGACACCCCATGGAGGCGGCCTCGACGAGCTTCAGCCGGGTGCCACCTCCCACCTCGAGAGGGACGACCAGAGCTGTCGCCCTCGCCAACCAGGGGCGGACATCTTCGACCTGGCCCACGAGTTCAACCCCGGCTGGAAGCTCCTTCCAGTCCTCGGAGGAGGCCCCACGGCCGACGATCGAGAGCTGGAGGTCGGTGTGGTGCTTGCGCAGGTCCGCCCAGCACGTTCCGAGGAACTTCTCGATTCCCAAGGTGTTGGGAGCATAGTCCAGGGAACCGAGAATCAGCAGGTGGCGACCTTCTCGGGTCTGCATCCGAGGGGTGAAGTGGTCGAGATCGACCCCGCTCTCGACCACAGCGGAACGGCACCGCGGATGTCTCGAGGTAAAGCTCTCCGCGTCGTCCTGGGAGCAGAAGATGTGTGCCGGGGTTCGATCGACAGAGAGGTTCTCCAGCAGGAGCCAGCGCTCTAGCTCTACCTCGCGCCGTGGGCCCTCGCTCATGGTGGCGGCTGCCAGCTCTCGGTCCAGCTTGTGGTGATGAACTACCAGGGGAGCTGGCAGATCCTCGGGAAGGGCGCGCACCAGGCAGAGCTCGTCGAGGTGGATCAGGTCGTACTCGCCGGGCTGAGTCCGGGCGAGGGCTTGCTCCAGGGCCGCAGAGTGAAACCAGCTCTCCTGGTGAGGGGCGGAGAGTGCACGAAGTCCTGGGATCTGACTCCTCTGAAAGGTTCGCAGTTCCCTGACCACCCGACCTAGCTGCCCCTCGTCCCCTGGACTGGAGTCCGAGCGCCCCACGACCCACAAGTCGATCTCATGCTCTCCGGCCAGCTGCCTGATCAGGTTGTAGCCCCTGATCCTCCCGCCAGAGTCGGGCGGCCAGGGGAGAGTCGGGGCAAGGAACAGGATGCGCATCAACCCAGTGCTTCGGCTCCGATGTTGTGAGACTCGATGCGCCACCCTCCGGGGGCATCCACAAGGCAGGACGCGTGGGCTGGATCAAGGTAGTACTCGTAACTCTCAGGTGTGTCGATGCCGAGGAGGCGGCTGATGAGAACCCGGTTCAACTGTCCGTGAGCTGCTACCACCAGGGAGCCTCCGGCAATGCCCTCGAGGGCTAGCTCGATCACTGGCCAGGAACGCGCGTAGAGCAGCTCGTCTCCCTCACCGCCCGGCGTGTGCCAGCGGAAGGGGTCTTTCCAGTAGTGTTCGCTCGCAGCCTGCCAGTTCTCGATGAACTCGGACTTGGGTATACCTTGCCACTTGCCCCGATTCATCTCGCGAAGCTCGGGGCTCGAACTCAACGGTGCTGAAGTCGAAGCAGCAATCTGCTCACCGAGCAAGCGCGCACGGGCCAGGTCAGAGGAGATCACCGCATCCACCTGGTGTCTCGCGAAGGCCCGTCCCAGCGCCTCGGTTGCCCGCTCACCACTCTCCGAGAGGGGCACGTCCATGGAGCCGTAGGCGATCGAATGCCACTGACTGGCCACCTCGGCATGGCGTGCCAGCCACAGGCGGCTTCCGTTGCCATGGCTCGGAGCAATGGGCCGGCCCGCGAGGTCGGGGACGTAGTCCGGAGGGCGCGGGGGAGGTCCGATCGCTTTCATCATGCCAATACTACGCAGCTGGGACTCGGGATCCCAACACCGGATGGCAGGCGTTACCATGACCCGCCCTTCTCTCCTGAACACACAGCCAAGCCAGAATCATGACCACTGTAGGTGTTGTCCTCTCCGGTTGCGGCGTCTACGACGGCGCTGAAATTCACGAATCCGTCCTCTCACTCCTGGCCCTGGAGCGGGCCGGTGCCAGCGTGGTTTGTATGGCACCCAATGTGGACCAGATGCATGTCATCAATCACCTGACCGGGGAGGAGACCGGGGAGTCTCGCAATGTACTGGTGGAGTCAGCGAGAATCGCTCGTGGTGCGGTTAGAGATCTTGCAGAGGTCAGGGAGTCCGAGCTGGATGCCCTGATGTTCCCGGGTGGTTTTGGAGCAGCGAAGAACCTCTGTGACTTCGCGGTCAGTGGCGAAAAGGCCAGCGTCCATCCGGAGGTCGCACGCCTGACGCGAGAGATGCTGGTCTCGCGAAAGCCCATCGCTGCGATCTGCATTGCCCCTGCGCTGCTAGCTGCCGTCTGCCGCGACGCTGGAATCACGAGCTCACTGACGATCGGTACCGATGAGGCCACTGCCAAGACAGTGGAGGCGCTCGGGGCTCGACACCTCTCCTGTCCGGTCGAGGAGTTTCGGGTGGACGAGGAGAACCGACTGATCAGCTCTCCGGCCTACATGCTTGCTGGGAATATCGCTGAGGCGGCTACCGGGATCGAGAGGACAGTCTCAGAGCTGATGCGCATGGCGGGCTGACTGCCTGGCTACCCCTGCCAGCTCCAGGGGAGGGAGCTGGCAGCCCTCTGCCTACCTCTCCAGGGCTGGTCGCCGGGAGAATCACGGAGGTGGCAATCCTGCTGGAGGGGCTGCCAGGCCAAATAAATTCGAGGAATGTGCAACGGGAAGGACTCCCGTGGACACTTCCTGATGAGCCTGGCCAATTCCATGGGGAGGTCAGGCTCGGGAGCTTCTGATCATGAAGATTGGGTGGTGCATGGCGCATCCCCGCCGTTTTCTCAGTCAGGAGTCCCCGCTGGCCCAAGGAGAACCAAGCTTGCACCTTGAACTGGTGCGTACCGGCACAGCCCGGTGCGCGCCTGTTCATGACTCAGCAAGTCACAGGGTGCAAGCTTGCGCCCCTGGGGTGTAATCCCGCCGTCTGCTGTGGTTCTCCCGCCGAGCAGGGCGTACGCTCTGACGCACCGATGGTGCAGGGGTCGTGGGCCCATGCGGAACCATCGGTATTTCCCACGAAGAGTTCTTCCAGCGCGGGACCAGAGGATGAGCAGTAGTTCAGGCGGGACGGTCACAGCCGACCCCAGCCATACGGGTCAGGCCGGATTACCGGGCGAGAAGGTGCGCTCTGACAGCTGGAAAGGCGACCTGGCCCAGGACTCAGGAGCGAGCCCGATTGAGTTCTCGGGCACCGCCTCGGCCTACCAAGGCGATCTTGCTAGCCGCTGGCGACTCCCCATGGGAGCCTGCTCGAGCTACGAGACTCGCAGAGATCGCTTCGGTAGATCTCGCCTCTCTCTGCCTGGTGACTCTCCCAAGCGTCCTCTCAATGCGGGGCCTGAACATCTGAATGCGATGACCCTGGATCTCAGGGGATACCTGGTGCTGGCTCCCAAGGCCGTGACCTGAGCGCGTTGGTATGCCGATCATGAGAAATAGCTCTTGGCTTGCCGGAATTGATCTCGGTGGAGTGGAATTTGGCCTGGAGTTGCTGGCCCTCATTCCACTGATTCACATCGTCGGCGGTTACTGCGCGTACAGGGCCATCGTCCGCACCAGAACGGCGCAGGGTGCGATTGCCTGGGCCGTATCACTGATCGTCTTGCCCTACATCGCGGTGCCGATGTACGTGGTCTTCGGTCGCCGTAAGTTTCGTGGCTACGTGGCAGCACGTCGGGCGGGTGATCTGGAGATCAATCACATCGCCATGGCGCTCGCCGAGTACGAGCAGGAGTTTCGTTCCACCTTTAAGGATGCGGGAGCTGGCATACGGACTGCAGAGAAGCTGGCAAAGATGCCCTTCACGGAAGGCAATGCGGTCGATCTCTTGATTGATGGTGAGGCAATCTTCAACTCGATTCTGGCTGGAATCGATGGGGCGTGCACCTACATCCTGGTTCAGTTCTACATCGTCCATGATGATGAGCTGGGCCGAGAGTTGAAGCGCCGCCTGATCGCCAGGGCAAGCGCCGGCGTACGTATCTATTTCATCTACGACGAGATTGGCTGTCACAAGCTCCCGGACATCTACGTCGAGGATCTGCGTGCTGCGGGTGTGCACATGCACCCCTTCCTCTCGACCCGCGGGCCCAACAATCGCTTTCAGATCAACTTTCGCAATCACCGCAAGATCGTGCTGGTCGACGGTGAGGTGGCCTGGGTGGGAGGCGCCAATGTGGGGGACGAGTACATGGGGCGTGACCCGAAGATCGGGCGCTGGCGGGACACTCAGTGTCGGATCGAAGGGCCCGCGGTTCAGTGCATTCAACTGGCCTTCATCGAGGATTGGTTCTTCGCGACCGGGGGGACTCCGGAACTCAACTGGATCCCTCGTCGTTCGAGAGCTGGGGAGCTCGATGTCCTGGCGCTCCCCAGTGGCCCGGCCGATGAGCAGGAGACTGCCGGCCTGTTCTTCATGGCGGCCATCAGCGCAGCGAAGCACCGAATTTGGATCGCCTCGCCCTACTTTGTTCCCGATGAACGGGTGGTGGGGGCTCTCCAGCTGGCGGCCCTACGTGGGGTTGACGTGCGCATTCTGATGCCCTCGAAGCCCGATCACATCCTCGTCTATCTCTCGGCATTCTCCTATCTGGATGATCTGTGTGGGCTGGGCGTGCGATTCTTTCAGTACCAGCCAGGCTTCTTGCACCAGAAGACCATGTTGGTCGATGACGCCGCTGCGGCGGTGGGGACGGCCAATCTCGACAACCGTTCCTTCCGGCTCAACTTCGAGATCACCATGATCTACATCGGCTTGGAGTTCTCGAAGCAGGTCGAGGCGATGTTCCTGACTGACTTCGCTGCCTCGGTCGAGATTGACGATAGTGAGCTGGAGAAGCGCTCTGGCTGGTTCCGTTTCCTTTCGAAGGCCTCACGCCTGATGGCTCCGATTCAGTAGGTCAGGCGAGCCGCACTGTGTGTCGGCTTCAGGCCGGGCTGGCGCCGTCACCCAGTGGCAACACTCGCGTGTGCTCGAAGTCGCGCTTGGGCTGGGTTGAGCCGAGCAGCTTCTTCATGACCTGCTCGGCTGCCGCACGATAGCCTGTCAGCTTGCCACCGTAGATACCGAGGTAGTGAGGATCGGTCGGGTCGTCCATTCGATAGATGGTCTCGCGAGTCCTCTTGAATGCGGAACCCTCTGCACTGGGTAGCACACGCAGTCCAGACCATGAGTGAGTGACGGTCGCGTCGCCGTCTGGAAAGTGAGCCAGGTAGGTCTCTTGCAGGTACTCGATTTCCTGGTCGGTTGGAGCTGTGTCTCCGGGGTCGCCCACGTGGAAGTGCTCCGTGGTTCCTACCATCGTGTGGCCCTTCCAGGGCATCGTGAAGACGGCTCTCTGATCCCTTGGAGCCTCGGTGTAGTAGATTCCCTGGGTGACCTGGCCTGGTAGTTCGATGTGCGTTCCCTGGACCAGGTCGATATTGAGTCCGGGGAGCTCGGGGGAGAGGCGCCGGCGCACTTGCTCAATCCAAGGGCCAGCAGCGTTGATCAGGTAGGTGGAGGTGTGTTCCTGAAGGGCCCCGTTGAGGGAGTACTCGAAGCGGTAGCCCCCTTCGATGCGTTCACCTGCGAGGAGCTCTGCGCCGGTGTGGAGTGTTGCTCCGGACTCGAGCGCGGACTGCATCACGGCCCGGGTCAGCTGGGCGTCATCGGTTTGGGCATCGTAGTACCTGAAGACAGCCTGGAGTCCGTCGAGCCTCAGCCCATCGAGACCTGCCCATTCCCCGCGCGGGAGCTTCGAGAAGCTCCCGGTCTCGAAGTCGGTGGCCAGCAGGGCATAGAGTGAGAGGCCTGCTCGTACCTGCCAAGGGCGACGGCTGGTGTCGCGGTAGACAGGGATGTGAAAGGGCACCAGCTTCACCAGATGTGGAGCAACTCGCAGCAGAATCGCTCTCTCGCGCAAGGATTCACGCACTAGCGAGAGCTCGAAACTCTCCAGGTAGCGGAGACCTCCATGGATCAGCTTGCTCGACTTACTGGAGGTTCCTGCGGCGAGGTCGCGAGCTTCTAGCAGCAGCACCCGATAGCCAGCGGTCGCCGCGTTCTGGGCAACGCCCACGCCGTGAATACCACCGCCGATGATGGCGAAGTCATAGTCCATGGAGGGCACGTGCTCGTCTGCGCTTAGCGACCAAGCGCCGCGCTCATCTCGGGGTAGGCAAACGTCTCAACGAAGTGGGCTCCTCGCCTACCGAGCTCCATTGCTAGCTCGGGGTCGATGACTTCGTAGACGGCCAGCTGCATGTCGAGGTCGATCTGGCTGGCTGAGGGCAGCTTCTCGTGATTGCAGAAGACGATGCTTCCTCCGACTCGGGTCAGATCAGTCTCGACCTGACCCCAGCTCTCCAGGATCAATCCGTAGGAATGGGGGGTGCGCTCACTGACTGCACGCAGGCAGTCGATGGAGAAGGAGATGATCGTGATCTGCCCCATCAGATCCTGGAGGCAGCCGGCCACGGCGTCGACAACTTGCTCCGCACCGAAGGCCTCGACGGCCACTGGTTTGATCTCCACGAATGTGAAGACATTCGGCCGGACGCTGAGCTCTCGGGCCACGTCGACCAGCGAGGCGATCCGCTCCTCAGCGAACTGGTCGCCAAAGCGCGCTGCCTCGGAGGCTCGGAGCTGGCTGATTTCACGATCGTCGAGGTCCACCAGCCGGCCCTCCCGTCCACAGACCCGATCGAGAGTCTCGTCATGGAAGAGCCAGGGGGTTCCAGAGGTGGAGAGCTGCACATCGATCTCCAGGAACTCAGCTCCCGCATTCAGGGCTGCCTGGATCCCCATCAGGGAATTATCAGGAAAGCGATTGGGATAGCCCCGGTGGGCGACGAGCTGGAAGTCCTGCATGGGCGGTGGTGGTGGCTCTGGGACCTGGGCACACCGGCTCATCAGGCGCGTTGGCTGTCCAGGTGTCAACAGGTCACAGGGCGGGCTCAGGAAGGAGCAGGACTCCTGTGGCAGCCTTGGCGAAGGGAAAGTACTCTCTCTGCCATCATGTGGAAGTTCCCGCCCGGGTGCCCCGCAATCCCTCGATTGACCTCCAGAGAAGAGACTTCCTACCAAGGTGGGAGTGAGATATATGGCCAGGTACCGCATTGGCTGGATGTCCGCAGGCAAGCTCGACACCATCTGCGGAGATGAAGTGTCAGGGGTTCAGCGTGGCCGGATTCGGGAGGTGATCGGGCAGCTCTCCAGCGCTTCAGCGCACCGGTTCATGGGGCGGTTGGCATCTCGTGGCTAGCCCAGGGGAGGTCGGGACGCCCAGCTCGCCAGGTGATGAGGAGGGGCCAGAGCGGGGCCTCGAGAACTCCCTGCTGAAACAAGCTGGGAATCAGCTCGACTCCAGCGAGCCGGGGCCAGTTGCCCTGAGGGTGAGCGGGTTCTCGAAGAGGTATGAGGACACGATCGCCGTGGAGGACCTCAGCTTCGAGGTTCGAGCTGGTGAGATCCTTGGGCTGGTCGGCCCCAATGGTGCTGGTAAGACCACGACCCTTCGCTCGATTGTCGGTGTGCTACCACTCCAGGAAGGATCTGTTGAGGTCGGCGGATTCAACCTTGCCAAGGAAGAGGTCGAGGCCAAGAAGTGCCTGGCATGGGTGCCCGATGATCCACAGCCTTTCGAGACACTGACAGTATTCGAGCACCTTCAGTTCACCGCCCAGCTCTATGGAATCTCCGATTGGAGGCTGGAGAGCGAGGGTCTGCTGGAGCAGTTCGAGCTGAGCGAGAAGCGCAATGCGCTTGGAGGCGAGCTCTCTCGCGGGATGCGTCAGAAGCTTGCCTTCAGCTGTGCCTGGATAGCCCACCCCCAGGTGGTCTTGATGGACGAGCCTCTCTCAGGGCTTGATCCGCGCGGAATTCGCGCAGCCAAGGATGCCATATCCAAGGTGGCAGCTGACGGAGCTGCTGTGATCCTCTCATCCCACCTGCTCGAGCTGATCGAGGAACTGGCTGACACCCTGCTGATCATCAACAGGGGTCGCATGGTGTTCCACGGTAGCCTCGATGAGGCGCGTGCTCTCCATGCGGATAGCAGCGACACAAGTCTGGAGGAGATCTTCATTGCCGCAACCGACGGCCCCCCTGATCCCGCTGACCCTTCCTTCGATTTGCGCCCGTGATCCTCGGGAATCCAGCCCTAAGAACCCTGGCCTTGATGAAGCTGCGCGGGGGGGTCCAGCGTCAGCTACGAAAGTTCAAGAGTGTCCTGGGGTGCTTCTACGCCCTGGTGGGGGGGGTGCTGGGAACTGGCTGGATTCTCACCCTCGTGGTCGGTCGCGGCGCCTTCTCCGGAAGTGAGAGCACAGACCCGGCGATGATCGAACGCTGGACCCAGCTTGGGCTGGGCATCTTCGTGACCTTGAATGTGATTTCGGCTGCCTCGGTTCGTGGGGTGTACCTGCCAAGGCAGGAGATCGAACGGCTGTTCTCGGCCCCGCTCTCCAGGAGTGACCTTGTTCGCTATCGAATGGTGGTGGACATGTTCCGGACCCTGTTCGGCGCAATCGTGCTGGCCCTGATCACCTTTCATCGGATGCCGAATCCGATCTTTGGCTTTCTCGGAGGGATGACCTCCGTCCTGACCCTGGGGGTCCTGAGGCAGGCCTTCTCGCTGATCATGGGGAGTACCTCCAGCCGACTGGGGAACCTGTTCCGCTTTCGGGGAATGACCGGGTTTCGGGTCCTTCTGGGTATTGCGGTCTGGTTGCTGCTCATGTCGGTGCTGCTCGGGAGCCGCTTCACCGAGTTCCTCTTCGGTAGTACGGACTTGCTTGGTCGTGGCAAGGAGCTGATGCTCAGTCCCACGGTCGACCTGTTGCTCTTACCGCTGCGGCCATGGGCAGGCATGATGACCGCAACGACCCTCTCGGAGTTCTCCATGTGGAGTGGGATCTGTGTGAGCCTTGGCCTGATTCTCTACGAGGTAACCGCACGCCTTCCATTCGACTATCGCGAGAACTCACTCGAGACCTCGGAGGCCGTTTCCAAGAGGCTGACTCAGCTACGTCGTGGAGGTGTCTTCACCGGTGGTAAGGCATCCGAACGAACGGTGGGCTGGCAGCTTCCGCGGCTCTTTGGCAGTGGGAAAATGGGTGCAATCGCCTGGGTGAAGCTGATCTCGGTCATTCGCAAGGCGCGTGGAACCCTGCTGGTCGGCGTCCTGATCGTCACCCTGGTAACCATGGGCGTCACCTTCATGTTGGGCAATGTCCAGCGCGGGGAGCCAGGCATGGAGGAGGTGTTGGGTGGCTCTGGCTTGATTGCCCTGCTGGGAATCACCTATCTCGGAGGCGCGCTACGCTTCGACTTCCGCTCGGATCTTGATCGGATGGTTCAGATCAAGTCCTGGCCGGTCTCCAACGTACGCATCTTCATAGGCACCTTGTTGCCCCAGGTCTTCTTGATCAGCAGCCTCCTGTCTGCAGCTCTCATCGTCCGCCTCATTGCTCTGCAGGCGTTTCATGTCGAGGCGCTGCTGATACTCCTGGCTCTTCCTTTTCTCACGTTTGCCTGGCTGGCCGTGGACAACGCTGTCTATCTCTTCGCGCCGGTTCGATTCGTTCCTGGTCAGGAGGGCAGCCTGCATCACGCTGGGCGCGCGATTGTGCTGCTCTCGGTCAGGATTGCCCTGATGGCGATCTTCTTGGGCCTGGTGGGCTCGGTGGGCTTCATGATCTTCCTGGTTGGGCCCGAGCTGACCGATATGACAGAGGTGCAGGCCATCTGGCTCTCCACAGGCTTCGCCTTTGCGATGCTGCTGCTGATCGACGCCTTCCTGGCGCTCGTTGGTGGGTGGATGTTGAAGCGCTTCGACGTGGCCCGCGACCGCGGCTAGAGGGCCTCCTGGCGAGCCCTCAAGAGGTGCGGGGAGATTCGGTCGGCCGTGGCTGCGTTCGCGTAACCGACGAATGAGACCGGCGTGACACCATCAAGGGGAAAGTCGACCTGGCCTCCTTCAGCATCATGCAGGATGCAGCCGGCTTCCCTTGCGACCAGGATGGCGCCTGCGCAGTCATAGGGCTTCGATGTGGTGCAGCTACTCTCGATACGAGGAGCAAGGTCGGCCCTCAGGTCAGCAATGAAGCGGTAGCTGCCGAGTGCAAGCAGGACCAACTGACCACCGTTGGAGATGTACTGATCATCGAAGCAGTGACGAGGATCTGCGCCCTCTTGAGCTTCGAGACGCTGGAAGAAGTCGGCCTCGAGTTCCGCCAGCATGGGGCGTAGGGCGGGGGTGTAGCGAAAGAAGCTGAAGTAGCCATGGTCGACCCGGTCGTCGTTGTCAGCGTGAAGTGGCTGCCTGGCAGCGTGGACCGCCCCGCTCAGCTCATGCTCTTCCAGGAATGCGCCGGCCCCACGGCGAGCAGACAGGATCCGAAAACGGGCTGCACGTGAGTCGGGCAGCTCAGCCACGAGACCCAGCTCGACCTCGGAGAGCCGGGGCTCCTCAGTACCCGCTCCGGCCAGTGCGATCACTGTCCAGGCCGAGCGCAGGTCCGCCATCAAGTTGCGGGTGCCGTCCACGGGATCGAGGACCACTCTAGGTCCGCCATGCTGGAAGCCGGGGAGCTCTACGAGGTCCCCGGAGTCGTCGGGGCCGACGTGCCTCCAGCCCGCATCCTCGCTGAACAGAGACAGGCAGGAGCGTCTGCCGGCTTCTTGCAGCCACTCTTCAGCCGCCAGTTCGGTGGCGCGATCCAGGGCATAGGTGACGTCCCCGACTCCCTGGGAGACCGGTCGGTCAACTCGTGTTGGCGCGGGACCGCCTCGGAGGTGGCCCAGGGCAGCATCCCGGATGCGGGCGGCGAGCTCCATCAGGGGCTCTTCCCAGTCCAATATCGAGTCAGCCGTGGTCTCGTTTGAGTTCATGTCTGGTAGGGGTGCGGGACCATCGCCGTGGGGCGCGTTGGTCGCTAAGCTATTCCGCCCTGATGACCGGCGCCACCCCCTCCGGCATCTGAATCTAGCTCTCCTGGACTCCCTGACACCGCCCTGCGCACAACATGTCTGAACTTCACGACGTCGTTATCATTGGTTCCGGCCCCTCGGGTTACACCGCAGCAATCTACGCTGCCCGTGCAAACCTGAAGCCGATCTTGTTTCAGGGGATGCAGCCTGGTGGTCAGCTGACCATCACGACAGACGTGGAGAACTACCCTGGTTATCCAGAGGGCATCATGGGGCCTGCCATGATGGAGGAGTTCAAGGCTCAGGCTGAGCGCTTTGGCACCGACATTCGAATGGAGACGGTGCACGAGGTTGACTTCAGCTCAAGACCATTCACGATCAAGTCAGATTTCGGTGAGTGCCAGGCCAAGGCGATCATCGTGTCGACAGGCGCGAGTGCTCGTCTCCTGGGGCTCGAGAGTGAGACCAAGCTGATGGGGCGCGGCGTTTCCGCGTGTGCGACCTGTGATGGTGCCTTCTATCCTGACAAGGAGGTGCTGGTCATCGGTGGTGGTGACACAGCGATGGAGGAAGCTCAGTTCCTGACGCGCTTCGCGAGCAAGGTCACTGTCGTTCACCGCCGCGAGGTGTTCCGTGCCTCGGAGATCATGCTGGATCGTGCCCGCAAGAACGACAAGATCGAGTGGCTCCTGAACAAGACGGTCGAGGACATTCTGGCCGGCGAAGACGGAAAGATCCGTGCTGCCGTCTTGCTTGACACCGTCAACGGCGAGCGCACCGAGGTGTCCTGCGAGGGACTCTTCGTCGCGATCGGCCACACACCGAACAGCCAGATCTTCGAGGGGAAGCTCGAGCTGGACGAGAACGGCTACATCGTGGTTCATGACGGTACCAACACCTCGGTGGAGGGTGTCTTCGCCGCTGGAGATGTCATGGATCACGAGTATCGCCAGGCGGTAACGGCCGCAGGAACCGGCTGCATGGCGGCCATTGACGCCGAGCGCTGGCTCGACCAGCAGGAAGCCTGATTCGCTCCGAGAGGGCCGGCGAGGGAGGTCCTTGGGCGGCGATCACTCGCCAGCCTCGTGAGCAGAGAGCCCTCAACTAATGAGGGCCGAACAGCATGCATGCTCGGCCCTCGTCCCCATCTCTCTGGTTCTCCTCCCTAGAGCATATTCACCTGGGGGGCCCATAGAGTCCGCTTGATGGTGACCTGGTTGTTGTTGGTCACGTTGAGCATGTCCTTGGTGCGCTTGTCATAGTTCAGCCGAAGACCCACCTTGTAGGGGGAACCTGGCGGGTTGCTTGGTGTGCCGATCCCCGGCAAGTACTTGTGGCCAGGGGCCAGAACTCCGAGGTCCGGGCAGACGATCGACCCATTCACCTGCAGCTGCCCGCGCATCGTGTCGTTGGTGTGGACGATGCCGAAGATCGCATTGTTCGTGTAGAGCAAGCCATCGATCTCCATGGGAGTGTCCCAGGTGTGCTGGGTCTCGAAGTACTCCATGGCAGCCTTCTGCATCTCATCGGAGAGCCAGCCTCCGGTGGGGGTCAGCTGTAGAACCGCTGCCAGGGCATCGCCACTCACGGGATCGAAGAGGTTTGGGTTACTCGCATCATTGGGGTCCCAGATGCTGAGCATGTCGTCGTCCCACTTGAGAGGTACCTCCGAGTCCCCACGCCAGGTTCCTGAGGTGGGGTCGAAGTAGATATCGCCGAGGTTGTACACAGGGATCTCGTCGTTCTCTCCAAAGTTGTAGTACCTCGGAACGTAAGGGGCTCCTGTGTCCGGATCTGGGGCTACATAGCTGGGGTTGGGAACGGACCAGGTGCTTGGATCAAGCTGGTCGTCACCCGCGCCCGGCAATAGCTGCTGGGTCTTCGCCCATTCGGTTCGATTGAAGAGAGAGAGCTCAGCGAGGGCGAAGTTCCAATCACCATCGGCCGAGCCGTCGATGATCTCCCAGGGGCCCGGCGCGGTATAGACAGCAGGCTTGAGGTAATCACCGAGCAGCATGTTGCCACCAGCAGCAAGTCCCAGGGCATTCTTGGTGCCATCCTGCGCAATCCCGAACGTCCGTGGTCCGGTCGGCCTACCAGGATCATCGCCCGCCAGGTAGCTCTTGCCATCGAGATAGCGCAGGTCGGTCGGGACATAGATGTTTCCACTGGCGAGGATGGTGCCATCTCCCTTCACGTAGCCATTGATGACGACGTCTCCATCGATGGCAATGGTGCCGTCGATAACGATCGGGTTCTGTTCCGTGCCCGAGAGGATCACATTTCCGCTCGTGGACGACTGCAGGCCAGAGACATTCCCCTGGAAGAGAGCCGCTGCGTACTCAGTGGCCGTGTCGATCACAAAGCTCGGATCGGTCACATTTACGATTCCTGCCACGATTGCACCCTCGGCATCGGCTGCGATCGTTTGGAATTCCAGCGGGTCAACTTGCTTGTTCCCCACGCTATCGGGATCTGGAAGGCCCGTGGCCGGGTCCATTCCACCGTCATCGGGAAAGGGGGGAGGGAACTCGATCGGTAGATTGCCATCCGGCATGCTCGCGTAGTCAGTCGGGTAGTCGAAGTAGATATTCGAGCCTGGCTCGGTCGGATCGACTGGCGGCGAGAAGGGAGAGGGCGAGAGATCACCGTAGCCATCCTCCATGAGGTGACCATCATCGTCATATTGGAACGATTGAAAGGTCTTCTCTGACCAGTTGCTGGTGATGAGGTTTCCGTCGTGATCCGTGAGGCTTCCGCGCATGTGAAGGGAGCCTGCAATGTAAGAGTCAGCATCCCAGTGGTTCAGCACACCGGGACGGCCATCGCCGTCATCCCGGATCATCAGGCTCTCGAGGGTCCCAACCTTGACCCGGTCAAAGGTCCCGTACTCGTTCGGATCCAGGTTGAAGTAACGATCCGTGGAGTCGACCACCGTGTGGCAAAAGATGCAGTTGACGTTGTTCGCAAGTACTCCGTATTCAAAGCCTGCGAACTGCTCTGGCTCGATGGTGTAGACCAGTTGAATTGCTCGATTCAGGACGGGGTTGATGATCCCCTGACCACGGTTGGTACTCGCAGAGACCGTGACGTAGAGCTGAGTAGAGACCCCATCATCTCTTCGCACGATGCGTAGAGCATCGATGTTGACCTGGTCAAACTCGGGGTTCCCTCCGTCAGCGCCGGGAATTTCTGCCAGCGTGGAGAGGTCCAAGCCCTCCTCAGCACCCGGAGGTCCACCAACTCCCGAGTCCTCCAGTCCCAGTTCATCCAGGTAGCTTCGGAAGCTGGCAATGTTCCCGGCGGCACCGCCTTGCTCCGGTTCGGCCAGGTAGCCAGACCAGAGCATGTCAGTGGCGATGATCCCGACGCTCTCCACAGCGCTCGTCAGCCGATACTCATCGCCTTGGTAGTTGACGACACGTGACCCGTTCAGGGTGGCGTGCAGCATGGAGAGTCCAAGCATTGCCACTAATGACACAACCATCAGCGCTGGAATCAGCGCAGAACCGTGTCTCTTCTCTCTCAGTTGGTCCATTTTCATCAGTCTTCCCCGTAAGTCCCAGCTCTCGTCACCCATCAGATATCGATACTCGCTTCCCAGCCCCTCAGCTCTCCGGCTCATTCCTCAAGAAGACCATCGAGCTGACCTCACGAACGATTGGAATGTCCGCATTGGTCCTACCCAGGATGTAGAGACGCAGATGCAGCTGGCGGTTCTCGTCGTTCCAAAGGAAGATCGGGTCATCGAAGCCGTCGCCGTCCAGGTCGCCTCCGTAGTTACACTGCTCTTGCAGCACATTCGTGGGGCCCATTCCCAGGTCACGGGGGGGAATGTCGGGGTCCAGAGTGTCCCAGATCAATCGGCGAAGCTGGCCGATGTCGAACACATCCAGGGTGTCTCCGTCATTGTTCAGATCATCCCCGGTGACGCTCTCCGCGATCGTTCTCGAGGGCTGGAAGTACAGACAGGCCCAGCCGTCCTCGTCACCCACATCCTGAATCGTGTGGCCCCAGCGCAGGTCGTCACCATCAAGGTAGTTGGGCGGAATCGAGCCGGTTGGATCCACGGGGACTCGATAGGAGAAACCTGTTCCATCCCCCCGGAAGTACACTGGCCCGGTGGGCTCCAGGGCCCGGCCATCCCAGAGCTCCGGGGGAGGACTCTCCTGGATGTCGATAGGCTGAGCCATCGAGGCCCAGAGGACGTCGACACCGACTCCTGCGGAGTGGCTAGAGGGTTGGGTGCACTGCACTCCACGGTCCAGGCTCAGGAATCGGTTCTGGGTAGAGACCAGTCCCGTGTAGTCAACGCGTTCCTCGTCGTCTGTTCCGCGGGACAGCAGCAGTGTCCCTCTGGGAGGGAACCCGAGGGTCAGGTCGACATCGATCGGCCCGACGCTCATGGAGGAGAGGTCAGTGGTCAGGGCCGCAATTGGTACGGCTCCGCGTGCGTTGGCGAGCTCGCCCTCCATCTTGCGCAGCATCTGCTGTGCTTTCATCTCGGAGATGGCGATCCCCAGGGTCGAGTGGGCCAGCTGAGTGTCGCGCTGAATCACGCCAAAAACCGCCAGCAGGATCGTGGTCAGGATTCCGAAGCTGAGAATCAACTCGAGGATGGTCATCCCGCGCCGGTCCTCGCGGCTGACAGCTTTTCTAGAGCAGGCTCTCATGCTCAGTAGCCAATCACGTAGAAGGGATGGACGATCTGAACATTGCCGGAGATCCCGCGCCACTGAACGCGAACGACGACTGGCAGGATGCGTGCGTTGGCGCTGACATCACTGCTGAGAATCTGGCCATCTCCGTCGAGGTCGCGAGGCATGCCCAGCTCGAAACCCGTCTCCGCGTCGCTGGCCGTCTCGTCGACCATGACCTCGATGGTGCCCACGGTCGTCGTGTCTGCCTGGGGATTGAGACCCCTGATCGCGAACTCATTGCCCAGCGAGCCGCCGGGGGAGATCTCGGCGATGAATTCAGGTGACCAGTCTCCGCCCGCACGCCGCACTTCGTCTGCGGTTGCATGCAGCTGCTCCGAGATCAATCGGATGGCGTTCTGTGCCAGCGCTCTCTCGCGGTTCTGACGACGCAGGGAGCTCATCCGCAAGGTTGAAGCTCCCATGGCCATCAAGGCCACGAGAAGAACCGTCATGGCCATGCCAATCTCTACGAGCGTGAAGCCCGAAGCCTTCTTATTCGCCAGACCGGTACCCCGGCCCTGCGACCCATTTCGTCCATACATGACTCGATCCCACTCGAATTGCCCAGACGCGCTCCCTGCACGCGCCAGCGGACTCTGCCTTGAGTGCCCCCTTTCGGCTGGTTGTCTTTCTGGACTGAAATAGGACCTCTCATTATTTGGATTGTTCGTTCGGTAGCTCTTCCGAGCCTGATTGAGGTCGAGTGGATCGGTTCCTTGGGCTACCCTGAGGGCTCGTGACCGCCTCGTGGCGGCCGAGCCCATGCGAATCTCCCTGGTACTTCACGCCTTCACGCCTGTCTCGCGAACAGGGGTAGAGGTCTACACCGAGTCCCTGGCCAGAGCTCTGGTCGCTCGTGGGCATCAGGTCGAGATCCTTGCGCCACGCCCGGACAAGGAGCGACCCTACCTGACCCAGGAGCGTATCCACCGCGATGGCTTTGGCGTCACGTGGCTGAGCTTCGACCCGGCGATGGAGGATGAGGACCGTCGCAGGGCCGCCCCCGGGGCCGATGAGGCTCTCCAGCGATTTCTCGTGCGCGAGCAGCCTCAGGTGGTGCACTTCCAGCACCTCCTGGGCTTTCCGTGCGAGGCTCTCGATCTGGCTCGGGATCAGGATTGCCCTGTGCTCTTCACAGCTCATGACGGCTTCGCGGTGAGCGATGACTACACCCTCCTGGCGCCGGACCTCTCGGCTCTCGAGCCAGGCGACTTCGAGGCGGCAGCGCGCTCCAGGCTGGCACGCGGCGTCCTCGATCGAGAACTCTGCAGCCACGATGGCTTCCTGGTCCCTGGCGACGCTTCTGCAGAGCTGATTGAGGCCGTCTCGAGGGTGCTTGCAGATGGAGGGGAGTACGCAGGCCAGGTGCCTCTTCTGGCGCGCCGCATTCGCGAGGGGGTGCGACAAAGGCTGTCCGCTCTTTCTCGAGTCGATCACCTCGAGGCTCCCACTAGATTTCTGGCGCAGACCCTGCGGCAAGCGGGTCTGCGGCGTGAGGTTGAGGTTCGCTCCTGTGGAATCGATGTCTCCAGGATTCAGTCGCTTGACCGGTCGAGGCGCCGTGCTGGAGAGCCTCTGAGAGTTCTTTATCTCGGAGGTTACTATGAGCACAAGGGCGTCCATGTCCTGCTTCAGGCATGCGAGGGCCTCCAGGGGCAAGTTCAGCTCAACCTGCGTGGGTGTGCCGGCTCTAGCTCCTACTCACGCGTCTTGTGTGAGTCCGCGGAGCGCTGCGGCGCGGAGCTGGGTGGCGCCTTCGATCGCCAGGAACTCCCGGGGCTCCTGGCGAACTCAGACCTGCTGGTCTTGCCGTCGCTCTGGACCGAGAATGCCCCCTTTGTGCTGCGTGAGGCCTTCTCCGCGGGTTTGCCCGTGCTGGCGAGCGACTCTCCAGCACTGCGTGAGAGTGTCAAGGATGGGGTCGATGGGCTCTTGCTCGCCGCTGGCGATGTCAGCGCGTGGCGAGCAGGCCTGGAGCGCTGCGCTGGAGATAGGGCGTTCCTCGACTCATTGACGGCAGGAGTGCGCCCTCCGAAGACCATCGAAGAGGATGCTCAAGAACTGGAGGAGCGTTACGAAGAGCTGGTGAGTGAGTTTGCAGATGCTCGATCTCGTGGACTCCAGCAGACGCCGGCGCACCTCTGGGAGTTTGCCCGTCGACACCAGGAACTGGCTGCTCTGCCGACTCGGGTGCTCCTCCAGCGAGCCGCTGCGGGGCTCGAGCAGCGTGGCCTACCGAAGCTGCCCTCGGCTGCCTCCCTGGTGCAACTCTTCGAGGCGGGCGCGGGTGCACGCGAACGCCTGGCAGAGGCTGCGCGTGAGAAGCGCTGGAGAGACGGGCTCGATCAGAACAAGGCCCACAGTCTGGAGGTGCTGGAGCAACGCGTCGGTGATCTGGAGCTATCGGCCAAGAGCGAGCGTGAGCGCGCGGAGTGGAACGAGAGCTTGCTCGCGGAGCGTGATGAGCGGCTGGGTTGGCAGGAGCAGCGCCTCGCGAGTCAGGAGCGCGAGCTGGAGGCCCTTCGAGCCGAGATCGACCTCGGAGAGCTGACAAGGACCTCCCTCGAAGCGGAGCTGGGACTGGCCGCCCGGACCACCGAGTCTGATCGGTCTGAGCTCGAACTGGCTCAGGCAACCCTGGTCGAGATGCAGGGGAGAGTCGTGGAGCACAGGAGCAGACTGGAGTCACTCACGAAGGAGCTCAGCTGGACCCGCGAGTGTCTCGAGGATCGGCAAGCTCACCTCGAGGAGACTCAGGGCGCTAGAGCCGCTGAACTGGCCACCGGAGAGGCGATCCGAGTGGAGCTTGCTGCAACCCTGGAAGGTCTCCGAGCTGCACATGACGAGCTACAGCGGGATCGGTTGGCGGCCCGGGAACACGAGCAGTTCCTGCAGCGAGAGCTGGTGGTCCACCTCGAGCGCCTGAAGTCGCTGGATGAGGAGCTAGCCTGGCGCAGGGAGGAGATGCGCTCCGCGCGGAAAGAGCGTGGGGGGGTGATCTCCAGCATCCTCGACAGACAGCTCAGCAAGAGACTCAAGGAGTGGGAGCGGCTGGAAGGTGGGGCAGTGGAGGAGCGGGAGGGTGAATCATGAACCCCGCGGTCACGATCATCATCCCGACGCTGGCGGACCGCGAGTTGCTCGAATCCTGCCTGGCATGCTTGCAGGTCGAGCTCGATCGTCGCTCGAGTGGTGATGAGATCATCCTGGTGGACGACAGTGGCGAGGCCAGCTTGCGTGAGTGGGTCCGGGAGGGCTACCCGAAGCTGAGGTACCTGCCCAACGAGGCCAACCTGGGGTTTGCACGCTCCCTGCTGGCCGGAGTCAAGGAAGCAAGGCATGAGCTGGTTCTGGCGCTCAATCCCGATGTCATGGTGCGTCCTGGCTGCATCGAGCCACTGACAGAGACACTCCTGGCAGAGGATGTCTCAGCGGTCTCGCCCTACATCCTGCTCGATGGGAAGCCAGGAGGCGCGGAGGCCTTGCCGGCTCTCGAGTACAAGAGAGGTCTGGCACGAATCACTCGACAGGAATCGGAGGTAGAGCCCGGGCGCGCCCATGCGCTGCACCCCGGGGGGATTCCCGTGGCCTTTGCGCTCGGAGGTGCATTCATCTTTCGTCGAGCTGAGTTTCTCGAGCAGCCCTTCGATGCACGCTTCGAGCCCTTCTACTGGGAGGATGTGGACTGGTGTCAGTCGGCTCTGAAGGCAGGGCGCCGTGTCCTCGTCGATCCACGTGCAGTGGTCGAGCACCATCATCGAGGGACGATCAGCGGGCGAGTGCCCGACGAGCTCGTGCGTGCAGCGATCGAGAAGAATCGACTCTTGTTCAGCTGGAAGCACCTCGACGAGTCGACGGAGCGCGAGAGCCACTGGCTGGGGCTGGCGGATCGACTCGTGCAGCTGTCATTGAGTGAGGAGCGCGAGGAGCTGATCTGGCTGCTTCTGGCTCTAGAGCAGCCGTTTTCCGACTAGCCCTTCAAGCTGGCCTCGAGGCGGTCAAGGTGCAGCGCGGGCCGAAACTCCGCCTCCACTCGTTTGCGTCCGGATTCGCCAAGGCGTCGTGCCAGGGCGCGGTCGCCTGTGACCTGATCGATCGCGATGGAGAGTGCGCTGGTGTCCTTGCGTGGGCAGAGAAGTCCGGTGACTCCGTCTTGCAACCACTCGGGGATTCCACCGCAATCGAAGGCCACGACGGGCTTGCCATGAGCCATGGCCTCGATGCCGACCAATCCAAAGGGCTCATTCCAGACCGAGGGACAGACCACGGCATCGCACCTGGAGTAGAGCGATTCGATCTCGCCCGGACCGAGCCAGCCAGCAAAATGCACTCGTGAGGCGAGACCCTCGCCCTGAGCCTTTTGCTCGAGAAAGCCTCTGGCTGGCCCGTCGCCGGCGATGATCAGGTGCAGCGAGGGATTGGCTCTTCCAAGAGCTGTCAGCAGGAAGTCGATGCCCTTGTCCGGCAGGGTCAGCCGGGCGGGGCAGAAGAGAACTGGCTCTCCTCGGGAGGGCAGGAACTCCCTGATCGCTAGCGGTAGTTCTCGCGGAAGCTGTTGCTCCGTGGCAGCGCGTGTGAAGTAGGGCAAGACCTCGAGGTTCTCGGGGCCGAGTCCACCACGCAGCAGCTCCTTGCGCATGTAGTTCGATGCGACCAGCACCCGCCGTGCACGGCGGGTAAGTTCCAGTTCCTTCATGCACTGAAGGAGTGAACGCAGTGGGAAGCGTAGGGAGAGCCTTCCCTCGGTCTTCAACCCGGAGCAGCCGCCGTCGATGTAGTAACGCCTGAGGCACTCGCTGCCGAGTGGCTGCAGGCAGAGCGTACCGTCTTCATGCTGCTTGTTTCGTCCTGGGCAGAAGAGGGTGTGGTCCTGGACGAAGCGCAGCAGGGGAGGCCCCGAGAGGAGCACCCGCAGTTGCCCGACCGGAGCGTTGGAGAGCAGCAGCACTCGATCGACTCCCAGGAGGTTCTCGCGTAGCTCCGCAAGACAGGCCCTGCTCGGCGAATTCTCGTCCAGGCCGTCAATCTGGTGAACCCTGCCATCCTCCCGGTCCTCGCCACGTGCGCAGACGACCTGGACATCATGACCCCGCAGGAGCAGGCCATCCAGCACATCGCGCGCGTAGCGCTCACTACCACCAATCAGGTCAAATCGGGAGGTGACCAAGAGGACTCGCACCAAGCCCTCCGCGTCTGCTAGGAGCCAATCGTCAGGAGGAATTCCCCGTTGACCCGGGTCTTCTTCATCTTCTGGATGAGCATCTCCATGGCCTCGACGGGGTCGAGCTCATTGAGCACCTTACGAAGCATCCAGACGCGTCTGATCTCCTCCTCATTGAAGAGCAGCTCTTCCTTCCTGGTGCCGGAGCGGTTGATGTCGATGGCGGGGAAGATGCGACGATCAGAAATGCGACGGTCGAGCACGATCTCCATGTTGCCGGTGCCCTTGAACTCCTCGAAGATGACCTCATCCATCTTGGATCCGGTCTCGATCAGGGCGGTGCCCAGGATTGTCAGGGAGCCGCCATCCTCCATTTTTCGAGCGGAGCCGAAGAAGCGCTTGGGCATCTGTAGCGCGGTGGCCTCGATACCTCCGGAGAGCAGCTTGCCATTGGAGGGCGCCTCGATGTTGCAGGCGCGAGCAAGTCGGGTGATCGAGTCCAGCAGGATCACGACGTCCTGGCCAGCCTCGACCATTGAGCGGGCCTTGGCAATCGCCATCTCGGCCACCTGGATGTGCCGCGAAGCCGGCTCATCAAAGGTTGAACTGATCACCTCGTGACTTCCAGTGGTGATGGTGCGCTGGAAGTCGGTGACCTCCTCCGGGCGCTCATCCACCAGCAGGATCATCAGGTGTGCCTGGGGCATGCTGTTGGCGATCGACTTCGCGAGCATCTGCAGGAGCACCGTCTTGCCGGTTCTAGGCGGAGCGACGATCAGGCCTCGCTGACCCAAACCAATGGGAGTGATCAGGTCGACGATGCGCATCTCGAGGGGGTTGTCCTCCGTGCCCTCGAGGATCACGCGCTCGATCGGGTAGATCGGTGTCAGCTCCTTGAAGGGTGTACGGGACAGCACCTCGCCGGGTTTCTCTCCGTCAATCTCCTCGACGGTCTGGAGGGCGAAGAGCTTCTCGTTCTGCTTGGCCGGGCGCAGCAACCCACGGACACTCATCCCCTGCTTGAGCGCATTGCTCTCGACGACCGACGGCGGGATGAAGACATCCTCGTGGCTGGTCATGTAGTCGTTGTGGGAGAAGCGCAGGAATGCATGCCCTTCCTGGACCAGCTGGACACAGCCCTCTGCCACCACAGGGACGCGCTTCTCCAAGCGCTGGATGGTGATCCTGCGCAGGATCTCATGGCGCTTGGTGCCGGGCTTCTCGACCTTCTCCTTGGCGGCAACCTCTACCAGGTCTTCCATGTCGAGGGCTTGCAGCTCCTTGAACTCGACCTTCTTGGGCTTGGTCTTGCGAGTGGACTTGGGCAAGGAAGCTTCCAGCTCGGCCAGTCCCTCCTCGTCGAGATCCTCGGGGAGCGTTCCGTAGTCGAGCCGGACAATTCCGTCGTCGAAGGCGGGGCTGGCCGAGCGCTGTTTCTTCTTGTTGAAGTTGCGCTTCTGGAAGGGACGTTTCTTCTGGGCGGTTGCCATGAGTCGTCGTTGCTGGGTGTCGGGCGCAGAGAATTGAATGTTGCGCCGCTCAGGGGAGGAGTTGTTCCGTCTCTAGAACCTCATGGACTCGGGACTTCAATTCCGCGAGTCCTGCTCGGTTGTCGATGACGTGGTGGGCCCGGGTCCTTTTTTCGGATAGAGGTATTTGGACGCGTTCCCTTTTTTTGACCTCACCGGCTGGCCACCCGCGTCGCTCCATGGCGCGACGCTCGCGGTCCTCGGCGTTGGTCTCAACGAAGACCAGAAAGTCGCACTCTCCGGTCAGGTGATGGTCCGATTCGTTCTCGAGCAGCAGTGGTACGTCGAGCACGATTGGCGAGCGCCTGGCAGCGCGCGCCTCGGCCATGTCGGCCGCTATCTTTTCACGAACTGCCGGGTGGATCCAGCCCTCGAGCTGCTCCCTGGCCTCAGAGTCCGAAAAAACGAGCTGGGCCAGGGCCTCCCGATCCGCCTGGCCGCTCTCATCGAGGACCCCGGGGCCGAACTGATCCAGCAGCCAGCTGGCGGTCCTGGGCTCGGCCAGGACCTCACCCGCGATGGTATCTGCGGCCAGGACGGTTCCCCTGGAGCCTGCCAGGAGGCCCGCCACGGCCGATTTTCCAGAGGCGATCCCGCCCAGGACGCCGATCACCACGATCCGGGGGGGCTGGGCTGAACTGGGCCCCGGGGGGGGCGGGATGGAGCCACTCAAGATTCCAGTGGGGTCTGGGCGCTGAAGGAGCGGGAAGCACTGTATCCGGAAGAAACCGGGCGTTGGGGCCCGGGTAGCCCCCGAGTCTGCGCCGGTGGATCCCGTGAGCCCCGGCTGAGGACAGCCTACTGGGCGAGCGAGACCGGTCAAGCGGGCCGATTTCCCTTGCCGCGACCCTTCGGAGTCGGGTATCAACTGTGGCCCGATAACGAGCCCCGTGCGAGACGATGGACCATCTGGGCCGTTCTCGCCTTCAGAACAGACTGCGAGTCCCGCCCGGGGGGCTCTCGAGCTTCCCGTACCAACACTTTCTGCGAGTCACCGAAAGCTGATCGAGCGCTGCTCGATCTCGGAAGACCCTGCCAACAGGACCCCACGAATGATGAATCGTTCCCGCCGTGGCGCAGCCCGCGTCAGCATCACCTGGATGATTGTCGTGCTGATCGCCTTCTTCGCTTCACTCGCCATGATCTTCGTCTTTGACGGCGAGCGCACGAAGGCAATGCAAAGTGCCGACGAGGCGGAGACCAAGGCGGATAATGCCATGGCCATGTACGACGCCGAGCGCGAGTACAGCCGGGGCCTTTCCGAGAAGCTGGGGTTCTATGACAGCGAGGCTGCTGCCGCGCGCTCAGAGATTTCCTCCGTCGAGGAGGGGCTTTCACAGTTCAAGGATGGCTTCAATGTCACCGAGGCCAGCGTCAGCGACTTCCAGACGATGATGGCGCGCTCGGTAGAAGAGCGAGCCCGCCTCACCCAAAAGGTTCGCGATCTGGAGTCCCAGATCAGCAACCTCAACGCAGACATCCAGGTCCGAGCTACGACTCTGACCACGATGACCTCGGACAAGGACGCTCAGATTCGCGCCCTGACGCAGCAGCTCAACGATGCCAACCAGGCCGCGGCCGATCGCCAGAACGAGCTGGAGTCCGAGGTCGCCTCGGTTCG
The DNA here is from genome assembly GCA_014237855.1 of Planctomycetota bacterium. Classification (GTDB taxonomy): domain Bacteria; phylum Planctomycetota; class UBA1135; order UBA1135; genus JABACD01. The sequence goes on along the minus strand of JABACD010000011.1, from coordinate 67,870 downwards.
GGCCACGCTCTCCGACACCGAGAGCTCATTGACGACCGCCATGGGTGAGACGGACGATGCGAAGAGGGTTGGCCGAGCTCGCGAAGCCGAGTTCACCACGCGCCTCGAGAACGTGACCCGCAAGCTTGAGTGGGAGCGTGAGCCCGAGCGTCCCGACGGTTCGATCCTGCAGACCTCCGAGGCCCTGGGGCTCGCCTGGATCGACCTGGGCAAGTCCAACCGTCTCTACGGGGGGATGCGCTTCGCCATTGTCGATGGCCGCGCAGGTGTCGACACCGTCAAGGGCTACTGCGAGGTGTTGAAGGTCGAGGACAAGATGTCGGAGGTCAAGATCTACGACGTCCGGGATAGCTTTGATCCCCCGACCACCGGGGACATCATCTTCAACCCCCTGTACGATCCGACAGGCCTGCGCAATGCAGTGCTCGTGGGGCGCTTCTCTGGTACCTACAACGAGAAAGAGCTGCGGGCAGTACTGGATGGCATCAACATCAACGTGCAGGGCAAGCTGGATAAGACCACCGACTACCTGATCGTAGGTTCCGAGCTCTACACGGACGAGGACGGAGAGCCCCTCGACGACCCCCTGCAGCCCTCGGATCTGCCTGCTTACAAGGAGGCCGAGGCCATGGGCGTGCGAATCGTCCCGATCAAGCTCGTCACGGACTACTTCCGCAAGACACGCCCGTAGCCCGGGCTTCTCCTACGGAGTCTTTCCGCGGGAGGTCCCAGCGTTCATCATGGGCGGGCGAAGCCGAGAGGCTTCGCCCGCCCAGCTTCGTAGAGGGCAGACCCTCGCCTTCGATCCACCCCTGCAATTCAAGGATCCTCGATGACTTCCTCCGACCGCGCACCGGACTCCGTCGACCCCACGGGATTCGAAGAGGGTGCAGATGATGTCGAGCGGAGTCGGATGACCCTTGGCGAGCACCTCGACGAGCTACGTTCCCGGCTGATTCGCTCGGCGATCGCCCTGACGGTCGTCTTCATCGCCGCCTGGGGATTCAAGGACCTGGTGGCGGAGTTTGCTCTCGCTCCTTACGAGGAGAAGGCACGGCCGTGGCTCAACGAGCGCCTGCACGAGATCACCCTGGATCGTTTGAATGCGGATGGACCAGCGACCCAGGAGGAACTGGAGAAGTACTACTTCGATGGTATTCCCGAGGAGAACCGGCTCATCGACCCAATTCGGTCGGCTCGCGCCGACGATGCTTCGTCGACCTTCTTCTTCTTCCTGAAGGTCTGCGGCTACGCTGCGTTCCTCGTGGCTGGGCCCTTCGTGCTCTGGCAGGTCTGGTCCTTCATTGCTGCAGGACTCTATGCCAGTGAGAAGCGAGCGGTCTATCGGTACTTCCCAGCCAGCCTGCTGCTGTTCTTTGGAGGTGTGTTCTTTGGTTACACCTACCTGGTTCCCTATGCCTACTACTACTTGCAGGAGATGGGCCTGGAACAGATTCGTCAGGCCACTCTGATCACGCCCTACATGAAGTTCCTCTCCACGCTGGGGCTGGGGATGGGAGTCGTATTTCAGCTGCCGGTGTTGATGATGGCTCTGACTCGCGTTGGCCTGGTGGATCCTGATGACTTCGCAAAGTACCGCGGGCACTTCATCGTTGGTGCGGCGATTCTCGCAGCACTGATCACGCCGCCTGACCCCTACACCCAGCTGATGATGGCCGGCCCGATGGCTGTGCTCTACGAGGCCGGTCTGCTACTGGCACGTCTGGTCAAGAAGCGTGAGATGGAGTCGGAGACGGGGCTCGAGGACAGCGCCTCGTGAGCGTGCGGGGCACCAGGCGTAGGGCGGCCATTCTCGCCGTCGGGGACGAGCTGCTCTGCGGGCAGCAGATCGACACCAACTCCTCGTGGCTCTCGGGGAAGCTCCTCGACGATGGCTGGCAGGTGGAGGGTTTTGCAGTCCTCGGAGATGATGAGCAGGCCATCTGCGAGCGGCTGATCGAGCTCCGCCCGCAGGTCGAGCTGATCCTGGTGACGGGCGGTCTGGGGCCCACGCTGGACGATGTGACTCGCCATGGCGTGGCCCTTGCGGCTGGGCGCGAGCTGGTGATGGACGAGAGTGCCCTGGCTCGTCTGGAGAGGCTCTTCAGTGATCTGGGCCGGGACATGGCCAGCTCCAACAGGCGGCAGGCTCTGCTGCCCGAGGGGGCGGTACTCCTGGAGAATCGATCGGGCACGGCCCCTGGGTTCAGGCTGCAGCTGGAGGGTGGCTGCTGGATGGCGTCCTTCCCCGGACCACCACGGGAGCTGTACCCGATGTACCTGGAAGAATTCCGGCCTTGGTTGCAGGAGGCGTTGCCCTGCCCGGAGCGGGCGCGGGTGGCCCACTTCAATCTCTTCGGGATCCCCGAGAGCGAGTTTGCCTCCCGCGTGGGGGACTGGATGGCGCGTGACGCTCAGCCTCGCATGGGAGTGTGTGCCAGCGGTCGAGTGCTCAAGGTCCGGATAGATGGGACTGGCACCTCCGATGATGGCAGCGAGGCCATCTTCAGAGAGCGGGTTGCTGAGTTTCGAGAGCAGTTCTCGGAGTCGATCTTCTCCGAAACGGACTCGAGCACGGCCAGGGCCCTGGGGAAGCTGCTCCTGGAGGAGGGCATCAGCTGCGCCTGTGCCGAGTCCTGTACCGGAGGCGAGATCGCTGCACGTCTGATCGCCGTCGAGGGTATCAGCGAGGTGTTTCTCGAGGGCTTTGTGACCTACTCGAATGCTGCCAAGATTGCGCGTCTGGGTGTAGACCAGGGCCTGCTCGCGGGCCATGGGGCGGTCTCTGCGGAGGTCGCCGGTGCCATGGCTGCTGGAGCCGCCCGGGTCGCTGGAGCCCGCCTCGCGATCTCCACCACCGGGGTGGCGGGCCCCGAGGGGGGAACACCCGAGAAGCCCGTTGGTCTGGTTCATGTGGGGGTCTGTCTGGATGGGGAGGTCCGCACCCACGAGCTGCGCTTTCCACCCCGGGGGCGTGATCTGGTGCGGGATTGGGCCAGCACGAGCGCCTGTGAACTCGCACGGCGGGCCCTGGTGGAGGCCAGGAAGAAGGGGGGCTGAGGCACCCTTCAGGAGCCACGGAATCTTCGCCAGGGGCTCGACTCCCACGGACCCGTTGCTATGCTTTCGGCCCGGCTACCCCGTGGTGTAATTGGCAACACATCTGGTTTTGGTCCAGACATTTCAGGTTCGAGTCCTGGCGGGGTAACCATCACTCGATGCCACGCGCCCTGAAGGCGCCACAGGTGCCTTCGGGTGACGCCACCCTCCTTCCCCGGCTGTTGGGAGGGGACTGCACGATGAGGTGTATTGACCGTGCACGCGGCGAGATCGGGGGGAATATGATGCTGGCAGCGTCGTAAATCGACCACAACCGGTGGGCTGTCCCACTCCCTCGAAGCGTTGCCTTGCTCCGGAGAATTCCATGCACCTCATCACGCGACTCCTTCTCTGCCTCGCGCCCGTGATACTCGTGACAGACCAGGCACGAGCGGAAGGTCTGGCTCAGCTGACTCTTCACGGTGCGATTTCCTCCGAGGGAGGGGCTCGAATCGAACTCGAGTGGGATCATTGGTCCAAGAATGAGAATCGTGGAACGGCCATGCGGTATCACCTGGCCAATTCGACCACGGCCTTCGATGTGGCAGTCCTCCTGGTGGCCAAGTTGCGGGCCGACGGAGCGAAGGTTGTGTTTCCGGCCGAGAATTCTGGCACCGGCTCCCCTGAGCATGCAGTGCAGGTATTCGTCCAGAACACGACCCGAATCAGCTTTCGACTGGACGGAGGGATATGGGCGGAGGTGACGCTCTGCGACCAGGGGCCAGAGCTGGTGCAGTTCTTCAAGCCGCTGCTCAGACGCAGAGGCGCTCTCATCGCGGTCAGTACGTCCACATGGCAGGAGCACACGAAGAAGCCCGGCAAGACTCTGCTCCGCGTGGACGCAGACTTGCTGGCCAGTACCTCCTCAATCTGTGAGCAGCTCTTCAGCCAGGGGCTCTCCGAGGGACTGGTTTGTGATCGACCTTCTGCGGACAGCTGGCGACCGATCAGATCCTCCGGCGGAGCGGTCATCACTGGCTGTTCGATCAGCCTGATCTCAGAGGACAGCGACTGGGGACTGGAGGTCTCGCTCTCGCTGCCAGAGAAGGAGTAGGAGGGGCTCCAGCTCCCGCTACAGAGGGGCAGGAGCCAGTCGTCTTCAGCGCAGGCTCAGTAGCCGAGAGCCTTCAGGGCTCGAAGGGTCTCCGGGTCCGTTCGACCGAGCTCCTCGCGGCGCCGCTGGAGGAGCCGTGCAAGTTCTGCGAAGTGGCGATCGGCCCGGGAGAACTCGAGTAGCTCACTGGACAGCCTCTCGAGTGGAGCACCCGCAGGCGGGGCAGCGATGAGGTTCTCCTCCTCACCAGGATCCTGGGCGAGGTCGTAGAGCTCCTCGCTCAAGACGACCAATCTGCGACCAGATTCCCCGGGCTGACCGGCGAGGTGTGTGTAGCGCCGAATTAGCTTCCAGTCTCCGAGCCTCACAGCCTTCGCCTGGATGGCTCGAGCCTTTTCCGAGCGCTCGACCTTCTCGCAGAAGACCGCATCCCCCGTGTCGCGGTCCTCCATGATCAGGGAGGCCCGAGACTTGCCGCGGACATCAGAGACCGCGCCCAGTGGCCTGGGCATGACAGGCAGCAGGAGCTCGCCAAGGGTAGGGAAGATGTCGACCAGGGATATATCTCCCTCGCGTCGACCAGGCTCGGGGCGATCCACCATGGATTCGGGGAAGCGGATCATCAAGGGAACACGGCAGGTGGCCTCGTAGGCATGCCGGCCATGTTCGAACCAGTAGTCGTGCTCCCCCAGGCTCTCTCCGTGGTCGGAGGTGATGATCACGAGCGTGTTCTCGAGCGCTCCGCTCTCTCTCAGGGCCGAGAGCAAGCGCCCGATCTGTGCATCCACGTAGCGGATCTCGCCATCGTAGAGTGCGCGCACCCGGCTGGCGTCCACGCCGCCATCGGCCAGACGGGCGGAATCGGGTACGTTGTACTCGGCGACCCACTGCGGAGAGATGGCCGTACGCCCCGGACGGTCCGGGGGAGGGATGCGCTCGATGTCAGCTGCATCAGCCTCCAGCGCACGGCTTCGATAGGGCTCCGGTGGTGCGTAGAGACCGTGGGGGTCCATGTAGTGGACCCACATGAACCAGGGGACTCCCTCGCGGACCAGGGGCGTGTCCGGGCCCGCACCGTCCGCCGAGCCCGGGCCCAGATCGAGAGCGCAGAGCGCTCCATCGGTCAAGGAAGCTGCGCCCCGCAGGGGGACGTCTGCGGGGGGCACTCCGCCCAACTCGGGGAGATCTTCGACCCAGAGATCAAAACCGCGATCGAGCCCGGACAGCTCGCTCCTGAGCACGTAGTTGCCGATCAGGGCGCCGGTCCTGTACCCGCCAGTCTGCATCGTCTCCGCGATGACTGGAATGTCGGCGGTCAGGGGGGTTGTCAGGTCCCGGACCCCGTGATCGTGGGGGTAGAGCCCTGTCATCAGGCTCGTGACCGCTGGAGTCGTCTTGGCTCGAGGGCTCTGGGCGCGTTCAAAAACGACGCACTCGGTGGCGAATGCGTCCAGTTCAGGGGTCAAACCGGGAGCCCCGAGGCGATCCGCCCGCCAGGTGTCCACGACAACAAGCAGGACGTTTGGCCTGGGAGTCTGCTTCGCGCAGGCAGCCCAAACTGCGGCAAAAGACAACAGGAGCGGGAGGGATCGACGCACGGTTAGTATCGAGTGGTCGTGATACTAGCCTCCACGATAGAATCTCGCGCCCGAAAACCTCCTGCCTAGAGCTCCATGACCTCCAATTCCCCGCTTCAGCGCCTTCACGAGAAGCGCGAGGCCTCCCTGATCGGGGGGGGCCAGAAGCGCATCGATGCGCAGCACAAGAAGGGCAAGCTGACTGCCCGCGAACGAATTGCCCTTTTCGTTGACGAGGGCTCCTTCGTGGAACTCGACCGCTTCGTGACACATCGTTGCCACGACTTCGGAATGCAGGATCAGCAGATTCTGGGAGACGGAGTGGTCACCGGGCACGCGAGGGTCGACGGTAGACCGGTCTACCTCTTCAGCCAGGACTTCACCGTCTTCGGGGGCTCTCTCTCGGAGACGCATGCAGAGAAGATCTGCAAGGTGATGGACGCGGCCATGAAGGTCGGAGTGCCGCTGATCGGGTTGAACGACTCCGGCGGTGCGCGAATTCAGGAAGGCGTCAAGAGCTTGGGCGGCTACGCCGAGATCTTCTGGCGCAACACTCAGGCCTCTGGCGTCATTCCACAGATCTCCGCCATCGTCGGTCCTTGTGCGGGTGGTGCTGTCTACAGCCCGGCGATCACGGACTTCGTCTGCATGGTCGAGGGCACCTCGTACATGCACATCACCGGGCCGGACGTTGTCAAGACGGTCACCCACGAGGAGGTAACGAGCGAGGATCTGGGCGGAGCCTCTACCCACGCTGGGACCTCGGGGGTGGCGCACTTCACCTCGCCAGATGGGCGCGCACAGATGGCGCTCCTTCGTGGACTGCTCTCCTACCTTCCCCTGAACAACGCGGAGTCACCGCCCTTTGTTCCAACTGATGACCCAGCCGACCGCTGCGACCTGGAGCTGGACACCTTGGTACCCGAGGATCCACAGAAGCCCTACGACATGCACGGGGTGATCGAGAGGGTCATCGACGAGGGCAGCTGGCTCGAGGTTCACCAGGCCTACGCTCAGAACATCTTGTGCGGCTTTGCGCGGCTAGGAGGCCACTCCGTCGGGGTGGTGGCCAACCAACCCGCGGTCCTCGCCGGTTGCCTCGATATCGATGCTTCGGTCAAGGCCGGGCGCTTCATTCGCTTCTGTGACGCCTTCAACATTCCGATCGTGACCTTTGAGGATGTGCCAGGCTTCTTGCCCGGTACAGCTCAGGAGCACGGCGGTATCATTCGACACGGCGCAAAGCTGCTCTATGCCTACTGCGAGGCAACCGTGCCGAAGCTGACGGTGATCACTCGGAAGGCCTATGGAGGAGCCTATGACGTCATGGGGTCCAAGCACATCCGCGCCGACCTGAACCTGGCCTGGCCAGGGGCAATGGTGGCGGTCATGGGGGCGGCGGGGGCCACGAAGATCATTCATCGCCGCGAGATCATGGCCGCTGATGATCCTGCGACGGCTGAGGCCGAGCACACGGCAAGCTACGAGGAGCGCTTCAATAATCCGTACATGGCAGCTGCCCGCGGATTCATTGATGATGTGATCGAGGCGCACAAGACCCGGCCACAGCTGATTCGTGCGCTGGAGCTGTTCAAGACCAAGCACGAGGATCGGCCGACACGAAAGCACGGAAACATCCCGCTCTAATCCGATGTTCAAGCGAATCCTGATCGCCAATCGCGGAGAAATCGCTCTGCGTGTTATCCGCACTGCGCGTGAGATGGGCATCGAGTGTGTGACGGTCTTCTCTGATTTTGACCGGCAGGCACTGCACACTCGCATGGGGCACGTGGCCGTGCCGCTTGACGGAAATCTTCCGGCAGAGACTTACCTGGTTGGGGAGAAGGTCCTGGCCGCGGCCAAGGCAACCGGTGCTGAGGCGATTCATCCCGGCTATGGCTTCCTCTCGGAGAATGCTGGCTTTGCCCGGTCGGTTACCGAGGCCGGCCTGGCCTGGATTGGTCCGCCTCCGGCAGCCATCGAGGTCATGGGGGACAAGATCGAGAGCCGGCGAGCCATGCTGGCGGCCGAGGTCCCGCTGGTTCCAGGTATGACCGATCCCTGCGAGACTCCGGAGGCAGCCAGGGCGGCAGCGGAGGAGATCGGTCTCCCGGTGGCGCTCAAGGCTGCTGCAGGTGGCGGTGGCAAGGGCATTCGAATTGTCCGGGACCTGGGAGAGGTCGAGTCAGCCTTCCGCACGGCCTCCGGAGAGGCGCAGAGCGCCTTTGGTGATGGTCGTTTGTACGTGGAGAGGTACATCGACAACCCACGCCATGTCGAGATCCAGGTGCTCTTCGACCAACATGGCAATGGGATCCACCTGGGTGAACGAGAGTGCTCGATTCAGCGCAGGCACCAGAAGCTCCTGGAGGAGTGTCCGGCAGTCGTCCTGACCGACGAGTTACGCGCTCGAATGGGCGAGGTTGCCCTGCGAGCCAGTCATGCCGTTGGATACCAGGGCGTCGGAACGGTGGAGTTCCTCTTCTCAAAGGATGAGTTCTTCTTCCTGGAAATGAACACGCGGTTGCAAGTAGAGCATCCGATCACCGAGTTAGTCACCGGGATCGACCTGGTACGCGAGCAGTTGCTGGCAGCCGCAGGTGAGCCACTCGAACTCTCCCAATCGGACGTGGTCATGAACGGCCACTCGATCGAGGTTCGCATCAATGCAGAGGACGTACCCGCGGGATTCCTGCCGGCCACAGGCACAGTGCAGAACCTTCGTCTGCCCGGTGGTCCCTGGGTGCGAGTCGACTCTTGCATGTACGACGGTCTGGAGGTCGGGCTCAACTATGACCCGATGCTGGCCAAGATCATCGTCTGGGGGCCTGATCGAGGGACCGCGATCGCGCGAATGCGACGTGCTCTGGAGGAGCTGAATATTGGAGGCGTCCGAACCAGTGCAACGGCGGCGCTCGCAGTTCTGGCGGAGAAGCGCTTCATGGACGGCGATTACGACACGCACTTTCTGGAGAGTCTGGACCTCTCCAGCCCGCTCGGTAACGAGGAGGATCTGGTGGCAGCCCTGGCTGCAGTTCACCGCTATCACCGTTCTCGTCAGCGGGCCATCAGCGTCAACGGGGATGATCGTGCCGGCTGGTTGCATCGAAGCCGAGAGAGCATGAGTGATCACCGCCGCCGGGCCGGGCGCCACGGAGACGCACAATGAAGTACTTCGTGCAGGTGAACGGAAGGGAGCGGCTGGTGGAGCTAGTGGAGCGCCTTGGCAAGCTCACGACGACTGTTGATGGTGTTCCTGTGGAGCTCTCCTATGAGAGCATCGATGACCGAGGCCAGCTCCTGGTCCTCTCTGGCGGATGGAGCTACGGCGTCTCGGTCGAGGGTGAAACGAGTGAGATCGACATCACCATCGCCGGACACCTCTATGACGTCCGGATCGAAGATGAGCGTGAGCGGGCCGCCAATGCCGCCGAGAGGGCCGAGGCGAGATCCGGTGGTCTGGTCAAGAGCGTCATGCCCGGGGTGGTCATCGACATCCTGGTGGCCCCTGGGGACCATGTGGAGGTGGGGCAGCCCTTGCTCGTCCTGGAGGCGATGAAGATGCAGAATGAGATCAGCTCTCCCGTATCTGGCACGGTGAAGGAGGTGCATGCCCTCCAGGGCCAGGCGGTGGGGGCAGGGGCCAAGCTGGTCTCCATCGATGCCGGGGAGGCGGATTCCTGAGCAACCCTGTGGTCCCGGAGGGTGGCAGGGACCGCTGACGAGGCCATGGGGCCTGTCCTGCGGTGGCCAGCTCTCTGCTTGAACCCGGATTGAGCGAGTGCCTGGAAAAAAAATCGTGGCTGGCGTTCGGAAGGTAGAGCCCTCCGGCTTCCTTTTCCGCAGCTGAGAGCTGCGCTGGGGATCCGACTTCACACCCTCTAGTTTCGGCTAGTGGGTGTGAGTCTTTTATGGGCGGGTCTTCGGCTCCCCTGGCTCAGATGAAGTCACCAGGGAACTCGATCTCGAGCCAGCTGTCCGGCTCCTCTCCCATTTCGAGGCCTGTGATCTTCATCAGGGCGGCATGAGCTGCTGCTCTGACGGCCTCTGAATGGTCCGAGAGCGCCAGGACCAGCTTGTTCCCCACCCAGCGAGAGCCGAGATCGGCGAGCACGCGGGCAGTCGTCAGACGGACACTCTCGCTGGGGTGAGCGAGCAGAGGGGAAATCGACTGGGCTAGTTCGTGTCGATGTAGACGGTACTTCGAGATTTCACGCAGGGTGTTGTGAAGATCCGCGTTTGTGCCGGACCTCAGTCGTCTGATCGTCATGGCGCGATCATTGCGACTCCAGCTGAGTTCCCGAGCATACCAGTTCTCCCAGAGATCTTTCCTTCCGGCTAGCTCGTTACCCGTCAGGGAGACAAGCGCGAAGTGCGCCGAATCATTGATGCCCGGACGCGGGTCTTCGAGAAGTCTTATCAGCTCAGGTACTGGCTCAAAGCTCTCGAGGACCGCAAGCGCAAGGGCCACAGCCTGGATGTCCTCCTTGGCCTCCGAAGCAAGGTTGGGTGCCAGCGCTATCGCGATTGCCTGGTTTGGACCTTCCTTGTTGGCAGGGCCAATCAATGGGATCTGGGAGGCTATCAGCCGCGCGTGCTGTGGAGACCACATCAGTACATCTGAAAGAGTCTTCAGACCACGAGAGTCACCACTCTGCCCGATCGCCAGGATGACGTCATCGAGGAGTGTCTCCGAGAGCTTTGGCCAGGAGTGCAGGATTCTTGCAAAGCCGCGGGGGTCCCGGCGCAAGATCGAAGCAGTCGCCTCCCGAAAGTTGATCCTCAATGCCTTGGAATACTCTTCATTCTCCTTACCAAGAGCCAAGGTCCAGATGAGCTTGAGGTCCTCTGCGCGTCCGAAGCCGCCAAGAGCAAGCAAGGCTGGTTCACAGGCATCGGTATCAATGGAATTCCCGAACCTGCTTGTCCAGTAGGGCATGGCGACCCGGCGCTCGAAGCCAGCCAGAGCCAGCAGCACGGCCTCAGTTTGAGCCTCGCTCAGGACCTGGAGTGGTCCTCCTTCCTGCTCAGGGGCGGGGACTTGCCGTTCCTGCAAGACCGCCATCAGGGGGTCGAGTACCCCTGTCCCCAGAGTCCTCAACTGGAGTCCCACAGCCTCGGGAGTAGGCCCCTCTGGATCCCTGAGCGTTCGAAGCAGTTGCCAGGTCCTTGACTCAACTGGAGTGGCCTGTGTTTCGCCAGTCGCTGTGCTGGGAATCTCCTGGGCACAAGTGAGCTTCAAGGTGATCGTAAGCAGGACTGCGCCGGTAATTCCGATTGAACTCCACATCGCCAGGACAGAGTTGGTGGTGTCTTACTGGTGATAGGGCATGTGGTGCCAGGCGACTGGCTGAAGCGTACGCTCACCATTGCTGGTGGCCCCGAGAAGAGCCTCATCAAAGTGGATCTTGCTGTTGCTATCCAGATGTACACGGCGTGCCACCAGGGATCCGAAGAGTTCGAAGTTGCTGTTGATCTCGATTGAGGCGTTAGGGGCAAGTAGCGTGCCGTACAACTGCGCGTTGGAATCGAAATCGACTTCGTCGAGGTCAACATCCACGTTCGGATCGATCACATTGTCTGACAGCAGGTTCAGCGTGATGTCAGATGGGTTGTAGGCCGTCGAAGCAATTATCGCATTGCTGTTCAGGACAAAATCTCCCTCAACGTAGATCTCGACCGGGCCATTCGTCGCATCCACGATTATCTGGGAATTGGAGTCAATGGTGAGTGAGCTGAAGACGAGGGTGGCCGGGCCGATGACCTCAAGACTCATGTCGACGACGCCTTGGTTCCAGCGGTACTCCCCGGTGGGGATAAAGTCATTGAATGCGCCGCTACCGGAACCATTGAAGTTCTTGTTTCCTAGAGAGGTGAGGTCGGGGAGAATGATCTCGGGAATTTCGATAAGGCTTGTCGCCGGAGTCGTTGACCCAGAGACAGTGGAGTTTCCGTTGAAGCTGGCTGTAGCGCCAGGTCCTGGGGTGGCGTCTCCATGGACCTCAACGTTTGAGTCCGCCGATATGCTGCCGTTCGACCCGATATTTCCACTGCTGAGTGCGTAACGGCCACTGCCATTGCCGTTGACATCCTGATCGTCGTAGGACCCCAAGTTGGAATTGTAGCTATCGACCATCGCATTGCTGTCCATGGACACTCCCTCATCACCGAAGGCGGCCCAGACAAAGGTGTTGTCGGAGACTTCACGCAGCACGGCAGTCAAGCGAGAGCCCACTCCATTCTCCAGACCGGTTGCAGTCAGCTCGAAGAGATTTGACTGGGGAATACTGGTTGCACTTACCCAGTAGGTTGCGCCGCCAAAGTCGATCTGAGCTCCTTCTGAGCCCTGAGCTACCATTTCCACGGGAGCGCCCTCGGCCAGATTCATCATGGCAACGGCCATGCCTGCCTCCGCCACGTACCTTGCGTTGGCTTGATCGTAGGTACCCTTTTGAGCCTTCCTGCTCGACCTGACCGTCGTGAAGAGTGCAAGTGAGAGGATGGCCAGTCCCACCATCAATATGGTGACGGCGAATAGTGAGGCCCCCTGGCTCTCCGCCCCTGTTCGATTCTCTTTGCTGTGTAGCTTCAATGGTGACTCCCTAGTTCCTAAGTACAATGGACGCCGAAGAGGTCTTCGTTACGCTTTCCCCGTTGGCGTTTGTGCCCTGAACCGTGATTTTGATACTCAGCAGGTTTCCATCCCGCTGAATCAGAAATCCCGACTCATCTATCAATCCGTTCCCGTTCTCGTCGCCACCTCCTTCTTCCTCACCTTGGAGGTGGCGCCGTACGTTCTTGCAGATGGTGATCGCGCTGGGGCTGGTACCGCCACTGCCTCGCACGAAGACCACTCGTGCTTCGTCGACAACTCCATCATTGTCGTTATCCAGGCCATCAACCGGGTCGTTGGGGTCGTCCTCGAAGCTGAAGCTGATCAAGTCAGGTGAAGGGACTGGCACTCCATCCACGATCCCGAGAACCTGCGCGAGGCTGATCTCGTCGGTGTCAGTGACCATGCCCGTTAGCTGTGGATCGAGGCTGCTGCTGATCGCGGAGCCCAATTCAGCGGAGATTCGATCGAGAGCGATCTTCAGCTGCGAGTCGAGCTGCGCCTGTTTATTAGCCGTGACGAACGCCTTTCGACCGGCAATGCCGACCATGGCGGCAACTCCAAGCACAATGCTGACCATCGCAATGCTGATCGAAACCTCCAGGAGAGTGGAGCCTGTGCGGTTGCTCCACTGGCCTTGTTGCTCGTCATGGAGCTTCATCAGAAGTCGAAGAGGAAGGTCCTGAACTGAACTTGACCATTTCCAGCTTGCCCTCGCCAATCAACACGTATGGCGACGGGCAGGATCCGGTAGTCACCGGAGTGGTTGAGTGAGTCTATGTTTCCATCGCCATTGAGATCCCGTGGCATTCCCAGGTTGGAGTTGGTGCTGTTCTCACGGAGCTGGGATACACCAGTCCCGGTCACGAGTTCCGGAAATATGATCTCTCCACAGAGCCCATCCGCGTCTCCAGAGCGAGGATCGAGTCCTTCGACACTGAAGGCTGAGAGATGGAGCGGGGCTCCGGGTAAGTCGTCACCTTCGACCGAGTTGTAGTTGCGGAAGATGTTCGAGAATTCGGAGGCCTGCATCGTCTCCAACATCTGACGGGCAGCATTGGTAGCGAGCATGCGCTCTCTATTGGCTTGCGAGGCCCTCATGGACTTCATGAGAGCCGTGGAGAAGCCAAGGAGAATCGTGAGCAGGATGCCCAGTGAGATCGATATCTCGATGAGGGTCAGGCCTGACGTGATCCTGGTGCGTCGAACACCAGGTTCACCAGGGGGCAAGCTCGTGGGCTGGGAGCTAGGAAGCATCCTTACTCAGTCGGATTGGGAGGCCTCCATTCTCAATCGAGATAAGAGTTATTCCTCCAGAAAGCTGACAAGGACCCGCTTCTCGAGCTGTACCCACGCGCCTGGCGACCCCGGATACGGGGCCCCGTGGCGCCTGCCCCAGAGGGGGCGACCTGGGTAGAGGCGGTAGAGAATCCTCGGACCTCGCTGACTGCCTCTCAGACGGTATCAGTGGTGCTGAGACCTGCCCAGCCGGCGCTTGGCCTGGCCCAGAACTGCCCCCTTGGGAGCTGGCTCCAGATGGGCTCTCTCAATTTCGGGCGAAGGGCCTGAATGGCGCCAATGTGGGCAGGGGCCGTCATACTTCGAACAGAGCGGTTGAACCGCCAGCGCTCAATTCAGAGCATCCAGCTGCCTCTTGGTTTCTGCTGCAGCATCCTGGAGATCAAGAGTCTTCTCGAGTTCCAGCTTGGCCTTCAGGGTTGAACTCAGAGTGTCGCTATCCTTGAAGGCCTTCGCGTATTCGATGATGGGCTCCGTTGTCATGTAGGCGCGAAGAAAGCGCTCATCCGCGCGGGCAACGGCCAGCATACCCTGCAGGTTCTTGTACTCGCTGTGCTGCAGGCCCAGATCGTGGTTGATCTGTCGGGCAAGAGCAAAGGCTCGCAGGGAGTCCTCGAACCAGCCGAGCTGTCGCGCGGCTTCCGCCTCGGCACCGTAGCCCATGGCCATACCCCACCAGTCACCGAGGGCACTTGCACGCTCGACGGTTTCCTTGCCTGCCTCGAAGGCAACCTCGTGGTTGCCGCCCTTGAGCTCCTGCATTGCACGGCCGTAGACCGCCTGACCGGAACGAAATGCTGCCTTCTGATCATCGTTCCAGCCGACGAAGGAGGAGGCGTAGTCGATGAAGATCGGCTGACTCAAGGCGCTGCTGGCGATCCTGGCCCCGTAGAGGGCTCGGGCTTGTAGCCTGGCGATGTCGTCCTGGGGCGGATCAGACTTGGACTTCTCCCAGAGCGCCAGGCTGCCCTCGAGATCCGCGTCGATGATCTGGAGGACCAGCCCCACGTTCTCGTTCCAGAGCTTACCGAGCGCTGCCTCGTCCCGTGCCTCGCAGAGAGCCTCGTATTGGGCTGTGACCTTCTCGCGGCGGCTGTCCTGGATGGAGACTGCGGGAGTAGAAGCTGGGGTCAGGGTGAGCAGGAGGCTGGTCAGGAACATGGCTCTGGGGCGCTGGGGTGATGATTGGGCAAGGGGGGGGAGTCGACCTACCGGGCCGATCCCAAGGCGAAGTGTAGTCGCCGGCGGACTAGAGCGTAAGCTCCGGGGGTGGAACGACTCATTGATGACCTCGTGGACTGGATCGAGATCCCGTCCGTCACCGGTAACGAAGGGGACTATGGCGATGCCCTGGCTCGCAGGCTGGAGTCCCTGGGCTTCGACTGCGAGCACCAGGACCTGGCCCCGGGCCGCTTCAATCTCCTTGCTCGGGCCGGACGGCCGCGAGTGGTCTTGTGCACTCACCTGGATACGGTTCCACCGTACTTCGGGTCTCGGGTTGAAGGGGACTTCATCTTTGGACGGGGCTCCTGCGACGCCAAGGGGCAGGCCGCAGCAATGGTGGAGGCGGGGCGGCAGCTGCTGGCCCGGGGCGTGACGGATATAGGCTTCCTGTTCACGGCCAGCGAGGAGACAGACAGCGCTGGTGCACGCCTGGCCAATGAGCTCCTGGCTGAACCCTGGGCTCCTCACCACGTCTTGATCGGTGAGCCCACGGGGAACCGCTTCGTGCGCGGGCACAAGGGAATCGTCAAGGTCAGCCTGGAAGCGCATGGTGTTGCTGGCCACTCCTCCCAGAAGGGTGGGCCCTCGGCGGTGCACGAGCTGGTCAGCTGCACTCATCAACTTCTGTCCAACCAGTGGGGACATCACCCCGTCTTTGGTGAGGGAACCCTGAACGTTGGCCAGATTCAGGGTGGCGTGGCCGCAAACGTTGTGGCTGACCGGGCCAGTGCGGAGGTCTTGATTCGAAGCGTTGAGGAGCCCGAGGTCGTCATGAACCGGATCGAGTCCTGTCTCAATGACAACGTGAAGATCATCGGGGAATTCAAGAGCTACGGCCCCGTGGAGTTCGTGGTGCCGGACGGGCAGGAGGCAGAGGTTGTGGCTTTTGGTACGGACGCACCTCACATGAGACGCTGGGGACCCGCATTACTCTGTGGTCCGGGCTCGATTCTCGACGCGCACACGGATCACGAGAAGGTCGGGAAGCAGGAGCTTCGAGAGGCAGTCGCCTGCTACGTGGCTACGGTAGAACAGCTCATTATCGCGGAGGCTGCGAGTGGCTGATCCTCAAGACGTTCCGCGCGGGGCAGCACTTCTCGAGGCCCTTGAGACTGCCGAGCTTCGGGTTGCAGACCGCGACCATGATGGTAGATGGGTGGTGAACGCGAGAGTCAAGGAGGCGATACTGGACCTCTTCCGCACAAGCGAGGTCATCGCCATGGGAAATGAGCTGACGCGCGAGAGCTACCAGGGCATGGATCTTCAGGGCCCCCCGTTTCGTGATAAGGACCTCCTGAGGGTGCGACAGTTCAACAAGCGTGATGACGTCAGGCTTGTTCCAGGCGGTTCAGCCGTGCGCCGCGGCGCCTACCTGGGGCCGGGGGTTGTGTGTATGCCACCCATGTACGTGAACATCGGGGCCTTCGTGGGAGCGCGCAGCATGATAGACAGCCATGCGCTTGTCGGCTCCTGTGCCCAGATCGGCGAGGGCGTTCACATCTCGGCGGCGGCCCAGATTGGTGGTGTCTTGGAACCCCCAGGCGCTCGACCGGTGATCGTCGAGGAGGGAGCCTTTGTCGGTGGCAACACTGGACTCTACGAGGGCGTGCTCATACGGACCGGAGCGGTCATCGCAGCTGGGGTGGTTCTGACAGCAACGACCCGGGTCTTTGATCTGGTGAAGCAGCAGGAGCTGGTTGGAACACGAGATGAGCCCCTCGAGATTCCGGCCGGAGCAGTGGTGGTGCCTGGAACCCGGCCTGCCGCGGGTGAGTGGGCAAGGGAGCGCTCCCTGGCCCTTGGGTGCGCGGTGATCACCAAGTATCGCGACGAGCGTACAGCGGTCGCCACGGCCCTGGAGGAGGCCCTGCGCTGATGACGGAGGGTGAGGAGTCCGGGCGCTCGCGAAAGTCCTATGACCCGAAGCGGGTCCGGACCGAGAAGAGTTTTGGTGTCGATGATGAGCGGCACTGGGCGAAGGCACGCGGTGACCTTCACCAGGAGGAGATCGAATTCCTGCGTGAGAAGTCCCGGGCACCGGGAGTCGCTGAGGGGGGAGGGCTCCGCAACCACTACTGCATGGAGTGCAATGGGGTCATTCCCCTGGCATACGACTCCAGGGCGAGCGTGGAGGCCGAAGCCCCGGAGAGCTGCCCTCACTGCGGCGCCAAGCTCGAAGGTGGCGTCCGCATGATGTTCAACTGGGTCGAAATGGATCAGGTACCGGGGAGCGACTTGCGGGCGCTCCTGCCATTCCTGGCCGGGGGAATGATCTTCCTGGTGATCCTGGCCATCCTGCTCTGGCAGTACTTCAGCAAGGGCAGCTGAGAGCACTCACCTGCTGGTTGGATCAGATAGCTCACCAACTCCACTGAGGCTGATCTGAGTGAGCTGCCTGGACGCCTGGCAGGTGTTCAGGCTGCTGCTGAGCTGTCGGGATCGGTCGCCTTGAGGAGCTTGTTGACGTGGTCGATGAAGTCATTCAAGTCCAAGGGACGGATCAAGTACTCCTGGGCACCAACTCGTTCGGCCTCCTGGACGTAGGCGGCACCGCGATAAATGGTCGAGCAGAGGATGACCGGCAGCTGGAAGGCGCCGAAGAGCTGCCGAGTCTGCTCACAGAGGTCAAACCCGTGCATTCCCTCCAGCAAGATGTCGGCGACAAGCAGGTCTGGCTTCTCGTTCTTGATCATCGACAGGCAGCGTCGAGCATCCTCGAAGACGGTGACCTTGTAACCTGCGAGTTCCATGTAGTCCTTTCTGGACTTGTGGTTTCCCTGGTCGTCGTGGACGTAGTAGATGTGCTTCATGCTCAGTTCGTGCGGGGAGTGATCGCAAGGACCTCTGTAATACTGGTGAGCCCCATGCTGGCTAATCTCAGACCTTCATCACGCATCGTGGTCATGCCGTCATTGACGGCCAGTCGCCTCAGCTCGTCCGCGTCTGCTCCCTCGCGTAGTGCGTCGCGGAATACTGGTGTCATGCGCATGATCTCGTAGAGCCCTCTGCGGCCCTGGTAGCCGGTCTGGTTACATGTCGTGCAACCAGCGCCCTTGTAGAAGGTCGTGTCCCCGAGCTGGAGGTGCTTCCTCAGTCCGGGATCGAGCTCGTCCTCTACCTTGCAGACAGGACAGATGAGACGCACCAGGCGCTGGGCCACGATCCCTCGAAGGGTGTCCGAGAGCAGGTAGTGTTCGACCCCCATCTCTCGCATTCGCGTGATCGTCTCGGCGGATCCGATCGTGTGAAGCGTGGAGAGCACGACATGGCCCGTCAGTGCTGCGGAGACCGTGATTTCGGCGGTCTCCAGGTCTCGAATCTCACCGACCAGGATCACGTCTGGATCCTGTCGGAGGATGGAACGAAGCCCTCTGGAGAAGGTCAGGCCGGCCTTCACGTCACAGTTGATCTGGCAGACGGATTCGAGCTGGTTCTCCACTGGATCCTCGAGAGTGATGATCTTGGTGTCGGGCGCGTCACGCTCGGCAAGCAGTGCGTAGAGGGTCGTCGTCTTGCCACTTCCGGTGGGGCCCACAGCCAACACGATTCCATCACTGGTCATGACCATGGCCTTCATTCGCTCTTCCTGCTCAGGGCGCAGGCCAAGATCAGAGAGTGAAGAGACACCCCGGCCGCCGTCCAGGATTCGGATCACAGCTCCTTCTCCCAGCAGCGTGGGCATGGTTGAGACCCGCAGGTCTACCTTCCTGCCCTGCACGGCAATCTGAGTTCGGCCGTCCTGGGGGAGGCGGCGTTGCGCAATGTCGAGTGATGACAGCACCTTGATACGCGCCAGACAGGGACGGGCCCAGACCTTCTTGAGGGTCATCCTGTCGTAGAGCGTGCCATCGACGCGAAAGCGCACGACGAAGGTCGACTCCCGGGGCTCCAGGTGGATGTCGCTCGCCTTGGCCTCGAAGGCTTCCTTGAAGATCGCCTGAATGATGCTGACTACCGGACCGTCGAGGTCTTCCTCGGACTCCTCCTGCTTGTTCGGTTGACCAGCTTCGATGTCGATCTCGCTCTGCTGAGCGATTGAGACGATGTCATCCAGGCTGTTCTTGGAGGTCGTTGTC
Source organism: Planctomycetota bacterium (assembly GCA_014237855.1). GTDB lineage: Bacteria > Planctomycetota > UBA1135 > UBA1135 > JABACD01. The sequence continues at coordinate 48,928 of JABACD010000011.1, read as the reverse complement.
TCTGAGGGCTGGTTGAAGATCTCATTGAGACACTCCTCGATCTGTTCGGGTTCGCTGTAGACCGAGAGGACCTTTGAGTTAAGGGTGCGAGAGAGTTCATCGAGGACGTACACGTCGGCCGGGTCATCCATGGCGACCGTCGTCACCCCGGCGATCGAGTTGATCGCGACCGCCCCAAGCTTCCGGGAAGACTCTTCACCCAGCAGCTGGGCAACCTCACTGTTCACGATCTTCGGAGAGAGGTTGATGCAGGAGACCTTACCCTGCTGTCGCAAGGCCTCGGCCAGCTGATGTGAGGTCACGAGCTTGAGCTTGACCAGGGCCTGACCCAGCCGGATGCCGTGTTGCCGTCGGTACTCAAGAGCCTGCTCTAGTTGGTTGCTACTGAGCACTCCCGTGGCGACCAGTTGCTGGCCAAGAGTGATGCAGGGTCTGCTGGGATGGGTGGACTGACTCAACGGATGGAGCTCCTGATATCGCTACGGATGCCTTCTGGGGGAAAGCGCGGGTGCACTGCTCATCGTCGAGGAGTGCCCGCCAGATGGACTCAATCCGCGGATATCTCACGCCACACCCGCCCGACGGCCCTCTCCTGGGCACCTGGTTCGCGGGCTGAGCCACATTTCCTGGCCACGACTGCCCTCCCGAGGGCTCGACCACCCGGATCACGCCTGGGGGCCCAGCCGCGTGGCTCAGGAGTCGTGGAAGCCCCGGCCCTCGCGATCGAGCGTCCTGAAGATCTCGGGAACCACGAATCGCTCGCGCCGCTCTGGACTGGGGAGGGACTCGATGGCCGAGGCGCAATGCTCCATGCGACGAATCACCTCCTTGGCACCCAGCGAGTCAGCCCAGCGCAGGAGTCCGCCGCGGAACGGTGGAAAGCCCATGCCGAAGATCGTGGCCAGATCCAGGTCGCTGGGGCTCGCCACCACGTCTTCCTCGACACACCGAGCGGCCTCGCCAAGCATGGCGAGCATCATGCGGTCGGTGATCTCCTGGTCAGAGAGGAACTCCTCCTGGGCGCTGTGCGGCCGCGCAAGACGTCCAAGGTCGCTGGAGAACTCCTTGCTGACGTGAGGCTTGAAGGAGAGGTGCACGTAGAAACCGTCGCCAGTCTTCTTGCCCAGGTGCCCAGCATCGAGGAGGGGCTGGATGACGGTGGAGGGTGTCATGCGTTCGCCGTAGGCTGCTTGCAGTGATGCAGCCGCATGGGCAGCGATGTCGAGACCGACCTCATCCAGGAGGCGGAACGGCCCCATGGGCATGCCAAAGCGTCGGGCAAGCTGCTCGATACGCCGCGGCGAAACTCCGGAGTCGTAGAGTCGTAGGGCTTCGTCGAGGTAGGGGCCAAGAAGGCGGTTGACCAGAAAACCGGCAACATCGGCGACGACGACAGGGGTCTTTCCAAGTCGCAAGGCATAGGTCGCCGCAGCTGTAACAGCGGCTTCGGACGTGTGCTCTCCTCGCACGATTTCGACCAGAGGCATCCGCTTGACCGGGTTGAAGAAGTGCACGCCAACTACCCGTTCTGGATTCGGTAGACCCTCGGCGATTGCGGTCACGGAGAGCGAGGAGGTGTTCGTGGCAAGAATGGTGTCCGATGAGACGAGCGATGCCAGCTCGCCGAACACCTTGCGCTTGACTTCGATCCGCTCTGCCACGGCCTCGATGGCGAACTGGGTACGCCCGAAGCCGACCAGTTCTCCACTCACATCGAGGCGATCGAGGGCTTCATCGTGCTGGTAGGGGAGCAGGCGCCTTCGCTTGAGCTTCTTGGCAATGTCAGTCCGGTGCTGGATGAGGGCCGCATCCAGACCGGCCGGGGAGATGTCGAAGAGACGCGTGGCGATGCCTTTTTCTGCCATCAGGCTGGCGATCTCGCCTCCCATCACACCTGCGCCGAGGACTGCGCCGCGCTCTATCCTTGCTGGCGAAGCCCCGTCGGCTGTCTTTCCGAGGCGCTTGGCCCCCTCCATCATCTTGAAGATGCGTACGAGGTTCTTGCAGACATCTCCGGAGCCAAGGCGGGCGCCCTCGAAACCCTCGCTGGCCAATCCGCTCTTGAGCGGGCGCAAGGGAGCCCAGGTCACCAGTCGCGCAGCTGCCGGGGCTGCGGGATAGTTGCCTCGAGTTTGCTTCTGGATGGTCTTCTGAACTTGAACCCCGATGACGCCCAGGGCCAGGGGGTTCCTGTCCACGAGCCACTTCCAGATCCCACGGGACTTGCGCCTGACGCGGGTGCGGCCCATCGCGACATCGCAGGCCACGCGCACAAGGTATTCAGGGGGTGTCAGCCTGTCCACCAGGCCCTTCCTGTGAGCGGTCTTGGCGGGCAGCAGGCGACCCTTGAGGATGGCGTCGAGTGCTGCCGGCACGCCGATGCGGCGCGGCAGTCGCTGGCATCCTCCCCAGGCAGGCAAGATCCCTAGCTGGGTTTCCGGAAGACCAATACGACTCTTCGGGTCATCCGCGATGATGATCGTGCGGCAGGCCAGCGAGAGCTCGTAGGCACCTCCGGGAACGGAGCCGCCGACGGCAGCAACCGTGTGAACTCCACGCTGTCCCAGCTGGGCTATTCGGTTGAAGAGATCCTGTCCGACGCTGATCATGCGCTGGGTCAGGGCCGGGTCGCGAAGGCTCTCGATGGCGTCGATGTCCGCCCCGGCGGCGAAGGCCATTGGATCGCGCCCGGTGATGACCACGCCACGCAGGTCAGGTGTGGTGGCGAGCTCGTCGATGGCCGTAGAGAGGTCCCGCATCAGCGGCAGGTCGAGCACGGCCAGGCTGCGGTGAGGCGGGTCGAGGATGACCACGGCCAGCCCGGGCTCGGGTGTCTCGATCCGAATGCAGGAGCCCGGGGCGGGGGCGTTTTCGGGGATGGGGAGGCCTGAGATGTCGATCATGATTCGGTCCTCGCCGAAGACGAGATGCGCTCGAGAATCACCGCGCCTCCCTGTCCTCCGCCGATGCAGAGGGTTGCGAGTCCGAGCTCGCCATCGCGGTCGTGGAGTTCGTGGGCGGTGGTCAGGAGCAGCCTGGCCCCCGTCGCACCCACAGGATGTCCAAGAGCAATCGCCCCTCCTTTGGGATTGAGTCTCTCAGGATCGAGCTCTCCAATCGCATCGAAGCGATTGAGCTTGCGCTCGGAGAACTCGCGGCTGGCGAAGGCCCGTTCACAGGCCAGGACCTGAGCAGCAAAGGCCTCGTTGAGCTCGATGGTGTCAAAGTCGTCGAGCTTGCAGCCACTCCCATCCAGCACTCGGGCAGTGGCGTAGACGGGGCCCAGCCCCATTCGCCTGGGGTCGAGTCCAGCCCAGGCGCTGGCGCGAATCCTGGCGAGGGGGGTGAGTCCCAGCTGACGGGCCCGTTCGGCCGTGGCCACGATCAGCATGCAGGCGCCATCGGTGATCCCACAGGAGTTGCCCACAGTGACCGTTCCGTCCGGCTTGACGAAGTAGGGGCGTAGCTTTGAGAGTGCGGCATCGGACTGTCCATCACGGATCCCGTCGTCGTGCTTGAGAGAGCTCGTCCCGTCGCTTGCGCCCAGTGGCATCCAGGGGACGATCTCGTTCTCGAAGCGCCCCGCATCCCTGGCCGCTTCTGCACGGTTGTGACTCTGGCATGCGAAGTGATCCGCTTCCTCCCTGGAGATACCAAAGTCTCGCGCCAGCAGCTCGGCCGTCTCGCCCATCAGCATGCCGCTGACCGGATCCGTCAGGCCTTCGAGCAAGGCGACTCTTGGAGTCAGGTCCTTGGGACGAAAGCTGGTCCAGGTCGAGAGAGCCTGACCCATGTTCCGAGCCCTGGAGAGCCTCGAGAACAGCTTGGTCAGTCGAGGCCCCATGATCAGGGGGTACGAGCTCATGACCTCGACCCCTCCGCAGAGGTAAGCGCTTCCCTCACCAGCGAGGATCGAGGACATGGCGGCAGTGACCGACTCCATTCCACTGGCGCAGTTCCGGGCAATCGTACGCGCGGGCACTGTCTCCGGGATGCCGGCGCGGAGGGCGATGACCCGGGCCACGTTGGCCTGGGTCGAGGGCTGGCCGACACAGCCCAGCACGACCTCATCGAATTCGCTTCCGTCCAGCCCGGTTCGAGCGAGGAGTTCCCGCACGAGGGCCGACCCCAGATGTCCAGGGTCTTCCTTGCTGAACTGACCTCCGGCCTTCATCTGCGGCGTCCGGAGGCCGGCTGCCAGGACGATCTCCGTGCTGCCAGATTCGTAGTTGTAGGTGGTCATGAGGGTGACGGTCGCAGTGATCCGCGTCAGCGTGGGTGGAGCTTCCCGGGCACTTCCGGGCCCGTGGCTGAGCCGGCCGCGAGGGCCAGCGGGCGCTGGGGGACATGATGCTCGTCCGTTGTCGTGGACAAGTCCACAGAGAAGGCATTGAATATCCCATCATCGACCGACTCTCATTCCCGTAGCACGTACCCGAACGAGGCTCTCCTTGGATCTCATCCCCCGTTCCAATGTCCCCCTGAACTTGCCCGGTGAAGGGCGGGGTCGACGTCCACGCACCGTTCTCGTTCTCGGGGGTGGGGGTATGCGAGGCATGGCTCACATCGGCGTCCTCAAGTCCCTGCAAACACTGGGGATCGGCTATGACGCCATTGTCGGTACGAGTATCGGCTCTCTGGTGGGTGCCATGGCAGCGGGTGGGTACTCCATTGAGCAGATGGAAGAGACCGTCACCCGCGTACAGAAAGGAGACTACTTCAGGCTCAACTTCCTGAAATTTCTCACAAAGGGAACCCGGGCGCCCTCCATGTTCCGGGGCGATACCTTTCGCGAGCGCCTGACCGAGCTGCTCCCCGAGAAAGGCTTCTCTGATCTGAGTGTGCCCTTCTACTGCAATGCGGTTCGGCTGGAGACCGGCGGCAGCGTGTTCTTCGGGACGCCGGGGTTCGACAAGGTCTCCCTGGTCGATGCGGTCTATGCGTCTTGTGCACTTCCAGGAGTCTTCGAGCCCTACGAGCTGGACGGCTTCAATTACATGGATGGAGGCATCGTGGACTCCGTTCCACTGCGCTTCGCCAACACCCTGCGACCAGAACTGATCATTGCTGTCGACCTGTCGATCAAGTCGACGCACAAGACTCCGAACTACAAGAGCCGTGTGCTCTCGACGCTCTACCGGTCCTACGAGATCGTCGAGGAGGTTCTCGTCGAGCACTCGCTGCACATGCAGATGGACTATCGCACGGTCTTGATTCAGCCGAAGGTCGGTCACCTCGCGCGCTTCGATTTTGATGATGTAGCCGGGGTGGTCAAGATCGGGGAAGAGGAATCCCTGCGAGTCCTGACCTCCCATGCCGCGACCCGCAATCTTGTCCCTTCGGACGAGGTCATTGATGGACTCAGCTGTCCGATACGTCCGCGAGACTACGTGGGCGTTCGCATTGACCCTTTCCTCTGCATCGGCTGTGGCATGTGTGAGATGGTCTGTGAGACTGACGCCTTCTTCACGGGTGCAGATAAGGCCTCTGTTCGGAAGCTCTCGAACTATGAGTGCACTCGAGATCATGCTTGCTCTCGAAACTGTCCCACCAGCGCCATCAGTCTCGGAAACCTCTAACTATCTCCCTTCGTCATGAGAGGACAGCCCCAGGATCAGTGGGTTGAACTGAGTCCCGAAAGGGGCGAGCTGACCATCAGCGAGGAGTTCAATCAGGACGCAGCGCTTCTACTGCGCCCACGCAGTGCGCCTCAATTACTGGACCTGGGCGTGGAGGTCGTTGTCTCCCGTCTGATGGCCTGTATCGGTATCTGCACGCTGATCTGGTTTCCACTGAGGGCCATGATGCCCTGGTTCCTGAACCAGTTTTCTCTGGATCCCGCAGCGGGAGCCAGCAACGAGAAGGAGCTGGTGCTCTTCGTGCTGGGGATGCTGGCAATGAGCAGTGCACAGATGCTGGCGGCGGTGATCGGGACGACCGCGGTGACGGTGATCGTGTACTTTCAGCTCGTTGGTCGGCCGCTCTCTGGAGTCGAGGCGTTTCGCCGGACCTTGCGGCGGGCCTTTGCGCTGCTCGGGGTCTTTCTCTGCAACTTGATGGCCATCGGTCTCAGCGTTGGTGCATTGGGTCTGCTCTCGGTGTTCTGTCCACCCTTCTTCATCCTGACGCTCTTTGTCTACCTTTACCTGACGTGGAAGCTCTCGGTGGCACCCTCGGCATTGGTGCTCGAGGGGCTTGGTGTGGGACAGGCCCTCCGTCGGAGCTGGAAACTGACCGAGAAGAGCTTCTTTCGCTGGCTTGGCGTGGTCTTCCTGGCTCAGTCCCTGGTGGTTGGTTTGGGCATGGGGCTGCAGGTCGGTGACAATATTGAACTGCGCGATTGGTTGCTGGAGTCAACCGGCATCTCCAGCATGCTGTTCAACGTGGTCTTCGTGGGAGTTTCAGCGGTGTTCGCCGGGATCGCCACGGCGTTCACCTCAGCGGCTTACACGTCCTTCTACCTGGATACTCGGATTCGCAGAGAAGGTCTGGATCTGGAGATGCGCCTCGATCGTCTACGCACTCGGCGGAGTGAGGTGGCGGTGACGGAGAGTAATTCTTGATGGTGGCAGGGGGCCTAGGTCAGTCGGGTTCCCAGGTGTCGGAGAGGCGTGTGGTCGAGACGCTGGACGAAATCCTGGCTCGGCCGGAGTTCGAGCAGCAGGGCAGCTACTTGGAGGAGCTCTTGAGCGACTTCTTCTTGTGGCTGGGAGAGTTCCTGGACGGTCTCGGGGTGGGCATGGGGGACGCTGGGGTTGAGGCCTGGACCCGCACCCTGGGGGTCATCGTGGCGATCAGCTCTGGAGTCGGATTGATCTGGTTCTTGATTGTCATTTTTCGGTCTCGAAGTGCACAGCGAGAGAAGGAGACGGCCCAACTTCCGGAGGCTGTGGCTCGGCGGGTCTCCAAGCTTCGCAAGGAGGCCCAGGCTGCACAGGAGAGGGGCGATCTGACCCGTGCATTGAGACTGTATTTCTTTGCGCTGGTGGTGGGGCTCGGTGAGCGTGGCGAGCTTGAGTACAGCGATGCCTGGACGAACCGTGAGCTACTGGAACGGGGTGAGCCCGATGCGTCGATAGCGAAGCTCCTCCGACCACTCGTCACCGAGCTGGATGAGCACAGCTTTGGTCAGCGCCCCACAAAGGCCTCTGAGGTGAAGGTCTTTGCAGAGCTCTGCGAGGACTTGCTCGGGGAGGGCGTGGCATGAGAGGCGCGAGAGTGGTGAACCATCTCATTGTCGGGTTGATCGGCGCCTTGTTTCTCATGGGGCTCTTCTTCTCGATGGTCGGCGGGGAGTCACCGGAGATGGGGAACAGTGTGAGGTCGAGTCTCGGGGATGGGCGTCGCGCTCTCTTCCTGTTGCTGGAGGAGCTGGGGTTCGAACCTCAGGCCTGGAGACAGGCGCCCATCTCCTTGCCCGCTGGCGAGCACCTATTGTGGATGTCCAACCCACCACTGAGGCTTGACGTGGTCGAGGATGAGGAGGCAGCCCGTGAGGTGGGTACGATCCTCGAGGACCCTCGCCATCCAGCCGGTTACGGAGAGTTCGTCCGCGGCGGAGGGACCCTGGTGATTCCCGGTAGTGAGGAAGGCCTCCTGTGGCTGCGCGAGGAGTGTGGGCTGGCTGTTCCCGATTGGGAGCCCTGCGAGTGGGGCTCGGGCTCACTCATGGTCGAGCTTGACTCCGGGGAGGTGCTCGGGCTGCAATTGGAAGAGGATGGAGCCCAGGCCCAGGCCTTCGAGGGGCTCGCTGACTGGGACTCCGAGGAACATGACCTGGCGGGCTGGCATGACCTGGCCACGGGGACCGATGGCCATCCCTTTGCCGCCTGGGTCTCGCTGGGTCATGGAAGGGTTGTCTTGCTCGCAGACGATGGCTTCATGGGCAATGAGACGGTTGGTGAAGCCAACAATGGCCTGTTCACCGTCCGGCTTCTCGAGGCGCTGGAGCGTGGGGGGGACCTCATGTTCGACGAGTATTCCCTGGGCCTGTGGCTACCCACCAGCAAGGTGGAATTGCTGCTCCTTCCGGGAGTCTTCGAGATCACCTATCACTTGCTGCTGGCACTCCTGGTCTTCGTTCTCCTGCAAGCCTGGGTCAGGGAGTTCCCTCGCGATCCGGTTCATGCGGCACTCGATCCGCGGCTACGGGTGGCCTCTCACTCTCGTTTGCTCGAGCGAGCGAAGCGCCATGACATCCTGGGGCATGAGCTGCGGTTGGGCGGCCTGCGTCGAATCGCGATGCGTGCGGGCCTGGCCCCAAGGGCAGGCGCTCTTCGAGAGGACACTTCGCCTGAGGAGCTGGAACAGTACGCCAGGCAGCTGGGGACTGCTGTCCACCAGAAGCACTTCGAGGTCTGGAATCGGGTCTTCCGTTCGGATCCAGTCCGTGGTGCAAGAGAATTGGAAGAGCTGGGACGGAATTTGAACGACCTGGAGAAAAGCATCGCCAGGGAGCTACGTCAAACCAACACTGGGCGCAGGAGCGGCGCCTGACCGTTTGGAGATGAACTAGAATGTTAGAGGATCAGATGTCAGACGAGAGACCCGAGCCGAGCGCAAGTGCGAGCGGAATGATTGCGGACTTCAGCGAGCGTGCCAGCGATGCAGTTTCCCACAGCGTGGTGGGGATGGAAAAGGAGCTACGCTCTTGTCTGGCCGCTGTTCTCGCCGGCGGGCACGTGCTGCTGGAGGGCCCTCCGGGGGTCGCCAAGACGCTGCTTGTCCGCGCCCTTGCAGCAGCCCTCGGAGGGACCTACAGCCGGATCCAGTTCACTCCTGACCTGATGCCATCGGACGTGACCGGAACGAGTATCTTTCGACCGAATGAGGGGGAGTTCCGTTTTCAGCCGGGACCGATCTTCGCGAACTTCCTGCTGTGTGACGAGATAAACCGCGCACCTGCCAAGACCCAGGCAGCCCTGCTCGAGGCCATGCAGGAACAATCGGCCACGGTGGATGGGGTGTCTCACCCGCTGCCTGGACCATTCGTTGTCTTCGCCACGCAGAACCCACTCGAGCACGAGGGAACTTACCCGCTGCCCGAAGCGCAGCTCGACCGCTTTCTCTTCAAGGTGCTGGTGGACTACCCCTCGGAAGAGACCGAGACGCGCCTGCTCTCCGAGGTGCACTCGAGGCCGGTGAGTGCAGCTCCGTCAGATCTGGGCACCGGGGCGGTGGTCGAGATTTCAGACCTGCTGAGCTTTGCCCAGGCCGTGGCGCGGATCGACGTGCGTGAGGACCTTCCAGCCTATGTGGTGCGATTGCTTACTGCCACGAGGCGTGCTCCGCAGTTGATTCTGGGTGCAAGTCCTCGAGCTGGGGTGATGCTCTTGCGAGCTGCGAAGGCTACTGCAGCGCAGCATGGTCGAGACTACGTTCTGCCCGACGACATCAAGGAGATCTTCCTGATGACCATGCGCCACCGGGTGATGCTCGACCCTGCCGAGGAGATCGAAGGAGGTACGACCGATCACGTCTTGCAGCAAGTGCTTGATCGAGTGGAGGTCCCGCGCTGATCCCCACACGCCGGTTGTACTTCCTGATCCTGGGGCTTTGCGGGCTCTCCGTCGTGGGGGCCGCCTTCGAGGGGCTGCTCCCGATAATCTGGATCTTGGACGGCATGCTGCTGTTCTCAGTGCTCGTTGACTGGTTTCGTACTCCTGCACCCAAGGGCATTGAGGTATCGCGAAATCTTCCGGAACGAGCTGGCCTCTCGGCGAAGTTCATGAGGGTGATTCAGCTGCGTTGTCCGGCAGCAGTCGGCCTGGAGGTTGAAGTGCGCGAGGACTTCAGTCCGAACTTCGATGTGGTCACACGCAGCCTGTATGGCGATTTGAAGGCCTCCGCTCTCGTGGGAGACCCAACGGGAGGTCCCGACGTGGGAGTGATGGCTGAGGGCACCCTCCTGTTCGAGCGCGGCTACCGCTCGCGCTCTCGTGGCAATCAAAAGCTTGGAGACATCAGGCTGAGAGTTCGCGGTGCCCTCGGTCTGACCTATCGACAGGCGCGCTTGCACGGCTCGCAGCAGATCTCGATCGAGCCCCCCCTGGCTGGCCTGGATCGCATCCTGCGGTTAGCTGCCAGCGAGCGCTGGCACGATCTGGGTGTTCGGCGACTTCGCCGCCGAGGGGGCCTGACCGAGTTCGAGTCCCTTCGTGAATACGTGCAGGGAGATGATCTGAACCTGGTGGATTGGAAGGCCTTTGCCAGAAGAGGCTTCCCGATCGTACGCGAGTATCAGGAGGAGCGTGGCCAGGAGCTGATCGTGGTGATCGACGGGGGGCGTCGCATGGGATCCGCCGCGACGAGTGGCGAGGGGGGGGTCTGGACCAAGCTTGACCACGCGCTGGATACAGGGCTCGAACTCGCTGCAGTGGCGCTGCAGGCCGGTGATCGTGTTGGCTTTGCGGTCTTCGATCGACGCCTGCGAGTCTACGTCCCACCGGTCAAGGGCAGTCGCCAGCTGGGACGCATCAAGGAGGCGGTTTTTGCAGAGTTGCCATCCGGGCTCGAGTCGGACCTGGGCCGTGCCTTGCGAGAGCTCTCGGTGCTGCACCGGCGTCGGGCACTCCTCGTGATCCTGTCGGACGTTGCGGATCCCCTCTCCGTCAATCACCAGCGGCAGGCGCTCAACTCCGGCTCGAAGCGTCATGGTCTGGTGATGGCGACCCTCGATGATCCCTCCCTGCGGGCTATCGAGGATGGGGACGGGGAGGCCACGGCGGGAGAACGTGCCGTGGCCTTTGCCCTGGCAGAGGAGCGGGCCCAGGCCCTCCAGAGCCTGCGCCGTTCGGGGGCCTTCGTGCTCGACACGCTGCCCGCTGAGAGTGCCGGTCCCCTCCTGAGTGCCTGGCTCGAAGCTCGCCGAGGGCGCCTGGCGACCAGCCGGTGATTCACGAGAGAATGGAAAGTAACGGGCGTGGGGGCTCTTCGGCTGGCATCCTGGGCCCATGAGCAGCGCGCACCCGCTACTCCTGATGGGCTTCGGTCGCTTCGGCGAATCTCTGGCTGAGCTGGCCACGGAGTCAGGCATTCGTGTCCGCGCATTTGATCCGGAGAGGGCTGTTCCTGAGCCCTGGTGTGCGACCAGTGAGTCGGACCTCTTGCAGGAGGATGGCCTGGTCATGCTGGCTGTGCCCATCTCGCGCTTCGAGGCAATCCTGGCGTCGATCAGGCCATGGCTTGGGGCAGGGCACACGGTTGTCGATGTCTGTAGCGTGAAGAGTGATGCCCGGGCCTCGATGGAGGAGATCTGCGGCAGCTCGGTGCCCTGGGTCTCAACCCACCCGCTCTTTGGGCCAACCAGTATCGCCATGGGGGAGCATCCTCTACGAGTGGTGGTGTGTCCCGATACTCCGCACCAGGAAGCTCTCGGAGGTGTACGCGACTTCTACCGTCGACTGGGGTGCACCCTCTTCGAGCAGTCTAGCGAGGAGCATGACAGGACGATGGCAGACACCCATGCCCTGGCCTTCTTCGTCGCCAAGGGCATGCTGGACCTGGGGATTGGTGACGAGAAGATCGTGCCGCCCTCATTTCGCGCGATGGCCGGGACGATTGACTCTGTTCGTTCGGATGCAGGCCATCTCTTCTTTCCGATCCAGCACGCCAACCCGTTCGCAGCAGGTTCGCGCGAGCGATTGCTGGAGGCTCTGAGCCGGATCCATCGGGAGCTGGCGGAAGCGAGGTTACGGCCAGACTTGATGCGGCCGGACGCTGGATCCAGGTCTCTGGCCATCCCTCCGCTGACCTCGACACCCCAGGAACTCGGCGAGGCTCGCGCGTCTATCGACGCACTCGATGTGGAGCTCATTGAGCTGCTGGCGAGGCGTACCCAGCTCTCCCTACGCGCGGCACGCGCCAAGCTGAGGGAAGGGCGAGATGTTCAGGACCCCAGGCGAGAGGAGGAATTGCTCGAGCGCCGCAGCGAGCTCGCCAGCTCTCTGGATCTCGATCCAGGGGCCGTGATGGACGTGTTCGAGGCGATCCTACGCTTCAGCCGCGCGGAACAGCGGCGCTGGCTGGAGGAGCACGAGCAGTAGTCGAGGTCTGGACTTGAGGGAGTCCAATGCGGCCCGCAAGCGGGCTTCACAACGCTGCGAGGTGACGCCTGTGACGGACGGACCTGGGCAGGGTCGAGTCCGTACGGACGCTGGTGCTTGTTTGACCACAGAAACTGATGGAAACTCCCCGGGCGCAAAGCGAGACTTCCCCCATGAACTCTCAACCCGAGAAGAAGCTCACCGACTACGCGGATTGCGCCGGCTGAGCGGCCAAGATGCCCCAAGGGGAGCTCGCGCAGGTCTTGCGCGGCGTACTGAAGCCCGCTGATGAGCGGTTGATCGTCGGTCCAAGCTCGGTCGACGACGCAGGGGTCGTCTTGCTCGGAGAGCGCGAGGGTCTTCCAGGTGGCTCGAGTGTCGCCCTGGTGCAGACCGTGGACTACTTCCCGCCGGTGGTTGACGATCCCTACCTCTACGGGGCCATTGCCGCTGCCAACTCTCTCTCCGATGTCTATGCCATGGGCGGCCGTGCTTTCAGCGTCCTGAACCTGGCGGGCTTCCCCAAGGACTTCCCCAAGGACTGGATCACCGAGATCTTCCGGGGAGGCTTCGACAAGGTAGCTGAGTCGGGAGCGATCGTTGCCGGTGGCCATACTGTGCAGTCGACAGAGGCGCAGTTTGGTTTTGCGGTCACCGGGATCGTCGAACGCTCACGTCTCAGCACGAACGCCGGAGCCCAGGTTGGTGACCGGCTGTACCTGACCAAGCCGATCGGCATGGGCACCATGACCACGTCCGCGAAGTTCGGCAAGATCGAGTGGGCCCAGCTGGAGCCGGCTGCAAGGCAGATGGCGATGCTCAATGATCGAGCTGCTGCTGCCATGAATGCCGTGGCTGTACACGCCTGTACTGACATCACGGGCTTTGGCCTCGCGGGCCACTCTCACAACATTGGCAAGGCCAGCGGAGTCACCCTGCGAATCGAACTCGAGCGCGTCCCGCTCTTCCCGGGTGTCCTGCCCCTGGCTCGGGCGGGAAACCTCTCGGGAGGTGCCCGACGCGGCCGGGCAGGCCTGGCGGAGTTCGTCTCCCTGGCTGATGGCCTCGACGATGCTCTGACGAATCTGGCCTTTGATGCTGAGACCTCGGGGGGACTCATGATCGCTGTTCCCGAGAGCGTCTCGGCGGCTCTGGAGGCGGAACTCGCCGAGCGCGATCAGCTGGTGGCTTGCATCGGCGAGGTCAGGCCCGGCAGCGACTTCACGGTCGAGCTGGTCTAGCAGGCGGCAGTGGGCCGCACCCGTCCCGTTCCTGCCGAGCTATCGGGGGTTGGCGCCCCTGGAATCGCCTGCGAGGGGCCGCCCTGGATCCTCGGATGGAGGGGAGCACCGCTGGAGGCACCCGAGAACACCGTGGCCAGCTTCTTGTGCGCGCTGGAGGCTGGCCTGGACGGCCTTCACTACGATCTCCGCTCGTGCTCTGGGGGCGACCCGGTCGTCCTGAGGGACCCGTCGCTGGAGCGCACCACCGACGGCCAGGGCCTGGTCTCGGACCAGGGGCTCGCGGAGCTCTTCGGCCTGGATGCGGGCGGCTGGTTCGGGAAGTCCTTCGCTGGTGAGCCAGTGCCGCACTTCGATGACGTTCTCGAACTCGGCTCTTCACATGCCAACGCACCTCTACACCTGATCGAGCTGCACGATTCCAGCCTGATTCCGGAGCTGGTGCGGGCGGTGGGATCGATTCATCCGCCGCTCTCCTTGAGAGTCGCGAGCACAAGCCGCACGGATTGTCTCGAGCTCCGCGATCTGGGGCTGGGAACCGTTCTGATCGCGGAGAGCGCAGGGCACGATGACCTGGCCTTCGTTCGTGACGAGAGAATCGATGGCCTGGGAGTGACGAGGCCAAGGGGCTGGTGCGGCGAGGCCGGCCGGGAGAGCTGGCCTTGCGAGCGCTGGTCCCTGGGGCTCTCCGAGGCCGGAGAGCTCTTCGAGGTCATGAGAGCGGGGGTGCATGGCATCAGTACCAGTGAGGGTCGCAGGGCCCTGGCGTTGCGCGCTCTCACTCAGCTGACAGGCAATGGCAGCGAGGAGCACCCCATTGGAGCGGATGCTCTGGCTGTGCTGACCTCCAGTGAGGGCGTGGCCACGGGGGAGTGGCGCGGCGACTGGACACCCCGGCTCTTCATCAAGAACCCCTTCGACTTTGCCTGCCGGGTGACCGTGCAGGTCTACGTCCGCAGGGGTGTCTTCGAAACCGAGGGGGTGCCACGTGTGCTGGAGCTGGCCGCTGGGGAAAGGGAGACCCTGCACATCTCGATTCGTGGTGGATCCTGGAGTCCTGGTGGAGATCCCATTCTGGCAGCGCTCTACGAGTGGGATGCCGACGAAGGTAGGCGCGCAGGCCGACTGCTGCTCGACCAATCCCTACGTCGGCAGCGAAGTGCCGTGGCAGATGTCATCACCCAGCGTCTGGAGATGTTGCGGGAGAGTCCGGCGCAACCTCGGGCCTCGATGACCCTCCGTCGACAGGGCGCGAAGCTGGCGGTGCAGGTCGAGAATCCCGGGGACCTGAAGGATGTCCAGGCAGTTGCTCGGCTCGATGGACAGACGCGCCTCGGCAGTCGAGGGCTGCAGATCGCGCTTCCTGAGGGCTTTGACTCCCTCGAGGCGGGGGTCGACTTCACCTGCGGATTCTATGGCCGTGGCGATTCTGGATCCGTGCAGTTGCGGCGCTGGAGCGGTGGACTCCCGGCCGATCCGGGGACGGGAGGCAGCGGGAGGTTGTTCTCCAGGCATTGGGGCTAGGGGCAAGCCTTGCTTCCCAACACCGCCGGCTGCCGCTACTCTCTGCCCCTCATCGAAGGGAGTGGATCCGTGCTGGTGTGCGGCCCGGCCTTCAAAGCCGGTTGGGCTCCGTGAACAGCGGGGCCGGTGGGTTCGATTCCCATGCACTCCCGCCATCCAGCCCTCGATGAGAAGCAGGGAGGGCGACCGTCGCCTTGGAAGCAGTCCTCACCGTGCAAGGGGGCAATCCGCAGGCTAGACTCCGCCCATGTCGCAGCAGCTTCCAGGCTCCGCAAGGACCCCCGAGGTCTTGGTACGCGAGTACGAGGCCGGGGACGAGCAGGCCATCCTGCGCGCCTTCAATCTGGTGAACGCGGGGGTGGATGCTGGCTTCCGCCAGCGGAGTCTCGAGGAGTGGCGCTGGCGCTTCCTGGAAAATCCAGCTGGGCGACGGATCGCTCTGGCCTTCGACGAGCTGGGCTCGGTGCTGGCCCAGTACGCTGGTTCTCCCCAGCGCTTGCGTCTCGATGGGGTATGGGTCGAGGTGACGCAGGGGATCGATTCCTTCTCGGTTCCCGCGGCGCGCGGTCTTGGCCACCGGGGGACCTTCGCCCGTACCGGACGGTTCTTTGCAGAGCGCTACGGTGGCCTGGTCGGTGAGGGAGACCCCTGGATGTGGGGCTTTCCCGTCCCCCTGGCCCGTCGTGTCGGGGAGCGCCTGCTCGACTACGTGCCCCTGCGCTCCCAGCCACTGCTCGTGCTGGACAGATTCTCCCGAGTTCCAGCTGGTGAATCAGCCGAGGAACTGAGTGGTCCTTCGCTGCATGCCCACGCTCACGAGCTTCAGCAGCTGTTCCTGGCCCGAGCCGCTGGTCCCTGGGTCCTGGCGGATCGGCAGGCCAGTGCCCTCGACTGGCGGTTCATGAGGCACCCTACACGTTCCTACCGCCTGGGAGTGTCTCGCTCGAGCTCCTCAGAGTTGCGTGGCCTCGCAGTCTGGCGTACGGGCACCTGGGAAGGGCGGCGCGTGGGGCTTCTATGTGACTGGCTGGCCCACCCGGATGCGGAGGGGGACCTGGTGCGCTGGGCGGTCGCTCGGGCCGAGGAGGAGGGTGTCGATCGTATCGTGCACTTGCTGCCTCCTGCCTGCGAGAGCTTCGCGAACCTGCAAGAGCTCGGGTTTCGGGTGTGTCCCAGTTCGCTGCTCCTGGTGGGGCATGGGTTTGACGCTGCTTATCCGACCAGATTCTGGTCGCAGCACTGGTACTACACTCTTGGAGATACCGATCTGGTCTAGAGTCATGGGATCACCGAGAATTCGCCTGGTTTGCGATGCAGACATTGAGAGCCTGCTTGCCTGTGCTCGTGTGAGCTTCGGCCCGGACCGAGCCAAGTCCAGAGCTGAGTGGGAGTGGGCCTTCAGACGACCGGGATTCGAGCCTCGAGGTCTTGTAGCCGTGGAGGAGGGCCAGGTCATCGGCGCTTATCTGGGGATCTCGCAGACGACCTGGATCGGAGGAGAGGAACGGGTGTGTGTGCAACCGGTTGACTTGATGGTGCACCCGGATCATCGGCGAGGATCGAGCGAGAATGGCCTCTACCTCGAACTGGCGGAGGCCTTCATCGACCTCTACGGCATCGAGGGAGGTGATGTATTCCACTACGGCTGGCCGGTCGA
The DNA here is from genome assembly GCA_014237855.1 of Planctomycetota bacterium. Classification (GTDB taxonomy): domain Bacteria; phylum Planctomycetota; class UBA1135; order UBA1135; genus JABACD01. The sequence goes on along the minus strand of JABACD010000011.1, from coordinate 32,462 downwards.
GGCGGCGAGGCTCAGTGGTCAGAAGCTCGTGAGCTACGAGTTTCTCCGTGAAGAGCTGTGCCTCTTTCGTGAATTGGACACCGCGCCCATGGACCGGCCTCAAGAGGTGACCGAGGTGGCTGAACTCGGTCCCGACCTGCGCTGGCTCTGGGATCGATGCGCACGTGACTGGGGAGCAGCCACCATTCGAGATGCGGCCTGGGCCCGCTGGCGCTTCCTGGAGCGGCCCCGTTGCGAGTACCTCTTGCTCGGAGTCCGCGACAGGGATTGCTTGCGGGGGCTGGCTGTCCTGCGTCGCACGAGATGGGACTGGGACGGTGCCGTGCCTCTCTGCGACTGGATGGTGCCCGATGATGAGCCGGAGATCGCCCGACTGCTCGAGCAGGGGATATGCTCTCAAGCTCGGCAGTGGGGGGCGCAATCCCTGGTCACGCTCCTCCCTGACAGCTCCTCGGCCTTCAGTCGATTCCAGGAATCCAACTGGCGTGTGAAGCCCGTTCCCTACCAGTCAGTGGTGCGGACCTATGACAGGCGGTTTGACGTCGATTGGCTCAGGGCGCACTGGTGGTACACCCTGGCGGACTCGGATCTGGCCTAGTTCCTGGTCCCCAGTTCCGCAGTACCAGGCCCGAATCTGCACTTCGTAGGGTGAGGAGGGAGGGGGGGGGCTCAAGGGGCGATGTGGGCATAAGCCCATATAGGGAATTGGTTTATGGATCCCTGGCGGTCGCGTCTTGGATTGCCCCGGATTCGGGAAGGCCCTTTTTTGGCCCTTTAGGGGGGGGGCGAGCTTGATCGAAAGGCCTGATCGTGGCCTAACAGAGCCTCCAGGAGGCTCTCCTCCAGGCCCAGAAGCAACCTACACAGCTCCGAAGTCAGCTAGGGGTCAAGCCCTACCAAAGGATCAAGACACAGATCATGAGCGACAATTTCGACAAGCTTATCTCCATTCTAGACGCGGCCCGCGATGACGTGGAGAAGGCCGAAGGTGGCAACAAGGCCGCAACCTCCCGCGTGCGCAAGGCCATGCAAGAGCTCAAGGCAGCCGCCCAGGACGTCCGCAAGGAAATGCTGGAACTACGCGACGCCGGCGGCAAGTAGCCAGTACCGCAATCGAGCCAAGGTCACCGCCTTCCGCGATGCGGAGTGCGGTGACTTCTTTTTTTGCCCTAGATGCAAGCAGCTCCCCATGACCTCAGTACGAGAGATCCCTCGCGTCCGTGCTCTTCTTGGATGGGTTCTGCCCCTGGCCCTGCTTTGCTGGGGGTTTGTGCAGGGAGCAGGTGCCCCATCCATCCCCGCGGACCCGACGATTGACCGGGAGCTCGTGGCGGGAGACGCCGTTACGGTCTTCCTGCTGCGCCATGCGGAGAAAGGGGACGATGACCCTCGCAATCCCTCGCTCAGCACGGCTGGTCAGCGACGTGCAAGCGAGCTGGCGCGGTTGCTCGAAGCTAGCGGGGTAACACACCTGCTCTCAACGAACTACAAGCGCACGCTTCAGACCCTCGCTCCTCTGGCCACGGCCAGCGGAATCGAGATCGTGACTTACGATCCGCGCAGGCCTCTGGAGGCCTTGAAGCAGCTCCCTCCAGGGTCGACAGCGGTCGTCTGCGGGCACTCGAATACCACACCCTCGCTCTACGCGGCCCTGGGAGCTGGAGATGGAGAGGGGCTGGAAGACTCGAAGTACGGGCGGGTGATTCCCGAAGATGCCTACGACAGGCTCTACTGCCTGGCTCTGCTACCGAAGCAGCAGGGCGGCTTCGACTTCGTGAGTGGCTACGAGCTGCGCTACGGTGAGCCCTCGGCACACTGATCATGATCGCTGACCGGCTCTTGCTGCCGGGCCTGAGCCATGGCGTGACCCTGGACCTCTTGGAGCGCTGTGGATCAGACAGCTCCTCAGTCCCCGAAGACCTCGAGGTCCTGTCCATCGGCTGGTAGGACGCCTGCGAGGCGAGCCTCTGCTTGTAGTCTGCCGATGGCGGCTCGACCACTCGGACCCAGGTCGCTGGTGTGCTCGTTGACGTAGAGCTCGACATGGGCAGCGAGAACCTCGTCACTCTGCTCCTGGGCGTGGCGGCGCATGGAGATGAGAGCCTCTTCGGGATGAGCACGGGCGTAGGAGATCGATGCGGATATGACTCCCTCGAGTTCCGCGATGAGGGCTCGATCAAGTGCCTTACGCGCGAAGATGCCTCCGAGGGGCAGGGGCGTGCTCGTGTGTTGCTGCCAGGTCTGTCCGAGGTCCTCCACGAACTGCAGCCCTCTCTGCTCCCAGGTGAAGCGACCCTCGTGGATACAAACGCCGAGATCGGCCTCTCCCTCCTCGAGCGCGGGCATGATCCCGGAGAAGATCATGTGCTCGATCTCCCTTTCCTCCGGGTGGTAGAGCTGCATCAGGAGCTGAGCTGTGGTCAGCCGGCCAGGGCCCAGGACCCGCCGGGGAGCGTCGAACTCGCGTGGTCGTCCCGGGGCCAGCAGGAGGGGCCCGTTGCCGAAGCCGAGCGCTGAGCCAGGCCGCAGCACGCAGAGCTCGTTGGCGAGCTTGAAGGCAGCGTGGAAGCTACCTTTGGCCGCATCGAAGCGGCCTGCAGCGAGGGCCTCATTCAGCTCCTGGACATCCAGGAGCTCGAACTCGATCTCGAAGCTCCGGGGAGCGACCGCCCCTGTGAGGAGTGCATGAAAGGCAAAGGTGTCGTTCGGGCAGGTCGAGATGCCCAGTCTGATGGGGGAGCTCACCACCTAGTCCCAGAGACCATCGTTCGCCAGGATCTGCTGGGCACGGTCACGAGCTGCGGCAAGGGCCGCGGGAATACGCCACTGAGAGGCATCTCGATCACCGACGACGTTCGAGAAGCCACGGACAATTCGCAGCGGGGTATCGCAGAGGGCGCAGGCCATGGCCACGGCGAAGCCCTCCATGTCCTCGGCGATGGCCCCGGGAAACAGTTCCCGGCGGCGCGAGCTCTCCTGCTGGTTACTCGAAGCCGAGCAGGTCGTGAGAAGGGTTCCGAGCTCAGCTCGTGCCTTCGTGGCCAGTGGCAGCGAGTCGACGACCGGGTGGGGCGTGGTTCCCGGAGAGCCAGGCCACTGGGGAAACCCCAGAGCTGGGGGGCCCTGGAAGTTCTCCGACTCACCGGCACCGACGCCGTGCAGGGCAACCTCTCCGAACTCGGCGGCTTCACCAACCGGGTTTGATTCAGGGGCGTAGGTACCCGCGATTCCGAGCAGCAGCACGCGCCCGGGATGAAGCTGGGTGATGAGCTGGCTCGTACGAGCCGCTGCTGCCACCGGGCCGAACCCACACAGCTTCGTGAGGCAGAGGCCAGCCTCGAATCCCCCCAGGTCGCGAAGGCGGAGCAATTCCAGCTGGGTGGGGACGAGGAGGAGCGTCGGGGAGCCATGGGGAGCTGACATGGGGTCAAGTGTCGTACCCGTTTGGGGGCTTGGCAAGCCGGCTTCTGACAGTGCCCGCACGGCGGATCTGCTAATCTGCTGCCTGGCCCCCCTGCGTCACGGCCACCTCGCCGCCCGAGAAGAATCCCGCCCATGAGCCTCCAGCCTCGATTACTCCTCCCCGTTCGTGCTCTCCAGTCCTGGAGTGCCGGGTGCTTCCTGTCCCTGGCCCTCCTGGTACCGCTCACCGCGGGCGCACAGGAGGAGCCTGTATCTGATCAGGAGCCCTCGCAGGAGGAGGCCGTTCAGGCACGAGCCATCGAGGAGATCACCGATGACCCCCAGCTGGCGAGGCTGATCCAGTTGAGCCGTGACCTTGACGGCGCGCGGCGGCACATCGAGGTCATCACATCTCACTTTCCGAACCGATTGACCGGTTGCTCCCAGCTCCAGCTAGCTCAGGGTTGGGCTGTGGGGACCTTTGAGGACTGGGGCATCCCGGCCAGCCTGGAGCCCTGGGGAGAGGTCGAGGTTGGCTTCGATCGGGGTCCGAAGAGTGGGCGAGTTGTCTCACCGGAGGAGCGGTCGCTGACATTCGTCACTCCTTGCTGGTCACCCGGGACCGCCGGTGCCCAGGAGGGTCCTGCGCTCAGGGAGCCCGCCAGCCTGGAAGAGCTCCAGGAGCGCAAGGACGACTTCAAGGGTGCCTGGGTCTTGCGTCATCCAAAGGCCGAGCGCAGCGAGCGGGACGAGTACGAGGAGCTGTTCCTGGAGGTCGGAGCACTCGGCAGGATTCGCCCCGGCATTCGCGACGGTCGCCTGAGCACCGGAGGAAGCTGGGACATCGAGTGGGAGAACCTCCCACGGCTGGTGGAGATCAAACTGCTCTTCGAGGAGTTTGAAGCCCTGGCAACCGAGGCCCAGGCTGCAGCTGAGACGGGGGCCGACCCGGTACGCCTCGAGTTTGATATTCAGGACCAGTTCCTGCACGGCCCGATTCCCCAGCACAACGTCGTGGCTGAGATCACCGGTAGCGAGTTCCCCGACGAGTTCGTCATTGTCCAGGGTCACATCGATGCCTGGGACGGCGCCGAGGGTGCCTGTGACAATGGGACCGGGGTGGCGACCACACTCGAGGCGGCGCGCCTGATCATGTTCGCTGACATCGTTCCCCGGCGATCCATTCGCTTCGTGCTCTACAGTGGCGAGGAGCAAGGTCTCCACGGGTCGAAGGGCTATGTCGAGAAGCATGTGGAGGAGCTGGAGAACATCAGCGTTGTCTTCAATCATGACAACGGTACGAACTACCTGCGCGGGATCGGCGTCACAGCGGCCATGCTCGAGGACTTTCAGACGGTCTTCGCACCCATTCAACGACTGGACCCTACGCGCCCCTTCGAGATTTGGGAGGTCCAGGGCCTGCGCCCCGGTCCCAGCGACCATGGGCCCTTCGTGGAGGCGGGGGTGCCCGCTTTCCACTGGGATCAGTCGAGGGATGGCTACCGCCGCTTGCATCACACTCAATTCGATACGCTGGCAGAGGTGAACCATGAGGACCAGCGTCACTCGGCACTGGTTGTCGCAATGGCTGCGGTTGGTTTTGCTGATCTCGACCACAAGGTTGATCGCAGCTTCATGCGAGAGCCCGACCCACGACGCATGGGGGTCTATCTGGGGGGGGAGCGTGGTCGATTCCTCGAGCGGGTGATGGGCGGTTCTCTGGCAGAGAAGGCCGGTTGGCAGCAGGGAGACGAGATCATCTCCATGGATGGAGTCGAGATGAAGAATCGTCGCCAGATCACCTCCTCACTCCAGGAGGGTGGTCCGAAGAAGTCCGTTGTCCTCGCCCGAGGGGAGGAGCAAATCGAGACGGTCCTCGACTTCACCGATGACCCGCTCGAAAAGGAGCGCTCCGCATGGCGGATACGCCGTGCCGAGGAAGCCGCCGCGGAGGAAGCCGCCGCTGAGGAAGCCGCCGCTGAGGAAGCCGCCGCTGAGGAGGACTCCGAGGAGGAGTGAGGCAGGGGGCGCCCTCGGCGGGGTGAGGCGTAGGGCCTGCCTGGTTTCTTGGGCAATATCTGCCCCCGTCAGTTCGCATGACTCGGATGTGCTCCCGATCCCCTTGCAGCTGGGGATCGCAGCATCATGCGAGGACAGAGACAGGAGAAGTGCGCACAGCCCCCTACGGTAAGGAGTAGGGGGCGCGGGTCCCGAGTCAGGACACCGCTCTTCACGACAGGCCTGTCAATTCTCGCGCTTGCTTCCTGCGGAGGAGGAGGTGGTGGATCCGGGGGCTCCTCGGGCTCGACTTCCTCGGGCGACCCTGAGCTCCTGATCGAGTCCGTCACCTTCTCCCCCTCGCAAGCGAACATCGGGGAGACGATCTACGCCGTCGACATCATCAAGAATGACGGCGCGGGGACTGCGGCAGGATTCGATGTCGAGATCTACCTCTCCCTCGATCCGTTCATCACAAGCGCTGACACCTTGATTGGCATGCGCTCGATCGCCGGCCTGAATCCGGGTGAGACCTCGGTTGGCGGGGGCTTCCTGACGCTGCCTCCCACCCTGAGTGAGGGGCTCTGGTATCTGGGGGTCATCGTGGACAGAGCCGGGGAGGTGGCGGAAGGAAACGAAGCGGATAACGTCCAGGTCGCCTTTCAGACCCTGGAGGTCTCCACGGTGCCGGCCCCTGACCTGAGCGTGAACCTGGTCACCGTGAATGTGTCTCAGGTCGAGGCTGGACAGCTTGTAGAGGTCAGTGACACCACTCAGAACGTCGGGGTAGGGGACGCGACTTCATTCCAGATTGGAATCTACCTCTCACTGGATGCGACCATCACTCCTGGCGATGTCCTGCTTGGGCTGCGAAGCGTTCCATTCCTGGGAGCCGGGGAGATCACCCAGCTGTCAGGGCAGCTCACCGTGCCAGCTGCGACCACTCCTGGAACCTGGTTCGTGGGTGCTCTGGCGGATGTAGGTGGGATTCAAAATGAGTCCGACGAGTTCAACAACACGGGGCTGGCCGCTCAGCCGCTGACCGTGACAGCTCCTCCCCGTCCGGATCTGCGCATGACGGAGCTCACCTTCAGCCCCAACGCCTTGGATGCTGGTCAATCACTGACAGTCTCGGAGACGGTGATCAATCAGGGCCTCATGCCGGCGGACCCTTTTCGAGTAGGGATCTTCCTCTCCTCGGATGAGACCATTGATGGGGAAGACCACCTGATCGGTTTCCGCTCCCTGGCGGGACTCTCGATCGGGGAGGGCTCTTCAACATCGGCACCCCTGGTTGTGCCGGCAGTTGTGGGTGGAGGAACCTTCCACGTGGCTGCTGTGGCAGACCACGAGGAGAGCATTCTCGAATCCAACGAGGAGAACAACACGGTGATTGCGCTGGGTACCCTGGTCGTACAGGTACCACCAATGCCAGACCTCGAGACCACCGCGGTGTCCTTCGGCCCAAGCGTCGTGGAGTCAGGGGAGGCGGTCACGGTGATCGAGCGCGTGCGAAACAGCGGAACGGTTCCGGCGGTAAACGTGAGGGTCGGAACATACATCTCGAACAACGAGGTGGTCACGACCTCGGATGTCTTGCTCGGGACACGAGTGATCAGCAGCCTCGGGGTGGGAGACGTCGACGAGGCTCTGAACGAGTTCGTGGTCCCCGCGGGTGTCCCCATCGGATCATGGACCGTGGGGGTCATCGCCGATGACGTGGCGGGGATCCTGGAGCCCGACGAGGGCAATAACCTGCTGGTGGCTGCGGGGCATCTGGACGTTACTGGAAGCCCCGATCCCCAGGCGGACCTGCTGGTCGGTAGCCTGCAGGCCTCGCCGAGTTCGGTGCTCTCCGGGGGAGTGCTCACGATCCAGAGCAACATCAGGAACGAGGGAGACCTCAGCGCATCGCAGTTTCATGTGCGCTTCTATCTCTCTCAGGATTCCGTCATCGAGAGCACTGACTTCCTGGTCGGCGTACGAACGATCTTCCAGCTTGGGATCGATAGCGGGTCAGCCCAGAGCTTTCCCTACACACTCGATGCTTCGCTGCCGTTGGGCGATTATTACTTTGGAGCGATCTGCGACGACCCGAACGTGATCCTCGAGTCGGATGAGGACAACAATGTCGAGGTCCTTCCTGGACTGATCGAGATCTTCGTTCCACCTCCGCCGGCGCCCGACCTGACCCTGGTGGATCTGAGTTTTGATCCGGCCAGCGTCTCCCTGGGGGGGCAGTTCCAGGTCTCACACACGGTTCGAAACGTTGGCAACCTCGACGCAGAGAGCTACCGGGTGGACTACTACATCTCGCTCGATTCCGAGATCACCAGCGACGACTTCCTGGCGGGTAGTGGTCTGACGGCACCCTCGCTGGCCATCGGCGACGAGGCACCCTCATCATCACAGATCGACCTACCGGCTGAAGTGACGGTCGGTACCTGGTACGTGGGGGGCATCGTCTCGATTCTCACGGGGACCGCCGATTCGAACCTGTCGAACGATGACCTCTCCGCCTCGACCACCCTGGAGGTGACCCTGTGACGAGAAACAGGAGCAGCTTCACCTTGCTGGCAGCCCTGGTCTGCGGCGTGACCTTGGCCCGTCCCGCGAGCGTCCATGCACCTGCAGCTCGACTGGAGATCCCTGTTCATGCGGGCTGTGAGGTTCCAGTCGATCACTACCTGGATCTGGGGGCCTGCGAACAGCTCATGCCGTCAGATGGCTACATGCCAGCACCCTACAGCTGGCAGCTCGAGAGCACCCAGCATCCGTCGAGGCCCGCAGTCAGCGAGACGCGCTACATCGACATCGGCGCACGGAGTCTTGCGCGTAGGACGCAACGAGACTGAAACACGAAGACACTCCCAGGCCGTTGTGGAATCCGGTCGGGGGGGTAATGGCAGCGGCCGGGTCGAGCATCAAGTCTCGATCCGGCCGCGCCGCCTTCCAGGAGGTACCTGACCAGAGAAGAAGGGAGGGGCCCGCGTTGAGGCGGGCCCCTCCCTGGGCTTGGGCTCCTCGGACGGAGTCCGGGGAGCGGGACGCTGGGCGACCTAGGGGGTGAAGTCGACCTGCAGTGCGCTGCTCACGTTGAAGCCAGAGCCGCAGGGAGCGCCGGTGGGGTCACGGAACCAGACCTGGAAGTAGCGGGTGTCTCCGCTACCCCAGCCTCCGTCAGCCTGCAGACTGGGCGCCCAGGAGGCGGTTCCCGAGCCACTGGAGATCCTCACACCGAGGCGCTTGATGGCACCCCCGACGCAGCGGATACCGTCGCCGAAGAGCAGGTTGACAGAGAGGTCACCTGAGAAGAGCAGGCAGGGCTTGCCTCCAGGTACCTGAGAGGCGTCGAAGCCGAGGTTGTCGGCTCCAATGCTCGCGGTGCCGTTGGAGAAGACCTGGGCCCCAAGGCCAGAGGAGTTCTGGCAGCCCTCGTCCAGGCCTGCGCCGTTGCCGCAGGGGCAGGTGCCGAAGGTTCCGAAGCAGTAGGCGGAGCCAGCCCCGCACTCGTCCGGAATCCCATCCATGTCCAGGTCGGTGCTGGTGCCGTTGGCCAGGTCGAGATCGTCGGGGACACCGTTGTTGTTGCAGTCCTCAGCGCTGGTGATGTAGAGCAGTGTCTGGTAGTCCTGGTCGGGCGACGCAGGGTTCACGGACTGGCGCTCGTACATGCCATCGTCGTTGATGTCGTAGACGATCGTGGCCTGAATCACGAGACCGCCGAGGGTCTCCGTGCTGGCGGGGTCAAGCGTGGCGGGATCCAGCCCGTTGTAAGCATGCTGGTTGATGTTCTGCGACCAGGGCGCGCTGGGAGAGCTGCCCGAGTTGCCGGAGACCGAGAGGAAGTTCACCTGGTAGTTCTTCGTCGAGTTTGCACCCTGGAAGACATCTCCCTCGCTCATGACCAACTCGAGGCGATACTCGAAGTTGTCTGCGTCGTAGATCGCGCGGACCAGACTGTCTCTGTAGAAAGCCTCGCCGTTCATCTCGACGCGAGCGTTGAAGTAGATGTTTCCAACCGAATCGATCATCGGCGAGGAGATCGAGGGGCCTGCAGGAGACGTGGCGCCCGCCTCGTTGGCGACGAGCTTGCCGACAAGGTTTGTGCCGAAGCTACCGTAGACAGGCTTGCCATCGTTCCCGATGGTGTAGGCGGCGACGACCCACTCGGTGCTTGTGCCGTTGGTCCTCGCCACCGCGATCATGTTGTCGGGGTTGGAGGTGGAGACGAAGTCAGCATGGTGAGCCTGAGCGGCGACGAGCATGCGCCCTGCCTGATCGCTTCCAACGGCTACCTGACCGGTGCCTCCCCGGAAGGGGACCGAGGAGTAGTAGTTGGCAAAGCTCGCGGTGCCCGCTGCCGGCTGCCAGCCAGTCTCGGGATCCATGATCGATGCATTGCCGGGGTAGTTGAGCGCGATCGAGCCAACGGGTGCCCCGCTTGAGGCCAGGCCCCAGACGAGCAGGGCCGTGGTGCCGCCAGGCTTGCCGAGCATGGCGGCGGAGCCATTGGTCGCGGAGGCACCGAAGATGCTGCTGAAGTTGTTCTCGCAGTAGCTGACCTGGCCGCGATGATCAGCGACGCCGCCCGAGAAGTGGGCGCTGGTGGCTGTCATGGGCCCTGAGCCGTAAACCTGCTGGGCACTGAAGTTTGCGCCGAGGAGGATCGGCGTGCCACTCGTGACTGCGCTGGGGATCATGGTGGGAGGACCGTGGGTGGTGGTGCTCTCCACCAGGGCGTGGACGCCTGTGTCCGCAGCGCCAGATTGGCTGAGGATGTTGACGACTCCCGCGTTACGGCTCAGAAGATCAATGATGAAGTAGTTGTTCCCTGTGAAGGCCGTGAAGCCGCCACAGTTGCCCGAACCGAAGCCGTCTGCGCGTACCGAGACCCATCCGTCGGCATCGACTGCACCGAATCCAAACTGGGAGACGTTGCACTGCCAGTTGCCGTCGTTGCCGGCTCCCATGACGCGGGAGACGTAAAGACGTGAGGGTGTATCGATCTCGTAGTTGACGACGCCGCCGACGATACTGTTGAAGTTAATCGAAGGGCTATTCGGATCATCGGAACTGAACTGCGAAAAGGCGTACCCGAACTGGTTTCCGTTGAGGCCGGCTGTGGAGACGGGTGTACCGGGGTTATTACGGGTGGCATCACCATTCACTCCTGTGCCGGGAGCGTTCCAGGAACTGTAGCTGCTACGTGCAAAGGGCACGCCCGTCTTCGTGCGCCGACTGATTGACTGCGAGCTGATCGATGCCGTGAAGAAGTTCGGGGCGAAGAAATCCCAGCCAGCCTTGGAGATGGGGGCGACGCCATACACCCGACCATCGGAGGACTTGAAGGCTGTTACATCCACGATGTAGTCGTTGACTTGCTCTGTGGTGCTTGTGGGGTCTAGAGAGTCACCTGGCAAGGTGTTCAGTAGAGACGTGCTGTCTTGCGCAGAGCTGGATCCTGTGAGGGCCAGAGCACCCAGGGCGAAGGGCAGGGCTTTCAAGTGCTGGTAATTCATGGAGAAGCCTGTCTGGGGAGACGGGAAGTCGGAAGGGTTTCTTTAGGGGGGGCGGATGGGGGCGTCTGTACACCGTCATCCGCATGAGAAAAATAGGGATCCGAGGCGCCGAGCTGACGGCGGCCCTGGAATTGAGGTTTGCCCGGTGTGATCTGGGAAAAGCACACCGCACTCCTGCGGGAGTGGCTGGATTCTAGCTCGGGGGGGGAGAGCCGGGTGTGGGGACCTAGTGAGTGTTCGCTGAATCCTCCGAGAAGCACGCCTCGCCGCTCACGAGATCCTCGCGTTGCTCTTGTAATCAACCGTGCCGAGGAGGGCATCTAATTAGGACTTCGTAGTGTTTTGGTGGTGAGAAGGTCGGTTTGGGCCTTGACAGAATTCTAGCTCCTCAATGCAATATCCTAGCGACCGCCTTTAGTGCGGGCGTTTCGTCCCCGTATTTTCCTTGCGATCGAGAGACCGTCAAAGGGGGGCGACACCGAGAGAGCAGCAGCTTGCGAGTCGTTTCGACGCGTACTGGGAGGAGGGCGATCGCCCGTTCCAGGCCCCATGGGGGCCGGTTGGAGCTCTGATTGGCGTCGTCCTGGTGTCTCGAGAGGGGGGATCCACGGGGGATCAATTCCTGGTTTGGAGGACACCAGAGACCGATGAATCGACAATCCAATTCGACCCGCATGGTGGGGCGGGCCGGCCTGGCGCAGGTTGCTTGCATCCTGACCCTGGGCACCGCTGCCTACTCTCAATCCCGTACCTACACGACCGACGCAGACTTCGATCTCGGAGTGCTGGTCCAGGTCAACCACGATGCTCCCAACACGGATCAGCTTCAGCTGGATGAGCAGGAGCCATTCTCGGTGCTGAGCGTTGCCTGTGGTGGTCTGAACACCGTGGTACGGATCAACACGGAAACCGGTGAGGTGCTCTCGGAGCAGCGCAGCATGCCAGCGGGCATGGCCGGAGATCCGTCCCGTGCGACGAGTGTGGTCGATGGAGATGTCTGGATCGGTAATCGCCTCGAGGGCGGTCAGCGGGGCGAGGTCTTCGGATCGGTCGCCAAGTTCGGGTTGATTGCCGGGGGAACCCGAGTCGACGCCGATGGCACGCCCAATCCCATGGGTGAGTATCTGAAGGGACCCTTCGCCTGCAACACCTGTGTGGATCGCGACGGTGATGGCCTGATTCGGACCTCCAGGGGACTCGGAGACGTACTCGCCTGGCCGAATGTCACGGATGGTCTGGGTGGTCCCAATGGCCTCGTGCAGGACGCAGTGGATGAGTGCACCCTGATCTTTCAACGGACTCAACCGCAGCGAATTCGACACCTGGCCATCGATTCCAGCAAGAACCTCTGGGCTGGGGGTTATCCGACCTTTCCAACCTCCTTCGATCAAATTGACGGGGCTACCGGGGCAATTCTCTCCAACACACCCGCCATTCCCCCTGGGTGTGGGGGCTATGCAGGACTCTTCGATGGTAGCGGTGTGATGTGGTCTACCTCGGAATTCGAGGGCCAGGTGTACCGACTCGACGTGCCGGGGGGGGCTGCGGCCACCTGTACGAATGTTCAGAGCAACGTGCGCGGGATCTCGGTGGCACCGGATGGGTTCATCTGGACTGCAGGAGGCACTCAGCTGGCACGCGTCAGCCCGGATGGCGTCCAGGTACAGCTGTTCAATCTGGCGGGAGCATCGCAGCTCCACGACATCTTCATCGATCAGCTCACGGGTGAGATCTGGGTCGCCTCTTCTGGTAACAACCAGGTCTTGCGGCTGGACAGCTCAGCCAATCCGATTGCAACGATCACAGCGGGCAGCCAGCCGCGAGGTCTCGCAATGGACAAGAATGGAATGATGTGGGTCGTGAACCAGGGGTCTGATGATGCGATGAGAATCGACCCCACGAGCAACATGGTCGACATGACGGTTGCCCTGCGCCCCGGCTCTCAACCCTACAACCCCAGCGACATGATCGGCCCCAAGATCGTCGAGGTGATCAGCCTCGAAGGAAGCTGGACGGTGGTGAGCGATGGTGGCCAGCGTGGCACCAGCTGGACGAACACAGCCTGGAATGAGAGCGTACCCGCAGGCTCCTCCCTGGAGGTGTCAGTACGATCAGCGGAGTCGATCCTGGGCCTTCAGTCGCAGGCCTTCATTCCGACAGCAAACGGGGCGGGAATAGCGCAGACTGGCAGATTCCTCGAAGTAGAGGTCCTCTTCTTGCGCTCTTCCGCCAGCCAGGCCTCGCCTGTGCTCTTCGACCTGAGCGTGGATGGGGAGAATATCGGTCCCGATGACTGCATCCAGATCGATCGCCGAGCAGCGGGCAGCTTGTTGGTCTTCCCCGAGTACGACAATGACTCCGGATCTGCGACTGTGCTCTCGATTACGAATGTTGATGCGTCCGGGTCTCCCGTCATCGCGGTTGAGTTCGTCTATATCGACGGGGACGATTGCAGTGAGTTCAATCGCACCGAGTACCTGACGGCCAATGACACACTCTCCGTCCTGACCAGTGAGCACAATCCGAACGAGGGTCGTGGATTCGTCTACGCCTTCGCGAAGGATGCGGTGACCAACGAGCCCATCGTCAATAACTCACTCATAGGCCAGGTATTCATCATTCAGAGTGAAAAGGACTGTGTTGAATGCAAGACCAATGCTCCGGCCAGGGGCAGAGTCGGGGCCATCGAGTACGGAATCAATGCCGTGTCATTCCAGGGCGTCGGTGCAACCGGGCAGGTCACTGACCTGGACCTTGACGGCCTGCGTGATCTCGATGGCGTCGAGTACGAACAAGCCCCAGATGCGATCCATGTGCCTCGGTTCTTCGGCCAGGGTTACATGGAGCCCGGAGGTCCATACATCCTGAACGAGCTGATCCTTGTCTCCTTGACCGGTGGAGTGCACTTCGAAACGACCCTCGATTTCCTGGTCTACAACGACAATGAAGAGGGCTTCTCGTTGGAATACACCTTCTCGTGCTGGGACAAGACCTCACTGGCAGAGATCTCCAGCGTGTTCGATCATTCGTTCCTGGCCAATTTCACCAACTCGGACCCCGCTGAGGTCATGGGCGCCACCTACCTGGAGTCCGGGTGGATTCGTATCAATGGTGCGCTGGCCAGTTCTCAGAGCACCTCGATCTCGGACCCTGCGTTCCTGGCAGTGGTCATCGAGAGGATCGGGGATCATGGTGCTGCGGACCTGGCCTTCGAACTTTGCAGTCAGCCTGGCGGAGTGCTCTTGCCTCGTTCTCAGAGTGGAAACTAGGCCTGTACACCACAGCTGAATGCCCAGAGATGGCGCCGAAAGTACCCAAATATGGCCGCTTTTGTGGGCCTACGCCCCCATGTCGGGTGATACTTCACCGGGCACTTGTTGTTCTGCAGTCTCCTCTCGCCTCACCTCGACCCGCACTCCCCTCAAGATCATGAGTCGCCTCGTGCTACCGCTTTTGCTTTTTGTATATCTCGTCACTGCTTGCGGTGATGGGGGGAGCGTGAGCCATGGAGAGGGGGATAGCACTGCGGTCCGCCAGCCCCTTGACATCGATGCCCTCGCACGCGAGGGCGACCTTGAAGGTCTTGTGGCAGCCCTTCAGCCAAGGTTTGATGCGAACACGATCTCCCTTGTTCATGCTCGCCTGCTGGCAGAGGTTCGTCTCATGCAGAACGAGATTCCCAAGGCGGTGAAGATCCTCAAGCAGACCATTGCGGAGCACCCGGACTCTGTAGAGTCGAGCCTGCTACTTGCAGGCGCCTACTCCTCGATCGGCCTCAGGGAGGAAGCACTGAAGGTCCTACTCGCAGCAAGGGCGAGAGGTGGGAGTGACCAGCTCTTGGCTCTCGACATTGCGCTGACGCATGGAGGCATTGGCAACCTTGAAGATGCCAAGCGCGAGTTCCGGAGGGCGCGAGAGGCTGGCGTCAAGGGCGCGGACATCGACTACAACCTGGCCCTGATCCTCACCGAGACAGGTGAGATCGCTGGCGCCAGGGAGATCTTTGTCAGGCTGCTCGAGGCAGAGCCTGAGAACCCCGCCATCCGCCGGGAGCTGGCGCGAGTCATGCTGCTGGAGGGGACTTCGGAGCTCGGAGAGATCAGGGCGCTGTGCAACGAGGTCCTCGGAGACTCGCCTGAAGATTGGCGGGCCTGGGAGTTGCTGGCGGATGTCGAGTTGCTGGCTGGAGACCACCTGGCGGCACAGACCTACTACACGAGTGCCCTCGAGTTCGGGAGCAAGGAGCTTGGTAATAATCCACCTCGCGTGGAGGAGAAGTACCGCGAGGCTGCTCTAGGGCTTCGCGAGGAGTTCAAGGACACGGGCCTGTTCTCCACGGATGATGGGAGTGGGCAGCCGGGGCCTCGGCTACCGACAGGGGCCCAGGAGAGGAGGCGGGAAGCGCGCCGTGAGGCAGCCGAGAAGGGCGCCAGCTCCTCAGGCGAGGGCTCCTGAGACCACCTCGGCCAGCGGCCGGATAGACGTATTTATTGGGTACCGGCGGGGCAGAAACGTCTCTCTCGACCATGCGAAGGGCGAAAGGGGGCCTTGAGCTGTATATAAAAATTCCTACGGGTATGTTCCCCATATTCCGGATCTGGAAGGGTATCTTTTTCCTTGTTGGAGAGTGCCCCCGCTGGGTGGCGGAGAGAGACCGCCTCTGCGAGATGCTTGATCAACAATAATTCTTGTACCTCTTAGATAATTTTTCAATTGACTCTGGAGTGTCTTATTCACTCCGGAAACCGCACTTCAAGGTTTGAGGCTGGGTCCATCAAAGGGCGTTTCATCAACCTACTTCTTAGTATTGAAAAAATACCAATCTATTCATTCCGATGGCTAGTAATTCAATTCGACAAGCAGGAGGTCTCCGCCCCCTCCTCCAGGGAAAGACCCTCTCCATGATTGCAATCGGTGCACTGACACTGATGGCAGGTTGCGGAGAAACCTCCAGCAACAACGGAGGCACTGACGGTGGCAGCGCGCCTGCTCTCTCCGGAGTCTTGCCTCCGACGGGGTCTCCCACGGGAGGTACCTTGGTGACCTTGATTGGGACTGGGTTCGACGTTCCAGGCACGACGACTGTCAAGTTTGCCGGCATCGAGGCGACCGACGTCGTGGTCATCGATGACAGCACGATTACAGCGATCACGCCTGCTTTCACGAACGATTCTGAGGTCGACGTGGTTGTCAGGAATCAGAACGGCAAGGGAACCTTGCTCTCTGGCTACCACTACCTGTCGACGGCAGGAATCCTGACCGATCTCAATTCGGATGGAATCCCCGACATTGCCATCGCAGCATCGAAGGATGGATCCGGTGGATCTGATGCGGGTTCGATCTTCGTGTTCTACGGCACTGGCGAGAGCTCGCTGAGTGGTGACCGTATGGCTGGCGATGCTGATGTGACCATCAATGGCATCAGCGAAGGAGACAGCCTTGGGACTGCCTTGGTTGCTGGCGACCTGAATGGTGATGGTCACACCGACCTGATAGTCGGTGCGCCAAAAGCGGACAATCCTGTTGCCGATGCCGGTCAGGTTTATGTCTTCTTCGGCCCCCTGGCTCAGTCGGTCATCGTATCGGCCAACCAGGCGGACGTGATCTTGTCCGGTGAAGGCACGGTGGCCGGGGCCTGGTGGGGAGTTCAGGGCGACGAGTTTGGATCCTCCCTCTCCCTCGGCGACGTCAATCAAGACGGCATCCTCGATCTCCTGGCCGGCTCCCCCGGCGTTGATCTGAATGTCGGTCAGTCGAATGAGGAGGCGGATGCCGGTCGGGCGTACTTGTTCCACGGCGGTGCGTCCCTCGCCACTGGAAGCGCAACCAACGCTGATGCGGTCGTGAGTGGAGTTCGTGCCGGAGATCAGCTCGGCACGGAGGTCTGCGTCATGGACGTGAACGAAGACAGCCGCCCGGACCTCTTGACAGCCTTTGACGTCTTCGTCAGCGGACCCACCCACAGTGGGCGAGTGGCCTGCTTTACCACTGCTGGGCAAGTCGAAGCAACCTCTGATGACGCCGAGGTGGTCCTCCGAAGTAACGAGAACGGGGACCGTTTTGGAGCGTCAGTTGTTTGCGGAGACATCAACGGTGATGGCCAGCCAGACCTGCTCGTAGGTGCACCATTTAGCAACGGGTTCTCCTCGTCATCGGGACGGGTTTACCTCTTCCTGGGCGGGACAAGCATCGTTAGCTCGATTGCGCAGGACAGTGTTGACGCCATCTACTCCGGCCAGCTCACGAATACGGGCTTTGGCTCGGAAGTGGCCTCTGCAGACGTGAATGGGGATGGATTCGACGATGTCATGGTCGGAGCTCCTTTCACGACAGCCAGTGCTACTTGGGATGGCCAGGTGTTCGTCTTCTTTGGCGGGGAGCTGCCCGCTGATTCCCTGGCGTATAACAGTGATACCATCCTGTCTGGTGAGCCCATCACGGGCGAGCGATTCGGTAGCGCTATCGAGGTTCTTGATTCGAACCTGGACGGAATCGCCGACATCATGTCCTCAGCAACGGGTCACGCTGATCTCTCCGGGCGTGTCTATGTCTTCAATGGTGAGGAGGCCCTCTTCGACGAAGGGGCAGAGCTGGACGACATGACGCTTACCGGCGAGAGCGAGGGGGCTAGCTTTGGCTCCTCGATCTCTCGCGGGAAGTAGGCTGGCCAGCCACAGTCAAGGCCCGCGGCGCTTCTGCGCCGCGGGCCTTTTTTCTTCTCTCCACGCCCACGACGTGAGGCCATGTGCTGCGGATCATGGGAGAGTCCTGGCAGGCCCAGGCGCGCTCGCCGGGAAGGGGATCGGAAGAGGGGCCCCGGCCATCCTCGCTGGTCCTGGTGGGCCGCGAGGCAAGCCCTGACTGGCAGCCCCTGCAAGGGCTGGCAAGCCTTGAGACAGTCATTGTCCCTGAAGCCATCTGCCGGGGGCTTGGTGAGAGGGACTGGAAATGGACCCCAGGCCCAGGACGAAACTCCGGTCGTACTCTGGATCATCTTCGAGCGGCAGCTGGTAGTCCGCCCGGAGTTTCCCAAGCTCATCCAGGTGGTGGCTGAGCTCGAAGAGAACCTCTGAGTGCTCTCCTCATCGCCACCCAAGGCCCTTACCCCGGTCAGCTCGAGCATCGCGCTGGTCAGGCCTGCAAAGCGCTCGAATCGTCTGGATCGACGCTCAGGCAGGGGGCATCGACTGCTACGCCCAGTCAGTGCGTCAGTGCGTCAGTGCCCATTCAGGTTCAGTTTCGAGTTCCAGTTCGAAACCTTCATCTCCACTGGCATACAGATGCGTCAAGAAGGGGGCGCGGTCGAGGAGGCCGTCT
Source organism: Planctomycetota bacterium (assembly GCA_014237855.1). Taxonomy (GTDB): domain Bacteria; phylum Planctomycetota; class UBA1135; order UBA1135; genus JABACD01. The sequence continues at coordinate 14,223 of JABACD010000011.1, read as the reverse complement.
CGAGGCCAGAGGGGTGCACGTGGTGTGTCCCCCGACGATTTGTGGGGGAGAGCTCGAAGCCATCGAGCTAGCTGCTCAGATCACTCCCAGGCGCTCTTGCGATTCAGGAAGGTCCTCACGGCTCCGGCATCGGGGCGCGCCTTGGACGCGCCACAGATCACGGCTACGTCGGGCATCCCGTCTCCGTCGATATCCCCAACGGCTCCACGGCCCCCGGCCAGGGTTCCATCCAGCATCCCTGCTGAACTGAAATGGCCCTCTCCGTCTCCCAGATAGATGACTGCCCCCAGGCCAGAGCCGATGACGACCAGGTCACTGAAGGTGTCACCATTGAAGTCGGCGGTCAGGACATCGGTGTAGGCCTTGCCGTTCGGCAAGCCTGTGTCGAGCTTCTCCCATCGGCTGTCCTCGGAGTTCCAGCGGCGTACCCCCAGGGTGTCGCGCTCCTCGAGTTCAATGCTGTTGTCTACGAGCCCCGCAAAGGCGACTTCGAAGTCTCCATCTCCATCGACATCGATCGGGATGAATGAGCGCAGGGCATTACCAATCTTCTTGGGGGGCAGGGGCAGGCCCTCCGAGCGATCCTCAAGCGTGAGCTCTCCGTTCTCGGAGACGGACGGCACGAGGAGCAGGCAGCCCTTCTCGGCAGTGAGGAAGATGTCGTCGAGGCCATCGCCGGTGATGTCTTGCAGCTCGACCTGGACGCCAAACCGGCTCGGAAGGGAGTTGTTTCGGTACTCCGGAGCCAGGTCGAAACTGCCATCTCCGCGACCGATGAAGATCCCCAGAGCGCCCTTACCACGCTCTACGAACTGGGCGATGCTCGCGGCATCCGGATGGCTGTCGCCGTTCAGGTTTCCCAGGGCGACGTCCAGGGAGAGGAAGGTGTCCTTGGGGACAGAGCTATTCTCCATCCACTTCATGTCGCCCTGATTCATCAGGTATCTCAGCCCCAGCTTGTGGGAGGCGAACACCAGGTCGACCTTGCCATCGCCGTCAAGGTCGGCGCAGTCGCTCCCGCCGTACATCAGCGTGTCGTCGATGCCCTCCAGTTTCGGCTCCCAGGGGGCCCCAGGGTTTGACTTCCAGACATTGAGGCCGTTCTCCTCCCGGTTGGAGGCAATCAGGTCGGCCAGACCGTCGCCATCGAGGTCGTGGAGGCATGGATGCTCCCTCCACGTACCAGAGGTGGGGAGGCCATCCGAGTTGCTCTGGAAACCCAGGATCTTGGGACCCATGGGCGCCACGGCCTCCGAGGGAGCTCCAGGACCCTCGTGCTGGCCGTTGGGAGGGGCAGAATTGGAGCACGAGAGAGAGGTAGAGAGTAGCAGGGCACCGCAGGAAGCGGCTCTGAGGGTTCGAACGGTGTCCATTGGAGTCGTCTATCGGGCCTTTTGCCCCGAGCCCGAAGGGGGCATCGTGGGGTCTCGGCCATGGTAGCCCATGGAAGGCCTAGGAAGACGTTTTTATGGGGCCTCTCAAGGAGATAATTCCGTCACATTCCTAGGAGTTTGGTCTTGCGGCATTGGGCCGCAGACGGTCAAATGCGTCTTCCTGAAAAGGGGTGCTTGATTGTTCAGGGACTCGCTTTCCAGGTACTTTGATAACCCCATGATTGCAGGGCTTCTTCAAAAAAAGTCTTGCCTGAATGCTTCGAGGGATGATATGCATCATCCTTCGAAACCAGCGATGCTGGGGGCTCGTCCCAACCCTTGCCGATAATTTCGGCCTCTCTGCCGGAGTCTGAAGGAGGGGAGGGGGAGAGTCAAAGCAACCACTTTTCTAAACATTGTGTGTGCTTCGATCAGACCATTTCGGGCCTGATCGATTACGAGTGTTACCTAGGCTTCAACTCCTTCCCAGAGAGAGCAACATGAGATTCCACAAGATCGTCCTTTCAGGACTTACCGCAATTGCCTGCCTCGGAATGGCTTCCGAGGCCGTCGCTGGCGGCCGCAACGCGGGCAGCCTGCTTCTTTACCCCGAATTCGACAACCGTGATGGCGATGTCACCGTCCTGACTATCACCAACGTCAGCGACACCGATTCAGTCGCCGTCGAGTTTGTCTACATCGGCCGTTATGGCGAGAGCTCGAATGAAGAGATTTACTGCGAGGAGTTCAACCGTGAGGAGACCCTCACCCCGAACGACACGCTGACCCTCCTCACCAACAATCATAACCCGCAGATGGAGCAGGGCTATGTCTACACCTTCGCTCGCGAAGGCGTTGGCAACCCCGTCCTTCACAATGGTCTGATCGGCAACGCGATGACCATTGATGGTTTTAGTCGGGTCGAGTACTCCGTGAACGCGGTTTCCTACCTCGGCATTGACCCGACCGACGACGGCAACGGCCTCCGCGACCTTGACGGTAGCGAGTACGAGACCACCGCTGCTGAGATCCAGATCCCCCGTTTCTTCGGTCAGGGCGGACCGTTCGAAAGCGAGCTCGTCCTCATCGGCCTCACCGGTGGGCAGAAGTTCGAGACCACGATTGACTTCCTTGTCTACAACGACAATGAGGAAGTGTTCTCGGCCGAGCATGAGTTCTACTGCTGGGACCGCGTCGAACTGACTGATATCGGCAACGTGTTCACGAACGACTTCCTTGAGAATGGTACGAACCACGACCCGAGCGAGTACTTGGGCAATCACATCGAGTCCGGCTGGATGAGGATCACGGGCGCCATCGCCTCCTCGACGACGACCTCGATCGCTGACCCCGCTATCTACGCAGTCCTGATCGACAAGATCGGGAGCTACGGCGGAGCCGACCTTCCCTGGGAAGCTGGTAGCAACGCAAACGGCAAGCTCCTGGCTCGTAGCCTGGACGGAACCTTCTAGTTCCCGCTTGCTGGCTTACCAGGTAACCAGTTTCCAAGAACCGATCCGCTCCTTGCGGGCTTAGTTCAACGAGAATTCGCGAGCGGACCAAGCTCGCTGGTACCTGGCAAGATAAATTTCGGGGGGCCAAGTGGAGATTCCACCTGGCTCCCCGATTCTTCTTGGACAGAGCAGATTCCCCGAGCACGTCAGCAACCGTGCCCATGCCCCGGCCCTTTGGAGTCAGGGCCCTGAACAGACCACAAGCAGACATGAATCTCCAGAACATCACAGTCGCTCTGAGCATCGCGATGACCTTGACCCTCTTGGGCTGCACGGGCGGGTCGGCTGAAACGACTTCAGCGGCGGTGCAAGCCAGTGGGGAAGCCACGGAGGCGGACAGCCGGGCACCTGATCTGGACACCGTTGCGGAGCGTAGCACCGAGTACTGGAAGAGCATCGTCGCCGCCGACTGGATTCAGGCTTATGACTTCACGGACCCCGCGACCAGGGAGATAGTTGGACTTGGCCAGTTCCTGCAGCAAAAGGAACATCATGAGTACCGCAACCCCAGTCAGCCCAAGTTGATCGGATCGGAGGGCGATCTGGCCTATCTCGAGTTGGCGGTCCTCTGGGAGCCTCATCACCCGATCCTGTCCACCGTCCGGGACAAGCCGGCAGACATGACCCAGGAGTTGCACATGGTGGAGACCTGGCGCTGGGTCGATGGGGACTGGTTCTTCGTCGGAAACGACAGGCAAGAGGATTTCCACGCCGAACACCCTGGCCTCCGGGCCAAGGATGCCGACAGCGGAAAGTGATCCGACCCCGAGGGTCATATTCAAGAGCTCAAGCGCAGCAGGGGCCTGGCGATTTCGCCAGGCCCCTGCTGCGCTTGAGGTGGGGGGAGTTGAAGGCAGGCCTCTGTTGGGATGTGTCCTGGAGAGTCAGATCAGCTGGCCAGCGGCCCAGGAGCTGGGGTCTTCTCGCCGCTGGGGTGGGGACATGCCACAATAGAAATGCGACTTCCTATGGTGGGCCCGATGTCGCTGGTAATTCGAGAGAGAGCTAGGAAGAAGTATTGATTTATGGGGCATTTCGTGGCTTGATAGAGGCCTCGACCAACAGTGTCGGGCGTTGAACACGGGCCCGGGATCCTGCAGCCACTCAATCCGGAGTGATGGAGAATTCGCGAAGGAGGGCACGAGTCACGGAGAGAACCTGCGACGGGGTGGACTGCAGGTTTCTCAGGAGGAGTATCCACCTTGGTAAGAACAACATGATTCACCGCATAGTCGTCACCGGACTGATGCTTGCAGGACTTTCGAGTTCGGTTCTCGCATCCAATGGCCGCAATCCTGGCAGCCTTCTTCTCTATCCTGAATTCGACAACCGAGACGGAGTGGCCACGATTCTCACAGTGACCAACGTCGACTCTGTTGAAACCAACGACTCGATCGACGTTGAGTTCGTCTATGTCGGTCGGTACGGCGCGAACAATGCAGACTTGGGCTGTAGTGAGTTCAACCGGACCGAGACGCTGACTCCAGCGGACACGTTCACGTGCCTCACGAATTACCACAACCCTGATGCCGATCAAGGTTATGCGTTCCTGTATGCGAAGGACGCGCAAACAGGCGAAGCCATCACGCACAACTTCCTGATCGGGAACGTCGTCACGCTTGATGGTTACGCTCAGTTCGAGTTCAGCGTCAATCCCGTGTCTTACAAGGGAATCAACGCAGACAACGGAGACGGCAACCTGCAACTCGATGGTGTCGAGTATGGCGGGACCCCCGGCGAGATCATCATTCCGAGGTTCCTGGGGCAGACGCCAGTCAGGCAGAGTGAATTGATCCTGATCTCCCTCACTGGTGGCGCGGACGATCACACGATCGTCGACTTCCTGATCTTCAACGACAACGAAGAGATCTTCTCCAGCGAGTACACCTTCCGCTGTTGGGATCGAGTCAGGCTCAGGAATATCTCCCTCCTGTTCCGCAATAATTTCCTCGCGAACTTCACCAATAATGACAAGGGTGAAATTCTTGGTGCGCCGCATGTTGAGTCAGGCTGGATGCACATCCAAGGGCACCTCTGGAGCGATGGCCAGGTGAGTTACCCGGACCCCTCGATCTATGCTGTGCTGATCGAGCGTGTCGGCAATATGGGGGCATCTGATCTGCCCTTCGAGATGGGGGACGACCGCACCAACGGCGTTCTTCGAGCCGTCGTCAGCGGTTCCTGAGTTGCCCAGACTCGAGAACCTCCTCCAGCCAATCAAGGATTGGCTGGAGGAGGGTCTCGTCTCAGCCCTTTTCGTCACAGGCCCATGTCGTGGCGGGCTCTTATTGCCTAGCCAGGTGGCTGCCCACCCTGTACTGCTACCGTGCGGCTGAATCTGGGAGCACCCGACCCCCTTTGATCGGTTCTTCGACGTTTGGAAGGAGGCGCCGAAGTCGCCACGCGTGAGCTAGCCGCTCCTTGGTTCCCCCTTGGAGCGGCGTTTTCGTGTCACCATGCCACTCATCCTTCACCTGGGGGAGGGGTTCCGAGATCTCGTCCCTGTGGTGTGGCTGATGGCAAGCAGGCCCCGAGTGCCCTGAACAGCCTGCCAGTCACCCCGAAGGCGGGTGCCAACCAGGGGGCTGAGAATTCGCGGACGGCGGCTGGACAGCCCTCGAAGTGTGGTGAGCTTGCGCTAACCTTCGAACCATGAACATAGAAGATGAGGTCCTGCTCAGCACTCTGAAGGGGCGCTTCGGTCACGAGGGCTTCCGTGGACCTCAGGAGTCAATGGTCAGGGCGGTTCTTGAAGGTAAGGACGTATTGTTCACCTTGCCGACTGGTGGCGGCAAGTCACTCGTCTACCAGCTTCCCTCCGTGCTTCTCGATGGGCTCACGCTGGTCGTGAGTCCGTTGATTGCCCTGATGAAGGATCAGGTCGACGCCCTACGAGACAAGGGTATAGCGGCGGCCGAGGTGAACTCCTCGGTCTCACCACCCGAGCGCAGGGCGAGGCTGGAGGCGGCAGCACGAGGGGAGCTCGACCTGCTCTTCGTGACGCCGGAGAGGTTTCGAAGCTCGGTCTTCGAGGAGTTTCTTCCTCGACTCAATATCACGCGGCTGGCCATCGACGAGGCGCACTGCATCAGCCACTGGGGCCATGACTTCCGGCCTGACTACCATCGGCTTGGCCTCTACAGGAAGCAGATTGGGTCGCCGCCCACGATTGCCCTGACAGCCACGGCAACGCCTCAGGTGGCGCAGGATATCGTCGATTCGCTTGGCTTACGCGAGCCCGTGATTCATCGCGGTGGGATCGAGAGGGAGAACCTCTTTCTGGCCACGACTCGCATCCACCTGGCGGAAGAAAAGGTGTCACTGCTTGCGGATCGCATCGCCTCGATCGAGGGTGCGGGTATCGTCTACTCCACCCTCATTCGAGATCTCGAGCACCTGCACGATGAGCTACGCAGGCGGGGGATCAAGAGCCTCGTCTACCATGGAAAGCTCTCCTCTCGCGAGCGCAGGCAGATGCAGGAGCACTTCATGAGCAGTCCCAGCGATGTGGTGCTCGCGACGAATGCCTTCGGGATGGGGGTGGACAAGGCTGACATTCGATTCGTCCTCCACGCTCAGATTCCGCGCACTCTCGAGGCCTGGGCCCAGGAGGTCGGTCGCGCAGGCAGAGATGGTAAGCCCTCGCTCTGCGAGTTGCTCTACTTCGAGGAGGACGTTGCCATCCAGCAGAACTTCATCAACTGGGCCAACCCCAGCCGTGAGTACCTGGTGGGAGTCTATGAATGTCTCCGGGGATGGGGGGAACGACTCCAGGCCAGGGATCTCGACGATCTGAGAGATGAGCTCCTGATCAAGAACCGAGCCGACAATCGAGTCTCCATCTGTCTGAAGTGGCTGGAGGTCCTCGGGGTCACCGAGGGGAGCTTCGAGTCCCACGACCTGGCGCTCGTCAGGGACTTCGATCTCGACGAGCTGCCGGAGTTCGTGGGGAGCGAGGAGAAGCTCCGAACGGACCTGGAGGGGTTGTTGATGATGGTTCGTTTTGCCTCCGGTGACACGGAGTGCCGTCGGAAGTCGATTGACCGGCACTTCGGATTACCGGTTGCGGAGGCCCCCTGCGGCGCCTGCGATGTCTGCGAGCATGCTCAGGCCTGGCGGGAGGGTGCCTTTCGAGCCCGCAGCGTGACTCAGGCGGCTGATCGATCGGGAGCGACCACCCCCGATGAGCAGTGCGGGGACCCGGAGCTGGGCAGGGAGGTTGCGTTCCAGCGCGGCGACTGGGTTCGGATCGGGGGACGAGGGCTGGCCCAGGTGGTCCGAGTGGACGGAGAGGGCTCACGTCTCAAGCTGACGGTGGAAGATGCCCACACCCTGAAGCGCCGGACGGTTGACACCCGGCGGGTGAGGATCGAGCGCCTGGAGCAGGGCTCCTGAGTGGAGTTGCCGGGGCGGTTCACGACCCCCCCGGGGGGTAAGGTCCGGACCCTCGGGAGCTGTCGCTCCTTCAGCGCCCTCCAGCCGCCGTGTGAGGCGCTCTGTGGTGTTGGGTCTCCAATGGTGCCCAAACCCCCGGCATCTCCGAGGGCAGGGCCTCCTGCCGAAGAGTGCCTCTCTCGTGGGGAGGGGTCAGGAGCGCAGGAAATCGGCAGCGGTCAATGTGAGGGGCCCGCATCGATCGAATCGATGCGGGCCCCGGTGAGTGAATGGCTCCTGTTTCTCAGAACTCGCCGTTCAGGCTCCGCGGCAGCAGACCTCCGTTGTCCTGAGAGCAGTCTCCGAACGGCAGGTCTGCGGCCAAGTGGCCAATGTCGCTGACCTCGATCAGGACGGCGTAGAAGGCCGGGTCGGGGATGCTGGTGGTCGAAGAGGTCGCCACCCCGCCGTTGATTCTCATCCAGCCGGACTCGGTCGCGGTGGCCCCAAGGACCTCATCGGGATCATTGTCGGTGGTTGCCAGCCAGTCGTTCTCGAACAGGTTGGAGATGTCCTGGAGCGGGGAGCGCTCCCAGCAGTAGAAGCTGTGCTGTCTGCTGAACACGTCCTCGTTGTCGTTGTAGACAAGGAACTCGAGAGTCGTCGTGAACTTCTGTCCGCCCGAGAGGCCGATCAGGATCAGCTCGTTCTGCCGATCAGGGGTCTGGCCGAGGAAGCGAGGGATGAGAATCCTGTCAGGTACCGGGTCGTACTCGATCCCATCGAAGTCACGGACCCCATTGCCATTGAGGTCCGTCTCACGCCGGCCACATGAAGCGATGGGGGCGTCGGGGTTCTCAATGCCACGGAAGCCTACCGCGTTGACGGCAAACGAGATGGCATCGTAGCCATCCATCACGAGCATGTTGCCGATCAGCTGGTTGAAGACCACCGGCGGCCCGGTCTGACCGCACTGGGCGTACATGTAACCGAAGCCTCGGACCTGCTCTGCGATGAGCAGATTGGTCGCGAAGGTGCAGGTGTCATTGGGTGTCAGTTCCAGGCTCCTATCGGCCACTGTGCAGTCCTCTGCATTCACGTACTCCAGCTTGACTCGGATGGAATCGGTGAAGGAAGTGTTCGTGACCGAGTGGATCGTCAGCATGCCCGGTCGGTTGTCGAACTCGGGATAGAGCAGCAGGCTCGAGGGCTGTCGTAGGCTGGTCTCGATGCAGTCGTCACTCACGAAGATGCACACCTCGGCTTCATCGAAGTCACAGAGCAGGCCCGTGTTCGGGTCCCGGTCCCAGATCCGATAGTCGAAGCAGCAGGTGTCGTTCTCGAATCCCGGCGCCGGCGTGAAGGTCCAGGTGAAGTCACCGGCGGAGTTGTCCGGATTCGTACGCTCGAGGGTTCCGCAGTCGGAGACCCCACCGCCGATGATCTCGATGCTGGAGCAATCCAGGAGGCAGCCACAGCCGGTCCCATCGTCGATGTCGGAGTCGTTGGCGCAGAGATCGATGATGATCGACTCGCCCGGAACCACCTGGCCATAGTCGTCCATGGCTACCGGAGGGTCATTCACCGGACAGACTTCGAGCATGATCACGCAGGGGCCACCCTCGACCGGCAGGCCTTCGGTGTCCTGGACGGTGAAGCTGAGGTCGCAGGGGCCGCAGAAGTTCGCCGGCGGAGTGATCAGGAAGCGCCCCGTCGGACCACCGACTGGCTGGATCTCAGCACCGCACTCGGAGGTCACCACGAAGGTGGAGGGATCGAGCGGCGCACCACAGAGGGTGATGTCGTCGGGGTCTGACACGTACTGGGTCAGGTCGATCTCCATCGAGCCGTCCTCGAGGATGCAATCGAGCGCCGGGCCGTTCACGCAGACCGGAGGCTGGTTGATCCCGTTGATCTCGATCGAGAGGACGCAGGGCTGATCGATGCACAGGGGCGGATTCGCCAGGTCGCAGGCAGTCACCGTGATCTGACACGGGCCGCACTGGTCCATCGGTGCCGTGAAGTTGAAGACCCCGGGCTGCCCCTGGACCGGAGCAAAGCTCCCGCCGCACTGGGAGGCCGGAGTGATCGAGCCCACGTCGAGGCCCGAGCCACAGCCGTCCGTATCGTCGGGATCCGCGACATAGGGATTGAAGTCGATCTCGATCGTCACGCCCTGGTCAACTGTTCCGAGTGAGGGACCCGGCACACAGACCGGCGGCTCGTTGGCCGGATCGATGGTGATCGTCAGCATGCACGGCTGGCTGATGCACAGGGGAGGGGTTCCCAGGTCACAGGCAGTCAGCGTGATGTCGCAGGTTCCGCAGAAGTCGGTCGGCGCGGTGAAGTCCCAGACGCCGGGCTGGCCGGCAACAGCAGCAAAGCTGCCTCCGCAAAGGGAGGTCGGGGTGATCGACGCGTTGTCGATGCCGTCTCCACAGCCGTCGGCGTCATCGGGATCGGCGACGTAGCTCGTGAAGTCGATGCGGACCGTGTCACCCTCCTCGACCGATGGCAGCGGGGGGCCGCTGACACAGACCGGAGGTTCATTCTCGGGCAGGACGTTGATCGTGAGAACACAGGGCCGACCCGGAGGATCGATGCACAGCGGAGGTGTTCCCAGGTCACAGGCGTTGACCGTGATCTGGCAAGGTCCGCAGAAGTCGGTCGGTGCCGTGAAGTTGAACACGCCCGGCTGGCCGCCCACAGGAGTGAAGCTGCCGCCACACTGGGAGGTCGCCGTGATCGATGTGTTGTCGATGCCGGCTCCGCAGCCGTCCAGGTCATCGGGGTCCGCGACGTAGGGACGCAGATCCACCTGAACCACCTGGCCCTCGACCACGTCGGGTAGGGCTGGGCCCTGCACACAGACCGGAGGCTCGTTCATGGCCGTGACCTCGATGGTCACCGTACAGAGCGGCCCGGGCGGATCGATGCAGAGTGAGGGCGCGCCGGAGTCGCAGACGTTGACCTCGATCTCGGTCAGGCCGCAGAAGCTTGCCGGGGCCGTGATCCGGAAGGCGCCAGGGACACTCGGGATGGCCTGGAAGGTCAGTCCGTCGTTGTTGGACAGGCTCATCGTCGAGTAGTCGATGGGATCGCCACAGTTCTCGTTGGGAAGGTCCGGACTTCCATCGGGTCCGTTGTCGGGATCATCCACGTAGGGGCGGAAGTCCCTGGCCACCTGGGTCCCTTGCAGCATCGGATCGAGCGCGGGCCCGGGCACACAGAAGGGACGCTCATTGACGGGGTTCACCGTGATGAAGACCTCGCACTCCCGCTCGGCCCCCTTGTCGTCAGAGACCTTGAACTTGAAGGAGTCGGTGCCACAGAAATCGGCACCCACCCCCGGGGTGTAGGTCACGATACAGGTCGTGCAGGTCGTGCAGCCCGCTTTCGGGTTGATCAGGTCACCGAGACCGGTGCAGGAGGTGCTCAGCGGTGCGTCGGCGGCCAGCGGCTGCTGGGTGATCTGGAAGGTGCTGCAATCGATGCAGCCATCCATGTCGGAGACGAGATCCATCAGGTTGATGTTGATGGAGTTGTTCGCCGCGATGGGGTTCTCGCTGACGGTGTAGCCGGGGTTGGCGGGCACACAGTCGGGGGCCATGTTCGGGCAGTAGATGTACTTGGCCTCGAGCTCGAGCCTGGCGAAGTCGCTGACGGAAATATCCACATTCGAGCTGCCACTCCCCGTAATTATACCCTGCGCCCACGCATCGAAGGGCACGGACTCAGCAGGTCCTCCGGGTGTGTTGATCCAAGGTGCCAGCTGGGCGGCAGTCATCAGGATCGTTGGTGGACTGCTGTAGTTCTCGTCGAACTGGGTGATGAAGTGGTCTTCGCCGGATGTGCAGTCCCCCATAGACATTGGGCCCGTTGGGGTTGCGCAGTCATCAATGCCGTCCATGCCTCCCAGTAAGAACCCGGGTGTGAAGATAGTGACGGCCTGGTTCACACTGATTGGCTGCACCCCGGGTAGGCTGGCATTGGGTGTAACGAGGACCTGTACCGACGGGGTGAAGTCGACGACAGCACAGCTTGGTGAGGTGTTGTCGACGCAGAAGTTTCCCGCGTGGCGTACCTTGGCCGTGAGTTCGACCTGCAGCAGGGTTCCAAGGCCCGAGTCAAACTTCGGGATGCTGACGACTTCTGGTGTCGGGACTCCCCAGTTCAGCACCTTGAGCGCGCCGCAGTTGGCTGGGATGCAGCCCGATTCGGAGTGCTCGAGAGGCGTGGATCCGTCGGGGCAGGTGCCTGTCCCCCCCTGAACTCCCGAGACGCTCACGAATGAAACCGACGCCTGCGTGCCGGGCGCGGACTGGGCGCTTGAGGATGGGGCTGCAAGGAGAGCGGCCAGAGCGATACCGAGAGAGAATCCGAGTGACTTGGACATGAGTGGCCCTCCTGGGGGCGCGATCAAATGCGAGGTCCGGCAGGCGGACGCTTTCCTGGCGAGGCCAGGAAAAGGTCGCTGGGAGGCAATTGAGGAAGATTTGCCGCTCCCGGTCAGGGGGGCGGGCTGATTGCGACTGGTCACCTTCGCCTCCTGCGAGAAAGGGTGCGATGGAATCGAGTTGGTGGAATCTAAGGCTCGATGCGTCCTGAGTCCCTGGCCACAAAAGGCTGAGATCACGGGCATCGAGTCGGTGTTGCGGTGACGTCCGAGCGACTCCATATCGAGGGCTCGAACAAACGAATCGTAGAGACTCGACGGAGGCCGAGAAAGCCTCCGTCTGGCGCTGATTCGAGAATTTTAGGTGCTCACGCTTCTGGCGTTGAGCGGCTTCTCGTTCGCCGATCGCCTGCTTAGGATCGTTCATTTCGCATTCGCACTCCTTTCGCGAGACTCTTGCCGCGAAAGGCAGCTAATGGGCCACCTGTAGAAGGTCGCAAATCGAATTGCGTTCGCGCTCGTGTCGACGCGGCGTGCCAGCCGGGGGATTGCACCTTTGTAGATTGCGTATGAATAAATGGATTCCTGAGGTGGAGGGGCCGCATCCAGAACCTTGCGCTGGGCACGCGAGGGCTGTATCACCGTCCTGCTATCAGCCTCTCTCCTGGCTCGCCTCAGTGGCGGGACTCCCAAAGTGATCTCCGTGAAATCCATCGACTTCCCTCGCCCGCGCTACCTCTCCCTGCTCTTCTTCGCCCTGGCCTCGAGCTCCTCGCTCGGCGGGCTTTGCTCAGCACAGGGTCAGAGCTGGATTCCTCAGCAGCGGCGCTGGGTGACCACTGACGGCGGGGGCCTCGAGCTGAGGAGGGAGAGTTCAGAGACGGCCCCCGACACTGTTGGAGCCGGAGGCTCGCAGTCAATGCTGGCTGGCAGCACGGAGCTGATCTGGTCACTGACCAGCGACGAGAGCTGGATCGCAGAGACCGTCAGCCTGGGCAATCAAGGAACCCAGGTCTTCACCGAGTACGGGTTCTACGTCAACCACGCCGAGCTCCTCTCTTCCCACACGGTCGGTGACGCGAGTCCTGCCTGGTCGGACCAGCAGGCGATGCTCAACTTCGAGCGCCAGGTGGCGTCCTCCAAGAGTGCCGACGTGCACCTCTCGTTGCATCAGGTCTATGCGGACGCGGCCCTCTTCCAGCGCCGAGCCGTTCTTCGCAGGTACTCCTCCGCTGGAGCTGGGAGCTCCTGGAGTCACGAGTCCGACATACTCATCAGCAACCACGCGCACAGCTGGTGCGCTGTGTCCGATGATGGTGAGGCCATCGTCCTCCTCGTCTATGACCAGGCCCAGGGGAAGACGCAGCTCTCGCTCTTCGGCCCGGACTCGAATGTCCCGACCCACCAGGCGTACCTGACGACCCTGGCAGGGGTCGAGTCAGCCGACCTCTCGCGGGATGGCTCCACCCTCGTGGTCTCTGCACCTCTGAAGCAACTCGTCTACGACCTCACGATTGGTGAGGTCGCTCACGAGACCTACACCTTCGGGCAGCCTCAATATGGCGGCAGCTCGAGCTCTGGAGATGGCTCGAGAGTGGTCTTCGGCACACCGGGTTTCGTGACCGTCATGGAGCGAAACGGTGAGGGGATCTACAGCGAGCTCCTTGCGCTGGACCTACCTTCGGCTCACATGCTGCGAGCTCCGGCCCTATCGGACGACGGCACTACCCTGGTCGCAGGCTTCCAGAAAGCAGGCCAGCTGATGGACGCAAGGATCGTGGTGGTTGATCTGGAGCAAGGCGCCCTCTCCTACCAGCTGGACCTCGATGGTGGTGGACAGCTGCAGAACCTCGTGGAGGACATCCAGGTCTCTGCAGACGGTAGCCGCTTCGCGATCGGGATGTGGGGAGACGAGGATGACCTGGTGCCGGAGGTCCTGGTCTATGACCGCGACCTGATGCTCCCAGTGCTCACCGACCACCTGCCTGGATCCGTGAACTCGATGGACTTCTCCAGCACGGGGGACTATCTCACCGTGGCCTCCAAGGGAGTTCATGCCAACGTCTGGGGTGGTGGCGGGTCCGTCTCCCTCTACCGAGTCGGGCTGGTCGACGTCGCGATCAACGGAGCTCCGGTTGTCGGCGCCACGGTCGACGTCGAGCACCGGGTACGAGAGGGCACGAGCAGCCAGGTACTGGTCTCCACGGGGCTTCTCGACACTCCCCTGGAGGACTCCCTGTACGGAGCCGGGAAGCTCTATCTCGATCCTGAACTCATCGTGGAGCTACCGCTCACCACGGCCGACGGGAGCCACCTGGCCATCTCGCCTTTCCTCATTCCTCAGGGCGTAGCAGTAGGCACGAGTTACTACATGCAGGCGATCGACCTGGATGATGGCTCGCTCTCCAGGGACTGGACCAAGCTGACGGTCCTGCCCTGAGGGCCAGGCGCCGGTAGCTGGCGCCCCACCAGAACTTCTTGAGTGACAGGCACCCCTGCCGGACGGGGGTGCCTTTTTTTCCGGGCTGACCTCGCCAGGCCTGATCAAGAGGTCGTGTAGGTCGAT
>JABACD010000112.1 GCA_014237855.1 Planctomycetota bacterium | reverse complement strand
CACACGCAAAAACGGCGTTCAATCCAACCAGGGCCTGACCGGCCAGGGTTCGGACCGATGTTAAAGCCTCATGCCTCCATCGATTACGAGAACTTGGCCGGTCACGTAATCGCCAAGTTCTGAGGCCAGATAGAGGACCCCGCGGGCCACGTCCTCGGGGGTTCCGGCCCGACCGAGGGAGATGTTGGCGGTCATGGCCTCCCGGTGGGCCTCCGGGACATCCCCCGTCATGTCGGTCTCGATGAACCCCGGAGCGATGGCGTTCACCGTCACCCCACGGCCCCCGAATTCCTTCGCCAGGGACCGCGTCAGGGCGACCAGCCCCCCCTTGCTGGCCGCGTAGTTGGCCTGTCCGGCATTTCCGCCGAGGCCGACCACGGAGGCCATGTTGATCACCCGAGCGCCGCGATTCTTGAGCAGCGCCCGGGAGAACGCCCTCGTCAGGTTGAAGGCGCCCTTCAGATTGACGTCGACGACCCGGTCCCAGTCGTCTTCCTTCA
>JABACD010000111.1 GCA_014237855.1 Planctomycetota bacterium | reverse complement strand
GAGTATGAAGCTAAAGAATAGTATAACGATATTAGGTATTTAAACTAGGGGGTGAAAAGGCATCGACTGATGGTGAAAATATTAGTTGCATTGACTGGTTGATCGGATGGCCAGTATAAAAGCCGATTACAATTTTAATTGCTGAACCTAGTTTCGCAATCGCAGCCTAGCTGCTGAGGCTTACCGCGCCTTATCACCCAAGCGGTAACGGGCTAAGTCGTACTTAGATAGAGGGTTCACTACTTGAGTTAAAAGTGAAATGATGGTATGCCCATCTGACTCCGATAAGTCGGATAACTTTTTGTTTTGTGTGAATACAATACAATAACAATGTAGATACTATTATGGAAGCTAGACAGGACGCGGGTTCGACTCCCGCCGCCTCCACTTAGGTAGGGTTAAATGAGTGAAAAAATCAAAGTTTTTAAGGAAGAAGATTTAAGGAATGGACTATATAAAATAGAGAAGCGTAAATTAAATAACAGAATATTTGCAAATCTACTT
>JABACD010000110.1 GCA_014237855.1 Planctomycetota bacterium | reverse complement strand
ATACGGTCCTCATCGCATCTCAACGGTTCAGAACACTGCGATGTTCTGGCACTTCATGGATGTGGTCTGGGTCGTCCTGTATCTCAGTTTCTTCGTCTTCTAGAGGTTTCTGCCCGATGAGCACGGCTCACAGCACCACTGCCGACTCGGCCATCGACACGAGTCACGACCACGAAGCGGAAGAGTGCCCGCACTTCGGACAAGCCACAGGCGGCAAGATTGCCATGTGGATGTTCATCGCTCAGGACGGCATGTCCTTCGGCGGGCTCCTCCTTGCCTACGGCATCCTGAGGATCACCTCGGCTGACTGGCCCATCCCAGCCGAAATCCTCGGTATCCACCTGACGGCTATCGCGACCTTCCTCCTGATCTGCTCGTCCCTGTCCATGGTCATGGCCGTCGACGGTGCGAAGCAACAGAACAAGGCCAAGACGGTTCGCTGGCTGCTCGTCACAATCCTGGGTGGCTTCTCCTTCCTCGGCATTCAGGCCTACGAATACACCCAC
>JABACD010000010.1 GCA_014237855.1 Planctomycetota bacterium | reverse complement strand
TGCGGCGGCCTCTTCAACTTCTCCAACGCCTGGACGGTGACCTGGGAGTAGGGCAGGGCCAGTCACTCCGCCATGGAAGCGGGGGGCTTCCAGTTCTGGTATCGGCATCCCCTGGGCGGACCGGCGGGCTTCAACTTCTCGGACGGGCCGGAGGTGATGCTCTGTCCGTAAGCCCGGGCCTTCCGGAGACCGCAAGGTGTTCTCAAGAAGGCGCGAGAACCTCGGCTGCGAAGCAGCGAGCTTCCGGGCTCACTCGGGGTCGCCGACGGATGTTCGGGAGCGTGGCTCCACCCGGATCTTACCCGTCTCTTGCGGGCTTGGTCTTGCGCAGATCTGGCCGGGATTCGACCCACTCCAGGATCAGCCCTGCCACGAGAGCGTTGGCTCTGGTGTTGAAGTGGTGCTTCAGGAACATCGTACCCCGATCCTCGGCCATGAGGTCTCGGAAGCGCTGATCGTAGTTGATGACTTCGTACTGATTGGCTTCGAGTTCGGCTCGCAAGGGAGCGAGGAAGCGAGAGCCGTCCTCTTCGCGGACCGCGCGGTCCCGACGGTTGGGAAGAATCAGCACCAGCACTTCCCTGGCTCCTGCGCTGAGAGCCTCCTCCCGAAAGGTCGACAGGACCTTCGTGAACACCCTGTAAGGCTCCTCATCGGTCTCGCTCCAGAGCTTGCGATAGAAACGGCGCTGATTGGCTCGCCTCGCGGCCCATATTCGCTCGGTCGTGATAAATGGGAAGATGGGGTCGTCACCCCCCCAGTACTCGTATTCGCTAAGCGTCTCGGGTAGTCGGCCCGCCAGGGCACACTCGAGCAGCTCATTGGAGTTCGCGAAGGGCAACGGAACCAGGACGAGCTCCCCGTCTTCGAGGCGAAAGCGCGGTTTGACCGTGAGCACATTGGCCAGCGGGTTCTCAAACGCGCGACAGCGTGAGACGATCCTGGGCAAGGCATCGATTTGAAAGCCGATCACGACCACATCCGCTTTGATTTCCTTCGTCTTTCGACGGAAGCGCAGGAGAGCCTGATCGAGACCGTACCCGGCAACGCCGAAGTTGATGGCCTCGACAGTCGGGTCCTGTTCTTCGAGCTGCCCTGTCCAGGAATCGTGGTCCCCGACCTCGGAGCAGTAGGTGAACGAGTCACCGAAGCATGCCAGGCGCAGGGCACCCGCTGGCACCTCGGGAGTGTATTCGCGGGTACTTCGAGCGCCGATGGAGTTGACCGTCGAATTGTAGTTATCCCGGGATCTACGGCTCTTCCTCGTGTGGTTTGTCCAACCGAGTTCTCGATCGAACTTGATATCGACCCTGGCGTTCCTTCCCCTGGCGCGCGCATCGAGTTGGGCCGCGAACCAACCCTCCAGGTTTGGGTTGTCTCGGACCGTGAAGGGCGGCAGAGGCGGCCCCTGGTAGTGACCCGCGTCGATGTAAAAGTACTTTACTCCCAGGTCCGTGAGGAGCAGGCCGAGGGGCAGCGCGAGCAAGGACGTGACAAGTCGAATGCGTCTCTTGCGTTGGTCCCGAGCACCTCTCTGCGTCGTAGTCGCGGATGCCACGTCCAGAGCGTTACCGGTTTCCTTGGGCATTCTCAATCGATTCCTGTCGCCTCTGCCAGCACACTTCACCTGTTGGCGCGAGCAACTGCAGAGTAACGATTCCACCCGGCGCGGAAACCCCTGTGGCGACAGCTCTCGAGAGGGCAGGCGCTCCAAGCTACCTTTACATCCCCCCTCAGCCGCCTCACCTCCAGCAAGTGGGCCTCTCACCGCTTCCTCTCGCCCCAACGGACGGCCTCCGAGCCAGGATCCCGGGCCCCTTCCCCCTCACTCTCCCCCCTGCGCCCAGAGTCCCCCACGGCTGAACAGGGACCCCCCGCAGCACCGCATGAGCTGCGCCTTTTCACCGCCGTGCTCGGGACGCTCTCGCTGCGCCATCCCTACAAGGAGAAGATCAGAGCGGACCTGGCTGGGTACCCTGTATGGACCTTGTCCGGAGACCACAGGAACCTGATGCCCGAGAAGAACCAAGCCCCCCCTCCGAGACCACGGCCAAGGGGTGCACTCTCCAGTGTTGCGGTTCCGTGGCTGTGGTGATCATGGTGTTCGCCCTGACCCTGGTCGGGCTCTACGGGATCGACTCTCACCACGACAGCCCCGACAGCATCTGGCCCGCCAGGGGCCGGAGGTTGATCCCGCCGACCGCAACCGACATCACCCTGCAACGGGACCTGCTCGATCACCGTGCCACGTACACGGTATCTGAAGAGGACCTCAACGCGTTCCTCGACTGGCGCTTCGCGGGCTACAACGAGGTTCATTCGTATGCGGAGAGAGACCCAGTGGACCTCGAGTGTTCGAGAGGGACTACGCTTCACTGGGAGAGGCGCTCCAGGCGGCCTCAACACTCAGCTCAGAACAGCTCGAGCGCGGCCTTGAGCTGAGCATCGCCGCCAGCGCTCAGGAAGTCCTCAGGGGCAGGCAGCACCTCGATGTCGACCTCGATGCCGCGACCGTCGTAGAGCCGGCCGTCAGGGCGAAAGGACGCCATTGAGGCGCAGCGCACCTCCATGCCCGTCTTGGGCAGCCGGAAGGATTGCGATCGCGCGCTGCCCCCGGAGCTTGCGGCGCCCACCAGCGTCACTCGAGGCAGGAGCTCGAGCGCACCCAGGAAGATATCCGTAGCACTGAAACAACCCGAGTCAGAGAGCACCACGACCGGTAAGTCGTAGAAGTACTCGCCAGCGTGTCCAGTGCGATCCAGGACGAGATAGTGCCAGTCGCTGAACTCGCCCACGGGCTGCCACTCAGGCTTGAAGGCTGCGGTCGCCGCTTCAATGGCGTCACGCTGCCGGTCGTTCCACCCCTCCCAGCTGGTCCGGTACATGTAGCGGGCCTCGAGGTGATCCTCGTTGAAGCGCGGCGAGAGGCGGTACTGCGCGATGTTGCCCACGACCGAGGGCTCCTCGGGCCCGATCAAGTAGCCCCCCAAGGCTAGCAAGAGCTCACGCGTCCCGCCGCCGTTGCCGCGCACGTCGACGATGAGCCCCTTGGTATCGACAAAGTCCTCCATCGCCTCGTGTAGGGCCTCAACGTCATCGTTCATCTGGACGATGCGCAGGTACCCGATGTTCCCGTCGAGAACTGTACTTCGGGAACGTGGCCAGGGGCCGTAGGTAGGCCGACGGTCCGAGAGATCGAGCTCTCGCTCGACAACCTCACTCCCATCCACCGTCGAGAAGGTCACCGTGAGCGGCGCACCTGTCTCTTCTCCGAGGACTCGACGCACCCAATCGATCTCACGCAGGTCGCCGAGGGCACGCCGACGGACGAGCTGCGCGCTACCGTTCGCGACGAAGGGCCGCGCCAGCTCGATCCACTCGTCGATCGTCTTGCCATCAATCGCCTGGACGACCGGCGCGTCCGGCTCGACCAGCGCAGAGCGATCCGGGAGAACCGCGATCACCCCTGCAGAGGAGTCGACGAGCAAGAAGGGCAGGTACCTGTCGCCGGCCTGGCCGAGAGGAAGCTTCGTTCGAATCTGGGCGTGCCCGTCTGAGAAGCGCATGAGGAGCTGATGCAGCTCGAGGCGCAGGTCGAGGACGCCCACCTGGTCCCCGGTCAGGCCGTCGCGAATCTCTGCCAGCTCACCACCTAGATCCACATCACCAAGCCCCAGGTACGCGAACTGATCCTTCAAGCCAGCACCAAAGGCATCGATGTCCACGCGGGCATCCTCCAGCGAGACCCGGCTCGGCATCGAGGGGCTGCGGGAGCCGCCGGACTTCTCATTCACACGCCTGGAGTCACGCAGAGCCTCGCGCTTTGCCCGCGTCATCTCCACACCCTCGAGCCGGATGGCCGAGCCATCCTCGAGAGAGCGCAGGTCGAGGTCGACGCTTCGGTCGCCCTTCCATTCGAGCTTCACGAGGATCGGGACGAGGTCTTCCGCAAGGCGCTTCTCACGCCCAGGAGCCCATCCATCGGCGAGGACGAGGATCTCCTCGACAGCGATCCCGTCGATGGCGATGGGCTTGTACCAGGTTCGGTCGACCTGAACCTCAGGCTGGTCCCCCGACCAGCGTAGCCCGTCGAAGGGGCTGGACTTCTCGTCGACATCTTGATGGGCGAGGGAAGCAAGGCAGAGGACGGCGGACAAGAAGAGCATGCAGGAACTCCCACGTCGTGGATGAAGATGTCAGGATTCGTTCATCAAGATAGCTCTCATCCATGGGCGGAGCCAGCCCAACCGCGGATAACCGGGTCCTCTCAAGAGAGGACCACGAGCCTGTCATCCACGAGGTGCGGGCGGTCAGCGTACGAGTTGCAGATCGATACTCTCGGTTACTTCCGCGACCTCAAGCACCGCCGGTTGGAAGGTCAGGTCCTCTCGGCGGCCCTCCCGATTGAAGGCGATGATCGAGTAAGCACCTGGCAGCAGACCGGTGAAGTGCACGCTCGCCGAATTGCGCTGGATAGGGAAGCGCCGGGAGAAGAGCCCCTCGTCGAGGAAGTACCCACTCAGCTTGTTGTACTCCGATCCTTCACGAACCAGATCGAGCTCGGATACCTCGAGCAGGTAGAACTCGAGTCCCGACCTGTCCTGTAGAGCTCTCAACGATTCCGGATCGAAGCGCACTTCCAGGTCGAGCCCCCTGGAGAGGTTGATCTCGATCGGGGAGTCGGGATCTTCACCACCAGCGGTCTGGGCCGCGCTCAGCTTCAGCGGCTGATAGCCACCGAACATCGCCTGCAATGAGAGCTCCACGGGGCCCTCAGGCAGGGTCAACACGAGAGTTCCATCCGTGAGGTGCTTCCCCAGTACACGGCGGTAGGGCACCTCCCCGGGATGGCGCCAGGAGAACAGCCGCTTGAAGATCGAGTCGTTCATGACCCGTGCTCCCGTCGTCTGGTCCAGGAGTCGCAGGTGGAGGTCTCGCGTCCGCGGGGCGACCAGGTCGACGAAGCTGTCGCCCTCGACAACCACGGTCTCCCGGAGATTGGAGGTCTGCTCGCCCAGTGAGACCAGGTAGCGCCTGTTCCCCGGTAGCAGACACTCGAAGCGGCCCTCATCATCCGTGTGCCCGCTCATCCTGTAGCCCCCTCGCTTGAGAATGGACCGCTCGATGTCCGTGAGGTCCAAGGTGACGATGCGAATTTTTTCATCAATGAGCGGTTCGCCTGACTCCGTCCTGCAGCGAACTTCCAGCCGCGGTAGTCCGTCGAGGCTCACCTCGCCAAGCTCCAGATTCATCTCCCCCGGGGAGAGCTCCAGCTCGCGCAGGGTGGAAACCCCGTAGTGCAGGCGATACTCACCCACGGGCAAGCCCTCGAAGCCGAACACTCCATCGGCCCTGCTGACATCACGATCCAAGCTGGGGCCGTCGAGGCAGAGATCAAGCGCGGCGGACCAGACCTTGCCATCGCGCACGAGACGACCACTCACCGTTCCATTCTCATCTTCCAGCCCCATCACGAAGTCCAGGGGAGCCTGCGCGTCATCGATGGTCAGCTTCGCTTCTTGCGAGCTGTTCGAGGCCACGGCCACCCAGGGCCCTTCGCTAGCGACGAGCTGCAGCTCGAAGCGTCCCTCCTCGTCGGTGGTCATTGTATTACGCGGGGCCGCGCCCGCCCGCCACCTGTTCGTCCACCAGAGCATCCCCGGCACCCCGTCGACCACACGGCCAGAGCTGGGCACCGCGGGCCAAGCCCTCACCAGGCAGCCAGGAAGCGGCTTGCCGGTGGCATCCACAACCGACCCCGTGACCGACACGACGGCATCCACGGGGAGGCGCACGACCTCTCCGGGTGTGAGGTCAGTGCTCTCAAGGTCCCACTGGAAGTTCGCGTGGCCGGGAACGTCGCCCAGGAAGCGCTGCTTGCGATCACCTGGAACTCGCAGCTTCAGCGCGCCGGTAGCATCGGCGACCCAGGGAGACTCACCGCTGTCATGGCCTGAGTAGAGCGTGACGCCCCCCACGCCTTCACCGGACTCGAGCTCGACGAAGCGCACGCTCAGCTCGCGCCCCCTGCTCATCGTGAGGTCGAGGGGAGCGGAGCGAGGCCCTGGAAGATCGAGCCGCTGCTCGTCGAACACGTAGTCCGCATGGAAGAGCCGCAGACGGGTGTCGAGTTGCGTTCGGATGTCCTCGAACAGGAACTGGCCGGCGGAGTCGGTCAGAGTCGTCGGGTTCTTCCTGCCGAGATACTGCCTGCCGAGGTTCAGACTCACTCCCGGAATCGCGAGGCCGGTCTCCGCGTCCCGGACCGTGCCTTCCAGTCGCACGAGCCAGGCGGGGCGTAGCTCGATCAGTTCGGTCTCCGAAAGGGTCTGCGAGGCCTCGCCGAAGCCCTCTGCCTGCGAGCTGACGACCAGGTTGGCCTCGGTATCGACCGCCAGGGCGCGCGGGATCGTGAAGGCCCCCTGGTGATCGCTGCTGCACTCGAAGATGACAGCGCCAGCCCCCTGCCTGGCGAGGGGCGACCTGGACCGGAGCAGCGGCGAGCTCCCGCGCGCCTCATGGACTCGAATTCGGGCGTTCGCGATCGGGCTTCCGTCGACCGCCAGGATGTTCCCCGCAATCACATCCGGGAGGGGCGTGCTCACGACCTCGTGGACTGCAGCTCTCTGCGCCTCGACTCTCTCCTCGACCCGTGGAGCTCTGGCCTCTGGAGCGCCCTCCGCTGAGGCCAAGCTCCCTCCCGATTCCGAGTTCACGATAGCAGCAAGCTCGGGCTGCGCCGCTTCGCCCTTGAGGAAGTAGAAACCTCCAGCCATGGTCAGGAGTGCGCACAAGCAGGCCAGGGTCAGCTCGAGTGATTTCATGGAGGCGAGGTGCAAGAGGAATCGAATGAGGAGGCTGGAGAATCCACCGCTCGCCCGGAGGGCGTGCTCTTCGTCTTCGCCGGTGAGGGCGGCCCGCAGCTTGGCCATGGCGCGTGTCAGGCGGCTGCGCACGGTCGAGGCCGGAACTCCCATCTGTTCGGCGATCTCGCGTGGCTCGAGGTTCTCGAAGAAGCGCAGGAGCACGGTCTCGCGAAAGGGCTCCTCGAGGGCCAGGGTTGCTTCGACCAGCGCCTTGATGTTCTCGGCGGTGGCCACGGCCTGAGCCGTACTCCCCGTGGCCTCCGACCGGCTCACGTCCCGCTCGCGATCGTGCCGCCGACGCTCGCTCTGCAGTCGACGCTGGGCCAGGCGCGAGGCCACCCGGTGCAGCCAGCCGCGCGCCGTGCTGAGCTCGGCGGGTGGATTGCGCAACACCGCGAGCCAGGTCTCTTGCTCCAGATCCGCGGCCGCGCTGGCGTCAGCGCAGAGCTGGCCGGCCAGCTGGCTCAGCCAGCCCTGTTCCGCCAGGAGGGCCTCGATGTTGTGTTCTCGGGTGGGGCGCATGCCTTACCTATGCACGCGCTCGAACAGACGCTCCCGAAGAACTTGGAAATCATGGTCATGACCTCGGGACTGGCAATCCAGCTGCCCTGAATCCACCTCTTGCCCCCCTCAGCTGCTCCACCCCCAGCAGCCGGCCCCGCTCCCCGAGGGCTCCCTCGCCTCTTCTGCTCCGCAGGAGAGCACGAAGGAAGCCATCGAGATCACGCTCTGGCCCTGAGTTCGGCTGCAGCCCGAGAGCCAGGGCACAAGCTCAGATCACCGGGTGACAGTCCAGGCCTTGCTTGGATTGGATCAGCGCCGTGGAGAGTGGGCTGGGATCAAGCCGGCCTGACTGCTGCCTGATGGCTCGCCTCAACGGGAGGCGCGGATCTTGGCGACAGAGCCAGCCAGCTCCTCGCGGGCCTGCTTCCAGGCGGTCGTCGTGAGGACGGCCTCGCCCACCGCCAGACCGAGTCGCTGTCCGGCCTCCACATCCGTTGGATAGTGCATACCGGCGGCCACGCGCAGGTAACCGATCTGGCGGCCACGGGCCTCCAGCGCCTCCTTGTTCTCGGGGAACAGATCCGCGAGCAGGACGTAGGTCAGCATCCCGCGCGTGGCGTGACCGCTGGGGAACGAGTAGCTACTCGGCTTCGGGAGGGCCGGGTGCAGCTCATCGTGGCTGAGGAAGGGCCGCGGCCGCTTGAACTGGTCCTTGATCTCGTGTGCCACGGTCATGCACTGCGCCATCACCGTGGCAACAGTCGCATAGAGCTCGGGGAAGCTGCCGTGCTTGACATTCGCGTTCAGCTCGGACTGGAAGCACGCCACCGAGACATCCACACCGGCCCAGGCTTCATTCACGGTCATCGGGTTGCGCGTCCGCTGGCACCAGTCGACGCTGGCCACGTCGTTGGCGAGCTCGGTCGATCCCGATGCCGGGGGCACGCCAACGATGGCGGCCCAGTCAGGTCCGTCGGGAACATACTTCGGCGCTGAGGCGACCTCTTGCGAGGACGCAGGCACAGCAGAGACGATCTTCGACGGCGCCGTTGTGTGACAGCCGAAGAGACACAGGCACAGCAGGAGGATGTTGGCGGTTGAGATCTTGAACATGCGTTTCGCTCCCTGGGTAGGTGCTGAGGTACGGGGCACCCACGATAGCGCCTGGGACCCTCCCGCTACCATTGATCCACCCTTCTGGAGTTCCCGATCAGGCCAGGCCAGCGCTCGCGCCCTTCCAAACCAAGCTCAGGGAGCGAGGCCGGAGCCCTCAGGCCCCCGCCCAGCTCCCCCTTCAAGCCCTCGAATCACAGCTCCAGCTGCGGGGGCGCTCGCGGCGGACTCCTTGAGCACTGGCATTCCGCCCGAGGCCCTGGCGGGTGAAATACCCAGGCGCATGCATCCCGCCTCCGTGTCCAGCGCCGCACGCCCCTGAAATGACGCGGCATGGATCAGCGGGAGCAGCCTGGCCACCTCTGCACTCGTGAGCGGACGTGCGGGGTGGAAGCGTGGGGCGGCGAAGGCGTCCGGAGCCGTGTGGACACCATCGAGCACCAGGGCCTGAAAGTGCAGGTTGAGGTTCAAGGCCGAGCCGAAGCGCTGGATCTGAACGACTGCGCCGCTGCGGCCGTGGTTGATCAAGTCTGTGAGCCCCCGTGCGCGATTCAATTGTCCTCGAGCAAGCTACCGGCGACCCAGTCGTTCGTCCCGGTCGCTGTCCGTGAGAGCCCGCCACCGACTGTCGTGTAGAGGCCGTTGGAGCTGCACGATTGGCCGCCACTCACCGTGGATCGCAAGAAGCCTGCGACGTTGCCCTCGCCGCCGAGGACGACGCAAGCCGTGCCGATCGTGCTGTTGCTCGTTCCGCCGCAGACGGTGCCGCTGCTACCGCCGGCCGTGTTG
This sequence comes from Planctomycetota bacterium, assembly GCA_014237855.1. Lineage (GTDB taxonomy): Bacteria > Planctomycetota > UBA1135 > UBA1135 > JABACD01. Next base: position 180,408 of record JABACD010000010.1, on the reverse strand, counting down.
CCCGAGCCGCCGACACATGACGAGCTGCCACCCGAAGCCAGGTTGGATTGGCCGCCTGATATCGAGCTGTACTGCCCCGAGGCCGTATTGCTCCATCCACCACTGATCGCGCTGTACTCACCCGTCGCGTGGCACTCCAGCCCGCCGGAGACGCAGGAGTACTCGCCGAGAGCCGAGTTGGACTTCCCTCCGAGCACGGTGGCGTAGTTGCGCGTCGCTTCGTTGGCGAGCCCGCCATGGATGCTCGAGTAGTCGCCTGTCGCGCGGTTACGCGTCAAGAAACCGAAGGCGCCGCCGCCAGTGATCGACGACCAATCGCCGGAAGCCTCGCCTAACCGTCCGCCGCTGACCGCGGACGCGCTGCCGCTCGCCAAAGTGTCCTGGCCGCCGCTGATGGATGCGTGTGAGCCCGACGCGACATTCTGGAGTCCGCCGGTGATCGAAGACGCGTGGCCGCTCGATTGTCCGAGTTCGCCTCCGCCGATGGCCGCGTAGTCGAAGTCGGCGAGGTTCGTGAGGCCACCGGAGATCGACGCACGATTCCCGCTGGCCGTATTCGTGCGGCCACCACTGACACTGGATGCGAATCCACTGCTCACGTGATCACTTCCACCGCTGATCGAAGAGTACGTGCCGCTGGCTTCATTGTCGCGACCCCCGCTGATCGTCGCCGACACGCCTGTCGTCGTATTGCTCGCGCCGCCGATGATGGTCGAGAACGCGGCCTCCACGTTGTTGCTGCGTGAGCTGACGAGTCCGCCGAAGCTCGAACAGTTGTTGCGGTTGCCGACGATGATGTTGTGCGAACCCGTGCGATCGTCATTGGAACCGCGTAACTCGTTGTAACCCACGATCAGGTTTCCGGTGCCGTTCACGGACGTGAGGCCGGCATCGGTGCTGTTCGGATCGATCGGATAACCATTCGTCGCGTCGAGGCCGTTCACGATCTGCACGTTGATCCCGCTGACGCGCACGCTGCGCGCCGTCCCACCCTGGCCGTCGTCCAAGTCGACCATCGAAATGCTCTGCAGAAACTCGCGTTGATCGGGGGTGAGAAGGCCGGAGGTGTTCGCGACCTGCTGCATGCCTGTGAGGACGAAGAGAGCGCCAAGCGTGAGTGCGCCAATCGCTGCGGACAGAGGGTGGATGCTGATCTGGATGGGCTTCATTGCCAGTGGGAGTTTGAGAATCGAGGGGGTGACAGGCTTACGCTGTATTCACGTCATTGTGTTACTCGTAAGGCGCGGCGAGAGGCCCTCAGTATTCTCCAAAGTCCTTGCTCAATTCCGTCCAAACGGCATATTGCAAGTGAGTTAGCTCGATGCGAGAAGATAGGCGATCCAAGCTACCTTTCCATCCACCCTCAGACGCCTCACCCCCAGCAAGCGGTCCTCTCGCCGCTCCTTCTCTCCCCAGCTGACGGCCTCCGAGCGAGGATCCCGGGCCTCTTCCCCCTGCGCCCAGAACTCCCCCACGAGCGAGACCTTCTCAGGCCCCACCACCACCTTCAGTCAACAGCCCTCGAACCAAAGCTCCAGCTGCGGGGGCGCTCGCGGCGGAGCTGGCGTGGGGGGGTCTGGAGCTGACCCCCGGGGTCCCCGCTGAACACGGCGGGCCGCAGCAGCTCCCTGTTTTTTTTGGAGGGTTTTTTCGGGGAATCCGTGAGGTTGAAGACTCCATCAGGTGAAGCGGACCGCCTGGCGCACGAGCGACTCGGTGGTCACGAGATTTTTCTTCCTTCGACCTGAACAAGAGCTTCCGCAGCTTGCAGTGGAGCCTCAACTCAAGGTCTGCACTCATTCTCAATCATCTCCCAAGGAGCTTTCCGATGAACCAGACTCGCGCACTATCCCTCGTAGCTGTCCTTGCCACTTCCCTGTTCCTGGCCGCATGCGGAGCAACCGGCTCCGTGGACGCAAAGGCCGACATTCCGTTGCCCGGGGGGGGCAGTGTCGGCGTCGGAGTCAGGGTTTCCAACGATGGAGACAAGGTCGCTGACCTGTCCGGCACTCCGGTATGCGTCAAGGTCTGCTACCGGGGAGCCGACGGCCGTGACCTCGGCTGTTCTACGATCGAGGTTCCCGGGTCCGATCAGGTCCCCGCAGGCGCCGTCTCTTGGTCGGCGACCCTCGTCGACTGCCCCACGGGTGGCAGCGGAGGCGGAGGGAGGATGCTCGATCCCTTCACTCAGGCACCGCAACAGCAATTGACTGCGCTACCTAAGCGCCCCTTCGTGATGTTTGGCGGGAATCTCGTTCCCGATATCCAGGGCGAGAACGTGATCTACTCCTTCGGCATCGTGGCGCTGGACTTGCAGGCCGCCCAGGCTCGCCGTGACTACGTGCTGGCCGGTGGAATCGGAACGGACGTCGGCCAGGGCTTCGAGCTGGCGATGTGGAGCGAGTCCAAGACCGAGTTCGATCTGCTCGGTGTTCCGACTGGCGTGCGCACGCTCCAGGCAGTGGTCGACGACGACTTCGCCACGTACGAGCTGACCATCAACGACACCCTCTTCGCGGATCTCAACACGGGTAACGCGTTGCACTACGGCATGGGCAATGGCTGGAACGTGGTCGAGACCTTCGTGCCCGTGAGTGCGTTTGACACGGGGGCGATTTACGATAACAAGGCCGAGTCCACCTGGACGACCTGGGGGTCTCCGCGAATCTGGTACGCCATGCAGAACGTGTGGAACTGATCACGATCGGTCTCTTCAATCGGGCGTCCTCCCAGGAGGACGCCCTGGCTCAATTCCCCAAACTCTCAAGACCATGCGACTCGCCTCTCTTCTTCTGATCCTCGCAGCCAGTTCCTGCGCATCGAGTGTTGGCCCCCGCTCCATCCCGGAGCGTCCTTCCTGTGGTGAAGTGATCGCGATCAGCGGCCACGGTCGGGTGCTCAGCCAGGACTTCTCGCAGCTCCCCGCGGCCGTCAATGCTGCGCTCGTCATCGATCGGTACTACGCTCTCGCGGCGCAGCGCCTGGGTCATACCCGCGACGAAGACGTGGAGATCTGGCTCGTGCCGGCCTGGCCCGTGCTGGCCTCGACCTTCGAGAATTGCATCGTGTTCGACCCGTCGCCCGAAGCGATGCCGCATGCAGACTGGATTCTCACACACGAGTTCGTTCACTGGCACGCGTCAGGCACGGTGGTGCAGCGCAATCTGCCGCCCACGATCGTCGAGGGGCTCTGCGATCGGATCGCGGCGGATCTGACCCAGAGCTTGAGAGAGCACCTGCGGGACACGCAAAGCCGCCTCCTCGCAGAAGCACGTGAGCGCGGTGAGCTGTCCCACGTCATCTCTCATCTCGACCTCGACAGCCGCGACCTCGCCTGGCTGTCCCATTCGGAGACGCACGACATGCACGCTCTGGCCATCGCACTCGTGGATCGCATCGGTGTCGATGCGCTTCTCGAGGCTGCGGAGCAGGGCCCTGTGTCTTCCGAGACCATCCTCGACATGGCCGATGTCAGCGCCGATGGCGAGGGCCTGTAGCCACGATTTCCTCCCCCTCAGTCATTCAACTTCACTCTCAGCCATGCGTTACAGCAAGAGCTTCTGGTTACAGGCCGTCCTCGTCGCTGCAGTTGGCACGGGCACGGGCTTGGCGTACAAGCAGCACAAGCAAGCCGAGATCGACTGGCAGGCCACGCACTACCGCTTGCATGAGGACGCGAGCTACTCGCTCCGCAGTGGGGTCCCCTTCCAGTCGCAGTTCTACCTCGACGCCGACGGGAGACGCATCGACGTTCCGACGCCTGAGGGGGTAGAGGTCGACTACCAAGGCGCGACCTGGTGGAGCGTCGAGGACTCCGGTCGGATGCACCTGTGGACGGAGGACCGAATCGAGGTCTTTCCGCGTATCGAAGTCGGGACCTGACCTTGTGCTGCGCCCGCAGCTCCCCCACGAGCGAGACCTTCTCAGGCCCCACCACCACCTTCAGTCAACAGCCCTCGAACCAAAGCTCCAGCTGCGGGGGCGCTCGCGGCGGAGCTGGCGTGGGGCCTGAGAGCTGTCAGGTCAATCCACCGACAGGGAGTCCAGCGCCCACGGCACAGTCATGCCGCGCTGCGAGGATCACGAGCGAATTGCCGCCTGGGGCTCCTCGAACCGATGAAGACCAACAGGACCACCATGATGAACGGCTGCCTTCGCAGTCCACGCCTTCGCTCGGATCCTGCCCACCAGTTCATGCGCCTGGTGCTCACAACGGCACTGGATAGATCATGCAAGTGCCCCCAGCTGCCTGATGAGTCCATTGGCCAAACAGACAAGGGACGCGCTCTCCGGGCCGACCCGGGGAGCGCGTCCCAATGACCTGGCTAGCAGCCTCGGCCACCCAGCTGCGGTCCGGCGCTACCGCACCTGAATCTGAAACCTGATGCCCTTCGAGTCTCCCCCGCTCGCGGTGTTTCCAAGCACCAGGCTACGGTTGCCGGTCGCTGGCACATGCACGACATCGTTCAGCTCGAGGAAGTCACTGGCCTCCTGCTCGATGGAGCCAAAGCCAGCGATGATTGGGTCGAAGGTGCTCAGCTTGCGCTGCAGCTTCACCATCCCCCTGAGCTGCAGATCGAAGCCACCACTCCGGGCTCGACTGACCTTCACCAAGAGTACGAGGCCTTCAAGGTCCAACCCCACAACAGGTTCGGTAACAGCGGCCTTGGCAGCGATTTCGACCTCGTAGTCGTACAGGCGCGTCCCCTCAATCCCTGTGACGATGGCGGACTCGACCCCCAGACGAAGGGGGATCTCACATTGGATATCTCGTGAGAGCTCGGCTCCCCCACGGGTCACCTGGATCGAGACACTCACCATCTCAATCGGTGATTGAAGTTGATCGACGAGCTGGATCAGTTCCTGCTCCTCGAGCTCACACTCCTCCTGTGCAGGGCCATGGCTGAAGCGAGTGATCATGGCCAGGCGATCCACTGCCCTGAATTTAGACATCTGCATCATGTCTCTCAAGACCTCTACACCCGTCTCGGTTGATTGTAGTTCGGGATCAAGTTTGGACTCCAGGTGAACCCCCCTGAGACCGCTCTCACACAGCTCATGGCTGGAGAAGGTATCCCGGTTCGGCGGCATTCCAAACTGCAAGACCGGTACGCTGAGAGCCTGGGTGGAAACCAGATGTATCTTGTTGTTCTCGTTGCCAAGGGTGATCTCATGGATTGCGGGAGGCGTGGCTCCCATCTTGCGGAGGACCAGGTACTGCGTGCCGCCCCCCTCACTGAGGTCGAGAGTGGAGCGCAGGACGAGAGCCTTGCCGTCCGGTAGCGCCGTGTTCAAGGCGTAGGTCCGCATTGACATGGACATGGAGCCACGCTGCTGGGGTCCGAAGATCTTCCTCCCATCAGATTCAGCCGCCATGACCCCGTTGCACTTCAGTGGAACGTCCTTCAAGGGCCCCGTCGGAGATCCGTGCCGCACGACCAGGGCCAGATGACAGCCACCAGGGGCCGGAAAGGCACTGATGTCGAGGCGCATGCCAGACGTCATGGATATCGTCTTCGGGTCGTAGATGCCGACACCCTCGGCGACCTCAACGCTGTAGTCTCCAATGAAGGTGTGTTCGGTCGTCATATCGAGCCGCGCAGCAGCAGTAGCAGGTACTTGCAGCGTGTAGCTCTCGTTTCGGTAGGTGCTCCCCAGGCTCCCGATTAGCTTGTCCGCAACAGCACTCTCCACGATCCCGGAGGGAAGGACACCCATCTCTGCCTTCAGAGGGAGCTCCAGGACATCGATCTGAAACTCGGTCGTGGCACCTGCCACGCTCGCGAAGAAGTCCAGCAGTCCGGAGATCTGAGCATGAGTGGATTCAGGCGCACGCACGAGCAGCTGCCCCTGGTCATCCTCCCAGACCATCCATCCCTGGGCATCGAGCTCGGGATCCAGGTAGTCCTGGATCGCACCGATGATCAGATCGGGATTGATCGACCAGACCAATGGGTGCCACTCTGCCTCTGACCTCGACCGTAGTGAAGCGGGCAGGAGTCTTCGAGAGCTCTCGGAGGTTGATAGCAATCGGTTGACGTCTGCCAGGTCGTATCGCCGCAGGACGACGGCCGCCTTCTCCAGGGTGGCCGGCGCAGGAGCTTCGCCGCCACCCAGGAGCGGTAGGGTGAGGAGCAGGTTCAGGATGGTCATGAGGAGGTTCTCCAGGAGTGCTGTGCCCGGTCACTCAGCAATGGTCTGAGTTCTCGAGCGATCTTGTAGAGCGAAGGGTTCGTCCTCGAGCCCGCCGTGCGCCGGCGCAGCAGGCTGAGGATGTTCATCAGGTGGCGTTCGTGGGCTCCGGCCAGGGCGCGCTCGACCGCTGGCTCTCCAGCGAGCTGCTGCAGGGCAAGCAGGCAGCTCGCAGCAAACATGCGGTCCTCCTCTCCCAGCCTCTCGAACAGCGCGAGCAAGGGCTCGACATCGGTCGTGTCACCGTGATCAGCGATCATCCCGACGAGGTCGCTCGCCAGGGAGCTGGGGAGCGCGGGCGAGTCGTGCAGGGCCCGGGCCGCCGGTAGCGCAAGCGCAGAGCCGGTGCTGACCATGAGCTCTGCCAGGGCGGTCGCCTGGGTCAGGTCAGCCTGCTCCAGGAGGTCGGTAGCTACCTCCGAGAAGCGCTGCTCATCGAGTTCGAGGGCCTCGACAACCATGCTCTGGAGGTCCCGGCTCGAGAGCCGCGAGTCCTCGGAGAGACGTAGCAGCGAGGTGACCACCGCAGGACCCGAGATGCGAGGAAGGAGCTCATGGGTGATCTCCTCGAGCCGGTGCTCGCGGGAGTGAATGTTCTGCTCCAGCCAGTGGACAGTGCGAGCGGGAGCAGCGACAGCTGCGCAGCGCAGTCGCAGCTCTCGCGACTGGGACCGCTCATACGTCTCGAGCCCCGCCAGCAACCAATCACCGGCGCCCTCGGCCCGGGACATGTACACGAGTAGCTGCCCGACCTCGACCTCTCCATCGAGGCCCAGGGTGAAGAGCTGCGGGAGAGCGTCTGCACCCAGGCCCACGAGTGCGTCCAGCAAGAGCTCCCGCTCACCCTGGTCCTCGGTATCCGTGACGCCAGAGGCAAGTGCCAAGGCCGCCTCGGGGCCGGCGATGCGCCCGAGGGCATCGATGGCAGTCTCACGTTCGGTGGACACGCTCAACGCCAGTCCCAGCCCCTCGATGCCCTTGAGACCCAGGTCATGGAAGGCCAGGGTTGTTGCGCGGGCCAGCTCGGGGCGCGAGAGAGCGAGCTCGAGCTTCGAGCGTGAGATCATGTCGCCACGCAGGCCCAGGTAGCGAGCGGCTGAACAGGCAAGAGCGGTATCGGTACCCTCGAGCAGGCGATCCACCAGGCGCAGGACCGGCCAGTCAGCTCGCCGCAGGTGGAGTGTGGCCTGCTCGAAGTCGAGGGCCGAGGCCTCCAGCTCTGCACGTGTCGAGCTCTTGTTGATCCCCGCAAACGCGGTGCTGAGCAGCTGCGCGGTCTCGGCCCGGACGGCGTCCCGGCGTTCGGGATCGAGGGAATCAGCTTCCGATGGATCAGGAGTGCTGGCTCCCTCGGTCACCTGCAGCACGAGCTCCCCTGGCGGTCTGGCGGGCTGCTGGTCGATCGAGTCGGACTCCACCGGCACCTCCACATGGACCATGGGCTGCTGCTCGGAGTCCTGGGAGCGGGAGGAGAAGATGGAGAGCAGTGCAACCAGGACGGCCGCCGCTGCAGCCACTGCACCAGCGAGCTTGAGCCGGAATCTCCGGCTGCGTCCGGTCTCGAGCGCGGTCTCGCGGCGTGCCTCCAGCTCGCCTCGGATCAAGCGCACCGAGCGCTCCATGTCGAGCCGGTGCAGGGGCGGTTCGGGCAGGGCGTCAAGGGCAGCATCAAGGCTCTCGAGGGAGCTTGCGTGTCGTCGGCATGCCTCGCAGTCGGCCAGGTGCTGATCCAGCTCGAAGCCACCTTCGAGGCTGAGGCGATCATCACTGCGCAGCTCGAGGGCGTTCCTGAACTTACGACAGCTCATCACTCCACAGCTCCTGAGGTCCCATCGCGGGTCCACGGTTCGAGCAACTGCTCGAGACGCCGACGCGCCTTCATCACCTGCACGCGGGCCGTCTGCGGTGAGATGGCGAGCACCTCGGCAATCTCCCCGTACTCCATCCCCTCCTGGGTACGCAGGATGATCGCTTCCCGAAGCTTGTGCGGGAGACGCTCCAGGGAAGCACGCAGGCCCAGGGAGAGTTCACGCCGGGCGCTCTCCTCGGCAGGGCCCTCAGCAGCACTGCGTGGTTCGGGCGCCTTGCTCTCGATCAAGGAGCGTTCGCTGCCTGCCCGCTTGCGGAAGTGGTCGCGTGAGAGGTGCACAGCGATCCGGCACAGCCAGGTTGAGAAGCTCGCCTCGCCTCGGAACCAGCGCAGGGACGACTGGGCCCGCAGGAAGGTCTCCTGGGTCAGATCCTCAGCGTCTTCGTGGTTACCGATCATTCGAAACAGGAGGGCGTAGATGCGCGAGATGTGCTGGCGTACAAGGGAGTCGAAGGCGTCCAGGTCTCCCTCCCTGGCAAGCTCGATGAGCTGTGCAGGGGGGTCGAGATCGGGGCGTGCTTCGGTCATGGGCGATGTCATTGGGCTGGCTGGGGAACTCTCCGGGGCTACCTGCGCGTCACGGGGCGCTACCAGGCTCAGGCGAGAAAAAAGGTCCTGCCGCCTCCCCTTTCGGGTCGATCCGCCGCCTTCTCCATTGTCATCGCGCCCATGGACGGGCTCCTCAGGGGGCTGTTGATGCCCTTTGCCGGAAAATTCCACGCGCCTTTCTATCCGGTCCCGCAGACCCTGGCTACCGGTCTTGAGGCCCGCATCTGCTCCAGGGCTGCTGGACTACAGCGGCCCTGGAGCTGCCCCGTGGATCTAGCGAGTCTCCGCGATCCAGCGCAGGAGGCGCCCCTCGATCACCGGGAGAGGAACTCCCAGCTCCTCCTCGAAGACATGCACCGGGTGCTCTCCAGCTCCGATGCGGCGAAAGAGGCTCGGCACACTCTGACGATGACCCTCGAAGAGATAGGCAGCCAGGGCAAAGGAGTACAGGACGTCCTGCTCACGCATCGCGTTCACTCCCCGTCCAAGCAGATAGACAAGGCCTGGCGCGCCGCCACGCTCGATCATCCTCGCAGCCTCTGCATACCAGCAGACGTCCGGTGCCTGCAGGCGCACCCAGAGCCCCGAGCTCGCCTGCGGCGCATAGCCCTCAGGGTTGAAGAACCAGGTCAGCCGCGTACCAAGCAACGTGTGCACCAGGTACAGGCCGGCGCCCTCCCAGGCCCAACCGTGTCCAGCATCGATCCCGAACGAGTCCATCAAGAGCGTCCCCAGGGTCTGGCGAGCCGCGCCATCGAGGCGACGTGCGGGGAGCGAACTCCACTCTGCCAGACGGTTGCCCTTCCCCAGCCAGCCCCCATCGGCCATGGCCAGCCCGGCCAATGCCTCCTGGCTGAGACCCGGCCAGGAGCGGAGGAAGGCGTCTCGCTCTGTCCGGTCCATCAAGTAGATGGTGAAGTCGTCACGGTGCTGACCGTCTGACTGCAGGGCGTGGCGAAAGAAGTCGCCAACAGCATGAGAGAGGCTCGCTGCAGCCCCGACTTCCGCGGCAGGTGTCGACCCCAGCACACGTACATCGCTTGTCATGCGCGCCGCGGTCAGGGCCAGGGACAGTTCACGCTCCTCCGTGCGCACCGTGGCGGGGAGCGCCTTGGGAGCCAGCCGCAAGCAGTCCCGGGCGAGCTCCGGAAAGGCCTTTCCACCCCTCAGGGCACGGTCACTCTCGACAAGGACCCAGCCATTCTGCGTGCGCACCTCCCCCAGGCGGGTCAGCAGGATCTCATCCCCGAGAAAGAGCGGTCGCAGACGTTCCAGCTCCATCCAGCCGGCGTACAGGCCCTGCTCGGCGAAGACCTCGTCCACCAGCTCCAGCAGGCCGTCACGAAAGGGCAGCATCACTGCATTCACACGCTGACGGAACTCGCCCAGGCCCTTGGTTCTTCGGTTGTAACTCCTCTTGAAGCTCTTCGACTGGACCCAGCGGTCCGAGGAGACCCGGTGGTAGCGCAGCGCTTTCCGTGCCTCGCGACTCTCCGGGTCCAGCAGCAGGATCTTCTTGAACAGGCTCTGAGAGTCCCCATGGAAACGCAGCTCCTTTGCCTTTTGGGCAAGATCCAGAAGCTCGGGAATGATCAGCTTCGTGAGCTCCGTTCGCCCCCGCGAGAGCCGCTCGAGGCTCTCGCCCCGTCCCTGGGCCATGGTAGGCGATGTGGCCAGTAGCAAGCCCAGGAGGCAACCGATCGAGAGGCGAAGAGCAAGCGGGAGTAGAGGCATGGGCGTTCCTGCAAGGGTCAGTGGGCGAATGCCAGGGCAGGTGCTCTACCCCACCCAAGGCACTGGATACCGAAACTCTTGCAGCTCTCTTGCACAGGAAAGCAATTCGCCAGAACAGATCCTCGGAGTATGCCGTGAGCCCGGCTTGAGGCTCATGATCAGATGAACTGGAGGCCCCTGGGGCCTGGTCGACCCGATCGAATCAAATGCGCAGCACCGACCAGACGCGAACGGCTGGTCGGTGCTGCGACGAGGCTTGTCGATCTCAGGGTAGGTTCGTTGATCTGACACTCCAGCCCTGCAGCGGGATGACACACTGCATGAAGGTAGCGACGGCGGCCACGATAAGATTCAGCTCGAAGCGAGCCGGAATGGTGGCGTTCGAGCCTGCCGGATTCACATGGAAGTGCACATGGGGGCCTGTCGAGTTCCCGGTGTTGCCCAGGAGACCCAGGACATCGCCACGCCTGACTTCCTGGCCAACGACGACGGAGGGACTTCCGGCGATCATGTGGAGGTAGAAGGCTTCAGATCCGTCCTGATGGACCACGGAGACGAAGTTCCCGAAGAAAGGGCAGGAACCCGAAAACCCAGGAGCCTGGCAGTTGACGGTGATATTCGACCGAACACTGTTCACGATTCCCGGGCGCGACGCGACCAGGGGTGTGGACAGGGGCGCCACGAAGTCATAGGCGAATTGCTGGCCTCCCTGGTGAGTGAAGGAGCCGTTGTTGCCCTGAGAAACAGTGCTGACGACCGAGTTCTGAAAGGGCATACGGTAGTAACTGTGGTCCTCCAGGGGGCCTGCGGGATCTCCGCAGATGGAGACGGCATCCCTGACGATCTCGGGCAGCCGACTCGTGTAGCGGAAGGGCTTGTTGTTGCGTGTTCCGCTGATTGTCGGCCACTCCAATCCCGCCGGGTGGGTCACGCCAGTCCAGTGCTGGTTGGGCGCTCCGTCGCTGGGCCATACGGGATAGAAGTCATGGTTTCGGATGGCGAACGGCTGGAACGGACCAATCGAGGCGCTGTATTGCACTGCGCCGTTCACGATGGCGTAGCCGCTTGCGCTCTGGGTGAGAGTCCCCGGATCCTCGGTGAGATTATACGACAGGCTGGCCCCGGTGATCTGAGCGGCCTGGAAGCCATTCACTTCGTTGTCCTCGAGCGTGAATGCAACCCGGTCGTACTCGTACAAGGCGAAGTGCCCACGGTTCTGAACACGCAAGGTGTAGGCACTTGTGCCAACCACCTCAGGTGAGGACAGCAGCACGTACGGTGAGAGGTCGTTGGCCAGGAAGGACTGTCGGTTCCTGATCACGGTCAGGGTGCCGAGGGAGTCAGGATATATATCCGAAGGCAGAAAGGGGGGCTGGCTTGACGCAGTCAGGTCAGTTGCCAGGGTCACCGTCTTCGTCGAGAAGCTCTTGGAGAGGTAGCTCAACGAGACATGGAACGAGTCGCGATAGCCCATGACCTCGTTGTTGGGGCCACCGGTCGACCACGGTTCACAGATCAGCTGACCGGCTTCCTCTGCGGCGATCGCCATGCCTTGCTCGAGTTCATACCTGAGCCCTCCTGTTACTTCAAGATAACCGGCCGGTTCGTGCTTGACGGCGAGGGATGTCATGTACGCCGTCGCAGGCGCGAACCGCAGCTGGAGGCAAACCTCGGTGGTCGGATCCAGCCACGGAGCAACCCCCTCATCAATCGTGACCATGTCGTCCGCGACTACCTGGCCATCAAGCCCTTTGCCATTGATCATGATTTCCTGGCCGAGATACAACCCATCGCTGGCCTCGAATAACCAGGGTAGAACAACCTGCGTTCCATCCTCGAGGAGCAGCATTCGCATGCCATCGTTGAGTTCCTCAACATGACCGAACAACTTCACGGGAGGACCGGAGAGTTCGTTCATGATGGAGAACAGGTTCATCATCTCGTAGCTCTCCGCGATGAGTGACTCGAACTCCTCCGCCCGGACTTGCCAGTACAGAAGCTCTCTGGTCTCATCATCACAACCGTCGGCGTGGCGATCCTGCGAGCTCACTCCCCGCTGGGGTCTACCGGGAGATGTCGCGCTTCCCGAGGAGAGAACCGCACCGCTGAAGTGACCGCCGGTCGGGCCGCCCGGGCCAGTGCCGTCGCCAGAGGGGTTGGCAAAGTCATCGTCCAGCTGCTCCTGGAGATCCAGGATGAAGCCCTCGAACATCGATCTCGAGGTCTCCATGCATGCCATGGCCTCCTGCAGGAGGGCATTTCCCATGCTGATATCAGCCTCACGCATGGATTCCAAACTCACCAGGATGAGGTACTTCGCGGATCCCAGGGTCTCCCGGGTATTGAAGAGCTCCGGGTGCTCCTCGAAGATCCCCATCAGTCTCTCGACCGAGGCCACTACCGGATCGCCAGCGACCTCAGGGTAGAGCATCAGGTCGACGCAGGAACAGCCAGGGATCATCTGCTCCTGGGACGCGATGCTGCGGGGGCAGGGGTCCATGCTGTCGGGGACCCCGTCGAAGTCCTGGTCTCCCGCTTGGGGAGCTGCGAAGGAGAGGGAGGCGGTAAGAAGAGACGTGGCGGCGGTATGGAAGAATTTCATCAATCTGCCTGCTGGGGACTCGGGATCGGTGATTGCTGCAAGGGCACGAGTCCCAGGGAAGCCCACAGCAAGAGGGGAACTGACTCACCACTCAAAGATCCACGGCTGCCCCGCCTTGGAAGGCCAAGGCCCGATTATCTGCAGATTCTTCGGGCAGATGCCCTCCAGCCGATCAGGCCAGTGAATTACGGTTCTGAGCAGTCCAATGCCTCGCCAGACCCCATCGATCTGGCCGCCAGCGCCACTCCTCTTCGGGCCGGGTCGGCCCCCCCCCCGCAGCCGTCGAATCCAACTCCACGAGTGCCCTCCTCGAGTCCCTCCGGTATGGTTGCAAGGCATCATGAGCAACCAGGAGTTCGAGGCAACAGTCCAGCAGCTGCACGCCCGCCACGGACGCATCTTCGTGATTGTCTCTCCGCCACGTTGCAGCTCGACCGCCTTCTCCCGGGTCTTCTGGGAACACGATGCGATCGGCTACTACAGCCACGAGCCCTTTGAGATCACGTACTACGAGGGTGCAGGGCTGCAAGAGGTCGCCAGCAAGCTGGACGCTCCCTTGGACCTCGAGCCTCTCACGAGAAGTGGCTCAGCAACCAGCGGCAGCTGCCTGGTTATCAAGGAGATGCCCTACCAGATAGGCGATAACTTCCCGCTGCTCGCTGCGCTTGCAACCGACCCGATCGTCTTCCTGATTCGCAATCCAAAGCTCAACATCTCCTCCAGGATCTCCAAGAAAGCCGAGGTCGGAGACAGCCCCATCTTCCCGCAGGTCGAGACTGGCTGGGAACTCATCGCAAGGCAGGTCGAGTACTGCCGCGAGAATGCGGTCCCCTTCGTGATCGTCGACGCGGCTGACTTCCGCAACTGTCCCAGTGCGATCTTCCCGAAGATCTTCAAGGCGCTGCAGCTGAAGTTCGAGGAGAGGATGCTCACCTGGCAGGTGTGCCCCGATACCGAGCTCGACAACCTCGACGGAAAGCATCGGCACCTGTACGAGCGGGTCCTGCAAAGCACAGGCATCCAGCCTGACCTCGATCCTCTTCCCACTCTCGAGGCCTTTCCCGAGGCGAACGGTTTCCGTGCCCACATCCTCTCCTGCCTGGACATCTACCGAGAGCTGAGCGCCGCCCCCGAACGCCTGCAGCTCTCCGGCGCCCTCCCCCACACACATCACGAGAGCTCGCAAGCAGACACCCAGTCGAGCTAGCGTCCCATGCAGGTCGAGAGCAACAGCTTCTGTGCGTACGGTGTCACCGATAAGGAGTTCGGGCCTGTGGTGCAACGCGACGCAAACCTGGCACGGCGACTGGGAGAGGCCCTCGACGGCGAGACCGCGCAGCGCCGCGTCTGGATGAACCAGGTGCACGGAGCCAACATCGAGTACGTTGGAAGCCAAGCAGAGAATGACCAGGTCTTCACGGCGACCGATGGCCTCTGGACGGATCAGCCCGGCGTCATGCTGGTGGTCAGGACTGCCGATTGCGTGCCCATCTTGCTGTCGAGTCCTGAGGCAGGTGTGGTCGCAGCGCTGCACTGCGGCTGGCGGGGGTTCTGCAGCGGAATGATCGAGGCCTTCGCCGATCTGTGTTCTGAACGCGGCTTCGCGCCCTCTTCCTTTGAGGCCTTCATGGGGCCGCACCTGCGCGCAGGGAACTTCGAGGTGCAGGCTGATTTCGTTGCAGCCATCGAAGAACCCCGTGCCAGCTACGTCTTGCGGAACGACACGGGATACCAGTTCGACCTCTCCGCTGGTGTGCGCGACACCCTACGAGCAGTCGGCATCACCAGAGTTCGGGACGACGGCACCAACAGCTACTCTGACCCCAACTACTTCTCCTACCGGTTCTGGACCCATCAGGAGGCAGAACAGAGGCCGGCCTCCTACCCGACCTTCGCCAGCGTGATTGCCATTCGGCAGTAGGGAGCAGGTCGTCACCCTCGAGGTGGCACGAGGGCCGGGGGGATCTGGTCGACTCTCGGTGGTTCGACGAGCTCTGGTCAGCCCGTATTACGAAGCCCTCGCGCGATGCCGCGGACGGTCTGAGCCAGGGCGCGTTCCAGCGCGTGATCCTGGCGGTCGCCGGCCCGCCAGCGACGCAGCAGGTCGATCTGCATGAAGCTGAGGGGATCCACGTAGGGGTTGCGCAGGCGGATGGAGCGGCGCAAGGTCGCGTCGTGTTCGAGCAGCTCTCGGGACTCGGTGACCTCGAGCAACCTGGCCACGGCCAGCTCGTGCTCGCTCCTGATCAAGGGGAACAGCCGCAACCCGACCTCGCCGGCCAGCTCGGCGTAGCGGGCGGCGATGTCGAGGTCGCTCTTGGCCAGGACCATCTCCACGTCGGCCACGAGGGTCGACAGGAATGGCCAGCTGCGCACGGCTCGACGTACGGTGTCCAGGCCGTGAGCGGCGATGGCCTCGCTGAGGCCCGTCCCGACGCCGAACCAGCCAGGGAGAACGGCGCGGCACTGGGTCCAGGCGAAGACCCAGGGAATCGCGCGCAGGTCCTCGACACCCCGCATCTCGCGGCGTCGTGCGGGACGCGAGCCAATCTGCAGCCGCTCGATCACGTCCAGGGGCGTCATCTCCCGGAAGAGCGCGGGGAAGTCAGCGTCTTCGTGCACCAGCTCCCGGTAACGAACCCGACTGGCATGGCCGAGAGTGTCGGCGATCGCGCGCTCCTCGCTGGTCGCTGCTCGCGCCTGGTCACCTCCTGCGGTCCGCTCGAGCAGGGCTCCAAGGGTCACCTCGAGGGTGCGACTGGCAATGCCCCGCAGGCCGAACTTGGCACCGATGATCTCTCCCTGTTCGGTGGTTCGGGCCCTGCCTGCCAGGGCGCCGCGCGGTGCAGCGAGGATTCCATCTCGGGGCTTCGAACCGCCACGACTGATCGAACCGCCGCGACCATGGAACAACTCCAGCTGCAGGTCGAGCTCCGCGGCCACGGCGACCAGACGCTCCTGGGCGCGGTCGAGCGCCACCCGCGACGCGGCGATTCCACCGTCCTTGTTGCTGTCGGAGTAGCCGAGCATCACGACCTGGCGGCGGCCACGAGCCTGGAGGTGGGCGGCGTAGGTCGGGTCGGCGGCCAGGGCCCGCAGGACGTCAGGGCCGGCCTCGAGATCTTCCACCGTCTCGAAGAGGGGTGCGACATCCAGGGGCACGCGACCCTCGGCATCCAGGCAGCCCCCGGCTCGAGCGAGGAGCAAGACCGCCAGGGCATCGTCGGGGCCCTGGGCCATGGAGATCACGTATGGGCCGAGGGCCCGGGACCCGTAGCGCTCGCGGGCCTCGGCGAGAGCGCGAAAGACATCCAGAGAACGTCGCAGCTCGTCGTCGGAGGCAAACTCCGTGGGCATCACTCCGGCCAGGACCTCGACGATCGCGACCAGCCGTTCCGCGGCCGCACGCTCGGCGAAGTCCGGGTCACCCAGCAAGGCGCCAACCGCAGAGCGGTGGACCTCGGCGTCCTGCCGCACATCGAGAGCGGCCAGATGGAATCCGAAGACCTTGGCGCGCCACAGCGCGCGCCGCACCAGGGCCAGGCCTGCGCGTGCGCCTCCGTGGCGTTGGAGGCTACCCGCGATCAGCTCGAGATCCTCGCGGAACTCCTCGGGCGGGCCATAGCCTCCCTGCAGCCCACGCCCCTTGCGAGCCAGGCGCGCTGACATCAGCCACAGTAGCTGTCGGTAGGGCATGTCCGTGTACCGACCGGGAACAGCGGCAAACTCATCGGGAAAGCGTGCTGCGTAGTCGCGTACCCGGTCGAGCAGGGCTCCGTCGATCTCGACCCGGGTGGCAGATTGAGACAGGTGCTCGTGCAGTCCCCGCAGCTCTCCCTCGTAGCGTCGTAGGGCGAGCTCGAGGTGCCGGGCCAAGGTTGCGCGGATGGTGTCGGCATCGACGTTCGGGTTGCCATCCATGTCACCTCCCACCCATGAAGCGAAGCGCACAACGGGACGGTCGATACGAACAGGCCGGTCATAGGCGAGCTCGAGGGCGCGCTCCAGTTCCTCGTGCAGGGCAGGCACCACGCGATAGAGCACGTCTGAGAGGAAGAACAGGACATGCTCAACCTCGTCGGCCACCGAGGGTGGGCCGGGAAGCTGCTCCTCGGTCTGCCAGGCGGAGGCGATCTCCAGGGTGATGCGCTCGTCCAGGACTCCCAGGCTGACCGGATCGAGCCCCTCAACTCCGAAGCGCTCAACCAGTGCCTGGGCGAGCCGCTGGTCCTTCTTGAGCAGGGTGCGTCGGACGGACTCGGTGGGGTGCGCCGTGAAGACCGGCTCGACCATGAGGTTCGCGAGGGCCACCTGGACCTCCTCGAGGGTGGTGCCCCGCTGCGCCAGCTCGCAAGCCGCGGCGCGCAGGCTCCCCGGCTGCAGCTCTCCCGCGGAGAGGTAGTCGATGCGTCGCCTGAGTCGGTGTACCTGCTCAGCGGTGTTGACCACTCCGAAGTAAGCGCTGAAGGCGCGGGCGACCTCCAGCGCCTTGGGGACAGGGAGCGCTTTCAGCCTAGCAGAGAGTTCCTCGCCACCTGTTGGGTCACCCTTGCGCCGACGACGGGCGGCGCGCCGCGAGGCTTCCACGGTCTCGAAGACTCCGGGAGAGGCAATCTGCCGCAGGAGGTCCCCGAGCAAGGCCCCGAGCCGGCCCACGTCCGCGCGCAGGGGTCGGTCCTTGAGTGCGAAGTAGACCGGCTCGGCATTCATCGAAGCATCAGGCATGGAGACCATGTTGCGGAGAGCATTCCGTGCCGAAAAGAGAATTGTGTCGAAGGCAGCTCAGAGAGCACGGGCGAACCCGATGGCCCCCGGCTTCCCAGCGCCTCACAAGCAACGAGCCCCACATCCGGATGGCTTGACTCCGCTCTCGACGTCTGGGCGAGGAGGAAGCGTCGGGCCTCTTGGCCCAGGCCCAGCCGTGAAGTCAGCCAAGATCGTTCGCGGGGTGCGAGGAAGGCACCTAGGTCGCCCATCTCCTCTGACCTTGCCTGGCATTCACACGCTCGTCCCCGTCATGAACAGGGCCTGGTCCCCCTGGACGGCTGGTCTCACCCCATTCTGCGACAACTCTCAATTTACGAACCGTCTTGTAAGACCCGGTATAATGACCCTCGAAGGCTGCCAACATGGGCTACTGGTTCTCATACCCCAATTCCTGATCAGGTGCGCCCCGTCGACCACTAGAACATCTACTCCCCGCAACGAATCAGCCCCAGATCCTCTCACGTCAAACGGATGTCCTCCCGCTACACCGGAACCGCGATCCTCGTCGTAATCTCGGTAGTCCTGCTCCACATCGGACTGCACGGCTGGACGATCGACAGCTTGCTACCCCATGGCAAGGAGATGGACGCGGCGTTGGTACGGCAGTCCTTGATATTGAGAGGCGAATCAAGCTGGAGCGGAGTAGCCTGGTCCAAGTACCCTCATCTCCTACCGACCCTGATAGCGCTCGTCCCTCGCGCGAGTGACCTGGGTCTGTCAGAGACGGTCGGCGCTGCGGGGGAGCTTGAAGCGCACCTCTCCTTCGCGTCCCGACATCTGATTGCAGCGCGGTTGGTCATCATGCTCCTGGCCGCCCTGGCCCTACCACTGACCTACCTGCTCGGGCGCCGACTGCTCTCTGCACCCTGGGCAGCGGTGGCCGTGCTTTTCCTTGCGACGAGTCTTCTGATGCAGACCTTTGCTCACCAGGCTCGGCCCCACGCGGCCCTGATGGCACCGGTACTCGCCACCCTCCTGACCTCGGAGCGCTGGGCACGGACAGGAACTCGCCGCGACCTGCTCCTAGTCACCCTCTCCAGCGCCCTGGTGATGACGACGCTGCACAGTGGCGCCCTGTTTCTCACCGCACCGCTACTCGCTGTGGTTCAGCGCTGGCGGGTGAAGGCACCAATTCGATGGCCAGCACTCCTTGCGGCGTCGACGGCTCTGCTCTTCAGCGCTCGCATTGCCTACCCCTTCTTCTTCACCCAGGTCGAGTCTGGCTCTGTTGCCGTGCCAGGCTTGAGTAACCACCGATTTCCACATGTGCTGAACTGGGAACGATTCAATGGCGAGGGCTTCCTCACGCTACCTCAGTCCTTTTGGGCATACGACCCCGTGCTCCTGGTGGCCTCCATCCTCGGCACGGCGTTGTTCCTGTCAGCCCGTCCGTGGAGACGCACAGGGAAACAGGAACAACCGGGACCAGCTGACGTGCGGCTGTCCGTGCTGTTCGCTCCGGTGCTGTTCTACCTGATTGTGATCGGCATCCATGGGAAGTCCTTTGAGCGCTTTCTGATCCCAGTGCTGCCCGCCGCGGCAGTCATGGCTGCGTACTCCCTCTCCTGGTTGCGCGAACCACTGACCCGGCGATTGGGCCTCAAGGCAGGCAGAGCCTCTTCTCTGGTACTCACCGGCTCGCTGCTCGGCCTCGCTGCCTGGCCGTGTGTTCGACTCGCCTGGTTGCACAGCCTTCCCGACTCCTACGAGGAGGCAGCGGCCTGGGTGCAGGAGAAGACATTACTGGATCAGGAGCAGGTCCTGATCAGTCCCAACCTTGACCTGCCGCTGCTGCGGCCAGTCCGCAGGAACTCGGGGAGGGACCCTCTTGACTCCAAGCTGAAGCTGGTCTGGTTCAAGTACCTGGCGAGCCTTCCCGATGGTGCCCTACACAACCCCGTGACTCCCATTCTTCCACTGGCCACCGGTGGTGAGCTACCGCATGACCTTCCAGACTTCCCGGGAGACCGCAAGGCTGTGAAGAAGATCGTGATGGACCTGGAGGCAACCTACATCATCACCGATGCGTGGTCCCCCATCGATGGGCCCGGCCGCCGACTTCAGGAGTTACAAGGTGTCTCTCTGGCCCGCTTTGGTCCCTGGGGAGCCGGGAATGAGTCATCAAGTGAGGTGAAGTTCGTCTCGGGTAGCTTTCGCAGTGACGTGCTGGCAGCAGAGCGCCTTGGTCCCGTGCTCGAGGCCTGGACGCTCCGGTAGTCTCGGGGACGAGCACCACACCGCACCTCGGTCAGCTGTCTGAGTGGAAACTCCCGGCTCGCAGGCTTCGACCCGGAGCGCTGGACGAAGGGAGTCCGGCAGTTCCGCACGCGGACGAAAGGCCGATATGATGTTGCCCATCGCCTCTCCCCCCAAACGACGGCTCACGCGCCTCTTGCTCTCCTGCCTGGTCTTGCTCTTCGGACTGGTCTGCTTGGAGCTCAGCCTGATGATGATGGGGCTCTTTCGCGGCCCAAGGAACGAGTTCAAGTACGAGGAGGATGGCCACGGCGGTCTCGCGATCTACCTGCATGGCCGCAGTCGTCCCGCACACATGGTGGAGATCTCTGCGGCCCCTCGCTCAGGGACCCGACGTGTGGTCATGGTCGGCGACTCGACGATCTATGGACTGCACCTTCGCTCTGGCTCCACCATCGCTGACTTCCTCGAAGTTCGTCTTGGTGAGCGCCTGGGCGGCGACTGGGAGGTGGTGAACCTGGGAGCGTCGGGCTTCAACGCCAGGCGGGTTCGCCAGGTGGCCGAGTTCGCCCTCGAGGAGCTGACTCCTGAGTTCCTTGTGGCCTACACCGGGCACAACGAGTTCCTCCTCCAGCACCCCGCCCCCTTCATCGATCGAGTCCAGCACCCGATCCTCGATCGCCTGCTCTCTCCATGGACGGGCCTGCGAACCGGACGCGCCCTGAGATCGACGCTGCTGGGGGGCAATCACGCCGACTGGGCCACCCTGACAGCAGGCCGGCCGAACGAGCTCCTGGTGGAGTCCGTCATCGAGCCGGCCCGCGAGCTGGTACTCGATCACTACCAGGAACAGGTCGCCGGCCTGATCGATGCCGCGGAAGCAGCTGGCGCGGAGCTGATCCTGGTCGAGCCTGCTTCCAATGGCAGGGAGTTCGGGCCGGTCGCCTCGGCATTTTCCTCGCCAGTTCCAGCAGAGGATCGGGCAGACTATTCTGAGGGCCTGCAAGCGGCGGCGGCATACCTGCACGAGGGCCAGGCCGACCTCGCGGCGAGTGAGCTCGAGGCGCTACTGGAAGTCGACTCCCAGGTTGCAGAGCTCTTGCACCTTCGAGCCGCCCTGGCCTGGCAGCGTGGCGAGGTCGAGGCCGCTCGCCAGCTCGACCTCGAGGCTCTTGGCCGTGACGAGTATGCGGTGGCCTCGTCAGCTGCCGTCCTGGATCGTCTGCGCCAGGCGGCCGCTGCCCGGGGCCAGGCCACGACGGTCGTGGCGCCCTGGCTCGAGCGCGTGCCGGCTGCGGGGGAGCCGCCGACCTTCATCGACCATGTCCATCCGAGCGTCTACGGGCAGTACCTGATGGCCTGCCTGGTGACCGACGAGATCGCTGCACGCGAGCAGGGGGCGACCTCGAACTTACCCACCGAGCTGGAAGAGCGCCTGCTCGACTTCCGTCGCAGCTGTGAGGTCCTCGAGCTCTCCAAGCGGCATCTCTCGATCTCGAAGCACAGGCGCGTTCACGGCGTGGTGAGCCGCGCCGCCATCGCCCTGGATCCCCGTCCACACCTGGAGCGAGCGCGAGAGATCCTGGCTGAGATTCCCAGCAGGCACATCATGCGCTCGGAGCTGGTCGAGGCCTACTTCGTGCTCGTGCTGCTCGAGGGAGATCCGGCGGAGATCCTCACCTGGGGGGAGCATCTCCGCACGAAAAACTCCGTGAGGTATGAGCGGATGCTGCAGCGCATTCCAAGCCACGCACGGCTCTCCGCCTGCCTGGCGAGATCCGGCCTGCACATCGAAGAGGGCACGCTTTCTCGCTAGGCACGATTCCCCCTTCCAGAACTCTCCATGAAGCAACCACCGACCGCTCATCGGTAGAGAGCTCGAGCGTCCGCTCACCTCCCTCGCAGGAGCTCGAAGCTGATCAGCTTGGGCTCGGTGCCCCAGGTGGCGACTCCCACGCGATGGGCTGTCGGGATCAGACGCAGGGGCACGCGCTTGAAGAGCTCGAGCTCGTCGAGGCGTACGCTGAGGCGGTCCCCCACCAGTTCGATCTCCAGCTCGTGCAGACCGGCCTGATTCTCGATCTTCACCCGCTCCGTCTCGTAGACCAGGCGGTCGTAGCGCTCAAGACGAGCGCTGACGAGCGAGTCACGGTGAGGGAGAAGGATCAAGGTCCACCCCGAGAGCCCGTCCTGTTCTCCCTCGCCCTGAAAGGTGAAGAGGAACTTGGGTGCACGAGAGCTGGTTTCCAGCTCGAAGAGAGCACGGAAGTCGGTCAGATCTTCAGTCAGGTTGGACTTCAACCAGGCCAGGTTGGAGGGCGAGTCCTTGGGGAATCCTGGGCGGACCGTGAATCGCCGCCACTCCACCTCGCCCTCCGTGCTCGTGCCAGAGACCGCCTTGCCAGCCGACTTGAAGCCACCGACGCTGGCCCTCGCCTTGGCCTTGAAGGAACGATGGTCGAGGTAGGCCACACGCTTCCAGCGACGCTCGGCAGCAGCTGGAGAGGGCGCCGGAGAATCCAGGTCTTGCTCGAAGTCGAGGGCGCTGCCATCCAGTTCGGAGAGGGCCATGACCACGCCAGCCTTGCCGCTTCCGTTCTTGATCTTGACCACCAGTGAGTGCCGCCCCTTGGAGAGAGGCAACGCGAACTTCTGGGCGTCCGGCAGATTGACGAAGGGGCCCCGCCAGCGAGCATTGCTCGACGATCCATTGTGCCCTCTGCCTGCGTAGGTGCCGACCCGCAGTCCATCCACGAAGAGCGCAAACTCGTCGTCGACACGCAGGTGAAAGAGCACCTCTCGATCCTCGGCGAGGGTCACGTTGGTGACCGCGTAGATGGCTGCGTTGCGCTGGCCGTAGGGCTTGTAATCGAATTCGACCCACCCCGTGGGGTCGATGGTCACCGGTTTCTCACCGAAGTAGGAGCGCCAGGTGGGGTGGGGTTCACGCCAGATCAGCCGGGTCTCACCGTCCTTGGTCGAACGCAGGGCGAGCACCTTCTCCTCGAAGTCGATGTGCTCCTCCGGTGGAAAGGGACAGGCGCCCGCATTGGCTCGCCGGGTGAAGAAGGGGCCGATGGTCTGCCACTCGGTGATCACTCCATGACGGGCCATCAAGGACTGCCTGTCCTCGTCATCGCCGTACAGACGCGCCACCTCCCTGCCATCCCGGTCGCGTGGGAGCGGCGAGGTGGGAAAGGCCTCGAAGGCACCCTCGAAGTCACTGTAGTCGTCCCAGTCGAAGGCATCGAACTCATGGGCGATCACTCGCCTGTCGCGCTCCTCGAGGGGGAAGCCGAAGCGGATCAGGTCGTCGAAGGCATTGGGGCCGAAGGCTCGCACAAGGAAATGGGCCAGGCCCCGAGCCACGAAGGGTTCACGTCCGTCTCGCACGGGGGCCATACGGTACTCGCGAAAGAAGCGCCGCAGACGACTCCAGTCATGGTCGGCCCTGCCACGGCTCGCGTACTCATCGACGAAGTGCAGGAAGAAGCCGGCACTGGGACCGTAGTTCTGGATCAACCAGTACTCGAGGTCACGCTCGAGGAAGTACTTGCGAAACTCCTCCAGGTTGCGGTCGAAGGAGTGCAGGGCATCGGCGTTCTGATCGAGAGCCTCGAAGGCATAGGCGGCACCCAGGTTGGCGAGCCCCTCGTGAAAGCCACCATGCACTGGCTTGGTGTCATCGATGCAGTGGGTCAGCTCGTGGTAGAGCAGGCCCGTATCCACACGTACCGGTTTCTTGGGCCTCGCCTCGGCATTTCCTATGTCAATGATCTTGCCACCGCCGATGCCGCCCCCGAACTCGAACAGCTCCTTGAAGTAGACCGTGACGCGATCACCCTCTGGGTTCGGCACGCGTCCGAAGAGGTCTGTGATGAACAGGTAGGCCAGATCGAAGTTCAACTTCGAGGCCTCGGGAATGTCGTGCACCAGCTCCCGTGGTCCGATGTAGAGGAAGCAGTGGCTGCGTGCGGTCTCGGTGCGCTCCCAGGCGGGATGCTCGAGGGCCTCGGTCACCCGTGCCGCTTGTTCGGGCGGGGTGGAGGCAAGATACTCCTCCTCCATCTCGGGCCAGCGTTCACGAGCTGCCTCTTCGACTGCCTCCTCGTCGGCCCGGCGCAGCTCTCGTAGCAGGCCGATGGCCAGTCGCTGCTGTCCATCGGCAAAGCGCTTCTCGGCTTCCTTGGCGAGCTTCTTGGTGGCGCCATGGGTCTGCACCAGCTCCTCGAGCTGCTCCAGCTCGGTAGGGTCCAGCTCACGCGTCAGCTTGTAGCGAAGATCGTCGATGTCCTGGAGAGCCCGGTCAGCCTTGTCGAGCGCCCCGATCACAGCCTCGTCAGCATCCTGACGCAGGGAGCCACCGATCTGCTCGAGGATTCTCAACGCGCCGTGGAACTGACCAGCGTCGTGCATCCTGCCGGCGACGATGCGCCAGTAGCGCACCTTTTCCGCACGTATGCGGGCTGCGACGATCTGCGCCTCGCGCTCATCGATCGGGCGGGGCTCGTAGCGCCCGACCTTCTTCAGTGCATCACGAAGGCGCTCCTTGGTCGAGTCCTCGGAAGCCTCTCTCAGCCCAGCTGCCAGGACGTCCCAGGCACCAGAGCGGTCCCCCCCACTCGCGAGCTGACTGGCCCCTGCGAGGACAGCTTCCAGTTTCTGCTGACCCGGCTTGCGAAAGTAGGTGGGTAGCTGGACCTCACAGACCTCCAGCAAGCCGTCGGCGGCCAGGCGATCACCCAGTGGAGACCAGCGCTGACGGGTCCCCGGCTTCTGGAACCCAACGGTCAGCACCATGATGTCTCCGCCAGCGGGCGCATGTCCTGACTCTCCCTCGACTGGACTGGGCACCATCGGTGGAATCACCAGATCCAGCTCCACCAGAGTTCGCTTACCCGGCTCCCAGCGTCTTGGGCTCGGAGACAGCTCATGAACCTGGTGGTCCGTCTCTCCGGCTCCAAAGTCCAGACCGACCACGAGTTCGTAGTCGAGATCCAGGCGCCCTATTGGATAGAAGTTGCAGAAGATCCTTAGCCTGCCCTCTGGATCGACCGGCGTGGCCTGGCACTGAACCTCGACCGGCAGTGGTTCGAGTTCAGAGGCGTCCTGAAGCCAGTGGGCGCTCGCTTGCAGGCAGGAAGAAACCGCCCCGAAGGCAGCCAGGAGAATTCCAGCCGAGTTCATGCGGACACCACCAACCGCTCGATCCAATTCCCAACCATTGGAGCAGAGGATAGAGAAAACGGATGGACTCCACCAGCCGGCCAGACCCTGTCTCTCGTGGAGCGAACAAGGCCGTCACATCAATGGCGGGTTTACACACAGGGACGCCCTACCTCCTCCCCAGCAAGAGAGCTGGCCAAATGGAGTATAACTGTACTGGCAAGACCTTGGCCTCCACCGAGGTCTTCAGTCCCAACCAGACCCGAGGGGCTACATGTGCTCTCCCCCGGTATCTTCGTCTGCACTTTCCAATGATGTCTCAACGTTCTCGCTGCGCACTCCAGCTCGCTCTTCTTCTCGCCTGGTCGCTCCCCGCTCAGGCGATGCTCTCTTCCAGTTCCTTCAGAGCGGAGACAGAGGATGCCGAGGAGTCACTGGCCCGGGTCTTCCTGGTCGCGGGTCAGTCCAATGCCGAGGGCGCTCACACGCATGCATCGGAGATTGATCAGTTCCCTCCGTTCGTCGGCGCGGGCCTGCCTCAATCCGATGCATTCCTGTGGTACGAGCTGAACGGGCCCTCGGGGTACAGCTCGAATGGCTGGATCCCCATGCAGCCCGCCACACAGACGAAGATCTTCGGCCCCGAACTCACCTTTGCCCGCAAGGTCGCAGGTGAGACGGATTCGCGCGTGATCATCATCAAGTCCGCCAGTGGCGGAACCAACCTGGCCGTGGACTGGGAGCCGGGAAACCCAACAGGTCAGCAGATGTACGACCGCACGCTGACCTTGATGCAGACAGCCCTGGCTGATCTGACGAGCCACGGAATCGCCTGGAAGCTGGAGGGAGTGATCTGGCAGCAGGGTGAGAATGACATGCTGAACAGTCAGCATGTCTCCGAGTACGAGTGGCGACTCACAGCCTTGATCGATCGACTCCGGAGCGACCTGGATGAGCCGGAGCTCAAGTGGTTCGTTGGCGAGACCAGCTTCAAGTGCATCTGGGGCCTCGACTACTGGGATCACATGCCGATCCTGAAGAACGCTCAGCTGGCTGTCTCAGCGGCCGACCCCCTCGTGTGGTTCGTCCCATCGAGCCATCTGGCCTTCAAGGTCACCTCACAGGGGCCTCACTATCATTTTGGAACGGAGGGCATGCTGCAGCTCGGCGAGGAGCATGCGGACGCCTACCTGGCCTCGACTGGAGTGGATGTCTCCCACCAGTCCACTCAATTCCCTGGAGAGCTGCCGGCCGAGGCCGGAGATACCGTGCGAGTCTTCGTGCTGGCTGGGCAGCGCAGCATGGAGGGCGAGGGAGCACACGTCTCGGAGATCTCAGATCACCCGGGCTTCTCGGGTCTCGATGAGATCCAGGAGAGCGTCTTCTACCGCTATCAACTCGGAGGAGGAGTGCATGTCTCCACGGACTGGGCCCCCCTTGGACCTGCGAACTACCTGGAGAGCTTTGGCCCCGAGCTGTCCTTCGGCCAGGCCGCCGCTCGCATGCTCGATGATCCGGTTGCCGTGATCAAGATCGCAGACAGCGCCGCCTTCCTCGTCGATTGGCTGCCGCAGCACCCGAGGTCCAATCGTCCCATCTACAACGACGCGGTGCGCTTCATTCGCCGCGGACTCGCTGATCTGACCGCCGCAGGCTTCAATCCGGTGCTTGAGGGCGTGATCTGGCTGCCGGCTGAGCACGATGCCTGGTGGCCCCCCTACCGCAACCAGTACGCACCCAATCTGACAGCTCTGGTGTCCAACATGAGAGCCGACCTCGGCCTTCCACAGCTCAAGTGGTTCGTCGCTGAACTCCGTGACGATCTGATCTGGGGCCAAGAGGAGCTCGATGACCTCGATACGAGGATCGAAAGCGTCGCCGCGACCGACCCTCTGCTCTGGTACATCAGCTCGGACAGCCTTTCGCCCTCCCCCCCCACACCAACGCTCGGGACCCTGGGTACCCTCGAGCTTGGGAGGCTGATGGCCCGCGCCTACGGCGTGACGATTCCCTAGCCCGGGCATCCTCGAGTCGGGCCCTTCACCTCATGGGCGAAGAATCACCCAGCAGCCGATTCCTACCAGGAAGATTGCGAAGGACTGCTTCAGGCGCTTCTCCGGGATGAGGCCCTTCAGCCAGCGTCCCCCGATCACGCCAAGCCCGACCATCACGAGCATCACCAGTGCAAATGACAGGGGCACTCGAACACCGCGCGAGAGATAGGCCAGGAGCGCAGTGATCGACTGCACGGCAACGATTGCCAGACTGCTCTTGACCGCCTCCTTGATCGGAATGCGATAGAACAGGCTGAGTGCCGGGGCAATGAAGATACCACCGCCGACTCCTACCAACCCACACAGCACACCGGTTGCCGCCGCCGCGAGGCTGACTCCTGTCAGATTCTTCTTGCTCTCATCACGTGGCTTGAACGGAGAGAACATCAAGACCGCGACGCTGAGTGTGAAGACACCAAAGCAGATCATCCGAATCTGGTCCGGCACGAGGGGAGCCAGGTAGCTGCCGGACAACACGGTCGCGGGAAATGCAATCAAGGAGAACACGGTCACGGCCTTCCATTGAATGGAGTGGCGGTCGAGTACCGACTGCAGGCTGGTGTTGATGCCGATTGTGACCAGGCTCAAGAGGGCAGCCTGATCCATCGGCATGGAGAGGCCGGTCTTCATGTACGGAATCAGGATGATTGCCCCACCTCCACCGAACAAGGAGAGGGCCATCCCTACCAGGACAAAGACGGCAAGAGCAGTGATGGTCATGGGTTCGGGGGAGAGGATTGGGGCGCCAGCCTGGGATGTCAGTTCTCCGCCCCCCCCGCAGGGGGAGCGCTGCAAGGTAACTCATCCCGCTCCTGATCTCTCTGATCTCCAGTGCGGCCTGGCTGACCTTGCCAGGTGCAGCTGAGCTAACCCGCCTGCTGCTCCATGGGCAGACGATGTTCCTTGTAGAGCTGGCGGAGATGCACCAGCTGGAGGTGGCGGGGATCGGCTACCTCGGCCTGCGGGTCAGTTCCGGGATCAGCCTCGATATCTTCCTCCGTCAGCGCCCGGGCCGGGTGAGAACAGGCATACCCGAACTCGGCCATCATGCCCGCACAAACCTGCTCCACCACCTCAACATCACGCCGAGGGAGTTCTAGCTCCCAGGCATTTGCTCTGTCCGGCTGGATTGGCTTGGCGAGATTTCCCCAGAGCTGCCCGCTTCTCATGGCAGCATTCTTGGCCTCCAGAGACTCGTGGGAACTCAGCATGGATGAATCGAACGGAATGCCGAGAAAGCTACAGGCCCGTCTCAGCTGCAGTTCTGGATTGGCCAAGAGATCCTCGAAGCGCAGGGTGTGTAGCGGTATCCGGCCCGCCAGGGCCATGACCTCGCCGTGATAGGCCTTCCAGGCCATGGCAGCGGTGAACGGAGTCTGCGGACCTCGAGGTGTGCCCCGACCGCTGTTCCAAACAGCCCTTGGGTCACGGACCACGTGAAGGAAAACGGCGTCCCTCACATGCTTGGCGATCTCATCAATGAGCAACAGGTTGTCCGGTGACTTGCAGAGCACCCTGGCGTTACCGCGATTCGCCCGTGCTGCTCCCGTGTGATAGATCGCCGACATGATCCCCAGAACGGTTCCCGGCAGGTTCCTGTCCTCCATGATCCGGCTTACTTCAGTGACGCTGATGACTTCACCGCTACCGCAGACAGGCCTTGGGCTCAAGTTTGCGTTGACGACCATGGCATTGAGCAGTCCATCACCGAGAGGGCCCTCGAGCGGAAGGAACTTCTGGCGAAGCACCGGTGGAAACGGCCCGAAGAGAGACGGATGCCGCGTTGCCAGCAAGTTCTGTGTCTTGTTGGACCCGTGTCGTTGCGGAGCCAACATGAAGATGGTCTTTGCGTTGAATTGCATGTGAATCAGGTGGGGCTGTGGATACTTGGCAGATGCCTGGGCAGGATCAGAATCCACCCGCAAAAAAGCTCTTCTCTAGAGGCGGCCCATTGGCAGAGATTGGACAGGAAACCCGAATAAAGTGTCCACGGCCTGCTCCGAAGGGCAGGCCACTTCAGCTCGACTCTCAGGAGGGGCAGGGGACAGGCGACTGGAATATTCCCGTTCATACAGGAGAGGTATCCCACCCAAGCCAAGCGAGAGGCCAGGGGGCCCTGAGCCAAGAATCAAGTCGCCTATGGAGGCCGAGCCGTGACTATCCTCCAAGCGAACGCCCCTGCTACCGTAACCTCAACTCCTCAGGGAGACCTGAGAAGATGTCGACCTTCAGGAGAACCTCACCCGGTCCAGGGCAAGCCAGGACATCAGAGCGTCTGCCCTGCTCCGCACGAGTTTCCCGAGACGTGGAATCAGCCCTGAAACTGAAGCTCTGACCGGCTGGCACGAACCCTTGAAGAAGTCCGGCAGCTCAAGCGCCGCCATCTCGTGGCCCCCTCAAAACTCCATGGGAACCAGCAGTCGCATCGTCAGGTCGAGACTGCGGTGATCCGCCGCAACCATGATCAAGCCCGCTCGAACAGCACTCAGATAGGTCAGCTTCCGTTCGTAGCCCTCCAAGAGAGCAGGAATCTGTGTACGCCGAATGTCCCTGTCAATCTCGTCGATCTTGTTCTCGACGGCCCTCTCGAAGTCACCCACCTCGATCGGGAGTAGCTTGTCCTTACTGCGACCATCGTACTCCTCACGAAGTATCCGATCCTCGACCCTGGCTCGCTCAAAGGCCCAGTCGATGTTCACGCCATCCTCGGCCCAGCGCAAGGCGGACTTCTTCATCGTTGGAAGGCCAGCCCGAGGATTGGTCCAGATCGCCAGATTGGCGCCCCTCTCAGACGAGAGCGCGAGTGACGAGAAATCCGGGCGTTCTGCCAGCTGAGGATGAGAGGGCGCCCCCTGAGTGAAGGTGTAGCGGACGTGCTTGTACATCGGGATCGAGTTGGTGATCGTCATGACCTCTTGAGTCGTGCCGGCAGCGATCACACCTGTCCCACTGATCTGTGGCGACCAGTACTCATTGAAGGGGTATCCCCCGAGCTTGTTCGAGTAGAAGCCGGAGGTTCCCGGCTCAGCTCCCTGAAGGCCGATGCTGGCCCCCATCAGGCCGATAGTGCGACGTAGACCATCGATCTTCTCCTGACCCCCCTCGGCCAGGAAGGAGACGAATGCAAAGGCGGGCATGGGATCGTCGTTGTGTGGTGGTCCCTCCTGCTCCTCAGGATAGTCGTTCTCACGCATCATGAAGATGCAGTGGTCGAGCAAGGCCGAGTCAATCTCCTCGATTACCTGTCCAAGATCACGGTACTTCCCCGTCGCCTGAAAGCGCTCCTCGATCAGGCTTCGAGTCGCTGGTTCCATCGAATTGAAGACCTGGTGCAAGAGGTCTCCCATGTCGCACTTGAAGTAAACGAAGAGGCTGACGTCCTCGGGAGCAAAGACCGCGTACTTGTCAACGAGGTCCTCCCCATTGATCGCACGCTTCTTGTAGGTGCGGTTCTGGAGCGGTGTCATCAACTCACTCGAGAGTCTGGCGTGCAGTTCCAGGCTCAGGCCTTCATCGATCCCAAGAATCCCGACCAGGTGGTTGATCGCACCCAGCTGAAAGAACTTCGAGACCAGTGAAGGCATGAAGTCCTGGCTATTGGGGTCAGGCCAGGCACCAGTCAGCTGCATCGTCTCCATCAATGCGCGGCTGTTGATGAAGACCTCGATCTCATTGGCGAGATCATTGCGCTTGGCAATCTGGATTCGGTCGTGGTAGGTCGACCCTGCCAGGAAGGAGCCTTCGAACTGACGGCTCTCGAGCTCGATAGCACGCTCTACCAGCTCCTTGGAATTGGAGACGACACCGATGTCGTAGATGCGTGCCACGTGCAAGGCCGCTCCCAGGTTTCCACCGCTGAGGGTGACGAGATCATCGCCGGCCTCCACTGCGATGCCCTGGTCTTCCAATCCAATCAGGCCGGGATAGTCGAGCAGCTCGATGGCCAGCTTTCCTGTATTCGAGAGGGTTCCAAAGAGAGCCCAGTCTGCCTGCTCCAGACCCCCAGGTTTGAAGTTCCCCGCCACGGCCAGGTCCTTTCCTCCAAAGACATCCAAGAGCTCGACCCCAGCGGGAAGCTGGGCCAGCTCCTGCTGGATGCGGGCCATGAGCTCGTCGTAGCCGATGTCAACGGCCAGGGTCTCGCACTCTGGCGAGCCGGACCAGGTCCTCCAGGCGATGTTCCCCTCGAGCTCGTCCATGGCGTTGAGCCGCGGGAACTCCTCGAAGTCCTCTCTCAGCTGGGCGCGAGCGACGAAGAAATCCACCCGATCGTCCACCAGCCCCGAGACGTCCACGCCCAGCTCGGATTCGAATGGATCGAAGAGCAGGGTCGAGAAGGCGAAGTAGCCCACGAACAGGAGGAGCAGCACGATCGTGAGCAACAGGCGCAATAGGCGGGACTTCCGGCTCATGTGGTGATGAAAGGGTTTCTGAGAGATGGCAAGGGGGAGATTCTCACGAGTCAGGCCCGGGGAGTCTGCACTCCCCACCGAATTCTCTCCAGACGCCCCACCTGGCCGGATCTTCCCGGAGAGTACCAAGCTGAAACCCAGCGGTGTATTGACCCCGCCGTTGGGGGGCTCAGAATGCTCACATGAAGATCAACGAGCGCGTAGATCGCATCCCGCTCTCCCAGACCCTGGCTCTGGATGCTCGCGCGAAGGAGCTGGCTGCCACAGGCCGAGACATAATAAACATGACCGCCGGGGAGCCGGACTTCGACTCTCCGGAGATCGTGCGTACCGCTGCCAAGGCCGCCATCGACGGTGGGCGCATCCGCTACACCCCTGCGGCTGGTCGCATCCAGCTGCGCCAGGCAGTCGCTGACTACCTCAGTCGCACGCGCGGGGTGGCATTCAGCGCGGACCAGATCACGGTCTGCCACAGCGGCAAGCACGCCCTGTCTGGAGTCCTCTTGAGCCTGGTCTCCGATGGAGACGAGGTTCTCTTACTCCTGCCCGCCTGGGTCAGTTACGTGGAGCAGGTTCGCTTCGCAGGTGGAGACCCCGTGGGGGTCGCCCCCCGCCCTGACATGGGCCCAGACTTCGAGGCACTCGACGCCGCGGTCACACCTCGTACGCGTGGATTGATGTTGAACTCACCCAACAATCCCAGCGGATACGTCTACTCGAAGGAAGAGCTGGCAAGGGTCGCTGAGTTTGCCCGGGAACATGATCTCTGGATCCTATCGGACGAGATCTACGGCCGTCTGGTCTACGACGGCGAGCCCTATCAGAGCACGGTCCAGCACAGCGAGGACGCTCGAGAGCGCACAGTCATCGTCGATGGTGCGAGCAAGACCTACGCCATGACCGGCTATCGCATCGGCTTCGTAGCGGGATCACCAGCACTCACAGGAGCTGTTGCACGCCTTCACTCCCAGCTGACAGGCTCTCCCAACGCCGTCGGTCAGGAGGCCTTCGAGGCTGCACTACGCACGGATGCATCGGAGCTCGATGTGATGCTCAAGGCCTTCGACCAGCGTCGCCAGTACATGCTAGAGAGCCTGGTAGAGCTGGGGCTCCGCACGCCGGCGCCCCAGGGCGCCTTCTACGTCTTCCCCGAGATCGCCGGGCACTGGTCCGGAGGCGATAGCTCAGCCTTCTGCGATGCCCTGCTCGAGTCCGAGGGAGTTGCCGCAGTCCCTGGATCGGCCTTCGGGGTGGAGGGACATGTTCGCTTCAGCTACGCCACCTCCATGGACAAGATCAAGGAAGGCATCGAACGGCTCGGCCGGTTCCTGAACAGTCAGAAGTAGCCTCTAGCGACGAATCAGAGAAACCCCTCAAGGCTGGCGAGCCCACCTGCCGAAGCCCCGACCTGACTGCCGGGGTGTTCGCGAGATCCAGGTCGTCTGGAGCATCTATTGACCCTCGCCTATCGACACAATACGGGTGCGGTACGTCCGCGCCTCTTCGGAATGCCCGAGGAGTGGTTCTATCTGCTGATTGGCCTGGCCCTGGCTCCGATCTTCGCGGCGACACCGCTGCTCGAGCTGATGGGCTGGTACTTTCGTGCACTCGCGCATGAGATGGGCCACACCGCAGCCGCCTGGTTGACCGGGGTCCCTGCGGTCCCCGCTCTCGGCATCACCGCTGAGGCCGCAACCATGCAGGGCCAACAGAGCCTGATCTTGGCCTTCTTCGTCTGGGCTGCGATCGTCGCCGTGACTCACTTCAAGGCCCAGGCACCGCAACGCTACATCTACCTGGCGTTGGCCTCCACGATTCTCCCCGTGCTCTGCCTGAGTGGACTTCGTGAGGGTTGGCACCTCCTCAGCGGGCACCTGGTCGAGCTGGTTCTTGGCGGTGTCTTTCTGGGCCGGGCCCTCTCCGGTGGATTCAGCAGCGGGTACGTCGAGCGAGCACTCTATTCCGTCCTCGGTTGGACCTTGATCGGGCACAACCTGGCTCTCACTGCGAGCTTGCTCGCCAGCTCAGATGCCCGCGAGAGCTATGCCTACAGCGGCAGCTTCGGTCTGGAGAATGACTACCTACTCCTGGCTCACTGGTCAGGTACTTCCCTGGAGGGCTGGGCCCTCTTGATGACAGTCGCCGCGACAGCCGTTGCGCCCATCGTGATCGGTCTCTGGATCCTTCATCATCGCGAAGCTGCCCAGTAGTCATCACCAGGGGCTGCCGATCGTTGCGCCCATCCCGTAGGCTTGGCGGCCCAGTGCCCCACGAAGACCCACAATTCCGACCCGCCCGTGTCTGGGCAGTCAACTCTCCCGTGTGGCACCTGGCCGCACGCGGCTCCACCGGCTGGGCACGCCTCGCCATTCTTCTGCTGCACCTGGTGGTGATCGGTGGTGGCTACCTCGGGGTCTTGAGGATCGCAGGGTGGCGCGAGGTCTCTGTCTGGGACTCGACGACCGCGCTCGATGTCTGGTTTCCGGCAATGCCCTGGACGATCTTCGTCTACATGACCCTGTACCTGTACTGGCCGATCACGTTCCTACTCGCCCCACGAGGCCGAAGAGGGGTCGAGGCCCTGCTCTACCAGTTTCAGGCTCAGGTCCTGATCTCACTGGTCACCTGGATCATCTTCCTGGTCCTGCCCACGGAGATCTACATACGTGAGCAGATGGAGAGCTTGCTCCCCACCAGTAGCGAGCTCGTACAGGCCACCTATGCCCACCTCTACCAGGTTGATGCACCCTGGAACGCCTGGCCCAGCCTGCACGTCTCCTTGAGTCTCAACATGGTCATGAGCTGGTCTCACTTCACTCGAATGCGAACCGACCGCCACCGGCTATGGAGACGCGGTCGAATGGATCGAGTCCTGACGACCATCTCCTTCGTGACATGGGTCGCGTTGTGCACGAGCATCATGACGACCAAGCAACACTTCTTCCTGGACGTCTGGACTGGAGTGCTGCTCAGTCTGGCTTTCTGGCAGTTCTATCTACGCCGCTTACTGGTCGCCATGGAGAGCGACTCGCTTCAGAAGGCGTAGCTGAGATTCAAGTAGGCGATCCAGCCCTGGGGCTTGATCTCCACGTCGTACTCCAGGCCATCGAGCAGGTTATCGACGAACTCGTTGCCAGTCGCCTCGACCAGTTCAGACTTCGAGCGCCCCTCGGAGGTTCCAAGCGGCCACTCATAGAAGAACCCCCAGGAGAGCAGCAGACTATCCGTGAACTGATAGGTGAGCCCTCCTCCAGCACCCAGGGACCAGTAGTCGCTACCCGAGTAAGGCGCAACCATGACCGCGTCGTTCAACGGGGGGTCGAACTCCAGCCGTGTCGTCATGTCGAACTTGACCTTTGGAATATGGGTCAGTTTTGACTGCAAGAAGGGTCGCAAGCGCTGGCTGTCCAGCCATCTCATGGGCAGGTAGTAGCGAGTTCCGAGGAAATACTCGGTCTGAGATGCCTCACCAAAGGTGATGTTGGGGTCCCCCAGATCGGGCTCGAAGACTCGATGGTCTCCACCGATGAACATCATCCAGTCATCGAGGACGAAGTGCTCGAACTGCACACCAATGCCATAGCGGCCGATCATGTCGCCATATAACTGGCTCGGCTCGCCAAAGTTCGCCCCGACGACGGCCACGGTTGAATCCACGCTGTAGTCGCTGCCCACGCCCAGGTTCAATGAGACCGCGCTGGTTCCCTTGCGAGTCAGCCTCCAGGGCTCTTCGGTCAGCTCAGGAATGACCTTATCGCTGCTCGATGCGCATGAAGAACACACGCCAGCACCGAGCGCAAGCGGAACAGCTATCAAGAATCGTGGGGGCATCTGGGCAGGAAAACTATGAAATCCTCGGGCTCGAGGGAAGGTCCAGTTCACCGAGGCACGCTGGTCCTCTTGAGCTCCTCAGAATACGGACGAGTTGTCGCCTACCCGATTTCTACCCTCGATAGGCAACCAGGGAGCACAGTCAGCCTGTCTTCTACTCCCCAGATCTCCGGGACCCTGATAGTCTTAGGAGAGAATTCCTTCGAGATTCACCCCTCAGTTCCACGCCCGTGAGGGCCCCCTATCCCCAAAACAGCCCCTCAATCGGTTCAAGACATCATGAGATCCCTCTCAACAAGTCTCCTCGCACTCGCGCTGCTAGGCGCTTCCGCCGAGGCCCAGATTTTTCAATTCACGATCGAGCAAAGCGCAAGCAGCTACACCTGGAGTGGAACCACTTCACTGGGGCCGCTGAACGGCAACCCCAGCAACTCCTTCCAGGTGACAGGGACCGCAGGACTCATCCTTGGAGGCGGAGGCAACCCTGTGGGAAGCGGCACCTGGCAAGAAGCAGACATGCTGGTGACACCCAACCTCTCAGGGGTCGTCCCCAACCCGCTCCCGCTGCTCCCCCCGCTCGCCACGGTTGACGTCACCAACATGCGCTTCTCGATCACATCGGATCCGTTCTCTGTGGATTCGATGGGCAACTTCAGCACATCCTCGGTGCTCGAGGTGATCTCCGGAACGCTTACCGTCACGCCCCTGGTTGGCGGCCAGACAGTCACAGATCTGACAGGGACCCTCGGTCCGGCGTCGCCGACCTCCGGCACGGTCACCCGCAATGGCAGTGATCTCGACTTCGTCTCTCCGATGAATACCTTCTTTGATTTCACGGATCCGACCAGCGGCATCAGCGCGACCATCACGCTGGTGGGCACCACGACAGCCCACTACACCTGCGCCACCCCCGCCAACTACTGCCCCGTCACTCCGAACAGCGCGGGTAGCGGTGCTGTGATTGCGACCAGTGGCTCGAGCTTCATGTCCGACAACAACTTTGCTCTCTCAGCTTCAGGCGCACCCGCCAACAAGCCGGGGATCTTCTTCGTTGGACCGAACCAGGTATCGCTCCCCCTGGGCGACGGAATTCGCTGCGTCGGTGGCGCCATCAAGCGACTGGGCATCCTGATCTCCAATGGATCCGGTGTCTTCAATCAGGCCCTTGATTTCAACAACCTGCCCAGCGGCACCGTGATCATTCCCGGCGTGGAGCAGAACTTCCAGTGCTGGTTCCGCGACGTCGCCGCAGGCGGCGCTGGCTTCAACCTGTCGGATGCCACCAACGCGGTCTTCTGCCCCTGATTGCATCCAGCCTCGCATGAAGCTTCCTCGTGGGTGCATCCCTCAGATGCACTCACGAGGGAGTTCGCCCTCTCCCCTCAAGACGAACAGGTTCGGCCCTCCACAGCAGCAATGAAGAATCACCTGCGCTCCTCGGCCTTGATCGGCCCCATGCTCGTGCTCTCTGCCAGCATTCTCGTCTGGGCTCAAGTCGGCGAACGGCAGCCCGCTGAGGCAGCTGAACCGGTATTGATCCCCTTCACCCCGACACAGATCCGCGTGGTCTCGACTGTGGAGACAGCAGCCTTCTTTCACACCCCGCTGGACTCCGAGGAGACGGTCCGCCTGGAAGAGCTCACGGTCAGTTCCTCGGGCTACGTGATTCACAACGAACCTCTGGAAGTCGAATTGATGGGCGACCCTCGCTTCGCGGAGGTGAGTGCTCTCATCGAGCGCATGCCTCACAACCACAGGCCCGATGATACTCGTTACTTTGCAGCGGCTGATGCCCCCGAGTTCGCGGGCCATGAAGTCGTGGACATCGCACGAGAGGTTGCGGTTCGGCTGAACGCGATAGAAGAAGAATACGCAGCGGGTCGCATGAGACCCTACATCCAGCTGGACTTCCCTCTGCACATGGACCAGGTCTTTGCACCGGAGGACCCCGTAGGATCCACCCGTGAGGTCGTCATCCAAGTCGCCTGGTCGGGCCCGAACGGACTTGGTGGGACGTCGACAACCAGCCGTGCGGTGACCCTCATGGCCCCGCCTTTGAGCGTACCCAACAGCTACCAGACCTCCGGAACGGCGACCAGCATCCATGCTGGAGACCTGCACGTGCACTCCTGCCACGGCGAGGCCTCCGGAGCTTGCGCACCATCAGGCAACTGTGCGGCCGAGAGCTTCCAGACCTCGGGGAGCTTCAGCTTTGCCCAGCTCCGCAGTCAGTACCAGGCCCTTGGGATCGACTGGTTCACCGCCACCGATCACAGCTACTGCGTCAACAGCTCGGGCGAGTACAACGCCATTGTCGCCGAATGCGCTGCCCAGACAGATGGTAGCTTCCTGGTCATGCCCGATCTGGAGCTCTCGAGCGACGAGGTCGGCTCCCAGTCCGGAAGCGACCTGGCCAATGCCCTCTGCCTCGGGCTCACATCCGCCAACCACATGGGCGCGCACCAGATCAATGCCCGTATTCCTGGAGGAGAGGACGGCTTCCTCGGCTTCTGCGACGGCCTCTTCAGCGATGTGCTGAACTCCTTCACGTCCAACATCTCGACCATTCGCTCTCAGGGTGGGTACCCGATCGCTCATCACCCCACGGCTGGTGAGTTCGGGTGGAACAGCTACGACTCCACCCAGGGCATCGAGGCCAACGCCCTGCATGGCGTCGAGGTCTGGAACGGCGCCACCCAGAGCGGCCAGGGCGGTGATGTGGGACGCTGGATCGACTGGCTCCTCGATGGACGCCTGCTCTACGCCTACTCCGGCAGTGACACCCATGACGAGGCCACAGCCTTTGGCTCCAACAACGTCCTGCTCGAGCCGGGGGAGTTCAGCGTCAATGGCGTCCACGCTGCGCTTCGCGGCGGGCGCCACTTCATCTCCAACGGACACGTACTGATCATGGAGGCTGGGCTCGGTGGCTCATCGATCCCGATGGGATCCATGCATCCCCTGCCACCGCACACGGGCCCCACGAACTACACGGCTCGCGTCCACTACAACTTCGGTGCAGACACCAGCACGATCTCGATCTTCACGGGCCGCGCCGGGGATGGCTCCGAGAGTACCCTGTGTCAGAGTGGTCCGCTGACCGGACAGGGTGTCTTCGAGTGCTCAACTCCCCTCGAGACCTCTGTCAACTCATGGGTCCGCGCCTACAGCCAGGGTGGCTCCGTGACCGCCTACACCAACCCGGTGTTCTTCCTCCCCTCCAGTGACGACCCGGGTACCTACTGCACGGCGAAGATCAACTCCTCTGGCTGTGGAGCCCAGATCGGCTCCAGCGGAGTCGCCAGCGCCACCTCGGCCCTGACCTTCGACATCACCGCCAGTGAGGTGGTCAACAACAAGAACGGGATCATGTTCTACGGGTACGCACCCGCCTTCAACCCGTTCAGCGACGGCACGCTCTGCGTATCCGCGCCCCTGACGCGAACCGCTCCCCAGAACTCAGCGGGGAATCCGGTGCTGCCTGATTGCTCGGGTAACTTCAGCTACGACTTCAATGCCAGGATTCAGAGCGGCATCGATGGAGGGCTGATACCCGGGGCCGAGATCTACGGACAGTACTGGTACCGTGACCCCATGTCCGGCAGCGGCTCGGGACTCTCGAACGCGATCTACTTCTCCATCGGTCCCTGAGCGGGACCGGGCCCATCGAGGGCCAGCCCCACTCAAGGCTCGCCTCCGTGTCGGGCCTTTGGGGCTGTCGAGAGAATCCCGACCCCCTGGCTCGAGGGGGTCGGCTGACATCAGTCGGCGTCCGCGGCAGGGGCCGGCTCACTCCATGGCAGGGTATTGATGCAGGTGGAGCTTGACCCGGCGAGTTTCAAACATACGATTGAAACACTCGTTTGCCCCCTCCCCCAGCATCCCTCACCGTCCGAGCCGCAGTGACCCGCCAGCAGACCAAGGACCGCATCCTCGATGCTGCCGAGAAGCTCTATGCGGAGTACGGCTTCGCCGAGACCTCGACCCGGGCCATCACCCATGCGGCCGGAGTGAACCTGGCCGCAGTCAACTACCACTTCGGCTCCAAGGAGGGGCTCTTTCGGGACCTGGTAGCCCGCCGCTTCGACCCGATCAATGCAGAGCGGATCGCGCGCCTCGATGCCCTCGAAGCTCTCGGTGAGCCGAGCCTGGAGCAGGTGCTGGAAGCCCTGGTGGCTCCGATCCTCGCCCTGCGGCTGAACGACCCGCGTGGGGCCGGGCTGCTCGTCCAGATCACCGGACGGCTCACCAGTCCGAAGCAGACCCACACGGACGAGCTCGGCGAGATCTTTCGAAAGACGTCGGAACGATTCATGGCTGCCCTCCGACGGTGCATCCCTGAGCTTGGCGAGCGCGAACAACTCTGGCGGCTCAACTGCACCATCGGAGTCATGATCGGGACCATGCTGGACCCACATGGATTCCTGCAGAAGGAGGCCGACTCCGATGAGCTGCACTTCGAGCGTGAAGTTCTTGCCGACATCATCGCCTTTCTCGCCGCTGGCCTCAGGGCCCCTTCTCGGAACACCTCGCAGGAAACAAGACACGGATGAAGCTCGAATTCCTTCAGCTCCGACGAGCCCCCCTGTACCTGCTCGCCGGCTTGTGCGCATGTCATGCGCCCCAACAGAGAGACTACAACGGGGCTCCTCCCATCGAGCTCCCAGAGGACTGGAGTGCGTCTGAAGAGGATGAGGGGCCTCTGCCCTCGCTCCAGGACTGGTGGCAGGACTTCGGTGATGCGAACCTCTCCCGTACCGTCGAGGAGGTTCTGGAGAACAACTACGACCTGCTTGCGGCCGCAGCCCGACTCGATGCTGCCGGGGCCCAGGCGCGCATCGCAGGGGCAGAACTCTGGCCGACCGTAGGGCTGGGGATGAGTGCAGGAAGGCGGCGGCAGAACTTCGTCGGCTTTCCAATCCCTGGTGGAAACGAGGAGGTCTTGAGCTCGACGACCACGAATTATGGCGTCTCGCTGGATGTGGCCTGGGAGATCGACCTGTGGGGAAAACTGGACGCACGCGCCAAGGGCGCTGGAGCTGACTATGCGGCCAGCGCCGCGGACTTCAGTGGAGCTCAGCTGTCGCTCGCCGGGCAGGCCATCAAGACCTGGTTGGCCCTCTGTGAGGCCAGGCTACAGCGTGACCTGGCGGCAGAGCGCGTCAGCAGCTTCGGGACATCAACGGAGATCCTGCGCGAGCGCTTCCGCAACGGCCGAGTCCAGGCACTCGACCTACGACTCTCGGAGGTCCAGCTGGCACGAGCCAGAGCCACGCTCAGTGACTTCGATCTGAATCTCGAGCGGGTCACTCGAGAGCTGCAGCTCCTGCTCGGCGAGTACCCCTCCGGTGCCCTCGAGGCCCCCGCCGTTCTTCCGCCGATCCCTCCGCAGCTGCCTCCCGGACTTCCCTCCGAGCTACTCCAGCGCCGGCCGGATCTGGTCGCCGCGCGGGAGAGGCTTCGCGCCAACGACTACTACCTCTATGCCGCTCGCAAGGAGCTCTGGCCAACAATCGGTCTTGGGGGAAGCATCGGCCGAAACGGTGAGGACCTCGCTGACATCTTCGACAACTCCTTCAGTATCTGGAGCCTGGTGGGAAGCATCGGCCAACCGATCTTCCAGGGTGGCCGCCTGACCGCGAACATCGACCTGGAGGATGCCCAGGTACGTGCAACTCTGGCCGACTACGCACAGGCGATCCTGCGGGCCTTCCTCGAGGTCGAGACGGTGCTCGCCATCGAAGACGACCTCATCGTCCGTGAGGAGCAACTCTCGATAGCAGCCGAGGATGCCACCGACGCCGAGCAGCTGGCCGAGGCTCGCTACTTTGCGGGACGCCAGGACATCCTGACCTACCTCAGTGCCCGCAGCTCATCCTTCGACAACCAGAGTGCCCTGATCTCGGCACGCCGCTACCGGCTCGAACAGCGAGTCGACCTGTATCTGGCCCTGGGCGGGGGCTACGAGGACCCCGCCGCGCAGGACGACTCAAACGGATCCACCAGTTCAGACGAACCGAAATGAAGACCCTTCTCAAGTTCCTGCTGCCAGTCATCGTGCTGGCTCTTGGTGCCTTCGGCGCGAAGAAGCTCATCGACAGCCGCGAGTTGCCCCAGAGCCAACCACCTCGAATCCCGGTTCCTCAAGTCGCGACCCTTGAGGCCCGGCGTAGCGAGTACCAGGTGCAGGTCCCCTCTCAGGGGACAGTCATCCCCCGCACAGAGAGCCAGCTGGTTGTCGAGGTCAGCGGCCGCGTGACCGAGATCTCGCCACAGCTGAT
This sequence comes from Planctomycetota bacterium, assembly GCA_014237855.1. GTDB lineage: Bacteria > Planctomycetota > UBA1135 > UBA1135 > JABACD01. Next base: position 138,754 of record JABACD010000010.1, on the reverse strand, counting down.
CAGCGGAGGCTTCTTCAATGAGGGCGAGATGCTCTTGCGCATCGACCCCCGCGACTACGAGCTCGCCACAGCACAGGCAGACCTGAACGTGGCTGCCGCCAATCGTCGCCTCGCAGAGGAGCAAGCAGACGCCGAGGTGGCACGCAAGGAATGGGAGCGCATGGGCCGTGGCGAGCCCACCGCACTGACCTTACGGGAGCCGCAAGTCGCCGAAGCCAAGGCCAACCTCATCTCTGCACAGGCCATGCTGGAGCGCGCCAGGCGCGACCTCGAACGCACAACAATCCTCGCCCCCTACAGCGGCCGGGTCCGCAGTAAGTCAGTGGACCTCGGGCAATTCGTCAATCTGGGTTCTCCGGTGGCCACCATTTACGCCACCGACTTCGCCGAGGTCCGCCTGCCTCTGGCTGACGAGGAGCTGGCCTTTGTGACCCTGCCCTTTGGATCCAAGAGTGAGGACTACAAGAATCAACCTGATGTCGAACTGACAGCAGTCTTCGCAGGTGAGCGTCGCAGCTGGGATGGCAAGGTCGTTCGAACCGAGGGCGAGATTGACCCGAACACTCGCATGGTGATGGTCATCGCTCAGGTGATCGAGCCCTATGGTCCGAACCAGGAAGTACCCCTGGCCCTTGGCATGTTTGTGGAGGGCAGCATCACCGGCCATCGGCTCGAGGACGTATTCGTCCTGCCACGTACAGCGCTTCGTGATGGCGACCGCATCTATGCCCTCGATGAGGACGACCGCCTCCACTTTGTCGATGTTGACGTGATTCGCCGAGAGCGAGACATGGCGATCGTCCGCAGTGAGATTGGAGAAGGAACGCGAGTTGTGATCTCTCCGCTCGAGATTGCCACCGATGGCATGCAGGTCCGCGACCTGTCGAATGATGCAGATCGCACGAGCAAGCCCGCTCCGGTCAATCGAGAGACTCAGGAATGAAGAGCATCGTAGCGTGGTTCGCCAATAACCCGGTTGCGGCCAACTTGGTCATGATCGTGATGATGGTTGGCGGAGGGTTGACCTATAGCACCGTCAAGATGGAGCTGTTCCCCGAATTTGCCCTGGACATGATCACCGTGACGGTGCCCTACCCTGGGGCAGCGCCGGAGGAGGTCGAAGAAGGCGTCTGCATGCGCATCGAAGAGGAGGTGCATGCCATCAACGGTGTCAAACGCGTGACATCCACTGCAGTCGAGGGCATGGGCGCAGTCACGATCCAGCTTGACCGGGACGCGAACTCCCAGAAAGTCCTCGACGACGTCAAGACCCGCGTCAATGCGATCAGCACATTCCCGGAGCTTGCCGAGAAGCCCATCATCGATGAGATCTTGATGCGCTCCCAGGTGATCAACGTCGCCATCTCCGGGGATGCTGATGAGGTGGTGCTCAAGCGCCTCGGCGAGCAAGTACGCGACGAGATCAGTGCGCTGCCCGGAGTCAGCCAGGTAGCGCTGGCGAGCTCGCGCGCCTACGAGGTCTCGATCGAGATCACGGAGAGTAATCTCCAACGCTACGGCCTCTCGTTCGACGAGGTCGCCCAGGCCGTCCGCTCCAGCTCTCTCGACCTCTCAGCAGGGACGCTGAAGACAGACAGCGGTGAAGTCCTGCTGCGTGCCAAGGGTCAGGCCTACGAGGGAGAGGAGTTCAGCGAGATCGTCCTGGTCAAGAACCTCGATGGCAGCCGGATCTTGTTGGGAGATGTTGCCAGAATCGTTGACGGCTTCGAGTCGACCTCCAAGAAGGGTACCTTCAACAGTGACCCGATGGTCCAGGTCCAGGTCTTCCGGGTCGGCAATGAGAATGCCGTCACAGTTGCCGAAGAGGTCAAGGAGTATCTCGTCGATGCCCAGCGTCGGATGCCCGCGGGAATCTCGCTGACTGTATTCTCGGACCAATCCGTTCTGCTCAAGGGGCGCCTGAGCCTCCTGGCCAAGAACGGGCTTCAGGGGCTCTTCCTGGTCTTTGCGGTCCTGGCTCTCTTCCTGCGCTTCCGCCTTGCCTTCTGGGTCACCGCAGGAATCCCAATCTCCTTCATGGGAGCTCTCTGGTTGATGCCTGCACTTGACCAGTCGATCAACATGCTCTCGCTCTTTGCGTTCATCTTGGTCCTGGGAATCGTCGTTGATGATGCGATCGTGATTGGAGAGAGCGTCTTCACGGAACAGAAGAAGGATCCAAACAAGTGCCGGGCTGCAATTCGCGGTACCAACCGGGTTGCGATCCCCGTGACCTTCGCCGTCATGACCACCGTGACAGCCTTTGCGCCGATGCTCGACCTCCCCGGACTGTTCGGGAAGTTCTTCAGGGTCTTTCCGCTGGCCGTCATCCCGATCTTGCTGTTCTCCTGGGCGGAATCGAAGGTGATCCTGCCGGCACACCTTGCCCATGGCGGAGGGCTCGCCGAGCGCTGCGCAAAGTACCCCCCCTTCAGCTGGTGGACGCGCATCCAGGGCATGTTCGAGAACGGGCTGGAGTTCACCGCACAGAGGATCTATCAACCCGTCCTCGACTTCTGCCTGCGCTGGCGCTACCTGACTCATGCGACAACCATCGCGGTCTTCATGGTCACTCTCGGCCTGGTTGGAGGCGGCTTCGTTCGCTTCATCGACTTCCCCAAGATATCCGGCGATCTGATTGCTGCCCAGCTGACCATGCCGCTGGGCACGGCTCCCGCCGTAACCGAGGAGGCCGTCGCAAGGATTGAGGACGCAGCAAGAATCTTGCGTGAGGAGGTGCGCCAGGAGCGCGGCGAGGACGTGGTGCGCCACTACGTATCCTCCATGGGCGAACAGCCCTACAAGGCCCAGCAGAACCAGAGTCGCAGCGATGGAAGCTCGACCTCGGGAGGTCACCTCGGCGAGATCATCATGGAGCTGATCCCCACGGAACAGCGTGAGGATCTCACAACCGATGAGCTGGTCGATCGCTGGCGAGCACTCTGCGGCCCGATCCCAGGAGCAGTCGAGCTGGTGTATTCCGCGGATGTGATGGGTGGAGGCGACTCCTTTGCTGTCCAGTTCGCGGGTGCAGACGTCGAGGAGCTCCGGCTTGCTGCCGATGAGCTCAAGCAAGAACTCGGCACATTGCCAGGTGTCTACGACATCTCCGACTCTTTCCGCGGCGGGAAACAGGAGATAAAGCTCGAGATCCTCCCCTCGGCGGAAGCGCTCGGTCTGAGCCTCAACGACCTCGCCAGACAGGTCCGCCAGGGCTTCTATGGCGAGGAAGTTCAGCGTATCCAACGCGGCCGCAACGAGGTCAAGATCATGGTGCGCTACCCCGCCGATGATCGGCGCACGCTCTACACCCTCGAGCAGATGCGCATCCGGACACCGCAGGGATCGGAGGTACCCTTCTCCCAGGTGGCGCATGCCTCACTGGGAAGAGGCTACGCCACGATTCGACGCTCAGACCGCAACCGAGTCGTGACCGTCTCGGCGGGATTGAACGAAGAGCTGACCACGAACGGAGAGGTTCTTGCAGCCCTCAATGCCGGCCCCATGGACCGCATCATCGATCGTCACCCCAGCGTCAGCTGGAGCACGGAGGGTCAGAGCGCGGAGCTGCGCGAGGCAATGATGGAGCTCCTACGGCTAGCCTTGGTTGCCTTGCTGGTGATCTATGCGCTGATGGCCATCCCATTCAAGTCCTACATCCAGCCTGCAATCGTGATGAGCGCCATTCCATTCGGCATCATCGGTGCAGTGCTCGGCCACGTGATCATGGGGCAGGACCTCTCGGTGCTCTCCATGATTGGCGTCGTCGCACTTACAGGAGTGGTGGTCAATGACTCGCTGGTCCTTGTGGACTACATCAACCATCATCGAAGAGATGGAGGCAACCTGCTCGAATCGGTTCGCCTGGCAGGTGTGGCACGCTTCCGCCCCATCACCCTGACCTCGCTGACGACCTTCGCTGGCCTTACCCCGCTCATGTTCGAGACCAGCGTCCAGGCACAGTTTCTGATTCCCATGGCGATCGCCCTGGCCTATGGGGTGATCTTCTCAACAGCCATCACCCTGCTCTTCGTGCCCGCGGCCTACCTGATCCTCGACGACATTCAGGGCTATCTGGGACTTCGTGGCCGCTCCTCCGAGGCCTCGCCCCAGAGCGTGATCGCAGGGTCAGAAGCCGCCACCTAAAAGGCTTACACAGACTTTCTCGCGATTTCGGGAATTCGTGAGTAGCCTGATGAATCAACTGCGGTTCTGGCGCCCAGACCACATGGGTCTTGCCCCTCCCCTTCCGCCGGAGAGACAGATGCACGTTCTAAATAGACTGACACTCCTCGTCGTCCTTCTGACCGCACTCCTGTTCGCCAATCCCGGCGTGACTGCCTGGGGCTCGCCGACCTTGACAGGCACCTCCCAGAGTAGCTCTGGGCATGAAGACTCCACCTTTGGCTACAAGATCAAGCCGCCCAAGGGCTGGGTAAGCATCCCCCTCAAGGTCGACGAGGGGTGGCTCATAGCCAAGTACCTGTCCAAGCGCGAGTATCACTTCAACGAGAAGGGCGGCTGGACCTACGCCCACAAGCCCGAGCTCATGGCGATCGCCTTCATTCATCCGAACTCAGATGAAGAGGAAGCCGAGGAGGAGGGGGACCAGGATGACGGCGTTGAGGTCATCCACGCGTTCTCTGACAAGTACGAGGACTACAAGGACTACCTGAAAAAGACCTATCGAGAGGGTGGCTACACCATTGCCGCTGAGAAAGAAGTTGAGAACAACGAGGTCAAGATCACGGCCTTGGACATCAAGGTCTCAAAGGCATCGATCACAGGCCCCAAGCGAATCCGGACATGGATCTACCACCTCGACGGCGTCGACATTGCCATTCAAATAGAGGTCCTCGAAAATCACTACGACAAGCTCAAGAAGACCGTTGAGACGACGCTGAAGTCGTTCAAGGAGATTCCCCGCGAGGGCCCTCTTCCCAGCAAGCAAAAGTCCGCGGACGGCTTTATCACTTCCAGCGGCTCCAAAGCTGCCACGCTGAGCCTGCCGGAACGCAACAAGCTCCTCATGGAGCAGTGTGAGGCACAGCACCAGAAGGTCATTGAGTCACTCCCAGAGGGCTGGAAGCACTCCGTGGAGAAGAGCTGCCTGGTGATCACCAATGCAGATCTCAAGGATGCTCGAAAGATCGCCCAACAGGTCACGGCCATTCTCGACTGGCTGGAGGGCAATCTCGACTACTTTGGCCCGCAGCACTATGTGCGGGAACCAATCTTGAGAGTCTGCAAGACTCGTGATGAGCAGCAGGCCTACAACCGCGGAGGAGGCGATGGCTGGGGAGGAACCAGCCTGGAATTCGTCACCAGTATTGAGCGGCACCGCGACTGGTTCGGAGGATTTGACTGGCTCAGTGGACGGGTCGCAGCGCACTGGTTCCAGGATCGAGACCGTGAGCTCTACTGGGCCATGCCCGAGTGGTTGCAGCATGGCTTTGAGGAGCTCTTCGACAACTCGAAGCTCAAGGGCTCAAAACTCAAGTTCCACAAGGATGACTGGGATCGAGATGATCTGCGCCAGGCAGTGCGCGACGACCGCGTGCGGGGTCCCAGCAACCTGATGATGATGTGCCGTGAGGATCTCTGGGATAGCGACAGCTCTGGACGTTGGACCGCCAGAGACGAGTCGGCCAGCCTGGTCTTCTTCTTGATCGCGGGTGATGGCGCAAAGAAGAAGAAGTACAAGCAGATCATCCCTGACTACATCACCAACCTGAAGCTGGTCCTGGAAGAACGGAAAGCGAAGGCCGGTGGAGTGAATGGCGACGATGAAGGCTCGGAAGCAGCCACTGACCTGGACAAGGAAGAGCTACACCGCAAGTTGCGGGAGGACCTGCGCAATCAGGAGAAGGAACTCCTCCAGGAGGTCTACAACAGGACCTTTGCTGACTGGACAGAAAAGGACTGGGAGAAACTCGACAAGGCCTTCCTCAAGTCGATCAGCTAGGAGGACGCCTTCCTGCCGCTCGGCACTCCAACCCTGACCAGGCGCACCTGACCTGTGCGGCGATGAAGAGCCACCAGGCTCGAGCCGGCTGGGTGGGCCACCAGACGGGCCGAGGTAGGCAGTTCCTGAGCGAGTCCGTCTGAGCATCGCCCTCGATCCTCCTACCTGCCCGGGCGCTGCTCTGAGGACCTGCAAGATCCTCTCGGCTGAAGACGAGTAGCTGACGAGGCCCGTGGCTAGAATGTCGGCTCCCCTGGTCCCTTCGCACCAACTCGTTCTCATGGGCGTTACCACGCTTGTCCGCCGCGGCCGACTGCTGGCCCGTCAGCTGACACCCCCACTCTCCTGGGTCCTCCTGTCGAGCACAGGTCTCTGCCTACCTACACAGGAAGGCGAAGCCAACTCACCTGAGCTGCGAGTGCCAATCGAACACTGGGGGTGCTCCAACTGCCATCTACCGGACGACACCAATTCCCATCGAATTGCTCAGCGCCCGGGTCCCGACCTCAGCATGATTGGCTCGAGGGCCTCCGCCCGCTGGCTGGAGCGCTGGATCGGCAAGCCCGCGGACTTGCGCGCGGTCCCAACCATGCCGCGGCTCTTCGATGACTCTCCAGAAGACCAGGCAGACCTGCAGGCAGTCGTGCAGTGGCTCGTCAGCCTGGGCGATCCCGCTGGCGGAGAGGTAGGCACGGAGGAGGTCTTGATCGCAGCCGGCCGTGAACTCTACCACCAGGTTGGCTGTGTGAACTGCCATGGAGCCCTCGACTCACCGGCGGTGGTCTTCGGTGATGAGCTCTTTCCGAAGGAGACTCCCGAGCCATCCGTCATGAGTTCGTTCTCCGATCTCTCGAACAAGTGGCACCCTGCGGCACTCTCTGAATTTCTGCGCGATCCTGGAGTGGTGCACCGTGACGGTCGTATGCCAGGCATGAACCTGACCGCGGCCGAGAGTGATCTGATCACGAGCTACCTGATCTCCAAGTGGGGCGCCGCGCCAGCAACCGAGGCCCGCGATGAGTCCCTACATGGCCGTGGCCGTGAGGTCTTCAGTGAGCGCGGCTGCCAGGGCTGTCATGTGGTCGGCGATCAGGAATTCAAGGCCGTCGAGGCCCCCAGCCTGGCAGAACTCTCGGGACTGAGCGGATCCGACGCCTGCCTCTCCTCGAGGGAGTGGAGCGGACCACGCTACGATTTTCCCTCCCCCCTGCTTGCGAGCATGTTCTCGTCGGGGCTGGTCGCGGCTAACGAGGCCAGCGTGCCCGACACACAGGAGGACCTGCTAGAGCGCCGTATCGTCGGCCTGAACTGCCGCGCCTGCCACGAGCTGGATGGTTCGGGCGGTGTGCCTGCCGACCTGCAGATCTACACGACCTCCCTGGACGAGCAGGCCGACCTCGGAGATGAGGGCCGTTTTCCTCCGCACCTGAACGGCGTCGGCTCGAAGCTGACCACCAGCTGGTTCAATGAGGTCCTCTTCGACTCTGGCCGTGCCCGTCCCTACCTGGCCACTCGCATGCCTCAGTACGGCGAGGCAGTCACTGGGCTCGCGGAGCAATTCGCTCACAAGGCGGGCGTGCAGCCGGAGAGTGACGAGCTCTGGCCAGAAGCTACAGACGAGCTGGTCCTCGCTGGCCGCAACCTGATGGGGATGCAGGCCGGAGCCTGTGTCTCCTGCCACAGCTTTCGGGACTACCCCGCCATCGGCAGCCCGGGGCCCGACATGAGCGCCTTTGCCTCACGGCTGCGATATGCCTGGTGGGAGGAGTACATTCGTGATCCCGCTGCCTTCAAGCCAGGCACGCGGATGCCCAGCTTCTTGAACGATGGTGTGAGCGTCTGGGAGCAGCCCTTCGACGGACACTTCGGCCGTCAGACCGACGCCATGTGGGCCTACTTCTCCCTGGGTGAGTTCATGCCCCCACCTCCTGGCATCGGCAAGAAGCAAGGTCTCGTGCTGGAGGTTGAGGATCGGCCACGAGTCTTCCGTACCTTCCTCCAAGGAGCTGGTTCGCGTGGTATCGCGGTCGGGTTTCCAGTTGGGATCCACTACGCCTTTGATGCCCGGCGTGCCCTCCTGACCGAGGTCTGGGAAGGCGAGTTCATCGATGCATCCGGTGCCTGGTCCGGCCGCGGCGGCAACAGCCGTGGCGCTGAGGGAGAAGTCGTGTGGAAGAGCTCGGGCGCTCCGACCCTGGTCATCGGTGAACAGCCGGGGCGCTTCTCTTCCAAGCAGAAGCGGAGTGCCGTGGCGGACTTCGCCGGCTACCGCATCGACGCCGATGGTGCACCGATCTTCCGCTACTCGATAGGAGGCGTGCAGATAGCCGAGAAGAGCACTCCTCAGCGCTTCCCTCTCCACCTTCGCCGACGCTTCGAGCTCTCCAACCTTGAGCCGGGTGTCGAGCATTGGCTGCTCCCTGGTGCAGCGCTGGACTCAGCCAGCGTCGAGGGTGCAAGAGATCACGGCCCACAAGTGGTCGAAGACGGAGTCAACTGGTATCGAATCGTTCCCGACAGCCCAACCTGTACCGTGATCCTGGAGGTCGCACTGTGATGTTCCCGCTGCAATCCCTGGCCATCTCTTGCCTCTTCTCCGTAGTTGCCTCCGGCGATAAGGTCGGGGACACCCCCTACGAACGCCTCGAGACTCGTGACGCAACACGAGCCCAAATGCTGCGCGAGCTCCAGCCGCAGGTCGTGACCTGGGGCGAGTGGTTCCAGTGCTCACCCTTCCCCTACGCCGGCCACGGCCAAGATGACCTGGCAACTCCCCACGGTCCGGAGAAGGAGCTGGCTCGAATGCGAGCCGGAGAGGCCATCAACCTCAAGGCCGCCTACCGCGGGAAGAAGGACTCGAAGGCCAGGTGGGTATCGCTCGGCCACGTCACGGGGGAGAGGATTGACCTCCACCGAGGCGAGGACCCCGACCTGCTGGACATGGTCGGCGGCTACCTCTACACGACCATCGAGTCCCCCACCGCCCAGACCATCGACATCACACTCGGGAGCGATGACGGTGTGCGCCTGTGGCTCAATGGAAAGCTCCTACTCGATAAGGATGTCCCGCGCGGGCTCAACCCCACCGATGACTCACTCAGCCTGAGCCTCGAGGAAGGCATCAACGATCTCCTGATCAAGGTCGTCGACGGGCAAGGCGGCTGGGAGTTTCAATTGCAGACGGGTCATCGTCTCGACCCTCGCCTGGAGATCGAGCTGGACTACTTGCTCGATCGCGACTTCCCCCGCTCTCGCATGGCAGAGTACTACTCGGTGCTCTCCATTCCGGTGCCCGCAGATCTGGTTGTCGAGGTCGGAGGACTGGATATCCTCCCTGACGGACGCCCCGCGGTTGCCACCCGTCGTGGCGACGTCTACCTCGTGGACAACGCTTACGGCACGCCGCCTCTGGAGGCTCGCTTTCGCCTCTTCGCAGAGGGCCTGCATGAGCCCCTGGGCCTCGAATGGCGCGAGCACCCCGATGGACTCGTCCTGTACACCGTCCAGCGCGGTGAACTCACCCGTCTGGTCGACGAGGACGGTGATGGACGTGCTGATCTCTACGAGACGGCCTGCGACGACTGGGGCGTTTCCGGGAACTACCACGAGTTCGCGTTCGGCCCAAAGTACGACCTGGAAGGCAACGCCTGGGTGACCCTCAACGTCGGCTTCTGCGGCTCCCTGGGCAAGGCAGTCGTGCCCTACCGAGGCTGGGCCCTGAAGATCACGCCCGCAGGCGACCTGATTCCAGTCTGCGATGGGCTCCGCTCACCCAACGGTCTGGGCATGTGGAAGGACGGGGAGATGTTCTATGTGGACAACCAGGGGGACTACGTTGCGACCAATCGCCTCTCTCACCTGAAGGTCGGCTCCTTCCAGGGACATCCGGCTGGATTACGCTGGCGTGAGGGCTTCGACTCCGACTCTCCCAGCCAGCCGACTCCTCAAAGGGCGGCGGTCTGGTTCCCCTACCGGAAGATGGGCCAGTCGGCCGCCGACGTCGTACTCGACACCACCGGAGGCGCCTTTGGGCCCTTCGCGGACCAGATGTTCGTGGGTGACCAGATGATGGCAACGGTCATGCGAGTGGACCTCGAGAAGATCAACGGGCACTACCAGGGTGCCTGTTTCCCCTTCATCGAGGCCCTCGACTCGGGCGTCAACCGGATGGCCTTTGCTGAGGATGGATCCATGTTCGTCGGTCAAACAGACCGAGGTTGGGGATCCATTGGCAAGAAGAGCTACGGCCTGCAACGCATCGTCTGGAGCGGCAGGACCCCCTTTGAGATTCTCCACATGGAGGTCCGCCATGATGGCTTCGAGCTGACCTTCACTGCGGACATCGATCGCGAGAGTGCCCTGGACCCGGACTCCTATGACCTGAAGAGCTACACCTACGCCTATCACTCCAAGTACGGGGCGCCGGAGAGTGACGTCGAAGAAGCCCAGATCCTGCGCGTCGTCCAGACCGGGCCACGCTCCATACGCCTGCGAGTCGACGAGATGCGCACAGGATACGTGTACGAGCTGGAGGCCAATGGCGTCCTGGATGGCCAGGGAGAGCCCCTCCTCCATGCCCAGGCCTATTACACCCTGATGGAGTTGCCAGCAGCAGACGACTCTCAAGCAGTGGAGACCGTCGAGAACAAGGAGCGACTGCTCTTCCTGACGCACTCTGCGGGCTTCGAACATGGTGTCGTGAAGCGCAAGTCACCCAGCACTCTCGCAGTTGCAGAGCAGGGGCTCATCGACGCAGCCGGTGATCGATACGAGGTCACGGTCACGAAGGACTGCTCCTCGATCAATGCAACCAACCTGGCGAAGTACGATGCTGTGCTCTTCTACACGACCGGAGAGCTCCCCATTTCAGAGAAGAACCTCGAGGGGCTGATCGATTGGGTTGCAAGGGGCGGAGCCTTCGTCGGCATCCACTGCGCCACGGACACCCTCTATGAGTACGCTCCCTACATGGACATGATTGGAGGTGCCTTCGACGGACACCCCTGGCACATGGACGTCTCCATGGTGGTCGAAGACGAGGCTCATCCCTCCACGGAGCATCTGGGCGATACCTGGGAGCTCAAGGACGAGATCTATCAGTTCAAATGGTTCAGGCGCTTCCCCCTGCACGGCCTGCTGCACCTCTCGGGCACCAAGGCAGATCTCTCGAAGGGAAAGCGCGAGGACCAAGACTACGTCACCGCCTGGTGCAAGTCCTGGGGCGAGGGCCGTGTGTTCTACACCGCCCTGGGCCACCGCCCGGAGGTCTGGACCGACGAGACCTTCCTGACGCATCTCCTTGGCGGCATCGAGTGGGCGATCCACGGTCCCGACACTCCGGTCCCGGCTCCCGAGGGAGCAGTGGAGCTGATGAAACCAGGCCAGCTGGCACGGACCTGGCGTCACGGCGATGACCGCGATGCCGAGTGGAGTGAGGTCGACGGGGTCGTGACCGTGACCCAGGGGAAGGGGAACATCTTCAGCCGAGAGCACTTCGGTGACGCCTTGATCCATGTGGAGTTCAGCCCCCCCGCAACTCCGCCGGGCACCAGCTGGCAGGGCAAGGGCAATAGCGGTGTCTACGTGATGGGCCAGTACGAGCTCCAGGTGCTCGACTCTCATGGGCTGGAGCCCCGCATGGGTGACTGTGGAGCGATCTACGGAGTCGCCTTGCCCATGCTGACTCCCTATCGAAAGGCCGACGAGTGGTCCTACTACGACATCGAAGTTCGTGCGCCAAGGTTTGACGAGGCTGGTAACAAGACCGAGAACGCCCGGATCAGCGCCTGGTTGAACGGCCGCAAGATTCACGAGGATGTGGAGGTGGCAGGGCGAACCACTGCCGGTTGGAGGGAAGGCGACTTCGCTGAGGGTCCGCTCATGCTGCAGGACCACGGCAACCCGGTGCGCTTCAGGAACGTCTGGATCCTGCCACGCTGATGCTGCCCTCGGGGCGGAGTAGCAGGGCTACTCCGCTCGTCACCGAGAGCGGCGAGAGTCCAGAACGACCGGGAAGTGAGGGCCCTCCACCAGGGCCCCCTTCGCCAGCCTGGGGGTATTTCGCAGGAGGGGTGCCGAGCCATCAATCACCCTGCTCGCGGCGCTCATGTAATTGAGCACGAGAGCTCGCCTGGGCTCACCAGATCGATTGCCGGCTGATCCGTGCAGGGTGTGAGAGTGATGGATCGTCGCATGCCCCGCCGGGACCTCGGCGAGTACTGGCTTGAAGTCCGCCCGCTGCTCCTCGTCCAGATGCTGGAAGATCGCCTCCAGCGGAGCGTCGAACGGGAGCCTTGGTAGAAGGCCCCAGCGATGGCTCCCTGGGACGAACTGCAAGCAGCCACTGTCCCCGTCAGCATCGTCCAGCATGATGTTGATCGTGATGTGGCAGGCTGGTCCAGTTCGCGTCCAGTAAGCGTAGTCCTGGTGCCAGGGAACCACGCCTGCGTGATTGGCCGGCTTGTAGAAGACCTGATCGTGCCAGAACCGTAGCTGATCAACTCCGAGAAGTGATGCGAGCGGTACGGTGATTCGTTCGTCGAACACCAGGTCGTGAAGCGCATCGTCGACCAACCAGCCCCCCAGGAAGTGGCAGACGACCTCATCGGGGCGAGACCGGTGGGCAGCCTCGACCTCGTAGAGCCTTGGCTCCAGCTCCTCGAGGTGGTCTCGGATGTAGTCCACACGGTTCCTCAGCTCCAAGACCTCGTCCTTGCCCAGCAGAGGCAGCCCCACCAGGAAGCCATCCCTGGCAAAGCCCTCCCGCTGCTCGCTGCTGATCGTGGTCTTCATGGAGAGTCAGGAGGCGACGCGCTACAGCCCCCGCCATCGGATCGTCTCCATCAGTGAAGGCCAGTGCTACGAGCGCCTACCGATCGGCCAGTCTGTCGAAGGTGTGCTTGACGGAACGAGCCAGCTTCGATGCGCAATCGGCAATCACCTGTTGCAGGTTGTCGCCGGTATGCTCGACGACCAGAGGCTGCAAGCCCGCCGGACGAGCTTCCATCTTGACTCGCTTGTCGTCAGCTGCTGACTTCTGAGAGCTGTTGTCGTCATGAAGGTGAACCTCGACTCGCGTGATACGCCCTGCGACGTGCGCCAGTTCCTTGCTGACACGGTCGTGGACATAACTGTCGATTGTATCTGTCTTGTCGATGTCAGCGAAATTGACCTGAATGAGCATGTCTGAATGCTTGCCTTCTAGATGGTTTCGGTGAGTAAGTCGAACCTTGTTGAGTAATCAGTCTAGACCGACTTGGCCAACGCTTCTAGGTCGAGTATGCGTTGGTCGCCTCGGCGAATTCTTTCTCGGCGATCTCCTGAACACGGTTCAAGAGGGCTGGATCGTCGGTGTCAGCAAAGAGGTAAAATTTCCACAGGTTCCGATATGATCGCTCGAGATCGGCCAGCCGCGGAATCTGGTCCGAGAAGTGCGACAGGGGTCTCACCTGGTCCTCGCCAGGCCAGCGAACGTGGGTACGGGCCTCCTTGAGCTGCATGCGCTGGGCAGGGCAGTAGACCATCAACTTCACGTCTTGCCCCGTTGCGAGACGGACCTGGTCTGCGATCCGCTCCTCAACCTCATGGCGATTTCTGGCACCACCTTGGGCGAAGAACCGCGCCACGAGGGCCTCCTGAACATCCTTGTTCTCGTAGCGCGGGAAGACGCAGGCACGCTTGTAGAGCTTCCGCGAGCGCAGGCGCTTCATCAGCTCACGGACTTCATCTCGGATTGCGGGCTCAGCATCACTGACCGAGCGCTCGAGGAGGTCCAGGATCGACGCATCAGTCTGGTCGTAGAACTCCTCCTCCTTCAGGTGACCGCCACTCAACGCCAGCTCGACTGCGCGGGCAATCATTGCCCCTGACGCCACCTTCGCATGATGGTAGTAGACCCGCTCGGAGAAGTAGTAGCGCGCCTCCAACATGCGCACCATCTCGCTCAGGATATCCTCGCGAAGCAGCTCGTGCTTGCAGAGGTCGATGAAGAGATTTCCAGTGGCTCGGTCGATCTTGAAGTAGCTCGTGACTCTCGGATCCACCTGCAGATGCAGACCGGTGAAGTAGGCATCACGAGCCAGGTAGTCGAGAATGTCCGAGCAAATCGTGCCCGAGACTATCTGCCACCAGTAACTGGGAATGGCCTGCGCCCCCTGTGCCTTGCCACGGGTCAGGATCGAGAGGACTTCGTCTCGAACCCCCAGAGCTTCGAGCCTCTGCCCCACCTCGGTGGTTGGGCCAAAGACCTGCTCAAAACGGTAGCCCGAGTCATGCCGTCTGAAGATCCCGTCCTGGTCCTCGAGGCTGTGCCCGAAAGGAATGTGAGTGATGTCGTGTACCAGGGCTGCGATCCGGATCACCCTGGCCTCTTCTTCACTGATCTGGACCAGCCCCGTCGGGTTCAATTCGAAGGAGAGATTGATCGAGTCGATCATCTGCTGGGTAACGTGGAGGCTCCCGATCATGTGATCGAAGCGCGTATGCACGGCACCGGGGTAGACCAAGTAGGCCGTCCCAAGCTGCCGCACCCCACGCATGCGCTGCATCTCGACGGTGTCGACGATCGACAGCTCCTCGTGCGTGAGGTACACATCTCCCTGCACGGGATCCCTCAACACGCTGTACTTCTTGCGAACTGACATTCCTGATTACCTGGTGGGAACGACACAGCTTAAGGTCGGTACCCGCGACCTGTCAGGACAAAACTCCCCCATGCCCTCTACCCCCATCCAACCCCTCGAGATCCTGGCCTTGGAGCCCTGGCTGGGCGGGTCCCACGGGGCATTTCTCCACGCCTGGAGCCAGCTCAGCTGCCACGAAGTCCAGGTCCTGGGGCTCGCCGATCGTCACTGGAAATGGCGCATGCAGGCAGGGGCCTGGGAGCTCGCTCGTGAGCTCCGCTGTCGGGAGGCTCCAGACCTGTTGTTCGTCTCTGACTACGTGGACCTGCCACGCCTGCTGGGTTTCCTGCCAGCGAGCTGGAGCGATGTGCCGAGCGTGCTCTACATGCACGAGAATCAGCTCACCTATCCCCTTCGAGACAATCCCTCGGAATCAAGTCGCGACAACAGCTATGGCTTCACCAACATTCTCAGCTGTATTCGAGCCGACGCTGTCGTGTTCAATTCTGAGTTTCATCTCGACGACTTCTCGCAGGCAGCCGAGCAACTCCTGGGCCGACTCCCCAGGCCAAACCCGAGCTCTGAGCTGAGGCAGAGGTTGAAGGCTGCGACCGTGATTTCCCCTGGAGTCAACCTCGCCGATATCGCGCCAGGGCCCGGTGGAAGGTCAGGAGCACCGCTGCGCCTCCTCTTCAGTCACCGCTGGCAGTACGACAAGGACCCGCTCACTTTCCTCGAGACCGCCAGGCGTCTGGCCAGTCGTGGCCGAGAGTTTCAGCTGGTGCTGCTTGGTGAGAGGTTCGCCCAGCTACCCGAGGGGGTCGAGGACGCGCTCGCTGCCCTGGAACCCCATATCGCTCACCAGGGCTTCCTGCCGTCACGAGCCGACTACGCGGAGCTCCTGGGGTCCTGTGATCTTGCCGTGAGTACGGCCCAGCACGAGTTCTTCGGTATCAGCACTGTCGAAGCCATGGGAGCTGGCGTCACGCCACTGCTTCCTGACAGACTCAGCTATCCGGAAGTCATCGGAGTGGAACCAGGTGATCCCGTACTCTACAAAGACACTGATGAACTCCTGGCGAGACTCGAGATCCATGCTGAATCCCCGGCCCCTCTGCGGGATTCCGCGTCAAGGACCGCGATGAGGCACCAGGCCTCGCGCTGGTCCGTCGAGTTCACCGCAGAGTCGCTCGACTCGCTCTGCGTCGAAGTCACCAGCCACACACCAATCAAGACCCCATGAATCTCTTCCGATTCCAGCAAGCAGCTCTGGGCCCGGCCTTGGTGGTCTTGTTGACCCTATCTGCCTGTCAGGAGCCCCACGTGACTCGCAGAGGCTCGCTGGAGATCTCGCAGGCTCGCGAGGCCGCCGCGCTCTCCTTCGCCACCTTGGGTCAACCAGTCCCTGACTTCGAGCTCGAGTCCATCGATGGTTCGCGTGTCCGGCTCTCCGACTACCTCGGCCGCGTGGTCATCATCGAGTGGTTCAATCCAGCCTGTCCCTTCACAACCCATGCTCACGAGTTCGGGCTCCTCAAGGGCTACCCGGACAGCGTGATCGAGCAGGGAGTCGTCTGGCTGGCGATCAACTCGGCGGCCAAGGGAAAGATGGGAGGCTCACTCGAGCAGAATCTCGCGGCGCGGGATGCCTGGAGCCTGAACTACCCCGTCTTGCTCGATCCCAGCGGTGAAGTCGGGCGTCGCTTCGATGCAACGACGACCCCCGAGGTCTTCCTGATCGACCCCGCGGGTGTACTCGTCTACGTGGGCGCCCTGGACAACATGCCATTCGGCAAGGTGCGAGGTGGCGGGGAGGGCCAGAACTATGTGGACGAGGCGCTCCAGAATGTGCTCGCGGACCAGGCCGTTCGGAGCCCCCAGCGCCAGCCCTACGGTTCTCGCGTCAAGTACGCCCAGCCGACCCTGGGGAACTAGTCAATACCGACCAGAATCCGCTCAGGAGTGTTCTGACCCCCCTGGCTTGCACGAGAGAACCGCTGTCATCTGACAGCTCGTTCCAATCCCTCGCGATCTGCCCCGGCTTGCTATCCTCTTGGCCCCCCCCGACAGGCCAGCGTGGCCTCGTCACCGCCCCACGATGTCTGCAAGCGATACTCCAATGATCAAGAAGTCCATTCTCGCTGTCCTCTCCATCACAGTCCTGACCCTGGGAGTCTTTGCACTCAGTGCATCCCAGGACGAGGCCGCAGCCGCAGCAAAGCAGAAGGAAGCCGGCGAAGCCGAACAAGCCGCGGTGATTGCACAACAAGCTCCCTCCTACCCGCTCGACGTCTGCGTCATCAGCGGCGAGAAGTTCACCAAGGAGAGTCCCGCCGTGGACTGCGTGGTTGATGGACACCTGATCAGAACCTGCTGCAACCGCTGTGCGGCCAAGGTCGAGAAGGACTCCAAGCCTGCGATCGAGAAGATCAAGAAAGCCGTCATCGCCGAGCAAAAGAGCCTCTGGCCGTTGAAGACCTGCCCCGTCAGCGGAGATCCCTTTGGGGGTGACATGGGAGAGCCGATCGACTACGTGGTCGGTACGCGCTACGTCAAGCTCTGCTGCAAGGGCTGCGTCCGTGCAATCAACAAGGACAGTGCGAAGTTCATGGCCGACCTTGACGCCAAGCTCATGCCCGTGCTGGTCGAGAGTTACCCCACAGAGGCCTGTATCGTCAGCGGAGAGCGCCTGGGAAGCATGGGCGACCCGATCGATGTGATGTACGGCTATCGCCTCCTACGATTCTGCTGCAAGGGGTGCCTGCGCGCCTACAAGAAGGACCCCGCCGGGCTGGTGGCCAAGGTCTACGTACCGAAGACCAAGGAATAGTCCTACAGCCGGGACACGTCTGCCCCGGCACGATCAGAGGGCCGATCAGGGTGAAATCCACCCCGACCGGCCCTCTTCCAATCCCCAAACCACCGCCTTTGGACCATGGGCACTGCAGGTGGGATCCCGTAAGCTCCCGCAGTCGCGTCCCCAACCCGGGCGCTCTCGAACTCATGCGAATCCACGTCCTCGGCACCCTCGGCTTGTTCCTCTTCTCCTCCTGCGGCTCAGAGCCGGTACTCGAAGTGGAAGAGCCGCGTAACCTGCTGCTGGTCACCATCGACACGCTCCGCGCTGATCGACTGGGATGCTATGGGTACTCAGGCGCAGAGACGCCGCGAATAGACGCCCTCGCAAGTCGAGGTGTGCGATTCGAAAACGCACAGAGCGTTGCCCCGATCACGATGGTCGCGCACACCAGCCTGATGACGGGAACCATCCCGCCACACCACGGTGTTCGTGACAACGGAAGCCACCGCGCACTCCCTGAGCTGACCACACTGGCAGAGGTCTTGAGCGCTGCCAAGTTCCGCACGGCGGGGTTCACCGCTGCTTTCGTGCTCGACTCCATCTATGGTCTTGATCAGGGCTTCGAGACCTACGGTGATGTGCCTCAGCGCCAGGCCACCCCTACCAGCGAATTCGAGGAGCGGCCTGGGCACGAGGTCAACCTTGAAGCCATGACCTGGCTCGATCGCCTGAACAAGGACGAGAGATTCTTTCTCTGGGTCCACTACTTCGAGCCACACCTGCCCTACCCGCCAATAGAGGATCTGCCCGCGAAGTTTCGAGCTCGCCCTTACGACGCCGAGATTGCGATGGCGGACCGCATCCTGGGGCAGCTCCTCGACCGGCTGAAGGAACTCGGGCACATGAACGATACGCTCATCGTCGTGACCTCAGATCACGGCGAGAGCCTCGGTGAACACGGAGAAGAAACTCACTCCTTCTTCGTCTACCAGGGTGTGCTACACATCCCGTTGATCATGGCTCATCCCAGCCTCCCGCAAGGCAAGCTGGTCGCCGACAGGGTGAGCCTGGTCGATGTGATGCCCACGATTCTCGAGCTGCTCGATGTCGCACCTCCCGCGACCCCACCACCCGGGAATTCCCTCCTTCCATTGATGCAGGGGTCTCAAGCCGAGCCACGCCCCGTCTACTTCGAGAGCTGGGTTTCCCTGCTCAGCTACGGTTGGGCGCCACTGCAGGGAGTTGCGGTCGAGGATCAGAAGTTCATCCAGGTACCCAGGCCTGAGCTCTATCAGCTCGACCGGGACCCAACAGAGAGTCACAACCTCTATGCCGAGGACCCCGCCTCGGCAAAGATCCTCTCCGATACTCTCGAACGCCTTCTCGAGCAGAATGAGGACCTGGCCAGAATCGCCAGGGCTCGACGGGAAATGAGCGCCGAAGAGCGAGGAAAACTCGCCAGCCTGGGCTACACGGGCAGCGCTGCCGGGAGCGAGCCTGAGATCACCCTGCGTGATCCAAAGGACGGGATCGATCGTATCCAAAAGGAGCAGAGCATTCGAAAGCTGATCGACAGCAATCAGACTGACCTGGCCATCAAGGCCCTCTTCGAGCTGCTTGGTGAAGACCCGAGGAACCCCGTCTTCAATGCTCATCTGGGCCTGCTCTACATGGCGCAGAATCGCCACGGCGAGGCAATCCCCCCCCTCCTCCTCGCGATTGACAACGGGCTCGACAATGCGACGACCCGTAGCAACCTGGGAACCTGCTACATGAAAGTAGCACGGTACCAGGCAGCGAAGACCGAGCTCTACGAGGCACTCCAGCAGAACCCCAAGCACTTGATCTCCCTCTTCTGGCTGGCCCGTACTCATGCCGCCCTTGACGAGAAGCAAGAAGCCCGACAGCGCTTCGAGGAGATCCTGGAGTTATGGGACGGTGGCGAAGGCCCCCTGACTCAGCAGGTTCGACAGTTCATCGCCGAACTCGACAGCTAGCCAGAAGAGAGCGACCCAGGAGCCGAAGCTGCCTGGGTCGCCACCTGGAAGAACAGACTCCAGTTCGATCTTCTCTCAGGCGTTTGCTGGCGCCTTGAGAGCCTCGACAACCATGTCACCCACCTCACTGGTGGGGTGCACTGCCGTACCAACCCCCTTGATGCGGTTCGTCTTGAGCAGCTCACGGATGCAGTCCTCCACAGCCTTGGAGGCCGTCTTCTCGCCGAGGTAGTCCAGCATCATGCTCGTAGCCAGGATGGCTGCCACAGGTGAGGCCACATTCTTACCGGCGTGCTTGGGGGCAGAGCCATGGATCGGCTCGAAGAGGCTGACGTTCCCGGGATTGATGTTCCCTGAGGCCGCGATCCCCATACCACCCTGAACCATTGCACCAAGATCGGTGATGATGTCGCCAAAGAGGTTGGGAGTAACTCCCACATCGAACCACTCAGGGTTCTTGACCATCCACATGCAGGCAGCATCGATGTAGGCGTGCTCTTTCTTGATGTCCGGATAGTCCTTCGATACATCGTCAAAGGTCCGGGTCCAGAGGTCTTGCGCCCGCACGGCGTTGGCCTTGTCGATCAGGGTGACGGTCTTGCGCTTGTTCCGAGCACGTGCAAGCTCGAAGGCATAGCGAATCACACGCTCGGTCCCCTGACGCGTGTACACCATGGTCTGAGTTGCCACCTCAGTCGCTTGCCCTTTATGAGCGAATCCGTGCATGCCCGTGTAGGCCCCTTCGGTGTTCTCGCGCACGATGACCATGTCGACGTCCTCAGGGCGCTTGTCCTTGAGGGGGCAGAAGCGTTCGTCAAAGAGCTGGATCGGCCGCAGGTTCACGAAGAGATCAAGCTCGAAGCGCATCTTTGCGATGACTCCATACTCGATCAAGCCGACGGGAAGGCGCGGATCTCCAATCGCCCCCAGGTAGATGGCATTCATTCCCTTGACTTCCTCGAAGGCGGGCTCGGGAAAGATCTCCTTGGTGGCGAGGTAGTGCTCGCTACCAAACGGATACTCGGTGAGCTTGTAATCAAAGCCGTAGATCTCCGAGGCAATCTTCAGCACGCGGAGCGCCTCACGGGTCACCTCGGGTCCGATCCCGTCACCAGGAATGGATGCAATGTCGTAACTGGTCATTTCTAATTCTCGGCGTTCGCCGGCACACGGAACATGCCCGGCTGGTAACTGGTAATGCGTCCCTCAATGGCACTTGCGGCCACGGTCAGAGGAGATGCGAGGAAGAGACGGCCAGGCCCGCTCCGTCCCTGAAAGTTCCGGTTGATGGCGCTAACTGTGACTTGCTCTGGGCTATTACTGACCCCGGGACCACAACCGATACAGGCCCCACAGCCTGGATTGATCACCGTGACCCCAGCCTGCGCGAAGACCTCGAGGAATCCCTGTTCAGCCGCGAAACGCTGAACGCTCTCGCTACCAAACTGAATGAACATGGACACTCCCTCCTTGACCTTGCGACCACTGGCCAGAGCCTCCTTCAAAACGAGTGCGTAGAATTCAATATCGTCTTCCTTACCTGCTGTGCAGGAGCCTCCGTAGGCGATGTCTATCTCAACGATACCTAGCTCATCCAGGTTCTTTCCATAGGTAGGATCACCGGGTTCTGCAACCATTGTCACGATCTCCGGGAGATTGATGGTGTGAACGCCCCCCGCATACACGGCACCAGGGTCCGCAGCCACAAATCCGGCTTCGAGCTCTTCGATGGTCCGATCCGGGCGTCTCGCAACGATCCATTCAGCAGTCTGACGGTCGCCCTCGCAGATCCCTGACTTTGCAGAACACTCGGTCGCCATGTTGGTCAGGGTCGCCCGCTCATCCATCGACAGAGAGCTGAGACCAGGCCCACCGAACTCCATGACACGGTCGAGGGTGTCCTCACGCACAGCGTAAGTCGAGAGGATGTAGAGGATCAGGTCCTTGGCGGTCACGCCTTCTGCGAGCTCACCGTGCAGCTCGAAGCGAATCGACTCGGGCACCTTGACCGATGTGAATCCCGAGTGGATGAGCCCGGCGTACTCAGTCGCGCCGACCCCCCATGTGAGGGCGTTCTGGCCTCCCCCCATGCAGGTATGAGAGTCAGTCGCCTGGATGAAGTCTCCAGGGTCAATGAACTCTTCTCGCGCCACCTGATGACAGATACCGGGAGAGACCCCGTTCTTGGCTGAGTAATCGCGTACTTCAGAGTGCCGCTGGAACTCGACCTGCAACTCCCTCAGGAGTTGAATCTCATCCTCGAATGGCTTCATCTTCTCGACCCCTGTGGCGTACAGCAGGTGATCCTCGAAGACGGCGAACTTGTTTGGGTTCTTGACCTGGTAGTTCGGTCCGTACTCCTTGGAGAGGAAGTGATGCACCTGCGCAGTGGTGAACTCGTGGCTATATCCACCGTCCACCTTGACCAGACAGGAGTCACCAGCCTTGACGTGGCCCTCTTCAGCGCCGACCAGATGCTTCGCCAGGATCTTCTCTGCCATGGTCATCGGCCGCGGCTGGGTATCGGGAGGAGCAATCTCGGTGACCTCCCGTGCGACCAGATCGGCGAAGGGAAAGAGCCCCCCTGCCTCGACCATCGCCCGGGTAACCGGGTCGTACTTGGAAGTGAACTCCTCGAGGGGAATCTCCTCACCACGCTGAAGCCGCTCGAGCTGGGCGTGATCGCCGAGGAGCTGTCCTAGATTCAGGTTGTTGCGCAGGTGGATCGGTGCGAAGGAAGAAGCAATCACGAGCGAGATCCCGGACCACTTCTCGCATTGGGGTGCCGTCTCCCTTGATGAGCCGGTTCCCTTGCGCAGACCGGACACGATCACCTCGAAGTTGCCGTCCATCAGCGCCCGTGTCTCGAAGACCCGCTTGCCATCGGCGTCGAAGAGTCCGGCGTAGGCGTCCAGGGCGATATCTTCGGGACGATGACGGAAGCAGACCCACGCCGGAGTCATCGTATCCGTATTGATGTCGTCCAGGAGATCCTCCGGGGACACATCGGTCATGAGCAGGTCTTGCTCTCCGCGTAGCTGGGCACGGATCTGCTCGAGATCCTTCGTCAGATACAGCGTTCGCTTTCCAGGGGTCAGGCGCACGACACGCTGACCATCACTATTTGTATGGATGAGTTGGTTCACAGAAATTGAGATACAGCGACGGGGCTCAACTGGCCTGAGGGTTCTCGATCAGCATGGCGATTCCTTGTCCACCACCGATGCAAGCAGAGGCAACACCAAATCGCTTGTTGCTGCGACGCAACTGGTACATCAGGGTCAGGACGAGCCGCGTCCCGGTGGCACCGAGAGGGTGTCCGAGCGAGATGGCGCCTCCATTGACATTGCACTTGTCCCGGTCGAGGCCAAGTACCTTCTCACATCCCAGATACTGCGCCGCGAAGGCCTCGTTGATCTCGAAGAAGTCCACCTCGTCCTTGGAGAGCTGGGCTCGTTCCAAGCAGGCTTGGATGGCGGGAACCGGCCCGATCCCCATCTCGGTCGGGTCAACCCCGACGTAGGCCCAGCTCTTGATCTTCGCCCAGACATCGAGCGAGTCACTGGCCGCACGGTCAGCCGTTGTCAGGACCACAGCAGCGGCGCCGTCCACGATTCCGCTGGCGTTACCGGCCGTAACGGTCCCGTCCTTTCCAAAGGCCGGGCGTAACTTGGCCAGCCCCTCGGCGGAGGTCTCTGGCCGAATGTGGTCATCAGTGTCGATCACGGTCTCACCGCGTCTGCTCGTGATGACGTAGGGCTCGATCTCCTCGGCGAAGCGCCCTTCGGCCACCGCGGCCGCACCCAGCTGATGGCTACGCAGGGCAAAGGCGTCCTGTTCCTCGCGGGAGATCTCATTCTTGCGTGCGACGTTCTCGGCAGTCTGCGCCATGAACATCTCAGCCAGAGGATCCATCAGCGACGCAAAGAGCAGGTCCTTCAGCTCAGGCTGCACACCGAACTTGAACCCCTCTCGACCGGCGTACATGGAGTAGGGCGCCTGGCTCATGTTCTCCATACCGCCAGCCAGGACTGTCTCGCACTCATCGAGCTGAATCATCTGAGCGCCGCTGACCAGGGCCTGGATTCCAGAGCCACAGAGACGATTCACTGTCAGTGCACCGCTCGCCTGCGGCATACCAGCCTTGAGGGCCACGTGCCGCGCCCCATAAATTGCATCGGTGGAGGTCTGCAGGGCGTTACCGACAACCGCATGGCCGATGGTCTCGGGGTCAACCATTGCTCGCGCAATGGCTGCCTTGCTCGCGTGGGCTGCCAGGTCAATTGCACTGACATTCTTGAGCTTGCCAAAGCCAGGGGTACCGGAGTACTCGCACATGGGTGTCCGTGCGCCGCCGACGATCACGATCTCTCGAGTCATGGGTCCGTTGCCTACAGTTCGTGGTTGGAATAGGTGTGTCGAATTCAAATCGGGAGGCGTCATGCCTCCCGACAGTTAAACGCTCGTTGCGAGCCAGTTGGTGCTACTTGCCCGTGAACGCCGGCTTGCGCTTCTCCAGGAAGGCGGTCATGCCCTCTCGCATGTCCTCGGTTGTCGAGGCCAGGCCAAACATGTCGGACTCGATGATCTCGCCCTCCTGCTGACTCATGTTCATGCCCCGCCTGATTGCCTCCATGGCGAGACGAATGGCGACTGGACCGCGGGAAAGAATGGTCTTCAGGAGCTTCTGGGTGCCCGCCTCGAGCTCCTCAGGGGAGAAGATCCGGTTCACCACGCCAACGCGGTGTGCCTCATCGGCACCGAACATGTCACCAGTGAGGATCCACTCGCGAGCTACCCCGGGACCGGCGATGCGCGCCAGTCGCTGAGAACCACCATAACCAGGAATGATACCCAGACTGGTCTCGGGGAGTCCGACACGCGCTCCGGCGCTCGCTGTCCTCAAGGTGCAGGCGAGGGCCAGCTCAAGGCCGCCCCCCAGCGCAAAGCCGTTGATCATCGCCACCGAGGGCTTGCCCAGCGTCTCCAGCCGACCAAAGACCTGCTGGCCGAAGAACGCGACGTCCTTCGCCTGCATGGCCTTCATCTTGGCCAGCTCGTTGATGTCGGCACCGGCAATGAATGCCTTGTCACCAGCTCCCGTGATCAAGAGACAGCGAACGCCTTCATCGTCGCGAACAGCGTCGAAGGCGTGAGCCAGCTCTTCCAGGGTCTGGTTGTTGAGGGCGTTCATCAACTTCGGGCGATTCACGGTGACCCGTGCGATCTTCCCATCGACCTCGTAGAGAATGTTCTCGTAGCTCATCTCAGGCTACCTCAGCCGCGAGTCACGGTGATCTTCGTGATCTTGACTGGCTCAACCGGAGAGGAGCCTTCGCCACCGCTCTTGGTGGGCGCCTGAGCGATCGTGTCGAGAGCTTCTTCGCCCTCCTGCATCTGGCCAAAGGCCGTGTACTGACCGTTCAGGAAGCTGGCCTCGCCATGACAGATGAAGAACTGGCTACCTGCCGAGTTCGGGTCCTGAGCACGAGCCATTGAGAGAGTTCCACGAACATGCTTCGTGTCATTGAACTCCTGATCGACCGAGTAGCCGGGGTTACCCATTCCGGTGCCATCGGGGCAGCCCCCCTGGATCATGAACCCGGGGATCACCCGATGAAAAATAGTCCCGTCGTAGAAGCCCTTCTCGGCGAGGGAGATGAAGTTCTCGACATGACGAGGTGCCTTGTCGTTGAAGAACTCAAGCTTGATGTCGCCAGCTTCGGTGTGAAGCGTTGCAGTCACGTTTGAATTGTCAGCCATTTCCGTGGGTACCCTGGTTCGAGTCGAGAACAGGGATTCTTGTAGGTATTCGGGAGTTGCCGTGAGAACGCACTTGAGAGAAGGACTCCGTGGAGAGAGTCCCCCACCTCGCTAGTTGGCCTGAATTACTATCGCAGAGCGGATGTACTGCTTCTCAGTCGGGCGCGCTCCAGTGTTTGTCGGGGTGAGCACCACGCGCTCGACGACCTCCAGGCCCTCGATAAGCTTGCCAAAGGCGCTGTACTGCCCGTCCAGGTGGGGTGCATTCGCGTGCATCACAAAGAACTGGCAGCTGGCCGAGTTCGGATCGGCGGTCCGTGCAGCAGAGAGCACGCCGGGGACGTGCTTGAACTTCTCGTCCGTCGAGAACTCGGCCTCGATCCTGCGAGGTCCGTTGCCGGAACCGGTGCCATCCGGGCAGCCGCCCTGAATCATGAAGCCCGGAATGACCCGGTGAAACGTCAGGCCATCGTAGAACCCCGTGTAGGCCAGCTCCAGGTAGTTGCGCACATGATTGGGCGCCGCCTCCGGCCAGAACTCGAGCACCATGTCACCGCGATTCGTCTCGAGGACGACCTGGTAGTTGGAGAGCTGCTCAACCGGCATCTCCAGGAAGTTGAGGCCCTTGGGAGCCTGCTTGCAAACGACGACCTCCAGCTCCTCAGCAGCGCTGAAGGCCTTGTCCAGGCCGAGCTTGAAGTTCGCGCCGTTGAGGTCGCCAGACGCATCAATAGCCGGTGCCAGATCGAAGCTCAGGGAGATCATTGCACCAGCCGCTACCTGAATCGTGCCCTGATTCTCCCGCTCCATGAGGGGCTTGCCATTCATCGTGAAGGCAGCCGGAGTCATCAGCCAGTTGGCCACAGGAGTGCCGTCAGAGGGCGCCTCGATCTCGACGGAGACTCGATAAGCCGAACCAGAGATGAAGCGCGAGGGGGCTGTCCAGGTGACATTCGGAGTGCCCGTGAGTGCGGAGGCACTGAGTAGAAGTGTGGTAAGCATGAGTCTTGGTATCCTTGGTTTCTGTTTAGTCGAGAACTTGGATCAGGCCTTCTTGTCGCCGTCCCATTTGTAGAATCCTTCACCAGTCTTACGGCCGAGCTTGCCCTCGGCGACCAGCTTCTCGAGGATTGCGGGAACCTCGAAGGCCGGCTCGTCCGGATAACGCTCCTTCCAGCCCTGAAGAATGAACAGGGTCGTGTCCAACCCAACATAGTCGGTCAATGTAAGGGGCCCCATCGGGTGGCCACAGCCAAGCTGCATGGCCGCATCGATGTCCTCGCGACTTGCATCGCCCCGATCGAGCATCAGGAGCGCCTGCGTCATGTAGGGCACCAGCAGACGATTCACAACGAATCCCGGCGTATCTTTACAAGAGACCGGTGTCTTCCCACAAGCCTCTCCAAAGGCTCGCGCGGCGGCGAACACATCCTCGTCAGTGCTCTCAGTACGGACCACCTCGACCAGCCGCATCAACTGAACCGGATTGAAGAAGTGTAGGCCCACGAAGCGATCCGGGCGACCGGAGGCATCGGCCATCTCACCGATCGGGAAGGAGCTCGTGTTCGAGGCGAAGACCGTCTCAGGCTTGCAGATTCCGCCAAGTTCAGCAAAGAGCGCCTTCTTGATCTCGAGGTTCTCGACGATCGCATCGACTACCAGATCGCAGTCCGCGAGATCCGCCTTGTCCAGGCTTCCTGTGATGCGTCCGAGTGTCCCGGTGACCATCTCCTGCGCCTGCTCTTCGGTCTTCTTGCCCTTCTCAACGAGCTTCTGGGAGAGCTTCGTGACGCTCTTCTCGATGCGTCCCAGCCCCTTGTCGAGGAAGCCCTGTTCCGCCTCGACAACAACCACGTCACAGCCACCCTGTGCCGCTACCTGAACAATGCCGTGCCCCATGAGGCCACAGCCGACGACACCTACCTTCTGGATCTTCATGAATGTCTCTTCGAGTTGGTTTCCGTGGTTCGGAACTTGAATGATTGAATGGTTCTACGCCCGCCTCGCCGTGGCGAGTTCTCGAGCGAGTGATCTGGTCTGTTAGTTCGCAGGAAGCACCGGCTAGCGTGTGAACTCCGTCGCGAAGCCCATGCCCCCGGAGATGCAGAGTGTGGCGAGACCCGCCCCAGCACCCCGGCGCTTCATCTCGTGCAGCAGGGTAACCACGATGCGAGCCCCGGTGCAGCCAATCGGGTGCCCAAGCGCAATCGAGCCGCCATTGACATTGAGACACTCTGGAGAGATTTCCAGGTCTCTCTGGCAGGCCAGCACCTGCGCGGCAAAGGCCTCATTGAGCTCGACCAGCTCGTAATCGGCCACCCCGCGCCCGGTCAGGCCCTCGAGCCTCCGTACGGCAGGAACGGGCCCAATTCCCATGATGTCCGGGGCAACGCCGGCCTGGGCACTGGGGCCCACATGGGCCAGAATCTCGAGACCGAGCTCCCTTGCCCGGTCTTCGGACATCACGAGCAGTGCAGCTGCTCCATCTGTGATGCCCGATGAATTTCCAGCGGTCACCGTGCCCTCTTCGCCCGCGAAGACCGGTGGCAACTTGCCGATCTTCTCCAGGGTGACCCCAAGACGAATGTGCTCGTCCCGATCGACGAGAGTCACATCACCCTTGCGCCCCTTCACTTCAACGGGACAGATCTCGTCATCGAAGTGACCGAGCTCCACTGCACGCGCGGCCTTCTCCTGACTCGCCAGCGCAAAGCGGTCCTGTTCATCTCGGGAGATCCCCCGCTCACCGGCGAGCTTCTCTGCGGTAGCCCCCATCAGCATGTCAGCCAGGGGGCAGTGAAAACCGTCCTGATACATGGCATCCACGACAGGGCCATGGCCAAGCCGATAACCTCGCCGCATCTTCGGCAAGTAGTAAGGAAGGCCACTCATGCTCTCCGTTCCGCCGGCGATCACCACACTCGCGCGCCCGAGCCGAATGGCGTCGCTGGCCAGCTCGACAGTCTTGAGGCCGGAGCCGCAGGCCATGTTGATCGTCGTAGCGCAGGTCTCCACGGGAATGCCTGCCCCACATGAAATCTGCCGTGCCGGATTCGGCCCAGCGCCTGCCTGGCGCGCATTCCCAAGCAGCACCTCATCGACCTCGGCCGGATCGAGTCCGCTTCGATCCAGCAGGGAGCTCACGACACTCACCCCCAGCTCCACGCTGCTCAAGTCCGCCAGGCCACCCAGGTACTTCCCGATTGGCGTGCGGAACGCGTGCGTGATGACGACGCCTGTATTCGCGAGCGGTTTGGAGGTCATGGTGAAGAGGCGAGGAGTGGTCGTGGAGCAAGTGCTGTACTGGCGGGACCCCACGAGCAGACTGCGGCGGTGAGAGCCGAGGCCATGGAACTCCCCTGTGGGCGGTGAAAATCCAGCGATGGAGAGATCAGTCCGGGGACCCGCCTGTGGGGGCCTCGGAGGTCGCCGGACTTTTGGGGCAACTAGGATAGAGAGCCGAGGACCTCGTAGCAACTCATCCCCCCCCCCTGCTGGGGAACAAATTCCTAACATCCAGCGCACCCTGGGGGTCCTTGGTGCTTGGGACTGGAGACCCAGGGCGATTCAAGCAATACTGGGCACCCATATCTATCCCCCATGCGACCCCGAGCAGATCAATCCCAGGGCTCCACCGCGGGTGGCGCCCAGGCCCAGAAGCAGGCCACTGCGAAGACCTCGTCAGAGGGGAAGATCCGTTCCGGCTCGACCGTCCCCCTCAGGCGTGGCCCCCAGGTCGAGCGGCTGGAGGCAGCAGCAAGCCTGCTCGGCGACGACTCGCCCCTGGTGCGTAGCGCCCTACGCAGGGAATTCTCCCGAGCAGGACGATTGGGAGCCCCCTTGCTACGCCGTGCCGCCCGAAGCGACGACGCCCGAGTGCGGAGCCACGCTCGCAAGATCCTCGAGTTTCAAAGAGAGCACCAGGTCATCCGTCGACTGCATCGATTCGCAGCCAGCGGTGTGAAGGACCTGGAGCGTGGACTGCTCATGCTCTCACGCCTGGATCGATCCGATGTGGACATGCGTCCCTACAAGAAGGCGCTGGATGCCATGGCTGCCGAGGTGGACAAGCGCTCGCGGCACCTCAACGACGAACTCGCTCGAGGCCAGGTGCTGGTGCAGTACCTCGGCACCGAGCTGGGCTTTTGCGGCGACCTCGACTCGTACACTCTCCCGGACAACATCCACTTCACCAGGGTCATCGAGACGAGACGCGGCCTGCCCCTTTCACTGTGCGCCCTTTACTCCTTCGTCGCCCGGCGCTGCATGATTCACACGGGAATCGTTCCCCTACCCGGTCACGTGATGCTGCGCCTCTACGGACGCCATCAGAACTTGATCGTCGACCCATTTCATGGAGGCGAGTCGAAGAGCCAGGAGGACCTCGTGCACTATCTCAAGCAGCACGGCCTGAGCTTCGACCCTGTCTGGATGCACGACGCAAGCCCGCTCATGTTGTTCCGCAGGCAGGTCTCGAACCTGCGCAATTCCTACCGAAGCATGGGGCAATCCGGTCGTGGGGCTCGCCTCATGCCCCTGATCGAGCAGCTCTCCAGCTAGTAGCATGCCTCCCCAGGAGATCCCGGACGCATGGCCCCCGGCCAGCGCCACCTTTCCGGAGCAGGTAGCACCGCTCTTCCCGCTGCCGAAGGTATTCCTGTACCCGAATGTGGTGATGCCCCTGCACATCTTCGAGCCCCGCTACAGGCAGATGGTCGAGGATCTTCTGGATCGCCGAGGCTGGATGGTCATCTCCCCGATCAGGGCAGGGCATGAGGCCGATCAGGCTGGCAACCCGCCCGTCTATCCGGTGGGTGGTCTGGGCGAGATCGTCAAGCACTCCAGGCTGTCTGATGGCCGTTTCCTGGTCACCTTGGCCGGCCTGGGACGCGTCCGCATCAAGGAGGTCGAGAGCGATCGCCTCTATCGAAAGGTTCAGTTCGAGCCCATGCACGAGGTCATGCCGGACGAGGACGAGGACACCCGGCTGCGCGAGGAGCTTCGCAAGGCCATCCTCGAGCGCAGCGACACCTTTCTGAACCTGCCGGCCGACCTTCCGCTCGGCCCACTCTGTGACCTTCTACTGCAGAACCTCGACCTGCCTGTGGACTCCATGAGTGACGCCTTCGCCGAGCCCGTCGTCACGCGCCGTGCGACCTATGCACTGGGCGAACACGACTCCCGCAAGTAGGCCTGGAGTTCAGCGCCCTTGAAGCATGCGTAGCTTCTCCTGGGCCATCGCGCCCCACTTGACCGGATCCAGCTTCAGGGCCATCTCGAACGCCCCTCGCGCCTCGGAGAAGCGACCGACACTGGCGTAGGCATCCCCCGCAACCATGTGAACACCGCCCTCCCTGGGATCGAGGGCCTCAGCCAACCCCAGCGTGTTCTGCATGGCAGCCAGGTCCTTGCGCTGAAGTTGCAGCTGGGCAAGGCGGACGTATCCCTCGGCCGTTGGCTGGATCTTCAGCATGCGCTGCAGGGCGGATTCGGCCTCCGCGTGGCGACCAGTCCGCACGAAAATCAGTGACTCCGTCTCCCAGGCAAAGGCATCGCCGGGGTTCTGAGCCAGGATGACATCGTTCTTCTGCTCGGCTTCCAGATGGCGGCCGGCATCAGTGAGTGATCGCGCCTCCATCATCACCTTGAAGAGGGGCATCATGTCCTTGGGGTCCAGCACTCCGATCGGGCCGGATCCGCTCCCCGTGCGCGTGTACCCCAAGGCCGCCAGGCGCTTGGCCTGCTCGGGATCCATGCCTTTCTCGGTGTCACGGAGCTCGAAGGCACTTCCCTGACCCTCGAGCTCGAGGGCCAAGCGCTCCTCGAGCACCCCGGCAGCGGGTGGTGACTCCGGGTAGAGGTTGTAGTTCTCGGCGGGATCATTGCTGACGTCATAGAACTCCGGCCGAGGAGCGGAGATGAACTTGTCGCCGAGGCGGTGCAGGCCCTGGAGTGGCGCCCAGCCATGGTTGAACAGGGGCACCAGCGTCTCGACGTACACGCTCCGCTCCAGGTCCACAGGAGCCTTGAACAGGTGCACTCCATCTATCCCCTCCACCCCTGCGATCCCCAGTAGATCCAGGATCGTGGGCACCAGGTCAACCAGCCCGACGACTCGATCACGAACGACCACGGGCTCGGGAAAGAGCAGCGGACAGGAGAGAATCAGCGGAACCCTGAGCGTCGAGTCATAGAGCAGGCGCGAGTGCGTCTCCTCAGAGTGCTCGCCGAGACCCTCACCATGGTCTGAAGTGATCACAATCAGGGTTCGCTCGGCTCGACCTACCGACTCCAGGTACTCGACCAGGCGCGCGATCTGGGAGTCCATGTAGGCGATCTCCCCGTCGTAGGGGTTCGATCGAAAGCGACTGCCAAACTCTCCTGGAGGCTCGTAGGGATGATGGGCATCGAAGTAGTGCACCCACGTGAACAGGGGACGTTCCGCCGACTTCGGGAGCTCGGACTTCATCCAGCGCAGCGCTGCATCAGTTACCTGTGCTGCCGAGCGCTCATTGAAGTGTCCGCTACGACGGCCGCTGCCGCTCGGATTGACGCGATCGTCGTAGTGATCGAAGCCCTGGGCAAGGCCATACCTCGCGTCCAGGACGTAGGCTCCGACGAAGGCCCCCGTCAGATACCCCCCTGCAGAGAGGCTCTCCGCCAGCGTCTGATGCTCCGCGGCGAGCGAGAAGGTTCCATTATTGCGTACCCCATGGCTGAGCGGGTTCAGCCCGGTGAAGAGCGATGCGTGAGAGGGCAGGGTGATCGGAGCAGCAGCGATTGCATGCTCAAATCGAACCCCGGTGCTCGCAAGACGGTCGATCGCAGGAGTCTCGGCTCTCGCATACCCGGCGCAACCAAGCCTGTCAGCACGTACCGTGTCGAGGGTGATCACCAGCAGGTCGAGCCCTCGCGCACTGGCTGTGGCTCCCAACGCCTCCAGAGCTCCCGCCTCGAGCACGACCCCGGGGACACTGACGACCTGGTCCGAGCCCTGGTCCTCACCACCACAGGCATGGAGTCCCAGAAACAGAAAGAGAGTGAGGCAACTGAGCCTGGCCAGCTTGGGGATAATCATGATCAATCGTCTTGAATCGTTGCGATTACCGGAGCATGGTCGCTGGGCTTCTCACCGGCACGGGCATCGAGGTCGATCTTCACAGCGCTGCAGGCATCGTAGGCCTCATCAGACATCAGGAAGTGATCGATCCTCAGTCCGCGGTTTCCACTGAAACCACGAGAGCGAAAGTCCCACCAGGTGAAGTGAGAGCCTTCAGACTCGAACTTCCTGAAGGCATCGCGAAGCCCCAAGCCCATGATGGATGCCAGAGCATCCCTCTCGGGCTCTGAACACAGGATCTTGTCCCTCCAGGCCGTCGGGTCATGTACATCCCGATCATCGAAGGTGATGTTGTAGTCGCCTGTCACGACCAGCTTCCCTGCCAAGCGGCCCGTCTTCGATCTGTAGTGGCCGTCGATGAACTCTCGCAGGCGCTCCAGCCAGTCGAGCTTGTAGGCGTACTTGTCGCTGCCCACCTCCTTTCCATTGACCACATAGAGGTTGAGGACCATGACCCCCCCCACTGTGGCCCCCAGAACCCTGCGGTCCGCATCGGGAGCATCGTCCGGGAATCCCCGAAGCTCGTCCGAGAGGCCACTCCGGGACAGAATCGCCACCCCGTTGTAGGTCTTCTGGCCATAAGTCAGGATGTTGTAGCCCAGATCCTCGATCTCCTCCCTGGGAAAGACGTCGTCGACGCACTTGGTCTCCTGGAGGCAGACCACCTCTGGGCGGGATTCCGCCAGCCAGGGCAGGAGCCTTGGAAGGCGTGCTCGGATCGAATTGACGTTCCAGGTGGCGATTCGCATATGAGATGCTCGGGGATAGGGCGTCAGGGTGTCCCGTTGACAAGGTGGAGGATAGAATCATCGCCCGAAAAACAAGCGAGTTCCCTCGAGTCAGCGAGACACCTTGAATCAGAAAGGCAATAGATCCGGCGCCCGACGCCGTGGATCCAAATTCGGAGGCCAGGAGCGCCGGGGTCGCGGTGGCCCCCGTGGCCCCCGCAAACCGGCGGGTCCGCCCGTGGAGCCCCTCCATCCCACCGAGAATCCTCCCGACGTGGAGCACTTCGACGAGTTCGAACTCAACGATACAGTGCAGCAGGCGATCGCCGAGATGGGGATCGTCAAGCCCACTCCGATCCAGGCGCTGGCCATCGAGCCAGTGCTCAAGGGTCGCGATGTGATTGCCAAGGCCGAGACGGGGACCGGCAAGACCCTGGCCTTCGGCGCGCCCATGATCTCCAAGATCGACGCAGATCGAGTGACAGTGCTCGGTCTATGCCTGTGCCCTACCCGCGAACTCGCGGAGCAGGTTGCCGACGTACTCGAGAAGCTGGGTGAGCCGCGGGACATCAAGGTTGCCCTGATCGTCGGTGGCGAACCCGCTGGCCCCCAGGTCGCAGCACTACATGCTGGCGCCCAGGTAGTCGTCGGAACTCCTGGACGTGTGATCGATCTCTACGAACAGAAGTTCCTGTCCTTCCCCTGGACAGAGTTTGTCGTACTCGACGAGGCCGACGAGATGCTCGAGATCGGGTTCATCGATGATGTGAAGAAGATCCTGAACTTCACTCCCGAGGAGCGTCAGACCCTGCTCTTCTCTGCAACCTTTCCGGACACGCTGCTCAGGCTGGCCAGGGACTACACCAGAGACCCGGCGGAGATCGCGACAGCAAGTGGCGTGAAGACCGTCGACAACATCACCCAGCAGTACGTCGCGCTTGACGACTCCGAGAGGCCGCTGGCCTTGATTCGGATGATCGAGCGGAGCGAGCCTGAGGATGTCTTCCTGGTCTTTTGCGAGCGGCGCACTGATGTTGAGCGTTTGATGCGACGATTGGAACGGCTCTCGTTCTCGATCAAGGCGCTCCACGGTGGCTACGACCAAGCGGCACGCTTCCGGGTCATGGGAGCCTTCCGAACCGGCGAGGTGAAGGTCCTCGTCGCTACCGATGTGGCCTCACGTGGACTCGACGTGAAGCACGTGACCCGGGTGGTCAACTACAGTGTTCCGCGCTCAATCACCGACTACACCCACCGAATTGGCCGCACTGGACGGGCTGGCCGCGAAGGCCACGCCGTCACCCTCGTGACGCACGAGCACATGCACCGCTGGAAGATGCTCCTGCGTGAGGCAAGCTGGGAGATTGAGCACGTTGAGGCCCCCGGCAGTCGTTTCGAGAACTCACGTAGAGCTCGACCGGAGCGCCAGCCACGCCAGGAGGAGAGCCGCGGTCGTCGCGAGGACCAAGACGAGCCCAGGAGCGAACGCTCTCGACGCCCTCAGCGAGAGGAGAGCAAGAGGTCCAGGGACACACGATCCGGAGACAGGAATCGAGACGAGCGCTCCGAGAGCAGGAACCGGCGCGAGCGTGGAGGTAGCCAGCGTGGCTCGCAGAGTGACGAGGACAGCCGCAGGGCAACGGAGTCCCCCAGCCCCGTCAGGCAGCGGGCCTCCGACAATGAGCCGGTCACCCTGCCGAGCGGTCGACCGCGCCGCCAGCGGGATCCCAACGACCCTCCCCGGAGAACACGGCGACGAAGGACAGAGGCAGGCGACCAGGAAGAGCGCAGCTCTCGTGGGGACAGCTCACGCGACGAGGGTCGTGACTCCAGGTCCTCGGGCAGGTCTCGGGAGGAGCGCAGCTCACGCACCCGCGACAAGGCTCGTGAAGAGCGTGAATCCAGCCCCCGCCCCCTCCCTGAAGAGACTCCCGGTAACTCTGAACATCAGGCTGAGGAAACGAGCAGAGACACCTCGAACCGCCCCTCTCGGAGGCCTAAGAGACAGCGCGATTCCGAGCAGAGCCCTGATCGCTCAAGCTCCGTGCCCGAGCGTCTGCCCCGGAATCAGGAGCCCAGAGTCGAGGAGAGAACCTCAACGAACCCCGAGGCCCCGCGAGGTGGGTTTGGCATGGGGCTCTGAGCTCCGATCCCGTGAAGTCCTTGTAGCCATGAGTCAAGACAGCCTGGTGGACACCAAGAAATTCAAGCTCACCTTCAATCCTGGAGGCGAATCAATCGAGGTGAACTCTTCGGAATTTCCCTTTCAACGAGATGGCCAACCGGGATCGATTCTCGACATAGCGCTCGGACACGATATTGACATCGACCACGCCTGTGGCGGGGTCAATGCCTGCTCGACCTGCCACGTGCACGTCGTCGAAGGCTTCGATTCCTGCTCTGAGATCACCGACCAGGAAGAGGACATGCTCGACAACGCCCCGGGGCTCACCGAGCACTCAAGGCTTGCCTGTCAGGCCGTTCCCGACGCGAGCTGCAACGTCGTGGTCGAGGTGCCCGAGTGGAATCGCAATCACGTATCGGAGTCTCACTGAGAGCCCACTAGAATGCGCGCTCACCTAGCCAACCCCCGAGGATTCTGCGCCGGTGTCGACCGCGCGATCGAGATCGTGGAGAAAGCTCTCGAGCTCTACGGAGCTCCGGTGTACGTGCTGCACGAGATTGTGCACAACCGCCACGTGCTCGAAGACCTGCGCTCGCGTGGCGTCCACTTCGTCGACAAGCTCGACGCCATCCCCAGCGGTGCAGTGACGATCTTCAGTGCCCACGGCGTCTCCGACGAGGTGGAACGGATCGGACGCCAGCGTGCCCTCCGAGTGATCGACGCCACCTGCCCGCTGGTCACGAAGGTCCACAACCAGGCCCGAGTCTACGGTGACTCCGATCACGAGTTGATCCTGATCGGTCACGAGGGCCACCCTGAGGTCGAGGGCACCCAAGGGCGCTTTCCAGGCAAGGTGCACATCGTATCGACACCCGAAGGGGTCAGTGAACTGGCAGTAGCCAATCCTGGCAGACTGGCCTATGTCACCCAAACAACCCTCTCGGTCGATGATACCCGGGAGGTGATCAAGGCACTCAACGAGCGCTTCCCCCTGATCCAGGGGCCTGACATCGCGGACATCTGCTACGCCACCCAGAACCGGCAAGACGCCGTGCGTGAGATCGCCGACACGGTTGATGTCCTGATCGTGGTCGGCTCCTCGAACTCCTCCAACTCGAACCGCCTCCAGGAACTCGGCAAGCGCGCGGGCGTGCCCTCCTACCTGGTAGATGATCCTGATCAGATCGATCCAACCTGGCTGGATGAGGCCAAGAACATCGGAGTCACCGCGGGGGCCTCTGCTCCGGAAGTTCTGGTTCAGCTGATCCTGGATCGACTTCGTGAGCTTGGTGTGAATTCGACCCAGGAGCTCCCAGGAAAGGACGAGAGCCTGGTCTTCAAGCTGCCTGTCGAGCTGACCGAGTAGCAGGGAGGCGGTCCCGGGTGCCAGGGGACCAGTTTCTGGACTTGAGCCTGTGCGCCAGACACAATTCCCGCCCCTTGACCGACGCAACCAAACCTCCCGCTTCGCAGCAACTCATCCAGGAGCTAGACCTCCCTCCTACCCGCCCCCCGCTGGATGAGAGACGCGGCGTCTACAGCCTTCGTTTCGCCCAGAGTGACGACGAAGTCGAGAGGTGCCTCAGGTTGCGGTACGAGGTCTTCAACCTCGAGCTTGGCGAGGGCCTTCGAGATTCCAAGGCAACCCAGCTCGATCAGGACCGATTCGATGCCATCTGGGACCACCTCATGGTGATCGATGGTGCAACGGATCGAGTCATCGGCACCTACCGGATGCAGACCTGGGCGAAGGCCCAGGCCACCGAGGGCTTCTACTCTGCTGGTGAATTCGATCTCTCCAGCATTCCTGTACACATGATGCAGGGCGCCGTCGAGCTCGGTCGAGCCGCTGTTGCCAAGGAATACCGTGATCAAGCCGTGCTCTTCTTGCTCTGGCGCGGCCTCGCCTCCTACTTGTACTGGAACCGTAGCCGCTACTTCTTCGGCTGCTCCTCGATCACCAGTCAGGATCCCGAAGAAGGCTTGCGAGCCTACGCCTGGCTCAAGCGCAACGGGCACCTGCACGACCAGTTCGAGGTAACCCCACTGCATGAGCACGCCTGCCACGTCTCCACTCATCAGCTGTACGAGGGTGAGTACACGATGCCGAAGCTCTTTGAGCTCTATCTTCGATTTGGAGCAAAGCTGTGTGGACCGCCGGCCATCGACCGCGAGTTCGGCACGATCGACTTCCTGACCTGGACGGACACCCGTCGAATCGAGGCCAAGAAGATGGCGCCCTTCACCAGGGGCCTCCCCTTGGGGGAAGAGCCCTCGTAACCGAGGCGACACCGGGCTGTCGATGATCTTCCTGCGCGTCGTCTGGAGACTCCTGGCAATTGCGGCGGTCTGCAGCCTTGGAGTCATCACACTTCTCATCGAGAAAGCTCGGGGCTCGCTCCGGCCCGGACAACAGGTGGCCCGCGAGAATCGCATTGTCCGTCGCTGGGCACGGCAGATGAACCGCGTGATGGGCATCCGGGTTCGAGTAGTAGGGACTCCCCCCGCCGCGCCCTTCTTGATGGTTGCAAACCACCTCTCGTACACGGACGTCGGAGTTTTCATGAGCCAGCTCGATGCACGCCTGCTCTCGAAGGCGGAGGTCAAGTCCTGGCCCGTGCTCGGTTTCCTCGCGCGTTTCGGAGGAACCCTCTTCATTGATCGCACCAGCCGTCGGGACATCCCCAGGGCCCTCAATGAGATTCAAGAAACACTCTCAACCGGCCGTGGAGTCGTCTTCTTCCCTGAGGGCACCAGCAGCCCAGGACTGGACCTCCTGCCCTTCAAGGCCTCACTGTTCGAGGTAGCGGTCGCTGGCAAACTCGAGATCGTCACAGCGGCGCTGCACTACTCCACTCCCCCGCATGAGCGTCCTGCACAGTGGTCGGTATGCTGGTGGGGAGACATGCTCTTCGCCCCGCATCTCCTCAAGCTCTTGCGATTGAGCCACATCGATGCGGTCGTACGCTTCAGCGACTCGAGGCTGACCGGCACTGATCGCAAGCAGCTGGCCCTCGACGCACAAGCCGACATTCAGCGAATCTTCGAGCCGGTCTGCCAGGAGCTGGGCGAGGATCCCCTGGCGGCAACCACAAGCGAAGTCGTGATATGACAGCAACGCGCTGGCCGTCTCGACGCCGTCGTGTCCTCTGGACCCTCTTCATCCTGTGGTTGGGGAGCACGCTCGCATCGCAAGTCTGGTGGCACCTCCGGCCCTTCAGACCGCAATCGGGCGCAGCACACCAGCTTGCAGAAGTAGCCGCCGTGGGGGGAGACCAGCGCACTGGCGCACGGGTCCAGCTCGCCTATCAGGATCTTGGCTCTCGAGACCCCCAGGCCCCGGTGCTGGTGCTGCTTCACGGAAGTCCAGGCAGCATGCATGACTTCGATCAGCTCGCGGGAGCGATCCCTCCTGACCTGCGAGTGATCATTCCTGACCTGCCCGGCTTCGGCCAGTCCGACCGGCGCATTCCCGATTTCTCTGCTCATGCCCACTCGATCTACCTGGACCAGCTGCTGGAGCAGCTGAAGACTCCGCCGGTCCATCTGGTTGCCTTCTCGATGGGAGGAGCGGTGGCCCTCGAGCTGGCAGATCGCTCACCACAGCTTGTGGCTTCGATCTCCATGGTGTCAGCATTAGGAGTCGAGGAGCTGGAGCTCTTCGGTCGACGCGATCTGAATCACCTGCTCCATGGGGTACAGCTCACGCTGATCGACGCGCTCGCGCTGGCCGTGCCGCACTTCGGTGGTGCGGATCACTGGGTCCTGGGCCCCGGCTACGCGCAAAACTTCTTCGACACGGACCAATCACGGATTCGGGGCTGTCTGGAGCGGTGGGAAGGCCCAATGCTGATCGTGCACGGCACAGACGACTTCCTGGTTCCAGTGGAGGCAGCTCGCGAACACCACCGGATCGTCCCCCAAAGCCAGCTGGTCGAACTTGATGCGAGTCACTTCATCCTCTGGACCCGGATGGAAGATGTGAAAGGTCACGTCGAACGCTTCGTTCGTGAGACCGAAGCAGGGCGAGCACAACAACGTGATGATGCGAGTCCCGAGCGCATCAAGCGCGCCGAGGCTGCCTTCGATCCCTCCGATGTCCCACCTGCCAGTGGACCGACCCTGCTCGTCTTGATGCTGCTGTTCATCCTCGGCACCCTGATCAGTGAGGACCTCACCTCTGTCGCTGCGGGGCTGCTGGTTGCCCAGGGGCGCCTCGAGTTCCTTCCCGCCGTCGCCGCCTGCTGCTTCGGGGTGTACATCGGTGACATGGGACTCTTCCTCACCGGTCGCTGGCTGGGTCGACCAGTGGTCGAGCGTCGGCCACTACGCTGGTTTCTCACACCGGTCGCCCTGGAGCGCGCCTCAGCCTGGCTGAGAAAGAACGGGGTCAAGACGATCTTCCTATCGCGGCTGATGCCCGGTCTGCGCTTGCCGACCTACTTTGCCGCCGGGGTGCTCAAGACCCGCCTCTCGACCTTTGCCTTCTACTTCCTCGTTGCTGTCCTGATCTGGACCCCGATCCTGGTTGCCATCTCAGCCTTCATTGGAGCGGAAGCTCTGGCTCTCTTCGACGAGTGGGGTGCGATGGCCCTGATCGGGCTGCTCATCCTGATCCTCCTGGTGGAGAGAGTCGTCATCCGGCTCTTCACCTTTCGTGGTCGCCGCTCCCTGGTTGGTAGCTGGATGCGATGGACTCGGTGGGAGTTCTGGCCACCCTGGATGTTCTACCCCCCCATTGCACTCCACGTCGTCTGGCTCGCTCTGAAGCATCGCAGCCCGACGCTCTTCACCGCGGCCAACCCCGCAATCCCAACCGGTGGCTTCATCGGCGAATCCAAGTCCAAGATCCTGGCCGGGCTCGACAGCTCCCGGGGTCAGATTGCTCGCTATCAACTGCTGGAGATGGCCAGGGGCGCCGGGGAACGCGAACAACTGGCGCTCGACTTCCTCCTGGAGATCGAGACTGGCTATCCAGTCGTGCTCAAGCCAGACGTCGGCCAGCGTGGTTCCGGAGTCCGGATCCTGAAGAGTGAGGCCGAGCTGCTCACTGCTCTCTCGAAGATCGAGGTCGATCACATCCTTCAGGAATTTGTCCCCGGTCCCGAGTTCGGAGTCTTCTACCTGAGGATTCCAGGAGCCGAGTGTGGCCGGATCTTCTCCATCACTGAGAAGCGCCTGCCAGAGCTGCGGGGCGATGGCCACCACACCCTCGAAGAACTGATCCTGTTGGATCCACGCGCAGTGGCCATGGCCAGCACCTACACACAGCTCCATGCAGCTGAGCTCGATCGAGTCCCA
This sequence comes from Planctomycetota bacterium, assembly GCA_014237855.1. Taxonomy (GTDB): domain Bacteria; phylum Planctomycetota; class UBA1135; order UBA1135; genus JABACD01. The sequence continues at coordinate 98,334 of JABACD010000010.1, read as the reverse complement.
GAAGCAGCGGAGAGAATTGAGCTCGTGGAGCTCGGCACTCACTGCCGCGGAGCCATCTTCATCAATGGGCAAGAGCTCCTCACGCCAGCACTTGAGGATGCCTTCGAGGAGCTCAGTCGTAGCTTCGAGGGCTTCTACTTCGGCCGCTACGATCTACGAGCAGAGTCGGAGGAGCTCTTCCGCGAAGGAAGAGGCTTCAAGGTCATCGAGCTGAACGGCGTGACCTCGGAAGCCACCCACATCTACGATAGCCGAGTCCCTCTGACCGAGGCCTGGCGCGTGCTCAGAGAACAGTGGCGACTGGCGTTCGAGATCGGGGCCGCGAACGTGCGCCGGGGTGCCCGCTGCTCGAGCGTGCGAGAGCTCCTGAGCGAGCTCTCGTCCTATCGCTCCAGCAGCCAGTCTCACCGCAATTAGCGCCCGTCACCGCCAGTTGAGGTCAGCTGGGCTGGTGAACTTTTGTGCTCTCGCCGCGCGCGATGTAGGATCGCCCCCATGAGTAGCTACGCCCCCGAAAAGACCGACCTCTTCTCCTTTGGACTCTGGACCGTCGGGAACCCCGGCCGCGACCCCTTTGGGGGCCCGACACGTCCGGTGCAGAACCCAAATCACCTGGTTCGGAAGCTGGCCGAGTGTGGGGCCTGGGGGGTCAATCTGCACGACAACGACCTGGTGCCCTTCGACGCCTCCGCATCGGAGCGCGACAGCATCGTCGCGGAGTTCAAGGCCACACTCGAGGACAGTGGGATGGTGGTCCCCATGGCGACGACCAACCTGTTCAGTCACCCGGTCTTCAAGGACGGTGCCTTCACATCGAACGACCCCAAGGTCCGCGCCTTTGCGATCCGAAAGACCATGGACGCGATCGACCTGGGCGTGGAGCTGGGCGCCAAGACCTACGTCTTCTGGGGAGGCCGCGAGGGTACCGAGGCGGACGCGTGTCGTGACCCGCGTACGGCCGTGAAGCGTCAGCGTGAGGCAATGAACTTCCTGACCAGCTACGTCAAGGACAACAGCTATGACCTGTGCTTCGCCCTCGAGGCCAAGCCCAACGAGCCTCGCAGCGACATCTACTTCTCCACCACGGGTCATATGCTGCACTTCATCTCGACCCTCGAGCACGAGGAGATGGTGGGCGTCAATCCAGAGGTGGCCCACGAGACCATGGCCGGTCTGTCCTTCCCCCACGGTGTCGCCCAGGCCATGGAAGCGGGGAAGCTGTTCCACATTGACCTCAACTCCCAGAAAATCGGTCGCTACGACCAGGATCTGCGCTTCGGGTCGGAGGATCCCAAGCAGGCACTGCTGCTGATCCGACTCCTGGAAGGCACCTGTGGAGGCGAGCGTTACAGCGGGCCGCGCCACTTCGATGCCCACGCGTACCGCTCTGAAGACGAGGAGGGGGTCTGGGACTTCGCGAGGGGTTGCATGCGCACCTACAACATCCTCAAGGAGAAGGCACAAGCCTTTGATGCAGACCCCGAGGTTCGGGAGCTGATCGCCAGCGAGCAAGACGAGGCCCTCGAACAGCTCACTCGTAGCTACAGCAGCGAGAATGCTGCGGCCCTTCGTACCCAGAAGATTGATGCATCGGCCATCGCAAGGAAAGGTCTCGGGTACGAGCGCCTCGACCAGTTGATGATCGAGCACCTTCTCGGGGTTCGCTGAGTGCATGGGAACCCGGGGGAGGCTTGTAGGAGCCTCAGGACGTACCCTTGCGTCAGCGGCTGCGAGGACCATCGAGTCAACTCTCTGGCGCAGGGCTCCCAGAGCCGTAGAACTCGAAGGCGCTCGAGACGATGACCGAACTACGCCCCTACCCCTTTGACCAGCTCGTAAGACGCTCACTGCTGGAGCTGGAGCGAGAGCAGAAGCTCTTCGACCTCCCGCTTGCCTCTGGGTACTTCGGTGACACAGAGCTCGACTTCTCGGTTCAGATGCACGGATCGAGGGCCTCCTCACCGCTGGGACCCGCCGCTGGGCCTCACACTCAGATGGCCCAGAACATCGTCCTCTCCTGGCTCGCTGGCTGCAGGGTCATGGAGCTGAAGACCGTGCAGGTCAATGATCGGCTGCAGATCCCCCGCCCCTGTATCGACATGGCCACGGTCGGCTACAACGTCGAGTGGAGCCAGGAGCTCCGCGTCTGGGAGTCACTGGAGGAGTACGTCAAGGCCTCGATGTTGATCGAGGTCCTCCAGGTGAGTGGCCTGGTCCCGCTGACGCCCGGTTTCGCAGACACCCTCTTTGATCTCAGCCTTGGCTACGACCTCGAGGGCATCCGAAGCTCCCGGGTCCAGGGATTCATCGATTCGATGATGGACGCCACCGAGGTCATCGAGCGCCTGCGCCCCAAGCTGCCCGCGGAGTACCGCCACCTCGACTTCCAGACGCGCATCTCGGACCAGGTGACCCTGAGCACCTTTCACGGCTGTCCGTCGGATGAGATCGAGGGCATCGCTCGCCACCTCATCGAGGACAAGGGACTTCACACGATCGTCAAGCTCAACCCGACGCTACTGGGCCCCGACCGCGTGCAACAGGTGCTGCACGAACGACTTGGCTATTCCGAGGAGCGAGTTCCGCAAGCCGCATTCGACGAGGACACCCACTGGGAAGAGATGACCTCCTTCTGCGAGCGGCTGGGAATCCTTGCCAGTGATCGCAACCTCGGTTTCGGAGTCAAGTTCACCAACACCCTGATCGTCGAGAATCATCGCGACTTCTTTCCAGCGAGTGAGGAGCGCATGTATCTCTCCGGCCCGCCCCTACATGTGCTGGCCATGTGCCTTGTAGATGACTTTCGAGAGCACTTTGGCATGCGCTTCCCGGTCTCCTTCTCGGCTGGAATCGATCGTCACAACTTCCCAGACGCAGCAGCCCTCGGGCTGCTGCCTGTCACAACCTGCAGTGACCTGCTCAAGACTGGTGGATATCGCCGAGGCGAGAAGTACTACCAATCGCTGGCCGGGCGAATGGCTGCCGTGAACGCGACGGATCTGGAGGAGTTTGCCATCCTGGCCTATGGCCTGGGCTCGCAGGCACTCTCAGCGCTCGGACAGCTCGAACCCAGACGCCGGGCTGATTGCGAGGCTGCTCTCACCGCGTCCGGCGACTTGAGAGCTGCCGCGGGTGATGCACTCTTCGAATCCTGGGTCCGTGAAGCCCGTCGCCTTGGCACACGGCACTACGTCGAGCGCTTGCTCGATGATGAGCGATATTCCAGGGGGCGTAACGACAGGCCTCCCAAGAAGATCGACAGTGCGCTGGAGACTTTCGATTGCATCGCCTGCGACAAGTGCGTGCCGGTCTGCCCTAACGGCGCGAACTTCTCATTCCGGCTCGGCCCGCTGGAGGTGCCCATCGTCAAGCTGCTTTCCGATGGCGAGGGCTGGGTCGTGCGCGAGGAGGGCCAGCTCTCCATCGGACAAGAAGTCCAGTACGCGAACTTCGCCGACTTCTGCAATGACTGCGGGAACTGTGACGTCTTCTGCCCCGAAGATGGCGGCCCCTACATGATCAAGCCACGCTTCTTTCGCACAGTCGAGGACTGGCGCGAGTTCGCTGACCTCGATGGCTTTGCCCTCGACAGCGAGGCAGCTCCTGCGACCCTTCACGGACGATTTGGAGGGCGCGCCTTCCTGCTCAGTACGGAAGGTGAGCGCCTCCGATTCGGCGGACCCGGCTTCGAGCTGAGTCTCGACCCACGGCATCCAGAGCTGAACTGCGAGGGGTGGGCCGATGAAGAGGTAGACCTCACCTATCTGAGATTGCTGATGCTCGTACGTGAGAGCGTCTACGAGGCCGACCAGCTCAACTACCTTAGCTCCATGGAAACCTCCCGATGAGCACCCCCCAGATCCATCTCTCGGTCCAAGGCTCTCGCCTCTGTGAGAGAATTCAAGCTCTGGCACAGGTTGGTGCACTGAAGGGTGGCGGCGTCTGTCGCCTCGCCCTGACACCGGCGGACAAGGCTGGTCGTGATCTGGTCATCTCCTGGATGACCGAGCTAGGGCTGAGCGTGTCCGTGGACCGCATCGGGAACATCATGGGACTCCGCGCAGGGCACGTGGATGCACCTCCTGTCTTCATTGGCTCTCATATCGACACCGTCGCAACCGGTGGAGCCTACGACGGCAACCTGGGAGTGCTGGCAGGCCTGGAGGTCCTTCAGTGTCTCGCCGAAGCCGGAATCGAGACCGAACTCCCCATCGCCGTGGCCATCTTCACCAACGAAGAGGGGGCTCGCTTTGCGCCCGACATGATGGGCAGCGGTGTACACCAGGGCTCACTGGACCTCGAGGAGATGCTGGCCGTCGAGGGTATCGATGGGACAACCGTTGGTGCAGACCTGGAGGCAATCGGATATGCAGGCGAGAGCCCCTGTGGCTCCCAACGCGCCTCGGCCTTCATCGAGCTACACGTGGAGCAGGGGCCGCTCCTCGAGGAAGAGGGCTTCATGATTGGTGCGGTGGAGGGTGTTCAAGGGATCTCCTGGACCGAGTTCCTGTGGAGCGGGGTATCCAACCATGCGGGTACGACGCCCATGCGCCTCCGTCATGACGCCGGCTACGCTGCGGCCGACCTGGCCTGCTTCGTCCGAGACCTGGCACTCGACCACGGCGGCGATCAGGTGGCGACGGTGGGATCGGTTCAGCTACAGCCCAACCTGGTCAATGTCATCGCCAATCAAGCACGCATGACGGTCGACCTACGCAATACCGATGACCAGGTACTCAAGCGAGTGGAACGCCAGACACTCGAGTACGCCAAGAGCCTGGCCGATCACGAGGGCCTCGAGCTCGAGACCCGGATTCTGGCCCGATTTGCTCCTGTAGCCTTCAGCCAGCGCCTGATTGGGCTGGTGGAGAAGCACGCCACTGACCTGGGGCACAGCGTGCGGCGTATGCCCAGTGGCGCAGGCCACGATGCCCAGATGTTTGCACCCAACTGTCCGTCCACAATGATCTTTGTTCCAAGCAAGGGCGGTATCAGCCACAACATCCACGAGTACACGGCTCCCGAGGAGATTCAGGCAGGGGGCGATGTCTTGCTGCGCATGGTCCTCGCACTGGCCGGAGTCCGCTCCACCGGGTGAGCCATCGCGCCCGGACGAGAAGCTCGTCCAATTGACTCAGCGGAGCCAGACTTTCGGCTTGCCGCCCGTGATCAAGAGCCCACCATTCTCGACCGAGGAGAGGACGGCATAGGACAGGTTCACGATGCTCTCCTTGCCCATGTAGGGAGCGCCCATGTGCGGTGTGGAGTAACGCAGCCCATGGCCAGGCTCCCAGGAGTTCAGCAAGCGCCAGCTCCACTGAGGCATGATGTCGTCATAGGCTGAGCGATGAGCGACCACCAAGCCCATCAGCCCGAGTGCAGCCCCCGGCTCTCCATAGGCGTGACTGTTCAACATCCAGGCGTGACGCTCCTCCATCAATACGCAGAGAGCCATGCGCATGGATCGCTCCTTGCCACGTAGCGCCAGGGCCATGGCCGTCAGCCCCGACCGAGACCAGAACTCATCCTGGTCCTTGTAGGAAGCGTTGTACCCCATCCCACCGTGTCCGCCACCCTCGGGGTCGGACCAGGAGTGCCTCACGTAGTCCTCGATGTGCTCCCAAACGCGTGACTTCACACCACAACGACGAGCTAGTGCGTCATAAACCAAGAGGTGCGAGGTACAGGCCATCAGGGCCTTGCTGTCGTAGGGCAATCCATCAGGGCCGTGACCAAAGGCCTGCATGCCCCACTTGCACTCATGCGTAGCGCTCGGCAACCACTCGCTGGCCTCACGCATCCAGGGCAACACTCGCTCGTCACCACTCGCCAGGTAGTACTCGGCGAGGAAGATGCCATGAAAGGAGATCGTCCAAAAAGCCAGGCCGGTCATCTCCGACGGGCTGGGATTTTTCTCGAGGACGAAGTCGACACAGCGCTCGATGGCCTGCTTGTGTGCCACATCCCTGGTTCCCAGCAGCGCCAGCCCTCCAAGGGCTGGATTGACGGCGTCAGTTCCAGGCCAGCCCCCATTCGGCTTCTGGTTCGCAACCGTCCAGGCGATGAGGTCGCTGCGCAGCCTTGCGGTCAGCTCGCCAGTTAGCGGAAAGCCATCATCCAGGCGAAGCTCACCCTTCATCTTGAGTTCCAGGTCGACGCGCTCCCCGTCGCGCATGATCCCCAGCACAACCCTGTCGCCTCCGGACCTGAGCACAGCCTCGATTGCTCGCCCCAGGACCGCCTCGTTGCTGCGATAGAACCAATCCCAGCCCGGCGCGATACTGGAGACAGGTAGTGGACGGCCAGCTACGGACACCACCACATCCCCCGCTCGTAGCCCAGCGACCTCTGCCGGGCCTTCGGTGGTGACCTCGAGGATCGAAAAGGCAGCCTGCTGGTGCTCGGTCATTCCCACCAGGCCGAGAGCACCGCAACCGATCAGATCTGGGCCAGTCTTCCCATTGGCCTTCCCGATCAACTTCTTCGTGGGGGCCTTGTGAAACCGCTCGAGCCGTAGGTCGTCCACGACAACTCTCCCCCTTCCCGTGGACACGAGCTCCACCCGGAGCTGTGCATCAGCTGCCGAGGCGAGCACAGCGGGAGAAATCTCAACCCACACTCTCTCCCCAACCGGCAGCTGGCGCGCCTGTTCATGCTCATCCAGCGTCCTTGCCCCCCCCGCAGCCGGGGTGAACTTTCTCTCGGTCACAAGTTCGGCAGTGGCCAGGGCCTCTTGCTCCCCGTCCTTGAGGAGACGCAGCCGCAGGCCGCCTTCACCAAGACCCTCACTCCCCAGGATGGCCACTGAGAGGAGGGCGTACCAGCCGTCCGCCGGTACCGCATCTGTCTCGAGAGCTCCGGGTAAGGTGAGGCCTGTCGAGTACCTGGCCTCAGGCCTCAGGGAGAGTGCCCAGCCGTGCACACCGCCCGCTTGCACGCGCTCGAACTTGCCATCGACAGTGCCCACTGCATCCGTAGCCGACGGGTCCTGATCAAAGCCACCGTCGGGGACGGCCAGTCGATCAGCCGTGGCTGGCTGGATGAGGCTCGCGGCGGCCAGTCCTGCAAGGAGTGCTGTGCGGTGACTCATTCTCGAAGTGTATTCGATGTGAGGAGGCTCATTCATAGATCTCCGGCCTGGCGTCCGCCCGCAGGCTCCATCCGGAAGAGCCGGCCTCGCCGAGGCTCTCCAGGTCCAGATCAGCCATCACCAGCTCCCCCGTGCAACTCGGATCCTCCAGGCTGCCTTCGGGACCCACGAAGTAGCTGCCTCCGAAGAACTCCTGATCCCATGGTGCCTCTGCTCCGCGCCGATTCGACCCTCCAATGAAGAGACGATGACGGGCTGCCTCCACGGGGAACTCGAGCTCCCACATCCTTCGTGCTTCGGCCCCAAAGGTCACCGCTGGACAGAACACCAGCTCTGCTCCGCCCTTCGCCAGGCTTCGCACAGAGCCTTCGAAGTGACGGTCATAGCAGATCGCGACCCCCAGCTTGACCCGAGAGGTCTCGAACACAGGGAAGTATGGATTGCTAGAGACGTTCGCCGGCCAGTCCCCAAGCCGACCATCACTAGCCTCGTAGTAGGCCCGCTCACAGAAGCTGCCCTCCTCATTGGTCCCCTGCGGGATATGAGTCTTGCGATACTTGCCAATGACCTCACCACTCTCGTTGATGACCACGGCCGTGTTGAATCGCTTGCCTGAGTCCGAGCAATACTCGTAGATCGGTGCCACGAGGATCATGGAGTGCTCGAGCGCGACTGGAGACAGGGCGCTGACCGTGGGACCGGACAGGGCGTCCTCGGCGAAGTCGAGCCACAGCGGCTCTTCGCTGCAGGCGAAGTAGGGACCAGCGAAGAGCTCACCACAGCAGAGGACACGAGCACCCGCCCTGGCAGCCTCAGCAATCAACTCCGTGTGATGACCGAGATTCGCCTCGCGGACATCATCCAGCTTGCCTCGGAGCGAGGCCTGGTTCCCAGCCTCGGTGGGCATCGGTGAGTAGACGTTCTTCGTCTCCGTCATCGCGACTCTCAGCACTCGGCTCATCTCGCCACTCCTGTAAAGAGAACTGCCACCTGCTCCTCCTCGGGGACAAGCCCTGCGGAGCGTAACGCCAGGAGCCCAGCCAGTCCGGCGCTCCCCGTGGCCGAGACCTTCACCCCGCTGGAGGCCGCCCCCTCGTCACGGGCTCGAACAAGCAGCTCCTCGTCCACGACAACCGGCCAGCCCCCTGTCAGGAACATGCCCAGCATGGTTGCGAAGCCGTCGTAGGTCTCGTCATCGAGGATACCGTCAGCGACGCTACAGGGCGGCTCAGAGATGGGGACCATGTACCTCGAACGCTTCTGCATCGCTGTCCCCATGGCCTCGTGGATCTCCTCGGAGCTACGCTGGAGATGAATGATCCTGGCCAGCTCGTGGTCGGGAGCCTGCCTTCCTGCCAGCTCAGCTGCAAGCCGGCGCCATGCGCCGACCAGCGGCTGGGCACACTCGACCTGCACAGCATGGAGGACAGGAAGCTCGGGGATCACCTGCGCATCTCGCGCCAGCCACAGCCCCTGCAGGGTGCTGCTTGCCAGGGCCCCACCCCCGACCTGGACGAGCAGGCGCTCCAGGTGTGGCGACCCGCTGCTCATGTGCTGTTCGGCCAGCTCCCAGGCCAGGCTACGCCCTCCATCCATGGCCAGGCCGTTGCGATTCCCCTGGCAGGTGAAGGGAATCGCTCCACGCTCCAGGGCCTTCACGAAGGCGTGATAGCAGGGATCACCGGGAGCAGCATCCGCGCCGCGCTCGCAGGTGTGCAAGCGAGCACCGAGTCGTTCGAGTCGCTCGACGATCGATGGGTCTGCCCAGCTGGGAATGTAGACGTCGATGTCTCGCCCGATTGCCGCGGCCAGGCTCGCCGCAGCCAGGGCTGCATTTCCACAGCTCGCCACTGCAAGCGGAGCATCGGCGAGTTGAGCGGCCAGGGTCGGAACGCGTACTGCCAGGGTCAGATAGAGCGCGATCCCCATCAGATGACGGGCCTTGTGAGAACCCGCCACCCCCTGGGTCTCATCCTTGATCCACACTCCTTGGGTCTCGTCGCGAAGATAAGGAGTTGTCACGAACCCCGTGCCAGCCACGGCCTCGACCGCCTGGTTCAACTCCTTCACCTGTTCGAGGTAGTCCTGGCGGGAGAGGCCGATGCAGTCCGCCAGTGATCTGGCCACGCTGAACACCGCGAAGCGTTGAAATGGGTTGGGGTCCAGGCTCACTGGCCAGTCACCTGGAGAGGCCTTCTGGACGATCGAGAGCAAATGATCGCGATCGTCGCCCGCTTGTGCCTCCGGGCAACCAAACGGAAGCTCACGTAGGAGATCGATCTCTCGGCCGCAAGCAGTACAGCGAAGCAAGAGACCTGACGTGTTCATCTCGCCCCCTACTCCGCCACTTCGGCGTTGAACTCGGCGATGCGCTGGTTCCAGCGGGGAAGCAGTCCGCGGAGCTCCCTCCAGAACCCCTGACTTCGGCGGGCCTCGAAGTCCTCGAGCGTGACACCTTGCTGCTCCACCCAGGTGTAGTAACCGAGATTGAAGATCCGATTGCGTCCGAGGTCATTGAGCACCTCCACATGATCCAGGGACCTCCCACGCAGGTGCTCGTCGAAGATCCGGGCTGCCTGACCTTCCTCCAGAGCGCCACCAAAGTCGCGCTCCAGGGTCTTCTGAAACTCCGTGCGATACAGCTCTGCGCCGTCTGTTGCCACCGTGAATACCGCCTGCTTGGGCCCGAGGTCCAGCGCTCGAGCACTCTCGATGGCTGCCAGCACGTTGCAGATTCCGGAGAGCCCGAAGCTACTCAGGCTGGCGACCAGCTCCTTCGACCAGCCACGCTCTCGCTCCAGATGAGCACGCCCCACGTCCGTGTTGAACAGCACATTCAACGAGTCCGTGCTCCGATCGCTGATCCCCACGACCAGGTCCGTGTTCATCACGTTGTGAACGTACGGGATGTGCTTGTCTCCGATCCCCTGGATGTTGTGCTCGCCGAATCCGTTGTAGAGCATCGTCGGGCACTCCAGAGCCTCAACCGCCACGATCTGGGTTCCGTGCTGCTCCTTGAGGTAGTCGCCGGCTCCGATGGTTCCCGCAGAGCCTGTCGCCGAGACAAAGGCCGCCAGCTCGAGCTGACCATCTCCCCCTGCCAGGTGTCGATAGACAGCCTCAAAGGCTCGTCCAGTCGCGTGGTAGTGCACCAGGTGGTTACCGAACTCACAGAACTGATTGAAGATCACGTTGCCAGGCGTCCGCCGCAGCTCGGCACACTTGTCGTAGATCTCCTTGACGTTGCTCTCGGTGCCCACTGTTCTGACAATGTCTTCTTGCTCGGTGACCCAGTCACGGAGCCAGGCGAAGCGCTCCTCGCTCATTCCCTCGGGAAGTACGGCGACCCCGCGACAGCCCAGGATCTTCGAGATAGCCACTCCACCACGGCAGTAGTTGCCGGTTGAGGGCCAGACGGCTCGATTCATCGTGGGATGAAACTGTCCGGTCACCAGTCGTGGCACCAGACAACCGTAGGCAGCCAGTACCTTGTGCGCGTGAATCATCGGGAAGCGGTTGCCAAGGAGGACCACGACTGGGCTCTCGATCCCGGTGAACTCGCTTGTAAGAACGAGGTGACCGGGGACATCCGCTATTCCTCGACGCTCCTCGTCATTGAACCAGTGCACACGAAAGAGATTGAGCGGATCGGGTGCATCTGGATCGACTCCCTCGAGAGCCTGCCGCCGCTGCCTCGCGATCCTCCCAGGCTCCGCCAGCTCGTCCAGAGTTGGTAGGACGATGCCGCGCTGACGGAAGAAGTCGACCGAATCCGATCGAGTCTTCTTGTCAACGACCTCGTCTTCGATTCCCAGCTGAGTCATCTGTCACTCCTCGAGCGCTCGCGCGCCGTCATCCGCCATCCGCTGCCAGAGGAGCGCGGCCTGTTTCTCTGCACACCTCCCGATGTCGACCAGTTGCTCGGTGGCGAGGACTGCATGCCCCGTACTGAGAACCTCCGCCGACCACCAGCTACTCGCGAGACGCTCCCCGTTCTCCAGCCGTGCCCGTGCATCCTCCGCTGAGAGCCCATGGGCCGCCCCCAGTGAGACCAGCTCGGTCTCCTCCACCCTCATCTCAGATGGAAAGCCATCGGTGCCCAGGGCGACCCGGGAGCTCGCCGAGAGACTCGAGGCAAAGCCGACACCGTTGTTCTTGTTGGAGCGGGGGTTCTGTACCAGCCAACAGCCGGCATCACGGCAGCGCTCGACCTCCTCCGTGCTCAGGTGAACGCCATGAGCCAGGATCGACCCCGGCACCAGGGCATCGAGCTGCTCAAGCCGATCGACGACGCCCTCGTAGCCCCTCTCCCGAGCATCCCTCGCATCCACCTGATCCTCTGCAAGGTGGAGATGCATGACGGTACCGAGCTCCCGGGCCAGGCAGGCCGCCTCTCGAATCGTCTCGTCGCTGACTGTGAAGCAGGCATGCAGACCAACGAGTCCACGCACGCGCTCAGTGGCGCGCTCCTTGTGGAAGCGCCGGCACTCTGCCAGTCCACGCTGGGCCTCCTCAACTCCTCCATTCCTCTCGCTGGCGCCATAGCAGAGCAGGGCAGGCATCCCGAACTCCTCGCAGGCGTCAGCGAGGATGTCGAGTGATCCCTCGATCATTCCTGGCGACTCGTGATGATCCACCAGAGCTGTGGTACCACCTCGAAGGGCATTGACCACATAGAAGCGCGCAGCCGCGCGGAGAGAGTCGGCATCGAGTGAGCGGTCGAGGCGCCACCAGATCAGCTCGAGGATCTCGAGAAAGGAGCCTGGAGCCGGCACGGCTTCGGGCATCCCCAGCGATACGAGTCCGCTGTAGAGGTGGGTATGGGCATTCACCAGGATCGTCATGCTGACCGCTACTTGCCCTTCTTCTTTCTACCGACGCTCATGGCGGCACCCGCTGGCGATTCCTTCATGGGCAAGACCATCCGCTGGACACCGTCGAAGGCAGAGAGGGCACCTGCCACCGCTCCCGCCGTGGGAACCAGACCGATCTCACCCACGCCCTTCGCACCAAAGGGCCCCTCGGGCTCGGGCTCTTCCACGAGGATCACGTCCACTTCGGGCATGTCACGGGCTCGGAGAACGCCGATGTCTCGAAGCTTGTAGGTCACCGGCCACCCCCCTTCGCAGTCCAGGGTCTCCGTGAGCGCGTATCCCAGGCCCATGTGCACTGAACCCTGAATCTGGCCCTCGCAGAGCGTCGGATTCACAGCGCGCCCCACATCGTGGGCAGCAACGAAGCGCTCCACCCTGCCATCCTCGTCCAGGATGCATAGCTGGGTTGCAAACCCGAAGGAGGTATGAGTCTTCACCTTGGAGACCCTTGCCCCCGGAGCTGTCGTGTCGTCGACCACAACATCAGCGGCAAAGATCTCGCCATCCAGCTCTGCTAGCGTCTTGCCCTCGTCCAGGGCTGCCCGGAGCTTGGTCGCGGCACTCTTGACCGCGTTGCCTCCGAAGAGCGTTGCCCGGGAGCCGGTGGTCTGGCCACAGCCCAACGCGAAGGTCGAATCGACCCGCGGCCTGAAGAGCTCGGCGGGGAGGCCGGTGACCTCCACCGCAAACTGGATCAACACCGTGAGCAGGCCCTGCCCCATCTCCGTGTAGCCGTTGTACAGGCCAATCGCCTCACCGCCTTCCTCGACGACGAGCCGCGCCTTGCCCCACTCCACGGCACCATTGCCGATACCGCTGTTCTTGATGCCACAGGCAATCCCCACCGCACGGCCCTCGACGAGTGCCTGGTCGTAGGCCGGCTTCACCGCCCGCAGGGTCTTCTTGAGTCCCACCGACTTCTCGAAGACCTGCCCGCTGGTGAAGGTATCGCCAACCTCGACCGCATTGCGCCAGCGTAGCTCCCAGGCATCCAGCCCCAGCTCCTTCGCCAGCAGATCCAGACATCCCTCCATCGCAAAGTGTGCCTGGTTGGCACCGAAGCCTCGCATGGCACCACAAGGAGGGTTGTTCGTCGTGGCTGCAACGGCGTCTACATCCACGTTCAGCACCTTGTAGGGACCGCAGGCATGTCCCGCTGCTCGCTCGAGCACCTTCGCCCCGACAGATGCGTAGGCACCCGTGTCGCCAACCATCCTCGCCCTGACAGCGGTCAGGTGGCCCTCAGCGTCGCAGCCTACCCGGTAGTGCATCGTGATCGGGTGGCGCTTCGGATGCAGACGAATCGACTCCTCCCGGTTGAGGCGTAGCATCACAGGCCGGTCCGTGGCCTGCGCCAGCAAGGCTGTTTGGGCCTGAATCGACATGTCCTCCTTGCCGCCGAAGGCCCCGCCATTGGGCACCAAGACGACTTCGAGCTCCTCCTCATCGATGCCCAGGAAGGCGGAGACCTGACGACGATCATCAAAGACGCCCTGGCCCTGAGTGTAGAGGGTCAGCTTGCCGTCCTTCGCACGGCGCTCCGCCAGGGCACACTCGGTCTCCAGGTAGAGGTGCTCGATGCGCTGGGTGACCCAGGTCCCCTCGACCACGTGAGCGCTGGTCTCGAGCGCACCATCCACATCTCCACGTCGGATGATCGTTCGCGAGAGCTCGTTGGGATGGGTCGGATTGACCTGCGGTGCCTCTGCCCGCAGAGCCACATCGGGATCGAGAACGGGCTCCAGCTCCTCGTAGGTCACGTCCACGAGCTTGGCCGCCCGGCGAGCGGTGGCCTCGTCGACAGCAGCAACAGCTGCCAGGATGTCACCCACACAGCGGACCTCCTCTCCAACCGCGACGAAGCCGGGCCAATCGTGCTCGATCAACCCATACCAGCGACTCCCAGGGACGTCCTCAGCGGTCAGCACAGCCTCCACACCGGGGTAGGCCAGCGCGCGGCTCGCGTCAATTCCAAGAACCCTTGCTCGCGGATACTCGGAGAGAACCACCGCCCCCTGGAGCAAGCCATCTCGCTGCATGTCAGCAACGTAGGGCTCGTCACCCAGTGCGAGGTCTCGGGCGCGATAGAGCGTCATTCGGTCTCCGACGCCGGATCCCTCGACAGCACGTGGAGCACTGTCTCCGCCTCGACGATCGAGGAGATCCTCGACAGCATCCAGGACCTTCGTGTAGCCGGTACAGCGACAGAGATGCACATCGAAGGCGCGGGCGATCTCCTCACGAGTGGGCGCGTCTGAGCCCGCGTGCTTGTCGATCAAGAACTTCGTTCGCAGCACCAGGCCTGGGGTGCAGAAGCCACACTGAATCGCACCAGCAGCTGCGTAGGCGTCAGCCAGACGGGCTCGCTCTTCGGTAGAAACCCCTTCGAGCGTGAGCACCTGCTTGCCCGCGACCTTGGCAACGGGCAGGGCGCAGGTCGTGATGGCCTTACCATCCACGAGAGCCAGGCAGGACCCGCACTGGCCCTGGGGCGCACAGCCATCCTTCGTCGAACGCACGCCGCACCGCTCTCGTAAGCTCTCCAGCAGCGACTCGCCCTCGCGGGGGTCGAGCTCTACCGCCGTGCCATTCAGTTCAAATGTGATCGTCGCCAAGCGCTGTGTCTCCTTCCTAGTGACTCCAACCGAGCCTACCTCGAAGTGTACGGAAATCTCGGGTCAGGCGGTCACCGGCAGTGCACTCCTGGTGGAGAAGGCCGTGCTATTCGCAGATCATCTGCTCTGCGTAGTCGATACCGTCAGGGGTACGCGAGCCGTGCCAGGAGAGATACTCGCCATCGGCAATACGCACACGAGTCTTTTCGAGGCCCAGGGCAGCGCTGACCTCCTTCACGTGCCGCTCTTCGAAGACGAAGGGCTCTGTACAGAGCAAGACCAGATCCGGCCGCTCATCAGCCAGCTCCGCCAGCTCGATGGTCGGGTAGCGCTGCTCCCGGTCGGCAAAGACGTTGACTCCCCCCGCCTGGCTGAGCAGGGCACTGGCAAAGGTGTCCGCGTTCACACTCATCCAGGGCTCGCGCCAGACCAGATAGGCAAAGCGGACCGGATCCCGATCGGTGGCAGCCGCGACCACCCGCTCCATGCGCGCCTCGATCTCAACAGCGATAGCCTCCGCCGCCTCAGCTCGCTGGAGTTCACCCCCAACCTGGCGGACCATCGCGGCAGTCCCCCGGACATCCCTGGGGAAGGTGTTGCAGAGGCGAAGGCCTGCACCTTGCAAGACGTCATGGTCTTGCTTGCGATTCTCTTCCTCGTTGAAGAGGACCAGGTCCGGCCGCAGCTCCACGATCCGTTCGATCTTGGGATTCTTGGTACCCCCCACCTTCTCCACCGCACCGACCGCATCGGCAGGATGCACGCAGTACTGTGTGATCCCCACGAGCTCTTCACCTCGGCCCAGGTCGAAGACCAGCTCCGTCAGACTCGGGCAGAGTGAGACAATTCGCACAGCCGGCTAGTCAGAGCCCCCAAGCTCACCCTCAACCAGCTCGAACTCGTACCTGCGACCATCCTGCTTGAGTCTTCCAAACGGGTGGTCCACGTCATGGTAGAAGAGCCCCAACCAGCCCTCCTTCGCGGCCCTCTCGAGCCAGATTGAGCGCTGCTCGTAGGAGAGTGGAACATCCACATCGTAGGCCATGATGTAGGGAGGCTGAATGTGATGAGTCGTTGGCACGACGTCACTCCAGAAGACTGCTGTGTCCCCCGGCTCATCCTCTCCAACTGTGATCAAGCTCACGCCCTGGGAGTGCCCTCCGACCTCATGGGCACGAATTCCCGGAAGCAGCTCCGCATCCCCGCTGTAGGTCTCTAGCAGGCCCGCCTCTTCGATGACCGTCGTGTCTTCCGAGCGATAAGAACCCGAGCGTGCATGACGGCCCCGCTTGGCATTGGCGACCTCCGTTGCGCTGGCGAAGTGCCTGGCCGCGGGAAAGAACGGGAGCAGCTCTCCTTCGCGCTCGATCACCTGATGCCCGATGTGATCCCAATGATTGTGAGAAGCGATCACGTGGGTCACCTCCTGGGGTGAGAGTCCACAGGCCTCCAGAGATTCGCCAAGACTGGTGGTCGGGACGATGTGGTAGATCCTGCGTTGCTTCTCCGTCCAGCGATCCCCGATGCCGACCTCAAGCACGACCTTCATGTCATCGCGCTCGAGCAGGAATGGCCGCAAGGCCAAGAGGATCGTGTTGTCATCGAGGGGCGGCGTCATCTTCCGCCAGAGATTTGCAGGGACCACCCCCCACATGGATCCGCCATCAAGGCGCATGAAGCCATCGCACAGCGCCGTGATACGCCAACCTGCGACCTCCAGGGAGCGGGGCTCCCAGACAGGAGGCTCGAGGCTTGCTTGATGCATTCGAACGCTAGTAGACCGGGCCGTTCTTCAGCACATCTCGAGAAATGATCATCCGCTGAATCTCGCTGGTACCCTCGCCAATCGTGCAGAGCTTTGCATCGCGCCACATCCTCTCGACGGGATACTCGCGGCTGTAGCCATAGCCACCGAAGATCTGGATCGCGTCGTAGGTCACCCGCATCGAGACCTCAGAAGCAAAGAGCTTTGCCATCGCCGCAGCCGTGCCAAAGGCCTGGCCAGCATCCTTGAGACGGGCAGCATGGTAGACCAGGTGACGGGCAGCTGCGATCTCCATGGCCATGTCCGCGAGCTTGAACTGGACAGCCTGCAGACCACCGAGGGGCTTGCCGAAAGCCTCACGCTCCTGGGCATACCTGACGGACTCCTCGTAGGCCCCCTGCGCAATTCCCAGCGCCAGGGCTCCGATGGAAATACGGCCACCCTCGAGGGTCTTCATGAAGGTTGCGAAGCCCTTGCCCTCGGGACCGAGCAGATGGTCGCCAGGAATACGAGCATCCTCGAAGACCAGACTGGCCCAGTCCGATCCACGCATGCCGAGCTTCTTCTCGCCATCCTCCAGGCTGAAGCCCGGGGTATCTCGCGGCACCACGAAGGCGCAGATCCCTTTTGAGCCCAGGCTCTTGTCTGTGGTTGCCGTGACGATACAGGTCCCTGCGTAAGTTGCGTTCGTGATGAAGCACTTGCGGCCATTGAGCACCCACTCGTCACCATCACGGGTGGCCATGGTCTGCGTTCCACCGGAATCAGAGCCGGCGTTGGGCTCCGTCAGCCCGTAAGCGCCCATGTACTCGCCCGCGATCAACTTCGGAACGTACTCGCTCCTGAGCCGCTCGCCTCCCCAGGCGTAGATCGGGTAGGTTCCCAGACTCACCTGAGCCGCGAGAGTCAGCCCAGTGGAACCACAGACCCGGCTGATCTCCTCAACCGCCAGGATGTAGGCGAGGGTGCCTCCATTGGAGCCGCCGACATCCTCGGGGAACGGAATCCCCGTCAAGCCGAGCTCGACAATCTTCTCCCAGGTCTCTGTCGGGAATCTGTGGTTCTCATCAATCTCGGCTGCGATGGGGGCGATTTCCTTGTCGGCAAATTCGCGCACCATCTCGCGAATCATCGACTGGTCCTCAGTAAGTTCGAAGCCGTTCTTGATGTCAGGCAGGTCGTACATGACGGGTGAGCTAGTTGAGCTCATGGGCGCATAAGGGGGTAGGTAGACATTGTGTTTGCGGGCCCGAGTCGGTCAATCCGATTCGATTCGCCAACCCTGGGTTCGGCGACTCTGCTCGGTGGACTCGCTGGAAGAGCTGCTTGGCTCGCTCTCCCGATAGAAGTCACGGCTCTTTCCGCTGCCGACCCAGTCGATCAGGGCACGGCGTGAGAATTTCCACTCTCGTCCAATCTTGCGTGCCGGCATCTCCTCGGAGTGAAGCACCTTGTTGAAAGTCTTGATGCTCACACCCAAGAGAGCGGCAGCCTCTTCAATGTTCAGAATCTCGCGGTCGCTACTACCACTCATTCCTCATCTCCTTCACTTTCGAATCGGATCTGCATTTCGCTAGTTATCCAGTTTGCAATCTCGTCCGTATTAGTTCCCGGACCAAACAGCCGGGCGTATCCATCCTTCTCCAAAGCATCCACGTCCTCGGCTGGAATAATCCCTCCGCCGACGAGGAGCACTTCCTGCTTGCCTCTCTGCGCCAGCTCCTCCCGCACACGCGGGAAGAGCGACATGTGAGCACCAGATAGGATTGAGAGACCAACCACGTCAACATCCTCTTGCGCCGCGGCCTCCGCGATCTCCGAGGGCGTCTTGTGCAGACCACTGTAGATCACCTCCATTCCGTGATCTCTCAGGACACTGGCCACGGTCTTGGCTCCGCGGTCATGGCCATCGAGACCAGGCTTCCCGATCAGCACTCTTATTTTTCTTTTCACCATCACCATCTCGTCTGCGATTGGGGTCAGGGCCAGGCTGGCTAGAGAATACTGGGTTCCTTGAAGTGACCGAACTCCTCACGGAGCACCTGGGAGATCTCCCCCAGGGTGCAATCTGCATGAGCAGCGGCAATGAATCGTTCCAGGAGATTACCACCATCGGAGCAGGCCGCTCGGACGGCAGCGAGCTCTCGCTCGACTCCTACCGGGTCGCGTCGTGAACGCAAGTCCTTGAGGCGCGCATGCTGCTCCTCCTCGACTGCGGCGTCGATCCTGTGAATATCGATGCTGGGGCCCTCGTCGTCCTCGACGTAGCAGTTGATTCCAACAACGTGCTTCTCCCCGCTTTCCAGCTGTCGCTGATACTTGACCGCTGACAGGTGAATCTCCTTCTGGAAGAAGCCCGATTCGATGGCCGGAACGACCCCCCCTCGGCTCTCGATCTCCTCGAAGTAGGCCTCGGCCTCTTGTTCCAGGCGATTGGTCTGCGCCTCGATGAAGTATGAGCCAGCCAGAGGATCTGTCACGTGCGCCACCTCTGTCTCCTCGGCAATGATCTGCTGCGTTCGCAGCGCAATCTTGACCGCCTTCTCCGTCGGCAGGCTCAAGGTCTCGTCCATCGAGTTGGTGTGCAGCGACTGAGTCCCGCCCAACACCGCAGCCAGGGCCTCGAAGGCCGTCCGGACGATGTTGTTCTCCGGCTGCTGGGCGGTCAGAGAGACTCCAGCCGTCTGTGTATGGAAGCGAACCATCCAGGAACGCGGGTCCTTTGCGCCAAACTGATCTCGGAGCTTGCGTGCCCAGATGCGACGCGCTGCACGGAACTTGCAAATCTCCTCGAAGAAGTCGAGATGACTATCAAAGAAGAAGGACAGACGCGGGGCAAAGCTGTCCACGTCCATTCCAGCGGCCACTCCACGACGCACGTACTCCATCCCGTTGGCCAAGGTGAAGGCCAGTTCCTGCGCGGCGGTCGAGCCGGCCTCGCGGATGTGGTACCCACTGATGGAAATGGTGTTCCAATGAGGAACATGGTCGGCGCAGTAGGACATCATGTCAGTGATCATCCTCAGGGCAGGCTCGGGTGCCACCAGCCAGGCGTGTTGCGCCTGATACTCCTTGAGGATGTCGTTCTGAATCGTGCCTCGCAGCTCGGAGCGGTCCACGCCCTGACGCTCAGCGGCAGCGATGTAGAACGCCAGCATGATGGGCGCTGGACCGTTGATCGTCATGGACGTGGAGACCTCGCCCATGGGAATGCCATCGAAGAGCGTCGACATGTCATCCAGGCTCGAAATCGCGACTCCAACCTGTCCCACTTCCCCAAGTGAGTGTTCGTCGTCGGAGTCGTAGCCCATCAAGGTCGGGAAGTCGAAGGCTGTCGAGAGGCCCGTCTGTCCGTGCTCAAGCAGAAACTTGAAGCGTTCGTTCGTCTGGGCCGCAGAGCCGAAACCGGCAAACTGGCGCATGGTCCAGAGTCGGCCCCTGTACATCGAGGGGTGGACACCGCGTGTGAACGGGAACTGTCCCGGATAGCCCAGATCTCGATCGTAGTCGATATCGACATCTTCGGGACCGTAGAGCGATTGCAGCTCGTCGCTCGAGAGTGTCGAGAACGATGCCTCGCGTAGGCGCGCCTTGTCGATTGCCTCCTGCCAGATGGCCCGGGCATCGACTCGGTTCACGGTCTCTGTGGATCCTGTTGCGCTCATGCTGTTCTCGTTCTTGGACATTCGATATCGGAGGGGAGGCAGCTCACGGCCGCTCACCGCGAAGTACCGCGTCACGGATCTCACCCGCGACCTCGTAGGGAGTTCGTCCGGCGTCGAGTTCGCTGGCTACCCTCTGACTGTAGCCTGCCTCTCCCCACAGGTAGTCGTCTATTAGCTCCCCGACGGCGAGTCGCACCTGCCCCGCTCGTTTTTGGGTTCGCAGAGCGCTCAGGCCCTGCTCCCCAAGGTGCTCTCCATGCCTTGAAATCTCGGCGAGGACATCTGCCACCGCCTCGCCACGCCCGGCGCTGCAGGTCACGACCGGAGTGATCCAGCGCCCCTTGCCCGCCAGCCGGATGTGCACGGCCTCCTCGAGGTCGACGACCATCCTCTGGGCACCTGGCAGGTCGTTCTTGTTCACCACGATGATGTCCGCGACCTCGAGCAGCCCTGACTTCATTGCCTGAATACTGTCACCGGCGCCCGGGCAGAGGACCACCACCACGGTGTCGGCCGCAGAGACCACGTCGTACTCTGCCTGACCGACTCCCACCGTCTCGATCAGGACATCATCGAACCCGAAGGCGTCCATCACATCACAGGCATCAATCGTTGCTCGGGCCAGTCCCCCGTGACTGTCGCGGCTGGCCATGGAGCGAATAAAGACTCCAGGGTCGATGGTGCGCGACTCCATGCGTATCCGATCTCCGAGCAGAGCCCCCCCGGTGAAGGGGCTCGAGGGATCGACAGCAAGAACACCTACCTGACGGTCTTCTCGACGCAACTCCCCCACGAGCTCGTTGACCAGAGTGCTCTTGCCAGCACCAGGTGGCCCCGTGACCCCGAGGCGTCGTGCGCGACCTAGCTCCGGGTAGATACCCGCAAGCGCCTGATGAAAGCGGGTGTCACCATTCTCCGCCCAAGTGATCAACCGAGCGACCGCGTTGCGGTCACCCTCGAGAAGGCGCTCGGCGATAGGCTTCTTCTTCTCGGCCACGGTCATCGGAGTGAAGTTGGACTCGGGATCAAACCATGAGGTTGCGAGCGACCACGATGCGCTGGATATCTGTAGCGCCCTCGTAGATCTCCGTGATGCGCGCATCACGGAAGAGTCGTTCGACCTCGAAATCATCGGTGTACCCTGCCCCACCATAGATCTGGAGGCACTCGTCTGCAGCGAAGTTGCAGGCGCCGGAGGCAAATAGCTTGGCCTGAGCAGCCTGCAAGGTGCAGGGCTCGCTGCGGTCGCGCAGGTGTGCGGCTCGATGCGCCAGCAGACGGGCGGCATCGACTCGCGTCCCCATATCAGCGATCTTCCACTGGATCGCCTGGAACTTGCCGATCGGGCTACCGAACTGCTCGCGTTCCTTGGCGTATCGAATCGAGGCCTCCAGGCATGCGCGACCAATCCCGACAGCCTGCGCTGCGATGCCAATTCGTCCGCCATCGAGGGTGTCCATGGCGATCGGGAAACCACGGTTCTCTTCACCCAGGAGTGCATCAGCGGGGACGCGCACCTTCTCGAACAGGACTTCCGTGGTCGAGGAACCGCGGATTCCCGTCTTCTTCTCAGTCTTCCCCACGGTGACACCCTCGGTCTCCATGGGAACCAGGAATGCCGAGATCCCCTTGGGACCCTTGAGCTCAGTACTCGTGCGGGCGTAGACAATGCCGAGGCCGGCAAATCCACCATTGGTCACCCAAACCTTGGTCCCATTGAGAATCCAGTCGTCCCCATCTCGAACCGCTGAGGTAACAAGTGACCCTGCATCGGAGCCAGCATTCGGCTCGGTCAGGCAGTAGCAACCAATCCGCTCACCAGTCGAGAGCAAGGGTAGCCAGCGTGCTTGCTGCTCCGGAGAACCGAACTTCTTGATCGGCCCGCCCAGGAGGCTGTTGTGCACCGAGACCGTCACACCGGTAGAGGCACAAGCAAAGTTGAGCTCTTCCAGCAGCAAGGCCAGCTCCAGGTTGCCGAGGCCGGCCCCGCCAAATTCCTCCGCGATCGTGAAGCCAAAGAAGCCTAGCTCCCGGAGCATCTCGAACACTTCCGGATCGAGGAAGCCCTGTTCGTCGTGTTTCCGCGCCCTGGGCAGGAGTTCGTTCTCTGCGAACTCGCGCGCCATGTCGCGAACCATTGTCTGTTCTTCGGTAAGTTGGAAATCCATCTGTTCCTTCGAGCGCTGCCTGATTGAGGAGCGTCTATCCGCCTTATTCGTACTCGTAGAAGCCCTTTCCGGTCTTTCGCCCCAGCTGCCCCGCTGCAACCATCCGCCGCAGGAGTGGACAAGGGCGGTACTTGCTATCCCCTAACCCATCATGGAGGACTTCCATGATGTCCAGGCAGACATCGAGCCCGATCAGGTCTGCCAGGGTCAGGGGCCCCATCGGATGGGCCATGCCAAGCTTCATCACAGTGTCGATGCCCTCGCGGGTCGCGACACCCTCCATGAGGCAGAAGACAGCCTCATTGATCATTGGCATCAGCACTCGATTCGAGACGAAGCCAGGGTAGTCATTGGCCTCGACGGGGACCTTGCCAATTGCCTCGGAGCAAGCCACCACTGCCGCGGTCGTCTCGGCACTGGTCGCTTGGCCTCGAATGACCTCGACCAGCTTCATCAGCGGGACGGGGTTCATGAAGTGCATCCCGATCACCCTGTCTGGTCGATTGGTACTCGCGGCGATCTCGGTGATCGAGATCGAGGAGGTGTTGGTTGCCAGGATTGTTGACTGGGGAGTGATGGAGTCGAGGGTCTCGAAGATCGTGGCCTTGACATCGGCGCGCTCGACGACCGCCTCGATGACCAGAGCTTGATCGGAGAGCGCCGAGAGATCGGTGCCGGTCGAGATGCGCCCGACGATCGCCCGCGCCTCCTCTTCACTGATCTTCTCCTTCTTGATCAGGCGCCCCAGGCTCTTCTCGATGGCACCCAGCCCCCCCTCCAGGGCCTTGGGGTTGCTGTCGAGCATCAAGACCTCGGTGCCATGCGTCGCGAAGACCTGCACGATCCCGTTGCCCATGGTCCCTGCGCCAACCACGCCGACCTTTGAGTAGAAAGGAACACTCATGGCCCTACATCTCCACCGCCAGGGAGACCGCGTTTCCACCACCGAGGCACAAGGAAGCCATCCCGGTCCTGGCGTCGCGCTGCTTCATGGCGTACAGCAGGGTGGTCAAGATGCGTGCCCCGGAAGCTCCGATCGGATGCCCCAGGCCAACGGCGCCACCATTGACGTTGATCCGCTCGGGATCGAGATCGAGGGTCCGCGTGAGAGCGATGGCAGCCGCGCTGAAGGCCTCATTGATCTCGTGCAGGTCGAAGTCCCCATGTGCCATCCCCACCCTTGCCGCACAGGCGGGAATCGACTTGCCAGGAGCCATCATGACCCACTCCGGCGCGCAGCCCCCCGTTGCATAGCCGGTGATCCTCGCCAGGGGTGACACTCCCAGCTCCTTGGCCTTGTCCGCGCTCATCACGACGAGGGCGGAGGCACCATCGTTGATCGCAGAGGCGTTGGCTGCGGTCACCGTACCGTCCTTCTTGAAAGCCGGTCGCATCTTCGCGATCGAGTCAGCTGTCATGCCGCCCCGTATTGTCTCATCGATGTTGAACTCCTGAGGGTCCCCCTTGCGCTGGGGGACGGAGATCGCGAAGCGCTCCTCATCGAAGCGCCCCGCCTCGGTGGCCTCGGCCGCCTTCTGGTGACTGCGTGCAGCGAATTCATCCTGGGCAGCCCGGGTCACGTCATGCTTCTCTGCGACGTTTTCCCCCGTTATCCCCATGTGGTAATCGTTGTAGATGTCCCACAGGCCGTCGTGCACCATCGAGTCCAGTAGCTGACCATGCCCCAGCCTCTGGCCCTGTCGCGCCTGGGGCAGGATGTAGGGAGCATTGCTCATGCTCTCCATGCCGCCGGCCACGATCAGGTCAGCGTCCCCTGCGCGAATCGCCTGGGCAGCGAGCATCACGGACTTCAGCCCACTCCCACAGACCATGTTGACCGTGAAGCTGCCAACCTCGTCGGGAATGCCGGCAGCTCGAGCTGCCTGACGAGCCGGGTTCTGCCCGATACCCGCCTGCAACACGTTGCCCATGATCACCTCTTCGACCAGCTCGGGGGCGACCCGCGCTCTCTTCAAGGCCTCATCGATGGCAAGCGCCCCCAGCTCAGGGGCACGGAAGCTCGAGAGGCCCCCTTGGAACTTGGCGATAGGAGTGCGGCAAGCACTGGCAATGACGGCATCTCTCACAGTGTCACCTCACGGCTGCTTGGAGCCGTGGATCTGGGTCGGTTTGGGACCTTCGGAGCTCTCCCGGAGGACCGGGAGGATCACCAGAGCAGAGTTAGCGGATGCCTCCGGATGAGGCTGCTCGGGTCCGGACGGGGGTACTCAGCCGTGAAACGGCGCAACAAATATAGGTAGCCGGCGGGTATTTCTCCAGCACGGCTCCCGATCCTGGGTACTGAAAAGTACCGGGCAAAGGGGGGCGTACTGTGCATGAGCTTCCAGAGGACTTCCGGGCAAGACTATCTGGACCCTCCCAGATCAGGGCCCGCGGGCCCAGATACCCATCCGAAGCAGGCAGACCGTTGAAACGCCCCAGGAAAAGGCGTATCCAGGCTACTGCGAGGCGAGAAAACCGGCTCGCGAATCCCATGGACGAACTCCAACTGGTACAGGGCCTGAAGGCCAGGGACGAGGGGGCCGTTTGCGCCTTCCTGGACCGCTACCGCTCGCTCCTGTTCCACTGCATCGGCCACTTCGAGAAGGATCCAGCCGGTAGAGACGACCTCTACCAGGAGCTGGTGCTCTACGTCCTCGAACGCCTGGACGCCGACCGCTTCGATTCCAACAAGGGATCCCTCGGAACCTGGCTGTACCGGGTCGCCTGGTGTCGCTGCGTCGACATCATGCGACGCACGCAAGGTACCAGGCCATCAAGAGTTACACCCGTTGGAAACCTCGTCCCCGAGCGTCCGGATCCTTCACCCGGTCCGGGTGAGGAGGCTGGCGTTGCGGAGATTGGAACCCTGGTTCGACGAGCTCTGATCCAGCTGGAGGGCGAGGAGCGCAGCCTGCTCGACCTGCGCTTTGTCCAGGGGCACACCCTCGGTGAGATCTCCGGACACCTCGGGATCTCGCATGAGCAGTGCAAGTACAGGCTCAAGCGAGCCTCGACTGCCTTGAGACGCGTCCTTCTGAACGACTTCTCTCTCGAGAAGATGGCCGATGCCGAGGGGTACCTGCAAAAAAGCGCGAATAGCTGACCCCGCACACCCGCAGCCCACGGAAGAGAGATACAGAGCCCTCCAGAATCTGACAATGGAAAGCCCGAAGACCAGGACAATACCGCCGCTCGAGGAAGCGACAGCCGACCAGCTGAAGGACGCCCTTCTGCACTGGGAGGACCTGGAGGACAGCGCCCTCATCAAGCTGGCCTCACACCCACGGAGCGCCCGTCGCCTCGCTGGATTGCGTGTCGTCGAGCGAGAATTGAACGAGGCTGCCCGGGAAGCTGATCGCGCGGAGGCCGAGCGCTTCGATGCCAGCACCTGCCCTCCCGCTGAAGAGCTCTTCGATTTCGGCCGCGGCCCGGGCTTCCAGTACCTTGGAGAGGTTCGAGAGGAGATCCTGGCACGTCACCTGGAGAGCTGCGCCAATTGCGCCGGCCTGATTGCCACGCTTCGAACTCCCCCGCCGCTGCCCCTCGAGGCGAGTTCGGAACAGGCCCCGAACCTGCATTCGGTACCCGCAAGGCCTCTGGACACCTCGGCACGATGGCGCCTGTTCCTGGTGGCAGCCAGCGTCGCGGGCATGATCATGGTCCCCTTCATGATGGGCGATCGAGGCCTGGGACTCGACCATCTCCCCGAGCACACGATCACCAGGGGGCCAAGCACCACCGCACACTTCCCCCAGCTCAAGCTCCTGGCCGTCCCCGACGCTGAGACGGGCGAACTCCTCGCCAGCCCCTACTTCGAGTTCGAAGGTGTCGCAACGGCCGGCGAGTATCGCGTCGAGGTCAGGATGAACGACGGCGGCCCTTTCGAGCAGGGTGTGCGAGTTCAGGACCTGCGGGAGGCCTCTCCCTCGCTCGCCGGCGCTGCCCTTCCGCTCGGGAGCTACAGCTGGCGCGCCTGGGCCGAGGTGAATGGCCTGGAACAGGACGTGGTCTCGGCGGACCTGGTGGTCATCGAGGATCCACAGCTCACAGACCTGCTCACCAGCCTGGATGCCGAGGCCAGTGTCTCTGAGCTGGTCGAAGCAATCAGGGAGCTGCACGCATCAGGGTTCATTGCTGACGCGCGCGCCCTCGCCCGCAGGCTTCCTCAGAGTCCGCAGCGCGAGAACTACCTGCGACTCTCTGCCGACTAGCGGCCCCTCGGTCGAGTGCCGAGCACGAAGAGCACACTCATCCTGGGCCTGGGAGCGATCCTCATTGGCCTCGCCATTCTGAAAACCCAGGATGGTGAAGCAGGGGGCTCAGTCCAGGCAGGTGACGCCGGGACCGAGATCAACGGCACTCCTCAAGACCTCCAGGAGCCGAACGACGACTACCCCCGGACCTACCAGAACTTCGTCGAGAGGCTCGGTGAGTTCCGCGCCGGCCAGGATGACTCCCTCGTTGGGTTGCGAGATGAAGCCACCCGGCTGGCCGTGGATCACGGTCGCCCCGATGCCGAAGTGGTGGCCGAGTACTACGCTCAACTGACTGCCAGTGAACGCCGGCTTGGACTGGCTGCATACGATGAGTTCCTCGGTATCTGGAACCGGGTCGGCGAGTACTCCGGAGAGCGGTGGGACAAGGACCTCGGAGTCTTCTGCACCGAACTCGACACGCTTGCAGCACGGGTCCTACCCACCGCTGACTTCGTCCCCGCTGGACGTGCCCTGGCACTTGCCGGTGAGATCGAGGTGCAGTGGCTCGAGTTTCTCGAGACCGAGGATGATCTGCGCCAGGACGTGATGCTATCGGCTCGTAGGCATCTGCAGGAGGCATTGGCCATCTTCAGCCGTGCCGGCATGCTGACGCCCAAGCTCCAACCGCTCTGGCTCATGGGCCGACTGGAGGTGCTCGATGGTCGAGAAGACCTGGCGCACCTGCACTTCGAGGAGTGCTCACGGCTGGCAGAGCTGACGCGAAACGAGAGCTACAGGGAGCACGCCATCCTCAGGCTCATCCGACTTGCGCGGGCTCGTGGGGATGCGGTCCTGACTCGAGAGCTGCTGGTCCAGCTGGCGGGTTTTCGCAGCCCCGAGGAGTGCTGGGAGCTGGCACGTGAGTACGCGGTCCTGCTGATTCACCGCGATGAAGGCGAGCGCGCCGCCGAATTCCTCATACGCAACCGCCCTATCAAGGCAACGGATCTCGATGCCTGGCGTTTCGTCCTGGCCATCGCTCGGGTGCGTACAGAAGACTTCGAGGGTGCCCGCCAGCTCCTTGATCGACTTGGAGAGTCAAGAACTGACGAGGACTCCCTGCTGCTGGAGGCAACCCTGAACATCGAGGAGAGGAACTCCGCTGCGGTCCTCGCGGCCCTCGAGCGGCCAGCAGCTGAGCTGCCCCACATGAGTGAACGTGGGCGCAGTCGGGCTGCCGTCCTCATCGGTGAGGCCCACCTGATCGAAGGTCGCCCCTCTGACACCCTCAAGGCTCTTGCCGAGGCCCACAGGATCTTCAATAGCTGGGAGGCCCGCCTCGAGCAGCAGAGTGATCTCGAGGCAACCAGCGCAACCGTCATGGGTGAGTGGCTTGGTCTGCACTCAGTGGTCCTGGAGGCCCAGGCGCTGATCGCCCTCGACCGCTCGCTCGAGGCTGCGCTGATCATCGAGCGCGGTCACTCGCTGGCCTGGCGCTCCGAGCTTCGTGAGCAGGGCCCGCTCTCGCAGCCTCTCACCGAGGGAGATCTTCGTGGCTGGGCGGCACACTACGAGCACGGACTCGTCACCTGGGTGCTGGGCGCTGACTCGGGCGTGGCAGTGCACATCGCTGCGAACGGCGCGGCGCACGGCATGGTGATCCCTCGGAGGCGTATGGAGCTGCAGCGCGCCGCTCGACGACTGTGCAGCGCCCTCACCATGGACGATGACAGGCGCATCGACCGCCTCTCGAGTGATCTGGTCACGGCGCTCTTCCCAGAGACTCTTCTGGATTCGTTGGAGAATGCCAGCATGAGCGACGGGCGACTCCTCTGCCTTGCTCACGGCGCAGTGGAGCGGCTACCTCTGGAAGCGCTTCGCGTGGAGGGACGCTCTCTGGATGAACTCGCCGCCACCCTCGTGCTGCCCGAGTTGCCGGCAAGGCTTCCTGGATTGGCGGCGACCGGCGAGGCTCGCTGGCGCCTCCTGGGCTGTCCACTGGACGAAAGTGGAAGGGATCGCCTCCCGGCCACCAGAGACGAGCTCGATGAACTGAGCACGATCTACCCTGGGGCTGAGCTCCGCTCGGGCGACATGTTCAATCGAGAAGCACTGGTCGAGGCCCTTCGCTCGGGCGACTCCATTCACATCGCCACTCACCAGCTCTCCCTTGCTGGCTGCGAGTCAGCAAGGTATGCGGCTGTGGGGCTCGAGCTGTCAGGCGCAGAGGTGCTCTGCGCCAGCGAGATAGCCAATGAGGAGTCATCGGCCAACCTGATCGTTCTTGCTGCGTGCGAGACTGCGGAGGGCACTCGGCTCGATTCGCGTGGACTCCAGGGAGTTGCCCGCGCGCTGCTCGAAGCCGGAGCCCGGGACCTGCTCGTGACCCTCTGGCCGATTCGCGATGAGGTAGCGCGCCAGTTCATGCCCCTGTTCCACCGGGGCATCGCCAGCGGCCTCGGCCCTTCCCGCGCCGCACGGAGTGCCCGCCGCCAGCTCGCGGAGAGCGGTGTCTCGGCCGGAGCCTGGGCCGCCTATCGGGTCCTCGGACGCGACTGAGACGGGGCCAAGCAACGGGGCTGTTTCCAGCGGTCGTCTCGGGGAGGGCTCGGCCTGGGGAGTCGCTCTCGCCCCGGCTCTCCCGCGCTGGTCGTCGGCGAGCTATTCGACGAACCCAAAAGCCTCCGGGGTCCCCTCGAAGCCCTCGAGACGAATCGTGGCGTGAAGGTCGATGATGTCTCCGATGGGTACGTCGCCCTCGATCAGAACGGGCACTCCCGTCGTCTCATGGAACCAGATCTTGAGGTCACCCTTGATCCCAAACAGCCCGGAGAACTTGCCGCCATCGCTGGGCTCACCCTCTGGCCGCGAGACACTCAACCTCACCTCGCGACAGCGAACGTGACCACCTGAGACCTGAATGTCCTCCAGCCGCCCCTGCTTCAAGGTCACATCCCAGAGCCGATCCTTCTGGACCATGCAAAGTGCCAGCTCATCAGCTCCGTCCCGGACAAGAGACCGGGCCAGATACACAGCACCCAAGATGTCGATGGCCTGAGTCGGAACGCTCCGCTCCCGTGAGCTTCCCCAGAGTCGATGCTCACCGCGCTTGCACCTCTTGCAGTGGTAGTCCTTGTTCCAGGGCAGTGACGCCTCCACGAAGTGCTCCCTGCGCGTACAGCTGTGGCAGTGGGAATCGCTGCGGTAGCTGAGGTTCCACTCGTCGGTCCCGGGTCCGAGCTTCAACTCGCGTTGCCGATTCTCAGACCCCTTTTGGACCTCAGAGCTGAGCACCCGGGGCCAGTCCTGGGGCAAGAACCTCGTCGTCATCGTGTGATCGAGCTCATAGCCCAGATGCTTGCCCTGAGCACGAATTTGAACCCAGCCGGCCATGTCCTCGGAGGTCTCGCGCGACTTTCCGGGCAGCGGCAGAGAGGAAACGAAGGGCTCGACCCCCGATGACATGGTCACGGCCCCAGCGCTCGCCTGACCGAGGACCCCCAGGTCCACGTGAACCTTGAACTTCAGCTGCTCTCCGGGAGGCACCCAGATTCCGGGCTCCGTACCGCGATCGAAGTGCAGGCTGCCCTCCACCAGATACGGGCTGCTCGAGGCGGCCTTCGTGAAGCTCGAGGGCACGACCTCACCATCGTCAGGTAGCTGCGAGGACGCCCAGAAGAGCGCCAGAAAGAGGAACGAGGGATTCACGTTCGAAGTCACCGATTCGTGGAATTGGCTGAATTGACCATCAGCCCGGAGCAGAGAAGCACGACCCGGATGGGCCCGGGCAGTCCAGACCGCCAAAACGAGAGAGCTCAGTCAAGGAACCTCATCCGAGGAGCTTGTTCAAATTTGAGACCCCAGAGATCCCAGCGAGAGCACACCAGGGGGCCTGATTCAGTGCATCAGCGGGAACGGGGACAGCACCGGCTGGAAAACTTTTCTCTTTTGCGAGTCTGACTCTAAAGCGGTCAGGGGGGTCCTCCCGATAGCTCGGGGGCAACGGGCCGCAAGATGCGGCACGTCCAAGAAGGAAGAAAGAGACATGATCGCCGCGCAACTTCTCGCCAGTATTGGAATCGTCCTGGTCCCGCAGACCGGAGCTGAGAGTCCCGCAAACCTCGCCGAGGTTCTCGAGGACAGCATCACGCTCTCCCTGCGCATCGAGGAGACAGAACTCGCGGCTCAAAGCCTGACCGAGGTCCCATTGCTCCTGATCTTCGCGAGCGAAGATCAGGACATGCATACCGCCTTCTGGCTTCCCCCTGGAGCTCGGTACGAGGAGGAGTTCCCCCGTGGAACCCTCACCGGACTGGTGCTCGAGGTGCTGTCCGTCACCGATGGTGGCTGGACCAGCACTGGCTCGATTCTTCTGGGCGATTCCCTGCCCCTCCTCACAGGAGGGATCTGGGCTCTGGACTGTGGCCACGCGTTGGCCCAGCCCAATGACGAGCCTCTGTCGGCCGCGACTCCCGCTGGGAGTACGCTGCCGGCCAGATTCGTCATGCTCACCGAACAACGAGAGAATTCAACGGGTGAGCAGTCTCACGGCGGCGATTTTCACCTCTCGAATCTCCACGTTCCGGTGCCGACTCCCACCGACAAGCCGAAGGAGAACAAACCTCCGAAGCTACGTCCGAAGCCGCTTCCTCCCGTCTGAAAACAGCGGGACAGTGCAGGACGGGGTCAATCTCCGTACAGGTCCGGAACCGCACTCCTCCGGATCCCA
The DNA here is from genome assembly GCA_014237855.1 of Planctomycetota bacterium. GTDB lineage: Bacteria > Planctomycetota > UBA1135 > UBA1135 > JABACD01. The sequence continues at coordinate 67,229 of JABACD010000010.1, read as the reverse complement.
GTGCAACATAGAGAAGGACCGGGCGATTCGCGCGAGCGAGTCGCCCGGTCCATTTCTCTAGCGCTCAGTATCCTCAGCCCTGGCTCGTATCGCTGGACTCCGGGCTGCCGAGCCACTCGCGGTACAGCCCCATGCGCTCATCCTTCGTCACGGGTACACGCGTGCGAAGCTTGCGAACCTCGTCTCGCTCCAGGTCAGCCGAGACGAGCCCTTGCTCACCACGGCCTTCCGCCATGACCTGCCCGTGTGGGCTGACAACCAGCGAGTTCCCGGGAAACTCCAGCGCCATTCGTCGGCGCCCGATCTCCCCCCTGCCGGTGCGATTGCAAGCGATGAAGAAGCACTGATTCTCGATGGCTCGGCCTATGACCAGCGAACGCCAATGCAGCGCTCGATCTTGCGGCCACTGGGCAGGAAGGACGAAGACCTCCACCCCCTCTCGGTGAGCCACTCTGAAGAGCTCGGGAAAGCGCAGGTCGTAGCAGACCGCTCCTGAGACACGACCAGCCGAGCTGACCACCGTATCCGGAGGCCGGCTGCCTGCCGTGAAGAACTCCTTCTCCGCCGTTGGGGAGAAGAGATGGACCTTGTCGTAGCGCAAGAGCTCGCGGCCAGCGTCCAGAACCTGCAATCGGTTGTAGAACTCGCCCTGCTCCTCGACGAGTGCACTGCCCGCCAGGCACAGCTCGAGCTCCTCGCTCAGCTCACGAAGAACCGCGACAGCCTGCCTCTCCCTGGCGGCCTGCTCGGCCAGGCCATCCTTCGAGGACGGAAATGAGCTCGCCCACATCTCCGGAAGCACGACGAGCTGGATGCCTGCCGCCGCAGCGACGTGCAGCTGATCTCGCACGAAGTCGAGGTTGTGCTCCAAATCCGGGGTGACGTCGAACTGCAGGGCGGCTGCTCGCATGCTCCTGTTGTAGTTGTTGCTCGGCCCTCTGCCCAGCAGCTTCGTCGGATCACTGCACTCGCTTGGCTACGGAAAGCGGTAACTTGACCCCTATCCAATGGGAACCGAAGCCCTCCTGCCACTCATCCTCCACCTCGCGGTGGGACGCCTGTGTCTCTCGATGCTGCCCCCCGGCTGGCCGGGGTATCACAACAGGAGGGAGCTAGGAGCGACCCTCTGTGCCAGCCTGCTGCTGGGGCTGCTGGCCCTGAAGCTGCTGCCAGCGCTCTGGCTCTGGCTGGTGATCCTCGTGATTCGAGTCTGCCTGCTGCCTGGAGCCCTCCGCCCTCGACACGAACTGCAACGTGCGACTGGTGCCCCCTGGGCTCTGGCCTTCCTGGCGTTCTCGTTCGCCCTTCTCGCCGGCTCCCCACCGTTCCTGGTGGTAACTCTCGTCCTCGGGGCATGCTGGCTGATCGCCGGCATCACGCTCTGGACGCGGAGAGCGGATCGACGTGCGCGATCCCTGGCGTTCTTCGGAGTGCTCACCCCGCTCGTCCTATGGCTGCTGTGAGAGGTCTAGCTCCCAGCCCTCTCAGGTCGGGTGAACTCGAGCCCTACCTCGAGCGCCTCGAGGCTGGCGAGCCCTTCAAGGCCGTACTCGAGGCCTTGCTGCTGGATCTACCCATTGAGAAGGCCGAGCACCTTGGCCTGATCCTGCGAGAGGGCCGCGGCTCCTGGCTCCCACTCTTGCGCTCGAGGAGTGGCCGAGCGCTCTTCATTGGCAACGCGCTCTCTGGAACCGTTCACGTTCTTGCTGCTCTCGGTTTCCGGCCCCACATCCATGAGGTCAGCCAGGAGCGTATGCGCTTCGAGTCCTTCCGATGCCAAGCGCTGACAGGTGTCACCTGTGAGTGGAGCCTCTCAGAGAACTCCCCGGTCCTACCCTTCGCCGACCGCGAGTTCGATCTCGTGATCCAGGAGGCGGGAGCACCGGCCCATCCACAGGGCTGGGCTCACGACACTGCGGAATTACGCAGGGTGTCTGCGGGCGAGGTTGCGATCACGGCCAACAATAGGCTCGGCTACAAGCGTTCGCTCGGACGCCGTGGTCGCTTTGCAGTCCCATCGCCGATGCGCTTCTTGAAGGAGATCTTGAGCTCTCCCGATGGTGAACGGACCCTTCGAGGATATCGCGAAGAGATGTCATTCGATGGATGCAGCAAGCCCCGGGCCTTCTCGATCTATCCGCACGCCGCCGACTTCACCCACGTCGTGGCCATTGACGAGGCCACCCCCAGACTCCACGTGGGCCCCAAGGAGCGCAAGAACAGGCTCAAGGTCGCTGCCTACCGGGCCGGGCTCTTTCCCTGGCTAACCCCCTCCTATGCAATCGTCAGCACCGACGCCGAGCTGGAAGGTTCCGCGCAGCCAAGAATCGAGGCCATACTGCGAGAGCTGTCCGAGCAATCCGGGGAAGCGCTCCCTGAAGTCGATGAGCTGATCGCCTCGCGAGGGAACTGCATCGTTCTTCAGACCCGGCCAAGGGGAGGCTCTCCCCTGGACGAGGAGGGCAGCTGGAGCATCCACATTGGGCTGAGCCCTCACAAGAGTGCCCAGGTGGAACGCCACTACAGGGTGCTCGAGCAGCTCTGGCAAGCAGATCGCCCCATCCCGGTACCTGAGCCGATCTTCTTCGGCACCATCGAGGGAGCTTGCCTCTCGTGTGAACGCAGACTCCCGGGGCTCTCTGCTCCCCAGCTCTCGGGAGACCCCCGTTCAATGCGGCAGCTCCTCGAGGATACAGCCCGCCACCTCCAGCAACTCGTGGTCGAGCCCCCCGCCCCTGTAGACGAGGCGGGCTTCGCTGAGCACTTCGACTGGCGCTTCGATCTCGTCGCGGCCCACGCAGGTCGACAGGAGACCGCAACCAATATCCAGCACATGCGTGATGAGGTGCGCGAGCTCGTGCTCGGAGAGCCAATGCCTCTCGTGCTCCAGCACGCCGACCTTCGCAACAAGCACGTGCAAGTACACCCGGGCGGTAAGGTCATTGGGTACATGGACTGGGGTTCCAGCCGGAACCGTGATGTGCCTTACTTCGATCTCCTGCAGCTGATCGTTCACGAGCACAAGCAAGCCAAGGGTGGCCGAGTTGGGCACTCCTGGCAGAAGTTGCTGGTGGGAGGGCAATGCGCGGATTGGGAACGCGCAGCCCTGGATACGTATGCCGAGAACATCGGGCTGTCGCCGCAGATCTCCAGGGCACTGGAGCTCTGCTTTCCGATCTTCGTGGCAGCCATGGCGGAGTCCAACTGGGATTACAGCCGGCCACGCTGGGTGCACCATTCATTCGGAATCTGAGCACTCAGGGCCCAGGCGCCCCGGAAGAGCGAAAAAGAGTCCCAATCGCGGCTCTGATTGCCCTTCGAGGGCCCTTTGGGCTCTAATCACCCGACCGGGTGGTTCACCCACTGCTCCGGGAAGTCCGATGGAGGGGGAGTCTCAAGCGAGCAACCCCTCCGGAGCCCGGAATGTGAGCCCTTGAAGGGCAATCACTCCAGTGTCAAAAGACACGTCTCGGGGCGCCCGGCCCTACCTCACCTGACCGACTCGATCCTGGCCCCAGGCCTCCTCTAGTTAGAACCGATGACCATCTTTCTCATCGTCCTACTCATCGCTCTGTCCGTTTGGCTGCTGTACATCGGAAAAGCCTGGTTCGCCTGGGTTGGACCGCTTGCGCTTGGGCTGGGCATCTGGTGGTTGAGAAGCGACGGCCCGGGCGTCGGCTGGTGGACCTGTGCGGTTCTGGCCAGTGCCATCTTCCTGACGCTTGGCCTGGCGCCCCTGAGGCGATTGATCGTCACAGGGCACCTGATGCGAATGCTCGCGCCGATCTTTCCCAAGATGAGCCAAACCGAGAGTGAGGCCCTCGAGGCTGGTACGGTCTGGTGGGATAAGGAACTCTTCAGCGGGCGGCCCAACTGGAAGATGCTCACTGAGTTCAAGGTGCCCGGACTTTCCCAAGAGGAACAGGCCTTCATGGATGGTCCCTGCCGCGAGCTCTGCGGAATGCTCGACGACTGGGAGATCATCCGCAGCGACGACCTGCCGCCGCACATCTGGGACTTCCTGAAGCAGAACGGCTTCCTGGGAATGATCATCCCAAAGGAGTACGGAGGACTCGGATTCTCCGCTCGCGTCAACGGAGCAGTCGTCGCCAGGGTCTCAAGCCGCTCGGTGACCGCCGGTGTGACCGTCATGGTGCCCAACTCACTCGGCCCTGCTGAGCTGCTGCTGCATTACGGCACCCAGGACCAGAAGGATCACTTCCTCCCGCGTCTGGCGAGTGGTGAAGAGATCCCCTGCTTTGCCCTGACCGAGCCTGGGGCAGGCAGCGACGCTGGTGCGATGACCTCCACTGGGGTCGTGTGCCGTGGCCAGTACGAGGGTCGTGAGGTCCTGGGCATGCGCCTCAACTGGAACAAGCGCTACATCACCCTCAGCGCAGCAGCAACAGTCATCGGCCTGGCCTTCAAGCTCAGTGATCCCGAGGGCCTGCTAGGTGGCGAACAAGACCTTGGTATCACCTGCGCCCTCATCCCGGCGAACACCCCCGGAGTGGTCACCGGAGAACGTCACGATCCGCTAGGCGTTCCCTTCATCAATGGCCCCACTCAGGGGGTGGATGTGTTCGTGCCCGTCGACTTCATCATTGGCGGCCAGGCGAATGCCGGAAAGGGCTGGCGCATGCTGATGCAGAGCCTGGCAGCGGGCCGGGGGATCTCACTTCCAGGTCAGGCCTGCGGAGCGGCAGAGATCACGACTCGAACCGTGGGGGCATACGCGACGATTCGCGAGCAGTTCAATACTCCAATCGGCAAGTTCGAGGGCATCGAGGAGTGCCTGGCCCCCATCGCTGGACTGACGTACACGATGGATGCAGCCCGCTGGCTTACAGCCGGTGCAATTGATGCCGGTGAACACCCCGCGGTGATCACTGCGATTTGCAAGGCCTACATGACCGAGGGCATGCGCAAGGTGATCAACCTGGGAATGGATGTGGTCGGTGGAGCGGGCATCTCCCGCGGCCCGCGTAATATCCTCGCCCGAGCCTACCAGGCGCTCCCCGTGGCAATCACTGTCGAGGGCGCCAACATCCTGACGCGTTCGATGATCATCTTCGGCCAGGGCGCCATTCGCTGCCACGGCCATGCGCTGGAGGAGATGAAAGCGGTGGCAGACAAGGACTTGAAGCGCTTCGACAAGGCCTTCTTCGGCCACATCGGCAGCTTCCTGACGACCTTCACCCGTGCGAGTATCCTCGGGTGGACACGAGCCATGCCAGCTAGCTCCCCCGTCGAGGGCCCGGCTGAGCCTTACTTCAAGAAGTTCGAGCGCATGAGCGCGGCCTATGCGGTCTGTGCAGAGATCTCGATGATGACTCTTGGCGGCACCCTGAAGCGAAAGGAGATGCTGACAGGGCGGCTGGCCGATGGCCTGGCCTGGCTCTATCTCGGGACCGCGGCCCTCAAGCGCTTCGTCGATGACGGCCAAAAAGAACGCGACCTGGACCTGATGCAATGGTCTGCCGAGCACGCGCTGTTCGAGATCCAAACGGCCTTGCTGGGCCTGCTCGACAACCTCCCCAACCGTCTGGCGGCCTTCACCCTCTCGATGAAGCTCTTCCCTAGCTACTCGCTCTACAAGGCACCGAGCGACAAGCTGAATGCAAGGGTTGCCCACTCCATCCTGGACGGTGGTGAGATTCGGGAGTTCCTCAGTCCCGAGGTCTACATCCCTGAGTCCGGAGAACTGGGGTTAGGCGCTCTCGAAGCCGCCCTGGCAAGAGTCGTCGCCGCACAACCGGTGGCAAGCAAGATGAAGGAGGCCATGCGAGCTGGGACGATCAAGAAAGGTCGTATAGCAGCCCGGGTCGAGGAAGCGCTCTCTGCTGGAGTGATCAACGACGACGAGGTCGCGATCCTCGAAGCCGCCAAACAAGCACGGTGGGAGGCCGTACAGGTAGACTCCTTCGGCGAGGCCAAGCAGGTACCCGCCACCGAATGGAGCACGGCGAAGGCAGATGCTGTCTAGGGCCTGGCTCCAAGCCGTACCCCTGCAGCTAAACGCTGGCTAGGGCTTGCGTGGCCTGAAGCTCGGTCCCTCTCGGAAGAACTCGCCAGCATCTTCGAGGAAGCCACCGCCGAAGAACTTCTCGATCAGCTGTGCCTGGTCCTTTGCAGACAGCTTGTAGTTCGGATCTCGCTCCCAGGTGCCATCCCCCAGCTCGATCCTGTTTTCCTCCAGCGCGTGGAGCCGCAGGGCTTCGAGAAACTCCGAGAAGTTCTCGTCGTGATACCGTGCGATGAATCCAACCAGGCCGTAGGAGAGCCTTGCGACGTCCCCCTCGTACTTTCCACGCATCCAGGTCGCAAACTCCTCGGGTCGAATGGGATCATTCTTGCGGTCCTTGAAGCGGTTCGTCAACTCGTTGTCCCAGCTGGTGTGCTCCGTCGCGAAGACGAATTCGTTGCGGTAGGGAAAACAGTAGATGCCCTTGCGGATCTTGTTCTCGATGTACCAGGAGAGCCCCTGGGTCAGCCAGTAGGGCTGCTGAGATGAGAACCGACGCACGAAGAGCATTTGAGCCACCCGATGCACCACCTCGTTATCTGGATCCCACTCCTGCTGACCGAGAGCATCCTCGATGTAGGCTGACACCAGGGGACGCTCATGCACGAAGCCTGTGAACTGCTTGCCCGTCTCTGCCCAGGACTTGAGGTAGTCCTGCATCTCTCCCAGCTGGTCCACGAGAGAGCCGTAGTCCTTCTCGTTCTTGACCACGAAGAGCACACAGGTCTCGGTGTCCACAGGCCAGGTGCCTGCCCCCCACTCATAGGTGAAGGTGTACTCGAGCGGCTCCTCATCATCTGGCAACCAGCCCACGGGACCGCCCTCGGGGTCTTCGGGTAGTTCGCCATCCGCCGGCTCCTCGGGCTCAGGCTCCTGGCCCTTCCGTTCGGGAAGCCCCACGACCTCCTCACGCTCGGGTGCAGGAAGCAGCTTGTCGAACAGGCGCTGAGTCTCACCGATCAGCTCCAGCTGCCGCGATAGCTTGCTGTTGCGCCTCGGCGAAATCATGAGCACCCGGAGGTCTGAGGTCAGGTTCAGCTGGTAACCATGTTCCAGCGCCCAGGCCGCCCAGGCCTCAACCGCGGACACGGGCCCCATGCCCATGGCCTCGGGCAATTCAGTCCCCCTGTAGCTCCGGCCTTTCCAGCGAACACTCACCTTCTCGAGGGCTGAATCCTCGTTCGTGGGAGCTTGAGAGGTCCCCGCAGCGATGCTGGTGATGAGGAGGCCTGTAACAACAAGCACCGTGAGCATGATGGATTTCATTGGCGTTCTTCTGGAGAGGACGGCTCTAGCGCCGTTCATTTAGCCAGCGGATCACTCGTTCATCGATTCCCTTGAGATCGACACCCAGTTCACCCTCCAAGGCCGAGACCGAAGAGTCACCCGACCCGATCCTGGCGAGGATGGCGGGAAACTTCTCCGACTCACCTTCAAGCAAGTAGGCCACCAAGGCGTAGGAGTAGAGCAGGTCTTCAGTGGTCAGTTGATTCACATCGCGTCCGAGCAGTAGCGCCAGACTGGGGCGCCCTTCATCCGCAAGGACCTTTGCCGCCTCATTCATCCAGTTGGTCCGAGTGTCGAGCAATCGCTGCTTGAGCGCGTTGTCGTCAGCTTCGACCAGATACTCGGAAGGGCGCACATACCAGGTGAGGCGCGTGCCGACCAGCTCACGTGTCAGGTAGATCCCGAGCCCCTCAAAGACCCAGCCATGTTTCGGGTAGATCCCAAGACTCTCTGCCAGGAGCCAGCCGATGGCCTGACGCACCAGGCCATCCAGACGTCGGGTGGGTTGGTCAGACCAGTGGGCAAGATCTCCGGATCCCTGAATCCCCGAACCGTCCAGCTTGAACAGGAAGTCCCGGTAGGCCTGTTCCACCACCGGGTGATTCATGAGGAAGGCCATCTTGTCCGATGGCCTTGCCAGGGTGAAGACCGTGAAGTCTTCTGGAAACTTGGCCTCAACCGACAGCACGGCGTTGAAGTAGGAGTGCGTGGCCGCCATGGCCTGGGTCATGCGCTTCACTTCTTCCGGAGTTCCGGTGCCCAGGGAGCGCACGATCGGTGTCGCGTAGACCGCCTTCCAGCCGATGCCGAACTGCTCTTCCCGCCAGTTTGGCAGAACTTCCTCCGCCTTTGGAACTCCCTTGAATGCCTGGCGCACCATGTTGCGCATCTCAGCTCGTCGCTTCTTCGCTCCGACCGTCTGGGCCAGGACCCACTTGCCGTCTGAGCTGACCTCCCCTCGCAACTCGTGAACCCGAGGGTCATCAGGGTCGGCGAACAGCAGATCATCCAGGATCCGTTCCATCTCCGCTGGAGTGATCCTCTCGGCATGGGTCTCCAGCAGGCCCAGCATGGTCTTGCGGTAGTCCTCAGCCACCGCGCTCCGCCTTGTGGAGAATTCCCTCGCAGCTGCCTTGTCCCAGTCCCTCGGCTCAACCCGGCGCGGCTTCTCGACCCACTCACCTGCCGAGTTTCTTACAAAGCCGAGGCCCCGCCTTGCCACGGCGCTCTCGGAATCAAAGTGCAGGATTGATCGGTAGACTGCCATGCGCTTGGCATAGATCTTCTCCTTCGTGCACCACTCGGCGAGTTCCTCGAGGGCCCCGATCAGCTGCAGGCGAGCCTGAAGACTCTCCCCTCTGATATCGGTAGCCCTGCACGGGAGCACAGACGAGCAGGTCGCCCCCCACGAGGGCTGGGCCAGGCACACCCCTCCCCCTAAGAATATAGCCAGAGCACCCAGGGCACTCCTCCACTCCCTAACTTGTCTCATTGGTTCCCTGCCACACGCCCCATGGCGAAATTCGTCTCTGAATGGCCCACTCTAACCCCATTCCAACGCTCGGTTACGGTCATTCCACACGCAGGACGTTAGGTAGTGGACAGGGCTGGTTGAGACACTAATTTGACCGCCCTTGATTCTCCAGGTCCCATCCGCCCGCGATCAGTCCATGACTCAGCTCATCGAATGCGTCCCGAACTTCAGCGAGGGCAACGATATGTCCCTCATCGCCCAGATCACCGCCGAAATCGAGGGGGTAGACGGAGTCAAGCTCCTCGATGTGGACCCCGGTAAGGCCACGAATAGAACGGTGGTCACCTTCGTGGGCACTCCCAATGAGGTTGTCGAAGCTGCGGTGCGTGCGGTGCGCAAGGCCAGCGAACTGATCGACATGTCCAAGCACCATGGGGAGCACCCGCGCTTCGGAGCCACCGATGTCTGCCCCCTTGTCCCGGTCTCCGGGATCTCCATGGAGGAAACGATTCCCTACGCTCACGAGCTTGCAAGACGCATCGGCGAGGAGGTCGGAATCAGCGTCTACTGCTACGAGAACGCGGCGCGCACTCCCGAACGCGCGAACCTCGCAACAGTGAGGGCCGGAGAGTACGAAGCACTGGAGCAGAGGCTGAGTGACCCCCAGTGGAAGCCTGACTTTGGTCCTGATGCCTTCAACCCCCGTTCAGGAGCCACAGCCGTCGGAGCGCGAGACTTCCTTGTGGCCTACAACGTCAACCTGAATACGACCTCCACACGCCGTGCCAACGCCATTGCCTTCGACGTCAGGGAGAAGGGCCGCATCAAGCGGCAAGGCGATCCGCTCACAGGCAAGATCGTGCGTGACTCAGAGGGCAATCCCGAGTGGACTCCCGGTGCCCTGAAGTGCGTCAAAGGCATCGGTTGGTTTATCGAGGAGTATGGGGTCGCCCAGATCTCCATGAACCTCACGAATATCTCGGTCACCCCGGTCCACATTGCTTTCGACGAGTGCGACCGACGAGCTCGGGAGCGTGGAATCCGAGTGACCGGTTCGGAGGTTGTCGGGCTCTTACCCCTCTCCGCGATGCTCGACGCGGGACGCTATTTCCTGCGCAAGCAGAAACGATCAACGGGTGTAGCTGACTCGGAGCTGATCAAGATCGCGGTCAAGTCCATGGGAATGGACGATCTCGGTCCCTTTGAGCCAAGCGAGAAGATCATCGAGTACGTGCTGGAGAGCCAGGAGCAAGAGAAGCTGATTGACCTCAGCACCCGTGCGCTGACTGAGCTGACAGCCTCCGAATCGGTCGCTCCTGGTGGCGGCTCCATCGCCGCGGCGGTCGGTGCCTTGGGTGCAGCACTGGGGACCATGGTTGCCAACCTCTCGAGTCATCGGCGCGGCTGGGACGACCGCTGGGAGGAGTTCTCCGAGTGGGCCGAGAAAGGCAAGGTGTTCCAACAAGAGCTGCTGGAACTCGTTGATAAGGACACGGATGCCTTCAATTCCGTCATGGCCGCCTTCCGGCTTCCGGACTCGACACCAGAGGAGAAGCGCGCCAAGGAAGAGGCCTGCGAACAAGCCACGCGTGGAGCCATCGAGACTCCCCTGCGAGTCATGGAAGCCTCGCTCGCTTCCATGGAGCTGATCTCTGCAATGGCTGATTTCGGACAAGAGAGTTCGATCAGCGATTCAGGGGTAGGAGCCCTCTGCGCCAGGACTGCGGTGCTCGGAGCTGGACTCAACGTGCGCATCAACTGTGCAGACCTGAAGGACAGCGCCATGCGTCAGCAATTCCTGGATAAGGCCCTGCAGCTGGAACAAGAAGCCGCCGCATTCGAATGCGACATTCTAGAGAGGGTGAATGGCAAGCTGCAGCCCTGAACGAAGCCTCCAGGCCCCCGGATCGGCGACAGATTGTGAGCACAGCGTGTGCTCATCTTCCTGATTCGGAAGATATCCTCTGCCGCCTGACAAGCGACCAGGAGCCTGGTCGCAACCCCCCACTCATTCTTCCCAGGTCTACTTCCATGAGAAACCTCCTACATGGGCTTGCAGCGCTCTTGCTGCTGCTACCGGTGCTCGCTTCGTCTGGCGAAGCTTCTGCTCTCTCCCTCCCCGCGACTCAGATAACTAACAGTACCGAGAAAGCCGCGCTCACGAAGCTGGAGACAGCCAATGACGCTCTCTCCGAGGCCGATACAGCGCTGGGCGGAGGAGACGACGCGGCGCTCACTGCTGCGCGCGATGATGCGCAAGTCAACTACGACACAGCTCTTGAGCGCGCCCGGAGTCTTCGCGATGCAGGAGACGGCAAGAGCGGGGAGCTCGGGCAGGCCATCTTCGCCATCACCGGCGACACAGCAGCCGATGGATCCTTCGCCGGAATGGGCGGGATGATCGCCAGCTGGACCACCCAAGGAAAGGAGTGGGTTGTCGAGGAAGCTCCCAGCTGGGCCGGCCGCGCGGCAATCTTCCTGCTCATCATCTTTATCTTCAAGGTACTCGCCGGAGTCGCCGGGAAAATCACAGGGAAGGCCCTCACGGCTTCCAAGCTGAGTGTCTCTGACCTGCTGAAGAAGTTCTTCGTCGGAATCGTGACCAAGCTGGTCTTCTTCGCTGGCTTCATGATTGCTCTGGAACAGCTAGGCGTGCCCACCGGCCCCCTGCTCGCAGGCGTTGGTGTCGTAGGTTTTGTGATCGGCTTCGCCCTTCAGGACACCCTCAGCAACTTTGCTGCGGGCATCATGATCCTGCTCTACCGCCCCTATGACATTGGTGACGTCATCAGCGCCGCTGGCGAGACAGGCAAGGTCGATGACATGAGCCTGGTCTCCACGACCATGATGACCCCCGACAACCAGAAGCTGATCATCCCGAACTCATCCATCTGGGGGGGTACGATCCGCAACATCACCGCGCTCGACTCACGTCGTGTTGACCTCGTCATTGGCGTGGGCTACGACGACGATCTTGACAGGACTCAGGAGATCCTCCTGGAGGTCGCCAGCGCGCATAGCCTGGTCTTCAAGGATCCCGCTCCGGTGGTCAAGGTCACCAACCTCGGTGAGTCCTCGGTCGACTTCGTAGTTCGTCCGTGGTGCAAGACTGGCGACTACTGGGACGTCTACTGGGATCTCACCAAGACCATCAAGCAACGCCTCGACAGGGAAGGTATTTCGATTCCCTACCCCCAGCGCGATCTGCACCTGGTCCAGGTTCCCGAGAAGATGGCTCTCTCAACCTGAGCCGACTCCAATCGAACGGAGTGCGGCTCGTAGCGAGAGCTCTCCGCTTGCGACTGTTCGTGGAGCCCCTGACGCATCATCGCGTCGGGGGCTCCTTCACTTGGACTCCACTGGTACCAATTGAGTCACCGACCGTCACCTCTTGAGCTAACATGACCTGATGATCGGGCTCTTACTCATGGTCGCTCTGGGCGGATTCTCGCAGGTCCACTCCAGCGCTGAGCTCAGGTCGTTCGAGTCGAGCCCACTTCTCATCGAGCGCATCCCGAGCAGCCCCTGGAGACGCTTCAACAAGGGTCATGTCCTGGGAGAGGTCCTGGAAGTCGACGGGCAGCAGTTTCAAGTAAAGACGAGCTCTCGCGGCACCTACATCACCCGGACACCGGATGCGACGCCGTCAGTCAAGCTCTCCAGTGGCAAGGTTGTTCAGCTCAGCTGGGATCGAGAAGAAGTCAGGCGCAAACTCGAGCTGCTCTTCAAGCTTGACAGTCAGGAGAGGTGGGTTTTCTGCGCGAGGAACGCTCGAATCTTCACTATCGAGGAAACAACCCTGTGCCTCATGGACGCAAACGTGGACGGCAAATTTGACCTTCTCGAGGACGCCTGGTCGAGTGCCCCCGGCACCGCTATCCAGGGGATCGAGGCTGAGCTCGCTCTGGGAGCAAACCAGGTCGAGATTGTCGAGCTCGCAAGCGATGGTTCGTCTCTGAAGGCTCTGGTTCAGCCTCTGGTGGGAACTCCGCCACAGCTCGATGCCCTCATCGAGATCAACCACCTTCGCCAGGGTGAGGGCCTCCCCGCCCTGAAGCTCAACCAGGAACTGAGCTCGGCTTGCAGCGCGCATGCTCGGTATCTACTCGCCAACAAGTGGGATGGAGAGAGCGACCCGGGAGATCAGGATCCTCGGGCCCTGGGGGGAAGCAGAGAGGGCCTCTTGGCGGCCAGAAACTCGAAGATCCTGGCACTACCCCCTCGCGAAGCGGTCATCAAGCTGTGGTCCAACCTCTCCGGCCGGCTCGCGCTCATCAGCCCAAGTCTCAGGGAGGTGGGACTGTCCGAGATAGATGCGCAAGTATCGGTGATCGACATCTCTTCTCCAGCAACGCAGCGAACGCAGAGCCGCCATGGTCTCAGCAGGGTGGTTCTCTCCCCCGCACCAGGCGCAGTCGACCAGCCGACAGCCTATTTTCAGTTGCGGGGCTCGATGCCGACTGGAGTCGCCATGACCGGAGGGCCGCCCATTCTCATGTGCTGGCAGGATCCCGATGCTGAGATCCTGTCCTACAGCGCCAAGCTCCGACGAGGCGGCCCACGTGGGGCAGTCACCCCCCTCAGGGAATTGAAGACCGAGAATGAAGCCCGTGGGATTCGCGGATTCTTGCCCCTCCGCCCCCTCGCCTCCGGAGCCTCCTATCACGTGACGCACGAGGTGCTCGTCGATGGGGTGAAACATGAGTTCGAGGCCAGCTTCCGGACCCGCTAGGCTCAGCCGGGCGAGGGCAACCCCCACCACTCGCTCCTCCTCCGCCATCTCGAGGTGCAAAGAGGGATCTCGCCCTGGCACTGGCTTCAGGGGTATGACTATGCTCTCGAGCTGACAGCGAAGCCCCCATGGCCGATTCGCACCCTCACCAGCCCGCTCCGATCCTCACGGCACTGACCTGTGTCTCGGCGATCGCGTTCACCTTCTTGTGGAAGGAGGGCAACGCCATCGACGCCATGCGAATGAACGAGCAGGGAATCGGTCGAGAGCCGTGGAGGCTTGTCAGCTCGGTTCTCGCGCACGGAGACATGCTCCACCTGTTCTTCAACTGCTACTGGTTATGGAGACTCGGACGCGAGCTCGAGGCACGCCTCTCGCCCCCTCAATTACTCGGACTATTCGCCCTCACTGGACTCGGCTCCTCCGCAGCCCAGTACGCCGTTGGAGTTGGGGCCATAGGACTCTCCGGAGTCGTCTACGGCCTCGTGGGGTTCCTATGGCTGGCTGGTCGACTCCGAGATGACCTTGCAGGTGTCCTCGGCACGAGTACAGCACGTTTCTTCGTGGGCTGGTTCTTCATCTGTCTCCTGCTCAGCTACTTCGGGATCTACCCCGTGGCCAATGTTGCTCACGGAGTCGGAGCATTTCTCGGGATCGCCGCCGGCTGGGCTTATGCAAGTCCCTACCCCCGCAGCTGGATTCGCTGGGGAGTCACCGGTACGTGCTTTCTGCTCCTGCTCGTCTCACCCCGGCTCGTGCCAATTACCTGGCTCAGCACTCCAGACCTCTTCTTGCGAATTGCCGGCCGAATCGAGCAAGGCGCAGACACTCTCCCACCCGATGAGCTGGTGGATCTCGCCCGGGTGGCCCTCGACCGAGATGACTCGGAAACGGCCACCTGGCCCGGCTCCGACTACTTCTGGTACGTCTCGAGCTACTACAAGTACGAGCTGGGGCTGAGCGAACAGGCCGTGGCCGAAGCTCGGCGTGCTCTCGAGTTGAATCCAGATCTCGAGGGGCCGAGCGCGATCCTCATCCCGGCACAGTACAACCTGGCAATCGAGGCTCTCAGGGCGGGAGACGAGGAGAGGGCCCTGGAACTCCTCCGCGCCGTACTCTCCCTGGACGATGCCAACTTGAGGACCTGGGAACTCCTCGTCGAATTGCACCTGGAGATGGGAAACGAGGAGCTTGCCAGCAAGGCCAGGCGACGTGCAGCAGCCCTGCGTTGACCCTCGGCCATCGCTCGACGGAGCGCGACGATCTTCCTCTGCACTGGTAGCATGAGGCCATGGGAATTCGAAGCCTTCCGAGGAACCTCACAGCGCTCGTTTGCGCCCTGGTACTGGCATCCTGTGGGTCCAGTGAATCCACTCAGGAGGGGGTCCCCGCTCGTAACCTGATCATCGTCGCCCTCGACACCCTTCGCCCCGATCGCCTGGGATGCTACGGCGCAGAGCGAGACACCAGCCCCGTCCTGGACGACTTCGCCAGGCGCAGCTTTCTCTTCAAGGGAGCGCAGTCGGTTGCCCCTTGGACAGCCCCCTCGATGATCTCTCTGATGACCTCTCTCTATCCCGACGTTCATCAGGTCACGGGTTTTCCCGAACCAGGGCGACTGGGGGAGCGCGTCGATACCCTCGCGGAACTCCTCGAGCGCCAGGGATTCTCCACGGCGGCCTTCACCGAGGGCGGTTACGCCAAGGGGGCCTTTGGTCTGGACCAGGGCTTTCAGCTCTACCCCACCCACAAGGGCGACGACACGTCGAACACCTCGAACATCACCGCAGACAGCCGCCTGAGCTCGAACTTCGATCGATTCCTACCCTGGCTCGAAGAACAGGGCGACGAGAACCGCTTCTTCGCCTTCTTTCAGACCTACGAGGTGCACTCTCCCATGCGAGCTCCAGAGCCCTTCATCCAGGAGTTCGTTCCAGGCTATGACCAGGCCTCCGAGCACACGGCGATCACGGCTGCGATCACGCAATGGAATGAGAGTCGCGCTCTCGATGAGAGTGCTGCCCGTCTCATGCAACGGCATCTGGTGCACTGTGATGTGAACGCCCTTGGCAAGATCGAGGACCGTGCGGCGTTCATGGCCAGAGCCCAGGAGCTAGGAGCTCCACTCTCACACAGTGCAGTTGCCGCAGACAGTGACCTGCTCAGCTGGGCTCAAGCGATCTACGACGCTGAGATTCGCTACACCGATAGCCAGCTGCTGCGGCTCTTCGATGCACTCGAGGCCAACGGCCAGGCCGAAGACACCGTGGTCTTCATTGTCAGTGATCACGGGGAAGGCATGGGAGACCATGGTTTGCTTGGCCACGGAGCAGTCCTGCACTCCGAGTTGCTTGATGTGGTCTACCTGCTGCACGTTCCGCAGCGAGCACTTGAACCCAGGACCTTCGACTTCCCTGCGCGGCTCATCGACGTGCTACCGACGGCTCTTGAGCTACTCGACGTCGATCCTGGCGATGCTCACTTTCAGGGGCGCAGCCTGGTGCCGCTGCTACACGGAGAAGATCTGCCTCCGGCTCCCTCCTTCAGTCATGCTGTTAGCAAGGGCGCCCCGCGGCACTCAGTGCGACAGGACCCATGGCGCCTGATTATTGACGACCAGACCGGGGAGGCCAGACTCTACAACCTCGCTCTGGATCCCCTGGAGCTGCAAGACGTCTCGACTGAGAACCCAGAAACGGTGGAGCAACTCTCCACCCTGATCGCAGATCAGGCCAGGCTAGACACAGCGCTGCGCGCTCGGATCGGCGCAGAACTTGGAGAGAGCTTGATCGACGAAGACACCCTTCGGGATCTCGAGCGTCTCGGCTACACCGGCACCGACGAAGAAGACTGAGCTGGACTCCGGGTCAACCCGAGCACTCAGCGAGTAACGGGTGCCCCCAGCTCAGGATCCGACCCTTGCCAGTTTGCAAGTGCTCCGATGTCCTGGGCGAAGCGATTGCCCTCGGCCTCGCTTGAGCCGTAGGCGCCCCGAATTCGACCGTGCCGATCCAAGACGAAGACCTCCGCCTGGTCTGCGCCTGAGCTGGCCAGAAGAGCACTCATCGTGGCCCCCTCAGGATCGAGCAGGAACAGATTGCTCGGCTTGCGAGCCGTCTTGCTGTCGATGAGAGCTGAGAGGACCTCGCGATCAGCCCCCCGTACCAGGACCACGTGAGCGATCAGGGAACCAAGGCCTCTGACTCGCTTCTTTCGCTCCCGGAACGAGGCAAAGTCCGCCTCTGCCGTCTCGGAGCTCGAGAGATCCAGAGCCTGTACCAGCTGAATGAGGCCTCCCAGCTGAGCACAAGAAACCAACTCGCCGCCCTCCTCCATCAGCGTGTAACTCTCCGCACTGCGCTCGTGGCCAGGCACCGGGTCGGGGTAGCTAACGCTGAGGCTCTTGAGCAGGGGGAACAACCACATGCTCCCCAGCAACAGCGCCCAGAACCAGAAGCGAGTGAAGACCCGAGAGGCCCCCCCGGTTTCATTCGAGGCCATATGATCAGCGCCGGACGTCTCGGGCGAGAGATCCGGCGCGCTGGGAGAAGTCATCGTCTGGTCGCCCTCAGAGACCGCGCTCTTGGGCAGTGACCTTGCGTATCCAGAGGGCCACACCGCTGACGATCAAGTAGGGAATCCCCAGGAAGCCGAGCACGTAGGCCAGGGTCTCGAGTCCCTGTCCCACCGAGCAGGAGGGGCAGGCCGAGGCGGTTGCCGCCAGGGCTGCAATGGCTCCCGCAGCGGCCGTCAGTCTTCGGATCGAAGCGCTCATCGATACACGGTCTCGAGCATGATGATGATCACGGCAAAACCCATGTAGATCGGCGTGTAGCCAATCCAGCGAAGCCAGGGGCTCTCGTACTTCAGGTGCATGAAGTAGAGCGCCACCAGGGCCGCCTTGCCAAAGGCCAAGACGCACAAGAGAAGCATCTTCGTGATGCTGCTGTAGTCAGCCGCATAGATCTCGGGAATGAAGACCTCGAAGAAGGTCAGGACTCCCAGGATCAGGAAGACGGTGATGTAGGTAGCCCGATGACTCTGCTCCTGGATGTAGTGAGCCTTGTCAACCTCATCCTGAGTTGTCGAGAGTGTCGATTGGTGTTCCATGATGTGGTGGTCGACCGTGACTACAGTAGGTAGATGAACGTGAACACGAGAATCCAGACCAGGTCAACGAAGTGCCAGAACAGACCGACCAGTTCGACGGGACTGTAGCTGTGACCTCCCTGGGTGTACTTGCCAGCCATCGCACCCCTCAGAACGCAACAGAGGTAGATGACTCCCGAGAACACGTGCAGGCCGTGGAAGCCCGTGACCGCATAGAAGGTCGTTCCGAAGAGGTTATTGATCGGCTCACCCTGCCAGCTGCTCTCAGCAAAGCCGATCCCAATATGCACGAGGTGGGTGTACTCGTAGGCCTGGATTCCGAGGAAGGTCACCCCCCCCATGATCGTCACGCCAAGCCAGCGAACGAGTGCGGCCTGATTCCTCTCCTGGGCTGCGAGAACCGCAAAGACCATCGACAGCGAGGAGCAGATAAGTAGGAAGGTTGCCAGGGCCGTCAGGGGGATCCCAAGGATGTCCGATGGAATCGGCCAGCTCTCGGCGGAGGCGCGCAAGACACCATAGGCGAACAGTAAACCACCGAAGGACATGCCGTCCTGGGCGATGAACATCCACATGGCGATCTTGCCACCAGTGGCCTTGCCAAAGTGTGCGAGGTCCTCAACGAGATCTTCCTGATCTCCGTGCTCGGCGGACGCGGCTTGTACGGTGCTCATCGGCGATTCACTCTCAGAAGACGAAAAAGCCCAGGTAGAGGACAATCCAAACAACATCGACGAAGTGCCAGAAGATGACGATGTTGCTGACGGTAGACAGACGGTTGGGGCCATACCGGCCACTCGAGAGACCGATCCATGCCCACAAAAGTGCAAGCAGGCCAATGACCACGTGAGCCGCATGGACCCAGGTCAGGCCGTAGAAGAGGGACTCGTAGAGCCCCGAGCTCGGGAAGCGGCCTGCGGCCAGCAGATCGGCCCACAGCAGTGCCTGAAGCACGGCAAAAGCAAATCCCAGGCCTACGCCAACGGCCCAGTCACGCTGAGCAGACGAAGCCTGTTCTCTCTCACCGCCGCCACCCTTCGCATCCCAGGCCCTGACGGCTCGATGCAGCCCAAGGCTACTGGCAACGAGGATCAAGGTGGCCACCGTGGCCAGCGGGAATGAAGGCAGGACGATTCCCTCCGGCGGCCAGACGCCAACTCGCTGGCGCAGCACGAGGAAGGAAAGGAACAGCGTGCCGAAGGCCATCGTCCACGACCCGATGAAGAAGATCATCCCCAGGGTCACGTCGACCCGGGTTCTGACCTCCTCTTTCGAGAGGGTGGATGTGGCTGCGCTCGACACGTTCATTCGAATCAGTGGAGGGTAGGAGGCAAGGACAAGATCGAGGAGCCTGCTAGGCCTTCAGCTTCTCCGTCATCGAGATCCAGTCCTTACCATCGGGGATGTCAGGATTACTGAACTCGTGGGGTCCGGTGAAGACCTCGGGGATCTCCTTGAAGTTGTAATGCGGGACCGGCGTCTCCATGGTCCAGTCAAGCGTCCCAACTTCCCACGGGTTCTGGCTGGCGGGCTTGCCCCACCAGCGGCTTCGGATGAAGTTGTAGACGAAGACCAGCTGAGCGGCGCCAAGCAGGAAGGCTGCGTGGGTCGCGTACTTGTTGAGGTGTTGCAGAGAGCGCAAGTACTCCGCCGATGTGTGGTCATAGTAGCGGCGTGGCATTCCCGCATAGCCCATGACGAACATCAGGCAGAACACCGTCACGAGCGGAATCACCGTGAACCAGAAGTGCGTCTTCCCCAGGAACTCGTTCATCTCTCTCGCGAACATCTTTGGGAACCAGAAGTAGATCCCTGCGAATGTGGCGAAGAGCGCAGAAGCGGCCATCGTGAGGTGGAAGTGCCCCACCACGAAGTAGGTGTCATGCAGGAAGATGTCCGTTCCGATCGTCGCCAGGTAGATGCCCGTGAGACCTCCAAGGCCGAACACGAAGATCACGCCCATGGAGAACAACATCGGTGTCGTCAACCTGAGGTTGCCCTTCCAGAGAGTGTGCAGCCAGTTGAAGAACAAGATCTCGGCGGGGACGGAGATGATCATGGTGAGAAGCATGAAACTCTCACCGAGCATCGCGCTCAAGCCGGTCGTGAACATGTGGTGCCCGTAGACCACCGCTGACAGGAGGGTCACGGCGACCATGGCTCCAACTTGTGCCCTGTAGCCGAAGGCCGGCTTCCGGGAGAAGAAGGACAGCAGGTCACCGATGATTCCCCAGGCAGGAAGAATCAGGATGTAGACCTCTGGGTGACCGAAGATCCAGAACAGGTGCTGGTAGAGGATCGGATCGCCACCACCGGCGCCCTGCATGATGGATGCTGGGATGAAGAAGGTCGTCCCGAAGACCCGGTCCATGATCAGCAGCAACATCGCCGAACCGATCACGGGAACGAACAGTACATTCAAGACCGAGGTCAGGAAGATGCCCCATACCGTCAACGGCAGGCGCTGCCAGGTCATCCCCGGCGCTCTCAGACGAATCACCGTCGTCATGTAGTTGATGCCGCCCATGATCGAACTGGCACCAATCAAGAAGACCGCTATGGCCCAAAGCGTCTCACCACTCCCGACTCCATTGATCGTCGTCGAGAGAGTTGGATAACCGGTCCAGCCCGCCTCGGTCGCCCCCAGGGGAACGAAGAGAGAGATGAAGCCCACCGCGCCTCCCAAGAACATTGCCCAGAAGGACAAGCAGTTGAGCAGCGGAAAGATCATGTCCCGCGCTCCGATCATCAAGGGAATCGACCAGTTGCCTATCGCGCCGATCATGAGGGGTGTAAGCCCCAGGAAGATCATGATCGTGCCATGCATTGTGAACAGCGTGTTGTACGTCGCGGGGTCCAGGACTCCGTTCGTACGCGGGAAGAGCATTGACCCGATGACCGGCACGGGCTCGCCTGGATTCGCCAGCTGCCAGCGAATCATCATCGCCATGACTCCACCAATGCCCAGCCAGATCAGACCGAACCAGAGGAACTGCTTGGCGATGACCTTGTGGTCGACCGAGAAGACGTGCTTCCGGAAGAAATTAGTCGGCTCCGCGTGGATGTGTTGACCACTCATGGTGAATTACTCTTCCCATTCCCAGGCCCACTGGGCCTCTTCGTCCTCGGGGTCGTAGGCTGCTATTCCCAGCAAGCTGGCCGACTCTTCCCACTCGTCGAAATCCTCTTGTTCCATCACGGTCAGGTTTCCAAACATCTGGTAATGGGCGTAGCCACACAGTTCTGCACAGAGAATGGTGAACTCCCCCGCTTCAATGGGCTTGAACCAGGTCTTGTTGATTGACCCGGGATTGACGTCCTTCTTCGTGCGCATCTCCGGAAGGAAGAGCGAGTGAATGACATCCTTGCTGGTCATCTGGAAGCTAACTGGACGCCCTTTCGGAATCGTCAGCTGGTTCATTTCCAGGATGTCGTCCGGGGTTCCGAACTCACCGTCCAGGCCCGGACCACGAAAGTGCCACGCCCATTGCTGGCCAAGCACCTCTATCGGATAGGTCTCGGCTTGGTCGACTTCGGGCATGTTCCAGTAGGCCTCGCGGAGATCCTTCATGGCGATGGCCAGGACCCACGCGTCGAGAACGATGAAGGTGGCGAGTGAGATCACCGCCGTCAGCCGCTTGTCGTGAAGGGAAGATCCGTGGTCGTAGTTCGCCTTGTGCCCCGGACGTGCCCGATCCCGAAGCAGGGGAATCAAGAGCAATAAGACGACGATCACCATCGAGATGCTGCACAGGATCGTGATCAGCCAGAAGAGCTCGCTGAATCGGTGTCCAAAGTCAGATGCCGGGGGAAAAGGCGCCCATCTGTTGCCTCCCTGAGCCTCGGCCACGCCGGCCATACCCACGACGGCCAGCGCCTTCATCCAGCGGCTGGAGAGCACCCCAGCCAGGAGAGAATTGATTCGGTTCATGGTTCGCGTAGCTCCTAGAGACCCTCTCGCAGGCGTTCCATCAGCCCCCGACGCTCGGCGGGCTTGTCCTTGTATTCTTCCACCAGGTCCTGGACGTAGTAGGCCAGGGCCCAGAGGTCCTCTTCGGAGAGCGAGCCCTTCCAGGCCGGCATCGCGGTGCCCTTGATGCCCGAGGCGATCGTCTCGTAGAGGTCCTGGGGCGTCTGCCCCGAGCGAATGGTGTGGAAGGTGAAGTCGGGCGGCAGGATCTTGACCTTCTCGCCGAGCACCTCGTACTCGGAGTCCTTGAGGACCGGGAGATACAGGTTCTCGCGGTAGACCGTGTCCTCAGGCTGGTCGAGCAAGCCCGGCAGGTCCCTGGGATTCACGTAGCCGGGGTGGCAGAGCATGCACTGCGCAACGCCGTGGTAGACCTTCTCGCCGTGCTTGATGGCGAAGTTCTCGCGACCCGCCCAGGGGTTCTCCCCGGCCTCCACGATCGAGCCAATCCCAGTGAAGGGATCCCGCCAGCCCATGCCCTCTGGCGAGAGTGACTTGATGTACTGGACGATATCCGTGATTTGCTCGTCCGAGAGGTCCCACGGCAGCATCGGGGTCCCATCGAGTCCACGCTTGATGAGCCGCTTGAGTGCATCATCGGTGGGCAAGTTGGCCAGCACCTTGGTGAACTTGAAGTTGGTCTGACGGAAGTCGCGCGGAGAGGGTCGTAGCCACTGCCCGGAGCGACCATACCCGTCACCATCGAGGCCATGGCAACTCGAGCAGAACTGGACGAAGTCACGTCGACCACGAGTCAGCTGCGCAGGACCGACCCACTGCCAGTAGGCCCAGAAGTCCTCCTCTTCGTCATAGCGTTTCTGAATGAAACCTGTCGAATCGATCCAGGCTCCCTCTCCGTCTGCTGCGCTGGGGTCCTCGGTAAAACGAGGCTCCAGACCCTGCTTCCTGGCGAGTTCATTCTGCTGAATGATCCACTCCTCACCGGGTGCTCGAAGCCAGGTGCCCTCGGTGATGGTCAGCGGGACTCCACGGGGGGGCCGAGCGTGCGGAAGTTCCTCCGCAATCATCTGGCTGTGGTCTTCGTCGGCCCGGGGGTCGGATCCAAAGAAGTTGAGAGCCTTGAAAGAGCTCAGCGTGCCGATGGCAACGGTGGCCAGGCAGACGAGTTGAGTGAAGGGGCTTCTCATGTTTTCCTCTGTTCTCGGCAGGTGTTCACGTGACCGACCGCGTGGGTTCGTATTCGGATTCGGGGCAACAAAGGCCGATTCCAGAGCCCTGGATTCAATTCTTAATGAGGGTCCTAGCGGAGCTGACAGGGGTTCAGACTTTGCACACCTTGGGCTGATAGCATGCCCAACGAAGGCGCACCAAAAGGGAACCTTGCTGTCCTCATTTTCACTTGTCAAGTGCCGCCGGGGAACCCTGTGCACACCACAGGGTTCCCCACGTGCGGCGCTAGGGTGCCGACTGTCCGTAAGAGAACGTGACAGTCTCAGTACCACCGTCGGCAACGGTTACCTCGGCCTCTTGCTTGCCGAGCGACTCATGCTCGGCAACGAGCTTGTAGGTCCCCGCAGGGAGTTTCGGCAGAGTGAAGTTTCCGTTCTCGTCGCTAACCGTGAAGAAAGGATGGTCGAAGACCACGACCTGGCAGTTCATCCACGCGTGCATGTCGCACTTGATCGGGAATGACTTGTCCTTTTGTGACATCTTCTTCTCGATGGCACCAGCGCCGGCAGGCTGAGCCTGGTTGAACGCCTGATTGCGCTTCGAGTACGAGTGCACGTTGTGGACGGTGTCGTCACTGTTCGTGATCGAGACAGTCTGTCCTGCCTGCATCGCAAGCACGTGCGGGATGTACTGGCATCCCTTCTGGTCCAGGTTCACGGCCCCGGTTCCCTTGGCGAACTTGTAACCATCGAGGCCCTTGTTGACGGAGATGACGACATTCGCCAGACCACCGTTGCTGACCAGGATTGTCTCCTCGGCTCCGCCGGGACACTTGGGGTCGACATCAGACATTGTGATCGCCTTGTTCTCGGGAGCTACTCCCTCGAACTTGATGGCGCCGGAGACCGTTGCGGTCCCCATGGAATCATTCCAGTCCTGCGAGCCGGAGGCCTTGGCAGCCCCGCCTGTGTCAGTGGACTTCGCAGTCGTGGTGGTTTCGGCTGTGGACGACGAGGTCGAGCCGGTAGTGGATTTCTGGGGCTTGGGAGCTGAGTCCCCGCCGCCACAGGCAGTCAATGCCAGCAGGGCGCCGAGCCCGATCAGAGAGCGGTTCATGACCGTATGCTTGTCAAGTACGGGTTGTTGGACTGGAGGTGCACAAACTGCACCGAATCAGCCCGGAAGCTTATCGAGGAAGTGCCTCGGGAGACCCCTGGTAACGGCTTTTTGTTGGCGGAGTTGCCCCCCCGAAAGTCCGCTCCCCTGGAAAGCAGGTATCGCCCCCCGGGGCCCTGATATTCCACCACGGATCGATCCGCTGGGCTTCAGCGTCCCAGCGTGCAGTGATCCAGCCAGATGGCCCGGTCCAGTTCGTCCAGTTCCAGGTCACAGCGCAGGTGCTCAGCGCAGACCATGAATCCATTGGCGGCCGACAGGGCGGTGGACGCATCTCCGACCAGAACAGCTCCGTCCAGGACCCCCTGAGAAATGCGTGAAAACGGCGCCTTGTCGGCCTGAACCAGGGAATTGACGATCCACAGATCCCCCCCGCTGCCCCCCTCGACCGCATTACGGAACGCTGAGACCACCACGCAGCGGTCCAGCAAGGCAGCCCGGGCACCATAGATGGCCACCCCCGTACTCTCGATCCTCGATTCGGAGGCCAGGAGCATCGAGCGCCCTCCGAAGCGCATCCCCGCGGCGTTTCGCCCGGCACTCGCGGGAGCAGTGATCGAGGATCGCTCCAGCTCGACGACCGCGTCGGTTCCCAGCAGCCCCAGATTTCCTCCCCGCACCAAGCAATCCCGCAGCACCAGCCTGGAGCCCACGACATTCACTCCGATGCCGGTTTCAGGCACGATCGAGAGGTTTTCGAACTGGGCATCACAGCCCTTCATGAGGGTGAAACCAAGGTGCAATTCCACGCCCCCCTCCCCCCGGATGCGGAATCTAGAGCCCTCCACGACTGCCTGCCGGCCATCCGGAAGCGACTCGTAAATCCCCGCTGGGAGCACCAGATCGACGAGCTGTGCGCTGGTCAAGCGCAGCATGTTCAGCTCCTCGAGCAGGAGTTCGGTGCTCGGGGCCTCCAG
Source organism: Planctomycetota bacterium (assembly GCA_014237855.1). Taxonomy (GTDB): domain Bacteria; phylum Planctomycetota; class UBA1135; order UBA1135; genus JABACD01. Next base: position 42,407 of record JABACD010000010.1, on the reverse strand, counting down.
GCGCACTACCTGGAAGGCCTCCTCATCGCCCTGGGACCAGCTGGATCGGCGCTGGGACTCCGCCAGGTCCAGGGCCCCCTGGAGCCGAGCCACGGGGTTCTCGATCAGACGGAGGGCACAATCGAGGAACAGGTCATCCTGGATCCGCTCGAAGTGAGCCGTCAGATAACGGGCCAGAACACGGCGTTCCTGGGCCAGGGAGAGCTCCTCGGAGGAGAGCAGCTGGGCCTCAGCCAGCTCCCGATGGGCCTGCATCTGGACTAGCTCGGCCCAGGGCTCCCGCCTGCGCGGCACTTCAGGCTCGACCAGGTCGAGGTCAATCAACCACTCATCACCGGTCCCCGAGATGCCCTGGCGAATACTCAGGTCAGGTCCAAGCCCCTCGGCCCCCAGCAATGCCGCCAGGCTGGCAACCTGCCGCACGGCATCGTCCGGATCGGACTCCATGAGGATTCGCCTCCAGATGGCGATCTTGCTGGCATGAGCCTGCCGCCAGCCCAGCCCGCGCAAGGCAGCCGAAGCACGGGCACCGGGCTCTGGTGATATCCAGTCCGGATGTGGAGGCATCTCCGACCCCAGCTCCTCGGCACGGATGCTGAGGAAGAGTCGCGCCAGGCCGCCAGCCATCGCTTGAGCCTCGCCTTCGGAATCCCGAAGCCCGGTCAGGAGCAGCTCCCTGGCTGCGGAAGCCAGCTCCACATTATTGGATCGCAGGGAGTCCCGCAGGATGGGCCAGGCCCCCTCACCGAGAGCCAGCAAGACTGCCCGTGCGCGTCCTCGGCGGTCGTAGTCCTCGGATCCCAGGTCCAGGACCGCCCGCTCCAGCATGGCCGTCCGCGCCTCGTCGCTCTCACCTCCGAGCAGAACGGTCAGAGGCTCGCTCGAGAGGGAGACCTGCTGACCCTCGAGCCCCTGACGAAATCGATAGCGAACCAGCAGCTTCTCCCCAACAGAAGAGTCAACCAGGGTTCGCTGACCAGGTTCACCCGTCGTGCAGGGCTTCCAGTCTCCAGCGTCCAGCGTCTCCTCACGCTCGACCGTCAGGACCGGTATTCCACTCGGCGGCAACTTGCGCGGCTCGCCAAACTCGAACACGACGCCCTTGTCTGCCTCCCAGGTGGCCTGGGGAAGCTCTGGCACCGGCGGGAAGATCCGCCCCTTGTTCAGGTCAATCTGGCGGCTGATGACCACCATGGAATCGTCCTCTCGCACTCTCTCGACCCGTAGCAGGCAGTAGGCCCCCTCAGGCAGGCGCAAGGCCAGGACCCGGCCAGGAGGAACGAAGAAGCGCTGCTTTGGATAACCCTCCGAGAGAACCTCTGGGAGGATCCAGGACTCTTCCTCGTCCTGGCTGAGCTGCCGTGCCTCGATTCCACCGCCTGGAAAGATCTGAACGCCGTTAGGACGCACGTACTCGATCTTGACGTCGTTACGCAGCCCGTCATCGATCAGGCTGAGCAGGTTGATCTCCGTACCCGATCCGACCTCGGCCCGAATCTCAGGTCGTTCAATGCCTGCAACTCCCAGAGCGGTCGCACCAAAGTCACCCTCACCACCAACCAGCGAGACCCGGTACTCGGTCAGGTTCTCCAGGGAGATCTCATCATCGACCCACTCGCCCGCCGCCAGCTCCGCGACCACGCTCCAGTCACTGCGCAGGTCGTTGGGGCCGCGTGCCACTCGGCGACGCTCCACTCGATAGACCTGGCCCTCCTTGTTCTCCCATCCCAGCCGCACTCCGGCAGGACCGGAGTCCGCCTGCAGGAAGGAAGGTAGACGGGAGACCTCCCGCAGCTGCAGGTTCGGTTCGAGCAGGTACTCGAGGGTCACCGCCTCGGGAGTCACCTCCAGGACTCGTAGGTAACCCCAGGCCTCGTCAAAGCAGTCAAAGACGAGTTCCTGTCCAACCACCGGCGAGACTCCGGGAACCGCATCACCACCATCACGCTGAATCGTCGGCCGTGGCGACTCCTGATCCATCGGAAGAAGCCTCAAGGGGCTCACGGACATGAGCCGGCCACGGCTGTACGAGAGGACCGGCCGCTCCCCTTCCGGCCGGCTGGCCACGAGCCCACTCATCAGGTCGAGGACGAAGTTCGCTGGCAGCTCCACGGACTCCCAAATCCGCTCCGAGCCCTGCACCGGAGGGCTGGGCTGCGAATGGACAGGAGCCAGGGATCCAGCACCCCAGAGGGTGAAGAGACCCAGGCATAGCCGAGAGAGGAGGTTCATGAGGGCTCGATGATGGACCAGCACCTTCGTGGCCCTGGCTGATTCATCGTATCCCGCATCCCTACGACTGACCCCTTTCACCGGCGAGTCCCGAGGCCTAGAATTCCCGGCCCAAGTGGGGACGTAGCTCAGTCTGGTAGAGCGTCGCGTTCGCAATGCGAAGGTCGAGGGTTCGAGCCCCTTCGTCTCCACCACAGCACGAAATGGCGCTCAAAGCCCTTTGGAGGGCATTGAACGCCCTTTTTCTTGGTCACCAGCCCAGCTGCTGAGAGCCCTGGAGCCCTCTGACCTCTGCTCCGGAGGGCAGCTAGCCTCCGAAGAGCTGGGTCCAGTGCCTTCCAAAGCGCCCCAGCCCCGAACGGGACCCGCCCCCCATCATGTTCCGGTGATGGCCGGGGCTGTACCACCACTGGAGGATCGCCCCCTCTCCGGTACTCGAGCCCACCGCGATGTTCTCGGAGCTCGCGGTGGTCCCCGCGAGGGCTGCGCGGGCCCAGGGAGTCTCCTTCCCCTTCAGTGGAGAGTCGTGGCTGAAGAAACCGTGCTCGGCCATGTCCCTCGAGTGCCCGCGGGAAGCGAGGGAGAGCTTCAGATCGAGACTCTGAGCGGGCAGCCCGAGCAGCACCCGGCGCAGGTTGAGAAAGCGTACCCCTAGCTTCTCCTCGGCACCGATCTCGCCCTCGGCAGGCGAGTCGCCCTGCGCAACGGGCACCGCGTGGTTCTGATCAAACGCCCGGCGATCCGACTTGCTCATGGGTATCGCCAGCTGGGCAATCCGGTCGGCCTCATCGAGTAGATCTTCCGCATCGAGCTGCGGCCAGGTGGGCTCCTTCATTCGCCTGGCTGCCCGCTCACCACTACCGGGAATCGAGAGGAGAGCCGCCTGAGCTGCGTACCAGGTCTCCAGCAAGACGAAGTCCCGGTCTCGATCGTCGAGCAGGGATTCCCAGTCGAGCTGGAGCTGCTCGTCGGCGCCCCAAACTTCCTGCGCGCCGATGGTCAGGAGTTCGGTGAGGCGCGCGACGGCCGGATCACACTCAGCTTGGATCGTCTCCTTGGTCAGCTGTGCGTCGCGATAGTGCCTGCGCAAGAGGTCCCGCAGCTCATCCACCTCGCGCTCGGCCTTGCCTTTCAGCCGCTGACGGATCACCTCGGCCCCGCGCCTCTCCAGCTCCGAGAGTAGCCTCGCCTCCTCCTTGGCCCCCCGCTTGCCACGGCTCTTCAGGGAACTCTCGATCCAGCTACCCAGTGACCTGGGCCCATCCGAACCCAGGAAGAGCAGCTCGGCCATGGCAAGGTCGCGCTCCTCGTCGGTCGCGCCTCGAGCCTTGATCGTTCTCATCGCCCTGGAGATCTGTTCTCGCTCGGACGGAGGAGCCTCGTCCTGAGTCCCCAGGAAGCTGGCCGGCCCCAGCACCAGTGGCAGCAGCGCGAGCAAGGTGGACCCGCTTGCCGCAAGACCAGGACTGCGTGCAGCGAACACCTGGCCTACCCGCGCGGCCTACGAGCCCCGCCTCGTCGTCGCATGGGGACGATTCGCCCAGCTTCGACATCAGCTGAAAAGCGGGCGAGGAGGCTCAGCAGGCTCTCTCCGTAGCGCTCGACTTGCCATTCGAGGAGTCCCTCGACCGCCAGGAGATCCTCGATGCTCCCAGGTTGATCGCGCACCAACCTGACCAGCACATGTCGATTCAGGATCAACGAGGCATCGAACTCTTCCTCGGTGGCGCGGTCGCGACGCCAGGTCTTGAGCCGATCAAAGAGCTCTACCTGGTTCATGTCGAGTCCACCCGTTCCGTCCTTCGGTGGCAAGCGCGGCAGGTCGTCGACCGGATCGAGCTTGGCAGCCTGGGCCAGTGTACTGATCACCATCTCTCCAATCTTTCGTACCTGCCGCCACGAGAAGCCATGAACATCTGCCAGCTCCTGAGTCGATCGGGGGCGCTCTACGGCCGCCTCGATCATGGCATTGTTGTTCATGATCCGGAAAGGAGGAACATCGCTCTGCCGAGCCAGATCATCGCGCAAGGCGAAGAGCTCACGGAGCGCACGGCGAGAGACAGGTGACAGTGCTCTGGCTCCCTTCAGTCGTAACCATTCGTCTGGATTGAAGGCATGCGGGCTGGCCTCAAGGGCTTCAAGTCGATCGCACTCACCATCGAGGATCATGCGCCTGCCCAGGTCATCGAGCTCCTTCTCCTGACGGCGCATCAGCTCGTGCAGGTAGTGGGTATCCAGACGGGCATAGTCGATCTGGCGCTCGGTGAGTGGCCGCTCACCCCAATTCGACCGCTGCATCGACTTGTCCAGGACGATCTCGAAGTGCTCCTCCAGCACAGAAGCCAACCCGGGGTTCTGGGAGCCCAGAGCAGACGCAGCGATTCTGGTGTCGAAGATGTTCGCGAAGCGGAAGCCGTAGTCCCTCTGCAGGATCAGGATGTCGTACTCGCCATCGTGAAGGATCTTCACCTTCGACCTGTCAGAGAGAATGGCTCCGAGGCCAGCCAGGTCGATGGATGCCAGGGGGTCGACCAGGTAGTCATGCTCTCGGGCCGTGATCTGGATCAGGCAGACCTTCTCTCGATAGCTGAAGAATGAGTCAGCCTCCGTATCCACCGCGATCACGTCCTCGGACCGCAAGACCTGCAGGAGCTCTTCCAGGGCTCCCTGATCCTCGATCAGTGTGGGAGGCTTGAGCTCGGAGGTCATGAGAGGATGGTCTACTTGCGGGGAATGGCCAGCAAGAGCCGGCCGCGAGTCTCAGGTTGGATAAAGAGAGAGGCCCCCCGCAGAGCGGAGGGCCTTGTAAGTGGCGAGGATGACGGGACTTGAACCCGCAACCTCCGGCGTGACAGGCCGGCACTCTAACCAATTGAGCTACATCCCCGCGGTTGGGGTGGGAAGTATAGCCACCGAGACCGGCGCGTCCAGAGGGAGGTCGGAAAGTCCGCCCGGCTTTCGGAACTAGGCCTCCGGGACCGAGCCCGCCTCCTTGGCTGCCGCCCAAGCCTCCATGAGGTGGGCCAGATCAAAGCCCGCCAAGGGGGCGCCCAGCCCACTCTCCATGTGCCGGAAGCGGGCCTCGAAGCGACGAAGGGCGGCACGACAGACCTTCTCTGGATCCAGTCCAACGTAGCGCCCGAAGAAGGCTGCTGCCATCAGCAGGTCTCCGAGCTCGGCCTCGACCTGCTCACGGACCTCGCCTTCTACCTTGACCTTGGGCCCAGCCTCGAGGTCTGTACCTCGGAGCGCTTCCTTGAGCTCCCCGAGCTCTTCCTCGACCTTCGCCCAGGCCCCGGCCGCTGTTTCCCAGCGAAAGCCGGATGAGACGGCCTTGTCACAGGTACGACCAGCTCGGGCGAGGGCCGGTAGGGCCACGGGGAGACCGGCGAGCGCACTACTGTCGACACGAGCCTCCCGGCGCTCCTCGCCCTTGACTGCCTCCCAGCTGGCCAGGGCCTCCTCCGCGTCCTCGGCCTCACTATCGCCAAACACATGGGGGTGGCGTCGGATGATCTTCTCGTGGATCTCGCGAGCTGCGCGCTCCATGTCAAAGCGACCAGCCTCCGCAGCAATGCGGCAGATCATGGCCAGGACCATCAACAGGTCCCCTAGCTCCTCGCAGGTGTTCGCGTCGTCCTCGTTCTCGATTGCCTCGACCAGCTCATAAGCCTCCTCAATGACATAGGTCGCCATGGATCCGACCGTCTGCTTGCGGTCCCAAGGGCAACCATCTGGTTCCCGAAGGGCATCCACGACCTGCAGGAGATTCTCGATAGCCTCGGAGCGAGATGAGCTCATCTGTTTTTTGGGGCTGGTAGGTAGGGCAAGGGATCGGTCTCGCCAGCTTCGGCGAAACCCCTCAGACGGAGCGAGCAAGCGTCACAGGCCCCACAGCTATGGACCACCCCGTCGATCAGCTCCGGAGAGTAACAAGTGTGGGTCAGTCCGAGATCAACCCCCAGCTCGTTCGCACGGCGCACGATGTCGGCCTTGCTCAGCTCGAGCAGGGGTGCGCGAACTCGAAACCGTGCCTCCTCTTCTGCTCCAGCGGCAGTGGCAACCCCGGCCAGGCGCTCAAAGGCCTCCAGAAACTCGCGGCGACAGTCAGGGTAGCCTGAATAGTCGAGGGCGTTGACTCCGATGTAGATGTCGCGTGCACCCAGGACCTCCGCCCACCCCAGAGCAATCGAGAGGAAGACAGTATTCCGCGCCGGAACGTAGGTGACCGGGATTCCCTCGCCGATCTCATCCTCGGAGCGAGACATCGGCACGTCGATACTATCGGTGAGTGCTGAGCCGCCGAGGCTGCGAAGGTCGAGCTGCACGACTCGGTGACTCACCGCGGCGCCCGCCCTCGCAACGAGCTTCGATGCCGCCAGCTCAACATCATGACGCTGGCCGTAGTCAAAGGAGAGAGCGTGAACTTCAAAGCTCTCCGCCATCGCCTCGGCCAGGCAAACGGCAGAGTCCATGCCCCCTGAGAGCAGGCATACCGCTCGGGGGCGTTGCGCTGAACCCTCCTGCCTACTCACGTTCACAGGCAAGGGTACTGGATGAAGCGGAGCCCTTGCTCCCCACCTCCAGTGCGGAGAGCAGCGGCTTCGCGCTGGCCGAACAGGGAATCGTCTTGATCAACCCTCCAGAGAGATGAGCGCTTGCGGAGTTCATGGGCGATTCGACAGCCAGACGGCCAACCCCTGGCCGAGCTGGTAGCCGCAAGCCCCCGCCCCTGCGGTCGATTTGATTGTTCATTCTCTTGTGCATGTCCCCGGGACCTGTCAGATCGAGTCTCAAGAACCAATGTTACTCCTGGTGCAACTGCCACCCACCACGAGAGCTTCGCGATTTTCCTGGGGACCCCGCCTGGCCAGTCCCTCACAGACCTCCCTCTCCCCCCAAGGCGGCCAAACTGCTAAGCGAGGCCTGCTCAGCACCTTCGCCCGCAGCGAACTCAACTCCAGGAGCACCTGGATTACATCGAAGCTGCTACGTGCAAGAGAGCTGGGGAGGTCTGCCCCACCGATCCCCAACCGGGGTGATAGGGAGCACGCCGTCAGGGCCGTGCTGGAGGTAAGGGTCGCCGAGCTTCGCAGGGGCTTCTTCTCAGATTCTGACGTACACGGCAGAGTCCCCCTTCCCTCCCCCGAGAAGCGAGCCTAGGATGGTGGCCCAATTGACTGACCAGCCACCCGAATCCGCAACAACATCCGTGTCGCAGCCCACTCCCGCCCAAGTCCTTGACGCCCTACGCGCCGTTCAAGATCCCGACCTCAACCAGGACATCGTCACGCTTGGCTTCGTCACCAAGAACGAGGTCGAGGACGGCCGGGTCAACGTGACAATCAACCTGACCACACCGGCCTGCCCGGTGAAGGACCAGCTCAAGCAACAGGCTGAACAGGTCATTCGCGAGGTACCAGGGGTGACCGACGTCTCAATCGAGATGACGGCCGTCGTCAAGGGTATGGGTGGCTCCGACTCGAGCCTCCCCAACAACATCGCCCATGTGATCGCAATTTCTTCGGGCAAGGGCGGCGTCGGCAAGAGTACCGCGACCGTCAATCTGGCTTGTGCGCTTCAGAAGACCGGAGCCAGGGTCGGCATTCTCGACTGCGACGTCTACGGCCCCGACATCCCGATGATGATGGGGCTAGCGGGCCAACCGGCTTCCGACGGAAAGAAGATCCAGCCGAAGGAACGTCATGGCGTCAAGACCATGTCGATCGGATACCTGGTCGAGGAGGACAAGCCGATCATGTGGCGTGGTCCAATGATCCACAAGTTCATCGAGCAGTTCCTGAGGGATGTCGACTGGGGCGAACTCGACTACCTGCTGGTGGACATGCCGCCAGGTACCGGCGACGCCCAAATCTCGCTGGCCCAGGTCGTCCCTCTCTCGGGCGCAGTCCTGGTAACCACGCCACAGGCCGTGAGCACCTTCGACGTGAGCAAGGCCATTGCCATGTTCGCCCAGGTGAACGTCGAAATCCTGGGAATCGTGGAGAACATGGCCGGGTTCGCCATAGAGGGGCGCGCCCCTGCTGCTGCCGGATCGGAGATTGAATTCGAGTTCGGCGACCACGCAGAGAAGGTTCTCGTCGATGGGGAGGGTCACTTCAGCACCACCGTGGACATCTTTGGCAGTGGCGGAGCGGAGCGTCTTGCTGCCAAGTTCAACTTTCCGGTGCTAGGAAGCCTCCCTCTGAACCCAGCTGTTCGGTTGGGAGGCGACGGCGGCGACCCGATCGTCGTGGCCAAGCCCGATTCACTGCTTGCCCAACGATTCTGCGAGGTGGCGGGGAGATTCGCGCAACGCCTTGCAATGAAGCAGTTCTCGCTTCCGATCCTGCAGTAGCCCACCTCACCAGGGTTAGTCGCTGTAAGAATCTTCTGTAGCTGAGCAGCACCTGATCGATAGTCAGATCGACCAACACCTGCGTGGAGGTCTGCTCAGAAATGTTGAACCAGGGTTCAACTCCCAATGGCCAGTCTGGGCTTGGGTTGCCCAGCGATTCCTCGTCACCAAGGCCAAGTGAAAGAATCATATCCTCCAATGATAGGTACGGCTTTTTCGTGATGGACTGCCGTTCAAACCGATGAGAAGTTCCTGGAATAGGGTCTCGATCTGGCCCCTGAGTACGTTCATTCTCCTCGTTGCTGCTGGGGCTGTGCTCTGGAAAAAACAGACGGACAACCAGCGAGAGAAAATCACGCTCGAGACCAGGATTGTCGCTGACCAGGTCATGCAGCGCTTGCAGGACTGGATCGACACACGCGTATCGATGATAGCCCGGTATGCGGGGGAAGGAGTTCGGCTCATACCTCCAGCCAGGCCCGCAAGCTTCGGGGACACCCTCTCGCCTGTCGAGTTCATTCCTGGGGTGAATAAGCTCAAGGTCCTCAGCGACCAGGATCTCGCAGAAAGAGGACTCCCTGCAAACCTGGACTCCGTAGACGAAGGCGACCACCACCCCAGCGGGGCCCCAAGCGAAGAAACGATCAAAGCAATCGAAGCGGCAAGAGACACTGGGCTCGCGCGCAGGACCAAGTGCGAGTCCTATGGCAACAAAGGTCGCGGCTTCAGCTTTTTTTGGCCAATCTTCAGCGAATCGGGGAGGAAACCGATTGGGTACCTAAACGGCTCGTTCCTGTTTCAAGACATCGCTGAAGCTTGCCTCTCCGAGCCCACCTTCATGAAGGAGTTCAGACTTGGACTCTCCGAGCCGGACGGCACAGCGGCCTTCGGTGTGGTCCCAGGTGATCCTTCAACCTGGCCATATCACCAGCAGCTCGAGCTAAAAGCCTTTGACAGTCCCTTGCTGGTGCATGTTGCCCCCTCTCCAAGGCACCTCGAAAGCTATAGCTCTCCAATCAAGACACTTCTGTTCCTGGGGTTGCTAGGGACCGCTGTCACCATCTCATTGCTACTGCGCTCCCACCTCATTCGCAACACTGAACTCGCAGCAAGCGAAGCCCAGGTTCGCTCCCTTCTCAACTCCACCGGCGAGGGAATCTTCGGCCTCGACATGGAAGGTTGCTGCACCTTTTGCAACGCCACTGGCCTGCAACTCTTGGGGTACGACCGAGCGATCGAATTGCAGGGCTGCAACATGCATGAGGCCATCCTACACTCCAACGCTGAGGAACAGCTCATTCCACGACGGGACGCTGAGCTGTTCAATTACTTGCAAGAAGGACGTCCTGTTCACTCCGACTCCGACGTGTTCTGGCGTGCGGACAACACCAGCTTCCCTGTTGAGTTCCGCTCTCACCCTGTAACTCAAGATGGCCGGTTGAAGGGTGCGGTGGTCACCTTCACGGACATCAGCGCACGGCAGCAGGCAGACAAGGCCCGAGAGCTGCTCGAGCTGCAATTCCATCAATCCCAGAAGCTGGAGAGCCTCGGACTACTGGCCGGTGGAATTGCCCACGACTTCAACAACCTGCTTGTAGGAATTCTTGGCAATACCACCCTGATCCAACAAGACCTGCCCGAGGGCTCTCCACATGCGTCTCAGTTAGCCATCATCGCAAAGTCTGCAGAGAGAGCTTCAGAGCTAACTACTCAGCTCATGAACTACTCGGGACGTCGGCATCTTCGGGCACAATCGGTAGACCTCGTCGACTTGGTTGAGGAGATGAGCCACCTTCTCAATTCATCAATCTCCAAGAGTGCTGAGCTTAACCTCGACCTCGCCAAGGACATGACTCGTGTCGCTGGAGATGCCACACAGCTAAGACAGGTGATCATGAACCTGATCACCAACGCCTCAGATGCCCTTGAGGATCAGCGTGGCACAATTCGAATAAGAGTTGCCATGAGCACTCCCCCTCCCCCAACGCTCAACGGCTTGATACTCGGCACACCTCCTGACGCCTCGCCATCATGTCTCGTTGAAGTGTGTGATTCCGGTGTAGGAATGACATCGGAAACTCAGAAGAGGATTTTCGACCCCTTCTTCACCACACGGTCCAAGGGACGCGGACTCGGACTGAGTGCGGTCCTTGGTATCATTTCCGGACATGGCGGCTCCATCCACCTGAAGTCGGAGCTTGAGAAGGGCACCTGCATCAGCATCTGCCTGCCCCCCTCTACCTTACCCGAAGAGCCGGTATCGAGAGTGACGCAATCAAGTGCAACGCAGCGCCCCACCCTCGAAGCAATCACGGTCATGGTCGTCGATGACGAGCCACTGGTACGTGAGGTCGTGATCAAGATTCTGACCCGTGCTGGCCACCAGGTGATCACGGCCAGCACGGGCGAGGAAAGTGTGCAGAAGTTTGAGGAGAATGGAGACAGGATCGACATCGTCATGATGGACCTGACCATGCCGGGGATCAGTGGCATCCAGGCTGCCCATAAAATTCGGCTGCTCGATCCAAATATCCCCATCGTCATCTCGAGTGGCCACACCAAAGAGCGCTCCAACATCGACATTCCGAAGCTTGCGCCACTGGAGTTCCTGGGCAAGCCCTTCAAGGCCAACGCGCTCTTGAACGCCCTGAGCAGGGTCATCGAACTGCACGGCTCGAAACGAGAGTGACACTCATCACCCGCGAGCAGTAAGAGCCCTTACAACAAGGCTGCCAGGATGGAGCGCGTCGCGTGGCTCTTGTTTAGCGTGTAGAAGTGGATCCCGGGCGCTCCCTTCTCCAACAGCTCGCGGCACTGCTCGATCGCGTGCTCGATACCGGTTGCCATGACCTTCGCCGGATCACCTTCTGCCAGACGTAGGCGATCCTGAAGCTCTTGAGGAATGGTTGCCCCACACATCTGCGTGAAGCGCTCGATCTGTGCCACATTGGTGATGGGCATGATGCCGGGAATGATCGGGGCCTCAACTCCGGCCGCCTTCGACCTTTCGGCGAAGTCAAAGTAGTAGGAGTTGTCGAAGAACATCTGCGAGATCAGAAAGTTCGCGCCACGATCGTACTTCTCCTTGGTCCACTTCATGTCCTCGTCGGCATCCGGGGACTCAGGGTGACGCTCCGGATAACAGGCAGCCCCGATATCCACGAAGTAGTTGTTCGCCAGGTAGTCGATCAGGTCAGTGGCATGACTGAAGCCGTTCTCCACAGGAACGAATTCATCCTGACCTTCTGGAACGTCACCGCGAAGCGCCAGGATGTTCTCCACGTTCTCGGTGATCATGCGACGCATGCTCTCGCGCAGGTCGCCCTTGCTCGAAGCTACACATGTCAGGTGAGCCATGGCCGTCAAGTTCAGCTCGTTCTGAATCCTGGAGACCACCTCGAGTGTGCGCTCCCGCGTACTGCCACCAGCGCCACAGGTCACGGAGACAAAGTCAGGTGACTGCTTTCCCTTCAGATCAGAGACCGCAGCCATCAGGGCCTGCGCTCCCTCATCCGTCTTGGGAGGGAAGAACTCGAATGAGTAGACGGGCTTGCCGGACTGGTAGATCTCGCTGATCCTCACGGGGACTCCTGGGGGGCTGGGTACGTCAAGGTCTGGTGCAGAGCCTACTTCATCGGCTCCACGGCGCATCGGCTGAATCAGCTCAGAACAAACAGGTCAGCCCAGGTCTCCCGGCAAGCACTGACGTGCCCCTCGGCGAGCTGTTGGAGGAGCTGGCTACCCTCTGCTTGACTGGCACCTGAAGGATCACCGCAATAACCCCGAGCAGCCCCCAGTTCGGCCAATGAGCGGTTAACTCCTCTCTCAGGCACCGGCAGATCGATTTGAAACGGCTCCAATCGCTCCAGATCCTGCATCTCGACTCGCCCTGGGGCCGCAGCAAGCATGAGGCTCGTCTCTCGGCGCCCACCGTGGCACTCGACTTCCTCCAGCCGCGAGTCATTCCTGGCCGGCATCAGGATCTGGCAGGCGCCCTCACCCCGCTCGACGTAGTCCAATGCAAGATTGTGTAGCACCCGCTGGTGCTCCCACTCGTGATGGCAATTGCACAGCAATAGCTGCCGAATTCCATCCTGTTGCAGTGAGAGCACCATGTCCTCGACGAGCGCCCAGAGAGTTCCAGGCCTCAAGGTCACACCGCCCGCAAAACTCTGGGCCAGGCGGGTGACCCCATAGGGAATCGCAGGCAGTACCAGGGCGGAAACATCCTCGCGGGCAAGCTGACTGGCAACTGCTCTGGAAAGAGCCTCGGCGAGCACCACGTCCGTATCAAGTGGTAAGTGCGGTCCGTGGGGTTCGGTTGACCCCATGGGCAAGATGGCGATCACACGCGGGCCGAACAGATCTTCCGCATCAACTTGGCTGCCATGCTTGATCTCTGTCATCGCCCCCAGGCCCCGCCTGATCAGTCCAACTCGACGGCCTCGAGCCGCTCCATGAACGATCGCACGCTCGAATAGCGTTCACGCCTGTCTGCCAGGAGTCCCCCCATGATCGCCTCTTCCAGTAGGGGAGGCACATCGACCTCTGGTGCTCGGCTCTTCATCGAGGGTGGACGCTTCTCGAGCTTGGCCTGGAAGATCTCCAGGAAGCTCGACCCTGGCCAGGGAACCACTCCGGTGCAGAGCTCATACATCACCGTGGCAATGTTGTAGATGTCGGACTGGATGTCCGGAGAGTCACCACCAAACTGCTCAACGGGCGCGTAGAAGGGCGTTCCGATCAAGGCGGTCTTGTCGCCTAGATGCTTGGCACTCCAGAGTCCTGATGTGATTCCGCCATCGACCAGCATGGTCTCGACCGGCCCCCCCTCGATGTGAATTGCATGGGGCTTGACATCGCCATGTACCTGCCCAGCTCCATGGACCATCTCAAGGCCTCCCAGCAGGTGCCTCCCCAGAGCCAGGACATCGGCGACAGGCATTCTCTCGTTTGCCTGGATCCAGTCGCGCAGTGACTGCCCCCTGGGAACATCCGTGATCAACAAGAGTGTTCCATCATCACGGACGACCACGACTCGCACCTGGACGATTGCGGCCGAGTCAACCTCCTTCCACTTCTCCAGAGCTTCAGCAAACTCATCAGCCTGGGCCTTCTTGTCGAACAACGCCGAAGGAAAGACCTGCAGTTCGCAGTCCGACCCATCCTCAGCATCAGTGCAGATGAAGGTAGCTGCCATACCCCCGTGGCGGTAAGGCTTGCGAATCTGGTAGCGCTCTGCGAGGACCTTACCGGGGGCGACGTCGAAGAGAGTCAGCGGTCGATCGGACATGGGATTATGGGGGGAGATCCGGAGTGTTAATCGGTACAAGGGCCGAGCCCGTCAGGGTCAGACAATATCGAAGTCGCGCTTCGAGCGGTACGACGACGCCCAGAGAACCGCAAGCGGCCTCGCAAATCCCCATCACAGTGGCCTAGCCCGGTAGCACGAGCCCGCTCTCGGAGAGCTCCGAGAGTTCCAGGCCGCTGATCTCCAGCAGCGGCCCCAGCTCTTCCAGGTAGCTCCTGATCGAGTCCGCACAGGATCGCTGGCGCAAGCCCAGCTCGAGTGCCCGGCGATCCCCCACCGTCCCCGGACGCCCGAGCGCGAGCAGGCAGATCACCAACCAGCGGTGCAAGACCTGACGAACCAGTGGCTTCTGTGCGGGATCCTCAGTGAATTCCTGGAACAGCTTCTGGCTGCGTATCGTGGCAGTCCGCTCATAGTCGAGGTCTATGCGGGCAATCTTGGCCAGCTCTGAGCAGCTGGAGTTCGCGTATCCCTCCATGGCAATACGCTCTGCCAGGTCAGAGGTTGCCAGAAATGCCGCAAGTTCGAAGCGCGACTCGGGATATGGGATGCGCTCCATCTTGCTGGCAGCCTCACGGCGAATATCACCGCCCTCTATCGATGTGTAGAGCTCCTGAACTCCGCGAACCTGTAAGAGGATGTGACGGATATCGTTCACCAGACCACTTCGCCCCTCCGGAGCGAGCAGGAACTTCAGGCCGTGACCACGGATGTTGGCGGCCATGATCTGGCGGTACGCCTGAGCACGTAAGACCTTGCGAAGGATGCCCTTGACCTCTTCGTCCATGTGGAGAGCTGTCATCAGTTTGGCCTAGAAGGACGGCGCAGCCAGCGGATCGATGCCCGTCAGCTCCTCGTCGGGGATGATCAATCGTTCGACAGGGCGGCCATGCACGAGATGCTCGCTGATGATCTCATCGACATCATCGACTCCGACATGCCCATACCAGACGTTGTCGGGGTAGACGACCACCGCCACTCCGTGGGCACATTGATCGAGGCAGCCCGCCTTGTTGGGTCTCACGATGCGCTTGAAGCCTGCCTCATAGAGCTTCTTCTTGAAGGCGGCAGCGACCTCAACGCCCCCGGCGTGGAGGCAGCAGCCACGAGAGTCGGAGTCCTCCCGCTCGTTGATGCAGATGAAGACGTGTCGTTGGAACTTGGGCATGACAGCGGCGAATTATCCTCGCGGAACCACCCGAACGCAACTGCCGGTTATCCCTCTCGGAGCACTCACACACGGCTCACGACCGCCCCGGGATTGGTCCGTCGGCCCCAGCCCACTCTTCCGACCTCTGCGGGCAAGCTCGGCATGGGGTTGGTCATCCGCTGACCAAAGATCCTGTATATCTGCCGAAGCGCCCGGATACACTCCCCGCATGGCCCTCCACACCATCGACTGGCTCATCGTAGCAGCCTATGTCCTGTTCGCCTTGACCGTCGGAGTCGTCTACGCCAAGAAGGCCGGCAAGGATGTGGACCAGTACTTCCTGTCTGGACGGAGCCTGCCCTGGTGGATCGCCGGCACCTCCATGGTCGCCACCAGCTTCGCCGCCGACACGCCACTTGTGATCACCGGCTGGGTCCGCGACTTCGGCATCTGGAAGAACTGGCTCTGGTGGTGCTACTGCGCAGGCGGGATGCTTGGAGTCTTCGTCTTTGCGCGACTGTGGAGACGTGGCGGCGTGATGACCAAGGCAGAGGTCGCCGAGCTGCGCTACGGTGGACCCGGGGCTGCTGCACTACGTGGGATCCTGGGCTTCATGCATGCATCGGTCACGAACACCATCACTCTCTGCTGGGTGCTCCTCGCCGCAGCAAAGATCATGGATGTGTTGCTGGGTATTGATCAGGGCCTGGCTGTAGCCCTGGCCTGCATCATCGCCCTGACCTACTCCCTGATGGCCGGGTTCTGGGGTGTGGTGGTCACCGACCTCGTTCAATTCGTGATGGCGATGGTGGGCTCGGTCTCCCTGGCCTGGCTGTCATGGGACGCAGTGGGAGGCACGGAGGGAATTCTCGCAGCTGCAACCGCGGGCGGCGAGTTCACAGAGAATACATTGCGCTTCTTCCCGGTCGCCGGGGAAGGGTCCTTCTTCGATGAGAGCTTCTGGACAGCTCCCATCGCTGCCCTCGCCATCTACCTGGGAGTCTCCTGGTGGGCCGTTGAGAACGTGGACGGCACGGGTACCAGTGTTCAACGCATCGCCGCCTCGAAGAACGAGCGGGAGGGTGTCCTCGCTGTCATGTGGTTCAACGTGACGCACTACGCACTCCGGCCCTGGCCATGGATCATGGTTGCACTGGCCTCGATGGTCGTGCTGCCAAACCTTGAAGTCACCTCCCCCACCGCTGGAAGGGTCATCGAGGTCAACGAGGAACATGTTCGAATCGAGAAGTCCACTGACGAGGTCGCCCTCGTCTCACTGAAACTCCCCGAGTCCAGTGACGATTGGAAAGCCGCTCCTGTGGTAAAGGTCGACACTGATGTCATTGAGGGTGAGGTTCTCGCCAGGAGTGACTCGGAACGTGCCTACGTGGTGATGATGAGGCGCTATCTGCCGGTGGGGCTGCTAGGACTCGTCGTCGCCTCTCTCCTGGCCGCCTTCATGTCCACGATTGACACCCACGTCAACCTGGCCGCCTCCTTCTTCGTCAACGACCTCTACCGACGGTTCATCTCTCCAGACCGGGAACCGAAGCACTACGTCCAGGCTGCACGATTCGCCAGCGTGGCAGTCCTGCTGCTTGCCGGACTGGTTGCCTCCCAGGCCAAGTCGATTTCCGCCCTGTTCATGTTCTTCCTGGCCTTCCTGGGCGGGGTGGGGCCGGTCTATGTCCTGCGTTGGCTGTGGTGGCGGGTGCAGGCCTCCACGGAGATCGCCGCCATGCTGGCCAGCGCCGGCGCTTCCTTCTTCCTGACCTTCAGCAACATCCATTGGAATCTGGGACCCTTCTCGAACGATGGAGCCCTGGTGCCCGAAGGGCGCCTGGTGCTTGTGGTGATCTTCTCCAGCTTGTGTGCCCTGGTCGCCACCTTCGCCGTGCCCAGACCCGACCCCCGCACGCTCCTGGCCTTCTACAAGAAGGTGCGCCCCTCCGGATGGTGGGGCCCCGTAGCAGATCTCGCCCCAGAGGTCGTACCGGTGCGCGGCGGACACGTCATCATCGTCGGCGTCCTGGGCGGAATTGCCCTGGTGTACGGTGCCATGCTGGCCGTGGGGATGTTCCTCTTGGGACGCGGTGGAGAGGGAATTCTCGCCCTGGTTGCCGCCATCGTCGGTGGTCTCGGAGTGATCTACGGTCTGCGCTGCCAGGCCCAGTCCCAAGAGGTCCTCGATGAGCAGGCCGGTGGCGGCTCCCCATCGTGAACCGGAATCCTGAGCACCTCCCTGACCTCGATCCCCGGATCGCGGCCTACGTCTCGAGTTCCTATCCTCACAACCTCGACTACCGCGTGGTGCGCGGCGCCCTGAAACCACGCTGGAAGCTGAGGAGCCGCCTGGGCCGATTCCAGGCGCTCTATCCCGATCCCCTGGATGACCTGCTCGACCTCTCGTCATCCAAGGGCTACTTCGTCCTGGACGCGGCTCGCCGCGCCAGCTGCCGGCGAGCACTTGGGATAGACGTCCATCCACCAGATGTGGAGGCCAGCACCGCCGTCGCCGCCCACCTGGGACTCGACTCCGCTAGTTTTCTGCTGACCACCTTGCGTGAGCTCTCGAAGTCGATTGACGATCACGGGGGCCCCTTCCGCACGGTCTTGCTGATCAACACCTACCCCTATCTCTTCTTCGGCAGCGAACGCTCCGAGGCCACGGCGCACGATCACGAGGAGCTGTTTCGCCTCCTGGCCACAGTGACGGCAGAGCGGCTGATCTTCTCGAACCGCGTCAACCTGGAAGTCCTCCCCCGCCACATCCAATCGCGAGCCAGGGACCTGCAGCTGGACGCCAGATACAACGAGGAGCAGATCCGCACCGCCGCCGAAGCGCACTTCGAGGTGCAAGAGCTCCGGCCGGTCAAGCGGATCCCGCTCTGGCTGCTTCTACGCAGATGAGCAGGCGAGGCCCTCACTCCGGTCGAATCGAGAGTCCTCCGGAGGCTCGCAGCTCGACCCGATAGGAACGCCCAGGGCGAACCTCCATGAAGGGAGCCTCCCCATGGATGGCCCTCACACCTTTCTCCTCGGCTGCCTGGGGATCATTCGCGTAGTCCCAGAACTTCTGCCAAAGCTCAGCTCGGAACATCTCGTCCTCGCTGTCGCCATCCATGTAGCGATCAGGGTGCTGTGAGCGGCTATCGATTTCGGTGCCGTCGTCGGGCGCCACACGCTCGCTGAAGACCCGCTTGAACAGACAGAGAGAGGTCCCCCTCAGGAACTCTCCGGCCTCCACGTAGTCGTCTTCGAACTTGATCACCAGGGATTCGAGGTACAGTCGCTTGCCCTCGATCGTGACTTCTTGTTCGGTCCCGACCGGATTTCCTTCCTGGTCCAGCTCGATGAACCGAACCGTGGTCACTGTCCTGGGGGGGTCACCCGGCAGCTCTTCCTGAGAGACGACCTCGATTCGGGCCACACGGTGATCGATCTTCAGGAGCGCCAGCCGAACCCGCAGCTCCTGGATGTGCTGTGTTTGCTCCTCGATCAGCTGCCGGCTCTCGACGAGCTCCTGCTGGAGCTGCTCGTTCTCCACGAGCTTGCGCTCGAGCTCGAGCGCCAGGCGGACTCCCTGCTGGTTGTCGTAGGCAAACCAGCCGCCCAGGCCGGTCATGGCAGTCAGAAGGATGATGAGAGTGGTTCGGAACATGGCAAGGCCTACGGTCGAGGTGGCTGATGATTGTGGGATATCCCGATTCCAGGTGCGAGGAAAGGCTCGAACTCGGGTTAGCTACCTCAAGCCCTCAACTCGCTGCTCGGCCACGATCAGGTCCACCATGCGTCCATAGCTCTGGCGCCCCTGCCTCTGTCCCTGGCTCTTGAGATAGACATCGTTGCTGGCCTTGGCCACCTCTGTGACGATCGTGTGCTTGGCCCGCCAGAACCTCCGATTCGCCTCGAGGTCCCCCAGCACCCTTGGACTGAGCGATTCGCGAATCTCCTGCGCTCGAAGGCTGTCGACCCGGCTCAGGGCAAGGGTCGTGAATTGCATGGCGATCACGGTTCCCGAGTAGCGCACGGCAGCGTCATCCGACCGCCGACAGACCTGCCAGGCGATGAAATTCGCCTCGTCCTCCCTGGCAAACCCCTTGTAGTGAGCGATCTCATGAGCCGTTGAGAAGGCCAGCATGATGGGGCTGATGCGGTCATTGACGTGGGACTCTGCGGTGAACGGAGAGTAGATCCCTGAGATGCCCAGCAAGCTCAGGAGCGGCGAGAACCAGGCCTGCCTTACCAGGGGGGCGCCTCCCGACAGAACGGGAACATCGGCTCCGAGTGAGTCATAGGCCAGCGCGATCCTTGCATCCACTCCATTGCTGGCTGGCACCAGACGGAGATCCACTTCTTCGATTTGCTCTCGGAGCTCATTGCACTCCTGGACCAACCAGCCGAGCACCGCTTCCAGTTCGTGCTGCTCGACCGGGTCTGCCTCCAGGCCGATGTGATGCGCATAGGGCTGTCGCGAGTGATTGAATCCCCAGCAGAGCAGGAAGGCCAGGTACACCAGCCCCGCGGTGGAGAGCAGCCGCACGATCCCGTGCTGGCAGAGGTTTGAGAGACTACGTCGTCGACGCCACCAGGCGTTCCAGGTCCGCCAGCCTCCCTTGATCAGCAAGAGCCCGAGAAGCAACAGCAGCACCTCGGCCACGCTCAGCGGAATGAGTCCGGTGAGGCCCCCCAGGACTCCCCGTACCGGAGGAAACACGCCCTGGGAAAATATGGTCTCAACCCACCCTGGGTACCCCGCTGCCAGCCTCAAGGCCCCCCAACCAAGAGGGACCATGAGTCCCAGACAAAGCGCTCTCCTCCAGTTCGGCGGTCGGTCGTCGGGGGCATCCACATCTGGAGAACCCAAGGCGCCGTCCCTGGCTCCGGCGCCCTCGAAACTCATGGCCGTACGATTCCCATCACGGACAACCGTCGCTCAGTCTCTCCAGGAATGTCTGTCTGGACCAGGACCTGAGCACGAATGATCCCCTCGTAGTCGGCCGCATCCCCGCTGAGGATCAGGTTGTACCCCCCCGCTCCTCCAGCACCAATCGGTTCGGCTCGCACCTGCATTCCGGGCGGCTTGGAGTTCGTGACCTTGGCGGAGGTGACCTGAAATGGTGCTCCGCTTGCGCTGGTCAGATGGGACCTCTTCTCGAATTTTCTCTTCGGCAGAACGTGCCCAACCAGAAAGAGTGAAGGGTCTGCGCGCAGGTCCCCGAACACCGAGGCTTGAATGTTCAGGTTGGCTTCGTGCTCTCGGGGGCTCTCGCCTGGCTTGACGACCCCGCGCACTTGAGAACGCAGGGCACAGTTGATCTGTCCCCAAGGGGTGGACTCGTCAAAGGTCAGCTCGATCTCATAGGCCCCATCGGCGCGACGACCGATTGCCTCGGCAGTGAGGTTTCGCTGCGCCGTATTCAGTGAGAGGAGCTCGAAGTCGGGATCAACGCACTTCATGAACACGCGCCGCGTGTTGGACTTGCCGTAATCGAGAACCCCAAAGTCCAGGGGCTGCGGCTCGAATGTGACGAAAGGCTTGATCCTGGCTTGGATCGTCAGCACTTGGATTCCGGGTCCTTCGCTGTTGGACTTGACGGTGATCTTCTTGGCCTGACTGCCGAACCCGATCGGGTCCCACACCAGGTCGATGGAGTCCTTTTCGCCTGGCTCAAAGCGCATCTTGCTCAGCTCTGTTGTGGTGCAACCACAGCTGGGCTCGACCTCGGAGATGACAAGTGCCTCACCACCGGTGTTCTCGAATTGAAACTTGCCTACCAGCTCCTCGGTGTCCCAGATCTCCCCGAAATCGAGAGTGGTCGTGGCGAAGGTCATTCGCGCTGGCCCGCTCCTTGCAAGCGCCTGGGAAGACTCGCTGCCACCAGGAGCGTTACTGCCTGATGTCCCGGAGGTGGTCGGTTCCTTGGCAGCACCGGACTCCTGAAGCTCGGCGCCGCACCCGGCCAGGAGGAGCACGAGGAGGACCTGGAGTTGGAGGATCTTGGGATTCATGGCTCGAGAGTACTGGAGGAGAGACGTACGTGACTGATTCATCGGCTGTTGGCCCCGCCCCAGGTTAGCGATGGATTCTCAACTCTCCACGAACTAGCCCCCCAAGAAAGTCACCAGTGCCACCCCAACCATCCCACAAACCAGCCCAGAAACCCTCCTGAGAGTCACCGGCTCGTGGAGGAGTACCACCGCCAGCACAAAAGTAAACAGGGTCGCCGTCTGATTGAGGGGGGCCGCGATCGAGGCATCTGTGTACTTGAACCCCGCCATCCACATCAGCAGGGATAGGAAGGACCCGATCACCATCGCGGGGAGCATCACGGCCCATGTCCCCCGTTCCCGAAGAGAGGAGAGCTTCCGCTGGTCGGGTGTGGCCAGCGAGAGCATGACGATCGTGGCGATCAGCCCACCGGCCATTCGCCAGGTCGTCGTCCACACCAGGGGCCACTCATCCAGGAAAGGCTTCACCATCAGGATCGAGACTGCCTGCGTCACGCACGCGCAGAGTCCACAGAGGATCCCACCGGTCAGGGTTCCGACGCGCCGGGTCCCGGGTTGATCCCGCGTGAGGCCCACGATGAGTACCGCGGTCAGGATCAGCAGAACGCCCAGCCCCTGCAGGAGGCTCAAGCTCTCGCCAAGGAAGAGCCAGCTGAAGAGGATGATCGGGGGACTGTAGGCAGTGTTGACGATGGCCTGGCGACCTGCGCCCAGGCGGTTCAGGCACATCAGGAAGAAGAGGTCTGCCACTCCCACACCGAGCACTCCACTTGCCAAGAGCAGCAGGTAGTGCCTCCAGCCGATCCCCTCCGGGGCTCCCCCCCCAATAACGAGCAGGGTGACTGCGAAGAGGCCCGTCGCAACGATGTTCTTGCACAGGTTCAGGGTGGCCAGGGGAACTCGCTCACCACTCTTCTGATAGAGGATGACAGCGAAGGACCAGGCCAACGGCGAGAGCAACGCGAAGAGCTCTCCGATGTAGGGTATCGACTCCATCGATGGGAGAGCCTTAGTCGAACCCGGCCTAGATGTCTAGCTCGTCGTTGACCGCGGCGATCTTGTCGTCAATGCCCTGCTGCTTATCAGTGCGCGAGCCCAGACGAATGGTCGTGGAAATTCGGGGGGCCCCGTTAGCGTGCAGCTCCTCGTGAACCGACCTCAAGGCGGCAAAAATCGTGTCGTAGTCGCCCTCGATATTCGTGCCGTATGCGTGCAAGCGAACCTCTAGCCCCGTGGCGGCCAGGATCTCGTGTGCACGAGCAACTTCCTGACGCACGCTCGTGTGCCCGGTGTTGGGGATGACGCAGATGTCGGCGATGACTCTCATGGGAGTCCAGGATAGCGTAGTCTCTCGGCGAAGCGTCAACCGTATGCCCTCCTGGGTGATTCCGAGGGGTTCTCTGGCCGAGAGGACCGATACCTGTGCCCAGGAGAGGCGCCCACGGGAAACCATGAATGGCTCCATGGGCCAGCTGAAATTCAATCTTTAGCCAGCCACCGGCACGACCGAGGAGCGCGAGGTCCCAGTATCCTTCCTGGCAGGCTCCGGGAGATCCATACTTAGCGCCCACTACCACTGCGTCCGTGTCGTATCCTCTGACCATGATGCTGGATCAAAGACGTCCCTATCTGATTTCTCTCGCCCTACTCGCCACCTCAAGCATCTCCATGGCAGAGGTGCGTCTGCCTGCCTTGTTTGGAGATCACATGGTCCTACAACGGGACTCCACGGTCGCCATCTGGGGTTGGGCTGAGCCTGGTGAGAAGGTCAGTATCGAGCTCGATTGGAAGGACACCGCCATCGAGGCCGTCACCGATGCCGCGGGTAGCTGGAAGGCGAAGATCCCCACCGGCGCCGCTGGTGACCCCCACTCCATCACCGTGATAGGAACCAACCGCATCGAGATCAACGATGTGCTCTTCGGTGAGGTCTGGGTGTGCTCCGGCCAGTCCAACATGGAGTGGACCGTTGACCTGTGTGCGCCCCTCTACGATCCTCTCAAGCTCAAGGCTGATCACCCGCGGCTACGCCTCTTCGACGTGAGAAACAGCTTCTCCACGAGCCCACAGGCGGACTGCGTCGGTAAATGGGCCGCCTGCACACCGGAGAATGTGGGCAGCTTCAGCGCCGTGGCGTACTTCTATGGAGTCGAACTACTCGAAGCCCTCGACGTCCCCATCGGCCTGATCTCTTCGAACTGGGGCGGCACAGTGTGTGAGTCCTGGACCAGCGAGGCGACTATCGAGGGCTTGGGGGAGTTCGACCAGCAGCTCGCAGTCGTTCGTGGTGAGCGTGAGCTTGCTGCAGATAGTGAGGTCAAGCGCAAGGTGCATCAGAACTTCCCCACTGCACTCTTCAATGGAATGATCGCGCCTCTGATTCCATTCGGGATCCGCGGGGCGATCTGGTACCAGGGGGAGTCCAACCGGACGCGACCGGAACAGTATGTTGAGCTGTTCCCGGCCATGATCGCAGACTGGCGCAACCTGTGGGGCCAGGGTGACTTCCCCTTCTATTACGTACAGATCGCGCCCTTCCACTACAGCGGCGACCCCGAGCACCAAGCGGCCCGGCTTCGAGAGGCACAGCGTCTCACCCTGCGCACGCCCAACACGGGAATGGCGGTCACGATGGACATCGGCAACCCCAGCGACATTCATCCAAAGAACAAGCTCGATGTTGGAAAGCGACTGGCTTTCTGGGCGCTGGCCAGGACCTACGAACGCCCCATGGACACCTGGTCCGGCCCTCTCTTTCGCCAGCTCGAGATCGAGCGTGGAGAGCTTCGGCTGCACTTCGATCAGACAGGTGGCGGCCTTCAAGCCGAGGGCCCGCTGAGCCACTTCGAGATCGCCGGTGCTGACGGAAATTGGATGGCAGCTGAAGCACGAATCGATGACGATACAGTTGTTGTGTCCGCTGTCGGCTGCCCCGATCCACAGGCAGCACGTTATGGCTGGGGAGCAGACGACATGCCCAACCTCAAGAATGCCGAGGGGCTCCCCGCCTCCTCCTTCAGCACAGAAGACTGGCCGCTCGAGAACCTCTAGGGTTCGAGCACCTGTAGAAATCGACGACTCCAGGATCCTCACATATCCCCGCAATCATGCCCTCTTCGAGTGCCTCAAGACGAGGCCCCCTGCTTCACCGGTCCGCTTGCCTCGGGCTCTTAATATCGGCGCTGACGGCCTGCTCGGATGACTCCGGGAACACATCCAGCACTGAGGTCGAGTCCAAGTTCGAGCTACCCACGACCGTGGAAATCGCCGACCCCGTCAAGGCCATCACCAAGCTCGAGTTCGTGGAGGACATGACCGAGGAGGCAGCTGACAGGCTGCTGACCTTCTCGGACAAGGTTCGCAGGCGCGACTTCTCCGCTGCTGGCGCCTTTCTCTCCGACAGGTTTGCGGGCGAAGGACTGGGCGGACTCGAGATCATCGACAGCAAGGAACTACATCTGGGCACCGAGGAGGTGACCTTCGACCCAAGCAGCGCCGAGATCCTGGGTAAGGACGACTTCCTCGCCAACCTCCGTGACCTGATCGGACCCTGGGCACGCATGGAGTCCGTGATCTGGAAGGTCAAGGGGGGTGAGTTCGAAGCTGGCCGGAACTCCCGAGGAAAGCTCAAGCTCTTCGTTCACATGACCGGGCAAAACGAGGAGGGAGGCTGGTCTTCGCTTGCCGCCTGGGGCCATGCTCGAGTGATCCGTGAAGGAGGTCTCTGGGTCGTCGACCGTTTCGATTTGGACTCCGTGGTGATCACCAAGCGCCCTGGAACGATCTTCACAAACGTGTCCACCTCAACCGGTGTTGCCCACACCGGCGTGCGCTTCGGAAAGCCCGGAAACACGAGCTATGCCTTCAATGGAGCCGCCTCGGCAGACGTGAATGCTGACGGGTTCTGGGACATTTTCGTCCCCAGTGACGGCCGCAACTACCTCTACCTTGGCCAGCCTGACGGCACCTTCAAGGAGACCGCAGAATCGAGCGGCCTTGCCGGGCCCCACGAGGGCACCGGCCCCCTGTTCTTTGACCTCGACAACGACGGCGACCAGGACCTACTCGTCGGCCAGGTCGGCTGGGCGACCGGAGATGACGAGTTTGGTGGGCACCCCCTACAGCTCTACATCAACAACGGCGAAGGAAGCTTCACCAACCGCAGCTCCGAGTTCGGGCTCGACCATCAGCGCTTTGTTGCCTACTCACTCACGGCGCTCGACTATGACGCGGATGGCTGGCTCGATGTCTTCGTCTCCGGCTACGGACGGCTCGAGGAGGAACACAACAACTCCTGGATAGAAGCGACCAATGGCGCCCCCAATGGCCTGCTCCGCAACGTCGAGGGGAGAGGCTTCGTCGACGTGGCCGATGAGCTGGGCCTACAAGGATCGAGCTGGAGCTATGCCGCGGCGGCCGCAGACTATGACCAGGACGGTGACTGTGACCTCTACGTGGCCAACGACTACGGCACCAATCAGCTCTGGCGAAACGAGGGCGATGGCACCTTCCTGGAGGTGGCAGAACAAGAAGGTGTGAGCGATGCTGGAAACGGGATGGGGGTCTCCTGGGGCGATCTGAACTCAGACGGTCTTCTGGACCTCTATGTCTCCAACATGTCCTCCACGGCTGGCAACCGAATTCTCGGCCGCCTCGAAGGCACCATCGACCCCGAGACCCACGCCATGCTCAGGAAGCTGGCCGCGGGAAACTCGATCTTCATCGCCAGGCCCGACGGCGGCTTCGAGCGACGCTCCAAGAGCCACGGGGGGCTTGGTGGTAGCTGGGCCTGGAGCCCGGCCATCTGCGATCTGGACCTGGATGGCTACCTCGATGTGTACCTGGCCAATGGCTTCGTGACAGGCGACCAGCCATTCGACACATGAAGCACCTACTGGCGCCACGTGGTGGCGTCCTCCACGAATGAGGCAAAGTCCGGAGAAGCTGCCTCGGACACTTCCGCAGACCCCGGCTTCGAGAGCGAAGATGTTGGAAACGCGGCCTACCTGAATCGTCACAACACGGAGATGTTCGAATCAGGCCGCTCCTTCAGCGGGAACGAGCGCAACAAGGTCTGGTTCAACACAGAAGGACTTGGCCACGCCGATCTCTCCGATCTCTCGGGTGCCGACTCGGCGAACGACGGCCGTGCTGTTCTCGCTACCGATCTCGACGATGATGGAGACGTCGATATCTTCGTCCACAACCTTCAACGCGAGAGGCATAGCCTCTACCGCAATGATGTGGGCACGGCCGCTGGATTCATCAAGCTGAGGCTGAAGGCAACCAGCAGCAACGCCGAGGCGATTGGAGCGACGGTCCTTGTCTCCGCTGGCTCACGAGACACGGCGCAGGTGCTCTCCCGTGGCGCTGGCTTCCTTTCCTGCCAGGCTCCGGAGCTGATCTTCGGTCTCGGCGGTGCTGAAGCTGGTGAGGTCTCGGTGCGCTGGCCATCTGGAGAGCTGGAGTCCTTTGGCAGCCTGGCCTCCGGTACCCGTGCAATGCTGGTCGAGGGCAGCGGAGAAGCGCAGACCATGGCCGCTCGAACAACGCAGCTCCCCAACCCCCTACCCCGTGGCTTCCGGGTCAACCTCGGTGACCAGCTTCCCGCCCTGGCGGTGCTCGATTCCAAGGGAGAGGAGGCCGTGATTGACCTCCAGGAGCTCGCAGAGGGTGAGGAGCTCTACCTGAACTTCTGGGCCAGCTACTGCGCCTCCTGTATCAAGGAGCTACCTGACCTCCAGAAGCTCGATGAAGAAGACGGCAGGCGCGTCATCGCCCTCTCGATGGACGCCCCCACTGACCTCTATGCAGCCCAGGAGCTCTTCGAGCAACGCGGCGCCCGCTTTCCGAGCTACTTCCTGGGGTCCAAGCACACGGGGGAGTCAGGCCCCAGCACGGTGCAACAGATCATCGACATCGAGCGCCTGCCGATTCCCTCAACCGTCGTGATCAACAGCGAGGGCGTCATCCAGCGGATCATCAGCGGCCCCCTGAGACAGCCCTGACCTTATTCCGGGTGCCCCTGGTGGCAATCCCGATTCCCCGGCTCCCCCGCCCTGTTCACGGGCCGCCAGAGGGCGAGCCCCGCGCAGTCCTCGTGTTTCCTGGGGAAATCCAGGATCCAGCCCGAAGCCGTGTCAGCTAGACTGCGCGGCTCGCTTCCTCTGATCAAACTCCTGACGAGCCCCCTGCAACTGAGAGATGAGCCTCGCCTGTGGAATCGTCGGCCTCCCCAACGTGGGCAAGTCGACCATCTTCAACGCCGTGACAGCGGCTGGCGCCGAGAGCGCCAATTACCCCTTCTGCACGATCGAACCGAACGTCGGTATCGTGGACGTGCCGGATGAGCGCTTGGCGACCATCAACAAGTACATCGAGACGGCCAAGATCTTGCCGGCTGCGCTCAAGATGGTCGACATCGCTGGCCTGGTCGAGGGCGCCTCCAAGGGTGAAGGCCTCGGCAACAAGTTCCTGGGTAACATCAAGGAGGTCGACGCCATCACGCACGTGGTGCGCTGCTTCAAGAAGGGCGATGTCGTTCACGTGCACGGAGATGTGGATCCGGTCCGCGACATCGGAGTGATCGAACTGGAGCTCGCCCTTGCCGATCTGGAGACCGTGACTCGAAATATTGAACGAGTCTCCAAGAAGGCCCGCAGTGGCGACAAGGACTCGATCTCCGAGAAGGAGATCTTCGAGAAGGCCTACGCGGCCTTGGAGCAGGGCACCCAGCTGCGAGCTGTGGAGTGGAGCGACAAGGAACGTCTGACCCTTCGTCCGCTGTTCCTCATGACCATGAAGCCGGTACTCTTCGTGGCCAACGTTGGTGACGACGAGCTGGACGGGGACACCCCTGAAGTGGCTGCGGTGCGCGACTACGCAGCAACCACTGGAGCAGAGGTCGTCGCTCTGTGCGGCGACATCGAAGGCGAGCTCTCGGGGATGGAGCCTGAGGAGCGCACAGCCTTCCTCGAGGACCTGGGCCTGGAGGAGTCAGGGCTGACACGCCTGATCCACAGGGCCTACAACCTGCTGGGGATGCAGACCTTCTACACAGCTGGCCCCAAGGAAATTCGCGCCTGGAACATCCGCAAGGGCGACACCGGTCCCAAGGCCGCGGGTGTGATTCACACCGACTTCGAGAAGGGCTACATTCGCGCCGAGATCTACTCCATAGACGACCTCATTGCGCATGAGAGCGAGGCGGCGATCAAGGCCGCCGGCAAGCTGCGCGTGGAAGGCCGCGACTATGTGATGCAGGACGGCGACCTCGCCCACTTCTTGATCGGGAAGTGAACGCTTGATCGGGGAGTCAAGCCTCGACCCTCGGGCCTACGGCTGATCCTCCCTGTTGCCGCTGCTTCGTCGCGCTCTCCTCCAGACACCAAGCGCGCTGGTGCTCAGGACCCAGACGGAGCTGACGATCACCAGGTCCAAGGCAAAGCCATCGCCGACCTGCTGCACCCACCAATCGAAGTACCTCAGCGAGAGCAGGGTGAGGGCCACCAGGGCGGCTCCCACCAGCCCAAGCAGGAAGATGATCGGCCAGGGGAGTGGGCCTTCCACTC
Organism: Planctomycetota bacterium; assembly: GCA_014237855.1. Taxonomy (GTDB): domain Bacteria; phylum Planctomycetota; class UBA1135; order UBA1135; genus JABACD01. Next base: position 13,773 of record JABACD010000010.1, on the reverse strand, counting down.
GCTTGCGAATCCCGTCAGTGATGGACGCCGGCGACCAGGCTCGCCCAACCTTCGCGTTCAAGCTGCGATCCTGTGATCTTCCGGCTTCATGATGATCGTAGCGTTGTGTTTTGCTGACTACATCCAGGTCACGGCCAAGGCGCCCGATGTATTGAAGTCGTTTCCACAAGGACCGCCGACGTCACGGAACCAGTATTGATAGAAGCGCGTCGTGCCCGGCGTGGAGCCGTCCTTGGTCGAGATTCCGATCGAACTCGATGCGTCTCCACTGCCATTCGTGATCACGACTTGCAGCCGAACGATAGAGCCACCCGCACAAAGCAAGCCGTCGCCAAATGGCACGCCGTTCCCGGCGCCCGGCTGTAGAGAGCCGCTAAAGAACAGACCGGGCACACCGTTTGGCGCGCCCGTTGCGTTCAGCACGAGCGTATCGACCTCTACCACGGGGGTACCAGAGGCACCCAGCGTTGTTCCGCTACCACCACTGTTCAGGCAGCCTTCGCCAGGTGCGCCGTGGTTGAGGCATGGGCAGAGAGTGCCGCCACTATCGCCGAAGCAGTAGGGAACGAATGAGCTGGGCAAGACCGACGGGACCTCGAAGTTCGATGACTTGAGGTTGAGGGTCGTGTCGACGATCACCAGCTCATCACCGACGTTGAAAGGCTGCTTGAGATTGACGACCGGTGCCCGATCGACCCCCTGGCCGGTGCTGTTACCACGCAAGTCGAGTAATACGCCCCTCGAGTTGGTCAGCCAGACCTCGATGTTTGAGCCGTTCACTCCGTAAACGTCGATCGATCCGTCACCGGCCTGGAAGGTGGAGTGCTCGAAGGTCGGGGCCCAGATCTGGAATTGCTCGAAGGTTGCCGCCTGAACCGTCTCGAAGAAGCCGTCCGAGTCCAGGTCGCTGATGATCAATGTCTCACCGTCGAACACCACTGCGGGCTTCGTCGAGTCGACGGCCTCGTGACAGATGATCGAGGGGAAGGCTGCCGCAGGGAAGAACTCGAACTGGACGTAGTCCTCGAGTTCAGGCACCGGGATCGATGCGCCGGCACCGAGCTGATCGGGAACCAGGTCGGAGTTCGTGTCGTGAATCGGCAAGATGAGGCGCGAGAGGCCATCGTAGACGTAGTAGACGCTGGCCACTGGATCGTAGAAGAGATCCATGTTGCTCTGGAGACGCGAGTCGTTCGTGAACAGGATCTGGCGCGTGTTCTCCTCGAAGAGCTCGTCGGAGTTCGTGTCGAAGTACACCTGTAATTCGCCTTGACCGGTGTTGGTCTTACCGACGACAAGGAGCGCCAGCTCAACCCCCAAGTCGACGACCTCGAAGTCCATGACCTCTTGCAAGCCGGTGGAGATGTCGGGGCCGGGCCCCGTGCTGCTCGATGATTGATAGAGCTTGTCCGGCGGAAGTTTCCCGACGAAGGCCGGATGATCAAGCCAGCCCGTGTAGTGCTTCCACTTGCCGTCGTTCAGCTTGGCCTTCAGCTCCGCCAACGTGATCGTCCCGTCGAGATAATCGCAGAACGCCTGCTTGGCGTGCTCGTAACAGGCCTTGGCGATACCGTTCCAATCCCTGTCGCCCTTGGCGGCCGCCTTTAGCCTGGCGATCTTGGCTGCACGCAATGCGGCGTTGTTGATTCCACGCAACGCAACCAGAATACTTCGGACCGCTGGATCCAAGCCTGGGGGAAGTGGAACTGCGGGGTTGATCAGGTTGGCATCGCAAAGCGCCGTGTAGAGTGCGTCGTACCAGGTCACGGCATCTCCGTGAGCTTCGACCTCGTTGCACGCGTACAGCTTGCCATTGGAAGCCCGAACTCGAGAGGCGGTGGGATTGGCGATTGCGCCCGGAGTGTAGGTCTGACCGGCGTGAGTGTTCTCGTGTGCAAGGGTATCGGCGCCGCAAACCAACGGCGGATCGTAGATCTCCAGGTCGAGGCAAAGGAACGGCTTGATGTTCATCACGGTCACTTCGCTTGCCTTCTTACTGGTTTCCCTGTCAATAACGCAAGCTCCGAGCACGGTCATTCCCCAGGAGACGCAGATGTTCCCCGCATCGAACTGGTCTTGAAGGAACTTGGAGCGGGCCGCATCCGAGCGCCCTTTGGCCAAGATGAGTGCCTTGGCGACGTTGGCACGTATCTGCTTCACCTTGGCAAGGGCTTGAGCCTCGGTCAGCCCCAAGCCCGCACCGGGACCGAAGGGATTCGTCGCATTGACTGGTTTCTTGAGCTGCTCGATGAGTGGCTTGAGCTTGGCCAAGTCGGCCTGGTCACACTTGCCATTGCCAAGCGAATAACCCAGGCCGCCGAAGGCATTGGCATCGGCTCGTAACGACTCACTGAGAAGCCCGCAGGCAAACCCGACCAACACCACAAGAATTGAAAAGCGATTCAGCATCAAGCCAACCTCCAAACCAGTAGAAACCGTGGGAGAGAACCTCGACAATCGACGCCGAACAGCAGGCTGGGGGACCGAGAGGAGAACGCGCTGTGATCACCTGCTGTAGGGAGCGACTTCAGGGTCTCCTCAAACCTCAAGACCGTCAAGGGTCATTCTCGAACAGGGCCATCAAGGCACTGAGACCGGATCCGGTCGATGCAAGTTCAGGAGGAAGGGCGATCCAGGCTGACTCTAAATTCACCTCCCGTCCTCACCCCCCCCCTACACCTACTCCACGAGCCTGCCCCTTGCAGCGTCCACGCTGACCCTCTCAACAACCCCTGGACAAGGGGCTCCAGCTGCGTGGGCACACTCGGAAAGGTCAGGCGCTTCAGGAGACGGGTGATGCCCACTGTAACGCTATACTGCAAGCATGACCCAGCTCGAGCGGTTGAGCAAGGAGAGTTGGAAGCGATATCGCAGCCTGCGATTGCGCGCACTCAAGGACGCTCCGGACGCATTCTGGATGACCCTCACCGAGGAAGAGGCCTTCACTCTTGATCGTTGGCAGGAGCGGCTCGGCTCTGCAGCCACCTTCGTTGCTAGCCAGATGGGGACGGACATCGGGGTCGTCACGGGAGCGACCTATGAGGGGCGTCCGGGCTGCGCTGGACTCTTCGGCATGTGGGTCGCCCCTGAGGCGCGCGGCACCGGCGCTGCGGGGCTCCTCGTGCGTGAGGTCATCGCCTGGGCTCGATCTGAGAGCTTCGAGCGCCTCCTCCTGGACGTCGCCGACGAGAACACGATCGCGATCCAGCTCTACAAGCGCCTGGGCTTTCTCAGGACGGGCCGGGTGGCCCATATGCCCGCACCTAGAGAACACATTCTCGAGCATGAGCGAGCTCTCGAACTCTGAGAGTGGAGGGCACGCGAATGGCCTCTTCATGATTGCGTTCTACATCCAGCCCGACTGAGGGTGGAGTGTCCGCGGCAACCTGGAAATCAGCCAGGCTGAATCGTCAATCCTGCAGTCCGGCGCCGACGACGCGCTTCTCGACCGTCAGGTCCAGCTGGCAGGTGAATGGCTGGTCAGCTGGCACACCGAGATCGATGAACACGCGACAAGGCGGCTCCATCTCGGGCTGTTCGATCTCCAGGTGGACGCTGCCGCCGACGCCGAGCTGGATCGTGTAGGAGGCGCTGTATTCCTGGTTGAAGATCAACCTCAACGAGATGCTGCGCACCGGACCGCTCGCGGGTGACCCATCGGCGAGGCCCATCTCAACGTCCAGCTCGATGCCGTCGAGTGGATAGCGCAGCGAGACGTTGCCTGGCACGACGATCGTCAGCTCCTCTGTGGAGATGGGTTCCCACCGGTATTCCGGGCCCTGGATACGTGTGGGGCGAGGGACACGCTCCAGCACCAGCGCGTCGCCGTACAGTCGGTCGGCCAGGTACAGCGCGAAGAAGTTGCACCCCGAACAGAAGCTCGACGCCCGTCCGGCGACGTGGTCATGCATGATGTGTTCCCCGTCGAAGTAGGCGTCCGAGAAGACGTAGTCGAGGAGATCAATCGCCGAGCGCCACGCTCCGCTCGACGGGTCGACCTGCGCGAGGTCGGCCATCGCGTGGAGCAAGGCCAGGTGCATCGACAGGACATCGGGATAGTTCTCATTGGCCGGAAGCTCCAGGGCACCATCGGCTCGGCGATAGAGCGGCGTGGCCCGCTGTACGTACCCGCGTGCCCGCGCAATGTCGTCCGGATCCGAGCTGCTGCGAGCGATGCTGGCCCACGCCATCGCCTGGTACCCGATGCGCCCATCGTCCGGTATCTGCTCCGCGCACTGCCGGGCCTGCTGGAGACGGCGCGGCGGATCTTCCGGGCGTGCACGATGCACGCCGGCCAGTAGCACGGCAAGTCCAGCACTCTCGCGCGCCTGCAGCGACATCTCCAGACCTTGCTCCACGAAACGATCGAAGGTCAGCCCGAAGAGGGTGCGATGCTCTTGATCGAGCGCAGCGGCCAGGAACAGAGCCGGATAACCGGACACGGCTGGGTCGTGGGGATCGACCTCTCCAAAGATCGAGCTCCTCAGCAACGCCCACAGGGCGGAGGCCTCGGCGTCAGCGGCCAGATCGCCGATGAGGATCAGATCCTGGCGATCCCGGCGGAGACCAGCACAGTACCCGAACTGAGTTGCCCAGATCGCCGCGCAGCCGTCCGACATCTCGTTCGCCCAGGTGTCACCGACCATCCCCTCTGCCACCAGCTGGCCCAGCACGATGCCAGCACGTTCAGAGATCGGTGCGGCGACGACGTGCTCGTCTGGCTGCAGCCGACCGGCCGACGCACAGCCAGAGCAGAGCAGGAGCGGCAGTAGCAGACACCACCGGACCGAGCAGCGGCTCGCAGGTGAATCAGGTTCCGTCACAGTATTCGATCCCTAGGTCGGGGGCCATCTGCAGCCCAGGCTTCGGCTGTACCCTATCAGCTTCCATCGGCAACGACCCGTTGCAGTGCAGGTGCCTGGGCCGGACAGGAGAGGATAGGAAATCCAACCGGCCCTTGGTTACCCCTCCCACCACCCGATAGCGTCCTGCCCCGGCCAACCGACCGCCAGCTCCCGAGGACCCTCATCATGGAGGAAGAAATACAAGGCCAAGGCGACCGTCCAGGACTGCCACACCACCTGCTCCTGGGGGCCGTGATGCACCAGACATTTTCCTGTCCAGATCCGGTGCCCACGATCACTTGGATACCGGAGAAGTGGCCTCCCTTATCCCGGAGCCTGGCTCGCTAGCCCTCACCAGAGACTTGAGATGATTCAGCTGTTCACGATCGCACTCCTGACCATTCCCCAGATCATCACGGCCGGAGGGCAGGTCGGGCTGCACCCCCCGAGGAGGGTCCCGGGCAAGTGCAACTTCATCGGGGCCAGCCATGCCATGGCCTTCACCCCTGGCGCGCCGGTCGAGAACTTCCTCGTGACGACGGCGGACCCGGACCCCCGGCGCTTCATCGTCTACGTCCCCAGCAGCTATCAGGCTACCCAGGGTCCCTACCCGGTGGTCTTCATGCTCCACGGTACGGGTCAGACCGCCGGATCTCCCTACAGTCGGCTCACCTGGGACGAGGCCGCCGAGGCCCTCGACTTCATCGCAGTCTTCCCGGAGGCCCTCCCCTACTTGCTGCTCGACGGCACGACCCGGACCAAGTGGGCCACGGCCCACGTTGCGAACGACCTCGTCGATCCCTTGGAGCTGCCCCTTGCGGATGACGTGCTCTTCCTGCGTGAGCTGTTCAACACACTTGGAACGCACCTCGCCATTGACTGCGATCGCATCTATGCCAGCGGTTTCTCCAATGGAGGCGCCTTTGTCAAGGCCGAGATTCGCACGCAACTGGCCGACATCTTCGCAGCCACGTCCTCGGCCGGCGGCATCGGTGTACGCGTGAACTACCCGGGGGAGTTCTATCCGGCCAACGGCATCGACTTCCGGCCGCACTACGAGATCGTGGGCAACAAGGACGAGAACAAGGAAGACGCCTGTATCGCGGCCGGCGATCTCGCGCCCGGGAATGACCTGCCCATGGCCGCGGCGGACATCATGGCCATGCCCTGCCTGTGGGATACGATCCACGCCATGGCCTCGGAGGTTGGAATGGACGCCAGCGTCTTCTCCAGCGTGGAGCAGATTTACACGACGGAGATCCTCTGGAGCACCAACGCCTTCCCGGCCTCGGTCCCGCGAGAGTATCGCTTTCGCGTCCTGCGCAACCTGACCCACGAGTACCCCAGCGGAGCGAATTACCCCACGGACTACGTCCCCATCCTCTACGACTGGATGCTCCAGTACACTCGCTGACGGGTCTCGGGGGCTCCGCAGCACCGCGCTACATGCCCCTGGAATGGAAGTGGCAGGGGGCAGCGAGAGATTCCTGGGAGATCCCGGTCGCGATGAGACGAGTTGTAACCGGGCTTGGAGAGAGGTCTTCTGGCTGAGTCCTGGTACGAATTTTCGATACCGTTACTCCAGAAACACCAACAAGGTGACGATTGCTGGCGTCTTGGCTTGCATGCGAGTCATCCTTCTCACCTTCATCTTCTGTGCCTGTGGATCATCTCCTCAGGCTCTTCGCAACGATGCCCAGTCCGAGGCGGCGCCTGCTCCCCGACGCATCGAACCCCTCCCGGCGAAGCGCCACGGCCACCGCGCTCACATCGTGGAGAACGAGCTCCTTGTCATCGGTGGATTCTCGTCGAGTGCAAGTGGCCGGGGCACCTCTCACACATGGATCCAAGACCTCGACACCGGCGCGTGGCGACAGGCAGCATCGCTCAACCAGGGCAAGGCGTTCGCCTCCTCAGTCGTGGTGGACGGCATCGTGTATGCGGTCGGAAGCTCAATTGAACGCTACGACCAGACCGCGGACCGCTGGGACGTGGTGCTCCCGGGGGGCGAGTTTCCGAAGACACACTTCGGCGCCGCACTGATCGGGCGCAAGATCATCGCTGTTGGTGGATACCCGATCGAGCAGAGCGGGGTGAAGGCATTCGACCTGGACACGGGTGAGGTCACCAACCTGCCCCTACTGCCGGGATTTACACCGGGAGATCACTTCCACTTCGTCGTGAATCTGCGCGGTGAACTCCATGTCATCGGTGGTCTGCGGGTCGAGAACTTCACCCCCAGCGCCCAGCATTGGGTGTTCGACGTGGACGGCTGGCGTGCGGCCACGCCGCCGCCGGCACCGGTCTGGGCCAAGTTCGCGATCTGGGCTGTGCTGGACGATCAACTGTACCTGTTCGCTGGCTATGGCTTTACGCGCGACGATGCCCTCGGGCCGACAAGCGGATTCCGCTACGACTCGCGCAGCGATACCTGGACCGTGGTCGCAGTACCACCCAAGCTCCTCGCCATGCCGGCGACAGTGGTCCTTGACGGTCGCCTGCACGTGCTGGGCGGCCAGCCCCTGGACGATGGTCCATTTCCCACGGCGGTAACTGTCTACGAGCCGAAGGAGGACAGCTGGTAGGGGTTTCCTCCAGGGCTTCGAGTCAGAGGGTCATCAATTCCAAGGAAGAAGGTCACCCGGCCCACCGACGGTCGCGGCCAGCGGAAGGAAGAGCGGAAGGGACACGATCGGAGCCCGCACACCTGCCAATCGGGGCCCCGAGAAGTCGTGGGTGTAGTGCGGCAAGGCGGACTGCATTGCTCCATCGCGGAAGGGCGCACGCAGCTCGCGGATCATCTTGCCCGTGGGCGAGAGGGAGAGGCACTTGCTCGAGAGTGCCGGACGGGCCACGTGCCGTCAGAGACGCTTGAACCCAGCCATGGACCTAGAATGGTTCGAGTTCGCGACCCTCGATGGCAGGATGGTTCGCCTCGATGCGGGTCGCGCGGAACATCGCACCACCTTGAACGGGAGGTGCGATGTCTGAAGTGGGAGCCAATTCACCGATCACGTCGTTCTTGAACTCCCAGACGACCTCGCCCGCCGAGGTGACTTCGATCAAGCGGCCCGGGGCGCCCTCGCAGATCAGCGTGTTGCCATTGGAGAGTCGCTGAGAACCGGAGATGAAAGGAGAGAAGAGCAGGCCTTCAGCCCCCCAGCTCCACGCCGGCTCCAACGGGCCAAACGGCTTGCCGGGCTCCCGCTCGAAGCCTGTCTTCCGGTCAAAGGGCAGGACGAGCTCGATCACGGTCGAGAAGTCTCCCTCTGGACGGCCACGACCGTTGTTGTACATGAGGATGTTCAAGCCGCCGCCCTCGGTGTCGATCCACGTGGGGTCATGTTGATACCAGAGAGCCCGATCGGCATCGGTCCCGGCTCCATAGTTGCGCGGATTGCCCCAACGGTACAGCAGGTCGCCGCCCTTGCCCCAACGACCGCCGCGACCTCCCTTGGCTTCGGCCTTGCTCGTGGATCGGTCGATGACCCAGACCTCGTTCATGTGCGGCGTGCTGAGCACCAGGAGGTCCAGCTCCTCGTGATGACACACCGAGTTCGTATGCAGCCAGTCGGACTGCTTGCCGCGCTCGAAGCGCTGGCTCGGCTCCTCGTCCTCGTCCTCGTCGTCGTCGGCCCCGCCCGCATAGCCGAGAGCCGCCATCTGGCGCTCGATCTCCTCCATCTTCTTGCGCTCCGCCTCGGTCATCGGTAAGCGGTCGCGGAAGTCGCCGTTGATGTCGATGCGCTCGGGGTGATCGGGAATCGATCCGAAGCTCGCCAGGCTGTCGTCGAAGTCCTGGATCAGGTGATCCCACGCGTGCCACTCCCAGGCGACCTCACCGCCGTCGGGATATTCGGGACGAATCTCGAGCAACGAGAGACTCCAGAGCCCCTTCTCCAGGACGACCTCCGGGTCGCGGCCTGCGGCGATGGCTTCCTCGGCCGTCTTGTGGGTCCAGTTGATCGTCATGATGTTCCCGTTGGGCATCAAGGCGAGGTCGTGATGCTGCGTGGAACCATCGTCGACCATCAAGTAGTCCCACAGCATCACGCCGTCCCAGTCGAACTCCTGAAGGCGCCCACCGATTCCGCCACCGCGGAACCGCTTGTTGTCCTCATGGCGCCCGGGCCGAACCAAGTTGCCATTCTCCCGCAAGTACACGGGTCCGGAAGGCGCCAACTCGGAGCCCCAGGCGTGAACCATGCGGCCTTGGGAGTCGATCAGAAACGTCTCGCGGGACCGGAGCGGAGCGATGAGGGTGTAGCCATCCTGGATCCCCTCTGCATGCACCAAGACCCCCACCTCTTCCCTGGGCTCCTCGCCGGTGGGCAGGTCTTGGGGGAGAGCCGGGGACAGGAGGAGGCAGGCAATGGTTAACTGGAAGAACTGCATCGCGACACTCTACTTCACTACCAGCTCAATGCGGAGACCGGATTCATCAAGGCCGGTCGACGCGCGGGGAAGATGCCCAGCAGGCGGGCCCCTTGTCCGCTCACTCTTCCTCTCCGTACTCGGCACGAGTTCACTGCGCGCAGCTCGAGTCGAGAGCGCTCGCCCGCGGGGAGCAAGAGCAGCTGAACTTCCGCCTTCTACCCGGTTGAAGCAACGTCCGCGGCACCGGATCGGCCGCAAGGCACATCGCCCTCAGATGGCCTCCCACCGTCGTGCCATCAGCCGAGCGAGGCCGAGAAATACGACCGTCGCGGCCGCGAGGACGGTGATCTCCGGAATGATCGAGGCCAGCGATGATGCTAGCGACTGACCGGGGTCGTCGTACCAGAAGACCTTGAGGTAGCCATCGAGAGCCCACCCGTTGAAGGTGAACTTGGCCGTGGTATCCATGAATTCCGGCATGACGAATCGCGGCACCATGGACCCGCCGAGAGCGGACATGATCAGGATGACAACCGTCGAGATCCCACCCAATTGCGCACGACTGCGACAGACAGTCGCGAGCATGATGCCGAAGGACGCCGCTGCGCCGCCCGTTACCAAGGTCATGGCCGCGAACCCGGCCAAGTGATTGGGAGACCACAGGTCGAGATCGAACATGACTGCGCCCCACACGAACATCAGGATGATCTGCAGGACGCCGATGAGAGCGAAGAACAGCCACTGCCCGGCAAGAAACGTCCCCATACCGAGCTTCGTGGTAAGTAGCCGCTCAAGCGTGCCCCGCTCCTCTTCCTCGAGCAGGGTCCCGGCTACGCCGGCCATGGAGAACAGCAGGAACATCACGCTGATACCGGCCGCGTAGTAGGCGGTCATGTCTGGCCCCTCGCCGCCGTCCTCGTCTTCTACTGCGCGAGCTCTGATCGCGTTGACCACGACAAGCCCTTGGAATGCCTCTGGCGGCGAGGCGCCTGCTACATCCGTGGCTGCGCCACCAACTGGCTCATCCGCAGGTTCGTCGTTTTTTCCGGACCACGGCTGCTCGCCGCGAAGAAACGGCTTTAGCTGCTGCATGATGGCTCGCTGATCGTCCGTCAGCATTCCACCCGCGGCGTCGAACTGCTCGAGTCCGTTCTCCATGAGAATGTCCGGCGCCGCCATGAAGGCCGCAGCCTGCAGCAGGCCGGCGACGGTAGGCTGCGCGATCGGATTCGCGGCGTCATAGACCAGGTCGACATCCGCACCGGAATTGACGAAGTTGCCAAACGTCTCGCTGAAGCCGGCCGGGATGATGACCGCGATCGGAGCACCGCCCTGCCGAACATGCTGCCGTGCAGACTCGCGGGTGAAGGGCTCCGGATGAGGATTCTCATCCGTTCTTCGCGGCGCCTCGGCCACGTCAAGTGCCTCCTGGCTGTTCACGGCCTCGACAAATCGCCGACTGATCTCGGTCTGGTCCTCGTCAACGACGATGATCCCCATCGCGCTGCTACCCCCACCACCTCCGACAGCCGCTCCCATACCACCGAAGATCGAGGCAAAGATCGAGAAGAACACGATGGGCAGAACGAACGTCAGACAGAGCGCCACGTAGTCACGCTTCAGGTTCAGCCAGCTGACATGACAGATTGTTCCGATCATTCGCGTAGCTCCCGGCCAGTGAGATGGATGAACACGGCCTGCAGGGTGGGCGACTCGACATGAATGTCACCGATCGGCTTGCCGTCAGCCCGAAGCCGATCGAGCAAGGCCGGCAGTTCGGCTGCAACATCGTCGATCTGCTCGAAGACAGTCTCTCCGTCTACCTCAACCTGTATCCGCCGGCTGGTCCCAATCGTCTGTTCGACCAGTTCCTGGAACGGACCATCGGCAATCGAACGACCGTGGTCGATGATGACGATCCGCTCGCAGACCTGCTGTGCTTCATCGAGTTGATGGGTAGTCAGCAGGAGTGACGCGCCACCTTCCTGGAGCAACCTCAGCATCTCCCAAATCCGCTGCCGGCTCTGGGGATCAACACCAACTGTCGGCTCATCCAGCAGGATGACCTCTGGTTCATGTAGAATGCTGCAGGCGATGTTGAGTCGGCGCTTCATACCGCCGGAGAATCGCTTGACGGGCTCGCGTGCCCGATCGGCGAGCCCGGTCCAGTCGAGCGCCCAGTTGACACGATCTCGCCGAGTCGATCGATCGATACCATGCAGGGCTGCAAAGGCCTCGAGATTCTCGCGAGCCGTGAGTGCGGGATACAAGGCAAGGTCCTGCGGCACGACGCCTAGCCGCTCTCGCACATCCGAGTCACCGCGAGCCGTTCCACTGATCGGTTCACCGAGCAGGGTCATCGTTCCGGCGTCCAATCGCACACGGCCGGCAATCGACTTGACGAGCGTTGTCTTACCGGCGCCGTTCGGCCCCAACAGCCCGAGCCACTCGCCGCGCTTCAGCGAGAGCTCAGCACCATCCAACGCGGTCGTTGACCCGAAGACCTTTCGTGCACCGTGAATCGCAAGGACATCACTCATGATCCACCATTGTAGGGTGCTGATGGCAGGCGATCCAAGCAACCTTTCCATCCCGCTCCACCCCCCTCAGACGCCTCACCCCCAGCAAGCGGCCCCCTTCCCGCTCCCTCTCGACCCAGCTGGACTTCGACCTCGTGCGTCCGGCGGTCGAGTTGCAGGCAGAGCGGACCACGCGTAGCGCCGCCTCCTCAAGCCACACACCCACGGCGTAGGGAGAGGCGACTCCGGCCTCGATACTGGCGATGGTCTCGGTGGCAGCCCAGCAAGAGCCACAGAGAAAGCCGCCGACCTTCACAAACCAGTCGAGGATGTAAAGGTAGCTTGGAGCGCCTATCCTCCGAGAGAGCGCCCCCCTCTCGTGCCGCCGTAAGACACAAATGGTATGGCCGTTCGCTGACGCCGAGGCGCGAAGCGCTTCGGCGGTCGGCTGCAACGGCTGGTCAAGAAGACACCGGACATCGGGACAAGTCCTTCGAGCGGGGTATTGTTGCGTCAATGCCCCATCAACTCCAGCTTGGCCAGGTAGTACGTGATCAACCCAAGCCAGACAACCGCTCCAAGTCCCAATACCCCTGAGCCTACTAGCGTAAACCACGAAACTGTTGATTTCCCTCTTCCCCCAAACCAGTACACAGCCTGAATAGCTCCACTGCACAACAAGCAGACCGCTGATGATGCAAACTGGGCCGGGTTGAAGGAGGTTTCGATCAGTCCCATCCAATCCGCCACGGGAACACCCAAGGCGAAGTCGCAGACAACTAGAACAGAGTGGTTAGTTCTCTAATCTCTCTTCCCTTGCTTTCTAACGTATTGGGCGATCAGCGGCCGGCCAAATGCCGTTCCGCCCGCATCGACTTGTTGAGCAGACCTTGGTACCGGACACAACCCCGCCCATCGCCCGATGGTTTTGGTTGCGAATGATCGCCGGTTACCTTCGCTCAGGTTCGGTCGCCCGGATGCCAGCCAACCACGAACGCCAAGACTCGATTCGGTCACCAAGTTCCTCTTCGGTCAACGCTCTCATCATGTTGAGGATTCGCTCGACGGCTTCACTCCGACGGTCCTCGTCGTTCGGAAGGTCGACTGTTCCCGTCCAAATGAGGGGTGCTGGCAATACGAGATGGAACCGCTTCGCGCTGACTCGATCGCCGCGAATCCCCTCCCAAGTGTCAAGAAGCGTCTCGCAGGCTTCGGCAGTGCTCAACCGCTCGGTCTCGACGTCCTTCGACAGGGCAGCTGCATCCCTGAGGATATCGTCATACATCCGATCCACGACCGAGGCCTGAACCTTTGGTGCAAGAAGACCGCAGAGCCAGCAATCGACAGCCGAATGGCTGTCAGAGCGAGGATGGATCAGGGGAAGCTTGGTTCGCGTTTGTCCGTCATCGTCCGAGCTCTGATTGGTCCGCCCAACGATTGGGCCGATCAGCGGCGGCCCGGAGGGTCGCCCGGCTCCATCGGCTGGTTATCCGGGGTATCTGCCCGGAGAGCACCCGCCAGTCCTGACCTTGTTGAAAGGCCAATGATCGCGATGAAGGCCCCAATCCCGGAAATAGTGGCGGCCATGGGCGAATGCATCATCACTCCGAGGATGGCAGGAAGAATGAAGACAAGACCGACGGCCAGGGCTTGAGTCTTGAGGCCGAGCTTCAAGCACTTGCTGCACTGAGGACACCGGAGCCCCCTGAGAGTGAAGAGGAGCGCGAGCCGATAAGTCGGTGTGTCAAGTTTACTATGTGTGCAAGGGATCATTGGCTGTTCAGCAGTTGTCTCTTGGGTTGTTCTCGGTGATAGCAAGACCACAGAGTAGCTCGGCTAACGCCTCGGCGATCAGCGGCGCCGCGAAGCGGCGTCCGTCTGCATCGCATTGTTAGGTGCCCTCTCAAGAAGCAAGCGCTGCTCGCCCGCTTCGCCGTAGTAGTAGGCGAGTCGCCCTGGGATGCACCCGATCAGCGTCCCCCGCATGTGAATCTCGATCTCATCAACTGCCTCGCGCAAACCCATCGCCCTTC
>JABACD010000109.1 GCA_014237855.1 Planctomycetota bacterium | reverse complement strand
CCAGAGGTAATAATGATCAATAAGAACATGAAGACCGTATGGATAGTAGCTGTCGTCATCAATGTAGCTTTGACTGTAGTGAACGCTAGCACTGGAAACACAGGGTGGGGCGCTTTTAACGCTTTGTGCGCAGTAGCGTGTCAATACGGATACATTCAACTTAAGAATCATGAATAATGTGCGGGCATAACTCAGTTGGTAGAGTGTCAGGTTTCCAACCTGAATGTCGTCGGTTCGAGCCCGACTGCCCGCTCCAAAAGTCTTTATCCACGCAAAGGAGAAATGATGGATAATTTGAGAGAAGGTACGATCTGGGAAGCAACTGACCGACCGGGCCGTATGGTCAAGGTTGTTGAGGTTCTGCCTAACACCGTCTATTTCGAGAACTTGCACAACGGCTCCACGTTCCCACGCCCTAAGAATAACTTCCTCAATCTCTATGAGTATCGCCGCGATGACGAAGAAGTAACTCAAGTGGAAACTTAATCGTTGAACGCATTAGATATC
>JABACD010000108.1 GCA_014237855.1 Planctomycetota bacterium | reverse complement strand
GCGCCGAAAACGAGCGGCTGCGGGAGGCGCTGGATGCCGCCGAGAAGGTGGTCGAGGCTGCGCGGTCACCCGAACGGAAGACGGCTCGAACGGCGAGCGTGGCGGTGTTTCTGACGCCGGATGACTGGGACTCGGCCAAGGCTTCGGCGCTCCTGCTTGGCTACCGCTACGGGGGCTCTGGCAACGTCTCCGCGCTCCTGCGGGATCTGGTCGAGGCGCTCGATGACGGCGCGGCCTGGTCACTGCCCAGGAGCATGGCGTCCGTCCCTGAGCGGCCGTGGATCATTCATGCCGACCGGCTCCGCGATCTCATGAAGCGGCACGGGCGCGACGTTGCCGCGACCGACCCGGAAGGCGACCTATCGGAGCGGCACCCGGTCCGGCTCACGCCTGAGGAGCTCGAGCGGCTCCAGGCGCACGCGGTCCGGCTCGGCATCCGGTCGGCATCCGGGCTCGCTCGGGCGCTCCTGCGGCTCGGCTGCGGGCTCCCACGGTTCGACCCCAACGGCT
>JABACD010000107.1:305-511 GCA_014237855.1 Planctomycetota bacterium | reverse complement strand
GCGACAGCCTTGTCATAACCACTGATATGCCGAAAAACCTTCGCGGCCAGCCGACGCCGAAGAGGTTCTGCATCGATGGTACCATCGATCGCCGCAATCGCCGCGTCATAGTCCTCCGGATCGACAACAACCAGCACGTCTTTGTGTGACTTGGCCGCCGCGCGGATCATGGTAGGACCGCCGATGTCGACCTTCCCCATCGCCTC
>JABACD010000107.1:0-295 GCA_014237855.1 Planctomycetota bacterium | reverse complement strand
AGGTTAACCGCGACCAGATCAATCGGACCGTAGCCCTGTGCCTCGAGCGCAGCCATGTCGTCTTCGCGATCCCGACGGGCAAGCAACCCGGCATGAATCGCCGGATGCAGCGTCTTCACCCGGCCGTCCATCATCTCGGGATGCTTGGTAACATCAGAGACGGAGGTCACCTCGAGGCCCGCATCACGGAGCGTCTTGGCGGTTCCACCGGTGGAAAGAAGCTCCCACCCACGTTCGGTGAGTGCACGGCCGAATTCGACGATAAGTGACTTATCGGATACGCTGAGCAGCGCCC
>JABACD010000106.1 GCA_014237855.1 Planctomycetota bacterium | reverse complement strand
CGGTGACGGTGATCTGGTTCCCGTTGATCGACACGCCCGTGATCTCGGGCTTTGAGCCGCTCATCGCGCCATAGACTGCTGCGATGCCGCCACGGTCGTCGTTGGAGATCGATCGCTGGGCCTCGTTGCCAGCGCCGATAGAGGGGTACATGGTCGCGCCATTCGAGGTGCTGTGTCCAAGGCCGAGGGCGTGGCCGTACTCATGGCAGGCGACACCCTGGAGGTCGAACTGGCTTCCATTGATCGTTCCGGGACCATCGCCCCAGTTCCAGTTCTCGTAGTAGCGAATGCGCCAGCCGTTGCTGATGGGGGTCTCGCAGTAGGCCAAGACGCCCGAATTCGAGCCGTCGATCTGGGAGTGAATGTTGTCGTTGGTTCCACCGACTCCGTTGGCCTCACCCTGGAAGCTGGGGTCGAAGTTTCCCTCGCCGGAGCCGAGGACGGCCTGGGTCGGGTCACCGCTGCCATCGCCGTGGGGAAGTGAACCCCACTCAATGACGCCTTTCCAGATCGCCATG
>JABACD010000105.1 GCA_014237855.1 Planctomycetota bacterium | reverse complement strand
AAGACCTTGGCCCTCAAGGACTTCCTACTGGAGATGATGGCGATAGCACATCCCAGTCGGGGCTTCGGCACGCAGGTCACCGTGCGTCAGATGATGGAGGAGGCCTCGGACAAGGTCGCCGTTCGGTTCGAGGAAGATCTGGAGTTCCGCTCGGAAGTCGAGCACACCCTGTATCGGGTCTACTCGTCGATAGGAATGTTGGCCGAGGCGGAGAGTCTTGGACGACGAGCGATCGAGACCCGTCGTCGGGCAATACCGGAGGGAGATCGGGAGCTGGTCCTGTGGATGTGTTCGCTCGCCGACTTGGCCATCGGACGGCGTCTGGGGGGGCTCGTCTTGGCAGAGGAAGCTCAAGACCTACTTGAGGAGGCCAACGGGATCGCCAAGAGGATAGACCTCGATGATCCCACTCTGCTAAAGACACCCGAGGCGATGATGACCATGCTGGCACAGGCAAGGGACATGCGCGACGGCCTCATCGAGCATAAAGAAATCCCTTCCAAGCTCGTCGAAGGGGTC
>JABACD010000104.1:262-522 GCA_014237855.1 Planctomycetota bacterium | reverse complement strand
ATATCCGGCACTGCCGATGTCGGCATGATCAACATCCTGAGGGGCACCCCCGCAGGATTGACAAGTAGCCAGTCGAGCTTCGTGCTGCCACCGAGTTTGGTTCTGCAGGCCTTTGGGTATGCACTTGCCTCTGGGGAGCTCAATGGGGGCTCCTACACCGATCTGGTAGTGACCGCCCCGTGGTCGGTTGTAGACCCCCTTGGTAGCTATGCTGCAGACGATCCCGCCGAGCAGCTGCTGCATCGTGCGGGTAGGGCATA
>JABACD010000104.1:0-252 GCA_014237855.1 Planctomycetota bacterium | reverse complement strand
TGTGCTAGTGCAATTTATGGCCCCGGTTACCTAACCGATGCAGTTGATGACTCGTATGCCGGCGGCTGGGAACTATTCGGATACTCGGTGGCATGCGGAGACCTCAATGGAGATGGGGTTGACGATGTGGTCATTGGTAGCCCGTGGGAATCAAGGGGCTCACAAACCTCCTCGATCCCCCCGACCAACAATTACTCAGGTGCCATCAACATCTTCTTGATGGAACCGTCCGAACCGTCCTACCAGGTGTCC
>JABACD010000103.1:375-529 GCA_014237855.1 Planctomycetota bacterium | reverse complement strand
ACGTCCTTTAGCTGGTACAGGCTGACTTCTACGGTGCTGCATTGACTGAGAGCGCGGCTTGCCTTTAGAGACTATATTAGGAGCTGGTACGTCGTACTCGTGAGAGGGTGGTTTCCTTGGAGACGTGGGTTGGAGAATGGAATTTATCGGCGGC
>JABACD010000103.1:130-365 GCA_014237855.1 Planctomycetota bacterium | reverse complement strand
CAGGTAGACAGGGGTAGCAGTGTTGACGGTAGTCTGTCTTATCCCCAGTCTTCTCATGTCTGAGAGCAGAGCCTCCTCCGTACGTCCTTTAGCTGGTACAGGCTGACTTCTACGGTGCTGCATTGACTGAGAGCGCGGCTTGCCTTTAGAGACTATATTAGGAGCTGGTACGTCGTACTCGTGAGAGGGTGGTTTCCTTGGAGACGTGGGTTGGAGAATGGAATTTATCGGCGGC
>JABACD010000103.1:0-120 GCA_014237855.1 Planctomycetota bacterium | reverse complement strand
TGTTGCTCCTCTCAGAATACACAGGGGTAGCAGTGTTGACGGTAGTCTGTCTTATCCCCAGTCTTCTCATGTCTGAGAGCAGAGCCTCCTCCGTACGTCCTTTAGCTGGTACAGGCTGAC
>JABACD010000102.1:241-538 GCA_014237855.1 Planctomycetota bacterium | reverse complement strand
GCAGGACATTGCCCGGCTTGACGTCGAGGTGGACCACCCCCACCGCGTGCGCGGCAGCCAGCGCCTCGGCGATGTCACGCACGAGCTCGGCGATCTTGTTGTAGTCCGCAGCGCTCGACGGCGCGTGAGCTCCCTCGCTGGCGCGCTCGCGGATCCAGTCCCGCAGGGTTCGCCCGCCCGGCACGAGCTCCATCGCGATCCAGCCGAGCTCGCCTTCAGCGCCGGCACCGTGCACGGCGACGATACCGTCGGCGCGCGGTCGCCCGGCTGCCTGCGCCTCACGCACGAGGCGCTCGC
>JABACD010000102.1:0-231 GCA_014237855.1 Planctomycetota bacterium | reverse complement strand
GGTTGGCCGCTCACGTCGACTAGCTTCAGGGCAACGCGGCGCGCCAGCGAGATCTGAGAGGCGCTCCAGACCTCGCCCATGCCGCCACGCCCCAGCGGCTCGATGAGCTGGTAGTCGTCGATCAGGAGCCCCGGGCGGCCGAGCGCACCTCTGCCGTGCGAGGCCAGGCCGAGGAGTCGCGCGTCGAGGGCCCGCGCTGGCTGACGTGATCCTGCGTGCGTCGAGCGAGGG
>JABACD010000101.1:323-542 GCA_014237855.1 Planctomycetota bacterium | reverse complement strand
CCGTTGAACCCTTATGGTCTTCACGAGCATCGATGCGAATAAATTTGGCGTGCTCCCAGGCAAATACCAGTGTAGAAATAATCACGCCAACAATCACAGCGAAAGCTAAATCAGTGGCTACAGTCACCGCAGACACCGTCACTAGAATAAGCGCATCACTGCGTGGCACCTTGCCAACAATACGGAAGCTCGACCATTCAAAGGTACCGATCACGACAA
>JABACD010000101.1:0-313 GCA_014237855.1 Planctomycetota bacterium | reverse complement strand
TGTTGAACCCACGAGGATAAACAGTAGCAAGTAGACTGCGGCGCTGATGCCCGACAGTCGGCCACGACCACCGGAATTAACATTGATCATGCTCTGGCCAATCATAGCACAGCCCCCCATGCCGCCGAAGAAACCTGTGAAGGTATTAGCCACACCCTGACCAATACATTCACGATTGCCACGACCACGTGTCTCGGTAATCTCGTCTATCAGGCGTAAGGTTAACAATGATTCAATCAAGCCAATCGCAGCCAAAATAATGGCGTAAGGCAGTATAATAAATAAGGTCTCCAGATTAAAAGGCACAACCGGC
>JABACD010000100.1 GCA_014237855.1 Planctomycetota bacterium | reverse complement strand
ACTCGAACAGCATTCCGGACGAGTGCGATCTTGTCGGTAACGACTGCAACTCGAACAGCATTCCGGACGAGTGCGAGCTGAACGACCAGAACGGCAACGGCATCCCCGACGATTGCGAATGCCCGGATCCTGTCAGCTACTGCAGCGGCAGTCCTAACTCGGTCGGAGCCGGTTCCGTAATCGGCTCGACTGGCCTACCCAGCATTTCTATTAACAACTTCACGATCACCGCCACACAGGCACCCCCCGGAATGTTCGGGCTCTTCTTCTATGGAGCTAGCAGGGCCAACCAACCGTTTGGCGATGGCGTCCGCTGCGTGGGTGGCTTTGTCTTCCGACTGAGCTCGCCTGTGGTCATCGATGCGAGCGGTGCAGTGGCGCGGCATGTGGACTTCACACAGTATCCGGCGAACAGCGGCCTAGGCCAGATCACCAGCGGATCGGTTTGGGACTTCCAGTTCTGGTATCGAGACGGGGCTGGCGGACCGTTCGGGTTCAACCTCTCGGACGGGCTGGAAGTGACGTTCTGTCCGTAGGCCCGGGCCTTCCGG